>NZ_JODS01000014.1 GCF_000718025.1 Kitasatospora purpeofusca
CGGTGGTGTGGGTGGTGCCGATGACGAGGAGGGCGCCGTCGCGGTTGAGGATCAGGGCGTGGTGGTGGTGCCGTCGGCGGGGCGGCGTCGTGTGGAGGGTGGGGAGGTGGTGCAGCACGGTGACTCCTGGGGTTCAGTCGTCGGTGTTCTTGGGGGTGAGCCAGGTGAGACAGGCGGGGAGTCCGGCGCTGATGCCGGTGGCGAGGACGAGGCCGAAGATGAGGAGTTGGGGTCCGAGGGGTCCGTCGTGGATGGGCCGGCAGACGAGGGCGGCGGCGACGGCGCTGAGGGTGGGGACGACGAGGGCGGCGACGACGAGTCGCAGGGGGCGGTTCACGCCACGTCGGAGATGCGGGGCCGGCTGGGGTGCTGGACGCTGAGGAAGCGGGGGTCGGGAAGGGCCTGGATGCGGTTGGGCTTGGTGGTCCACTCGCAGCCGCCGGCCTCGTGGCGGAGGTAGACGAGCCCGGCGAGGGTGTCCATGTAGACCGCTTCGAGGGGCTTGCCGGAGGTGTCGAGGTGCGCGAGGTCACGGACGACCTCGCCGACGGCAGGGGTGTAGACGGACATGAGGGCTCCACTGGTTGCGCTGTGCATTGGGATCACTACGACCCGTATCCATACTGGGGGGTCGGGGCTACGATCGAAAGCCGCAGAACTGGCGAATTGATTTGCGTTCAATCGAGGCCACCATGAACCAGCGCGAACTTGACCCCTCGTCATCTCCAAGTGCGGCACTCGGCGTTCAACTTCGCAGGTCACGCAACGCGCGAGGGCTCACCCAGACCGAACTTGGTCGAATCATCAACTTCTCCGCGTCCTACATCTCGCGAATTGAACGGGGAGTGGAACCTCCAAGTCTCAGGCTCGCCCAGGAGGCCGATCGGGCACTCGACACCGGCGGAACGCTTGAGCTGATGCTTGATCAGCTCAAGCACAGCCTGCTCATCGAGGGTTTCCCGGAGTTCGCCGAACAGGAGGCCCGAGCTACCGCCATACGGCTGTTCGAGATCGCTGTCGTTCCTGGACTGCTCCAGGTTCAGTCCTATGCCACGGCCTACGAGATGGCCGCAGTGCGCCAAGGCGTCTCGACCACGGAACGGGCGGCCGAACGTCTGGCCTTCCTCCGAACCAGGCAGAGCAGACTGTCCGCAAGCCGTCCGCCGAGCCTTCAGGCCGTGCTCGATGCCACCTGCCTGCTCAGGCCGATCGGTGGCCCTGCTGTGATGATCGAGCAGCTCTCACATCTGGAGACGTTGGCCGAAAAACCCACGAACGTACTCCAGATCGCCCCGTTGGAACTCGGCGAGGACAGGCCGCTGAACTATCCGCTCGTTCTGCTCACACTTCCCGACCGTCGCATGATGGGCTACACCGAGACCCTTCAGCGTGGGTATCTTGAACGCGATGCCGAGACAGTGGCGGGATGGGTGAGCAACTACGATCGGCTGCAGGTCGAATCGCTCTCGCGAGGAGCGTCGCTGACCTACATCCGCAAAGTACGGAAGGACTTCGAGGATCATGTCCGTTGACCTCAGCGGTGCCCACTGGCGCAAGAGCACCTACAGCAACGGTCAGGGCGGGTGCGTCGAAGTCTCCGACGGCCACGCAGGCGTCATGCCGGTTCGAGACTCCAAGGACCCGCAAGGGCCCTCCCTGCTCTTTCCCGCCGACGCCTGGCGCGCCTTCGTCACCGCTGTCCAGGGCGGCGAGTTCGGCACCGTCTGAACCCCAGCACCACCTCTGAGCCCCGACCGCTGAACCACCGGTCGGGGCTCATCCCGCTCTCCACCCGTGCGCGTACTCGATGTTCAGCACCCCCGGCCCCTTGACCGGACCCTTCGCCGTCAGATCCCCCGCGTGGTGCAACATCACGCTGTCGTACGGCGACCACGGAGTCCCCGCCAGCGCACGAGCCGGACCCTCCCGCACCAGCGAATGCACTCGTGCCCCCGTCCACCGGAACGCCTCCGCGCTCCCGGTCAGGAACAACGTCTCGGCAGCGAACCCGAACCTCAACTCGTCCCGCCGCCACTCCTCCGGCTCCTTCTCCCCCGAGAAGTCCGTCTCCGGAACCTCCATCACCTGCGGCTGCCCCACCCCCAGCCTCCCCCGCACCGCCTTCCACCGCGATACCGGAAACCCCAATCCGCCCTGCACCAGCACGAGATCAACCACCGGCGAATGGAACCACCCCGGCAGCCGACCCGGTCCCTCCCGCTCGGCCCGCAACGGCAGATACACCAGCGACTGCCGCGACCGCGCCGCCAACCCCCACGCCGCCGCCACGTTCCTGGCCCCCTCCAGGTCCACGAACATGTCCAGCGACCATTCCTTCCGGAACAGCACCGCCCGTCCCGACCTCGGGACGGCCTTCACCACCCGGTACTCCTCGCCACCGTGCCGCACCCGGTGGACCGTCGTCCTCAACTCCACCAGGCAGTCCTACCCCGCCGGTACGCCCTCTGTCCCCCGGGTTTTCGTTCCCCTACCGTGGATCTCAGGCCTACAGAAGGGAACTCCTGGACCATGTCGTGGCGGAAGAGCACCTACAGCAACGGTGGCGGCGGCTGCATCGAGATCGCCGACGACTCCCCCGGTCTCGTCCCCGTCCGTGACTCCAAGAACCCCGCCGGCCCCGCGCTCCTCTTCCCCGCCGACGCCTGGCGCGCCTTCGTCACCGCCGTCAAGCACGACGAGTTCGACATCCTCTGACACCCCGTGCGCCGCGCGGTCGGCTCCCTGTGCTCTACATACGGCGTCCAAACGTTCGCACACCCCGCGCACACAGTCGCCACGCACCCGGAGCCGACCGCTCGATGAGCACCACCCTTCCCCGGTCCTCCTCCCCCGACCGCTCCGTTGCCGCCCCGCACGCCGCCATGCCGGCGACCACCCGGTCCCCCCTCGACGAGCCGACCCGTCCCGGGCTCAACGGCGGCACGATCACGCTCTACGCCCTCGCCGCCTTCTTCGCCCTGTTCGGCCTGGTCTCCCTCGTCAAGAACACCGAAGCCGACCTCGGCGGTTACGACGCCGCCTACCGCGCGGCCACCACTACGGCGTCTTCGTCCTCTCCCTCCCCTTCCTGGTCGTCGCGCTGATCCTGCACGCCGCCTCGCGGGCCGGGCTCCGATCCTCCCTGAACGCGGGCCGCTCCGGCCGGTGAACACCGCCGAGCGCGCCCACGGATCCCCCTCCCTCGCCGCGTCGGGCTGACCCGCACCCCCTCCGACTGCTTCGATGGGCGGATGCGCGAAGCAGCCGCCCCAACTCCCCCACCACCGCCGCTCGCCGAGGTCCTCGGCGTGCGCCGGATCCGGCTCGCCGAGGTCGCCGCTCCTCGCCTCACCGCCGAGGAGCGGCACGCCCGGGACCAGATCTGGGCGACCATGGTCCTGGCCAATCCCACCCTCTTCGACGGGCCCGCGGTGGCCTGCGCCGACACCTCGTGGCCAAGACCCGGCGAGCTCCATGTCTCCTGGTCCCGGGTGACCTACCGCCACTACGCCCTGCGCCGCGTCCCCTCCGCCACCGCCCCCACCGCCTCCCTCTCCGTCAGCGTCCTCCAGACCACCGACGACGGGCGTCTGCTCGTCGGCCGGATGTCCCCCACCACGGCCGCGCCCGGACGCTGGCAGTTCCCCGGCGGCTCCGTCGAACCCCCGCCCGACGGCGAGCGCCTCGACCTCGCCGCGCTGCGCCGCAACGCCGTGCGCGAGCTGGCCGAGGAGACCGGAGTCACCGCCGCCCCCGCCGAGTTGGAACTCCGGGTCGTCACCCGGGGCCAGTACGGCAGCGTCGGCGTGCTGTTCCTCGCGCCGCCCCTCCCCGAAGCAGCCCTGCGCGAGCGCTTCACCGCCCTCGCGCCGCCGGCACGGGAACTGGTCGAGCTGGCCTTCGTCCGCTCCCCCGCCGACCTCCCGGGCCTCCCCGGCCCGCACGCCGACTACCTCACCCCGGTCCTCCGCCACCTCGCCCGCCGGCGGGTGGGACGACGGCAGTAGGAGGCGTGGCGCCCGAGCGGCCCGGCGGCCGCCGACGCGGAACGCCCGGCCGGGGGGAACCCGGCCGGGCGTCCGTACGGGCGTGACCCGTGGTGCGAGGCTCAGGGGATCGGGTTCAGGCGGAAGAGCTCGGGCTCCCTGTGCTGGATGATCTGGGCCGTCGCCGCGGTGGAGTGGTCCTGGGCGGAGAGCCACATGCGGGTGCCGTTCTGGGTGTGCTGCGGAGAGAGGGCGAATGCCCGGGTGCCGTCGACCTGCAACATCCAGAATTCCTGGGCGTTGTTGCCGGTATTGAGGGTCGCGTCGCAGCGTTCGGTGATCACCCAGGTGCCGGCCTCGAGGCCCCGACGGTCGACGGACATGCACAGGCCGCTGCCGTGGTTAATGAACCTGTAGACCTCCAGGCCACCGGGGACGGACATGTGGCAGGACCGCCACACCTGGTTGCCGCCCCCGTTCCACCCGAACTGGGCGACCGACCCGTGGTTGCCGGAGGCAAGGGAGACCTCCACGGTCAGGCCGCTGTTGAGGGCCTCGATCTGGTAAGCACCCGGGTCGCAGGTGAAGCCGACCGGGTCGGCGGCCTGGGCGGCCGGGGCCGCGACGATCACTGACATGACCAGGGCGGCCGCGGTGCCGAGGACGGCGGCGAGGCGGCGTGCTCCGGAACCGGGGCGGTGCTGAGTACCCATGACAGGCTCGCTTTCGCGGAGAAGTGGAGAGGTGAAGGAGCGGAGGATTTCGGACCGGACGGACGGGCCGACGGTGAACGGGCCGCAAGCGGTCAGCAGTTGCCGATCCGCTGCCGGGCGAGGGCGCTCAGCGATCCGGCCGGCTCGGGGTGGGTGCAGACGACCGTGCCGATCTCGATGTCCGCGAAGGTCGTGTAGGTGCCCGTGCCATTGGGATTGGTGTTGATCCAGAGGCCCGTGGTCGGGCCGCTGCGTGCGCAGGTGTAGCGGACGAACTGGCCCGCCACCTTCCGGGTGCCCCTGTAGAGCCCGTAGCGCCCGGACTGGTTGAAGTTCTGGGTGACTTTGACCTCTTCGGTCTCGGTGGTCGCCTTGGTGGTGAGCACCGAGAGGCTGGTCTTGAAGCCGACCTTGACGAAAAGTCCGCTGAGATCGGCGGTGAACTCGCGGCTGGAGTTGATCGTGGTGCTGACCGAATCGACCCGCGCGAGGGTCTTCTCGTAGGTACCGGTGGTGCCGGGCGCGACGGTGAAGCCGATGAACTCCGTGACGACCGGGTCAACCTGGGCGGAGACGACGTCGTCCCAGAACTTCTCGACGTTGGGGTTGCAGGTCGGACTCGGAGGCGTGGGCAGGGTCGTGGCACTCGCCGGGGTCGCGGTCAGTGGAACCAGGGCGGCCACGGTAACGGCCGCCGCGGTGGCGGCGAGGCGCTTGGCGAGGTGCTTGGCGAGGTGCTTGCTGAGGCTCATGGGCGTTCCTCCAGGGGCTGCGGGCACGTGCTGCGAGGCGCGATGCGAAGGCGACCGGTCCCTCGTGGGGCCGGTGCGGATCGACCTTCCCAATCGGCTGCTCCGGTTCGGCACGGCCCGGCCATCGGATCACCATCGGAGGTGATGGTCAGGCTCCTGGGAGAACTTCCGCCGTGCGTTCGTCGGGATCCGTCAGGGCCTCCAGGGCCGCCGACACGTCGGCACGCAGCAGCGGGTTCTCGGTGGTGCTGTCGATCACTGCCAGCGCCCGGCGGAGGCAGGCGGCGGCCCGTTCCGGTTGGCCCAGCCGGCGGTGGTGGTCACCCAGGTAGAAGAGGGTGAAGCTCTCCAGGACCGGGTCCCCCGCGAAACGGTGGCGGTCGAGCGCCCGGTACAGGAACTCGTCGGCCTCCCCGGTGTCACCGGCGAGAGCAGCGGCCACGCCGAGGTTGGTCTCGCAGACGCCGATCACCCAGTGGTCCCAACCGTCCTCGGGCTGCGCCAGCAGCAGCGCGAGGGACTGCCGGAAGTACTCCCGGGCCCGCCCGGGCTCGTCGGTGTTGAGGCTGTGCTCGCCCAGGTTGCCGATCACCACGGCCTCCCCGACCGGGTCGCCGGCCGAGGCCAGCAGAGCCCGGGCCCGGAGGAGTTCGGCCAGGCCGTCGTCGTGCCGGCCGACCGCACCGAGCACCGTGGCCAGGTCGTTGCGCGCGTGGCCCTCGCCGTAGCGGTCGCCGGACCGCCGGGCGGCGGCCACCGCCAGCCGGGCCGCCTCCTCCCGGTCGTCCAGGTGCGGGCTCACGAAGAAGTAGCCCCACAGCGCCAGGGGCAGCCGCCAGGCGAAGTCGTCGAGGCCGTGCTCGGCGGCCTCCCGCACGAGGCCCATCAGGTGCGTGTGCTCGCTCTCGCACCAGCTGCGGGCCTCAGCCGACGTGGCGAACCCCGGCGGCTCGTACCAGGGGCCGGGACGGGGGAATCCCGTCCGCTGCCGGTGCGGGGTCAGCAGGCGGACAGCCGCGTCGGCGTGGTTCAGGTACCAGCTGCAGAGGCGTTCGCGGGCGGCGATGCGTTCGGCCGTCCCGGTCTCGGAGGCGGCGCGTTCGGCGGCGTACAGGCGCAGCAGGTCGTGCATGCGGTACCGGTCGCGGCCCTCGTAGGTGAGCAGGTGGGCGGTGGCCAGCTTCCCCAGGACCGGGCGGACAGCCGCGGTGCGTTCGCCGCAGAGCGCGGCGGCGGCGGCCGTGCAGAGGTCGGGGGCGGGGCCGAGGGCGAACAGCCGGAAGAGGTCCTGGGCGCGGGCGGGCAGGGCGCGGTAGGAGAGATCGAACGCGGCGCGGACGGTCGAGGCGGCGTCCCCCTCGATCTCCAGCGCGCCGAGCCGGTCCTCGGCGTCGCGCAGTTCGGCGACCTGGTCGGCGACCGTGAGTCCGGGGCGTACGGCGAGGCGACTGGCGGCGATGGCGAGAGCGAGGGGCAACCGCCCGCAAACGGTGGCGAGTTCGGTGGCGGCGGCGGGTTCGGTGCGCGCCCGGTCGTCGCCGATGACGCGGTCCAGCAGGGCGACGGCGTCGGCGGCCGGCATGAGGTCGAGGGCCAGTGAGCGGGCGCCGTCGCGGGCGGCGAGCCCGGCGAGGCTGGTCCGGCTGGTGACCGCGGTCAGGCACCGCGGCCCGCCCGGGAGCAGCGGGCGGACCTGTTCGGCGCTGTGCGCGTTGTCGAGGACGACCAGGACGCGCCGGTCGGCCAGCATGGACCGGTACAGCGCGGCGGCCTCGTCGGGCGCGCTGGGTACCTGCGGACCGGGCACACCGAGGGCGCGCAGGAACCGGGCCAGCACCGCGTGCGCGGACAGCGGCGGACCGGCCGAGAAGCCGTGCAGGTCCGCGTAGAGCTGGCCGTCCGGGAAGCGGCCGCGCACCCGGTGCGCCCACTGAACGATCAGGGTGCTCTTGCCGACCCCGGCGGTGCCGGAGACGGTGAAGACCGTCGCCGCCGCTGGGGCGGCCGGTCCGGGACCGGCAGCCTCGGCGGCGAACCCGTCGAGTGCCGCGAGTTCCGCACTGCGCCCGGCGAACGAGGCGGACGGGGAGGGCAGTTGGGCGGGCCGCGGCACCACCGCGCCGGGGGCAGGGGCACGGTCGGGGGCGACGTCGGTCGCGGGGTTCCCGGCCGACGCGCTGTCGCCCGGTGCCGCACTCCCCGCCGGCCCGCCCGGCCCTCGATCGACCACCTCGCGCCCGTTCCGTTCTGGCTCGGACTTGAGCAACTCCAGGTGCAGATTCCGCAGTTCGGGACTGGGGTCGAGCCCCAGCTCCTCCGCGAGGCGACCGACGAACAGCCGGTGGACCGCCAGCGCGTCGGCCGTCCGGCCCGAGCGGTGCAGCGCACGCATCAACTGCCCGGCGAACCGCTCCCGGAGCGGATGCTCGGCGACCAGGGCGGTCAGTTCCGGCACCGTCTCGCGGTACCGGCCCAGGGTCGCCTCCAGGTCGAGGCAGTCCTCCCAGGCGGTCAGCCGCAACTCCTCCAGCGCGACGCAGGCCGCCGCCGGAAGCTGCCCGGGGAGCCCGTCCAGGACCGGGCCGCGCCACAGTGCCAGCGCCTCGCGCAGGTCCGCCAACGCGGCGACGGCTTCGCCTGCGGCCGCCGCGGCGCGGGACCGCGCCACCCGGTCGGCGAAGGTCCGGGCGTCCAGCCGGTGGCCGTCGAGCACGAGCCGGTACCCGTGGTCGCCGGTCAGCAGCACGGGTGGGCCGGCGGGTTCGGCCTCGGCGAACCGTCGGCGCAGCATCCCGGCCAGATTGCCGACCTGGCGCCCGGCGGTCGCCGGCGGGTGGTCGTCCCAGACCGCGTCGACCAACCGGCTGACCGGGACACTGCTGTCCGCGTTCAGCAACAGCGCCGCGAGCAGACGCTCCTGACGATCGCCCCCCAACCGGACCCGGACACCGGCGCCGGTCCGCACCTCCAACGGCCCCAGAACCCCGAACTCCACGCGATCCCCTCCCCAGGGCCCCGCACGCCACCGTCGGGCGCCATTGCATTCGATGACGACCCGATTACCTGATCATGCCAGACGGGAGCCACCGCTGGAGAGAGCCGAACGCGGCCCGGACCCCGGTGCACGGGGTGCCCGGGCGGGGGAGATCATGATCGCCGCCGATGCCGACAGAAAGGGCGGCCATGCGATTCCCCTGTCCTGTCCTGTCCTGTCCGGTGACGCGGTTCGCGACCTCCGGTGGCCGACCCAACCGGCGCTTGACCTGAACCTCGGTTGATGTACGAGGGTCGTGGCCATCGAACGGCGAGACGAGGAGATTCCGATGACACAGCCCACGATCCTGGTGACCGGCGCGACCGGACGGGTCGGCGGTTCGGTGGTGGCCCAACTGCACGCGGCGGGCGTACCCGTGCGGGCCTTGGTGCGAGGGGAGGCGGAGTTCCCGGAGGGCGTGCGGGCGGTGCGGGGCGACCTCGGCGACCCCGCGTCACTGGGCGCGGCCCTGGAGGGCGTCGACGCGGTGTTCCTGGTGTGGCCCTTCCTGGGCGCCGAGGGCGCGGCGGAGGTGATCGACGTGATCGGGAAGCACGCCCGACGGGTGGTCTACCTGTCGTCCGCCGGGGTCGGGGACGGAAAGGACGCACCGGGCGACCCGATCACCGCGTTCCACACCGAACTGGAGCGGCTGATCGAGGCGTCGGGCCTCGAACGGACGGCGCTGCGGCCCACCGGCTTCGCGAGCAACACGCTGGGCTGGGCGGAGGAACTCCGCGCGAGCGGCGCGGTCCGGGCGCCGCTGCCGCAGTTGGCCCGCCCGTTGATCCACGAGGCCGACATCGCCGCCGTCGCCGTGCGGGCACTGACCACGGACGCCCTGCTCGGCGCCCGCCCCCTGCTCACCGGCCCCGGACCGGTCACCCAGGAACAGCAGGTGGCGCTGATCGGCGAGGCGGTCGGACGGCCGCTGCGGTTCGAGGAGATCGCACCGGCCGAGGCCGCCGAGCGGATGAGGGCCGCGGGCTGGCCGGCGGAGCTGGTGGCGGCCGTGCTCCCGGCCCAGGCTGCCATGCTCGACCGTCCGGAGCCCGTCAACGACGCGGTGGAGCGGATCACGGGAACCCCGGCCCGGTCGTTCCGGGAGTGGGCGGTGGACCACGCGGCGGACTTCCGCTGAGCGGGACGCCGGTCAGGACACCGTTGAGGAGACCGTTCAGGACGCCGTTCAGACGGCACCGAAGCGCCGGCGGGCCTCCTCGATGGCGTCCAGGTGGCGGTGGGTCCAGTCGCACATGGCGTCCACCGTGGCCCGCAGGGCCTGGCCCGGCCCGGTCAGGGTGTACTCGACGCGCGGCGGCACCGTCGGGTACACCGTGCGCTCCACCAGGCCGTTGCGCTCCAGCAGGCGCAGGTTCTGGGTCAGCATCTTGTGGCTGATGCCGTCGACCTCCTTGCGCAGCTCGGTGAAGCGCAGGGTACCGTCGCCGATCGCCTCGACGATCAGCAGCGCCCACTTGTTGGCGATGTCGGAGAAGATCTCCCGTGCCAGGGAGTCCGCGCGCATCGCGTCCGCCCGATCCGTCGCCGAGCCGTTGACCTGCTTGCTCACCTTGAGGTTCCCCAGTCACCGAGAAGTGCGTTCTTCCACGTCGGCGACCACTCTCCTACGGTGACCGAGTCACCACAAGAGAGCACGAGGAGACGGAAGCCGCCATGGCCATCACCCTGCTGAACCCCGACGGGCTGCCCGCCGTCGACGTCTACCACCAAGTGGCCGTCGCCTCCGGCTCGCGGACGGTCCACATCGCCGGACAGGTCGCCTGGGACGCCGACGGCGCCACCGTCGGCGCGGGCGACCTCGCGGCCCAGGTCGAGCAGTGCTACCTCAATGTCGCCACCGCCCTGACCGGGGCGGGCGCGACCTTCGACGACGTCGCGAAGCTGACCGTCCACGTCGCCAATTGGACGCCCGACCAGATGCCCGCGCTCCTGGAGGGCGTCCGGCGCGCCACCGCGAAGATCGGGACGACCGCCACCCCGCCGGCCACCCTGCTCGGCGTGGCGGCCCTGGACGTGCCCGAGCACCTGGTGGAGGTCGAGGCCGTCGCCGTCCTCGACTGAGCCCGGGCCGACCCCCTGCGCAGGAAGTCGGACCCGCCGACTTCCTGCGCGGGCGGGTCCCGGTGCACGAGGTGCCCGGACACGGGAGATCATGATCGCCACCGATGCCCGTCGAAAGAACGACCATGCGATTCCCCTGGCGCCGCCGCCCCTCCGCTCCCCCGGCCGACACCGACGACGAGTTGCACCTCGCCCGTCAGGTCGCCTACCGGGCCGCCCGACGGGACCACCCCTCGACCGTGGAGATCCTGGCGCTGGGCGAGGAGGCGCTGGTGGACGAGCACGGGTACGCGCCAGCCGTCCGCGTCCTGGAGAACGTCCAGAACCTCACCTCCCACGGTCTCGACGAATTCCGCTCCCCCGAGGACATCCGCCCGCTGCTCGGCCCCCGGAGCGCGATCTGCTGGGACACCCTGAACGGCTTCTGGAACGACGTCGCCGAGTGGAGACTGCAGAACGGTGTGCCGATGGAGTCCTCCGCCCCGATCCTCGCCGTCGAGGACGAGGAACTGCGGCTGCTCCTGTGGACGTCGAACCGGACCCTCCCCACCGGCGAGAGGCTCGGGATCGCCGACGCCGTGCGCTACGAGAAGGTCGTCGGGGCGAGCCTGCCCGAGTACAGCGACCTCGCGGCGGCCCTCCGCGCCGCCGGATCGGGCAGCTCCTGACTCCCGTTCTCCCCTGGCACGGGAAGTCGGACCCGCCGACTTCCTGTGCGCACTACCCTGCGGGAATGGATCATCAGCAGGACCCGTGGGCGGCACTCCTCCACCCTCCCGTGCCGTCGGCGCAGCTCCGGCGGGAGTGGCTGGGCGGGATCGAGCTCAACCCGGCCGCGCCGGACGATGTGCTGATCGCCCTCCTGGACGTCGGCCGGGCCGACTTCCTGCTCCGCCGCCACGACCTGCCGCCCGCCGTCCTGGACGCCGCCATCGCCGGCCCGCACCGGCGGGTGTGGGGGCGGGCCGCCGACAGCGGGCGGCTCTCGGCCGCCCAGTGGGAGCGGCTGCTCGCCGCCCGGGCCGGGCAACCGGAGCACACCCTGCTGACGGAGCTGGCGGCGGACGCGGCCACCCGCCGCGCGTGGGCGCCCCGGCCACGAGGCATCGAACCCGCCCCTGGGGGCGACGCCCGGCCCCCAACGACCCCTGGGGAGATCGCCGAACTCGCCGACGCCGTCCCGGACATCGCCCCCCAGGAGCGGACGGTCGCCCTGTGGTGGATCGCCGCCCTGTTCGACGACCCGGCCGCCATGCGGCAGTTGGCTGGCTCCCCCAGGCTCCGGATCCGCCGCAGCATCGCCCGCGCGCCCCGACTGCCCGCCGATGTGGTCGAAGTCCTCGCCCGTGACGAGGACTTCGCCGTCCGGCTGTTCCTCACCGAGTCCTGCGACGACGCCCCGTCCTGGCTGCTGCTCGACCTGTGGACGGACGGCTGGAACGGCACCCTCTCCTTCCCCGGCCGCCCGCGCAACCATCCCAACTTCCCCCGCCACAACCTGCTGCGCTTCGCCGACGACCCCCACCCGCGCCTGCGGCTGCTCGCCCTCGACGACCCGGCGTGCACCGCCGCCCTCGCCGAACGCCTCGCCCACGACCCGGATCCGCAGGTCCGCACCCACGCCCATCGCCACCCGGCCCTGCCCCCGGCGCTGCTGGTCGCCCTGCTCCAGGACCCGACCACCGCCGGGAACGCCGCCACCAACCCGGCGGTACCGGCGGCCGTCATGCACGGCATGATCGCGGCGGCGGCGGCGCGGGCGGAGTAGGAAGTCGGCGAGGCCGACTTCCTACTCATCACGGGACTGCCGGAGCCAGAAACGAGCCAGGGAATGCATGCAGATCTTTCCGAGGAGTCCGTTCCCGACTTCCTCGAAAGATTCTTGGGATTCGAGGACGGTGTCGTCACCGGCATTTCCATCGTCCTTCCGCGAGGCGATCGCGCCCGCCGAACGATCGAGGTGGAAGTCCAGGCGATGGACCGAACCACCCCGGGCGGAAATTCGCCGAACAGCAGGCTGCACGGGTGGAAGCTGGTGCGGATCGCGATGCGGGGCATCGACGAGTACCGGCTCTCCGAGACCCGCCCGTACCCCTTGCAGGTCCTCACGGACGGGCTGAAGCTCGGCTTCGCGGAAGGGCTCTTCGTGCTGGACCTGGATCCGGGACCGGACGCGTGGTCGCCCCGGGCGGTCCACGACACTGCCAACAGCTGGTCCAAGCAGTACGTCGTATCGGAGCGCTGCTCGTTCGAGGTCCTGGACGGCCCCTTCATCTGACGCAGGAAGTCGGCCGGGCCGACTCCCTACTCCGGGGCGGGCAGGCGGTGCCGGACGTACTCCGGGGCGGCCGGGTCGAGTTCGACGGTGTTCTCGTCCAGGCCGTTGGCGATCCGCAGATGGCCGTCGTCGAACACGAACTCCACGGCCACCGTGCCCCTGGCCGTGTCGCGAACGTGCTCGGGCGGGGACCACTCCAGCAGGGCCACCTCCCGCAGCTCCCGGCCTACAAAGGGGGCCAAGCGCTCGTCCTGGTCGGACCACTCGGGTGTGAACTCGAACCACTCCCAGTTCGCGATCGGGACCCTTGTGTCGAGGTCGTTCCAGCCGATCCAGAAATGGTCCAGCTGGCGGTGGGCAACCTCCACCCGGACACCCTCGAAGTCCAGCACCACCGGACAGTCGGCGAACCAGCTCCCGTCCTCCACGAAGCGCACCACCGCAAAGCCGGTCAGCCGCCGGCCGACGAGTGCCGCCAGTCGCGCCCCGTACGCCTCCCGAACCGCCTCGATGCCGAACACGAACGACGGCTCGAAGCCGGTGATCCCCATCCTCATGGAAGGGGAGTCTGCCCGGCGCCCGCCCGAGCAGCCATGGGAATTCGGCGGACGATGACCGCTCCCTGGAGAGGGGGTGGGAGTGGGAAGTCGGACCGGCCGACTTCCCACTCAAGGGCACACCGGCGTCAGCGGCGCAGCGTTCGCCGGGCCAGGGCAAGGGTGACCTCGACCGTGTCGCTCCAGGAGCAGACCTCCAGCCAGGAGAGGTAGCCGGACTCGGCGAAGGCCAGGACTTCGCCGGGGCAGTCGCCGTCATCGGTCGGGATCTGGGCTTCGGCGGCCACCACCGTGCCCGGCCCCGAGGCGGCCGGCCGGACTGCGGAGCGGTCGAGGCCGAAGTAGGCCGTGCCGCAACCGCCCCGAGACGCTCAGGTGGGGCACCTGGGCGCGGAGCGCAGCATGAACCGGATCGTCGGTGTCGAGGAGGGCGTCGAGCACGTCGGCCACATCGGGGGGAAGGTCCTCGGTCATGGCCGCACCGTACGTGACCTGCGGCGTCACAGTCGGATGATTGATCCCGAGGCTTCCCGACCGGCCCCTCCGTGACCACCGAACGCCATACTGCCTGTCGTGGATCGCGAAGAGCTGCTTGTCGCCCTCGAACGACACGGGACCGAGGCGGCCGGCCGTGCCGCGCTGGCGCTGCGTGCCGGGGCTTCGTTCCAGGTATGGGCCGGATCGACGGCGCCGGCCAGCCGGCTCTTCGCCATCTGGGCACGGCGGGCCGAATGCTTGGCGGAGGACCTGAGTTCGTGCGTTGCCGTGCTGTAGCTCCGTCCGGAGGGGCCGACGCGGCGAAAATGGCGGGCTCAGGACCGCCCGGCGGAGCAGAATGCGCAGCATGGCGGACATGGCAGCGTTCCGGGACGCGATCACGGCTTGGGCGGCGGGTGGGCCCGGTGGGCCTGCGGGGGAACTGGCCGGGCGGGTGGGGGTGCGGACGGCAGTCCTGGTGGAGGGGCCGAGCGACCTCGCCGCCGTCGGGACGCTGGCCGCGCAGTACGGACGGGACCTGGCCGGGGACGGGGTGTGCGTGGTCTCCATGGGTGGTGCCATGAACATCGCCCGGTATGCCGAGTTGCTCGGGCCGCCCGGGCTGGGGCTGCGCCTCAGCGGGCTGTGCGACGCGAACGAGCAGGGCTTCTACGAGCGCGGGCTCGACCGGGCGGGAGCGCCGCGCGAGGGGTTCTTCGTGTGTGTGGCGGACCTGGAGGAGGAGTTGATCCGCGCGCTGGGCGTGGCCCGGGTGGTGGAGATCGTCCGGGACGAGGGCGACCTCCCGGCCTGGCAGACCTTCGTCCGCCAGCCCGCCCACCAGGGCCGCCCGGCCGAGGGGCAGTTGCGGCGCTTCCTCGGCACCAAGAAGGGGCGCAAGATCCGCTACGGGCATCTGCTGGTGCAGGCCCTGGCACCCGGGCAGGAGCCGGCCCCGCTGCGCGATCTGCTCGCCGCCGTCTGAGCCGACGGGACCGCCGGAACGCGACCGTCAGTACTCGACGGCGTCCAGGTGGTACGTGGTGTCGACCGAGAACTCGCCGGCCCGCGCCTTGATGGAGAGCACGTACTGACCGGGCGCCAGCGGGTCCAGGGCGCACCACTGGCCCCAGGCGACGCGCGGGATGCCCATCGCCAGGAAGCGCCTGGACGCGAACTCCTGCACCCGCAGCGGGACGCCGTTCAGCGTCGCCTCGGCCCTGGAGGTCTCGACCCGCCACGGCGCGGAGGACAGGCCGAGCGCGAGGCGCTGGGTGTTGAAGACCGGGAAGAAGACCGGCTGCCCGGCGCGGATCGGGCAGCGGCGCACCACGCGGCCGCCGTAGGTGCCGGCCAGGAACCAGACGTCCGAGGGCTGCCGCCAGTTGGCGAACTCGCCGGTGGTGTCACCGACGGGGCTGCGCTCGGCCGGGGCCGACAAGGCCCACTTCCACCAGCGCGCCGCGAGCTCCGCGCCCCGGCGGGGGTCCACGGTGTCGGCACCGGTCTCGGGGGAGACGGCCTCGCCCACGGTCTGCTCCTTCGGTTCCACGCGCGCACCGCAGATCGGTTCGCCCCGCGACTTTATCCCCTGGGTTTGTCCCCCGGGAGCCGGGCCCTCCGCGCGGGAGGGCCCGGGGCGGGCCTCAGGGCGGTCAGGCGATCACGCGGCGGACGGTGACCTCGTACTGGTCGACCGCGCCGTCCCAGCGGACGACGACGGTGCCGCCCTGCGACTCGTCGTAGTCGTCGTAGTCGTCATCGTGATCGAAGTCAGCATCGTCGAAGTCGTTGTCCCCGTCGCCGTCCCCCTCGTCGTCCTGGCCGTCCTCGTCGTCGGCCGGGGCGAACCGCACGAGGGCGAGGTCGTGGGACTCCTCGTCGCAGAAGGCCGCCAGGTAGTCCCGCAGGGCCGGGTCGGCCACGCCGGCCACCAGTTCGTGGGCCTCCTCCTCCACCTCGTCGGCGCTGTCGCCGAGACCGGCCGGGACCAGTTCGGGCGAGGTGGCGGCGGTCAGGCCGGTGGCGGCGCAGAGGGCGTCGAGCAGGGTGTCACCGGAGGCGATCCGGCCCTGCCAGAGCGTCCACAACTCCCGGGGCAGGTCGGCCGAGGCGAGGTCGACGCCGTGGTGGCCGGCTATCCGGCCCAGGTCGGCGCCCAGCAGGGCACCGCGCCACTGGCCGCTCTCGGACTCCGCGACGGCGGCGGCGAGATCGGCGCCGAACGCGGCCAGCGTGTCGGGCAGTTCGCGCGGGTCGACCCAGAACAGCGACCGGCTCGCGTCGAACACCAACTCGGTCTCGGCGGTGTCACCCGGCGGGGTGAGCAGCAGGTGGCCGGGCTCGACCGTCTCCTCCCCCGCGAGCGCGGCCCGGCCGACCCACACCGGGTCGTGGTCGAGCTCGGCCTCGTCGAGGAAGTTGCCGCCGTAGTAGGCCCCGTAGCGGGCGTCCGCATCCCCGTGCTCGGCCGGCGGCCGGCCGAGCACCTCCCCGAAGGCCTGGGCCAGAGCGGCCGCCCACTCCGCGGAACGGCCGGGCGGCGGTGTGCTGTTCTCAAGCGTCATGGCGGGAGTACAGCACGGCCAACCGACAACACCGGCAACAGGGTTGGGTCAGCGGCTGTAGTCCTTGAGCTCCTCGGTGTCCAGGACCATGTCGAGACCGGGGAGCTCGACCCGCTCGCCGTAGTCGTAGGTCCGGGTCCCGCGGTAGCTGCCCTTGACCGGCTCGCTGTGGACGGTGACGGTGTCGTTGTCCCGGTCGACCAGCAGATAGAGCGGGATGCCGCTCTCCGCGTACGCCCGGGGCTTCTTGACCCGGTCCCGCTCGTCGGCCCGACGGTCGAAGGAGGTGACCTCCGCGACCAGCAGGACACCCCGGGAGTCGGCCCACTCGCCTTGGCCGGCGAAGTACTTGGCGGGCGCCAGAGTGCCGTCCGGGCGCGCGTCGCCGTTCCCGTAGGACGGAATACGCAGACCCTGTTCAGCGAAGAGCCAGAGATCCGGACGATGCTGCATGCAGATCCGCTGCAGCCACGCGATGATCTGGCCGTGGTCGCCGTCGGGAGCGGGCTTGACTCCGATTTCACCATCGATGAATTCGAGCGCGATCTCCTGGAGCGCAGCGGTCTCGGCGATCAGCTCGAATGCTTCGAGGCTCATCTGTGGACGGTCGTGGGTGATCACGTCGGTCCCCCTCCCCGGACGCTCCTCGGGATGCAGCGGCAACGGTACCGCCCGGGCCGATCAGCCGGTGGCGCGGACATAGATGTCGGCGGCGCCGGGGAGGCCGGCGGGGTCGGGGGCGACGTAGATGCGGCGGGCCCGGTTGTGGATGGCGTCGGTGCCGAGGAGGGGGTCGTCGGTGTCCTCGGGAACCGGGGTGGAGGTGGGGGTGGGGCCGGTCTCGGCGGCGGGGTCGACGGCCGGGGCGATGTGCTCCGTGGGCTCCGGGTCGGCGGCCCCGGTGGCGGGCTCGGCGGTGTCCGCCGGGTCGCCCTCGGGGGCCGGACCGTCGGTGGGCGCCTCGTCGGCCGTCGCGGAGGGCGAGGCGGCGGGCGAGGCGGAGAGCGAGCCGACGGGCAGGGCGGTGGGCAGCGCGGAAGGCGAGGCGGACGGCGAGGCCGAAGCCGGCAGCGGCGCCCCCAGCTCCGGGGCGGAGGCCGGCTCGTCGCCGCCCAGCGCCTCGGTCAGGTCGGCGGGCAGCGGCGCGGCGGCGCCGGGGGCGGGCAGGTCGTAGGTGCGCAGGAAGTCGCCGATGCCGACCTCTCGCCCGCCCGCCAGCCGGTAGTGCAGATAGGCGACGGGCAGGCCGTCCGCCCCGCGCGTGTAGACGGCGCCGACCGGGACGTAGTAGCGGCCCGCGCCGGGGTGCTGGGAGGGGTGGAGCCCGGCCAGCAGTTCGGCGCGGTCGCGGTCGGTCTCGATGGCCCCCCGGCCGACGGTGAGCGCGTTGACGCCCCGGACGGCGAGGGCCGCCAGCACCGACACCGAGACCACCAGGCCGATCGCGACGGTGCGGCGCAGCACCGGCCGGCCGTGCAGCGCCGGCCAGGAGTCGCTGGTCGCACGCTCGGGCGGCGATCCGCCGTCGGGCCCTCGTTGCCTCACTGTTCCCGTTCCCCCGGTCGTCGTCGTGGTCGCCCGGTAGGGGGCGCGGCCGTTCGTGGTGCTCGTCCTGGACCCTACGCTCCGAGTTCCGAATGGGACCAACCACCCCGATCAGCCTCGTGCACCCCTCCGCCCGACGTCCACCCGGCCTTCCGCCCAGCCCTCCGCCGGCCCTCCGCTCAGCCCAGGTACGCGGGCGCCACCGCCGCCTCCAGCAGCCGCCCGGCCGCACCGCTGCCGTCGGCGGGGACGGTCCACAGGTCGGCGCCGAAGTCGCCGGGCATGGCGTAGAGCAGGGTGCGGTCGTCGGACCAGACGGCCTGGTCGTCGATGCTCCGCTGCTCGGCGGTGGCGGTCTCGGTCATGGTGGCGAGGTCGAGGACGTACAGCCGCCAGGGGGCGTCCGCGGAGGCGCCGGGCACGCGCTTCTTGTAGGCGATCCGGGTGCCGTCCGGCGAGAGGGACGGGCACTCGACGTTCTGGTGCAGGGTGGTGAGGGTGCGGGCGGCGAGGTCGCCGCGGACCAGGTGAGTCTGGCCGCCGGTGGCGACGGTGGCGTAGAAGGTGTTGTCGTCGGCGAAGGTCACGCCCCAGACGTTGATGTCCGGCGCCCGGTACGGCTTGCCGTCCTTGACCACGTCGAACTCCTCCAGGTTCTCCCGGAGGTTCCAGTCGCGGACGTCGACGATCGAGGTGCGGGTGGAGAAGTCGGTGCCCGCGTAGGAGTCGCCGCTGACGAAGACGGTCCAGGCGGCGAGGTGGCCGGAGGGCGAGACCCGGGAGCGGGTGGGGATGCCGGCGGCCGGGAAGGAGCGCAGTTCGCGCAGGTGGTCGTCGAGGACGACGGCCCGGTAGGTGTCCTGGAGGGCGCCCCGGTCGGCCCGCAGGCAGATGCCGGTGCCGGCGGCGGCGTAGAAGCGCAGGCACTGGACGCCGGAGGAGGTGCGCGGGCCGTCGGGGTGCCCGGCGGGGACGGTGACGACCTCGTCGCGGTGCGGGCCCCAGGCCATGTTGCGGAAGACCAGCTGCCGGGCGGCCGGGTCCTTGAGGGTGACCTCGCCCCGGGTGACGACCGGGCCGCCGGCCTGGGGGCGGTCGCGTTCGGCGGAGCGGTCGGAGGCCCACAGCACGGCGCCGGTGCCGACAGCGCCGAGCAGGACGACGGCGACCAGCAGGATCAGCACCCGGGTGCGGTTCGGGAGGGTGGTGGTGGTCACGAGGGCACCTCGGAGTCGTCGGTCGTGGGGGCGGACTCGCCGGGAGCCGCGACGGGAGCGGCGGCGGGCCCGCGCAGGACGAACGCCGCGCCGGTGACGCAGCCGGCCAGCGCCAGCGCCGACCAGGTCAGCGCGGTGGTGCCGCCGACCGCGCTCCACAGCGCGCCGAACGCCAGCGAGCAGGCGAACCGGGCCAGCGCCTGCCCGGTGCCGACCAGGGCGAGGCCGGCGCCGCGCCGCTCGGCGGGGACGGTGTCGGCCGCGGCGGCGGCGAGCACGCCGTCCGTGGCGGCGTAGAAGGAGCCGTGCAGCAGCAGGACGCAGACCACGGCGGCCGGGCCGTCCAGCGGCGACAGCAGCAGGCCGTAGGCGAGCAGCAGGACGCCGTGCCCGGCCAGGAACAGCCGGCGGCGGCCGATCCGGTCGGCGAGCGCGCCGAGCGGCACGGCGAGCAGCAGGAAGGCGCCCGCGGTGCCGAGCGGCAGCAGCGGGAAGTACTCGACGGAGAGGCCGAGCCGGCGCTGCACCAGCAGGTAGAGGAAGGAGTCGCTGACGGTGGTGAGGCCGAGCAGCACCGCGCACACGGTGAGCCGGCGCAGGCCGGGGATGCGCAGCAGCGCGAGCCCGTCCCGCAGCCGGGGGCGGGCGTCGGACGCTGCGGCGCCGGAGGACGGTTCGGCGCCGGAGGACGGTTCTGCGCCCGAGGACGGTTCGGCGCCGTCGAGCCGGTTCGGCACGAACAGCAGCAGGACGAGGACGCCGAGCACCGCGACGCACCCGCTGACCGCGAACACCGCGTGGTAGCCCTGCTGCTGGCCGCCGTCGGCGAGCATCGGGCCGCCGGCCAGCCGCAGCACGAGGAAGGCGGTGAGCGGGCCGAGCAGCGCGCCCGCGGTGTCCATGGCCCGGTGGACGCCGAACGCCCGGCCGCGGTGGGCCGGTTCGGTGGCGAGCGAGATCATCGCGTCGCGCGGGGCGGTGCGCAGGCCCTTGCCGGTGCGGTCGACGGCGATCACGGCGCCGATCAGCGGCACGGTGTGGGCGAGCAGCAGCAGCGGCTTGCAGAGCGCGGACAGTCCGTAGCCGACGGCGGCGACGGCCTTGTGCCGGGACGCCCCGTCGCGCCCCCGGCGGTCGGCGAGGTGGCCGCCGAGCAGGCGGACGACGGCGCTGAAGCCGTTCTGGATGCCGTCGAGCAGGCCGAAGCCGAGCGGGGACAGGCCGAGGCCGGTGAGCAGGTAGAGCGGCAGGACGGCGCTGACCATCTCGGACGAGACGTCGGTGACCAGGCTGACCACGCCCAGGGCCACCACGGTGCCGGGGACGGCCGCCCGGGCGACGGTGCGGCGGCCGTCGCCGGTGCTGCCGTCCACGGTCCCGGGTCCGTCGCCGGGGCCGTCGGCGGCCTCCCGCCGCCCCGGCCGGGTCTCGGCCGGGGCGACGGGGGCCTTGGAGCTGCGGGAGTCCGCGACGTACACGGGCGTCAGTTCCAGATGCCGGTGACGGTGGCGGCGGTGGCGGCGTTGCCCGCGTGGCTGGTCAGGCCGGCGAGGTCCTCCAGGGTGCGCAGCACGTTGTAGTGGTTGTAGGTGGTGGCGGTGGTGGAGCCCGGGGTGACGTGGGCGCCGTAGAAGACGGTGGGGATGCGGTTGCCGGCGAGGCGGTTGTCCTCGTCGAAGGTGACGACGAGGAGGCTGTTGTTGGCCTTGGCCCAGGTGGCGTAGGCGCCCAGCTTGTTCTTGATCCAGGTGTCACCGGTGCCGACCGAGCAGTCGTGCATGTCGTTGCACAGGTCCGGGACGACGAAGGAGACCTTCGGCAGGGTCGCGTAGTTCGTCGGGAACTGGGTCATGGTGTACGCGGTGTTGGTCGGCACGTTGGAGAAGCCGAACCACGGGTTGTGCTTCTGCGCGTACTTGCCACTGGAACACACGGTCGAGCCCTGGCTCGGCAGGCCCTCGTTGTAGCTGCCCCAGGTCTTGCCGGCGGCGATCAGCTCGGAGGCGAGGTTCGGCTTGTTGATCGAGCCGACGGAGACGCAGCTGTCGTCGGTGCGGCCCTGGTTGGAGCCGGAGAACAGCTGGTAGTAGTTGGGCTCGCTGGGGTGGGTGAGCCCGAACGACTGGGTGAGGGTGGCGCCGCCGGCGGCGAGGGTGTTGTTGATGTACGGCGCGCTGGAGCTGCCGATGACCTGGGTGTAGGCGTGGTTCTCCAGGACGACGACGACCACGTGGTCGGGCGCCGGCAGGGCGGCGGCCGAGGCGGTGGTGCCGGTGGCGGCCCAGAGGCCGAGCGAGCCGGCGACGAGGCCGAGCCCGGCGGCCGAGGCGGTCAGCGTGCGGCGGCGGGGGCGGCTCGGGGCGGCACCCCCGGCGCTCGGGGTGGTGGCGCTCATGTCAACAGTGTCGGGAGTTTCGGGCATGGTGTCCTCCGTGCGTCGGGATCGGCGGCGGGCAGGGCAGGCTTTCCCGGCCGCCGGGAACTGCCGGGTGGGAGAGGCCGCCGGTCGGGGCACCGGCGGTTTCGGAGCGCCGCAAACAGTAGGAGCGGCCCGGTGGCGCGGGCCTCGGGCCGGAGGTGAAGAACTGGCGAACAGGGATCGGTGGCCGAGCTTCGCCGCCGGACGGAGGCGGGGGAACGTCACATTCGGCCCGATTGACCCGTCCGTCGCGGGCGTGGTGGGATTTCCGGCGGCCCCGACGCCCGGTATCGCCCTGACCTGCGGCATTCCGCCCGACCGGCGACCGACGGATTTCGGCCGCCCCCGGTGGCCGCCGGGCCGGGCCGTCCGGCGCGCGGCCCTCGGGCAGGTGTCGGGCGGGTGACGTGGAGGAGCGGGACGTGAGCGGACGGTGAGTACGGCGTGAGGAATCCGGACGGGGACGGGCGGCTCTTCGTCGGCGAGGACCTCGTCGTCGGTGTCGGCGTGCGCGCGACCGCCACCGGGACGGAGCTGCTGGGGCTGGTCCGGCGCACCCTCGCCGGGGCCGGACTGCCCGCCGACGCCGTCCGCGCGCTCGCGACCCTCACCGGCAAGGGCGGCCACCCCGCCGTCCGGGCGGCCGCGCAGGCGCTCGGCGTCCCCGTGGCCGAGTACCCGGCCGGGGCGCTGGCCGCCGTCCGGGTGCCGAACCCGTCCGGCACCGTCGGCGCGGCGGTCGGGACGCTCAGCGTGGCCGAGGCGGCGGCGCTGGCGGCGACGGGCGGCGGCGAACTCCTCGTCCCCAAACGGAAGACCGCGTCCGCGACGGCCGCCGTCGCCCGCACCCCCCACCACCGGAACGCAGGAGAGCGCCCGTGACCCCTCACTCCCCCGCCGGACCCTCCGAACCCGGCGCGCACGAGCCGGACCTGCGCCACCACGGGGACGCCGAGGTCCGCGCCGACGGCGCCGACCTGGTCGACCTCGCCGTCAACGTCCGCACCGGCACGCCCCCGGACTGGCTGCGGGCACGCCTCGCCGCCACCCTCGCCGACCTCGCCGCGTACCCCGACGGCACCGCCGCCCGCGCCGCCGTCGCCGCCCGGCACGGCCGCCCGGTGGAGGAGGTGCTGCTCACCTCCGGCGCCGCCGAGGCGTTCGTCCTGCTCGCCCGCGTACTGACGCCACGTCACATCACGGTGGTGCACCCCCAGTTCACCGAGCCCGAGGCCGCCCTGCGGGACGCCGGACACCCGGTGCACCGCGCCCTGCTCTCCCCCGCCGAGGGCTTCCGGCTGACCGCCGGCGCCGTCCCGGAGGAGTCCGACCTGGTGGTGCTCGGCAACCCCACCAACCCCACCTCCGTCCTCCACCCGGCCGCCGCCGTCGCCGCCCTGGCCCGGCCCGGCCGCACCCTGGTGATCGACGAGGCGTTCATGGACACCGTGCCCGGGGAGAGCGAATCCCTGGCCTCCGCAAGGGAGTTGCCGGGCCGGGTGGTGGTCCTGCGCAGCCTCACCAAGACCTGGGGCCTGGCCGGGCTGCGGATCGGCTACGTACTCGGCCCGGCCCCGCTGATCGCCCGGCTCGGCGCCGCCCAGCCGCTGTGGCCGGTGTCCACCCCGGCCCTGGTCGCCGCCGAGGCCTGCTCGGCCCCGGCCGCGCTCGACGAGGCCGAACGCGCCGCCCACGAGCTCGGGCTCCGGCGCGACCACCTGCTGAAGGGCCTGGCCGCCCTCCCCGAGGTCCGGGTGCACGGCGAACCGGCGGCGTCCTTCGTGCTGGTCGAGCTGCCCGACGCGGCCACCGTGCGCGACCGGCTGCGCGAACGCGGCTTCGCGGTCCGCCGGGGCGACACCTTCCCCGGCCTCGGCCCGGACTGGCTGCGCATCGCCGTCCGGGACGAGGGCACCACGGACGCGTTCCTCGCCGCGCTCGCCGAGGCCCTGGGTTAGCGGGAGGCGGGCCGGCCGAGGGCGGCGGACGTCTCGACGGGCCCCGACACCGACCCCGTCACCGATCCCGTCACCGATCCCGTGACCGGATCCGGGGCCGGACCCGGGACGGTGAGCGTCGGCGTGCCCGAGGGCGTCGTCACCATCACCGTGATCGGCGTCGAACGCCCGCCCGACCCGCCGTCCCCCGAGGTCAGGAGCACCACCGCCAGGGTCGCCCCGGCCATCCCGACCACGGCCCAGCGCGCCCACCGCGCCGCCCGTCCACCCGCGCTCCCGTCCGCGCCCTCGCCGCGCTCGCCGTCCTCGCCCTCGCTGTACACGCCCTTGCTGTGCACGCCCTTGCCCGCCGTGTCCTCGAACTGCCGGTGCCCGCCGCCCATCCCGGTCGCCTCCCCGGACTCGGTTCTGGTACTCATGGGACCTCCTGGAGCCGCAACCGGTTCCGCCTTCCCGGGAAACCCCTCAGGAAACCGGCCCGACCCGGTCCCCGACCCGCACCCGCCCGGGCCGCAGCACCTTGGCGTACACCCCCAGACAGGGCAGCGCCGACATGCCC
This sequence comes from Kitasatospora purpeofusca, assembly GCF_000718025.1. Taxonomy (GTDB): domain Bacteria; phylum Actinomycetota; class Actinomycetes; order Streptomycetales; family Streptomycetaceae; genus Kitasatospora; species Kitasatospora purpeofusca. The sequence goes on from NZ_JODS01000014.1 coordinate 24,148, forward strand.
GGCAGCGGCACCACCCGGTTGCGCTCCGCGAGCACCCGCAGCGCCGCCGCCGAGCGCGGCAGCCCCGGCCCGTGCGCCAGGGTGGGCACGGCGCAGCGCGGCGTCGCGGCCAGGACGTGCAGGCGCAGCTCCGGACCGACCGCCAACTCCCCCTCCACCCAGCCGTTCTCGACGAAGCCGGAGACACCACCGGGGGTCCGCAGCACCAGATTGGGGCGGTACCGCCCGGCCGCCGCCGCGGGCGCGTCCGCGGCGGCCAGGGCGGCCGTGGTGAGCAGGTGCAGCGGCGCGAAGTCGAAGAAGGTGCCGGACGGCGCGCCGCGTCCCAACTCGCTGACGGTGAAGCCGACCTCGGCCCGCACGCCGCGCGCCAGCACCTCCTCCGGGACGGACCGTTCGACGCTCGCGCCCGGCGGCGGCACGTCCACCAGCCGGACCTTGCGGCCCAGCCGCTCCGAGAGCCCGCCCTCGTCGACGGCCTCGCCGTCCGGACCGAGGACGGCCACCCGGCCGCCCGGCCCGGTGACCGCCGTGAACCCGAGCACGCCCGCCCACAGCCGCGGGTTCTTGGCGCTCACCACCCGGCCGGTGTCGGCGTCCAGCAGCGCCCACGCGCGGTCGCCGGCGATGCCGCGCTCCGACACCTCCGCCTCGCGGAGCTCCTCACCGAGCATCGACTTCACCGGGTACCGGCACAGCCGCTCCACCGTGGCCACCAGCACCGCGCTCAGTCCCCCAGCTCGGTGCGCGCCCACTCCCGCAGGGTGTCGAAGTCCTCGGCCCGCAGGCCGACCCCGGGGTGGATCCGGAAGGTCGCCGCCGGGGCCGGGTGGTTGGCGGCTATCCACTCGGTGTCCTGCGGGCCCAGCTCGTCGTCCACCCAGACGAAGGGGCGACCGGCCGCCCACTCGACCAGGACCCTGGTCTTCCAGTGCAGGCCGTCCGGGTCCTCGTGGAACATCTTCGGCCAGGCGATGAAGGGGAGTTCGGGCAGTCCGACGAGCGGGCCGATCCAGGTGTTGGCCTCGCCCTTCCAGGCCGTCGCCCAGACCAGTTCGAAGGGCAGGTCGAGCAGCCGGGGGCCGTGGTCGGGGTTGATCCAGAGCCGGATCGGCTCGACCTCCCCGGTCGGCCGGTCGGGGAAGCGCGCCAGCAGGAAGTCCGGGCGGACGTGGTGGGTGCCGTACCCGGCGGGCTGTTCCGGCGGCTGGGCGGCGAACGGGTTCAGCGGGCCGTCGACGTCGAGGAGGAGCAGCGGGAGGGTGGTCATGACGCGAATCGTCCCGCGCGGCGCCCTTCTTGACCATCTTTTTTGCGCCGGGAGGGAGGGTGCGGGGCGGTCCGGAACAGAATCGGGATATTTCCCGAACCGGACCGTGAACGACCCTGGCATACGGTCGTCCTGCGCCGGTGAGCGACACCGGCGGTCACATTCCTGGGGGATCCGCCATGCGCCCGCGCCGTCTCGTTCTCACCGCCGTCGCCGTCGCGGCCCTCGCCGTCACCGCCACCGCCTGCGGGCCGGAGAACAGCGACCCCGCCCCCGCCGCGTCCGGCCCGGCCACGACGGCCGCCGCCCCGGCCCCCGCGGCCCCGGCCGCCACGACCGCCCCGGCCTCCGCCCCCGCCGGCGCGCCCACCACCGCGCCCGCCACCGGGAAGCCCTCCGCGTCCGCCCCCGCCCAGGCCGCCGGCACCTGCGCCACCAAGGACGTCGTCCTCACCGCCAAGGCCGAGTCCCAGGCGGGCGGCTACATCCTGATCACCGTCAAGGCCAAGCCCGGCGTCACCTGCACCCTGGCCGCCCGCCGCCCCGTGATCGCCTTCGGCTCGGGCGGCATCGAGGCCGCCAAGGCCGAGCAGGCCGCCGCCCAGCCGATCAGGCTCAGCGGGTCGGAGGCCGCCTACGCGGGCGTCATGACCAAGACCACCAAGGACAACCAGGCGATCCAGTTCAGCGACGTCATCGTCGGCGTCAACGACCCGGACCCCGACCCGGTCAGCCTGCCGATCGGCCCGACCAACGTGGACAAGCCGATCGTCACCAACTGGCACAGCAAGCCCGCGGAGGCCGTGCCCGTCCACTGACCCGCCCGGCCCGAGGGCACCGGGCGGCCGCCGGACCGGTAATCGCTGGTCCGGCGGCCGCCCCTCTGCTTGGATCCGGCCATGACCACGGAACTGCCGGACGGCTACGAGATCTCCACCGACCCCGCGCGCCTCGATGCCGCACTGATCCACCGGTGGCTGTCCGAGGACGCCTACTGGGCGCTCGGCCGCAGCCGCGAGAAGCAGGACCTCGCCATCGCCGGATCGCTCAACTTCGGCGTCTACGAGCGTGCTTCCGGCACCCAGCTCGGCTACGCCCGGGTGGTCACCGACCGCGCCACCTTCGCCTGGCTCTGCGACGTCTACATCGCCCCGGCCGCCCGCGGCCGGGGCCTCGGCACCGCCCTCGCCGCCGCCGTCCGCGACCACCTCGCCCCGTACGGCCTGCGCCGCCTGCTGCTGGCCACCGCCGACGCCCACCCCGTCTACGCCAAGGTCGGCTTCGAGCCGATGGAGAAGCCGGAGAAGTGGATGATCCTCGGCCGGCAGTGACGCCCGTGTGCGGTGGAACAGCACACCGGAAACGCCCGCAGGGCCTCCCCGTGCGACGGGGAGGCCCTGCGGGCGTGAACGTTACTGCCGGCGGATTCGCCGTGGATCAGACCTGGCCGGCCTTCTCCAGAGCGGCGCAGCAGGTGTTGATCAGCAGGCGGGTGACGACGTAGGGGTCGACGTTCGCGTTCGGACGACGGTCCTCGATGTAACCCTTCTGCTCGACCTCGACCTGCCACGGGATGCGGACCGAGGCGCCGCGGTCCGAGACACCGTAGGAGTAGACGTTCCACGGGGCGGTCTCGTGCTTGCCGGTCAGGCGGGACTCGATGTCGGCGCCGTACTGGGTGACGTGCTCGAGGACCAGCTCCTGGGAGGCGCCGAGCGACTCGCAGGCGGTGATGATCGCGTCGTAGCCCTCGCGCATCGCCCGGGTGGAGAAGTTGGTGTGCGCGCCCGCACCGTTCCAGTCGCCGCGGGCCGGCTTCGCGTCGAGGGTGGCGTCGATGCCGAACTCCTCGGCGGTGCGGTAGAGCAGGTAGCGGGCGATCCACATGTCGTCGGACACGGTCAGGGCGTCGACCGGGCCGATCTGGAACTCCCACTGGCCGGGCATGACCTCGGCGTTGATGCCGCAGATGGCGAGGCCGGCGTCGATGCAGCGGTCCAGGTGCAGCTCGACGATCTCGCGGCCGAAGACCTCCTCGGCGCCGACACCGCAGTAGTAGCCGCCCTGCGGGGCCGGGAAGCCGCCCTCGGGGAAGCCGAGCGGGCGGGAGCCCTTGAAGAAGGTGTACTCCTGCTCGATGCCGAAGATCGACTCCTGGTCCGCGAACTGCTCGGCGACACCGCGCAGCAGGGCACGGGTGTTGGACTCGTGCGGGGTGCCGTCGGTCTCGTTGACCTCGCAGAGGACGAGGATGTTGTCGCCGCCGCGGATCGGGTCCTTGACGACCCGGACCGGCTCGAGCACGCGGTCCGAGGCGTGACCCTCGGCCTGGTTGGTCGAGGAACCGTCGAAGCCCCAGGTGGGGATCTTGTCCGCGTTCGGCAGGACACGAGTCTTGGAGCGGAGCTTGGCGGTCGGCTTGGTGCCGTCGATCCAGATGTACTCGGCCTTGATTGCCACGGCGGTGTACCTCGCAAACTGGGTGGTGGGTGCCCGCGTAGCGTTGCAAGGCGCCGTTTCCCGGTTGTTCCTCTCATGTAACGCGCATGTGAACCAACCGTCCGCATTGGCACGGTCACAGTGCGGGAGTGCCGCAGGTGGCACTCCCGCACATGAAGAGACGCAGGGGTTGTCAGTGGCGGCGGGCGTGGGCCGCGACCGCGCGGCGGCGGCGGGTGCCCCAGAGGGCGGCGGCGCCGCCGGCCACCAGGGCCGCCGCACCGGCGGCGAGCGGGGCGGTGGCGTCGTTGCCGCCGGTGGACGCCAGGTGGTCGGGCGCGGCGGAGGAGGTGCCGGTACCGGTCCGGCGGGCGGCGGGGGTCGTGCCGGCCGCCTGCGGGGCCGCGGCGCGGGCGGTGCCGGGGGCGGCGGACGGGGCGCCGGAGGGGGCCCCGGACGGGGTGACGTCCGCGACGGGCTGGGCGGCCGGGGTCACGGTCGGCGCGGCGTCCGAGGGCGTCGGCGCCGGGGTGGGGGTGGCGGTGGGCGTGGCCGGCACCGGCTTCTCGCAGCTCACCGAGGCGATCCTGATGGTGCCGGTCACCTTGGCGACATTGAGGTTGAGCGGGTCCACCGCCACCTGGACCTCCAGCGCCGAGGCGGCGGCGGTGGTCGAGGTGGTGGTCTTCTTGGAGAACTCCACCGAGACGCTGCCGACCAGCGGCACATCCACCTTGGTCGGCCCGTAGAGGCTGACGGTGACGGACTTGCCGAGCACGGTGAGCTTGGCGGGGGCCACCACGTCGGCGGTCGGCTGCCCGTCGACCGGACAGGTGGCGGTGGCGGTGAGCGCCTCCAGGCCCAGCAGGGTGGTCCCGGGCAGGCCCGGGGCGTGCACATCGGCGTCGGCCAGGGTGACCGAGGCGGTGGCGCCCTTGGCGTCCGTCCTGGTCACCGACTTGCCGACGTCGGCCTTGACCAGGGTGACCGGTCCGGACTGGTCGACGCCGTCGACCTTGGCGGTGAGCACGGTGCCGTCGCGCTGCGCCGGGGACTCCACCTTGTTGAGCGAGACGTTCACCGGGACGTCCACGGCGTTGTTCAACAGGCGGACGTCCAGGTCGAGTTCGGCGGTGACGGCGCGCGCCTTGCCCGGCGAACCGGGGGCCCCGGCGCCCGGCGCGGCCGGAGCGCCCGGGGCCGCCGTGGCGGTCGGAACGGTGAGCAGTGTGCAGACCGCGACGGCGGCGCTTGCGGAAACGATTCGGCTGGAGGAACGAGAGGAGCGGGAAGAGCGAGAAGACATGGCGGTACCCCACGACCAACGACAGGAATTGGATGAGCCGCCAGTCTTCTCAAACGATCCGTCATATGAGTCATACAGAGAGTCATTTCACCCGTTGGGGTGATGTTGACGCTCGGGGATGACGCGGGTCTGCTAAGACACGCGAGCCGGCTAGGGCAGCCGCCAGTCGACGGGCTGGGCGCCCTGCTGGACCAGCAGCTCGTTGGCCCGGCTGAACGGGCGGGAGCCGAAGAAACCGCCGCTCGCCGAGTACGGGCTCGGGTGCGCGGACTCGATCGCCGGGATGTCGCCCAGCAGCGGCCGCAGATTGCGCGCGTCCCGGCCCCAGAGGATCGCCACCAGCGGGCCGCCGCGCGCCGTCAGGGCGCGGATCGCCTGCTCGGTGACCTCCTCCCAGCCCTTGCCCCGGTGGGCGGCGGGCTTGCGCGGGGCGGTGGTCAGGGCACGGTTCAGCAGCAGTACGCCCTGCCGCGTCCACGGGGTGAGGTCGCCGTTGGACGGCTGCGGCAGGCCGAGGTCGCTGCCGTACTCCTGGAAGATGTTGATCAGACTCGCCGGGATCGGACGGACGTCCTCCCCCACCGAGAAGCTGAGGCCGACGGCGTGACCCGGCGTCGGATAGGGGTCCTGGCCGACGATCAGCACCCGGACGTCGGCGAAGGGCTGCTGGAAGGCGCGCAGCACATTCGGTCCGGAGGGCAGATAGGTGCGGCCTGCGGCCAGCTCGGCGCGGAGGAAGTCGCCCATCGCGGCGACCCGCCCGGCCACCGGCTCCAGCGCGGTGGCCCACCCGGGCTCGACGATCTCATTCAGTGGACGCGGTGCCATGGGCGTAACCCTATCGGCCTACTCGGACAGCCCCGGCACCACGACCGCCGGCCCCCGGCACCGGGCTCGGAGGCCGTGCGCCCGCTCAGGCCACCGGGCGGCCGCGCAGCACCACCAGCCGCGGATCGGCCAGCACCCGGACATCGGCGCGCGGGTCCTCCGCGTACACCACGAAGTCCGCCGGGGCGCCCTCCTCCAGACCGGGCCGCCCCAGCCAGGCCCGCGCGCCCCAGCTCGCCGCCGAGAGCGCCTCGGCCGGGTCCAGCCCGGCCTTCACCAGTTCGGCGACCTCCTCCGCGACCAGGCCGTGGGCCAGCGAGCCGCCCGCGTCCGTGCCCACGTAGATCGGGATGCCCGCGTCGTGCGCGGCGCCCACCGTGTCGTAGCGGCGCTCGTGCAGCCGGCGCATGTGCGCCGCCCAGGCCGGGAACTTGGCCTCGCCGCCGGCCGCCAGCTGCGGGAAGGTGGCGATGTTGACAAGCGTCGGGACGATCGCGACCCCGCGCTCGGCGAACACCGGGATCAGCTCCTCGGTCAGCCCGGTGGCGTGCTCGACGCAGTCGATCCCGGCCGCCAGCAGGTCCGGCAGCGACTCGGCGGCGAAGCAGTGCGCGGTGACCCGCGCGCCCTCCTCGTGCGCCGCCGCGATCGCCTCGGCGAGCGCGTCGCCGGGCCAGCAGGCGGTGAGGTCGCCGTGCTCCCGGTCGATCCAGTCGCCGACCAGCTTGACCCAGCCGTCGCCGCGCCGGGCCTCCGCCCGGACGTAGGCGGCGAGGTCGCCCGGCTCGATCTCGTGCGCGTAGTTGCGGATGTAGCGGCGGGTGCGGGCGATGTGCCGGCCGGCCCGGATGATCCGCGGCAGATCCTCCCGCTCGTCGATCCAGCGGGTGTCCGCGGCCGAGCCGGCGTCGCGGATCAGCAGGGTCCCGGTGTCGCGGTCGGTGATCGCCTGCTTCTCGCTGGTGGCGGCGTCGACCGCGCCGTGCGCGTCCAGGCCGACGTGGCAGTGCGCGTCCACCAGTCCCGGCAGCACCCAGCCCTCGACCGTCCGGACGTCCCGGGACCCGGAAGCGGACCCGGACCCGGACCCGGGCTCGGCGCCGGCGCCGAGCCCGACGGCGGTCGGCCGGGAGAAGGTCACCAGGCCGTCGACCACCCAGAGTTCGTCCCGGACGTCCTCCGGCCCCACCAGCACCCGACCACGGACGTGCAGCACCGCGCCATCGCTCATGGCGGCACTCTACCGACGGCGTCGTTCCCTGTGAGCGGCGAATGTGAGGCAGACTCGTTCGGACCGGCACCGCCCCTCCCCGCGAAAGGCCCCGAGACCGTGAGCCCCTTCCTCGACCTGCCCCCGCTCACCGCCGCCGAGTTCGCGGCGATCGAGGACAAGGTCGCCGCGCTGCTGCACACCACCGCCGACGTCGTCGTCACCCAGGGCGAGGCGCTGCTGCCGCTGGAGGCGGCGATCCGCAGCGCCGCGCACCCGGGCTCGACCGCGCTCAACATCGTCACCGGCCCCTACGGCCAGACCTTCGGCAACTGGCTGCGCGACTGCGGCGCCAAGGTGGTCGACCTGGCCGTGCCGTTCGAGACCGCGGTCAGCGCCGAGCAGGTCGCCGAGGCCCTGGCCGCCGAGCCGGCGATCGACTTCGTCTCGCTGGTGCACGCCGAGGCCGCCACCGGCAACACCAACCCGGTCGCCGAGATCGCCGCCGTGGTGCGCGAGCACGGCGCGCTGCTGATGGTGGACGCGGTCGCCTCGGTGGCCGCCGAGCCGCTGCTGACCGACGCCTGGGGCGTGGACCTGTGCGTGATCGGCGGGCAGAAGGCGATGGGCGGCCCGGCCGGCGTCTCGGCGGTCTCGGTCTCCGCGCGGGCCTGGGAGCGGATCGCCGCCAACCCGGCCGCCCCGCGCCGCTCCTACCTCTCGCTGCTGGACTGGAAGGAGCGCTGGACGGACGCCGGGCGCACCGTCCTGCCGCACGCGCCCGCGCAGTTGGAGATGCTGGCGCTCGGCGCCTGCCTGGACCGGATCGCGGCGGACGGCCTGGACACCGTGATCGCCCGCCACCGCGCGGCGGCGGCCGCCACCCGCGCGGGCGTCCGGGCGCTCGGCACGCTCTCCCCCTTCGTCCCGGCCGACGCGCACGCCGCGCCGGTCGCCACCACCCTGCGCACCCCGGACGGCCTGGGCGCCACCGGCCTCGCCCGCGAACTGCTGCGGCTGGACGCCTCGCTCCCGGTCCAGGCCGGCGGCGGTGCGCTGGCCGCCTCGATGCTGCGGGTGAACCACTACGGCTCCGCCGCCGCCCTCGGCACCGTCCGCGCCACCCTCACCGCCCTCGCCACCGCGACCGGCGCGGACGCCGCGCCCGCCCTCACCGCGGCGGACGCCGCCTGGGCGGCCGCGTCCACCTCGGCGCGGTAACCCGGCCGCCGCACCGGCCCGCTACGCTCGCGCTCCGATCTTGATCACAGGGGGAGCGCGGATGTCGACGGTATGGACCAGACCGACCGGGTGGCTGACCCTGATCGGCGCCCTGGTGACCGAAGTGTGGGCGCTGCTGCCCGCGTTGAGCCCGGAAGCGGTGGCGCTGTCGGCCCGGGCCCGACTGCTTCCGCTGCTGGTGACCACGGTCTGCGCCCTGGGCTGGCTGGCCGCCGCGGCGGTGGCGCGCCGACGGGAGCGGACCCGGCGCGAGCGGATCCGGCGCTCGGAGTTCCGGCGCGGCCCCGACAAGCGCCCCCCGCGCCCGGCCGGCCGGACCGCCGCCGCCCTGCTGGGCGTCGCGCTGGCCCTCGGGCCGACCGCCGCCCTGGCCCAGGCGGTCGGCCCGGACGGCGCCGAGGGCCGCTGGACCCAGCGGGTCCTGCGCGCGGGCGGCGGCCGGTACACGGTGGAGATAGCCGAGGTGCTCGGCACACCCCGGCGCACCGGCGTCAACGTCAACGACCACCAGGTCTGGAGCGCGCCGATGGTGCTGACCGTGCCGTGGTCGGACGGCGAGCCCCGGCGGCTGACCCTGGACCGGGTGGAGACGCTCGACGAGCCGGAGCCGGGGGACTCGGTCTCGCTGATGTTCGCCGCGAACGACCTCGAACTCGGCGCCCGCGCCCACCAGTACGGCTCGATGAGCGGGATCGCCGGGCTCTGGATCCTGATCCTCGGCCTGCTCGGCTCGATCTTCGCCGCCGGCACGCTGGTCTCCGGGCGCGAGACGGTCGGCCGCCTGCGGGACTTCGCCCCCGGACTGCACCTGCCGGTCGCCGCGCTGCTGGCCCTGGGCGCCGGCCTCGACCTGCTGGTGGTGTACGCCTGGCCGCCGACCGCGGTGGGCTGGCTGCTGGCCCTCGCCGCGGCCACCACCCCGCCGCTCGCCGTCTGGTGGGCGTTCCGTCGACTGTCCCCGTACCACTGACGGCGGGGGCCGTCGACCGGGGGTGACGCGCTCCCGGCCGGTCAGTGTTCCCGAGCGTTCCCGAGCCGTTCACTCCCCCGGCACCGGGACCTCACCGACCCCGGGCAGGCTCCTGCGCGACGGAGAAGTTGTCTGTACAACTTCGACCCCCCACCGCCGGGCCGCCGAGGAGAACACCATGACCACCGCCGAGCTGTCGCCGTACTGGCTGCGCGACAACTGCCCCTGCACGGAGTGCCGCGACCCGCGCAACGGGCAGAAGCTGTTCCAGATCACCGACCTGCCGGACGACCTGGCGATCGCCGCGCGGGCCGAGCTGGACGGCCACCTGGAGGTGCTCTGGTCGGACGGGCACCGCTCGCGCTACCCCGCAGGGTGGCTGGCCGAGGAGGCCGGGGAGGACGGCCGCACCGAGAGCGGCAAGCAGCTGTGGGCCGCCGCCGACTTCGCGGCCGGCCTCCCGGAGGCCCACTGGGACACCTACCTGGCCGACCCGGCCGCACGGGCCGCCGTACTGGCCGCCGTCCGCCGCTCCGGCTTCGCGGTGCTGCGCGGCGTCCCGGCGGTGGAGCGCCAGGTGCTGGCGGTCGCGGAGACCTTCGGCTACGTGCGGGTCACCAACTACGGCGAGCTGTTCGACGTCCGGATCGAGCCGGACCCGAACAACCTCGCCTTCACCAGCGCCGCGATCACCCCGCACACCGACAACCCGTACCGGGACCCGGTGCCCACCCTCCAGCTGCTGCACTGCCTGGAGAACTCGGCCACCGGCGGCGACTCCGGCCTGGTGGACGGCTTCCACGCGGCTGCGCTGCTGCGGGCGGAGGCGCCCGAGCACTTCGCGGTGCTGACCCGCACCCCGGTGCCGTTCGTGTTCCGCGACCGGGGCACCGAGCTGCGCGCCGACCGGCCGCTGATCGACGTGGACCCGCTGGGCCGGATCCGCGAGGTGCGGTTCAACAACCGCTCGATCGCGACCCTGCGCGGTCCGGCGGCGGAGCTGGACGCCTTCTACGCCGCCTACCGGGCGTTCGCCGCGATCACCCTGCGCCCGGCGCTGCAGCTGGACTTCCGGCTCGACCGCGGGGACTGCCTGATCTTCGACAACGTCCGGCTGCTGCACGCCCGGACGGCCTTCGCCCAGGACGGCCGCCGCCACCTCCAGGGCTGCTACGCCGACCTGGACTCGCTGTCCTCCACCCTGACCGTGCTGGAGCGCCGTTCGGCCGCGCTGGACGAACTCGCCGCGCTGTTCGAGGGCGAGGGCGCCGGGGAGTACCTGGGCGAGGCGGTCACCATGGCCGAGCACATGCTGCAGGCCGGCGCGCTGGCCGAGGCGACCGGCGCGGGCCCGCACCTGGTCGCGGCGGCGCTGCTGCACGACGTCGGTCATCTCTCGCTCGACAAGCACAGCCACGGGACCCTGCACGGGCGGGACCTGATGGAGGGCCGGGACAACCGGCACAGCCACACCGGGGCGGACTGGCTGGCCCGCTGGTTCGGCCCGGAGGTCACCGAGCCGGTCCGGCTGCACGTGGCCGCCAAGCGCTACCTGTGCGCGGTCGAGCCGGAGTACCGGGCCCGGCTGTCCGAGGCCTCGGAGTACACCCTCCAGGTGCAGGGCGGGCCGATGTCCGAGCAGGAGGCCGCCGCCTTCGCCGCCCACCCGGGCGCCGAGGACGCGGTGGCGGTCCGCCGCTGGGACGACGAGGCCAAGGAGGCGGACGCGGCGACGCCGGACTTCACGCACTTCCGGCCGCTGCTGGCCGCGCTGATGCGCTGACCCGAGCCGTCAACCACGCACCGCCGCACCGCCGTTGAAGCGGTGCGGCGGTGCAGCGGTGCGGCAGTACAGCGGTACGGCATACGGCATGCGGCGGACCGGCGACGGTCCCCGGGTCAGTCGCTCTCCCGCGCGTGCCGCGAAAGCGCCGACGTGGCCAGCGAGTTGTGGATGCTGAAGGCCACCGTGCCGGGCAGGTAGCGGTCCTGGGACCACTCCACCGGGGTACCGGTCGGGTCCGTGGTCCGGCGCCGCTCGCGCAGCAGCGGACCGCCGCGCCGGCAGCCCAGCAACCGGGCGTCGTCCGCGTTGGCCGCGACTATGTCGATCGTGTGGTCGGCATCGGTGAACAGGATGCCGTGCTCGCGCAGCACCTCGGTGTGCGAGACCACGTCCGGCGGCAGCTCGGCGACGATCTCGCCGACCCGGGGCGGGTAGATGGTCCGCTCGACCATCACCGGCTTGCCGGAGAGGGTGCGCAGCCGGACCGTCACATAGACCTCGTCCCCCGGTTCGAGGCGCAGCTGGTCGCGCTCGGCGGCGTCGGCCGGGCGGCGGACCAGCGAGTCCAGGATGCCGCCGGGCTCCTCGCCCATCGAGTAGGCCCAGTGCGTGAAGCTGAGCAGTTCGGAGAAGCTCTGCACCCGGGCCGTGCCGAGCACGACGCGGCGGGTGCCCCGGCGCGAGGTGACCAGTCCGTCCGAGCGCAGTACGGCGAGGGCCTGCCGGACGGTGCCGCGCGAGACGCCGTACTGCTCGGCGAGCGCGCCCTCGGCGGGCAGTCGGCCGGCCTCGCCGAACGCGCCGGTGGTGATCGCCTCGCGCAGGTCGGCGGCGACCTTGCGGTAGAGCGAACCGGACGTGCGCTCGGCCCCGGCGGCGCCGGTCGGGCGGCTCTCGGGGCGCCCCGGCTCCAGTGCCACGTCAGTCAATGTCCCTCCTGGGCGGTGTCCTGCGCAGCCCGTACCGGCGCGGACAGCCCGACCATATCCCGCTGCGCTCCCGAAGCATCGCACTCCCGCGATCATCCGCCGGCGATCTGATTCGACCGTTCCCGCAGCCGACCCCGGTTCTGGGCCATCCGTTCACCTTCCCGTCATCGGGCTCCGGCGTACTTACCCCCGTCAGCGAAGTTGGCTAGTCAACTCGGACGACGCGATCGGCCTCTCACCCGGCCGGCCCGCCGCCCTTCGCGAGACGCAGGCCCGCGGACCCCCCGCGAACGCCCCCTCGCAGTACGCCCCCTTTACAGGAGACTTCCCCGTGACCGTGCACCGCGCCCGCGCCGCCGCCTTCGCGGCCGTACTGACCGCCGCCGCGCTCTCCCTCACCGCCTGCGGCTCCGCCGGTTCGACCGCCAAGGCCGGCGACGCCGCCAAGGCCGGTACCAAGGACGCCAAGGACGCCACCTCCGCCGCCGACCTCGGCGGCCTGGACGGCCTGGTCGCCGCCGCCAAGAAGGAGGGCAAGCTGCACGTCATCACGCTGCCCCGGGACTGGGCGAACTACGGCAAGATCATCGACGGCTTCAAGGCCAAGTACGGCCTGGAGGTCGAGGAGGAGAACCCGGACGGCTCCAGCCAGGACGAGATCAACGCGATCAACTCCCGCAAGGGCCAGGACCGCGCCCCCGACGTGGTCGACCTGGGCAGCGCCTTCGCCCTGCAGGCGGTCAAGGACGGCATCCTCGCCCCCTACAAGGTCGCCACCTTCGACAAGGTGCCGGACAGCATGAAGGACGCGACCGGCGCCCGCGTCAACGACTACGGCGGCTACATCTCCATCGGCTGCGACGCCAAGAAGATCGCCAACTGCCCGAAGACCTTCGCCGACCTGCTGAAGCCGGAGTACAAGGGCCAGGTCGCCCTCAACGGCAACCCGACCAAGTCCGGCTCGGCCTTCGGCGGCGTCTACGCGGCCGCGCTCGCCAACGGCGGTTCGCTGGACAACATCCAGCCCGGCATCGACTTCTTCGGCAAGCTGAAGCAGTCGGGCAACTTCAACCCGGTCGAGTCGACCCCGGCGACCATCGAGAAGGGCGAGACCCCGATCTCGATCGACTGGTCCTACCTGAACGCCGGTTACAGCGACCAGTTCAAGGACAAGGGTGTCGACTGGAAGGTCTCCATCCCGGTAGACGGCTCCTACGCCCAGTTCTACAACCAGGCGATCAACAAGTGGGCCCCGCACCCGGCCGCCGCGCGCCTGTGGCAGGAGTACCTCTTCAGCGCCGAGGGCCAGAACCTCTTCCTCGGCGGCTACGCCACCCCGGCCACCTTCGAGGCCCTGAAGAAGGACGGCACCCTGGACGCCGCCGCGGCCGCCAAGCTGCCGGCCGTCGAGAAGCCGTTCACCAACTTCCCGACCGTGGACCAGATCAACGCGGCCAAGAAGGTCGTCACCGAGAACTGGACCAAGGCCATCGCGGGCTGACCCACCCCGGTCACGCACCACCCATCGGGCTGAGACCCCACTCATCCGGCTGAGACAAGGCACTCATGACCACGGCTCCCACCCCGGTGCCGACCACCCCCGCCGCCACCGAACCCGGTGGCGGCGCGGGGGCGTCGCGCACCGCCGCACGCACCACCCACACCCCCACCCGGCGGCGCGGCCCGCTCGCCCGCCTCGGCGGCGCGTGGCTCGCCACCCTGCCGCTGCTGCTGTTCTTCGTGATCGGCTTCGGTCTCCCCACCGTCGCCATCGTGATCGGCGCGTTCACCACCTCCAGCGACGCGGAGACCGGTGCCGGGCAGTTCACCTTCGACAACGTGACGGCCTCCGTCCAGGGCGCCTACCTCACCGCGATGCTGAGCAGCCTCAAGCTCTCCGCGCTGACCGCCCTGCTCGCCACCCTGATCGGCCTGCCGCTCGCCCAGGCGGTCGTCACCTCCCGACAGGGCTGGCTGCGCCAGGCGGTGCTCACCGCCTCCGGGGTGCTCGCCAACTTCGGCGGCCTGCCGCTCGCCTTCGCGTTCGTCGCCACCCTCGGCAACGCCGGCGAGATCACCAGGCTGCTGCACCTGACCGACCACGGCTGGTCGCTGTACACCTTCACCGGCCTGACGATCGTCTACCTGTACTTCCTGATCCCGCTGATGGTGCTCACCATCACCCCGGCGCTGGACGGCCTGCGCGTCCAGTGGCGCGAGGCGGCGCAGAACAACCGCGCCACCACCTACCAGTACTGGCGCCACGTCGCACTGCCGATCCTGCTGCCCTCGCTGCTCGGCGGCTTCGTCCTGCTCTTCGGCAGCGCCTTCGCCGCCTACGCCACGGCCGCCGCCATGGTCGGCGCGACCGTCCCGCTGGTCAGCCGCTCGATCGCCGACGCGCTCTCCGGCAACGTGCTGGTCGGCCAGGGCAACCTCGCCCTCGCCCTCAGCCTCAACATGATCGTGGTGGCCGTCCTGGTGATGGCCGTGTACCTCCCCCTCCAGCGCCGGAGCGCCCGATGGCTCAGCTGACCTCCCCCGCCCGCGCCCACCGCCAGGCCACCCGCCGGCCCAAGGTGCGCTGGTGGCGCGGCGCCGTGCTGCTGCTCGCCGGCGTGTACTTCGTGGTCCCGCTCGCGGCCTCCGCCTGGTTCTCGATCGACGAGCCCAAGGGCATCTCCTTCGAGGCCTACACCGGGCTGCTCTCCGCGCCCGGCTTCCTGGACAGCCTCTGGCTGACCCTCGGCCTCGCCCTCGTCACCGTGCTGGTGCTGCTGCTCCTGCTGGTCCCGGCGCTGATCGCGGTCCGGCTCGGCGCGCCCCGGCTGCGCCCGGTGATCGACGTGCTCTGCACCCTGCCGCTGGTCGTCCCCCCGGTCGCCCTGACCGCCGGCATGATCGGCGTGCTCCGCTGGGGCCCGGACTACCTGATGGACACGCCGTTCTTCCAGACCTTCGTGTTCGTCCAGGACCCGGACTTCCCGGTGGTGCTGGTCATCGCCTACGTGCTGATGGCCCTGCCGCTCGCCTACCGCTCCCTGGACGCCGGCCTGCGCGCGGTGGACGTCCGCACCCTGGTCGAGGCCGCCCGCAACTGCGGCGCGAGCTGGCCGCGCGCGGTGTTCACGGTGGTCCTGCCGAACCTGCGCGGCGCGCTGCTCAACGCCTCCTTCCTGACCCTGGCCCTCGTGCTCGGCGAGTTCACCGCCGCCTCGATCCTCGGGTACCAGCCCTTCCCGGTCTGGATCTACTCGGTCGGAAACAGCCAGGCCCACATGTCGGTCGCGGTCTCCATCCTCAGCCTGCTGCTCACCTGGCTGCTGCTGCTCCTGCTGGCCTCCGTCGGCCGTCAGCGCGGCTCCAAGACCGCCACCTCCTGAAACCCCCCGGAGTCACCCATCATGACCACGGCCATCTCCCCCGTCACCGGCGCCACCCACTCCACCGGCAGCGCGACCGTCGAGTTCCGCTCGCTGCGCCGCACCTTCGGCGCCACCACCGCGCTGGACGGCCTCGACCTGACCGTCCGGCCCGGCGAGCTGCTCGCCCTGCTCGGCCCGTCCGGCTGCGGCAAGACCACCGCGCTGCGCATCCTGGCCGGCTTCGAGCAGCACGACTCGGGCCAGGTGCTGGTCGACGGCAAGGACATCACCGCGATCCCCGCGCACAAGCGCGACGCCGGCATGGTGTTCCAGTCCTACAGCCTGTTCCCGCACCTGACCGCCGCCGACAACGTCGCCTTCGGCCTGCGGATGCGCGGCGCCGGCAAGGCCGAGCGGCTCAAGCGCGCCAAGGAGCTGCTGGAGCTGGTCGGCCTGCCGCAGCACGCCGGCCGCTACCCGCACCAGATGTCCGGCGGCCAGCAGCAGCGCATCGCGCTCGCCCGCGCGCTCGCCCTGCAGCCGCGGGTCCTGCTGCTCGACGAGCCGCTGTCCGCGCTGGACGCCAAGGTGCGGCTGTCGCTGCGCGAGGAGATCCGCCGCCTCCAGCAGGAGCTGGGGATCACCACCCTGTTCGTCACCCACGACCAGGAGGAGGCGCTGTCGATGGCCGACCGGGTCGCCGTGCTGCGGTCCGGCCGGCTGGAGCAGTGCGCCGCCCCCGCCGAGCTGTACGCCCGCCCGGCCACCGCCTTCGTCGCCGAGTTCGTCGGCACCATGAGCCGCATCCCCTGCGAGCGCTCCGGCGAGGGCGTCGAGGTCCTCGGCCGCCGCCACGCCGTGGACGGCGCGCTGCCCGCCGACGGCTCGCTCCAGGTGCTGGTCCGCCCGGAGAACGTCCGGCTGACCCCGGACGAGCACGGGGTGGCCCTGGTCGTCTCGGCGTCCTTCCTGGGCGCGGTCACCCGCCTCACCGTCCGCCTGAACGACCGCACCGAGGTCAAGGCCGACCTGCCCACCGAGGCCGCCGCCGGCCTGCCGGTCGGCTCGCGCGCCGCGCTGACCCTGCCGGAGCGCCCGGTCCTGGTCGACCGGCGTACCGTCTGAGCCGCACCCGACGGCCCGGTCCGACTGAACCACCCACCCACCGGGCCGGGGCCGCATGTCCCGACCCGTCCACCCTCCGCGTGCACCACCGAAGGTACCGCCATGCCTGAAACTCCCCCACCCGCCGCCGTCCTCTTCGACATGGACGGCACCCTCGTCGACACCGAGCACCTCTGGTGGGAAGCCGCCGCCGAGCTCGCCGACGAACTGCGCCACCCGCTCACCGAGGCCGACGCGCCCGAGGTGCTCGGCCGGGCGATCGAGCACACCGCCGCCCACCTCCACCGGGTCAGCGGCACCGCCCTCAGCGAGGCCGAGCTGGCCGACCGGCTCGGCGACTCCTTCGCCGGCAAGGTCGCCGCCGAGACCGTCCCCCGCCCCGGCGCGCTCGCCCTGCTGGCCGAGCTGCGCGACGCCCGGGTGCCCACCGCGCTGGTCTCCGCCTCCCCCCGCCGGGTGGTCGACATGGTGCTGGGCACCATCGGCCGGGACTGGTTCGCGGTCACCCTGGCCGCCGAGGACACCCCGCGCACCAAGCCCGCCCCGGACCCGTACCTCGCCGCCGCGGCCCGGCTCGGCCTGGACCCGGCGGTCTGCGTCGCCGTCGAGGACACCCCGACCGGGGTCGCCTCCGCCTCCGCCGCCGGCTGCGCCGTGCTCGCCGTCCCGTCCACCGGCACCGCGATCCCCGACGGCTCCCGGATCACCCTGCTGGACAGCCTGGAGCACGCGGACCTGGACCTCCTCGGACGGCTCACCGCCGCGCCCGGGGTTTAATGCTCCGTGCCCTACGTACTCCTCGCCCTGGCGATCATCAGTGAAGTCTGTGCCACCAGCTGCCTCAAGCTGACCGAGGGCTTCAGCCGGCTCTGGCCGAGCGTGGGCGTGGCGATCGGCTACGTCCTGTCCTTCGCCCTGCTCGGCCGCGCCCTCAAGCACATACCCGTCTCGGTCGCCTACGCCGTCTGGTCGGGCGCCGGCACCGCCGCCGTGGCCGGCATCGGCGTCGTCGCCTTCGGCGAGTCGCTGGGGCGGATGCAGTGGATCGGCCTCGCCCTGGTCATCGTCGGCGTGGTGGTGCTCAACCTCAAGGGCGGGCACTGACCCCGGTTCCCGACGGCCGACGACGCCGGTTCACCCCGCGTCGGCGGCCACCCGGAAGCCGATGTTGCCGGCCGAGCTGTCCGGTGTGTTCGAGCTGCGCGCCGCCACCCGGTAGCGGTTGCAGTAGGACTCGTGGCACATGTGGGAGCCGCCGCGCATGACACGGGCCGTGCCGTCCGGCGGGCCGACGGGGTCGTGCCGCCGCTCCCGCCCCGGGCCGGTGCGGTGGAAGTCCGGGCTGAACCAGTCGGCGCACCACTCCCACACATTGCCGACGGTGTTGTACAGCCCGAAGCCGTTCGGCCGGAAGGCCGTCACCGGGGCCGTCCCCCGGTGGCCGTCGGCCGCCGTGTTCAGGGTGGGGAACACGCCCTGCCAGATGTTGCACAGGTGCCGTCCGCCCGGGGTGAGTTCGTCCCCCCACGGGTAGCGGGCCTGCTCCAGCCCGCCGCGGGCCGCGTACTCCCACTCGGCCTCGGTGGGCAGCCGGGTGCCCGACCAGGCGCAGTACGCCTGCGCGTCGTGCCAGGAGACGTGCACCACCGGATGGTTCTGGCGGGTGGTGACCGAGGAGCCCGGCCCCTCGGGCGCCCGCCAGCTCGCCCCCGCGACCGCCCGCCACCACGGCACCGCGGCCACCGCCGGTGAGGCGGCCGCGAGTCCGGGCTCCAGGAAGCCCTCGAAGACGTAGGAGAAGCCGAAGCTCTCGGCCTCGGTGCGGTGGCCGGTGGCCTTGACGAAGGTGGCGAAGGCGGCGTTGGTCACCGTGGTCGTCGCGATCCGGAACGGGCTCAACTCGACGGCGCGGACCGGGCCTTCGCCGTCGGCGGGGTAGCCGGTCCGGTCGTCCGTGCCCATCAGGAAGCGCCCGCCGGGCAGGCCGGTCAGCTGCCGGGCGACCCGCGAGCCCCGGGGCGGGGCGGCGAGCGTCAGCGCGACGGCGCCCGGGGCGGCGGCGTCGCGGCCGGGGGTGCAGCAGGGCTTGGTGGTCGACACGGGGGGTCCTCGTCCGGTCGGGGCCCGGGGCGGCGGACGGCCGCCGCCCCGGGCGCGTTGGAGTGCGGGGTGCGAACTGCTGGGTGCGGGTGCCGGGTCAGGCGGCCCGGTCGGTCGCCAGCTGCGCCGCCAGCGCCGGTACGCCGAGCGCCTGTTCCTGCTGCGGCGTGGCCTGGTACAGCAGATTGGTCAGCTGGTACGGGTCGGCGGCGAGGTCGTAGTACTCGCGGAACTTCACCTCGCCCGTCCCGGACACCGTGCCGTTGGCGTCGGTGTGCAGCGCGTAGTACTCGGTGTACTGCTTGTCCGCCGCCACGTACGAGGACCAGGTGGGCGGTCCGCCCGCCGCCGTGCCCTGCTTCCACCACTCCACCAGCAGGTGGTTCCTGCTGTACGCGGTGAGCAGCGAGTGCCCGTCCTGCGGGGTGTCGGGGGTGATCCCGGCGGCGTCCAGGATGGTCGGGGCGACGTCGATGTTGGCGACGATCCGGTGGTCGCTGGTGCCCGCGCCGAGCCCGCCGGCCGGCCAGGACAGGTAGAACGGCACCTCGTGCGCCGGGGAGTAGGGCACGGACTTCTTCAGCCAGCCGTGGTCGGCCCAGGTGTAGCCGTTGTCGCCGAGGTAGATGACCAGGGTGTTGTCCAGCTGCCCGAGGGCCACCAGCTTGTCGTGGATCGCCTGCACGGCGTCGTCGACGGAGAGCAGGGTGCGCAGTTGCTTGGTCCGCACGGCCTGGCCGTCGGCGAGGGTGGAGGTGGCGTTCTGGATGTAACCGGGCTTGTCGCTGCGGTCGGCCTCGGGCACCGAGGGGCGGCCGTTCCACGGCGGGACGACCGTGTCCGCGTACTTGGGAGCGGGCACGTTGGGCGCGTGCGAGGCGTACGGGGTGACGTAGGCGAACCACGGGCGGGAGTCGGTGGCGGCCTTGTCGAGGAAGGCCAGGGTGCGGTTCTTGACGATGTTGGTGGTGTACCCGGGGAGGGTCTGGACGGTGCCGTTGACGTTCCAGCTGGCGTCGTTGTAGGCGGGCTGGAGCAGCGCCCACTCCTCGAAGTGCGGCGGATTGTCCGCCAGGGTCCAGGAGTTGAGGTACTTGCCGAACAGTCCGGTGCGGTAGCCGGCCTCCCGGAGGTAGCGCTGGACGGTGGTGTGCTGGTCCAGACTGTGCGAGGCGCCGTTGTTGCGCACGCCGTGGTTGTGGGCGTAGCGGCCGGAGAACACCGAGGACCGCGAGGGCGCGCAGAGCGGCGTGGTGACGTGGCCGTGGGTGAAGCGGACGCCGTGGCCGGCGATCCAGTCCACGGTCTGCGGGGTGGCCCACTCGGTCTGCTTGGGCTGGTCGTCGGTGACGATCAGCAGGATGTTCGGCCGGCCGGCCCCGGCAGCGGCGGCCGGGGCGGCCGCCGCCGTTTGGAGCGCCACCGGGGCGGCGGCGGTGGCCGCCACGGCCGCGGCGCCGGCGAGGAAGCCCCGCCGACCGATCGCGGAATTACCGTTCGGCTCCGAATCACCGATCTCGCTCATTGCCTTGCCTCCATACTGGTCGATGATTCCGGAACACCGTTCGGGGAAATTCCCCGCAGGTGCCACCGGAATTCGTTCACGGGAGGCGGACCACCGGTCGAGGCGACGTCGCACCCGCGCCCCGGACTGAATTCACGGGTACGGAGACTCGCCGGAGATCCGCGGCGAACACCTCGGGGAACCTCACCGACCTGCACGAACGGTGCGGGTGCGAGCCACCCCGGGAAGGTCCGACGCGCTGCGGCCGGTCCCCGTCCACCCGCCCGGGGACCGCCGCCGGCTCACGCCGGAGCGGCCGTACAGAGGGCGCTCGCGAGCCGTCCGAAATCGACGTGCCGGCGAGCAGCCAGGAACTCTCCAGCTGCCATGCGTGCGACTTTAGGAGTTCCCGGCGAGCGCTGGCAATACCCGGGCGCATTTGTGTCGGCGCCGTTTCGGGGATCCGGCGGCAGGTTTCCCCGGGCCGACTCCCGGGCCCTCGCGGCTATCCTCCGACGGTGATCATTCCAGTGGAGCCGATACGGCTCGTCATCTTCGACTGCGACGGCGTCCTGGTGGACAGCGAGCGGATCGCCGCCCGGGTGCAGATCGGCCTCGGCGCCGAACTCGGCTGGCCGCTCACCGAGGAGGAGGTGGTGGAGCGCTTCATCGGCCGCTCGATGGCCTCGATCGACGAGCAGGTCGCCGAGCGGCTCGGCCGGGAGACCGCCGACCGCTGGTGGGCGGAGTTCGTGCGCCGGCACGCCGAGGAGGTGGACGCCGGCCTGGAGCCGGTCGACGGCCTGCCGGAGGCCCTCGACGCGATCACCCTGCCGACCTGTGTGGCGTCCAGCGGCTCGCACGAGAAGATGGCGCACACCCTGGGCCGGACCGGGCTGCACCACCGGTTCGCCGGCCGGATCTTCAGCGCCACCGAGGTCGCCCGGGGCAAGCCCGCCCCCGACCTCTTCCTGCACGCGGCGCGCCGGATGGGGGTGCCGCCGTCGGCCTGCGCCGTCGTCGAGGACAGCGCCCCGGGCGTCCTGGCCGCGCGCGCGGCCGGGATGCGCGCCTTCGGCTACGCGGGCGGCCTCACCCCCGCCGCCCGGCTGACCGGCCCGGACACGGTGGTCTTCGAGGACATGCGCGAACTCCCCGCCCTACTGGCCGCGGTCGGGCCGTAGAACGGGGAGCAGCAGTACCGGGCGGGGCGCGCCTCGCGTCGCGCTCCGCCCGGGTCGGGCTCAGCCGACCGGTCCCAGCAGGGCCGGCAGCTCGGCGACGGACTTCAGCACGTGGGTCGCGCCGTCAGCCCGCAGCCGCTGCTCGTCGTGGGCGCCGGTGAGGACGCCCGCGACCACCGGGGCGCCGGCCCGGACGCCGGTCAGCATGTCGTAGCCGGTGTCGCCGGCCACCGCGATCTGCCGGACCGAGTCGGTCCCGGTGCGCAGCAACGCGGTGAGCGCGAGGTCCGGGTAGGGGCGGCCCCGGCCGGCCTCGGCCGGGCAGAGGGTGAGGTCGGCGATGTCCTGCCAGCCGAGGGCGGCCAGGATGCGGTCCTGGGTGGACCGGGAGAAGCCGGTGGTGAGGACCACCTTGCGGCCCTGGCCGCGGAGTTCGGCGATGGCCTCGGCCGCGCCGGGCAGTGCCTCGCAGTGGCCGGCGTCGACCAGGTCGTGGTACGCGGCCTCGAAGGCGAGGTTGGCCCGCTGGGCCTTCTCCTCCTCGCCGAACAGGTGGCGGAAGACCGAGATCTTGGACTCGCCCATGGTGGCGCGGACGTGCTCCAGCATGGTGGCGTGCTCGGCGCTGCCGGTCTCGACCCCGAGCGAGCCGGCGGCGGCCCCGAAGGCCCGCTCGACCAGGCCGTCGTCGGCCACGGTGGTGCCGGCCATGTCCAGGACGACCAGGCGGATGTCGTTCGACATGTTCAATTCCTTCGACGGGATTGCAGGTGGGCGGAGTTACAGGTCGGCGAGTTCGGCGGTGGTCTCGGCGATCGCGGGCGAGCAGGTCATGCCCCGGCCGCCGGGGCCGGTGACCAGCCAGACGCCGTCGCGGACGCGCTCGCGGTGGACCACCCGGGTGGTGTCGACGCACTGCGCGTAGACGCCGGCCCAGCGGCGGCGGACCCGGGGCAGCGGGCGGCCCAGCAGCTCCTCGGCCACGCCGACCAGGTGGTCGTACGGGTCCTCGACCACGTCGAAGCCGAAGGGGTGGTCGTACTCGTGGGTGTCGCCGATGGTCAGACCGCCGTCCCGGCGCTGGACCATCAGCAGCTGCATCTTGTGCTCGGCGGCGACCGGCGGCTGCGGCTGGACCTCGCGGAGGTGGTCCAGGGCGCCGCCGGCGAAGGCCGGGTAGTAGCGGAAGGAGTCGCCGTCGGCGACCGAGGTGGTCAGCGGCTCGTCCAGCGGGTCGGTCTGCATCATCTGCAGCCGCACCTTGCGGACCGGCAGCTCGGGCGCCAGCTCGCGGACCAGGCCGCCCAGCCAGGCGCCGGTGCAGAGGATCACCAGGTCACCGGTGTGGACGTCGCCGTGGTCGTCGCGGACGGCGTTCTCGCCGACGACGTCGCGGACCTCGCGCCCGGGCAGGAAGGTGTACCGGCCGGTGGCGGTCAGGGCGGCGCGCAGCGCGGGCTGGGCGGTGCGCGGCTCGACCGCGGCGTCCCGCTCGCACCACAGGGCGCCGAGCAGCTTGCCGCGCAGGGCGGGGTTGGCGGCCCGGGTCTGCTCGGCGTCGAGCAGCCGGTAGCCGCGCGCGGCGGCGTCGGGCAGGGTCAGCGCCTGCTCGGCGACGGCGAGTTCGGCCTCGGTGCGGATCGCGGTGAGCGAGCCGTTGGCGCGGAAGCCGAGGTCGGGGACCTGCCCGCCGATCCGCTCCCACAGCTCGCGGGCCCGCAGCGCGGTGTCCAGTTCCTCGCCCTGCGCGCGGCCGCTGACCCAGACCAGGCCGAAGTTGCGCACCGAGGCGCCGCGCGCCTCGGCCTCGCGCTCCAGGTGGACGACCTCGTGGCCGCGCTCGACGGCCTGCCAGGCGTGCATGGTGCCCAGCACGCCTGCTCCTACGACGATGACTCTCATGCGGCCAGGCTGGTGCCGCCAGGTGTCCGAGGGGAGTCCGAGCGGCGGACCGCAGATGAACCGACCGAAAAGTTGTACAGCCAACATGGCGCTGCCCGGGCTCGCGACGACACCCGGACGGACACCCCGGCAGGGATCAGCGCCGCACGGCCGCCCGCAGGTAGTTCCGCCGGCCGAACTTCGGCTCGTCCACCGCTGTCAGCCCCTCCACCTGGAACCGGTACAGCGCCGCCGCCCCGCCACCGGTCAGGAACTGCCGCCGCACCTCCTCGTCCTGCGCGAAGGCCGGGTACCGCCCCTGGTACGCGGCCAGCGCCGACTCGGCCTGCCGCCCCCACGCCTCGCCCGCGCTGCCGGTCAGCTGGAGTCCGCGCAGCTGCTCGCCGAAGACCGGCGGCGGCAGGAACACGGTGGCCGCCGCCCGGGCCTCCTCGGCCAGGTGGTGGCTGTGCCGGGTGGAGCGCTCGCTGACGAAGTAGAGGACGAGGTCGTCGTCGTAGGCGAAGAAGGCGAGGTTGGCGTGCGGGCCGTGCTCGTGGCCGGCCGTCGCCAGGGTGAGCACCATCGCCTCGGCCAGCAGGCCCTCGACGCCCTTGCCGAGCTCCTCGGCCGGCCAGTCCCCCTGGGTGATGTCGAGTCGGTACGGCATGAGCAGCACTTCCCTCCACTGGCACGCCCGGCGCGCGGCGCCCTGGCACGACTGAGCCGGGCGGGTGCCCCCGTCGGGGGCCGCCGCGCCCGGCTCACATGCTCTTCCCAGGCACCCCTGCCGCACAAGGGTCGGGACAGCGTCCGGCCTGCCGGTTCCGTACTGCCCGGTACCGCCGAGTGCCGACCGGTACCGCCGGGCGCCGACCGGTGCGGCCGGACCCCGCCCGGTCCCGCTCAGTCCCGCTCAGTCCCGCTCAGTCCCGACCGGCCGGCCCGGCCCGGCGACCGCCGCCGCGGCCCCCGCGCCCAGCAGCGGCCGCAGCGGACCGGAGCGGGCGTGCGCCACCAGCGGCCCGGCCCGGCCGGCCGCGAGCACCAGCGGCACCGCCACCAGCACGCCGACCACCGCCCCCACCAGCACGTCGTGCGGATAGTGCACCCCGACCCAGACCCGGGAGGCGCCCATCAGCACGGCGGCCACGACGGCGACCGCGCCGATCCGCCGGTCGACCAGGAACAGCGCGGCGGCCGCCGCGAAGGCGATCACGGTGTGGTTGCTCGGGAAGGACCAGTCACCGGGACCGGGGCAGCTCTCCAGGGTGTCCCGCACCCGCAGCTGCGCGCACGGCCGGACCTCCTCCACCAGCCCCTTGAAGCCGGAGTTCACCACGTAGGCGAGCAGCACGACCGGTGCCGAGACCAGCACCCGGGCCATCACCGCCGGCCCGCCGTCGCGTGCCCGCCACCAGGCGGCGAGCATCAGCAGCGCGAAGAGCCCGAGGCCGAGCAGCGACCAGAGCTCGACCAGCCGGTCGAGCCAGTGCGGCGCGGCGTCCGCCCAGCCGACCACCCGGCTGTACAGGCCGCCGGAGATGCCGCTGCCGTCGTACACGGCCAGCTCGTGCACCGGAAGGCCGTGCGCCGGCAGCCCTCGCAGCGCCGCCTCCTGTGCCGCGGCCTCGTACGCCGGGACCGCTGCCGTCACCGGTCGGCACCGGTGTGACGGCGGGCAGGCCGATGACCGAACACTCTGCAAACAATCGGGAGCATGAAGACAACTACTACCAGAACGGCGATCGCCATCGGACTACGGTCGATATCGGGCGCGCCCGAGCCGGACCGCCGTCCGCCCCCCGCACCGGCCGCCGTGACCAGCATTCGGACACGCGCCCCTGCCACGCACCCGTGCGCCGGGCGCGCACCCCGCAGGCCCCGCGCGCCCGCTTGCCGCAGCCCGCCTCGGCCGCTCCGGAACCGGGCACCGGCCCACCGCTCCCGGCCCCTCGCCACACCCCTTCCCACCCCCGGCCGGACACTCGCGGTCATTGGCATGTCCACTCTCATACCGCCGGGTATTCCGAGTTGGCAGACCCCATCCCCAGGAACGGGTGGCGCCCGTACTCTTTCGTCAGCGCGTCGGCCCCGGCGCGCCCTCGAACGGCGGCGAGGAGCGAACCGAGTGCGGCAGCCAGGACGGCAGACCCGACGACCCGAACGTCGTACTCCGCAGACCGCGGCGGAGCTCGCCAAGGTCCACGAGCGCGCCCTCGCCGAGGCCGCCGCCCGCGCCGCCGCCCGCGACACCACCCCCGACGACCCGCCGCTGTCCCAGCCCCGCCCCGAGATCGGCGACTCCTGGGAACGCCTGCGCCGCCTCGGCCTCGACCCGGACGCGGGCGCCGCCGCCGTCCACCTCGGCCCCGCCGAGATCGAGCACCGCCGCCGCACCAGCGGCCTCGACCCGCTGCTCCCCGTCCTCCGCGGCACCCTGCTCGAACAGTCCGGCCAGCCCCCGCTGATCCTCGCCATCGCCGACGCGGACGGCCACATCCTCTGGCAGGAGGGCGAGCGCGGCCTGCGCCGCAGCGCCGACCGGATCGGCTTCCTCACCGGCGCCCGGTGGATCGAGGAGAGCGTCGGCACCAACGGGATCGCCGCCGCCCTGCGCGCCCAGCGGCCGATGCAGGTCCACTCCGCCGAGCACTACCTGCGCAGCCACCACTCCTGGACCTGCGTCGCCGCCCCCGTGCACGACCCCGGCACCGGCCGGCTGATCGGCGCGATCAACCTCAGCGGCCCGGCCCACTCCGTCCGCCCCTACCTGCTCCAGCTGACCGCCACCGCCGCCAAGCTCGCCGAGACCGAGCTGCGCGCCCGCCGCCTCGAATCGCTGCACCACCTGCGCACCCTCGCCGCCCCGATGCTGGCCCGGGTGAACGGGCCCGCCCTGGTCGTCGACGCGGCCGGCTGGACCGCCGCGGCGGCGGGCCTGCCGCCACCGGCCCGGCTGCGACTGCCCGCCGAGGGCTGGAGCACCGCCGCCGTGCACTGGCTGCCCAGCCTGGGCGAGTGCGTGATCGAGCCGCTCGCCGACGGCTGGCTGGTCCGCCCGGTCCCGCTCCGGAGCACCGCCCCGGCCCCGGCCGCAGACCCCGCGGGCCCGCACGGCCCCGACGGCCCCGGAACTCCCGACGGGCCCGGCGGCCTCGGCGGACTGCTCGCCGAGCAGGCCGAGGGCGCCCGGGTCCGGCTCGACCTGCGCCGGCCGGGCAGCCCGGCGCTGTCGGTGCACGGCGCGGCCGGCAGTTGGTCGCACTCGCTCAGCCCCCGCCACGCCGAACTGCTGCTCCTGCTCGCCACCGAACGGAACGGCCTCAGCGCGGCCCAGCTGGCCGACGCGCTGTTCGGGGACCCGGCCAGGACGGTCACGGTGCGGGCCGAGCTGTCCCGGCTCCGCCGCCACCTGGGCGGCCTGCTGGCCCACCGGCCGTACCGCTTCGCTGAATCGGTCCTGGTCGGCGTGGCCGGACCGGAGGACCCGTACGACCTGCTGCCGTCCTCCTCGGGCCCGGCCGTACGCAGGCTCCGCGCGGGGCTCGCGGGCGGCACCGTCCGGCTCCCCGGCCCGCCACCGTTACCGGGAGCGCTGGCTCCGCGCACCGGCCGGCTCCCGCTGGCCTGAGCCCACCGCCGACCCGAGCCCACCGCCGGGTCCGGTCGCCGTCCGTCGGCCCGAGCACCGCCCGTCCGGGCACCGTCCGTCGGCCCGGGGCACCCGCCCCGGGCTCAGCGGCCGCCGGACAGCAGCTCGGTCAGCTCGGCGTCGCTCGGCCCGTGGGCCCGCTCAGCCTCCTCCGAGACAAGCGCGTACGTCCGGTCCAGCCACGCCCGGACCTTCGGCATGGAGACCTCCAGCAGGGCGCTGCCGTGCGGCGATTCCAGCGCCAGGTGCAACGTCGAGCCGTGGCACGGACAGTAGGCCGGCCACAGCTTGACGTCGCCCTGACCGCTCAACGAGCGCAGGCCGTCGCGCAGCAGTTCGCGCGAGAACACCCAGTCGGCCTCGTCCGGCCGCCCCAGATGGAACGTCAGCAGCACCTCGTACGGGCGCGCGGCGTCGAACCGGAACCGCGTACGGACCTCTCCGACCACCTCCTCGCCCAGCGAGATCCGCAGGGACAGCACCTCCTCCACCGCCGCCGGAGCGGCGGTGGAGCCTGCCTCTTCGCCGCCCGTGGGGGTAGCGGCGAGAGGGGCACTGGAGGGTGCTGGCAGCGGGTCGGGCGGCATGACGGTCTCTCCGGGACGGCGTGGAATGCCCCCCAGACTGCGCCACCGCGCGACGGACCGGCAAGGGTTGCAAGGGGGTTGCAATAATCCCCGAACGCTCCCGGGGTCCCTTACCGGCCTTGTCAGACGGACCGTCAACTTCCGCTGGGCAAAGGGTTGTCCACGGATTTGATCCATTCGGTCCGGACTCTGGCCACCGCCCGGGTACCCGCTGCTACGCTCGTCCCCCTGCCGGCGCACGCCCGCGCGCACCCGGCGGACTCCGCACGCGCGGCCCCGGGGGGATGCTCGGGCCGGGCCCGGACGCGTCCCGGACGACGCCCCCCGACCGGATCCCGGTCGGACCGACCGCACCGGGCCGGCCCGGCGGCCGTCCGCCCGGTCGGCGGCACCGGCGCCGCCGTCGGTACGTGGGAGAATGCCGCGACCGCAACGGTGACTTCAGGGGAGGGAGGGGTCCGGTGGGTCCGTCCGAGGACACCGGGCAGGACGCGGCGTACCCGCACGAGCGCTACCGCACCAGGCACGGCCGGCACGGACGGCCCGGCCCGTTCGGCGGCCGTCTGCGGCTGCCCACCCTGCGCTTCTCAGGCGCCGCGATGGCGATGTCCACCGTCGTGGGCATCAGCATCGCCACCACCCTGCTGCTGAACGAGCAACAGGGCGTGGGCCGCCGGGCCGGGGTCGCCCGGGTCGGCTCCAGCGCCCCGCCGCCCAGCCCGGCCGTCGGCCCCGACAGCGGATCGGGTGCCGCCTCCGGCACCGGCACCGGTCCCGCCTCCGGCACCACGGCCGACCGGGAGAGCGACGCCCCGGCCGCCACCGCGGGCCGTCCCCCGGCCACCCCGGCCGTCCCCGTGCCCGGCCCGACCGGCCCCGACGGCTCGAAGGACCCGAACAGCCCGACGGCCGGCCCCCGGGCCCCGGGGAGCACCCCCGGCCCGCGGTCCGCCACCCCGGCCGCGCCCCGCGGCGGCTCCTCCACCGGCGTGCCGCTCGCCGAGGGCCCGCCGCCCCGGCACGGCGTGACCGGCGAGCCCGCCGGGGGACACGGCACCGGTACCGGAACGGGCACCGCCGGCGGCGGCCAGGACACCCTCGCCGCCGGACAGCCCGCCGAGGAGCAGCCCGCCTCCCGCAACGCCGACCGGCCGACCGCCGACCGGCCCGCCGAGGAGCCGGCACCCACCGCGACGGCCCCGGCCACCCCCGCGCCCTCCCCCTCCCCGACCGCGTCCCGCCCGCTCGCCCCCGCGCCGGGCACCCCGACGCCTGCGCCCGGCCGGCCCGGCGAGGTCCTCACCGACCCCGGGACCGGCGGCACCGACGGCACCGGCGGCACCGGCGAAAAGGGAGCCACGGGTGAACCGGGCGACAAGGGCGGAAAGGGCGTCAAGGGCGGTACCGACAACGCCGACGACCTGGCGCTCACCGGCGCGGCCCTGGTCCAGCCGCTCGGCCGCGACGGGACCCGCCACCTGCTCGCGCTGACCGTCACCGAGCCGCTGACCGCGCTCCAGGCCGAGTTCCGCCTCGCCCCGGGCGGGTCGGCCCCGGGCGCCGGCACCGTCTGGACGGACCTGGCCGGCGCCGTAATCACCACCCACCAGGAGCGGGGCGCGGCGGTGTACCGCTTCACCACCCCGCCCGGCACCGACGTCCGCCCCGGTCGGTACACCTTCGCCGTGCTCGGCATCCGTACGCCCGCACCGCGCCGCGCCGACCCCCGGACCGCCGACCCCCGGACCATCGAGTCCTGGAAGGCCAGTGCCTTCGGGATCGACCGGCCGCGCGCCGTGGCCGCCCTCGGCACCTTCGCCGCACCGTCCGCCACCGGGACCGAGGTACGCCCCGGCCCCACGGCACCGGCGCGGCGCGACGGCACCCGTCCGCTGACCGCACCCGCCCGCTGAGCGGCCCCGGCGCCGCCGCACCACCGCACCACCGCCGTCCGGCCCGGCCCGCTCCGGTCGGACAACCCGACAGGTCAGCGACCCGATCGGGCTCATCCGGCCGACCTCGTTCGTTACTGTGGTCGCCAGTCGGCACAGCCGCCCCACCGCCGGGGCCGGCCCCGCACCACGTCATTCCCAGGAGGAGTTCGTGTCCACGGTCCTGACCCAAGGCGGCAACGCCCCGTTGACCGCCGCGCGGGTGACCGTCGAGGTCACCGCACCCAAGGCGCTGGACGTCTCGGGCCTGCTGCTGACCGATGCCGGCAAGGTCCGTTCGGACGACGACTTCGTCTTCTACAACGCCCCCAACGGGCCCGGGGTGACCCACCGCCCGGCCGCCGCGGGCAGCCCGGACGCCATCATCGTCGACACCGCCGCCGTCCCGGCCGGGATCAGCAAGATCGTGGTCACCGCCAGTCCCGACGAGGCGGGCGCCACCTTCGCGGGCATCGAACCGACCGCGACCGTCCGCGACGCCGCCACCGGCGAGGTACTGGTCACCTTCACCTCGCCGGCGCTCGGCCGGGAGACCGCGCTGATCGTGGTCGAGGTCTACCAGCGCAACGGCGCCTGGAAGGTGCGCGCGGTCGGCCAGGGCTACGCGAACGGCCTGGCCGGCATCGCCACCGACTTCGGCGTCTCGGTCGACGACCAGCCGGCACCGGCGCCCGCCGCCGCCCCGGTCACCCCGGTCGCGCCGCCCGCGCCCGCCCCGGCCCCCGCCGCGCCGACCCCGCCGCCGGCCGCCGGCCCGGTCGACCCCCGGCTCGCCATGGCCTCCGCCCCGCCGATGCCGCAGAGCGCGCCCCCGATGCCCCCGGCCCCGCCCGCCGCGGCCGGCGCGCCCTCCCTCACCAAGGTCACCCTGGACAAGGGCCGGGTCAGCCTCACCAAGGGCGGCTCGGTCTCGCTGGAGAAGAACGGCAAGCCCTTCCTCTCCTCGATCCGGATGGGTCTCGGCTGGGAGCCCGCCGGCCGCGGCCGCAACATCGACCTCGACGCCTCCTGCCTCGCCTTCGACGCCAAGCGCGAGAAGCTGGACACCGCCTGGTTCATGAAGCTGGGCATCTTCAACGGCGCGATCGCCCACTCCGGCGACAACCTGACCGGCGAGGGCGGCGGTGACGACGAGTCGATCACCGTCCACCTCAACGGCCTGCCGCCGGAGGTGTGCGGCCTGGTGTTCGTGGTGAACTCCTTCTCCGGCCAGAAGTTCACCGAGGTCAAGAACGCCTACTGCCGCCTGGTCGACGCGGGCACCAACGAGGAGCTGGTCCGCTTCGACCTCACCCACTCCGAGGCCCGCACCGGCGTGGTGATGTGCAAGCTGATCCGCCAGTACTCGGGCGAATGGGTGATGACCGCGATCGGCGAGTACGTCGACGCCAAGACCGCCCGCGCGATGGTCAAGCCGGCCGCCTCGATGCTCTGACGGCCGGTCGGGCGGCGGGAGAAAACGACTGGACCTCCCGCCGTCCGCCGCGCATCATGTCCGGATGCTGATCAGGGAAGCCACCACCGAGGACTGGCCGGGCATCTGGCCGTTCTTCCAGTCGATCGTCGCCGCCGGCGAGACCTTCACCTACCCGCTCGACCTCGGCTTCGAGCAGGGCCGGGAGTGGTGGCTGCTGCCCGAGCCGCACCGCACCGTGGTCGCCGTCGACGAGGCCACCGGCGCGGTGCTCGGCACCGCCAAGATGAACCGCAACCAGATGGGCAACGGCGGCCATGTCGCCAGCGCCAGCTACATGGTGGACCCGGCGCACGGCGGCCGGGGCATCGGCCGGGCGCTCGTCCTCGACAGCATCGACTGGGCCCGCCGGTCCGGCTACCGGGCCGTCCAGTTCAACGCCGTGGTCGCCTCCAACGAGCACGCGGTGAAGCTCTACGAGTCGCTCGGCTTCACCGTCGTCGGCACCGTCCCGGAGGCCTTCCACCACCCCGTGCACGGCTACGTCGCCCTGCACGTCATGCACCTGGCGCTCTGAGCCCCCTCCCCCCGGGGCCTCCGCCTACTCCTCGATCGCCCCGCCGACCCGCCGCAGGTGCTGCCGGAAGCTGTACCCCGGGTCGGCGGCCCGACGCTCCAGGAACTCGTCGAACGACGTCTGCCGCCGCAGCGTGTCCCCGGAGCGGATCCGCTCCGCCTGCGACCGCTCGGTCCTGGCGATCCCGGCCGCCGTCTCCAGCACCTCGTCCAGCCGCGCGCCCGGCACGAACAGCACCCCGTCCGCGTCCGCGAACACCGCGTCCGCCGCGCTCACCAGGTGCGGCCCGAACCTCGCCGTGGCCAGCGCCTCCGGCTCCCGCGCGTCCAGCCGCAGCGGACCGAGCGGCAGGCTGCCGTAGCTGAACACCGGCAGCCCGATCTCCACCAGCTCCGGCGTGTCCCGGTGCAGCCCCCACACCACCACGCCGGCGATCCCCGCCGCCCGCGCCTCCAGCACGGCGAGGTCCCCGACGCACGCCTCGTCCGTCCGCCCGCCGTTGTCGATCACCAGCACGTCCCCCGGCCCGGCCGCGCCGTACGCCTCCAGGAACACGTCCACACTCCCGTAGTGCCGCACCGGCAGCACCCGCCCGGCGACCCGACCCCCCGGCACCACCCCCACCACCCCGGCCGGCGCCACCCGCAACCCCACCCCCACCCGCATGCACGCATCCGCCACCAACGGCGTGGACAGCTCCGCGAACCGCTTCAGCACCATGCCAACTCCTCGCTCACACGCCAGAGTTCACCAGCACGAAGATCCTACGCCGATCCCCCCTCCCGCCATCGAGTGAAATCCCGCCACACCCGGCCCGGCCCCCGCACGGAGCACCCCCGGACGCACGACGGCCCGGGTCCCCCCATCGCGGAAGGGGGACCCGGGCCGGGCGGTTGCCGCGGGGGTCAGCCGCGGGTGGCCATGGCGCGCAGGAAGAAGGTGAGGTTGGCCGGGCGCTCGGCGAGGCGGCGCATGAAGTAGCCGTACCACTCCTCGCCGTACGGGAGGTAGACCCGCATGGTGTTGCCCTCGGCGGCGAGGCGGAGCTGCTCCTCGGGGCGGATGCCGAAGAGCATCTGGTACTCGAAGGAGTCCCGCTTGCGGCCGTTCCACTCGGCCAGCTGGCCGGCGATCTTGATCATGTTGGGGTCGTGCGAGGCGATCATCGGGTAGCCCTCGCCGGCCATCAGGACCTTGAGCGCGCGGACGTACGCGAGGTCGACCTCGTGCTTGCCCTGGAAGGCGACCGACTCGGGCTCCTTGTAGGCGCCCTTGCACAGGCGCACCCGCGAACCGGGGCCGGAGAACTCGCGGCAGTCGGCCTCGGTGCGGCGCAGGTAGGCCTGGAGCACGACACCCAGCCAGGGGAAGTCCTGGCGCAGCTCGCGGGCGATGGCGAGGGTGGAGTCGGTGGTGGTGTGGTCCTCCATGTCGAGGGTCACCGTGGTGCCGGCGTCGGCGGCGGCCTCGCAGATGCGGCGGGCGTTCTCCAGGGCGATCTTCTCGCCGTCCACCGGGAGGAACTGGCCGACGGCCGAGAGCTTGACCGAGACCTCGGCGCCGGCGGCCAGGCCGGTCTCCTTGAGCGCCTTGAGCAGGTGCTCGTAGGCCTCGGCGGTGCCGGCGGCCTGGGCGGAGTCGCGGGTGTCCTCGCCGAGGTGGTCCAGGGTGACCTTGCGGCCGGTCGCGACGAGGTCGTCGCAGGCGGTGACGGCGTCGTCGAGGGCCTCGCCGGCGACGAAGCGCTCGACTATCGCGTGGGTCGGCGGGAACTTCTCGACGACGGTGCGGACCTGGGCCGAACGGGAGGCGGCGAGGAGGGCGGAACGGAGCATCGTGACTCCTGGAGCTGGTGTTTCCAAGGGGTGGCAGAAAGGGACGGGCGGCGGACCGAGGGGGGTGGTCGGTCCGCCGCCCGTGGGGACGCCGCCCGGCTGCGGGGCCGGGGGGCGTCAGGGGACCGCGTACGGGTCCCGGTGGGACGGTCAGCCCATGTGCGGGTAGCGGTAGTCCGTCGGCGGGACGAAGGTCTCCTTGACCGAGCGGGTCGAGGTCCACCGCGCGAGGTTCTGCTTGGCGCCGGCCTTGTCGTTGGTGCCCGAGGCACGGGCGCCGCCGAACGGCTGCTGGCCGACGACCGCGCCGGTCGGCTTGTCGTTGATGTAGAAGTTGCCGGCCGCGTTGCGCAGCTTGAGCATCGCGTGCTGGACGGCCTCGCGGTCCTGGGAGATGATCGCGCCGGTCAGGGCGTAGTCCGAGACCGACTCCATCTGGGTCAGCATCTCGTCGTACTTGTCGTCCTCGTAGACGTACACGGCGAGGACCGGGCCGAAGTACTCGTCGCGGAAGTACTCCGAGGCCGGGTCCTGGCAGACCAGCACGGTCGGCCGGACGAAGTAGCCCACGCTGTCGTCGTAGGTGCCGCCGGCCAGGACCTCGACCTGCGGGTCGGCCTGGGCGCGGTCGATCACGGCCTTGTTCTTGGCGAAGGCGCGGTCGTCGATGACGGCGGACATGAAGTTCGACAGGTCGGTGACGTCGCCCATGGTCAGACCGTCGACCTCGGCGCGGAAGTCGTCCTTCAGCTCGGCCCAGATCGAGGCCGGGACGTAGGCGCGGGAGAGCGCCGAACACTTCTGGCCCTGGAACTCGAAGGCGCCGCGGGTCATCGCGGTCTTCAGCACGGCCCGGTCGGCGGACGGGTGGGCGACCAGGAAGTCCTTGCCGCCGGTCTCGCCGACGATCCGCGGGTAGGTGCGGTAGCCGGAGATGTTGTTGCCGACCTCGCGCCACAGGTGCTGGAAGGTGGCGGTGGAGCCGGTGAAGTGGATGCCGGCCAGCGCCGGGTGCTTCAGCGCGACGGCGGAGACGTCCAGGCCGTCGCCGGTCACCATGTTGATGACGCCCTTGGGCAGGCCGGCCGCCTCCAGCAGCTGCATCAGCAGGTGCGCGGAGAACTGCTGGGTCGGCGAGGGCTTCCACAGCACCACGTTGCCCATCAGCGCCGGCGCGGTCGGCAGGTTGCCGGCGATGGCGGTGAAGTTGAACGGGGTGATCGCGTAGACGAAGCCCTCCAGCGGGCGGTGGTCGCTGCGGTTCCACACGCCGTCCGAGGAGATCGGCTGCTCGGCCATGATCTGGCGGGCGAAGTGCACGTTGAAGCGCAGGAAGTCGACCAGCTCGCAGGGGGTGTCGATCTCGGCCTGCTGCGCGGTCTTGGACTGGCCGAGCATGGTGGCGGCGGCCAGGGTCTCGCGCCAGGGGCCGGCCAGCAGGTCGGCGGCGCGCAGGAAGATCGCGGCGCGGGAGTCGAAGGAGAGCGCCTGCCAGGCCGGGGCCGCGGCCAGGGCAGTGTCGATGGCCTCCTGCGCGTCCGCCTGGGTGGCGTTGCGCAGGGTTCCGAGCCTCGCCGCGTGGTTGTGCGGCTGGACGACGTGGAACTCGGTGCCGCCGCCCATCCGGCGCTCACCGTTGATCGTCATGGTCAGCTGGACCGGCTCCTGGCCGCCCAGCTCCTTCAGCTTCGCCTCCAGGCGGGCCCGTTCCGGGCTGCCGGGGGCGTAGCTGTGGACCGGCTCGTTCACCGGCGCGGGGACCTGGGTCACAGCATCCATGAGCGCACGCTCTCCTTCGTTCCTTGCGGGGGATGCCGACGCGGATCGCACGACGGCCACATGACGAACGCTATTCCTGCATCAGGGGTCGCTTGATTGGCCGGACGGCTAAAATCATCCGGACGGCGTTGTCCGACCGGATGAAGGATTCGGACGAAAGCCACCCTTCGGCCACCCACCGGCCACACCGGACCCACCTCGGACCCACTCCCGGTTCACTCCCGACCCGCCACCGGCCACGGCGGCGGCCGACCCCCGCCGCCCGTCGGACACCTTTGAGGAGGCCCGATGACCGCCCCCGGCCTCCCGCTCCGGCAGCTGCTGATGTCCCTGGGCGAGCCGCTGGTCGAGCTCCAGACCGCCCCGCAGGGCCTCGACGTCCCGGTCCGCGACGTGGCCATCCTCGACCCCGAGGACCCGCCCACCGCCGCCCCGGGCGAACTCGTGCTCGCCATCGGCGCCCGCGGCCGGGCCGCCCTCCCGGCCCTGCGCGCGGCCGGCCGGGCCGGGGCCGCCGCGGTCGCCGTCAAGCTGGACGCCCCCGGCCAGGCCGACGCGCTGCGCGAGGCGGCCACCGAGGCCGGCGTGGCGCTGCTCTCGGTGCGCCGGGAGACCCGCTGGGAGCACCTCGACTCCCTGGCCCGGGCGATCATCGCCGGACCGGACACCCCGGACGCGCCCGGCTCCCCCGAGCACAACGCCGGCGACCTGTTCTCGCTCGCCCAGACCGTCGCCGTGCTCACCAACGGCATCGTCTCGATCGAGGACACCTCCAGCCGGGTGCTCGCCTACTCGCGCTCCTCCGACTCCGACGAGGTCGACGACCTGCGCCGGCTCTCCATCCTCGGCTGGCAGGGCCCCGAGCCGTACCTGTCCAAGCTCCGCGAGTGGGGCGTCTTCCAGCACCTGCGCACCTCGGACACCGTGATCGCCGTCGACCCCCACCCGGAGCTCGGCCTGCGCCGCCGGCTGGCGATCGGCATCAGGACCGGCGCGCAGCCGCTCGGCACGATCTGGGTGCAGGAGGGCGCCCGGCCGCTCGCGCCGCTCGCCGAGCAGGCGCTGGTCGGCGCGGCCCGGGTGGCCGCGGCCCAGCTGGTGCGCCGCCGCCGGGAGCTGTCCGCGGACGTCCGGCTCACCCGGACCCTGGTCACCGGTCTGCTGGAGGGCTCCACCGGCCCGCAGTCGCTGGCCACCCACCTCGGCCTCGACGTGCGGCGCCCGGCCACCGTGCTGGCGTACAGCGCGGGCACCACCGAGCAGCTCACCCGGGCCGAGGTGACCGGCCTCATCTCGGTGCACACGGCGGCCCGGCACCGCGCCGCGCTGCTCGCGCCGATCGAGTCCCGGGTGTACGTGCTGCTGCCCGACCTGCCCGCGAACCTGCCGATGGCCACCGTGCGCGGCTGGGCTCAGGAGGTGGTCGAGGCGGCCAGGGACCACCTGGGCGTCCGGCTGCGGGCGGCGCTCGGTTCGACCGTGGAGGGCCTCGCCCAGGTGCCGGAGTCGCGCGCGCAGGCGGACCGGATCCTGGACGCGATGGGCCGCGGCGGGGTCGACCTGGAGGTCGCGGCGCTGATCGACGTCCAGGCGGAGGTGCTGGTCAGCGAGGTGCTGGCGCTGCTCCAGGAGCGCGACGGCCTGCGCGACCCGCGGCTCACCGCGCTGACCTCCTACGACCGCAGGCACGGGACCAGGCTCGCCGAGTCGGTGCTGGCCTGGCTGGACGCGCTGGGCGAGGTCCGGGTCGCGGCGGACGCCCTGCACATCCACCCGAACACCCTGCGGTACCGGGTCCGCCGGGCCGAGCAGCTGACCGGGATCGACCTGGCCCAGCCGCAGCAGCGGCTGCTGGCGATGCTCCAGCTGCGGCTGCCGGCCGACTCCTGACGGCACCCCCGTACGTCCCCGGGGCCCGTACGTCGGGCACGCGAAAGGGGCCCGCCGAAGCGGGCCCCGATCACTCACTCGCGGTCAGCTCACTGGCCGTAGCCCTGGCCGCGCTTGTGCTCGTTCAGGCGGTGCCACGGGCCGGTGATGGCCAGCTGGATGCCCGGGGTCTGGATGTTGGCGAAGAGGGTCTTGCCGTCGTCCGAGAAGGTGACGCCGGTGAACTCGCTGAACTCGGGCTTCTCGGCGGTGCCGATGTTCAGCTCGTTGCGGGCGATCGGGAAGGTCAGGCCGTCCTCGGTGGCGCCGAACAGGTGCGAGACACCCTCGCCGTCCTCGGCGATCACGATGCCGCCGTAGGGCGAGACGGTGATGTTGTCCGGGCCGTCGAAGTTGTCGTGGTCGCCCCAGACGTCGGTGTTGACGCCCAGCAGGACCTTCAGGGTGATGGTGCGGCGGACCGGGCTGTAGAACCAGACCTGGCCGTCGTGCTGCAGCGGGCTCTCCGAGCGGGCGAAGCTGGAGACGAAGTAGAAGCCGCCGTCACCCCACCACATGCCCTCCAGCTTGCGGGCGCGGGTGACCTCGCCGTCCTTGAACTGCTTGCGGACGGAGACGGTCCTGGCGTCGCGGTCCTGGACCTTGACCCAGTCCACGCCGTAGGTGGTGCCGACCTTGGTGGCGCGGGACAGGTCGTCGATGAACTTTCCCTGGGCGTCGAAGACCTTGAAGGCCTCCAGCACACCGGCGTCGGCGGCCAGCTTGCGCAGCTGGTAGCGACCGTGCTTGAAGCCGGCCGGCGGGGTCCAGCGGAAGAGCAGGCCGTTGGGGTTCGAGGCGTCCTCGGTCAGGAAGACGTGACCGCGCTTCGGGTCGACGACGACGGCCTCGTGGGCGTAGCGGCCGAAGGCCTTCACCGGCTGCGGGTCGCGGTTGTAGTCGTCGTCGAACGGGTCGACCTCGAAGATGTAGCCGTGGTCCTTGGTGAAGCCGTTCTTGCCGGCCTTGTCCTCGGTCTCCTCGCCGGACAGCCAGGTGCCCCACGGGGTGACGCCACCGGCGCAGTTGGTGGCGGTGCCGGCGATGCCGACCCACTGCTCGACCGTGCCGTTGGCCTTGGCGTGCACGATGGTGCAGCCGCCGGCCGCGCCCGGGTCGTAGACGTGGCCCTCGGTCAGCGGGACCGGGTTGGGCCAGTTGGCGCGGGCGCCACCCAGCTCGTGGTTGACGACCAGCAGGTTGCCGCCGCGCTCGTCCTCGAACGCCGAGGTGCCGTCGTGGTTGCTCGGGGTGAACTCACCGGTGCGCAGCTTGGTGACGCCGGCGCGGTTCACGACCTTGTACTTGAAGCCCTTGGGCAGGGCGAGCAGGCCGCCCTGGGTGTCGGCGACCAGCGGGCCGTAGCCCACGGCGAGGCGCTCGGCCTCGGCGGCCTCGGCGGCCGGCGCCTCGCCACCGGCAGGAGCGGCGATCGCACCCGGGGCGGTGGCCAGGGCCTCCGCGCTGCCGGCGATCAGAACACCGGCCCCGACGAGGGTGGAACGGTTGACGAAGTCCCGACGGGACAGCGACATGGCAGTCACTCCTGAAGGCTGGGGAGCCGACCGGGCGGACCCGGTGCGCGGCGTGCGAGGTGTCGAGAACGGTCGTCGACGCCCAGCAGACTCCGCCCGCCCGGTGAACAGCCGGTAAAGGGGACACCGCGTCAGAGCGGCCATTTGCCGACCGTATTCGAACCCATGACTCAACTTTTGCCATGTACCCACAGGTCACACCACCGGCCGGGCCCCGGCCACCCCCCGTTCGGCCCCCGGGAGGGCCGCCGTTCAACCGGCCCGCCGCCCGGCCGCCTCAGCGGCCGGCCCGCGCCACCCGCCACTGCTCCCAGGCCGCCAGCCACAGCTGCTCGCCCATCCGGTGGTGCTCCCCGCGCTCCCCGTCCCGCACCCGCTCCCCGTCCCGCACCCGCTCCCCGGCCCGTACCCGCTGCCAGGCCAGCTGGGCCGGCAGACTCGCCACCTCGCTGGCGAACACCGAGTACCGGATCGACTCCTCCACCGCGGCGTCGCCCTCCGGCGTCCCCACCACCCAGTGGGTCAGCTGGGACAGCCGCCGGAGCTGCTCGACCATCGCGGCCACCGCCTCCGCCGCCTCCGGCCTGGTCTCCGAGGCGAGCCGCATCTGCTGACGCACCGCCGCCTCCCACCGCAGCGCGCCCGCCTCCGCGCGCGCCCCCCGCAGCGGCCGCGGCGGCCGCCCGGACCGCAGCCGGGCCTCGACCGCGGCGGCCTCGCTGATGCCGTGCGCGATCACCTCCCGGTGCGCCTCCAGTCCGGTGACCGGGGCCAGCTCGCGCCGCTCCACCGGCAGGCACCGGCCGCGCCGGGCGGCCAGCTCGCGCAGCAGCTCGGTGCGGCCGCGCAGACAGCTCTCCGGGTCCTGGATCCGGGCCAGCTCGACGCCGCCCGGCGGCACCCCGCGCCCGCAGACCGTCACGGTGAGCCCGTCCACCCGGAACCGGCCCGCCCAGACCGGCTCGGCGCCGCCCATCGGGCAGCAGCCGGGCAGCGGCGCGCCGGACCACAGGCCGCGCCGGTCCTCGTGCACCTCGACGGCGTGCGCCCGGCCGTCGACGGTGATCCACTCGCGCAGCGCCCTGACCCGGCCCGGGGTGTCGCCCTCGTCGACCCCGAGCTGCTCGTAGACCCGGTCGCGCTCGTCCTCGACCACGTCCTCCAGCTCGGGCAGCGGCTCGTACCGGTCGGCGCCCGGCCGGTGGGTGCGCACGGTGACGTAGGGGCCGGCCGCCGAGGTCCAGTCGCCGGTGCCGACCTCGACCCAGCCGGGAACGGGATCCGCGCCGCCGCCGAACGCGACCAGCGCGACCGGACCGCCCGGTCCCGCCGCGGGCACCACGCCGTACAGCGGGAAGTCGGCCGCGGCGAGGGTCCGGCGGGCGAGGTCCTCCTGACCGCCGAGGAACTCCTCCAGGTCGCCGACCCGGCACTCGCGCGGACAGTCCCCCGGGCGGCCGCACGGGTCCACCGTGCCCGCACCGTCCCCGTACCGACCGCTCCGACCGCCTCCGCTCGCCCGCGTCATCCCGCGCCGCACCCCCTGTCCTCGCCGTTCCCGCCGTGCCGTAGACCCCGGCAACGATACGTGGCCCGACCTGCCGGGTCATCAGGCCCTTTGCGCACCCGGCCGATCCGCCGCCGGGCGGGCGGCCACCGGGCACCGTCCCGCCCCCGTCCTCCCCCGGCCGGCCTGGTCCGGCCCTCGTCCGGTGCGCGTCCGGCCCTCGTCCGGCGCGCGTCCGGCCCTCGTCCGGCCCGCGTCCCGCCCTGTCCCGCCCTGTTCCCGCCGGACAGCCCTGCCCGGGGCGCCGCTGTCGGTCCCCCTCCCTACGCTGGCGGCATGACAGCAACCACGGACTTCCCGGCCCGGCTCAGCATCGTCACCCTCGGCGTGACCGACCTCGACCGCAGCGCCCGCTTCTACGAGGCGCTCGGCTGGCACCGGTCCGCCGCCTCCAGCCCGGAGATCGTCTGGTTCCGCACCGCCGACTCGGTGCTCGGCCTCTTCCCGCACGACGAGCTGGCCGCCGACGCGGGCGTGCCGTCCGCGGGCGAGCCGGCCTTCCGGGGCGTCACCCTCGCGGTCAACCTGGAGTCCCCGGCCCTGGTCGACGCCGCGCTGGCGACGGCCGTGGAGGCCGGCGCCGTGGTGGTCAAGCCGCCGGCGCCGACCGGCTGGGGCGGCTACTCCGGCTACTTCGAGGACCCGGACGGCCACCTCTGGGAGCTGGCCCACAACCCGTTCTTCCCCTTCACCGAGGACGGCTCGCTCGACCTGCCCCGCTGAGCCCCCGCCCGCCGTACCGGGCACCAGCGGGGGCTTGCGGCCTCAGCCCTTGGAGCGCGCCTTGAACGCCGCCTTGCGGGCCTCCTTCGCCACCGCCCGGTCCGGGTGCATCTCGCCGACCGCCTCCAGCACGTCCGCCGTGTACGGGTGGTCGACCCGCCACAGCTCGCCCAGGTAGTCCGCCGGCTCCTCCGTCACCGGCAGCTCCGCCACCAGCTCGCGCAGCTGGTCCGGATCGCCGCCGGTGTCCAGCAGCTGGGCCGCGAAGGCGTCGACGACCGTCCACAGCGCCGTCGCGCGGTCCGGCGCGGGCACGTCCGCCGCGCCCAGCGCGACCAGCCAGGCCGCCGCGCCGCCGCCCAGCTCCGGATCGCCCAGCACCTCCCGCACCGCCGGTTCGGCGGGCGCACCGAGCAGGGTCAGCGCCGAGTGGCAGAGCATCCGCCGCATCGGGGCGTACGCGTCGCTGCCGCGCGCCGCCTCCAGCAGCTCGCGCGCCGCCGCCACCGGCTCCCGACCTTCGATCCAGACCTTCAGCTCCTCCTCGGGCAGCACATTGGCGGCCTCGCTGACACCGCGGAGCAGCGCGGCGGCGTCCCCCTTGGCCAGATCGCCGACCAGCGGCGCGTCGTAGCCGTCCTCCAGCAGCCACTGGCGGATCCCGTACTGGCCGAGCGGGGTGAGCCGGACCAGCCCGAACCGGGCCGACTCCGCCTCGTCCAGCTCCGCCGGCTCGCCCTCCGCCCCGGCCCCGGCCGCCTCCTCGCCCTCCTCCTCGTCGAAGAGC
Source organism: Kitasatospora purpeofusca (assembly GCF_000718025.1). Lineage (GTDB taxonomy): Bacteria > Actinomycetota > Actinomycetes > Streptomycetales > Streptomycetaceae > Kitasatospora > Kitasatospora purpeofusca. The sequence goes on from NZ_JODS01000014.1 coordinate 65,627, forward strand.
TCCGGGTCGATCGGCCGGTAGTCCAGCAGGCCCAGCTCGGAGAGGTCGGCGAGCATCGGGTCCAGGGCCACCATCACATCGGTGATGTCGCCCAGCAGCTCGTCGCTCGGCTCCTCGCCCTCGGGGACGACCAGCAGCGCCGCCAGCACGCCCAGCGGCACCGTCTCGGTGCCCGGCTCGGCGAAGGCCGTGGTCTCGTAGAGCACCTGCAGCGCCTCGTCGAGCAGCTCGGCGGCCTCGTCCCTGGCGTCCTCGACCTCGCCGAGGCCCTCCTCGTCCGCCTCCGCCTCGGCGTCCCCGTCGTCCTCCCCCTCCAGCTCCTGGGAGTCCGCCTCCACCGCCAGCTCGCGGACGATCCCGGCGGCCGTCAGCCACAGCTCCAGGACGGTCTCGGGGTCGCCCTCCTCGGCCGGCTCCAGGTCCGGGCCCGGGACGGCGACGTGCTCGCCGGCCGCCGTGGTGCCGATCTCGACCAGGTCCAGGTCGCAGGCGAGCGACCAGGCGCGCATCGCCTCGACCACCGCCTCCTCCGGGACGTCCCCCTCCTCGGGGGCGAGGCCGAGCAGCCGGGCGGCCGGGAGCCGGTCCGGGGCGGTGAGGTCGCCGAACTCGTCCACCGCCCGGTGCGGGGCCGCCCAGCGGGACAGCCGCAGCGCCCAGTCGAACATCGGGACGGCCTTCGCCAGCGCGGCCAGCTCCGGTTCGGCCGGCAGCCGGACCGGCGGCACCAGCACCGCCGCGTCGTCCAGGTCCTCGTCGTCCAGTCCGTGCGCGGCGAACGCGCCGTACAGATCCTGCAGCTCCAGGTCGGCGGGCAGCACCGCGCCCTCGCCCGGGGTCCCCGCCGCCGAGGGGCCGGCGTTCCTGCGACGTCGTGCGGCCATCGTTGCGCGTTCTCCCTACACCGAGCTTCACCGAGCACCATCGGGCTGCACCGAACGGTCAGCCGGGCCGGACCGCGGAGATCACCTCCGTGTACCGGCCCACTACCTCAGCGTATAGGCCGGGCACCCCCGATGCCCGGCCTCAAGGGGCGCGCGCCGCGAGCGCGCGCCCACCCCTTATCCTTCGAAGTCGGTACCGCGCACAACCCCGCGCGCACCGACGGGCAACGTAGCCCCGCTCTCGCTCACCTGCACCACCAGGGAGCCCGCACCGAGGCCACCACCACAGCGCCCAGGACGGGCGCGCCGGCACACCCCGCCGACCCGCGTGGTGCCCGGCCACAGGAGACCCCTGCCATGGCGGACCTCTCCCCCGCCGGCTCCGGCCTGCGCACCGCGCAGCTCGACGGACGCCGACTGTCGGAGGCCCTGCTTCCCCTGGAGCTCGCGCCCCGCGCCCAGCTCCGGCTCGCCGCGATCAGCCGCTGGAACGCGCTGCGCGGTGTCCGCGTCGGCCTCGTCGGCGCTGCCCTGCTGCTCATGCTCATCGGCGCCAATCTGGCGACGCCGATCTACTCGCTGCTCCAGCAACAGCTGCACCTGACCGCGCTGGACACCACCGTCCTGTTCGCGATCTACGTGTTCGCACTCGTCCCGGTACTGGCCGTGGTCGGCCACTGGTCCGACCACCTGGGCCGCCGCGCCCTGATCCTGCCCGCCGTGGCGCTGTCCGCCGTCGGCGACGTCGTGTTCGCCACCTCCGGCAGCTTCTGGCAGCTCGCCGCCGGCCGCGCCGTCCAGGGCATAGCCGTCGGCCTGACCACCGGCGCCGCCGGGGCCGCCCTCGGCGACCTGCTGCCCGACCGGCCGACCCTGGCCGCCAAGATCACCCTGGCGTGCTCGGCCGGCGGCGTCGCGCTCGGCCCGGTGGTCGGCGCCCTGCTGGCGGGCGGCTCCGACCCGCTGCTCAGCCCGTTCCTGCTGCACGCCATCGCCCTCCTCGCGCTCTGCGTGCCGCTGGCCCTGGTCCACCCCCGGATGCCCGGCCGCAACCGCCCGCCGGCCGACCCGCCCCGGATCACCACCCCGGCCCACCTGCGCCCGCAGCGCCTGCGGCTGCCGCACACCGGCCGCCGCGAGTTCCTGCTCGCCGCCACGGCCGGGTTCATCTCCTACGCGGTCTTCGGCGTCTACCTCAGCCTGGCCCCGGCCTTCGCCACCAAGCTGCTGCACACCGACTCCAAGCTGATCGGCGCCGTGGTCGCGGCCCTGCTGCTCGGATCCTCGGCACTCGTCCAGCTGCTGGTCCCGCCGACCGCCGACCGCGTGGTCATCGCCCTCGGCATGACCGGCCTGGCCGCCGGCCTGGCCCTGGTCGTCACCGCCGGGTACACCGGCACCCCGGCGCTGCTCTTCATCGGCAGCGTCCTCGGCGGCGCCTGCCAGGGCATCGCCTTCCGCTCCCTGTTCACCACCGCCGTCGGCGCGATGAACCCGGAACGGAGGGGCTCCGAGCTCTCCTCCCTCTGGGTCATCGTCTACCTCGGCTCCTCCCTCCCCATCGTCGCCGTCGGCGCCCTCGTCCAGTCCTACGGCCTGCTCCCCGCCGTCAGCGGCTTCGCGATCCTCGCGGCCACCCTCTGCGCCGCCCTGGCCGTCGCCGTCGCCCGCAAGCCCAAGCCGGCCTGACCGCCACGCACACCGAACGCCGCTGCCCGGGACTCCTACGGAAGTCCCGGGCAGCGGCGTTTTGGCACCTCGGCCGCACGCCGGGTGAACACCCGCGCATCATCCGCTTCGTTGGGCAGTTCTCCCGCCGTTCCCCACCGTCCACCCCCCAGCGCCGGGTGCCCGCCCCGGCCCCGCCCGCGCGCCGCCGAGCGGCGCGCGGGCGCTGATGCAGCGGGGGCAACGTGCCCGCCGGGAAAGAGAGGCCCCCGAATGAGCACGATCCCCAGCGCGGCGAGGCACTCGGGCGGGCGGCGGCGTTCCACCACGCCTACGTGCGCCAGGGCCTCCAGGCACCGGTGTCGATCTCGACATCGAACGGCCCCGGCAGTCGGACGGCCTCGCCGAACTTCCACTCACCCAGGGTTCGGTACGCAGCCTCAGCCCTGTTCGGCTCGCCGAACAGGGTGACGCCCGACTGCTGCGGGTCCCGGTCCACCAGCAGGTAGTAGGGCACCCCGCTCCGCGCGTAACCGCTCCACTTGGTGGGCTTGCCGGACACCGGGCGCCGGTCGTTGTGTGCGCCGGGGTACGCAGTGACCTCGGCGACCAGGCTGATCTCGTCCGGGCGAAGATATCGGTCCCCCGCGTTTGCCAGCAGATCCACCTCAGCGCTCACCAGGGCGAGGTCGGGACAGTAACCGTCCCCTTCGGCAAGATCGACACCAACGTGCTGCAACACCTGCCACGGGAAGCCTTGATCCCTGGACTCGGCGCGGAACAGCCCTTGATGCAGGTCCGAGAGGATCGCAGCGTGAACCACCGGTGGATACGGTGCCACGACGAACTCGCCACCGATCGCTTCTACCCGCAACCGCTCAGGCAGCCCGAGATGCTCGTCGAGTTCGCCCCGAACCCAGAGCGCATACGGCGACTCGGGCAGGACCCACTGCCCGGCAGCAACAACGAACGACATGCCCCCAGCCTTGCCGCCCCGTCGCAGACAGAGCACTGCCGCCCAAGCCATTCCCCCGAAGGAGCGGTTTGGGTGGCAGTGGATTGACGTTCTGCTCGTCCGTCCGACGTTGGGCCGTTAAGGCCGACAGAACGAGGCCACCGGTTTCGCGGCGACCGTGTTCGTGCGCCGGAGCGGGTTACGGGCCCGTCCGGACCCCACCCCCCGCTACGTCCGATCCGCATCAACCAACCAGCGCCTCGCCGAGCCGTGTGTGAGCCGATCCGGCGAGGGTGCGGTGAAGGGCCTCGGCACGGGAGCGGACCAGCCCGTCCCGGAACCCCGCCGGCAGCTGCTGCCAAACCCCAACGGCCATGTCAGCGGCCGCGGCCGGGTCGCCGTCCATGCTCAGGCAGGTCGCGGCGTCCATGGTCAGCAGGGCCCTGGTCATGACGGACGGCGATTTGGTGAGGGCGAGGGCTGCTTCCTGTTCGGCGTTTGCTTCACGGGTGCGGCCCATCAGCGTGAACGCCTGGGACAGGTGGACGTGGTGCTTCTGGAGCGGGTAGCCGAACCAGGTGTCGGCGGCCTGCGCGGTGTTGAGGTGTTCGGCGACGTTGCGGGCGTCGGCGACCGCGCGAAGGGCTCCTCGGTGGTCACCGATGGAGGCCAGGGCGCGCGCGGTGACGGCGGCGGCCAGGGCTGCGGCGGCCGTGGGGGTTCGGCCCGCCTCGCGGCGGGCGCTGATGGCCAGGTTCGCGGCGGCGTTCGGAGCGCCGTAGTTGAGCGGGACCATCGCGTGCCGGGCCAGGACCCAGGCGAGCATGTACTGGTCGCCGGATTCGCGGGCAGCCTTCTCGGCGGTGGCGAACCAGCCGTGGGAGTCACGCTGGTCGCCTCGGTCGTGCTGGATGATCGCGACCAGTCCGGTGATCCCGGCTGCGGTGCGGGCCAGGTCGGTTCGGGTGCCGGCGGGGTGCGGGCGGCTGAGGACGGCTTGCAGGAGGCCGAGGTCCTGGCGCATCTGAGCCAGCACGATGCCGGGCGCCCGACCGCGGTAGCCGCCGCGGTGGCGTTCGAACGCCCCGTCGAGGTAGGCGAGATCGCCGGCGTCGGAACCGGATAGGCCGGCGTCGATCCCCTCTCGTGCCTCCGCGATGCCGGGCAGCGCGGCGACCCCTGTCGCCAGTGCCGCCGCGCCGAGAAACTGTCGTCGATTCACCGCCGTACCCTCCTCTCCTTCGTCGTCGACCGGCTGCTGGTGGAGCTTGCGCCAGCGCCGCGAGACGGCCACCGCTCGGGCGACCTCCTCCACCGAGAGCCCGTATCCGTCGGCCAGCAGCTGGCGCCACCTCGGGGTCGGCAGGCGTCGCTCGGTCTCCCAGCGCTTCAGGTTCTCCGGGTCGAACCACGTGCCGCCTTGAGCGTCCTGCAGGAGCCGGGCCTGCTCTTCGCGGGTGAGTTCGGCAGTCTCCCGGATCCGCCTCAGCACGGCGCCGATGCCGTCTGGTGCCATCATGCCCGTCCCCCAAGCCTTTGACTGACTGGTGCCCGATCCTGGCCCCCCGAAGCGGCCCCCCGTGCGAGAAATGCACCCCCTACTGGCACCACCGGTGGCTTTACGGACAGTAGTTGACTGTGTACCAGCCAAGCGGATGGCCGGGCGAGGTCCGTCCTTCCCTCCGCACGGCACCCCCAAGCCCCGGCTCCGGCCTGACGCCCCGAAGGGTTCCTTCGACATGCGCGTGTGCAGCAGCAGCTTCTTCCTGGTCCACGACCCCGCCTCCGTCCCCGTCAGCCGCCAGCGGCTCGGCCGGCTGATCAAACAGTGGGGCGTCCGCACGGACAACGACAGCAGCCTGGCCATGAACACCGTGATCTCGGAACTCGTCACCAACGCGGTGCGGCACACCACCGGAGCGATGCTCACCGTCGGGGTGCACGCCAACCTCGACCTGCGGCGCCTGATCATCGAGGTCTACGACGACTCGCAGGCCCTGCCCCGCCACCACGCTTCGGGCCCGGACGCGGAGACCGGCCGGGGCATGTTCCTGGTCGAGCGCCTGGCCCTCGCCCACGGGGCCGAGCACACCGCACGGGGCAAGAAGGTCTGGGCCGAGGTCGCCCTGCCCGAACAGCCGCTCACCCGGCGCCGGCTTCTCGTCCACCCCCGTCGGGCGGCCCGCGCGGTGGCCCGCCGCCTGTCCGGCCCGCGCCGCCCGCCGATACACCCGCCCGCCCCGGCTGCCTCCCGCGCCCGCTGACCCGGGCGCCCGTAGCCACGATCGAGAGGACGACATGACCACCACCCAGCACCACGCCGCGCTCACGGAGACCGCCCGGCTTCACGGCCGGGCCGCCGTCCGCAGCTTCCTGGACGGCCCTTCGCTCACAGCGGCCGACCTGTCGATGGTCCTGCTCGTCCGCGAGGACAGCGAGGACTCCGACCGGCCGATGCCGACCGTCACGGTGGCCGAGATCCCGCAGACGGTGCGCGACCTCGCCACCCTCGGCATCCGCTCGGTGAAGGTGTTCGCCAACAGCTTGCACCGCGACGCAGATGCGTCCGGCGCCGTCGCACCGGACAGCCTGATGGTCCGGGCCATCCACGCCGCCAAGGGCGCCGAGCCGGGCATCGCGGTGATGACCGAGAACTGCCTGTGCGGCCACACCGACACCGGCGAGTGCCACCTGACCAGCAGTGGCCGGATCGACTTGGGCGGCACAGCGGCGATGATCGCCGCCCAGGCCGTCCTCCAGGCGCGAGCCGGCGCCGACATCGTGGGACCGGCCGCGATGATCCGGGGCACCACCGCCTGCGTGCGAGCGGCTCTGGACGAGAACGGCCACCGCGACGTGGCGACCATGCCGCACCTGATCTTCGACTCCGCCCTCTACGAGGGCTACCGGGCCACCATGCGGGCCACCCCCGCCTCCGGTGCCCACCGGCCGTTCCAGATCAGCCCGCGCCAGCCGGAGACAGCGGTGGACACCGGCCTGGCCTTCGTCGGTGAGGGAGCGGACATGCTGCTGCTGGAGCCGGGGATGCTCTCGGTGGACGTGCTCACCACCCTCAAGCAGAAGACGTCGGCGCCGCTGATGCCGTTCTCCGTCTCCGGCGAGTACACCCGGCTCGCACCTCTCGACCCGGGCACCGGGCGGCGGGACTTCCGTCCGTTGCTGGAGCTGTTCACGATGCTCAAGCGCTCGGGTGCCGAGCGGATCATCACCTATGCCGCTGCCGACCTCGCGCGATTGCTGACCGGCTGAGCGGCCGGGCGGATCTCCGACAGGATCGCCTCGGCGCCCTGGTCCAGGAGAATGCCGGCCACCTGGATGCCCAACTTCTCCGGCTCCGAGACGGGACCGGAGGAGCGGGCCTCGACCTGCTCCGTCCCGTCCAGGGAGGTGACCTGCGCGTGCAGCGACAGCGTCTCGCCGTCGGCCCTCGCGTAGGCACCGACCGGCACCGAGCACCCGCCGTGCAGCTCGCCGAGCATCGCACGCTCGGCCCGAACCTCCGCGTCCACCACCAGGTCGCCGGTGTCCGCCAGGATCTCGTGCGCCAGCTCGTTGTCCTCGCGGATCTGGATCCCGAGCGCCCCCTGACCGGGGCTCGGAGGGAACTGGTCGAGCGGCAGCAGCTCGCCGATCGCGTCGTCCATGCCGAGTCGCACCAGCCCGGCCGCTGCCAGCACGACGCCGTCGAGGTTCATCGTCTTGAGCTTGTTCAGCCGAGGCGGCACGTTTCCACGAATCGGCACGAAGACCAGGTCCGGGCGGACGTGCAGCAACTGGGCGATCCGGCGGGCCGCAGAGGTGCCGACCCGGGCGCCCCGCGGCAGGCCGGCCAGCGTCGAGCCGCACAGGGCGTCCCGCACGTCCTCGCGGCCGGGCGGGGGCAGCAGCACCAGGCCGGGCGGGCTACCGGTCGGCAGGTCCTTCAGCGAGTGGACGACCACGTCCACCTCGCCCCGCACCAACGCGGCTTCCTGCTCAGTGGAGAACGCGGAGCCACCGGACAGGGCCGACACCTGCGACAGGGCCGTCTTCCGGTCCCGGTCCCCGCCTTCAAGAATCACCTGGTGGCGGAACTCGACGTCGGGGAAGCGCTCCCGCAGCGGCGCCAGGAACTCCTTGACCTGCGCTCGTGCGAGGTGACTGGCCCGCGATCCGACAATCAGCTTCCGCATTCCCGAACTCCCGGCACCTGAAGAGATGTTGACCGGATGCTACTCGAACACCGGCCCACCTTTTTCCGACGGTTTGTCGGAGTCGTGATTGGAGAGATCGAATGCCGCCCAACCGCAGCACGATCCGCATCGGCGCCCGCGACCTGATCGACGTCATCGCAGATTGAACGCGCCGACCGGACCGGCTTCGTCCACGAGCGGGCGATCTCGGCCGTGCTCGACCGCCAGGTGTCACGACCGACAGCGCCGGTGAACTCGGCGCACGGCCGCGTGCAGCGCGTCCTTGACCATCGGCCAGTCGTTGCACTTGTGGCAAGCTTCTCCGCTCACCGCCCCACGCCACCGAACAGGAAGCAGGCCACCGTGCAGCACCGCGTCCGCGCCGTTCTCCTCACCCCGAACAACACCATGCTGCTGATCAAGCGCCTCCGCCCCGGCGTCGACCCGTACTGGGTGATCGTCGGCGGCAAGATCGAGCCGACCGACGCCAGCCCCGAGGAGGCCCTGCTGCGCGAGGTCCGCGAGGAGATCGCGGGCGAGGCTGAGGTCGTCAGCCTCCTCCACACCATCGAAACCGGGGACGAGCGCCAGGACTTCTACCTCGCCACCGTCGAGAAGTGGAGCTTCGAGGACCGCACCGGGCCCGAGTTCAGCGAGGAAGGCCGAGGTGAGTACCTCCTGCAGGAGATCCCCCTCACCGGCGAAGCCATCGGCGCGATCAACCTCCTGCCCCAGGAGATCGCCGTGGTTCTCCACGAGGCCGTCGAACGTGGCGAACTCCTCGCCGCCAGGTAGCCGCTGTGGCCTCACTGGGTGCCAGAAACGCCTCACGGTGCGTCAAATACCGTGATACGTTCCGTACTCAAAGTGAAAAAGGCGACCCCGGCGGTGCTACCAACACCCCGGGGTCCGGCAACAGGAGCTATCACTCCCGATGCGCGTCCATCGTAGCGCCCACGTGCGCAACTTCACCGTGCTGCCCAACGCCGTCCTGCAGTACCGACGGCTCTCCTACACCGCCCGTGGCCTGCTCGCGGACCTCCTCTCCCGCCCCGACGGCTGGCGGGAGGACGGTCGCCACATGGCTGACTCCAGCCCGCAGGGGCGCGGCGCGATCCGCAAGGCCCTGAAGGAGCTGACCGACGCGGGCTACTACCGCGTCGAGAAGATCCGGATGCCGGACGGCACCATCCGCACCGAGACCCACGTGTACGACACGCCTTGGTCCTCGCCGGATGCCACCCGTCCGGCACCCGGTGGAGCGGGCACCGGGCACACTGACAGCCCTCCTCCTAAGAACCGGCGCAAAGAACCCTCCCTCCCCGCGAGTTCGGCCGACGACGGCAAGGCCGCAGAGGTCCGCGAAGCCGTGGCCACCCTGTTCCGCGTGATCCGGCCCGAACCACGCCTGCGCCTGGGCGAGGCCGAGGCCGCCGAACTCGCGCCCCTGGTCGCACAGTGGCTGGAGCGCGGAGCGACCCGGACCGACCTCGCTCACGCCTTGCTGCCGGGCCTGCCCGTCCCGATGCACTCGGCGGCGGCCGTCATCCGCTACCGGCTGGAGCACAAGATGCCGCCCGCCCGGCCCACCGCACTGCCACCGGCCCGGTACGCCGAGTGCGCCAAGTGCCACGACCCCGTGCCCCGACCGGGCATCTGTCGCCCGTGCTCCGGCCTGACCACCCTCACACCCCCGCCCGGGAAGGCGGCAGAGGCGGCAGCTGCAGGTGCCGCCCGAGTCCGAACCGCCCTGCACTCAGCGCTGGCCGGTGGACGGCCTGCTCACATCGCCGCCTGACACACGCTGTCCCACCGGTGCGAAGGGGCCGGCAGGACGGGGACTGTCGCTTCCGGCAGGTGCGTCGCTTCGGCTGCATGCTGCCGGCGAGTGCTTCCTCCTGCTGCATCAGCACCGCGTGCCGCCCGGCCGGGCGGCACGCGGCCGGGCCCGGGGTGGGCACCTGCCGGGAGGCGGGTGGGGGGTGGACGGTGGGGAACGGCGGTAGAGCTGCTCAACGACCGAGATCACACGCGGGTGCACCCCGGAAACGCCGCTGCCGCGCGAACCTTGCGGTTCGCGCGGCAGCGGGTCGACGATCGACTCAGGGCCTCAGACGTTGAAGCCCAGGGCGCGGAGCTGGTCGCGGCCCTCGTCGGTGATCTTGTCGGGGCCCCACGGCGGCATCCAGACCCAGTTGATCCGCAGGTCCTTGACCAGGCCGTCGGTGGCGGTCCTGGCCTGGTCCTCGATCACGTCCGTCAGCGGGCAGGCCGCCGAGGTGAGGGTCATGTCGATGGTGGCCACATCGGCGTCGTCGATGTGGACGCCGTAGATCAGGCCCAGGTTGACGACGTCGATGCCCAGTTCGGGGTCGACGACGTCCATCAGGGCCTCGACGAGGTCCTCGACGGCGACGGTGCCGGCGCTGGTGCCGACCGGGCCGGCCGGGGTGGTCTCCTCCGCGGGGGAGGTGGTCTCTTCGGTCATGGCGGGTGTCCTCCTCTGCGGTGTCAGTCGGTGGCGGGGTGCTCGGCGAGGGCCTTGGCGGTGGCGTCCTTCCAGGCCATCCAGCTGAGCAGGGCGCACTTGACCCGGGCCGGGTACTTGGAGACGCCGGCGAACGCGACCGCGTCCTCCAGCACCTCCTCGTCGCCCTCGCCCTGGCCCTTGCTCTGCATCAGCTCCAGGAAGGCCTCCTGGACCGCCTGGGCCTCGCCCACGGTCTTGCCGACCACCAGGTCGTTCAGCACCGAGGCGCTGGCCTGGCTGATCGAGCAGCCCTGGGACTCGTAGGAGACGTCGACAACGGTGGAGCCGTCGAGCTTCACCCGCAGGGTGATCTCGTCGCCGCACGTCGGGTTGACGTGGTGCACCTCGGCGTCACCGTCCCGCAGCCCCTTGCCGTGCGGGTTGCGGTAGTGGTCCAGGATGATGTCCTGGTACATCGAGTCGAGCTTCATGGTCGCGTGCCCCGTCCTCAGCCGAAGAAGTTCCGGACGTGGTGGAGGCCCTCCACGAGCGCGTCGACCTCGCCCGGCGTCGAGTACAGGTAGAACGACGCCCGCGTGGTCGCAGGAATTCCGTACCGCAGGCAGACCGGCCGCGCGCAGTGGTGGCCGACGCGCACGGCGATGCCCTGCTCGTCCAGCACCTGGCCCACGTCGTGCGGGTGGATGTCGCCCAGCGTGAACGAGATCGCCGCACCGCGGTCGACGGCCGTGCGCGGGCCGATGATCCGCAGGTCCGGGACCTCCAGCAGCCGCTCGAGCGCGTACTCGGTGATGGCGTGCTCGTGGGCGGCGATCCGCTCCATGCCGATGCCGGTCAGGTAGTCGACGGCCGCGCCCAGCCCGACCGCCTGGGCGATCGGCGGGGTGCCGGCCTCGAACTTGTGCGGCGCCGGGGCGTAGGTGGACGAGCCCATGGTGACGGTCTCGATCATCTCGCCGCCGCCGAGGAACGGCGGGAGGTCCTCCAGCAGCTCCTGGCGGCCCCAGAGCACGCCGATGCCGGTCGGCGCCAGCATCTTGTGGCCGGTGAAGGCGACGAAGTCGGCCTCCAGCGCCTGGACGTCCAGCACCATGTGCGGCGCGGCCTGCGAGGCGTCGATCACGACCAGCGCGCCGACCGACTGGGCCTTGCGCACGATGGCTTCGACCGGGTTGACGGTGCCCAGCAGGTTGGAGACCAGGGTGAAGGAGACCACCTTGGTCTTCTCGGTGATCAGCTCGTCGATGTTGGACAGGTCGAGCCGGCCCTCGTCGGTCAGCCCGAACCACTTCAGCTTCGCGCCGGTGCGCTGCGAGAGCAGCTGCCACGGGACGATGTTGGAGTGGTGCTCCATCTCCGTGATGACGATCTCGGACTCGGCGTCCACCCGGTACGGCTCGTCCGCCCAGGTCAGCATGTTGGCGACCAGGTTGAGCGACTCGGAGGCGTTCTTGGTGAACACCACCTCGTTGCGGCTCGGCGCGTTGACGAAAGCCGCGACCTTGTCCCGGGCGCCCTCGTACAGCGCCGTGGCCTCCTCGGCGAGCACGTGCACGCCGCGGTGGACGTTGGCGTTGTGCCGCTCGTAGTAGGCGTTCAGGGCGTCGAGCACCTGGCGGGGCTTCTGCGAGGTGGCCGCGTTGTCCAGGTAGACCAGCGGCTTGCCGTCGTGCAGCAGCCGCTGCAGGACCGGGAAGTCCTTGCGGATCGCGTCGGTGTCGAGCAGGCCCGACAGGACCGCCGACTCGTGCGTGGAAGAGGTCACTCGGACGCGCCACCCTTCACATAGGCCTCGTAGCCCTCCGCCTCCAGCTTGTCGGCCAGCTCGGCACCGCCGGACTCGACGATGCGGCCGCCCGCGAAGACGTGGACGTGGTCGGGCTTGATGTACCGCAGGATGCGGGTGTAGTGGGTGACCAGGAGGGTGCCCACCTCCCCGGTGGAACGGACCCGGTTGATGCCCTCGGAGACGACCCGCAGCGCGTCGACGTCCAGGCCGGAGTCGGTCTCGTCGAGGATCGCGACCTTGGGCTTGAGCAGCTCCAGCTGGAGGATCTCGTGGCGCTTCTTCTCGCCGCCGGAGAAGCCCTCGTTGACGTTGCGCTCGGCGAAGGCCGGGTCCATCTGGAGGGCGGCCATCGCCTCCTTGACCTCCTTCACCCACAGCCGCAGCTTGGGGGCCTCGCCGCGGACGGCGGTGGCGGCGGTGCGCAGGAAGTTGGAGACCGAGACGCCGGGGACCTCGACCGGGTACTGCATGGCCAGGAAGACGCCGGCCCGGGCGCGCTCGTCGACGGACATCTCCAGGACGTCCTCGCCGTCCAGCAGCACCGAGCCGCCGGTGACGGTGTACTTGGGGTGACCGGCCAGGGAGTAGGCCAGGGTGGACTTGCCGGAGCCGTTCGGACCCATGATGGCGTGGGTCTCGCCCTGCTTCACGGTCAGGTCGACGCCCTTCAGGATCTCCCGGGGACCGTTCTCGGCCTCGACGGAGACGTGCAGGTCGCGGATTTCAAGGGTAGCCATGTGTACTCAGGACTCCTGGTTGACGGAGACGAGCACATCGTCCCCTTCGATCTTTACGGGGTAGACAGCGACCGGCCGGGTGGCGGGCAGGCCGGAGGGCTTGCCGGTGCGCAGGTCGAAGCTGGAGCCGTGCAGCCAGCACTCGATCATGCAGTCCTCGACCTCGCCCTCGGACAGCGAGACGTTCGCGTGCGAGCAGATGTCGTTGACCGCGAACACCCCCTCGTCGGTGCGGACGACGGCGACCGGTACGCCGTTGAGGTCGACGCGCTTGGGCACGTCCTCAGCCAGTTCGCTCAGCGCACAGGCGCGAAGGAAGCTCATGGGTGTCAGACCGCCGCTTCCAGCTCGGCCTCGATCTTCTCCATGAGGTGGTCCTGGATCTCGGCGACGCCGATCTGCTGGACCAGTTCGGCGAAGAAGCCGCGCACCACCAGGCGGCGGGCCTCGTCGGCCGGGATGCCGCGCGAGCGCAGGTAGAAGAGCTGCTCGTCGTCGAAGCGGCCGGTGGCGGAGGCGTGGCCGGCGCCGACGATCTCGCCGGTCTCGATCTCCAGGTTCGGCACCGAGTCGACCCGGGCGCCGTCGGTGAGCACCAGGTTGCGGTTGAGCTCGTAGGTGTCGGTGCCCTCGGCGGCGGCGCGGATCAGCACGTCGCCGATCCACACCGCGTGCGCGTCCTGGCCCTGCAGCGCGCCCTTGTAGACGACGTTGGAGCGGCAGTGCGGGGTGTCGTGGTCGATGACCAGACGGTGCTCGAGGTGCTGGCCGGCGTCGGCGAAGTAGAGGCCGAGCAGCTCGGCCTCGCCACCGGGGGCGGCGTAGTTGACCCGCGGGTGGATCCGGACCACGTCGCCGCCGAAGGTGACGACGACGGACTTCAGCGAGGCGTCGCGGCCGACCAGCGCGGTCTGCTGGGCGACGTGGACCGCGTCGCGCTCCCAGTCCTGGACCGAGACGAAGGTCAGCTTGGCGCCGTCGCCGACCAGCAGCTCGACGTTGGCGGCCCGGGTGCCGGTGCCGGTGTGGTTGATCACCACGACGGCCTCGGCGAACGGCTTGACGTCGACGACCACGTGCGCGAAGCGGGTGCCGCCCTCGCCGTGCACGTCGATCCGCACCGGTTCGGTGATGACCGTCTCCTTGGGGACGGTGACCACGAGCGCCTGCTCGAAGGCGCTGAACGCCTGCGCGGCGACCCGGTCGACCGGCTTGCCGGCCTTGCCGAGGCGGGCGTCGTCACGGCCGACGGTCTCGGCGGTGACCCCCTCGGGCAGGCTCAGCTCGACCTTGTCCTCGCCCTTGTCGGCGGTCGCGGCGGTGCCGTCGTGCAGGCCGCCGAGGCGGTGCAGCGGGGTGAACCGCCAGTCCTCCTCGCGGCCGGTGGGCACCGGGAAGTCCGCGACGTCGAAGGACGGCGCGACCGCGACGCGCGCGTCGATCGGCTGCCGGACACTGTCCCGACCGGTGCCGGGACCGGCGAGCTGGGCGCCGGCACCGGCGGTGCCGACCTCGATCGAACCGGCGGTGGTGGAGCCGGAGTTGTTCTGGACGTCAGCCATGGCTGTTCGTTGTGCTCTCTTCCTCAAAAAAGTGTCGATGGACGGCGGGCGGCCGGCGGGTCAGCCGACGGAGCCCTCCATCTGCAGCTCGATCAGCCGGTTCAGCTCCAGCGCGTACTCCATCGGCAGCTCGCGCGCGATCGGCTCGACGAAGCCGCGGACGATCATCGCCATGGCCTCGAACTCGGTCATGCCGCGGCTCATCAGGTAGAAGAGCTGGTCCTCGCTGACCTTGGAGACGGTCGCCTCGTGGCCCATGGACACGTCGTCCTCGCGGACGTCCACGTAGGGGTAGGTGTCCGAGCGGGAGATGGTGTCGACCAGCAGCGCGTCGCAGAGCACGTTGGACTTGGCGCCCTTGGAGCCCTCGCCGATCTCGATCAGACCCCGGTAGGAGGTCCGGCCGCCGCCGCGCGCCACCGACTTGGAGACGATGTTGGAGGAGGTGTTCGGCGCCATGTGGACCATCTTGGCGCCGGCGTCCTGGTGCTGGCCCTCGCCGGCGAAGGCGATCGACAGGGTCTCGCCCTTGGCGTGCTCGCCCATCAGGTAGACGGCCGGGTACTTCATGGTGACCTTGGAGCCGATGTTGCCGTCGACCCACTCCATGGTCGCGCCCTCGTACGCCACGGCGCGCTTGGTGACCAGGTTGTAGACGTTGTTCGACCAGTTCTGGATGGTCGTGTAGCGGCAGCGGCCGCCCTTCTTGACGATGATCTCCACGACCGCCGAGTGCAGCGAGTCCGAGGAGTAGATCGGCGCGGTGCAGCCCTCGACGTAGTGGACGTAGGCGTCCTCGTCGACGATGATCAGCGTCCGCTCGAACTGGCCCATGTTCTCGGTGTTGATCCGGAAGTAGGCCTGGAGCGGGATGTCGACGTGGACACCCTTCGGCACGTAGATGAAGGAGCCGCCGGACCACACGGCCGTGTTCAGCGCGGCGAACTTGTTGTCACCGGTCGGGATGACGGTGCCGAAGTACTCGTGGAAGAGCTCCGGGTGCTCCTTGAGCGCGGTGTCGGTGTCCAGGAAGATGACACCCTGCTCCTCCAGGTCCTCGCGGATCTGGTGGTAGACGACCTCGGACTCGTACTGGGCGGCGACACCGGCGACCAGGCGCTGCTTCTCCGCCTCCGGGATGCCCAGCTTGTCGTAGGTGGCCTTGATGTCCGCGGGCAGGTCCTCCCAGGACTCGGCCTGCTTCTCGGTGGAGCGGACGAAGTACTTGATGTTGTCGAAGTCGATGCCGGAGAGGTCGGAGCCCCAGGTCGGCATGGGCTTCTTGCCGAACAGCTTCAGGCCCTTGAGACGCAGGTTCAGCATCCACTCGGACTCGTTCTTCTTCGCCGAGATGTCGCGGACCACGTCCTCGCTGAGCCCACGCTTGGCCCCGGCGCCGGCGACGTCCGGGTCGGCCCAGCCGTACTCGTAGTTGCCCAGGCCGTCGAGCTCGGGGTGCGAAACGGTGTCAGTCATGCGAGCTTCCTAACGCGCGGACGCTGAATCATCGGTGGACGTACCGGCAGTCGGCGCGGCATCGGTGTCCCGGCCCGCGGCGGAGCGCAGGGCGGGCGACGATGCGGCACCGGGTGCCGGCACATAGGTCGTGCAGACCCCGTCGCCGTGGGCGATGGTGGCCAGCCGTTGCACATGGGTGCCCAGCAACTGGGAGAAGACCTCGGTCTCCGCCTCGCAGAGCTGCGGGAACTGCTCGGCGATGTGCGCGACCGGGCAGTGGTGCTGGCAGAGCTGCGCGCCCGCCGGGGCCTGGGCCGCGGCAGACGGGACCCGCCGCACCGTGGCAGCGTACCCGTCGGCACTGAGCGCCTGGGCCAGTGCCTCGGTGCGCTCGCCCGCTCCGGCGGAGCTGAGGGCCTCGCCGTACTTCTCCGCCTGCCGGCCGAACCGGGCCCGGGCGAAGGCGGCGACCGCCTCCTCCCCGGCCTTGCCGCCGCCGACCGCGTCGGAGATCCAGCGCAGGGCGTCGGCGGCGAGCTGGTCGTACGCCTGGTAGAAGGCGTCGCGACCACCGTCGGTCAGGGCGAAGACCTTGGCCGGACGGCCCCGGCCGCGGCTGCCGTAGACCCGCTGCTCGCGGGACTCGACCAGGCCGGCGGCGGTCAGGCCGTCCAGGTGACGGCGGACGGCCGCGGTGGTCAGACCGAGCCGGCTCGCCAGGTCGGCGGCGGAGGAGGGACCGTGGTCCAGGATCGACCGGGCGACCCGGTCCCGGGTGGCCCGGTGGCCGTCCAGCAGCACCTCTGCCGCCGTCGCGGGCACGGCGCAGCCGGGGGCCGACTCGGCCTCCTGCTGCGTGGAGTGCTCGCGCATGTTTTTCACAACACCAGTGTTGCGTAATTCCTTCCGACAGGACAAGCCGTGACCCAGGCCTCACCCGTGGCATCTGTCACGCAGGTTAGCCTTACCTGACCTGCGGAAATGATCACCAAACCCGGTGTCGGGGCCATCCGTTGGCCCCTCTTAGACTCACAGGCATGCAATCCGAACCCGCGGTCCAGATCACCGGGCTGGTCAAGCGCTACGGCGAGAAGACCGCGGTGGACGGTCTCGACCTGCGCATCGACCGGGGCACCGTCACCGCCGTCCTCGGCCCGAACGGCGCCGGGAAGACCACCACCGTCGAGACCTGCGAGGGCTACCGCCGCCCCGACGCCGGCACCGTCCGGGTGCTCGGCCTCGACCCGGTCGCGCAGAACGCCGAGCTGCGCCCCCGGATCGGCGTGATGCTCCAGTCCGGCGGCGTGTACGCGGGCGCCCGCGCCGTCGAGATGCTCCGGCACACCGCGAAGCTGCACGCCGACCCGCTGGACGTCGACGCGCTGGTCGAACGGCTCGGCCTGGGCTCCTGCGGCCGCACCACCTACCGCCGCCTCTCCGGCGGCCAGCAGCAGCGGCTCGCCCTGGCGATGGCCGTGGTCGGCCGCCCCGAACTGGTCTTCCTGGACGAGCCCACCGCCGGACTCGACCCGCAGGCCCGCCGCGCCACCTGGGAGCTGGTCCGCGACCTGCGCCGGGACGGCGTCACCGTGGTCGTCACCACCCACCACATGGACGAGGCCGAGCAGCTCGCCGACCGGGTCGCGATCGTCGACCGGGGCCGGGTGATCGCCGGCGGCACCCCGGAGGAGCTGTGCCGCGGCGGCGCCGAGTCGAGCGTGCGCTTCGACGGCCCGCCCGGGCTCGACCTCACCACCCTGCTCAAGGAGCTGCCCGAGGGCGCCACCGCCGCCGAGCCCTCCCCCGGGAGCTACCGCATCGAGGCGCCGGTCGACCCCCAGCTGCTCGCCGCCGTCACCGCCTGGTGCGCGGCCACCGGCATCCTCCCGGAGCGGCTCGCGGTGCAGCGCCGCAGCCTCGAAGACGTCTTCCTCGACCTGACCGGACGGGACCTGCGCTCGTGACCGACTACTCCCCCCGTCCCGGAGCGGCGCCGGTCGGCCGGATGCTGCTGGCCCAGACGGCGTTCGAGACCCGGATGCTGCTGCGCAACGGCGAGCAGCTGCTGCTCACCGTGGTCATCCCGACCGTGCTGCTGGTGCTCTTCTCCGCGGTGGACATCGTCGCCGTCGAGGGGCCCGGCAAGCGGGTCGACTTCCTCGCGCCGGGACTGCTCGCGCTGGCCGTGATGTCGACGGCCTTCACCGGGCAGGCCATCGCCACCGGCTTCGAGCGCCGCTACGGCGTGCTGAAGCGGCTGGGCGCCAGCCCGCTGCCGCGCTGGGCGCTGCTGACCGCCAAGACCGGCTGCGTCCTGGTCACCGAGGCGCTCCAGGTGGCGCTGCTGTCGGTGATCGCGCTGGCCCTCGGCTGGTCGCCGCAGGGCAACCCCTTGACCGTAACCGCCCTGCTGGTGCTCGGCACCGCCGCCTTCTCCGGGCTCGGCCTGCTGATGGCCGGCACGCTGAAGGCGGAGGCGACGCTGGCGGCCGCCAACCTGGTCTTCGTGCTGCTGCTGCTCGCGGGCGGGGTGGTCGTGCCGCTGTCGAAGTTCCCGGCGGCGGCGCAGTCCGTCCTGGAGCTGCTGCCGATCGCCGCGCTGTCGGACGGTCTGCGCTCGGTGCTCCAGGACGGCGCCGGGGTGCCGTGGGCCGACCTCGGCCTGCTGGGCGGCTGGGCCGTGCTCGGCCTCGCCGCCGCCGCGCGCTTCTTCCGCTGGGAGTAGCCCGGCCGCGTGACACGACACGACGGCCCCCCGGTCCATCAGGACCGGGGGGCCGTCGGCGTTGCTACCGCCTCGGTGCGCGAGGCGCCGCAGCTCAGCCCTGGTCGCCGCCGCGACGACGGCGGGCGAGCAGGACGAGCGCGCCGCCGAGGAGCACGACACCGCCGCCGACGGCCGCGATGACCGGGGTGGCGTCGCTGCTACCGGTCGCGGCCAGCGCCGGGCCGGCCGGGGTCGGCGAGGAGGTCTTCGGCGGGACGGGCGCGGCGGTCGACGGGGTGGCCGTCGGCGTGGCCGGCCGGCTCGGCGTCACGGTCGGGGTGACCGGGGGCGGGGTCGGCGTCACCGTCGCGGTGGGGCTCGGCGTCGGCGTCACCGTCGCGGTGGGAGTCGGGGTGGGCGTCACCGTCGCCGTCGGGGTCGGCGTCGGGGTGACGGTCGGGGTGGGGGTCGGAGTGGGCGTCGGGGTCGCGCAGACCTCGATCGTCTTCGTCTCCGTCTTGTTCCAGTCCGCGTTCTTCGGGTCCTCGGTGGTGGTCACCACCAGCGTGGCCTTGATCGGCGCGCTGTGGTCCTTCACCGGGAAGGTCTGCTTGAAGGTCTTGCCGAACTCCTTCTGGTCCAGCACCTTCTCGCCGTCGACGGTCAGGCTGACGGCGTTCTTGACGCCCGCCTTGTCGCTGTAGTTGGCGAGGTCGATCACGATCTTGTCGCAGGTGACCTGCCAGGTCGGGACGTGGGCCGAGGCACTGGTCGCCAGCGCCACCGGCAGCAGGACGGCCGCCACGGCCGTTCCCGCGATCGCCGCACTGCCGATGCCTATCTGCCGCCGCTGTCGCGCCATTTCGTAGTTCCCTCCGAACGGTCTTGTGCAGCAGGCGCATTGAGTGGAACAGCGGTGGGCCCGCTACGACTGTCCGGGGGACTCTACCGGCAGCCCCCTACCGCTCCACACCCCGCTGCACGTCCGGATTTCGACTTTCCGGTGACATCCGGATGTGCTTCGGCGCCCGCGCAGGCCCGTCAGCTCGGGCAATGGCGCTGCCACCGACCCGAATGGACACGGTCAGGGTGGCCGAAAGACTGCACCCCTGGTGATCATTTTCGATCACCAGGGGTGCCTGAAGGAGCAAAACGGGTCATGCCCCTTCAACCGGTACGGAGCGGACCGCCACGGGTCGCACGGGTCAGACCCGGCCGGCCGCCTTGCGCCGACGCGCGACCACGACCAGCGCGCCACCGGCGGCGAGGGCCAGGCCACCGGCGATCGTCAGCGGCACGACCGGGCCGGAGCCGGTGTGGGCGAGGCCGCCCTCGGTGACGGCACCGGCCGACCGGCTCGCCGAGGCGCCCGGCACGGCAGCCGAGGCGGAGGCGCTCGCGGACGGGCTCGCCGACCCGCTCGCGCTCGGCCTGGCGGTGGCCGGGACGGACGGGCTGCCCGAGGCGCCCGGGGTCACCGAGGGCGCCGGGGTGCCGGTCGTGCCGGGGGTGGTCGGCGGCGTGCTCGGGGTCCCGGTGGAGCCCGGCGTGCTCGGGGTGACGCTCGCCGACGGCGTACCGGTCGGCGGCACCACCGGCGGCGTGGTGGGCGGGGTGCTCGGCGTCGTGGGCGGCGTCGTCGGCGGGGTGGTGGGCGGCGTGGTCGGCAGGCAGCCGGTGAAGGGGTAGTGGTGCGTCTCCGCACCGCCCTTGCCGGTCAGCGACTTGACGATGACCGAGCCGTTCACCGGGGCCGCCGAGCCCAGGTCGAACGCCGCGTTCGGCGCCAGCACGGTGCCGGACCAGGCGGCCTGGCTGTTCTTGACCACCTTGGTGGCGGTCGGGAAGTTCCAGAGCAGCTTGGAGCGGATCGCCCCGCCGTGCGCGCTCTGCAGCTTGTCGTCCAGGACGTAGGACTTCTTGCCCTCGTCCCAGAGGAAGAAGCCGGTGGTCTTCGCGGCCGCCATGTCGTAGGAGTCGCCGGTGACGGTGACCACGGTGACCGAGCCGGCCGGCACCTTCACGAAGATCCCGGTGGCACCCTGGAGCGCGGCGGCGGAGACGGTGAAGCTGTTGAAGGCGGCGTCGCCGCTGGTGAGGTAGAGCTCCTTGCCCTTGGCCTCGACCGTGGCGCCGGCGGTCTGCGGCGTGCCGGCCAGGGTGGTGGACACGGCGCGGACCCGGGCGAACTCGGCGGCGAAGTCGATCGGCGACTTGCCCTGGCCGACCGTGCCCTGGTGGGCCTGGATCACGGCGCCCTCGGCCTTGGAGCCGTAGACGCCGTTGCCCTTCATCACCTGGGTGTTGTGGCCGGTCAGCTTGCCGGCGACGACCAGGGCGTTGCCGCCCGGCAGCGCCTTGACCTGCTCGGGGGTCAGCTCCTGGCCGACCGAGAAGCCGCCGGTGAAGTCGGCGTTGCCACCGACCGCCACCGCACCCTCGGCGTCCGGCGTATGGGTGTCGTCACCCTCGACGAACTCCCCGTAGAGGTTGGCGACCCCGAGGTTCAGGCACTGGGTCGGGGCGGCCTGGGCGGCGGCCGGGGCGACGAGCCCGGCCAGAACGAAGGATCCGCCGAGCGCGAGCGCTGCGGCGGGAACGGATATGCGCATGTGCAGGATCTCCGCTTGCGTGCGGGGGTGTGGGAGGGGTCCGGAAAAAGGTATGGACCAAACCGCACTCTTTCGGCCATGTAGGCAATTGGTCAAGACCAATGACTGCATTGACCGAATGATCCGCTTTGCCCCGTCATGCCCCTGATGGATTTGCCGCCAAGTCGACACCGGGAGCCCAGCGCCGCGTGCCGACCCGCGCCCGCCCCCACGCCCGCCCCCGCCCCAAGATCGGCTGTAAGGCCGCATACCATGGACGCCGTGCCTAACACCACCCCCTTCTCCCTGCTCGCCGAGCGCTGGCAGCCCTCCGCCGCCATGGTCAAGCGCGCCGCGTTCGCCGCGCTGGTGATGAGCGTGGTGATCGTCGTGACCGGCGGTGCCGTCCGCCTCACCGCCTCCGGCCTCGGCTGCACCACCTGGCCGCGCTGCACCGACGAGAGCCTCACCCCGACCGCCGAGATGGGCTTCCACGGCGTCGTGGAGTTCACCAACCGGATGCTCACCTATGTACTGAGCGCCGCCGTCGGCTGGGCGATCGTCGCCGCGCGCTGCGCGCGGCCCCGGCGGCGCGGCCTGACCAAGCTCGGCTGGGCCCAGTTCTGGCTGGTGATGAGCAACGCCGTACTCGGCGGCATCACCGTACTGACCGGCCTCAACCCGTACACGGTGGCGCTGCACCTGATCGCCGCGATGGCCCTGGTCTGGGTCGCGACCCTGATGTGGGAGCGGTCCAAGGAGGGGGACGGCCCGGCCCGGCCGCTGGTGGCCGAGCCGATCAAGCGGCTCTCCTACGCCCTGGTCGGCGTGATCGGCCTGCTGGTGGCCGCCGGCACCCTGGTCACCGGCGCCGGCCACCACCCCGGGACGCCCAAGGACAACAAGATGGTCCCGCGGATCCCACTGGACTACGACCGCCTCGCCCAGGCCCACGCCGACCTGGCCTTCCTCTCGATCGGCCTCTCGATCGCGGTGGTCTTCGTGTTCGCCGCCGTCAAGGCCCCGCCGGCCGCCCGGGCCCGGGCCCGCGAGCTGCTGGTCGGCCTGCTGCTCCAGGGCGTGATCGGCTTCGTCCAGTACTTCACCGACGTCCCGGAGCTGCTGGTCGGCCTGCACATGCTGGGCGCCACCCTGATCTGGATCGCCGCCCTGCGCATCCCGCTCGCCCTGCGCGCCCGCGAGGACGCCCCGGCCCAGGACGCACCGCCCGCCCGCACCCCCGAGCCCGCGACCGCCTGACCCCGGCACCCCCGGCACCTCTCGGGCCACGTCACACGCAGTAGGGCCCCGGTCTCCAGCGACCGGGGCCCTGCTGCGTGTGACAGGGGGCGGGCTCAGCCGCCGATCTGGATGCCGGCCATCCGCTTCCACTCGTACGCGCCGGTGCGCACCTTCAGGCCGAGTTCGCCCTCGAAGTTCTCGTGCAGGGTGACCCCGGCCAGCTCGGCGGCCCGGCGGCCGACCGCGTAGCTGGGCGCGACCTGGTCGCCCCAGGCGCCGTCGGCGCCGACCACGACGATCCGGGTGGCGACCGCGCCGACGTACTCGACGACGCCGTCGGCGCTGCCGCCGTGCGCCGCGGCGAAGGCGGTCAGGTGCTTGGCGATGCGCTTGGCACGACGCTCGGCACGGGCGTCCGGCGCGGCGGGGGTGGCGGTCTCTGCGCTGCTCATGCCCGCATGCTACCGAGCGGTAGGAGAGCTGGCGACGGGAGCGCCGTGTGCACCGGGCCACATACTGGTGGGGTGACCTTCGACGGCTGGCCGGCCGAGGCGCTCGACTTCTACGAGCACCTCGAGGCCGACAACTCCAAGACCTTCTGGCAGTCCCACAAGAACCGGTACGAGCAGGCCGTCCGGGAGCCGATGGAACGGCTGCTGGACGAGCTGGAACCCGAGTTCGGGCCCGGCAGGATCTTCCGGCCCAACCGCGACGTGCGGTTCAGCGCCGACAAGTCCCCGTACAAGACGCACATCGGCGCCCATCTGGCGGCCGGTGGCTACGTCCAGCTCTCCGCCGACGGCCTGGCCTGCGGCAACGGGCTGTACCGGCTCGCCCCCGACCAGCTGGACCGCTACCGGACCGCGGTCGCCGAGGACGTCTCCGGCGCCGAGCTGGAGCGGGTGGCCGACCGGGTCCGCCGGGCCGGGCCGGAGGTGGTCGGCCGGGACTCGCTGAAGTCCGCCCCGCGCGGCTACCCCAAGGACCACCCGCGGATCGGACTGCTCCGCCACAAGGGGCTGATCGCCTGGCAGGAGTGGGCCCCCGAGCCCTGGCTGGGCACCCGCGCCGCGTACGAGCGGATCACCGGGTTCCTGCGCGCCTCGCAGCCGCTCAAGGACTGGCTGGACGGCCACGTCGGCCCCTCCGAGCTGCCCGACCGCTAGGGCCTGTCCGCCCCGCCGCCAGGAACGCGAAGGGCCCCGGTCGACTCGACCGGGGCCCTTCCTCACATCTGCGTCACCGCGTCACTTCACGAACGGGTCCACCGCGATCACCACGAACAGCAGCGTCAGATAGGTGATCGACCAGTGGAACAGCCGCATCTCCTTCAGCTTGGCGCCGACCACACCGGACTTCGCCCGCCCGTACAGCGCGTGCGCCTCCTTCAGCCAGAAGGCGCCCAGCACCACCGCGGCGGCCGGGTACAGCCAGCTGGTGTCGGCCAGCGGCCACAGCAGCAGCGAGACCCCCACCATCACCCAGGAGTAGGCGACGATCTGCTTGGCCACCGCCAGGTTGCCCTTGATCACCGGCAGCATCGGCACCCCGGCCCGGGCGTAGTCCTCACGGACCTTCATCGACAGCGGCCAGTAGTGCGGCGGCGTCCAGAAGAAGATCACCAGGAACAGCACCAGCGCCGACCAGGAGAGCGAGTTGGTGATCGCGGCCCAGCCGACGAAGACCGGCATGCAGCCGGCGATGCCGCCCCAGACGATGTTCTGCGCGGTGCGGCGCTTCAGCCCCAGCGTGTAGACGAACACATAGAAGAGGAGTGCGCCCAGCGCCAGCGCCGAGGACAGCCAGTTGACCAGGACGCCCAGCCAGACCGTCGACAGGACGCCGAGCGCGATGCCGAACACCAGCGCCTCGCGCGGCGACACCATGCCGGTGACGATCGGGCGGCGCTCGGTGCGGGACATCACCGCGTCGATGTCGCGGTCGATGTACATGTTGAGGGCGTTGGCGCCACCCGCCGAGAGGTAACCGCCGATGACCACCTTCAGCACCAGCAGGAGGTTCGGCACCCCGCGCTCCGCCAGGAACATCACCGGCACCGTGGTGATCAGCAGCAGCTCGATGATCCGCGGTTTGGTCAGTGCGACGAAGGCGCCGGCACGGGCCCCGAACGGCCGGTGCGCAGGCGTCGCCCCGGTGACCCCGGCGGGACGGGATTCGACGGCGGTCACTAACACCCCAACTGAAGATGAATCCTCACAGGCGGCCACCGGAACGTTGTTCCCGAATCGTCCGCTCTGCGCGTACCACGCCACCTTAGACGCTCCATATCTCCCCACCGGCCCCGGGGTGCCCCGGCGGGGCGGAACGCACACCCCCGGGTGAACCCCCGCCGCCCCGACCAGGAACGTTGTCCGCGACGCCGCTCCCGGGCCCGCCCGGACCGCCGGTCCCCCGTCCCGCGCGCCGGAGAGGCGAACCGGACGGATCCGGGCGAGGGTGGACAAAGGGACCGGGCCTCCGGTCGCACGGTCGTCCACGAAATGTCCGGGGAATGACTGCCAACATGCCTGGGTTGTCCCACCACGGAGGGTGAGCCCCGGGCCGGACGGTAGGCTCGCCCACAGAAGCGGGATCTACCCTCCGTGACCGGCACCACCCAGCGTCCGGCCCCAGCGACGTGGCCGACCCGGTCCCTCACGGGGTCACTCTTCACAACGGAAGGAGCCCTGAGACAGGGTGAGCACGACGCCGAATGCATTCGAGTGGTCGGACCTCGACGACCGGACCGTCGACACGGCCCGCGTCCTGGCGATGGACGCGGTTCAGAAGGTCGGCAACGGACACCCGGGGACGGCCATGTCGCTGGCCCCCGCCGCCTACCTGATCTTCCAGCGCTTCCTGCGCCACGACCCGACCGACCCGGCCTGGGCCGGCCGTGACCGGTTCGTCCTCTCCCCCGGGCACACCAGTCTGACGCTCTACACCCAGCTCTACTTCTCCGGCTACGGCCTGGAGCTCGACGACCTCAAGGCCTTCCGGGTCGCCGGCAGCCGCACCCCCGGTCACCCCGAGCACGGCCACACCGCCGGCGTCGAGACCACCACCGGCCCGCTCGGCCAGGGCATCGCCAACGCCGTGGGCATGGCGATGGCGGCCCGCTTCGAGCGCGGCCTGTTCGACCCGGACGCCGCGGCCGGCGAGTCGCCGTTCGACCACACCGTCTGGGCCATCGTCTCCGACGGCGACCTGGAGGAGGGCATCTCCGCCGAGGCCTCCTCGCTCGCCGGCCACCAGAAGCTCGGCAACCTGGTCGCGCTCTACGACGACAACCACATCTCGATCGAGGGCGACACCGAGACCGCGTTCTCCGAGGACGTCCTCAAGCGCTACGAGGCGTACGGCTGGCACGTCCAGCGCGTCGCCCCGAAGTCCAACGGCGACATCGACGTCGCCGCGCTCGCCGAGGCCCTCACCGCCGCCAAGGCCGAGACCTCCCGCCCGTCGATGATCGCTATGCGCACGATCATCGCCTGGCCGGCCCCGGACGCCCAGAACACCGCCAAGGCCCACGGCTCCGCGCTCGGCGGCGCCGAGATCGCCGCCACCAAGAAGGTCCTGGGCTTCGACCCGGAGAAGACCTTCGAGGTCAGCGACCAGGTCATCGAGCACGCCCGACTGGTCGTCCAGCGCGGCAAGGCCGTCCGCGGCGAGTGGGAGAAGTCCTTCGAGGCCTGGCGCGCCGCCAACCCGCACCGCGCCGCCGAGTTCGACCGCATCACGGCCGGCGAGCTGCCCGAGGGCTGGAAGAAGGCCGTCCCGGTCTTCGAGGCCGGCAAGGCCGTCGCCACCCGCAAGGCCAGCGGCGAGACCCTGAAGGCCCTCGGCGCGGTGATCCCGGAGCTGTGGGGCGGCTCGGCCGACCTCGCCGAGTCCAACCTCACCACCATCGACGAGGACAGCTCCTTCCTCCCCGAGGGCAACCCGCTGAAGTCGGCCAGCCCCTACGGCCGGACCATCCACTTCGGCATCCGCGAGCACGCCATGGGCTCCACCATGAACGGCATCGCGCTGCACGGGAAGACCCGCGTCTTCGGCGGCACCTTCCTGGTCTTCGCCGACTACATGCGCCCCGCCGTCCGCCTGGCCGCCCTGATGAAGCTGCCGGTCACCTACGTGTGGACGCACGACTCCATCGGCCTCGGCGAGGACGGCCCGACCCACCAGCCGGTCGAGCACCTGGCCTCGCTGCGCGCCATCCCGGGCCTGGCCATGGTCCGCCCGGCCGACGCCAACGAGACCGCCGTCGCCTGGCGCACCGTCCTGGAGCGCCAGACCACCCACCCCGGCCCGGTCGGCCTGGCCCTCACCCGCCAGAACGTCCCGACCTTCGACCGCACGGTGTACGGCTCCGCCGAGGGCACCGCGAAGGGCGGCTACATCCTGGCCGAGGCCTCCACCGGCAGCCCGCAGGTGATCCTGCTCGGCACCGGCTCCGAGGTCCAGCTGGCCGTCAAGGCCCGCGAGGTCCTGGAGGCCGAGGGCATCGCCACCCGCGTCGTCTCGGTCCCGTCCTTCGAGTGGTTCCAGGAGCAGGACCAGGCCTACCGCGACAGCGTGCTGCCGCCGTCGGTCAAGGCCCGCGTCTCGGTCGAGGCCGGCATCGCCCAGGGCTGGCGCGAGCTGGTCGGCGACCACGGCCGGATCGTCTCGCTGGAGCACTTCGGCGCCTCCGCCGACTACCAGGTGCTGTTCGAGGAGTTCGGCATCACCGCCGAGCGCGTCGTCGCCGAGGCCCACAACGCCCTCCGCTCGCTCGAGGCCGTCAACCGCTAGCGGCACCCGGGCCGGGGCGCCGACCGCACATCGGCGCCCCGGTCCGCCCCACACACCCCACAGCAGCAAAAGACGTAAGGACTGAAGCACCATGACCGACGCACTGAAGCGCCTCAGCGACGAAGGCGTGGCGATCTGGCTGGACGACCTCAGCCGCAAGCGGCTGAACAGCGGCAACCTCGCCGAGCTGGTGCAGCACAAGCACGTGGTGGGCGTGACCACCAACCCGACCATCTTCCAGAAGGCCATCGGCGGCGGCGACAGCTCCTACGACGGCCAGCTGAAGGACCTCGCCGTCCGCAAGGTGACCACGGACGAGGCCGTCCGCATGATCACCACCTCGGACGTCCGTGACGCCGCCGACGTGCTGCGCCCGGTCTACGACGCCTCCAACGGCCGCGACGGCCGGGTGTCGATCGAGGTCGACCCGCGCCTGGCCCACGAGACCGCCGCGACGGTGGCCGAGGCCAAGCAGCTGTGGTGGCTGGTCGACCGCCCGAACGTCTTCATCAAGATCCCCGCCACCAAGGCCGGCCTGCCCGCGATCGCCGAGGTCATCGGCAAGGGCATCAGCGTCAACGTCACGCTGATCTTCTCGCTGGAGCGCTACAAGGCCGTCATGGACGCCTACCTGACCGGCCTGGAGGCCGCCAAGGCCAAGGGCCTGGACCTCTCCCAGATCGAGTCGGTCGCCTCCTTCTTCGTGTCCCGCGTGGACACCGAGATCGACAAGCGCCTGGAGAAGGTCGGCGGCGAGGCCAAGGAGCTCCGCTCCAAGGCCGCGCTGGCCAACGCCCGCCTCGCCTACCAGGCGTACGAGGAGGTCTTCGGCAGCGTCGACGGCAAGAGCGCCGGCAGCGCCCGCTGGGTCGCCCTGGAGGCCGCCGGCGCCAAGCCGCAGCGTCCGCTCTGGGCCTCCACCGGCGTCAAGGACCCGGCGCTGCCGGACACCCTCTACGTCACCGAGCTGGTCGCACCCGGCACCGTGAACACGATGCCCGAGGCCACCCTGGACGCCACCGACGACCACGGCGTGGTCACCGGCGGCACCATCGTCCCCAACTACGCCGACGCCAAGGCCGTGATGGACGCCATCGCCGCCGCGGGCGTCGACTACGACGACGTCGTCCAGGTGCTGGAGGACGAGGGCGTCGAGAAGTTCGAGCAGTCCTGGAACGAGCTGCTCGACACCGTCACCGCCTCGCTCGCCTCCTTCGCCGACGAGAAGTGACCCCCTGCGAACGGCGCACGAAAGCGGAGCCCATCAAGTGAGCACTGACTTCCCCGAGTTGACCCCGGTGCAGGACGCGGACGACCTCCCGCCGGCACCCGTCAACCCGCTTCGCGACCCCTCGGACCGGCGGCTCCCGCGCATCGCGGGGCCGTCCGGCCTGGTCATCTTCGGGGTCACCGGCGACCTCTCCCGCAAGAAGCTCATGCCGGCCATCTACGACCTGGCCAACCGCGGCCTGCTGCCGCCGGGCTTCTCGCTCGTCGGCTTCGCCCGCCGCGAGTGGGAGGACGAGGACTTCGCCAAGGAGGTCCACGACGCGGTCAAGGAGCACGCCCGCACCCCCTTCCGCGAGGAGGTCTGGCAGCAGCTCGCCAAGGGCATGCGCTTCGTCCAGGGCGACTTCGGCGACGACGACGCCTTCGACAAGCTCCGCGAGACCATCGAGGAGCTGGACCAGGCACAGGGCACCGGCGGCAACTTCGCCTTCTACCTGTCCGTGCCGCCGAAGTTCTTCCCGACCGTCGTCCAGCAGCTCAAGAAGCACGGGCTGGCCGACCCGCCGAGCGGATCCTGGCGCCGCGCCGTCATCGAGAAGCCCTTCGGCCACAACCTGGAGTCCGCCCAGGAGCTGAACCGGATCGTCCACGAGGTCTTCCCCCGGGACGAGGTCTTCCGGATCGACCACTACCTGGGCAAGGAGACGGTCCAGAACATCCTGGCGCTCCGGTTCGCCAACCAGATGTTCGAGCCGATCTGGAACCGGTCGTACGTCGACCACGTGCAGATCACGATGGCCGAGGACATCGGCATCGGCGGCCGGGCCGGCTACTACGACGGCATCGGCTCCGCCCGTGACGTCATCCAGAACCACCTGCTCCAGCTGATGGCGCTCACCGCCATCGAGGAGCCGGCGTCCTTCCACCCGAAGGCGCTGGTGGCCGAGAAGCTCAAGGTGCTCAGCGCCGTCAAGCTCCCGACCGACCTGGGCGAGCACACCGTGCGCGCCCAGTACACGGCCGGCTGGCAGGGCGGCGAGGAGGTCGGCGGCTACCTCGACGAGGACGGCATCAACCCGGACTCCAAGACCGACACCTACGCGGCGATCAAGCTGGAGATCAACAACCGCCGCTGGGCCGGAGTGCCGTTCTACCTGCGCACCGGCAAGCGGCTGGGCCGCCGGGTCACCGAGATCGCGGTGGTCTTCCAGCGTGCCCCGTACCTGCCGTTCGACTCCTACGCGACCGAGGAGCTGGGGCAGAACGCCCTGGTCATCCGGGTGCAGCCGGACGAGGGCGTCACCGTGCGGTTCGGCTCCAAGGTGCCGGGCACCTCCTTCGAGGTCCGGGACGTCACGATGGACTTCGCCTACGGCGAGTCCTTCACCGAGTCCTCCCCGGAGGCGTACGAGCGGCTCATCCTCGATGTGCTGCTCGGCGACGCCAACCTCTTCCCGCGCCACCAGGAGGTCGAGCTCTCCTGGCAGATCCTCGACCCGATCGAGAAGTACTGGGACGCCCACGGCAAGCCCGCCGAGTACGCGGCCGGCACCTGGGGCCCGGCCGAGGCGGACGAGATGCTCGCACGAGACGGCAGGAGCTGGCGCCGGCCATGAAGACCGACCTCACGGACACCACGTCCAGCAAGATCAACGCAGCGCTCATGGAGGCGCGCCGGGCCAGTGGCTCGACGGCCGCCGGCATGGTGCTCACCCTGGTGATCGTGACCGACGAGGGCAGCGCCTACGACGCCCTCAGGGCCGCCAACGACGCCTCCCGCGAGCACCCCTCGCGCACCCTGGCGGTCATCAAGCGCGCCGGGCGCTCGCCCCGGGCCCGCGCCGAGACCCGTCTGGACGCCGAGATCCTGGTCGGCTCCGACGCCGGCTCCGGCGAGACGGTCGTCCTGCGCATGCACGGCGAACTCGCCGCGCACGCCCAGTCGGTCGTCCTGCCGCTGCTGCTGCCGGACGCCCCGGTCGTGGTCTGGTGGCCGGAGAACGCGCCGCTGCACCCGGCGCAGGACCCGCTCGGCGCGCTCGCCCAGCGCCGGATCACCGACGCGGTCACCGCCGAGTCCCCGGTCGGCCAGCTCGCCCAGCGGGCCCAGAGCTACACCCCGGGCGACACCGACCTGGCCTGGACCCGGATCACCGGCTGGCGCTCGATGCTGGCCGCCGCGCTGGACCAGCGGCCGTCCACGATCACCTCCGCGGTGGTCGAGGGCGAGTCGTACAACCCCAGCGTGGAGCTGCTCGGCCTGTGGCTGCACAACCGGCTGCACGTGCCGGTCGAGCGGGTCGTCACCAGCGGCCCGGGCATCACCGCGGTGCACCTGCGCACCACGGACGGGGACATCACCCTGGACCGCCCGGACGGCCTGCTGGGCACGCTCTCGATGCCCCGCTCGCCGGACCGCCAGGTGGCGCTCAAGCGGCGCGAGACCTCGGAGCTGATCGCCGAGGAGCTCCGCCGGCTCGACCCGGACGACATCTACGCGGTGGCCGTCCGCACCCCGGTGGAGCGGCTCAAGGAGCGGGACACCGCCGAGGTGGCGGCCGCGGCCGCCAGCGCCGCCGCGGCCGTCGACGAGGCCGTGGCCGAGGAGACCGCCGCCGCCACCGCCCCGGAGGCCGGGGCCCGCAAGGGCGCCGCCAAGCGCGGCGCCAAGAAGGCGGGCGCATGACCGCGGCCACCCCGCAGCTGGTCGTCCACCGGGACAAGGAGCTGATGGCCCAGGCGGCCGCGGCCCGGCTGATCACCCGGATCGTGGACGCCCAGGCCGCCCGCGGCGCCGCCTCGGTGGTGCTCACCGGCGGACGCAACGGCAACGCCCTGCTGGCCGCGATCGCCGCCTCCCCGGCGCGCGACGCGATCGACTGGGCGCGGCTGGACCTCTGGTGGGGCGACGAGCGGTTCCTGCCCTCCGGCGACCCGGAGCGCAACGCCGTCCAGGCCCGCGCCGAGCTGCTGGACGCCGTCCCGCTCGACCCGGCGCGGGTGCACGAGATGCCCGCCTCGGACGGCGTCGACGGCTCGGACGTGGACGCCGCGGCCGCCCGCTACGCCGAGGAGCTCGCGAAGGCGGCCGGTCCGGCCGACCGGCTGCGGGTCCCCGCCTTCGACGTGCTGCTGCTCGGCGTCGGCCCGGACACCCACGTCGCCTCGCTGTTCCCGGAGCACCCCGGGGTGCGGGAGACCGAGTTGACGGTGATCGGCGTGCGCGGCGCGCCGAAGCCCCCGCCGACCCGGATCTCGCTCACCCTGCCGGCGATCCGGGCCGCCCGCGAGGTCTGGCTGCTGGCGGCCGGCGAGGACAAGGCGGACGCGGTCGCGCTGGCCCTGTCCGGCCCGGGCGAGCTCCAGGCGCCCGCCTCCGGCGCGCACGGCACCGGCCGCACCCTGTGGCTGCTGGACCGCGCCGCCGCGGACCGGCTGCCGCCCCAGCTGTACCCCCCGGCCTCGGCCTGAGGCCAGGGGTCGTAGGGAACACCGAAGGGCGCCACCCGTCACGGGTGGCGCCCTTCGGTGTTCGCCTGCTCAGATCTCGCCGCGGAGCTTGGCCAGCGCCTCGGCGAGGATCGCCTCGCCGTCGGCGTCGGTGCGCCGCTCGCGCACGTACGCCAGGTGGGTCTTGTACGGCTCGTTGCGGGACGGGGCGGGCGGGTTGTGCTCGTCCTGCCCGGCCGGGAAGCCGCAGCGCGGGCAGTCCCAGGTGTCCGGGATGACCGCCTCGGCCGCGAAGCTCGGCCGGGTCTCGTGCTTGTTGGCACACCAGAAGGAGATCCGGTTGCGGGGGGCGGATTCGCCGCGCTCCGCCTCACCCATCGGGCCGGCTCCGACCCTGCTGCCACGGATGGCGTTGCCACTTGCCACGGTCTGACTCCCTGCGTGCTGGTGCGCCGACGCGCCGCGATGCGCGTCGGTGGCGAAAGTCGTCCTAGTGTAAGCAGGAGTTAAGGATGCGCCACCACCGGCTCCGCCCCGGACCCTTCCAGGATAGGCCGCGGGGCGACGGGGCGTCAGAGGTATGTCAGCTCTTGTACTTCAGGACCATGCTGAGTACGAACAGCGAGGCGAACCAGCCCAGACCGACCACGATCGTGATGCGGTCCAGGTTGCGCTCGGCGACCGCGGAGCCACCGCCGGTGGACATCGCGCCGCCACCGAACATGTCCGACAGGCCGCCGCCCTTTCCCTTGTGCAGCAGCACCAGGAGGATCATCAGCAGGCTGAAGACGATCAGGGCAATCGAGAACCCGAGAACCACGGCGGGACCAACTCTCTCGTATCTTCGGCGAAGGGGCCGGACCACGCCAGGTGGTCCGGCCCCAAAGCCTACGTTGCTGCGGCGGCGTTAGCCTACTGCCTGCTCACGGTACCGCACGATCTTGACGAACTCCTCGGCGTCCAGGGAGGCACCGCCGACCAGGCCGCCGTCGACGTCCGGCTTGGCCATCAGGCCGGCCGCGCTCGACGACTTGACCGAACCGCCGTACAGCACCCGGACCTTGTCCGCGAGCTCGGCGGAGTACAGCTCGGCGATCCGCGCGCGGATCGCGGCGCAGACCTCCTGGGCGTCCTCGGGGGTCGCCACCTCGCCGGTGCCGATCGCCCAGACCGGCTCGTAGGCGACGACCACGGACTCGGCCTGGTCGGCCGGGACGTCCTTCAGGCCGCCGTCGAGCTGGGCCAGGGTGTACTCGACGTGGGTGCCGGCCTTGCGGATCTCCAGCGGCTCACCGATGCACAGGATCGGGGTGATCCCGTTCCGGTAGGCGGCCTTGACCTTGGCGTTGACCAGCTCGTCGGTCTCGTTGTGGTACTCGCGGCGCTCGGAGTGCCCGATCACCGCGTAGGTGCACTTCAGCTTGGACAGCATCGGGCCGGAGATCTCGCCGGTGTAGGCGCCGCCGTCGTACTGCGAGATGTCCTGCGAGCCGAACTTGATCTTCAGCTTGTCGCCGTCGACCAGGGTCTGCACCGAACGCAGGTCGGTGAACGGCACGAGGACGGCCACCTCGACCGCCTCGTAGTCCTTGTCGGCCAGCGCGAAGGCCAGCTTCTGGGTGTGCTGGATGGCCTCGAGGTGGTTGAGGTTCATCTTCCAGTTGCCCGCCATCAGCGGGAGACGCTCAGTCATGCGTGATTCAGCCTTCCAGTGCGGCGAGACCGGGGAGGGTCTTGCCCTCCAGGTATTCGAGGCTCGCGCCACCGCCGGTCGAGATGTGTCCGAACTTCGTCTCGTCGAAGCCCAGGATGCGGACGGCCGCGGCGGAGTCGCCGCCACCGACCACGGTGAACCCGTCGCTGTCGATCAGGGCCTGGGTGACGGCCCGGGTGCCGTCGGCGAAGGCCGGGTGCTCGAAGACGCCCATCGGGCCGTTCCAGAACACCGTCTTCGCGTCGGCCAGCTTCTCCGCGAACAGCGCGCCGGAGCGGGGGCCGATGTCCAGGCCCAGCGTGCCCGCCGGAATGGCGTCGTCGGCGACGACGGCGAAATCCTCGACCGGCGCCTGCGTCTTGACGTCCGGGAACGACCCGGCGACCGCGACGTCCACCGGCAGCACGAACTCGACGCCGTTCTCCTCACCGCGCTTGAGGTAGTCCAGCACCGTCGGGATCTGGTCCTCCTGCAGCAGCGAGCTGCCGACCTCGTAGCCCTTGGCCTTGAGGAAGGTGAACGCCATGCCGCCGCCGATCAGGATGCGGTCGGCCTTGCCGAGCAGGTTGTCGATCACGCCGACCTTGTCGGAGACCTTGGAGCCGCCGAGCACCACCACGTACGGGCGCTCGACCTCCTCGGTGAGGCGCTTGAGGACGCCGACCTCGGTGGCGATCAGGTCGCCGACCGCGTGCGGCAGGCGGGCCGGCAGGTCGAACACCGAGGCGTGCTTGCGGTGCACCGCACCGAAGCCGTCACCGACGTAGAGGTCGGCGAGGCCGGCCAGCTCGTCGGCGAAGGCGCCGCGCTCGGCATCGTCCTTGCTGGTCTCACCGGCGTTGAAGCGCAGGTTCTCGAGCAGCGTGACCTCGCCGTCGGCCAGGGCGGCGACGGTGGCCTTCGCGCTCTCGCCCACGGTGTCGGTCGCGAACGCGACCGGCCTGCCGAGGATCTCGCCGAGGCGGGCGGCCACCGGCGCGAGGGAGAACTGCGGGTCCGGCTCGCCCTTGGGGCGGCCGAGGTGGGAGGCGACGACGACCTTCGCCCCGCGCTCGACGAGCTTGGCGATGGTCGGGGCGACGGCGCGGATCCGGCCGTCGTCGGTGATCGTGCCGCCGGACAGCGGGACGTTCAGGTCCGCGCGCACGAACACGCGCCGGCCGGCGACGTCCAGATCTTCGATGGTCTTCACGGTCTTCGGTCTCCTGGCGAGATGGTGGAGCAGGCGACGGCACAACAGCGGGCCGTCAAAGGGGAGTTGAGGGTGCGCAGACGGAGGGCCCGGTCGGCTTCGCACATGCCTTCCGGGCCCTCCCCCCTACTTCACGTCAGCTCCCG
Source organism: Kitasatospora purpeofusca (assembly GCF_000718025.1). Taxonomy (GTDB): domain Bacteria; phylum Actinomycetota; class Actinomycetes; order Streptomycetales; family Streptomycetaceae; genus Kitasatospora; species Kitasatospora purpeofusca. The sequence continues at coordinate 100,430 of NZ_JODS01000014.1, forward strand.
CTGCGTCAGAGCCCGGCACCGACGAGGGTGGTCAGGTTGACGAGGCGGTTCGAGTAGCCCCACTCGTTGTCGTACCAGCCGAAGACCTTGACCTGGTTGCCCTGGACCATGGTCATCAGCGAGTCGAAGATCGTGGAGAACGGCGAGTTCACGATGTCGGAGGAGACGATCGGGTCCTCGGTGTACTGCAGGATGCCCTTGAGGGTGGTCTCGGAGGCCTTCTGGAAAGCCTCGTTGACCTCGGCGACGGTGACGTCGCGCTCCAGGGTGACCACCAGGTCGGTGATCGAGCCGGTCGGGACCGGGACGCGCAGCGAGGTGCCGTCCAGCTTGCCCTTGAGCTCCGGGAGGACCAGGGCGGTGGCCTTGGCGGCACCCGTCGAGGTCGGGATGATGTTGAGGGCCGCGGCGCGGGCGCGACGCAGGTCCTTGTGCGGGAAGTCCAGGGTGACCTGGTCGTTGGTGTACGCGTGCACCGTGGTCATCAGACCCTTGACGATGCCGAAGTTCTCGTTCAGCACCTTGGCCAGCGGCGCCACACAGTTGGTGGTGCAGGAGGCGTTGGAGATGACGGTGTGCTTGGCACCGTCGTACTTCTCGTCGTTGACGCCCATGACGATGGTGATGTCCTCGTCGGTGGCGGGCGCCGAGATGATGACCTTCTTCGCGCCGGCCGTGACGTGCTTCTTCGCCGCCTCGGCCTTGGTGAAGATGCCGGTCGACTCGATGACGATGTCGACACCCAGCTCGCCCCAGGGGAGGTTGGCCGGGTCGCGCTCGGCGATGACCTTGAAGGTCGTGCCGTCGACCGTGATGCTGTCCGCGGTGTGGGACACCTCGCCCGGGAAGGTGCCCAGGATCGAGTCGTACTTGAGCAGGTGCGCCAGGGTCTTGGTGTCGGTCAGGTCATTGACGCCGACGATCTCGATGTCCGCGCCCTGGGACTTAACCGCACGGAAGAAGTTGCGGCCGATGCGGCCGAATCCGTTGATGCCTACCCGGATCGTCACGAACCGATCTCCTCGTTAGGTACGCCGGACGCTATGCCGACGGGGTGGAATTTTGGGATGTCCCCGACCGCCTATGACCCTACCCCTCCGAGGCCGGGTGGAGCACATCAGGCGAATGCGCAACCCCTGGCGTGGCGCGTGTTCCCACCGATTTCGGGCCGTCCGGCCTTGCCCGTCCGGGCAGTTGGTCCCGACCCGCGCGAGGGCCGCCGCAACGGCCCGTTCCAACCCCCGGACACGACTGCGCCGGTGCCCGCGTTGGCGGGCACCGGCGCAGAGATCATCTCCGGGTGCGATCGTCAAGACCCCGGCCGGATCCGGTCGGCGGGAGGCGTCAGCTGAGCGCCATCTCGTCGGTGAGGTTGGCCTCGGTGCTCGGCAGTCCGAGCTCGGAGGCGCGCTTGTCGGCCATCGCCAGCAGTCGGCGGATCCGGCCGGCCACCGCGTCCTTGGTCAGCGGCGGGTCGGCGAGCGCGCCCAGCTCCTCCAGCGAGGCCTGCTTGTGCTGCATCCGCAGCTGGCCGGCGGCGGCCAGGTGCTCGGGCACCTCCTCGCCGAGGATCTCCAGCGCGCGGGCCACCCGGGCGCCGGCCGCGACCGCGGCCCGGGCCGAGCGGCGCAGGTTGGCGTCGTCGAAGTTGGCCAGCCGGTTGGCGGTGGCCCGCACCTCGCGCCGCATCCGGCGCTCCTCCCAGGCCAGCACCGACTCGTGCGCGCCGAGCCGGGTGAGCAGCGCGCCGATCGCGTCGCCGTCGCGGATCACCACCCGGTCCACGCCGCGCACCTCGCGGGCCTTGGCGGGGATGCCGAGCCGGCGGGCGGCGCCGACCAGGGCGAGGGCGGCCTCCGAACCGGGACAGGTGATCTCCAGCGAGGACGAGCGGCCGGGCTCGGTGAGCGAGCCGTGGGCCAGGAAGGCGCCGCGCCAGGCCGCCTCGGCGTCGCAGGTGGCGCCGGAGACGACGGCCGGGGGCAGACCGCGGATCGGGCGACCTCGGCCGTCCACGAGCCCGGTCTGGCGGGCGAGCAGCTCGCCGTCCTTGACCACCCGGACCACGTAGCGGCTGCCGCGCCGCAGGCCGCCGGGGGCCATCACGACCAGGTCCGAGGAGTGTCCGAAGATCTCCAGCAGGTCCTTGCGCAGGCGCCGGGCGGCGGCTCCGGTGTCGAGCTCCGCCTCGATCACGATGCGGCCGCTCACGATGTGCAGCCCGCCCGCGAAACGCAGGATCGCCGACACCTCCGCCTTGCGGCAGCAGGCCCGGGTGACCGGGAGCCGGCTGATTTCGTCCTTCACCGCTGGAGTCATCGCCATGGCCCGATCCTTCCATGTGTCCGGAAAATCCGGTCGTACGCGGCCGCCAAGAGCTCCGGGTCGTGTCGCGGCGTGCCGTCGGTACGGGCGACCCGCCCGAGCACCAGTGCGGCTCCCATTCGCTCGGCCGCCTTCTCCAGGCCGGCCAGGTCGGCCTGGCCGAAGGCACCGCCGGTGACGGCGCGCTCGTCCACCAGGATCGCATCCACCGCGAGCGCGGGGGCGTGGTCGGCGATGACATCCAGATGACGCTGCGGGGTGAAGCCCTCGGTCTCGCCGGGCTGCGGGGCGAGGTTCAGGGTGAGCAGGCGGCGGGCGCGGGTCTCCACCAGGGCCTTGACCAGCTCGGGCACCAGCAGGTGCGGCAGCACGCTGGTGAACCAGGAGCCGGGGCCCAGGACGACCCAGTCCGCCTCCCGGACCGCGGTGACCGCCTCCGGCACGGCGGGCGGCTCGTCCGGAACGAGCCGGACGGACTGCACGGTGCCGGGAGTGACCGCCACGCTGGCCTGGCCGCGGACGGCGCCCAGCTCGGTGGGGAAGGCCGGGTCGTGCCCCCGGACTATCGCCTCGATGTCCAGCGGGACCGCCGACATCGGCAGCACCCGCCCCTGGACGTTGAGCAGCCGGCCGACCCAGTCCAGGGCCGCCACCGGGTCCCCGAGCTTCTCCCAGAGCGCGACGATCAGCAGGTTGCCGACCGCGTGGCCGCCCAGCTCGCCGGTGCCGGTGAAGCGCTGCTGGATCACCTCGGACCAGGTCCGGCCCCAGTCGTCGTCGCCGCAGAGCGCGGCGAGCGCCTTGCGGAGGTCGCCGGGGGGCAGCACTCCGAGCTCCTCGCGGAGCCGGCCGCTGGAGCCGCCGTCGTCGGCGACGGTCACCACCGCGGTGAGGTCGGTGGTGAGCCGGCGCAGCGCGGAGAGCGAGGCCGACAGGCCCTGGCCGCCGCCGAGCGCGGTGATCCGCGGGGCCTGACTGCTCCTGGGGGCCTGGTGGGGACGGGCCGGGCCGGTGCGGGCCGCCCCGGTGCGGGATCGGCCGGTCACGATCGACCTGGCCGTGGTCCCGCTCCGGTCGGCGGTCTTGTTCTGCAGCTGCCGCCCGGGCACGTATCCCGTCACACCTACCTCGCGTTCCTCTTGCCGGGCCGCCGACCTCCACCGGCGGCCCGGCAGGGGGTGCGGCGGCTACTCCCGTCCCATGTCACGGTGGACGAGCACCGTTTCCACACCGTCCGCGATCAGACGCTTCGTCAGCCGCTCGGACATCGCGACGCTGCGGTGCTTGCCACCGGTGCAGCCTACGGCAAGGGTCATGTAACGCTTCCCCTCGCGGCGATAGCCCTCGGTGACAATGCGCAGCAGCTCGGCGTAGCCGTTGAGGAACTCGTTGGCCCCGGGCTGCTGGAACACGTAGTCGGCGACGTCCGCGTCGGTGCCGGTCCTGGCCCGCAGCTCGGGCACCCAGTGCGGGTTCGGCAGGAAGCGGCAGTCCACCACGAGGTCGGCGTCGACCGGCAGGCCGTACTTGAAGCCGAAGGACATCACGGTGGCGCGCAGCTCGGGCTCGTCGTGGTCGGCGAACTGGGCGTCGAGCTTGGCCCGCAGCTGGTGGACGTTGAGGTTGGAGGTGTCGATCACCAGGTCGGCCTCGCCGCGGAGCTCGCGCAGCAGCTCGCGCTCCTGGGCGATGCCGTCGACGATCCGGCCGTCGCCCTGGAGCGGGTGCGGGCGGCGCACGCTCTCGAAGCGGCGGACCAGGGCGTCGTCGGAGGAGTCGAGGAAGACGACGCGCAGCCGCACGCCGCGCTTCTCCAGCTCGTCCAGCGAGGTCAGCAGGTCGTCGAAGAACTGCCGGCCGCGGACGTCCACCACGGCGCCGATCCGGGCGACGTTGCCCTGGGAGCGGGCTCCGAGGTCGACCATGGTCGGGATGAGGGCCGGCGGCAGGTTGTCCACCACGAACCAGCCCAGGTCCTCCAGGCACTTGGCGGCGGTGGAGCGGCCCGCCCCGGACATGCCGGAGATGATCACCAGCTCCGGGGTGTTCTCGCCGCCGGCCTCCGGCCGGGCGGTGCCCCCGTAATCGGACACGGTCACTTCGGTTCCCCGCTCTCGGTGGTTCTGCTGTGGAGAACGCGCGTCGCGCGGGCATGCTTCCCGGCGCCACTCGGACGAGTGGGCGCGGGGCACGCCGGCTGACGGGCGGCGTCGGCCGTCATGGCGTCTCCTGGATGGGTGCGGTCTCGGGCGCCGCGGGCGCCGGCTCGTCGGCGTCGTCCTCGATGATCTCGCCCGTGGCGGTGTTCACGGCTGGTGCGGCAGGTGTACGGGACGACAACGCCGCCGCAACGGTCTCCGCCGTCCGCCGGCCGATGCCGGGGACCGCGCAGAGTTCGTCGACGGTGGCCGCCCGGAGCTTCTTGAGCGAGCCGAAGTGCTTGAGCAGCGCCTGACGGCGAGTCTCGCCGAGGCCGGGGACGGAGTCCAGTTCTCCGGCGGTGAGTCGCTTGGAACGCTTGCCGCGCTGGTAGCCGATGGCGAAGCGGTGGGCCTCGTCGCGGACCCGCTGGAGCAGGTAGAGGCCCTCGCTGCTGCGCGGGAGCACCACCGGGTCGTCCTCGCCGGGCAGCCAGACCTCCTCCAGGCGCTTGGCCAGGCCGCACAGCGCGATGTCGTCGATGCCGAGTTCGTCCAGGGCCCGCTGGGCGGCGGCGACCTGGGGCTGTCCGCCGTCGACGACCAGCAGCTGCGGCGGGTAGGCGAAGCGCCGGGGGCGGCCGTCCTCGGCGCGGGTGTCGACGCCGGTGCCGGTGCCGTCGACACCGGCACCGGTGCCGTCCGCGGCGTCCTCGGGGCCCTCCTCGGGGACGGCCCACTCGCCGGTGCGCTCGCGCTCCTGGAGGTAGCGGCGGAACCTGCGGCTGATCACCTCGTGCATCGAGCGGACGTCGTCCTGGCCCTCGAAGCCCTTGATCTCGAAGCGGCGGTACTCGCTCTTGCGGGCCAGGCCGTCCTCGAAGACCACCATCGAGGCGACCACGTCCTCGCCCTGGAGGTGGGAGATGTCGAAGCACTCGATCCGCAGCGGGACGCTGTCCAGCTCCAGCGCGTCGGTGATCTCCTGCAGGGCGCGGCTGCGGGTGGTGAGGTCGGAGGCGCGCTTGGTCTTGTGCAGCGCCAGCGCCTGCTGGGCGTTGCGCTGCACGGTGGCCATGAGGTCCTTCTTGTCGCCGCGCTGGGGGATGCGCAGGTCCACCTGGGCGCCGCGCAGCCCGCCCAGCCACTCCCGCACCGGCTCGACCGGGTCGGGCAGCGCGGGGACGAGCACCTCGCGCGGGACGGCCTCGCCGCGGTCCTCGGCGCCGCCGCCGACGCCGCCGTAGAGCTGCTGGAGGGCGTGCTCGACCAGGCCGGCGGTGTCGACGTCCTCGACCTTGTCGGTGACCCAGCCGCGCTGGCCCCGGACCCGGCCGCCGCGGACGTGGAAGATCTGGACGGCCGCCTCGAGTTCGTCCTCGGCGACGGCCAGCAGGTCGGCGTCGGTCGCGTCGGCGAGCACGATGGCGTTCTTCTCCATGGCCCGCTTGAGGGCGCCGATGTCGTCGCGCAGCCGGGCGGCCTTCTCGTACTCCAGGTCGGCGGCGGCCTCCTGCATCTCGGTCTCCAGCCGGCGCAGGTAGTTGCCGGTGCGCCCGGCCATGAAGTCGCAGAAGTCCTCGGCCAGCGCCCGGTGGTCCTCCGGCGTGATCCGGCCCACGCAGGGCGCGGCGCACTTGCCGATGTAGCCGAGCAGGCAGGGGCGGCCGACCTGGGCGGCGCGCTTGAAGACGCCGTTGGAGCAGGTGCGGACGGGGAAGACGCGCAGCAGCAGGTCGACGGTCTCGCGGATCGCCCAGGCGTGGCCGTAGGGGCCGAAGTAGCGCACGCCCTTGCGGTGCGCGCCGCGCATCACCTGGACCCGCGGGAACTCCTCGTTGAGGGTGACCGCGAGTTCCGGATAGCTCTTGTCGTCCCGGTACTTGACGTTGAACCGGGGGTCGAACTCCTTGATCCAGGAGTACTCCAGCTGGAGCGCCTCGACCTCGGTGGCGACGACGGTCCACTCCACCGAGGCGGCGGTGGTGACCATGGTCGCGGTGCGCGGGTGGAGTCCGGCGAGGTCCTGGAAGTAGGAGGACAGCCGGGGCCGGAGGCTCTTGGCCTTGCCTACGTAGATGACCCGCCCGTGGGCGTCGCGGAACTTGTAGACACCGGGCGAGGTCGGGATCGCACCCGGCGCCGGACGGTAGGTGGACGGGTCAGCCATGGGTCCACCGTACCGACTCGGGCCGGGGGCGCGTGCGGGAGATCAACTGCTTCAGCGCGGGGTCACCTTGAGGTTGCCGCCCTCGACCACCACGTCGTACGCGGGCAGCGGGGTCGGGGCCGGGCCGTCCTGCACGGCGCCGTCGGTGATGCCGAACATGCTGCCGTGACAGGGGCATTGGATCTTCTGGTTCTTGACCTGGTCGACGATGCAGCCGGCGTGGGTGCACTTGGCGCTGAACGCCTTGTACTGGCCCTCGGCGGGCTGGGTGACGACGATCTTCTTCTCGCGGAAGACGGTGCCGCCGCCGACCGGGACGCCGGAGGCCGGGCCGAGGTCGACCGGGGTCTTGGCGGCGGAGTCGGAGCCGGAGGAGGTCGAGGCGCAGCCGGTGACGGCGACGGTGCCGCCGGCGGCGAGGACGGCCGCGGCCCCGCAGAGCAGGGTGCGGCGGGAGGGGGCGGGACTCTCGGGGGCCTCGGACATGAGGGTGCTCCTGGTTTCGGCGGCGGCGTTCGGCGGCGGCTTCGCGGCTGCGGGCCGCCCGGAATTCTATGCGGCGCGCCTCCGCCCGCCCCCGGGGTGCCGGGGGCGGGCGGAGGCGGGCGGCGAGGCCCGTCCGCTACTTGCGCGCCGCCGCGGCGCGCTTGCGGGGGGTCTTGGCCTTGGTCGGCGCGGCCGGGGCCTCCTCGAAGCCGCCCGGCAGGATGTCCCGGAGGAACTTGCCGGTGTGGCTCTCGGAGACGGCCGCGATCTCCTCGGGGGTGCCCTCGGCGACCACGGAGCCGCCGCCGGAGCCTCCCTCGGGGCCCATGTCGACGATCCAGTCCGCGGTCTTGATGACGTCGAGGTTGTGCTCGATGACGATGACCGTGTTGCCCTTGTCCACCAGGCCGGAGAGCACCTTGATCAGCTTGCTGATGTCCTCGAAGTGGAGGCCGGTGGTGGGCTCGTCCAGCACGTAGACCGTCCGGCCGGTGGAGCGCTTCTGCAGCTCGGAGGCGAGCTTCACCCGCTGGGCCTCGCCGCCGGAGAGGGTCGGCGCGGACTGGCCGAGCCGGACGTAGCCGAGGCCGACGTCGTTGAGCGTGCGCAGGTGCCGGGCGATCGCCGGGACGGCCTCGAAGAAGTCGAGCGCCTCCTCGATCGGCATGTCCAGCACCTCGGCGATGGAGCGGCCCTTGTAGTGGACCTCCAGCGTCTCCCGGTTGTAGCGGGCGCCGTGGCAGACCTCGCACGGGACGTAGACGTCCGGCAGGAAGTTCATCTCGATCTTGATGGTGCCGTCGCCGGAGCAGTTCTCGCAGCGGCCGCCCTTGACGTTGAACGAGAACCGGCCGGGCAGGTAGCCGCGGACCTTGGCCTCCTGGGTCTCCGCGAACAGCCGCCGGACGTGGTCGAAGACGCCGGTGTAGGTGGCCGGGTTGGAGCGCGGGGTGCGGCCGATCGGCGACTGGTCGACGTGCACCACCTTGTCCACCAGGTCGGTGCCGGTGATCCGGGTGTGCCGGCCGGGCACCGTGCGGGCGCCGTTCAGCTCCCGGGCGAGGTGGGTGTAGAGGATGTCGTTGACCAGGGTGGACTTGCCCGAGCCGGAGACACCGGTGATCGCGGTGAAGGTGCCGAGCGGGAAGCCGACCGTGACGTCCTTGAGGTTGTGCTCGCGGGCGCCGTGCACGGTGAGCTGGCGCTTCTTGTCCCGGGCGCGGCGGGCGGCCGGGATCGGGATGCTCCGCTTGCCGGACAGGTACTGGCCGGTGAGGGACTCCTTGTTGGCGAGCAGCTGCTTCAGCGAGCCGGAGTGCACCACCTTGCCGCCGTGCTCGCCGGCGCCGGGGCCGATGTCGACCACCCAGTCGGCCATCTTGATGGTGTCCTCGTCGTGCTCGACGACGATCAGGGTGTTCCCGATGTCGCGGAGCCGGACCAGGGTCTCGATCAGCCGGTGGTTGTCGCGCTGGTGCAGGCCGATCGACGGCTCGTCCAGCACGTAGAGCACGCCGACCAGGCCGGAGCCGATCTGGGTGGCGAGCCGGATCCGCTGGGCCTCGCCGCCGGAGAGGGTGCCGGCCGCGCGGTCCAGCGAGAGGTAGTCCAGGCCGACGTCGACCAGGAAGCGCAGCCGCTCGTTGACCTCCTTGAGGACCCGCTCGGCGATCTGCTTGTCCCGGGCGTTCAGCTTCATCGCGCCGAGGAAGTCGGAGCAGTCGCTGATCGACATCGAGGAGACGTCCGCGATCGAGCGGCCCTCGACGGTGACCGCCAGCACCACCGGCTTGAGCCGGCTGCCCTGGCAGGTCGGGCAGGGCACCTCGCGCATGTAGCCCTCGAAGCGCTCCCGGCTGGAGTCGCTCTCGGCCTCCTGGTGGCGGCGCTGGATGAAGGGCACCGCGCCCTCGAAGCCGGTGGTGTAGGAGCGGTCGCGCCCGTAGCGGTTGCGGTAGCGGACCTCGACCTGGTGCTTGTGGCCGTACAGCAGCGCCTTCTTGGCGCGGGCCGGGAGCCCGGCCCAGGGGATGTCGGTACGGAAGCCCAGCTCGCCGGAGAGGGCGTCGATCAGCCGCTGGAAGTACTCCTTGGTGTGGCCGCCGGACCAGGGGTGGATGGCGCCCTCGTCCAGCGAGCGCTCGTCGTCGGGCACCACCAGCTCCGGGTCCACCTCCATCCGGTTGCCGAGGCCGGAGCAGTCCGGGCAGGCGCCGAACGGCGAGTTGAAGGAGAACGAGCGCGGCTCCAGCTCCTCGAACGACACGTCGTCGTACGGGCAGTAGAGGTGCTCGGAGTACATCCGCTCGCGCTCGGGGTCGTCCTCCGGGAGGTCGACGAAGTCGAGCACGACCATGCCGCCGCTCAGCCGCAGGGCCGTCTCCACCGAGTCGGTCAGCCGGCGCTTGGCGCTGTCCTTGACGGTGAGGCGGTCGACGACCACCTCGACGGTGTGCTTCTCCTGCTTCTTCAGCTTGGGCGGCTCGGCGAGCTGGACCGTCTCGCCGTCCACCCGGGCCCGGGCGTAGCCCTTGGACTGGAGGTCGGCGAAGAGGTCGGCGAACTCGCCCTTGCGCTCGCGCACCACCGGGCTGAGGACCTGGAAGCGGGTGCCCTCGGCGAGCTCCAGCACCTTGTCGACGATGGCCTGCGGGGACTGCTTGGCGATCGGGCGGCCGCAGTGCGGGCAGTGCGGCTTGCCGATCCGGGCGAACAGCAGCCGCAGGTAGTCGTAGACCTCGGTGATGGTGCCGACGGTCGAGCGGGGGTTGCGGTTGGTGGACTTCTGGTCGATCGAGACGGCCGGGGAGAGGCCCTCGATGAAGTCGACGTCCGGCTTGTCCATCTGGCCCAGGAACTGCCGGGCGTAGGAGGACAGCGACTCGACGTAGCGGCGCTGGCCCTCCGCGAAGATGGTGTCGAAGGCCAGCGAGGACTTGCCGGAGCCGGAGAGGCCCGTGAAGACGATGAGGGAGTCGCGGGGCAGGTCGAGCGAGACGTTCTTGAGGTTGTGCTCGCGAGCACCGCGCACAATGAGGCGGTCGGCCACTGCTTCTGGCGCCTTTCTCCGGGGCGAGAGGGCTGGGTTTCGAGGGGTGTACTTCTTCCAGGATGCGGCAGCCAGCCTACTAGCTCACGCGTTCGATTATCGAGCTCGTCCAGCCGGGTCCACCCGAACGAGTGAGGACGATGCGCGGAGTCTTGACGCGCGGACCGAAAAGCCCCTGCTCGGCGGGGGGGCAACGGCGGTAGCGTCACCTGGTCAACGAGCGAAGCCCCCTCGGGGCAACGCGCCGTCTCCCACCGAAGGCCGAATCGATGACCGACCCGCAGACCGACCCGCGCACCGGGCCGCAGACCGACCCCGCCCCCTCCCTCCCCGCCGTCGCCGCCCGGCGCCTGGCCGAGGTCGAGGAGAGCACCCGCCTGCTGCTGCGGACCGTCGCCGGGATCGGGGCGGAGGCCGCCGCCGGGCCCTCCGCGCTGCCCGGCTGGACCCGCGGCCACGTCCTCGCCCACCTCGCCCGCAACGCCGACTCGCTGGTCAACCTGCTGGACGGCGCCCGCACCGGCACCGACATCCCGCAGTACCCGAGCCAGGAGGCCCGTGACCGGGACATCGAGGAGGGCGCGCCCCGCCCGGTGGACGAGCAGCTCGCCGACCTGCGCGCCTCCCACGCCCGCTTCGTAGCGGCGGCCGCCCTGCTGCCGGACGGGGCCTGGGCCGCGGAGGTCAAGCACCGCAGCGGCGCCGTCTTCCCGGCCGCGGAGATCCCCTGGCGGCGGCTGGCGGAGGTCGAGTACCACCACGTCGACCTGGACGCCGGCTACACCCCCGCGCACTGGCCGGAGGAGTTCGCCGCCACCGAGTTCCGGCAGCTCGCCGAGAAGCTGGCCGGACCGGCCGGCGCCGGGCTGCCCGCCGTCGAGCTGCTGGCCGAGGACACCGCCGAACGCGCCGTGATCGGCGCCGGCACCCCCGCCCTGACCGTCGAGGGCCCCGTCCGCGCCCTGCTCGCCTGGCTCTCCGGCCGGTCCGACGGCGCCGCCCTGCGCCGCACCCCCGGCACCGACCTGCCGGTCCTCCCCCCGTTGGGCTGAGCCCCCTCGCAGGCGCGAGGATGGCCCTGACCCTGTAGCCCGACAAGGAGCGGACGTATGACGTACCACGGAGCGGTCAAGGTCGGCGGGCCGCCGGACGTGCGCGAGCTGGCGCACCTGATCATCACCAAGGTGGCGGTCGGCCCCCACAACAACAACGCCTACCTGCTGCGCTGCCGGGACACCGACGAGCAGTTGCTGATCGACGCGGCGGCCGACGCGCCGGTGCTGCTGGAGACGGTCGGCGAGCGGCTGGCCACCGTGGTCACCACCCACCGCCACCACGACCACTGGGGGGCGCTGGCCGAGGTGGTCGCCGCCACCGGCGCGCGCACCGCGGCGGGCGAGCACGACGCCGAGGGCATCGACGTCCCCACCGCGCTGCCGCTCGCGGACGGCGACACCCTCGCGGTGGGCCGCTGCGAGCTGACCGTCCGGCACCTGGTCGGCCACACCCCCGGCGCGATCGTGCTGGTCTACGACGACCCGGTGGGCCACCAGCACGTGTTCACCGGCGACTGCCTCTTCCCCGGCGGCATCGGCAACACCTGGGGCGACCGGGACGCCTTCGCGAGCCTGTTCCGGGACGTCACCGGGAAGATCTTCGACGTGCTGCCGGACGAGGCCTGGGTCTACCCCGGCCACGGCGACGACACCACCCTCGGCACCGAGCGCCCGCACCTCGCGGAGTGGCGCGAGCGCGGCTGGTAGCCGCCGACAGCCGGAACGGGCGGGCCCGCGACCGAGGTGATCGGTCGCGGGCCCGCCCGTTCGACGGAGGAGGTGCGTCAGGCGTCCAGCTTCTCCGGCTCGCCCTGCCCGCCCTGCTCCGCCTGCTCGGCCAGGGCGGCCTTCTTGGAGGCCATCAGGCTGGTCGCGGTGGTGATGGCGAGCACCACCACGATGAAGCCCAGCGAGAACGGGATGCCGATCTCCGGCACGTGCACACCCTGCTCGTGCAGCGCGTGCAGCACCAGCTTCACCCCGATGAAGCCCAGGATGACCGACAGGCCGTACGACAGGTGGACCAGCTTCTTCAGCAGACCGCCGATGAGGAAGTACAGCTGGCGCAGGCCCATCAGGGCGAAGGCGTTGGCGGTGAAGACGATGTACGGGTCCTGGGTCAGGCCGAAGATCGCCGGGATCGAGTCCAGCGCGAACAGGACGTCGGTGGTGCCGATCGCGATCATGACGATCAGCATCGGGGTCATCAGCCGGCGGCCGTTCTCCCGAACGAAGAGCTTGGTGCCGTGGTACTTGTCGGTCGACGGGAAGCGCTGCTCGATCGACTTGAGCAGGCGGTTCTCCTCGAACTCCTCTTCCTCCTCGTCGGCCCGCGCCTCCTTGATCAGCTTCCAGGCCGTCCAGATCAGGAAGCCGCCGAAGATGAAGAAGACCCAGGAGAACTGGGCGACCAGCGCGGCACCGCCGGCGATGAAGACCGCGCGCAGCACCAGGGCGATGATCACACCGAACATCAGCACGCGCTGCTGGTAGATCCGCGGCACCGCGAACTTGCCCATGATCAGGATGAAGACGAACAGGTTGTCGACACTGAGCGACTTCTCGGTGATGTAGCCGGCGAAGAACTCACCGGCCGGCGTCGCGCCGGAGTGCCACCAGAGGAAACCGCCGAAGATCACCGCCAGCACGACCCAGACCGTGGTCCAGATGCCGGCTTCCTTGATCGAGACCTCGTGCGGCTTGCGCCCGCCGATGAAGAAATCGGCCACGACCAGTGCCAACAGCACCACGATCGTGCCGACCCACAAACTTACGGAAACGTCCACTACTGCTCCTCCGGCAGGTAGGCGAGACAGTCATCGTCACTGCCGGAGGTCTCTTCCGCCCGTCGGACGCGCGACTGCGCGACCGCGGACCAGCGCCCCGGGGTGCCGTGACAGGCACCCGTGATGACGGGGACGACTGCGAGGGAATACTCCCCTCCGCTGCAAGAAGGGTAACAGCACTCCCAAGGAAAGGTAAAGAAGGTAAAGAACCGTCAGAGGAACGGCTCGATGGCGGGCAGCAGGTCCTGGAAGGAGCGGCCCTTCGCCGGGGCGCCGATCGCCTGCATCTCCCAGCCCCCGGCACCGTCCCGGAACACCTTCGCCATGATCTGCCCGGTGTGCGGACCGCCGCCGGTCAGGTCGTAGCGGGCCAGCTCCAGCCCGGTCGACTCGTCCACCAGCCGGCAGTGCGCGTTCTGCACCTCGGCGAAGGTCTGCCCGGTGTAGGAGCTGACCGTGAACACCACCTGGGTGATGTGCGGCGGCACGTGCGCCAGGTCCACCAGGATCGCCTCGTCGTCCTCCCCCGCCCCGGAGCCGCCGACCAGGTTGTCCCCGGTGTGCCGGACCGAACCGTCGGAACTCTCCAGGTGCTGGAAGAAGACCACGTCGGACGGAGTGTGCTCGGCGTACAGCAGCGCCGAGGCGTCCAGGTCGATCTGCCGCGTCCGGCTGCCGAACAGGCCCCGCCGGGGCGCCGCCCGCCAGCCCAGGCCCATCCGGACCACGGTCAGCGTCTCCCCCGGGCCCGTCTGCAGACTGACCCGCTGCCCCTTGGCCAGGTTCACCGACACGGCGGTTGTCCTCTCTGCCCAGCCGCACGGGATCCCCGCGCCGGCTCCACGGTGGAACACCCCGTTGCCGTCCCCCGGCTGAGGCCCCCTCTTTACCGGCCGCCCGACAAGGACGGCACCGCGGACCAGCCTAGGCCCTGTCTCCTGGATCCTTGCCGGGGCCTCGACGCCGGGGCACGCACCTCGCCGCGTTGTCGTCGGTCGCCAATGCTCCGCAGTGGCTCCCTCCTCCGCCTTGCGATGCACGCACCCCACCGCCGCGGCCTGACCCGACAAGATCCAGGAGACAGGGCCTGAGCCCTGCGGTCCAACGCCTTTCCCGCCGTGTACCCCCTCGCCGGGGCGGCGACGCACCGGCGGGCGCGGCCGGGCAGAGAACCGGCCACGCCCGCCGGGCGGGCGTCAGGCGATGCCGGCCTCGCGCATCTGGCGCAGCTCCCGCTTCAGCTCCTTGACCTCGTCGCGCAGCCGGGCCGCCACCTCGAACTGGAGGTCGGTCGCGGCGGCGTGCATCCGCTCGGTCATCGACTGGATCAGCTCGGCCAGCTCCGCGGCCGGCATCGACTTCGCCGGCTTGCGGTCGGCGCCCAGGGCCGGCACCGGCGCCTTGCCCTTGGCCCCCTTGCCGCCGCCCGGCGCGCGGTAACCGGTGGAGAGCAGCTCGTCGGTGTCCACGTCCTCGCGGGCGAGGGTGTCCAGGATGTCGCCGATCTTCTTGCGCAGCGGCTGCGGGTCGATCCCGTGCTTCTTGTTGTACGCCTGCTGGACCTCCCGGCGGCGGTTGGTCTCGTCGATGGCCTTCTCCATCGCCGGGGTGATCCGGTCCGCGTACATGTGGACCTGGCCGGAGACGTTGCGGGCCGCGCGGCCGATGGTCTGGATCAGCGAGGTGCCGGAGCGCAGGAAGCCCTCCTTGTCCGCGTCCAGGATCGCCACCAGCGACACCTCGGGCAGGTCCAGGCCCTCGCGGAGCAGGTTGATGCCCACCAGTACGTCGTACTCGCCGGCCCGCAGCTCGCGCAGCAGCTCGACCCGGCGCAGGGTGTCGATGTCGCTGTGCAGGTACCGGACCCGGATGTCCAGGCCGAGCATGTAGTCGGTGAGGTCCTCGGACATCTTCTTGGTGAGCGTGGTGACCAGGACCCGCTCGTCCCGCTCCACCCGCTTGCGGACCTCGTGCACCAGGTCGTCGATCTGGCCCTCGGTCGGCTTGACGATCACCTCGGGGTCGATCAGACCGGTCGGGCGGATGATCTGCTCGACCTGGCCGTCGCCCCGGGAGAGCTCGAACTTCCCCGGGGTCGCCGACAGGTAGACGGTCTGGCCGATCCGCTCCAGGAACTCCTCCCACTTCAGCGGGCGGTTGTCCATCGCCGAGGGCAGCCGGAAGCCGTGCTCGACCAGGGTCCGCTTGCGCGAGGCGTCACCCTCGTACATGGCGCCGATCTGCGGCACGGTGACGTGCGACTCGTCGATGACCAGGAGGAAGTCCTCCGGGAAGTAGTCCAGCAGGGTGTTCGGCGGGGAGCCGGGCTCGCGGCCGTCGAAGTGCATCGAGTAGTTCTCGACCCCGGAGCAGGTGCCGATCTGGCGCAGCATCTCGATGTCGTAGGTGGTGCGCATGCGCAGCCGCTGGGCCTCCAGCAGCTTGCCCTGCTTCTCCATCCTGGCGAGGGTCTGCTCCAGCTCCTTCTCGATGTCGGTGACCGCGCGCTCCATCCGCTCCGGACCGGCCACGTAGTGCGAGGCCGGGAAGACGTACACGGAGTCGTCCTGGCTGATGATCTCGCCGGTGAGCGGGTGCAGGGTGTAGAGCGCCTCGATCTCGTCGCCGAACATCTCGATCCGGACGGCCAGCTCCTCGTACACCGGGAAGATCTCGATGGTGTCGCCGCGGACCCGGAAGGTGCCGCGGGTGAAGGCCAGGTCGTTGCGGGTGTACTGGATTTCGACGAAACGGCGCAGCAGCACGTCCCGGTCGATCTCCTCGCCGACCTTCAGCCGCACCATCCGGTCCACGTACTCCTGCGGGGTGCCGAGGCCGTAGATGCAGGACACGGACGCGACCACGATCACGTCCCGGCGGGTGAGCAGCGAGTTGGTCGCCGAGTGGCGCAGCCGCTCGACCTCCTCGTTGATCGAGGAGTCCTTCTCGATGTAGGTGTCCGTCTGCGGGACGTACGCCTCGGGCTGGTAGTAGTCGTAGTACGAGACGAAGTACTCGACCGCGTTGTTGGGCAGCAGTTCGCGGAACTCGTTCGCCAGCTGCGCCGCCAGCGTCTTGTTCGGCGCCATCACCAGGGTGGGCCGCTGCAGCTTCTCGATCATCCAGGCCGTGGTGGCCGACTTGCCGGTACCGGTGGCACCGAGCAGGACGACGTCCTTCTCCCCGCCGCGGATCCGCCGCTCCAGCTCGGCGATCGCCGCCGGCTGGTCACCGTTGGGCTGGTAGGGACTGACGACCTCGAAGGGCGCCACTGACCGCTCAATACTCGTGATGGGTCGCACGCCACCACCGTACGACCCACCACCGACAAGCGCGGACTACTTGGCGCTGTCCCGGGCGAGGGCGACGAGGCGGGAGACGGCGCGGAGGTACTTCTTGCGGTAGCCGCCGCGGAGCATCTCCTCGGGGAAGACCTGGTCGAAGGGGAGGCCGGAGGCGGTGATGGGGAGTTCGCGGTCGTACATGCGGTCGGCGAGGACGACCAGGCGCAGGGCGGTGGACTGGTCCTCGACCTGGCGGACGCCGCGCAGGCAGACGGCGGTCACGTCGTCCAGGAGGGCGCCGTAGCGGCTGGGGTGGACGGCGGGGAGGTGGGCGAGCAGGGTGTCGAAGTCGTCCAGCGAGGCGCCGGGGGTGCGGGCGGCGACGGCGTCGACCTCGGCGTCGCCGTAGGGCGGCGGGGCGTCGGGCAGGCCGCGGTGGCGGTAGTCCTGGCCGTCGATCCGCATCGGGCGGAAGTGCGCCGACAGGCCCTGGATCTCGCGCAGGAAGTCGGCGGCGGCGAACCGGCCCTCGCCGAGCTTCTCCGGCAGGGTGTTGGAGGTGGCGCACAGTTTGACGCCGTTCTCGACCAGGCGGCCGAGCAGGGTGGAGACCAGGACGGTGTCGCCCGGGTCGTCCAGCTCGAACTCGTCGATGCACAGCAGGCGGTGGTCGGACAGGGTCCGCACGGCCTGCTGGAAGCCGAGCGCGCCGACCAGGTTGGTCAGCTCGACGAAGGTGCCGAAGGCCTTGGGGCCGGGGACGGCGTGCCAGAGCGAGGCGAGCAGGTGGGTCTTGCCGACGCCGTAGCCGCCGTCGAGGTAGATGCCGGCCGGGCCGACGGGGGCCGGGGCGCTGCGGCGGAACCAGCCGCGCTTGGGCGCGGCGCCGTTCCCGCCGTTGAGCGCACCCGCGAACTGCTCCAGGACCTGCACGGCCTCGTACTGGCTGGGCTGGCCCGGGTCCGGGATGTACGTCCCGAAGCTCACGTCGGAGAAGCGCGGCGGCGGCACCATCTCGGCGACCAGGCGCTCGGCGGGCACGACCGGACGGCGGTCGGTGAGGGCGATCGGCGAACCGGCGCTGCCGGCTATCGGCTCGGTCACGGTGTCGGGGCGGGAGGCTGCGGGCACGGTGGTCAAGGGTACGCCCGCCCGGCGCGGACTCCGACCCCGGCCGCTGCGAGACTGGGGACATGCAGCAGCTGATCGCTCCGCCGGGCGCGGTGTTCGAGGATCCGGAGTCGTCGGAGGCGCTCGCCGCCGTGTACGCGTACCCCGGGCAGGTGAATCACGGCCGCCCGTGGCTGCGCGCCAACATGGTGGCCGGCCTGGACGGCGGGGCCCGGCTGGACGGGCTCTCGGAGGGCCTGTCGAGCCCGGCCGACAAGCGGATCTTCGGGGTGCTGCGGGCGCTGTCGGACGTGGTGCTGGTGGGCGCCGAGACGGTGCGCGCCGAGGGGTACGGCCCGGCCGCGGCGCCGGCCGGGTCCGCCGCGGCGCGCCGGGCGGCCGGGCAGGCGCCGGCCCCGGTGATCGCGGTCGTCAGCCGCTCGCTGGGCCTGGACCTCGCGGCGCCGCTGTTCACCGAACCGCTGGTGCGCACGGTGGTGGTCACCACCGAGGACGCGCCGGCGCGCAGCCTGGCCGCGGTGGCCGAGGTGGCCGACGTGATCGCGGTCGGACGGGGTTCGGTGGACCTGCCGGCGGCGGTCGCGGCGCTGGCGGAGCGGGGCCTGCCGCGGATGCTGACCGAGGGCGGCCCGCGGCTGCTGGGGCAGCTGGCCGCCGCGGACCTGCTGGACGAGCTGTGCCTGTCGCTGGCCCCGCTGATCACCGGCGGCGACGCGCCGCGCATCATCCACGATGCGGAAATGCCTGACGTGCGGCGGATGCGACTGGTCTCATTGATCGAGCAGAAAGGATTCCTCTTCACCCGTTACCTGCGTCCGCCGACCCCATGACCTCCGCACCGTGATCCCGCTCTCTTCCGGGACTTCCTCCGCGTGGCCCGTGTGCCGGGTGAGCAGCGTGCGGAAAGCTTCCGCCGGGCAGTATGGGATGCGAAGCCGGGGCCCGGGGGCCGGTGTCTGGAAGGGACTCACGTGTTCAAGACGGTACTGATGATCGAAAAGGCGCTCTCCGACGCCGACGTGGAGCTCGTCACCACGCTGCACAGCGAGGAGAAGGTGTCCTTCGTCGTCCTGATGCAGCCGCGCGGCAAGCAGGACGAACTGCTGCGGGCGCTGGACGACGTGGCCCTCGGCCACCTCGACAAGGTGGTGCGCGAGCACGACGAGTCCGAGAGCGGGCCCACGGTCGCCACCGAGTCGCTGGAGCACAGCCTGCGCCACCTGCGCCGGGCCGGCGCCGAGGCGGTCGGCGAACTGGTCGAGGAGAAGCCGCTGGACCGGCTGCGCGCCGTGGTGGAGGAGCACCGCGCCGACGAGGTGGTGGTGCTCACGTCCCCGCACTTCGTGGAGGAGTTCTTCCACCGCGACTGGGCCTCCCAGGCCCGCCACAAGGTGGGCGTCCCGGTGCTGCGGCTGTTCGCCAGCGACTCCTGACCCCGGCCCTCCCCGCGTCGGGCGGGGCGGGGTCCGGGCGCCGTCGTGGTGCAGAATCGTCCTTGCGGTCCGGCGCGCCCCGGCCGCGAGGACGAAACGACCGTCGTCCGCACCTCCCCCGTCCCCGCCCCGTACGGAGCCCCGCCTTGAACGACGCCGCGCACGACCTGCACGCCCCGCACTTCATCGGCATCGGCGGCGCCGGCATGTCCGGCCTGGCGAAGATCCTCGCGGTGCGCGGGGCCAGCGTCTCCGGCAGCGACTCCAAGGAGTCCGAGACCGTCCTCGCGCTGCGCGCCCTCGGCGCCGCCGTCCACATCGGCCACGCCGCCGAGCACGTGCCGGACGGCGCGAGCAGCATCGTGGTCTCCAGCGCCATCCGCGCCGACAACCCGGAGCTGGCCGCGGCCCGCGAGCGCGGCATCCCGGTGGTGCACCGCTCCGACGCGCTCGCCGCGCTGATGGGCGGCCGCCGGGCGCTGGCGGTGGCCGGCACCCACGGCAAGACCACCACCACCAGCATGCTCGCCGTCGCCCTCGGCGAACTGGGCCTGGACCCGTCCTACGCGATCGGCGGCGACCTCGACGCCCCCGGTTCCAACGCCCACCACGGCACCGGCGAGATCTTCGTCGCCGAGGCCGACGAGAGCGACCGCAGCTTCCACAAGTACGCGCCCGAGGTGGCGATCGTGCTCAACGTGGAGCTGGACCACCACGCCAACTACGCCTCGATCGACGAGATCCACGAGTCCTTCGAGACCTTCGTCGCCCGGATCACCCCCGGCGGCACCCTGGTGGTCTCCGCCGACCACGACGGCGCCCGCGAGCTGACCGCCCGGGTGGCCGGCCGCGAGGACCTGAACGTGGTCACCGTCGGCGCCGCCGAGGACGCCGACCTGCGGGTGCTGTCGGTCGTCGCGCGCGGCATGACCAGCGAGGTCACCGTGCTGCTGGACGGCGAGGAGCTGGGCTTCACCGTCTCGGTGCCCGGCCGGCACTACGCCCACAACGCGGTCGCCGCGCTGGCCGCCGGTGTCGCGCTGGGTGTCCGGGCCGCGGACCTGGCGAAGGCCCTCGGCGCCTACACCGGCGTGCGCCGCCGGCTCCAGCTCAAGGGCGAGGCGGGCGGCGTCCAGGTGATCGACTCCTACGCCCACCACCCGACCGAGATGACCGCCGACCTGGAGGCGATCCGGGAGGCCACCGAGGGCCGGGTGCTGGTGGTCTTCCAGCCGCACCTGTTCAGCCGCACCCAGCAGCTCGCCGAGGAGATGGGCGCCGCGCTGGCGCTCGCCGACGCCTCCGTGGTGCTGGACATCTACCCGGCCCGCGAGGACCCGATCCCCGGTGTCACCAGCGAGCTGATCCTCGACGCCGCCCGCCGGGCCGGTGCCGAGGTCACCGCCGAGCACGACTTCGCCGCCGCCCCGGCCCTGCTGGCCGGCCTGGCCCGCCCCGGCGACCTGCTGCTCACCATGGGTGCCGGGGACGTCACCAACCTGGGACCGGAAATCCTGGAGCACCTCGCGAACGTTTCCACCAACGTCTGAGTCCCCCGACCTGGAGCCGTCATGAGCTACGAGATCGAGAAGACCGACGCCGAGTGGCGTGAGCAGCTGTCCCCGGAGGAGTACCACGTCCTCCGGGAGGCCGGCACCGAGCGCCCGTTCACCGGCGAGTACACCGACACCAAGACCGTCGGCGTCTACGGCTGCCGGGCCTGCGGGGCCGAGCTGTTCAGCTCCGAGACCAAGTTCGACAGCCACTGCGGCTGGCCGTCCTTCTTCGACCCCCGGAACTCCGACGCGGTGGAGCTACTCGAGGACAGCAGCCTCGGCATGCGACGGGTCGAGGTGCGCTGCGCCCGTTGCGGCGGCCACCTTGGACACGTGTTCGAAGGCGAGGGATACGGAACCCCCACCGACCTCCGTTATTGCATCAACAGTGTCTCGCTGACCCTGAAGCCCGATGAAGGCTGACGGACCAGCGCTACTGCTTGACTTCCTCCCCGCCTCGCGGCAGGGGTTCGGGCGCGTGCTTCCTCCGACGGGGCGCGCGCCCGATGGTTGGCGCTTCACGGACCGGGCACTCCCGAGGTCTCCACGCCCTGGCACCGCATGCCCTGCGGCGATGAGGATGTTCTTGGCGGCATTCACATCCGCGTGATCACAATGCCCACAGGCAGTGCACCGGAAGCCGGCTTGGCTCTCGCGCGACTTCGCGTCCCGGTATTTGCAGGCGTTGCACGTCTGGGAGGTGTATGCCGGGTGCACCAGCACGATCCGGGTGCCGGTGCAACGAGCCCGACTACGGAGCGCCAGTTCGAACAGACCCCAGCTCTTCGCAAGGATCGAACGGTTGAGCCCCGCCTTCTGCTGGACGTTCCGGCCAGGTTCGTCGACCGTACCGGCTGCACTGGCGGTCATCGACTTGATCCGCAGATCCTCCAGAACGACCACCGCGTGTTGGTCCGCGATCCGGTTCGCCGTCCAGGCACAGAAGTCTGCCCGCCGGTTGCGGGCACGAGCCGCCAACGATCCGATCGCCGCCACCGTCCGCCGACGACGTCCGCTCCCGGCCGTCTGTCGCGCCAGTTTCTGCTGAAGTCGGCGCATCCGTGCCGACTCGCCCGGGGAGACGAAGGGCCGGTCGTAGAAATGACCGGCCGAAGTGGTCAGCGCCACCTTCACGCCCCTGTCGATTCCGACCACGCTTCCGGGAAGCGCATGGCATGCCGGGGTCCGCTGCTCGTCTTCTATCAGGAAGGAGACGAACCAGTGTCCGCCTCTGCGCGAAACCGTCGCCGATCGGATGCGACCACCCGGCGCTCGCGACCAACGGAACCGGACCCACCCGAGCTTGGGAAGACGCACCCGACCCCATCTGCGACTGGTTCTCTCCACCGCAATCTGCTTCGCATCCGGAAAGCGGAACGAGGGCGACCAGCGCGCCTTGGAACGCCATCGAACGTTGAAAGTCCCTCGCTCCCGACAGGCCCGATCGAGATCACGTAGCGCCTGCTGCAGAATGTGAGAAGGCGCCTCCGCGAGCCATGGAAACTCCCGCTTCGCCACGGCCAACTCCGCGGCCTGCGGCTCATAGTTCATCCAGGCACCGCGCCGACGGTATTCCCTGCGCTGTTCCAAGGCGATATTCCAAACCGCCCGACAGATGTCACCGAATGTCTCGCACAGCTCGACCTGACTGCATGTCGGATCAAGCCGGTACTGCCATCCGGACAACACTGCGCCTCCTCCGCTCCGACCACGAACGTACGCCACCGAGACGGCCCGGGCAGTGACTATTTGAACAAACCACAGAATTGACCACAAATTTTATGGATGCAACCTCACGTGATCGAAATTTTAAACCTTTCCTTCGGCACTATCCGGTGACCGGGGTGAAGCGGACCGGGAGGCGGACCAGGGCGCGGTGGAAGGGGCCCGGGCGCCAGCGCAGGGTGTCGGCGGGCTCGGCGAGTTCGAGGTCGCCGATCCGGCTGGTCAGCTGCTCGACGGCGGTGATCGCGATCAGCAGGGCCGGGTCGCGGGCCGGGCAGGCGTGCGGGCCGGCCGCCCAGGCGAGGTGCGCCGACTCGCCGCTGCGCAGCCCGGCCGTGTCGGGGCTGTCGGCCGGCGGGGCGGCCTCGGAGTTGGCGGCGGCGTAGGAGACCAGGACGAGCGAGCCGGCCGGGATCGCCCGGCCGTGCAGGACGGTGTCGCAGCGCGGGTAGTGGGCGGAGAGGTTGGCCAGCGGCGGCTCGTGCCAGAGCACCTCGTCGATCGCCTGGTGCGCGGTCATCGCTCCGCCGAACAGCGAGCCGGCGTAGCGGGCGTCGGTGAGCAGCCGGCGCAGGGCGTTGCCGATGAGGTTGGTGGTCGGCTCGTTCCCGGCGATCATGGTCAGGGTGATCTGCCGGACCACCTCGTCGTTGTCGAGCCCCGCCGGGTGGGTGAGGAACCAGGAGGTCAGGTCGTGCCGGGGGCGTTCGCGGCGCTCGGCGACCATCGCGGTGACCACGGCGACGAGGTCCGCGTACGCGGTCACCGCCTGCCGGGTGGACTCGATCATGCCGACGATGCCGGCCACCAGCCGTTCCCGGTGCTCGTCGGGCACGCCGAACCAGGTGGTGACCACGTGGACGGGCAGCCGGCGGGCGTAGTCGGCGATGAGGTCGGCGGAGCCGGTGGCCCCGAAGGTGCCGATCAGCCGGTGGGCGACCTCGGCGACCCGGCGCTGCAGCAGGTGCGGCTCCAGCAGCGCGAGGCCGTCGGTGATCACCTGCCGGTAGCGGGCGTGCGTCTCGCCGTCGCTGAACAGGGCGGTCGGCCGGTAGCCGAGCACCGGGAGCAGCGGGGAGTCCGGGGGGACGGTCTGCTGCCAGGCCCGGGAGTCCTTGGAGTAGGTGTCGGTGTCGCGCAGCAGGTCCAGCGCGGCCTGGTAGTCGGTGACCAGCAGGGCCTCGACGCCGGGAGCGATCTCCACCGGGGCGACCGGGCCCTGCCGGCGCAGCCGCTCGTAGACGGTCTGCGGGTCGGCGGCGAAGGCCGGGCCGTGCAGGGCGGTCGGGGGCAACGCGGCGAGGGGTTGCGCGGCGGAGGGCTGGGCAGTGGGCGGCTGGGCGGTGGGGGTGGTCATGACTGCTCCGGGGCGGAGGGCGGCAGGCCGTGCAGGACGTGTTCGGTGAGCGCGATCAGGGCGTCCAGGCTGGAGCCGCGCTCGCGGGCGTCGCAGAGCACCAGCGGGGTGGCCGGGTGCAGGTCGAGGTGGGCGCGGAGCACCTCGGGCGGGTGCGCCGGCGATTCGGGGAAGCGGTTGACCGCGACCGCGTACGGCAGGCCCTGCTCCTCGACCATGTCCATGATCTCGAAGGAGTCGGCGAGCCGGCGGGTGTCCGCCAGGACCAGGGCACCGAGGGCGCCGCGCGCGATGTCCTGCCAGAGCGGGAAGAACCGCCGCTGGCCGGGGGTGCCGAACATGTACAGCACCACCTCGCCGGGCAGGGTGAGCCGCCCGAAGTCGACCGCGACCGTGGTGGTGGACTTGCCGGGGAGGCCCGCCAAATCGTCGACGGGCGCGCCGGTCTCGGTCATCGCCTCCTCGGTGTGCAGGGTGGGGATCTCCGAGAGGGTGCGGATGAAGGTCGTCTTGCCGACGCCGAAGGGGCCGGCGACCACGAGCTTCATCAGCGTCTGTTCGGGGTCGGGCAGGTAGCCCACCCGGTCCGGGCGCCCCGGACCGGGCGGCCTACCGGAGAGTGCGGAGTCCAACGAGGAGCCTCTCGACGAGGGAGCGGTCGGTCTGCTGGGCGCGGGGGATCGGCGCGCGGGCGTGCAGGCAGCCCGCCTCGACCAGGTCCGCCGCGAGGAAGACGGTCGCGCTGACCGGGAGCCGCAGGTGCGCGGCGGCCTCCACGACGGTGAGCGCGCCGGGCCGCAGCAGTTCCCAGAGCCGCCGGTGCTCGGCCTCCAGCTCGGTGAGCGCCTCCGGCTGCTCGGCGCCGGTCGCGAACAGCACGGTCAGCCGTTCGAATCCGTCGGCGCCGGCGCGGGCCCGGCCGCCGGTGGCCAGGTAGGCGGGCACCATCCGCCTGCGGGGGACGGCGGTCATGACCGCGGGGCGTCCTGCCGCCTGGCCGGGCTGGCCAGGGCGCGGCCGAGGGCGGCCACCTGGACCTGCATCTGGTAGGCGACGTTGCCGAGTTGGGCCTCGGGCGTGGTGAACACCGCGAGCGACGTGTTCTCCCCGGCCGGGACGACGACGGCGAAGCCCAGCTCGGACTCGACCACGGTCTGCGCCAGCCGGGGCTGCTCGGTGTCGGTGAAGGCGGTGGTGAACGCGCGGGCGGCCGCGTGGACGGTGGCGGTCATCGCGGCGACCCGCTCGGCGGAGGCGCGGCCGAGGCCGGCCGAGGCGGCCTCGACCAGGCCGTCACCGGTGGCGATCACCGCGTGGACGACGCCCGGCAGCTCCAGGAGCGGGCTCAGCACCCACCCGATGCCTTCGGCGGCGGCCGGGGCGCCGCCGGTGGGCGCGCCCGCGGGTGCGGGGGTGGCGGTGGCGGTGGCGGTGCTGGGGCTGGACGTGCTGCTCACGGCGCGGCTCCTCAGGAGGTCTGGGTGCTCCGGCGGCCGGACGCCGCCGCGGGACCGGCGCCGGTGTGGGCGGCGTCGGGGCGGGGCGGGGCCGCCCGGTCGGCGCCGGCGGGGCCGGTCGCCTCGGGGGACGGGGAGTGGGGGCTCTGGGTGGCGTCGGCCTCGGCGGCTTCGGCGGTGACGGCCTCGGTGACGGCCTCGGTGACGGCGGCCTCGGCGGTGCCGGCCTCCGCCTCCGCGACGGCGGCGCGGCCGGAGCCGGTGCCGTGCTGGAGCGCCTGCCAGCGGGCGGCCGCCTGCTCGGGCGTCCGCACCGGGCGGACGGCGCCGGGCGCGGATGCCGAGACACCGTCGGCGGGCGAGGGCTGCGCGGGCACCGGCCGACGCCGGCGGCGGCTGGGCAGCCCGGTGCCGTCGTCCGGCACGGCGGGCTCGTCCGGCACCGCCCGCACCGGCGGGACGGCGTGCACCGGCGGTCCGTCGGACGGGCGCTGCGGGTCGGACGGGCCGGGCAGCTCGGGCCGGTCCTGCACCGGGGGGACGACATGGATGGTCGGGACACCCTCGCGGGCGCGTCCGCCCGCGGCGGTGGCTGGACCGGCCGGACCGGATCCGGCCCGCAGCGGCAGCGGGGTGAGCACCGACAGCGGCTGCTCCTCGTCCACCACCGTCAGCAGCCCGGCCGGGATCCGGACCAGGGCGCGCATCCCCCCGTACGGGGAGGGCTCGACGTGGCAGGAGAAGCCGTACTGCCGGGCCAGCTTGCCGACCACCGCGAACCCGGTCCGCGGCGGGTTGCCCAGCTCGGTGAGCAGTACGTCGGTCGGGCCCGCCAGCAGTCGGCGGGCCCGGCGGAGCTGGTCCTCCTCCATCCCGATGCCGCTGTCGTCGACGATCACCATCGCGCCCCGGCCGCCCTGCTGGAGGGTGACCGGGACGTCCGTCTCGGGGTGCGAGTAGGCGGTGGCGTTGGCGAGCAGTTCGGCGACCGCGATGGCCACCGGCTCGGCGGCCCGGGCCACCACGGCCAGCCGGCCCTCGCGCAGGTGGTTGGCCACCTTGATTCGGGCGTAGCCGGGCACCCGGGAGAGCGCGCCGACCACCACCTCGGCGAGCGGCGAGTCGGTGCGGGCCAGGCCCGGCCAGGCCTCGCAGAGCACGGCGACGGTCTGGATCCGGCGCAGCGCGACCTCGTTGCGGAAGTCGACCTCCAGCAGCCGGGGGTCGTCGTTGTCGTCCTGGAGCTGCTGGACCAGGCTCTGGATCTGGTAGAGCAGGGTCTGGATCTTGGAGGTGGCGCCGCGCATCGCGGAGCGGGCGGCGGCGTCGACGCGCTCCCGCTCGTCGGTGACGGCGGCGGAGGCCGCGTCCAGGACGGCCTGCAGGGCCTGCACGGCGGCCGGGCCGACGGCGGCGGCGTCGAGCGGTCCGGCGATCGGCGCGTTGGGGTGGCTCAGCCGCAGGGCGGCGGCGGCCACCCGCTCGGTGGCGAGGTGGCCGATCTCCGCCAGCAGGGCGGCGACGCCGGCCTCGGCCGCCGCGGCGCGCTGCTCGGCGGTGTCGGCCCGGTGGTCGGCGGCGGCCGCCCGGTGGTCGGCCTCGGCCGTGCGCTGTCCGGCCTCGGCGGCCCGGTTCTCCGCCCGGTGGGCGCGGTCCTCGGCGGCCAGCGCGCGGTCGGCCGCGGCGCTGGCCTCGACGGCCGCCTGCCGTGCCTCGGCCCCGGCCTCGCGGGCCTGCTGCTCGGCCCGGGCGGTCTGTCCCTCGGCGGCGCGGGCGCGTTCGGCGGCCAGGCCCGAGGCGGCGTCGGCGGCGTCGGCCCGGGCCACGGCGCGCGAGCGGCCGCGCGCCAGGAGCGCGGCGGCCACGAGCGCGGCGAGCGCGATCAGCGCCAGGGCCGGTACCAGGAACTGCGTCATCGACGTCCTCGGAGTTTCCTTGTACGAAGAACGGGCTCGGTCGGGGTGCCGACGGCCGGGTGCCGCAGGCCGGGGCTCGGGCTGTGGTGGCCGGGGCTCAGGCCGTGGCGCGGCCGTCCGCGCGCGGGCGGGGTGCCCGGCGGTCGGTGTCCTCGTCGATCTCACGGGCCACCAGCGCCACCTGGTTCATCGCCGCCAGGATGTTCGGCACCTCGCTGCCGTCCAGGTGCCGGTACTCGGCGGCGACGGTGAGCACCAGCCGCTCGGGCAGGCCGAGTTCGGGGTAGCGCTGCTCGGCGATGATCCGGCGGGCGGCGTCCAGCGCGGTGAGTCCGGCGCGGTGCAGGGCGTGGGTGCGCTCGCGGACGTGGGTGAGGTAGGCGATGTGCTCGTGCACGCCCGGGCGGTCGAGCACCGGTCCGTGGCCGGGCACGACGATCCGGGCGCCGGTGGCCAGGATCCGCTCGCAGGCGGCGATGACGTTCTCCAGCGGACCGGCCCAGTGCGAGGGGTGGTCGCCCGGCTGGGCGGCGGTCGAGCCGAAGATCACGTCGCCGGTGAACACCGCGCGCTGGTGCGGGAGGTGGACGATGAGGTCGCCGCCGGTGTGGGCTGCGGGCAGGCCGGTGATCTGCACCGGGTACTCCCCCACCCGCAGTTCCAGCTCGCCCTGGAAGACGGTGTCCGGGTGCACGGGATCGGTCGCGGACCAGTCGAACTGCCCGAAGTGGCGCCGGAGGTAGTCGCCGAGCGGCGAGTCCGGGTCGCTCCCGGTGACCAGCGCGTGGGTCTGCTGGGGCGTCGGCTCCCAGTGGATGTGCTCCAGCGCCTCGCGGGTGGCGATCACCTCGGCGTCCGGCAGCACGCCCGCGCCCCAGAGGTGGTCGCCGTTGGCGTGAGTGACGACGATCCGGTCGACGTCGACGCCGTCGGCCAGCCGCTTGCGGCTCTCGGCGAGGAACTCGGCGGCCAGCGAGGGGTCGTAGGGGGTGTCGATCCACAACGCTGTCCGTCGACCGGCGAGCAGTCCGCAGTTGGCCAGGCCCCAGCCCCGCTTCGGCGGGAGCCAGACGTACAGGTCCTCGGCAATCGCGCTCACGTTCGCACGGTTGATCGTCATGGCCGCGATTATGCCGATGATGTGACAGCGGTGGAGCGAAACCCTGGCGTTTTCGGCCATTCCCCGCCCCGGACTCTCCCGTCCCGCCCCTTTCCTCCCGGTTCGCCGCCCGCCACCGTTCCGGGATCCGGTCAACGGGCGCCCGGCATCCGGTCGGTGTGTGCCCGACATCCGGTCGGCGCGGCCTCGGGCGGACGGCCGACGCGGCCCGGGCGGACGGCCGACACGCGGTCAGCCGGACGGCAGCACGCGGCAGACCTCCACCGTCACGTCCACGGTGTCCAGGCCGATCACCCGGCCCTCGACGGCGACGAATCCTTTCTCCCCCGAGCGGAACAACCCGGCCAGTGGGGACTGCCGCCCGGCCGCCGCGAGCGCCTCCACCCCCATCGCCGAGCCGAAGGCGAAGACCCCGCAGAGCACCACGCAGGGCGCCTGCCGCGAGGTCCGGGTGACGAACACGAAGCCGTGGTCGCGGACGAGTTCGTCGGCCGCGTTGTACTGCGCCTCGAAGGCCATCCCGCCCCAGCGGGCCCGGGCCGCCTGCGGGTGCTCCAGCCGGAAGTCCGGGAAGTCGGTGGCCAGGACGCCCGCCGAGTAGGCGTTGACGCTCGGCCCGCCGACCGAGAAGGTCGGCATCCTCGGGTCCTGCGCGCCCGCGGTGACCAGCTCGATGGTGGCCTTGCGGTTGATCTTCCGCAGCAGGTCGGTGAGTTCGGCGATCGCCCGCGCCTCGGCCATCGGCATGAACAGCACGTTCCGCGGGCCCCGGCTGGTGAGCCGGCAGCCGTCCTTGGCGTAGGCGAACTCGCCGACCTCGATACTCGGCGTGACTATCTGCACCCGGCTGTACGGGCCGAGCAGCGCGCGCAGGAAGCCGTAGCGCAGGAAGAGGCGGGTCCGGGCGAGCGACCGCGCCGCGAGAAAGCCGATCACCGCCGGAACGAACCCGATCAGTATCTGGAGCAGGATCTCCACGGCACCCCCGCGATGACTCGGGCACGAACTGTCGGCGCCGATGTGATGCCCCGTAGAACCCCGGGAACTCCCGACCCGGGCCGACACCGGGCGTCCACGCCCCTCCACGCCCCCGATTCACCCGTCCGGCCCAGTCCGCCGGCCCGGCGGGCGTCACACTCCGTCATTGGTGGACGGGACAGGACCAGCCCGGTCGTGACAGGCCCGTCAGCCGTCCAGACGCTTGACGAACTTCCGCTCACTGGCACAGCGTTCGTAGCCCAGCCAGGCGTTGATCGCCAGCATCGGCGCGTTGGTCGCGTCGTTCGAGGTGTACGCGTGCCGCAGACCGGCCTCCCGGGCCAGGCGCAGCGACTCCAGCTTGGCGAGCTTGGCCAGCCCCCGGCCGCGGAACTCCCGGCGGCAGGCGGTGAACGCCGACCAGTAGCGGTCCGCGCCGTCCGTGTGGACGGCGGTGAACGCCGCCGGACGGCCGTCGACCGCGGCCACGACGCTCAGACCGGCGTCGAAGGCCGGGCGTTGCCACTCCCCCGCGAGCCACTCGTCGTAGTCGGCGGCGTCCATCACCACCTCGCCCGGCTCGTCCCGTATCGCGTCCGCCTCGACCAGGAACACCGGGTGCGGGTCGGCCGCCCAGTCGCGCGCCGGGCTCAGCTCGACGCCGGCCGGCAGCGGCGGGGCCTCCGGCAGCGGACGGGCGAGGTCCCGGGCGCCGAAGTGGGCGATCCGTCCCTCGGTGAAGCCCCGGGCCGCGGCGAAGGCGCGCGGACCGGGCTCCTCGTCCACCCAGCTGTGCAGTTCGACCACGCCGTGCCCGGCCAGGTGCCGTTCGGCGGCGGCCAGCAGCGCGGTGAAGGCGCCGCGTCGCCGGTACTCGGGCAGGACACTGCCGTTGGCGTGGCCGACGCCGGTCGTGCTGGTCCCGGTCACCACCCCGCAGCGGACCGAGCCGACCACCCGGCCGTCCAGCTCGGCGACGAAGGTGCGGTAGTGGCCCCTGGTCCGCTGGGCGTTCAGCCAGACGAACATCTCGGGCGCCTCGACCAGGTGCTCACGCCCGGCCCGGTGGGCGGCCGCCACAGCCCCGGCGTCCTCGGGGCGGAAGTCACGAATCGTCAGCGGTGTCATAGCTGCGTCACAGTAGCCACCGTCGGTCCGTCCGCGAACTCGTTTTCCGCCGCAACCGCCCCCACCAGCGGCGATGCGGGAAATTCGGGCCGAGGTCGCGGATTGACTCAACGCCAAGCTCAAGTAATGCTCTGAGATGACCGGTCGAGGCTTGGCAGCCGCTCAGTCCGGGGACATGCTCAGCACCACAGCCCGGCGGCCCTGGCGACGAGGCCCGCGCCGACCGACGGCTTTCCACCCAGCCCTCCGAAGGGGGCGCACCGATGACCTCCCCCGCCCTGCGGACCGCTCCGCAGCCGCCCGCAACGACGACGGGCACCACCGGCAGCACCACTGTCAGCACAACCACCGGCACCGCCGACACCACGGGCACGGGCACCACCGGCGCCGGCACCACGCGCCGGCTCGGCGTCGGCCTCGGCTGGCGCAGCGAGATCGACACCGTGGTCGAGCGGCAGCCCGGCCTGGACTGGGTCGAGGTCGTCGCCGAGAACATCTGCGACGACCACCTCCCCGCCTCCCTGCGGATCCTGCTCGACCGGGGCCTCACCGTCGTCCCGCACGGCGTCGGGCTCGGCCTCGGCGGCGCCGACCGGCCCGACCCGGCCCGGCTGGCCAAGCTCGCCGGGACTGCCGAGCTGCTCGGCTCCCCGGTGGTCACCGAGCACCTGGCGTTCGTCCGGGCCGGCGGCCTGGAGGCCGGCCACCTGCTGCCGGTGCCGCGCTCGCGCGACGCCCTGCGGGTGGTCGCCGAGAACGTGCGGATCGCCCAGGACCAGTTGCCGGTGCCGCTCGCCCTGGAGAACATCGCCGCCCAGCTGGCCTGGCCGGACGACGAGCTGACCGAGGGGCAGTTCCTGGCCGAGCTGGTCGAGCGGACCGGGGTCCGGCTGCTGATCGACGTCGCCAATCTGCACACCAACCGGGTCAATCTCGGCATCGACCCGGCCGCCGAACTGGACCGGCTGCCGCTGGAGGCGCTCGCCTACGTGCACGTCGCGGGCGGCACCATGGTCGACGGTGTCTGGCACGACACCCACGCCCACCCGGTCACCGAACCGGTGCTGGAGGTGCTGGCCGAGCTGTGCTCCCGGGTCGTGCCGCCCGGGGTGCTGCTGGAGCGCGACGCCGCGTTCCCGCCGCCGGCCGAGCTGGCGGCCGAACTCGACGCCGTCCGGCGGGTGCTGGAGGGCGGCCGGTGACCGCCGCCCCCGGCGCGGACGCCGCCGCCGTCTCCGCGTCCGGCACCGACACCGTGTCCGCCATCGACTCCGCTCTCTCCGCCGACGCCGTTTCCGCCACCGACGCCGCGCGGGCCCGGCTGGCGGCCCGGCAGACCGAACTGCTCACCGCCCTGGTGGCCGGCGGCCCGGTGCCGCCCGGCTTCGACCCGGCGCAGGTGCGCGCCCAGGCGACCGGCCTCGCCGCCAAGCGGCGCGACACCGCCGCCAAGGTGGTCCCGGACCTGCCCCGCCTGCTCGGCGCGCAGTACGGGCCGCTGTTCCTCGCCTACGCCCGCGGCAATCCGCAGACCGGCGGCTACCGCGCCGACGCCCGGGCCTTCGCCGAGTGGGCACTCACCGGCCGCCCGGAACCGTCCGAGGACCAACGACGGGACCTGGAACGCTGGCTCCGTCCGGCGCCCGAGGACCGTTCCGAACGCCGGCCCGGCCCGCTCGCCCGCCTGCGCCGCGCCCTGCGGCCCGGCCGGGAGGCCTGAGCACCGGGCCCGCGCCCGCACCGCACCACTCCCTTCAGCACCCGTGCCCGTCCGCCCCGACGCCGCGCCCGCCCGGGCCGCGCGTCCGTCCGGACCGCACCCCAGCACCGCCCCACCACCGCCCCACGACGGCGCCACGCGCGCCCGAACCATGTCTCACCACCCGGGGGAACCACTCATGTGGCACAACGCCTTCTACCTCGTGCCCGGCCTCCTGCTGGCCGCCACCGTGCTCTACGCGCAGCAGGCCAAGCAGGCCGCGCAGCGCGTCAGCGACCCCAAGGGCCTGCCCGGCCGCGGCATCGCCCTGCTGGAGGCCGCCTTCCTGTCCGGGGGCCCGGGCCGGGTCTTCGACACCGCCCTGGTCCGGATGCACCGACGCGGCCACGTCGTGGTCAGCCGCTCCCGGCTGGTCACGCTGACCGCCAGTGAGCCCCTCGACGAGGTCGACGGCGCGATCGTCGACGCGATCGGCCCGTCCCGCAGCCGGGACCTCGACTCGCTGCGCGTCGCGGTGATGCGCGCGCCCGCCGTCCAGGCCGTCGGCGACGCCCTGGCCGCCCGCGGCCTGCTGCGCAACCCGGAGCGGCTGCGCCGGGCCCGGACCGCGAACCGGACGATCTGGCTCGCCCTGGCGGTCACCCTGGCGTTCGCCGTCGCCGCCCTGCTGCTGGCCTCCGACGAGCCGGGCAGCGACGGCCCCTCGCTCTGGATCCCGATGGTGCTGCTCGTCCTCGGCCTGGTCTCGCTGCTGGCCACCCGTCCGCCCAAGGGCCGGGTCACCCCGGCCGGGCGGCGCCAGCTCGGACTGATGGACACCGGCAAGCCCTGGCAGCCGCACCACGGCGCGTTCGTGAGCGGCGCGGACGCCGTGCTGCTCGGCGCCGTCGCGATGGGCGGCCTGGCCCTGGTCGGCGCCGACGGCCTCGGCGACGCGGAACTGCACGAGGCGATGCTCGCCGCGGCGGCCACCGACCAGTCGGCCCGGGCCTTCGCCGCCGCCGGCGGCGGCCCCTCGTCCTCCGGTTCCTCCGGTTCCTCCGGCTCCTCCTGCGCGACCGGCCCGGCCACCTGGTGCGGCTCCTCCTCGGACTCCTCCGGCTCCTCCGGCTCCTGCGGTTCCTCGGGTTCGGGCTGCGGCAGCTCCGCCAGCTGCTCCTCCGGCTCCAGCTGCTCCTCGGGCTCCTCCTGCGGGTCCTCCTCGGGCTCCAGCTGCGGCGGTGGCTCCAGCTGCGGCGGCGGCGGGGGCTGCGGATCCTGAGCCCCGACCGGGGGCCGAGGACGCACCGGACGTCACAGTTCGGTATCGCGGTCCGGGAAGACGTTCCGCGTGCGGCGCGGCCGGGACTACAACAAGCCCATGTGGTTGCTCTTCCTCCTCCCGGCCTGCGTCGCCGCGGTGCTCTCCTGCATCCGGCTCGTCCGGACGACCGCCACCGCCGACGCGCTGTCCGGTCAGGAGGGCCCCCGGCCGTCCGAGGCGGTGGGGATCGGGCTCTACGAGACGGCGTACCTGGCCGGCGGACCGGACCGGGTGGTCGAGCTGGCGCTCGTCCTGATGGCCTCCCGGGGGCGGCTGCACCTCGCCCACACCGGCTGGACCACGGTCGTCGACCCGCGCGGCCGCAGCCGGCTGGAACGCGCGGTGATCGCCACCGTCGGCCCCGAGGGCCAGTGCCGCACCGACGACCTGCGGCTGGCGATGGCCGCGCACCCCACCGTGCTGGAGATCGGCAGCCGGCTCTCGCTCGCCGGGCTGGCCACCCCGGCGACGGTGCGGCGGCACACCGTGCTGGTGGTCCGGCAGGTCCGGCAGGCGCTGCTGCTCTCCGTGGTGCTGCTGGCCGTGGCGCTGGTCGTCGGCGGCCTGACCGACGGTGACGCGCTGACCCCGCTGGCCTGGTTCTCGCTGCCGCTGGTGCTCACCTCGGGCACCCTGCTGATGGCCCGGGTCGACGTCTACCCGTACACCCGCTGGGCCTCGCCGATCGGCCAGGAGGTGCTCCGCGAGGTCCGCCCGCCGCGCCAGCACGGCCTCACCGACGACGACGAGCGCGAACTGCTCACCGCCGTCGCGATGAACGGCCCCGCCGCCCTCCAGGACGCCCGGCTGCGCGCCGCCCTGCGCCGCCACTGACACGCCGAAGGGCCCGTCCCGCACGGAGATCTCCGGCGGACGGGCCCTTCGGCGTGTCAGTGCACGGGCTTGCTCAGACCAGGCCGTTCAGCAGCTCGGCGACCGGCTTGCGGCGGCCGGTGAAGAACGGCACCTCCTCGCGGACGTGCAGCCGGGCCCGGGACGGGCGCAGGTCGCGCATCAGGTCCACGATCCGGTGCAGCTCGTCCGCCTCGAAGGCGAGCAGCCACTCGTAGTCGCCCAGCGCGAACGAGGCGACCGTGTTGGCCCGCACGTCGGGGTAGCCGCGCGCCATCTGGCCGTGCTCGGCGAGCATCGCGCGCCGCTCGGCGTCCGGCAGCAGGTACCACTCGTAGGAGCGCACGAACGGGTACACGCAGACGTAGTCGCGCGGGCGCTCGTCGGCGAGGAACGCCGGGATGTGCGACTTGTTGAACTCCGCCGGGCGGTGCAGCGCCATGTTCGACCAGACCGGCTCCAGCTGCCGGCCCAGGCCGGTGCGGCGGAAGCGGTTGTACGCCTCCTGGAGGTCGTCCGAGTCGGCGGCGTGCCACCACACCAGGATGTCGGCGTCCGCGCGCAGACCGGACACGTCGTAGGTGCCGCGCACCGTGACGTCCTTGGCCTCCAGCTGGGCGAACAGCTCCTCGACCTCGGTGACCAGGCCGGTGCGGTCCTCGGGCAGCGCGCCCTTGAGCTTGAACACCGACCACATGGTGTAGCGGATGACCTGGTTCAGGTCCCGCGCCTTCAACTTGGCGGGCTGCTCGGCGGCCTGCTGCTCAGCGGTCTCAGTCATGCGCCCATTGTCCTCTCGGTGACGTTCGCCCCGGCCAGCGGGGTCAGTACTCGGTCGAGCGCGGCGACGGCCGCCCGGGCGCTCGCAACGCACGCCGGGATGCCCACGCCGTCGTACGCGGCCCCGCACACGGCCAGCGCCCCCACCCGCTCCGCCGCCGCCCTGATCCGGGCCACCCGGTCCAGGTGGCCGACCGGGTACTGCGGCAGTCCGGCCCGCCACCGGGTGACGGCGGTGTCGTACGGACGGGCGGTCAGGCCGATCGCCTCGCCCAGGTCGGCCAGCGAGCGGGCGACCAGCTCCTCGTCCGCCAGCTCCAACGGCTCCTCCTCGCGCAGCCGGCCCAGCGAGGTGCGCAGCACGAAGGCGTCCGGCGCGGACCGCTCCAGCCAGCCCCACTTGTTGGAGGAGAAGGTGGACGCCTTGATCCGGCGGCCGTCCACGGGCGGGACGAGGAAGCCGCTTCCGGCCGGGGTGCGGGCCAGGTCGGCGCGGCGGAAGGCCAGCGTGACCAGCGCCATCCCGGCGTACTCCACGGTGTCCAGTTCGGCGGCCGCGGCGGGCGCGTCGGCGCGCAGCAGCCGGGCGGCGGCCGGCGCGGGCACGGCCAGCACGACGGCGTCCGCGGCGAGCACCTCGCCGTCGCCGGTGGTCACCCGCCAGCCGTCGGGGGTGCGGCGCAGCTCCGTCACCTCGGTCCGGGTGCGCAGCTCGACGCCGGCCTCGGCGCAGGCCGCGGCGACCGCCTCCGGCAGGGTGCCGAGGCCGCCGCGCAGACCCTGGAACACGGGGGTGCCGACGGTCGCCGGCCGGGTGGCCAGCCGGTGCACGCCCTCGACCAGGGATCCGCCGCCGCGGGCGACCGGCAGCAGCGCGGGCACTGCGGCGCGCAGCGAGATCTCGTCGCTGTGCCCGGCGTAGACACCGCCGAGCAGCGGCTCCACCAGCCGGTCCACGACCTCGCGGCCGAGCCGGTCGGCGACGTAGCGGCCGATCGCGACATCGTCCGCGACCGCCTCCCCGACCACCTCGTGCCGGGCCCGCTCCAGGCCCTCGGGGCTCAGCACACCGGAGTCCGCCAGCGCGGCGAGGTCCCCGGGCACGCCCATCACCTGTCCGCCGGGCAGCGGCCGCAGCGCGCCCCTGGTCCAGATCGCGGCCTTGGCGGTGGTCGGCGGCTCCAGCCGCTCCGCGAGCCCGACGGCCCGCGCCAACTCGACCGCCTCCGGCCGCCGGGCGAGCATCGACTCCGCCCCGAGGTCCACCCGGACCCCGCCCACCTCGCCGCCCCGCAACTTCCCGCCCAGCCGCTCCGACGCCTCCAACAGCGTCACCCGCGCCCGGGCCGGCTCCCCCGCACCCCCACCGACCACGGCCGCTGCGGTCAGCCCCGCGATCCCGCCGCCGATCACCACGACATGTGCTTGCGCCATGCCCCGCAGTCTCGCAGGTCTTTACACCTTTGCCTCAATCCGCCCGCTTCTGCCCCTTGCGGGCGGGCACGAGCCCGTCCAGGTCGATGTCGACCGGGAACGGCACCGGCCGCTCCAGCCGCTCGCGGAAGATCCCGGCGAGCGTGTAGGTCGGCGCGGAGGCGTCCGCCTCGAACACATGGACCACCGGCAGGCCGTCCTCCTCCTCGACCACCCAGTAGTGCGGGATGCCGGCCTCGGCGTACTTCCGCCGCTTGACCGTACGGTCCCGGTGCGCCGACTCGGGGGACACGACCTCGACGACGAGCGTCACGTCCGCGGCATCGAACCAGGTCCGGTCGGGGTCGTAGTCGACCGCCGCGACCACCAGGTCCGGCTCGGGGCGGTTCCGCCGGTCGAGCTTGATCGTCATCTCCCGCTCGGCCAGGAGACCGTCCGGGACCAGGTCCTCCAGGACGGTGGTCAGCGCCGTGACGGCCCTGCTGTGCCACGAGCGCTGCGGGGACATCATGAAGACCAGTGCTCCGTCGATCAGTTCGGTGTGGCGCGGAGCCTGCGGCAGACGGTCGAGGTCCTCGGCGAACCATCCCTCGGCGCGGGGCGGGTACATCCAGTCCGGCAACTCGCTCATGCGGACCACGGTAGCGACTCCGGGGCAAGCGCGGAGCCCGTCGGGCCCGCACGAGCCCGAGGTGTACCGACGGACGGGGCGCCTTGTCCTGCTCGCGGCCGAGACGTGATCGAGCTGCGACCTCCCGGGTGGGTCCGGAGCGGGGCGGGGTCCGTCGAAATGGTGTGGGTGCCCCGGGAGGGGGCGCCGGGAAGCACCGGACGACGGGGAGGGCTCGAACGTGGGACGAGGACGAGGGCGGCGCAGAGCGGGGGCGCTGGCGGCGGTGGCCGTGGCGGCGGTGCTGGCGGCGGGCTGCTCGGCGGACAGGGACGGCGGGAGCAAGGACATGTCGGCGGCCGCCCCGGCGC
Organism: Kitasatospora purpeofusca; assembly: GCF_000718025.1. Lineage (GTDB taxonomy): Bacteria > Actinomycetota > Actinomycetes > Streptomycetales > Streptomycetaceae > Kitasatospora > Kitasatospora purpeofusca. The sequence goes on from NZ_JODS01000014.1 coordinate 137,595, forward strand.
AGGCCGCCGCCGGGGAGGCTGCCAAGGGGGACGCCGCCGTCGGGGCACCGGGAGTGGCCTCGGTGGCACCCAAGGCGCCGCCGGCCGGGCCGACGGGTGCGGCGCCGGCGGTGGACGGCCGGCAGATCGCGTACTCGGCGCAGCTGACGGTGCGGACGGCGCAGGTGGACACGGTGCTGGCGAAGGCCCGGGACCTGGCCGTCGCGGCGGGCGGCTATGTGGCGAGCGAGACCGGGAGCTCCGGCGGGGACGGCGGACCGCAGAGCGGGCAGATCACGGTGAAGGTGCCCTCGGCGGCGTTCCAGCCGACGCTGGACCAGCTGGCCGGGCTCGGCGAGGTGCTCTCCCGGCGCAGCCAGGCGGAGGACCTGACCCAGCAGGTCGCGGACGTCAACAGCCGGATGCAGAGCCAGCAGGCGAGCGTGGACCGGGTGCGCGCGCTGATGGCGCAGGCGAAGACGCTGGCCGAGATCGTCAGTCTGGAGAGCGAGCTGAGCCGGCGGGAGTCGGACCTGGAGTCGCTGCAGAAGCAGGTGAAGGAGCTGTCGGCGCGGACCTCGCTGTCCACCGTCACGCTGGACGTGCGGCAGAAGACCGGCCCGGTCCAGGAGGTGCCGGACGCGCCGAAGGACAAGGGGTTCTGGGCCTCGGTCGGCTCGGCGCTCGGCGGCGGCTGGCACCTGCTGGGCGCGATCGTGCGCGGGGTCGCCGTGACGGTGGCCGCCGTGCTGCCGTTCCTGCTGGTGGCCGCGCCGGTGGCGGCGGTGGTGTGGGTGCTGCGCCGACGGCGGAAGCCGGTCCCGGTACCGGAGCAGGAGCAGGACCGGGCCGAGGAGGAAGAGGAGAAGGAGCCCGTGCACTGATCCCGGGCCCGCCGGTGGCGGCCCCCTCCGCAGGGGGCCGCCACCGGACGGCGGGTCAGCGGGCGCTGGCCTCGTGCACGAAGGCGACCAGGCGGCTGAGCGCGTCCGGGTCCATGCTGGGCATCACGCCGTGGCCGAGGTTGAAGATGTGGCCGCTGCTGCCGATCGCCTGGGCGGCGTGCAGCACCTCGCGGGCCTTGGTCTCGACCGCGCTGGTGGGCGCGAAGAGCACCGCCGGGTCGAGGTTGCCCTGGAGGCCCTTGCCGGGGCCGACCCGCTCGGCGGCGACGTTCAGCGGCACCCGCCAGTCGACACCGACCACGTCGGCGCCGGCCTGACCCATGAGGCCCAGCAGCTCGCCGGTGCCCACGCCGAAGTGGATCCGCGGCACGCCGTACCCGGCCACCGCGTCGAACACCTTGGTGCTGGCCGGCATCACCGAGCGGCGGTAGTCGTCCGGCGCGAGCGCGCCGACCCAGGAGTCGAACAGCTGGATCGCCGAGGCGCCGGCCTCGATCTGCACCTTGAGGAAGGCGGCGGTGATCCCGGCCAGCCGGTCGAGCAGGGCGGCCCACAGGTCGGGCGCGCCGTACATCATGGCCTTGGTGTTCTCGTGGTTCTTGGACGGCCCGCCCTCGATCAGGTAGCTGGCGAGCGTGTAGGGCGCGCCGGCGAAGCCGATCAGCGGCGTCGGGCCGAGCTCGTCCACTAGCAGGCCGACGGCCTCGGTGATGTAGGGGACGTCGTCCGGCTCCAGCGGGCGCAGCCGCTCCAGGTCGGCGAAGCTGCGGATCGGGTCGGCGATGACCGGGCCGATGCCGGGCTTGATGTCGACGTCGATGCCGACCGCCCGGAGCGGCACCACGATGTCGCTGAAGAAGATCGCCGCGTCCACCTTGTGCCGGCGCACCGGCTGGAGGGTGATCTCCTTGACCAGCTCGGGCCGCATGCAGGACTCCAGCATGGGGATGCCCTCGCGGACCTTCAGGTACTCGGGCAGCGAGCGGCCCGCCTGGCGCATGAACCACACCGGGGTGTGCGGTACCGGCTCGTGCCGGCAGGCGCGCAGGAACGCCGAGTCGTACGCGGCGCCGCGGCGCGCGTCGGGCTGCTGACCGGGGGTGGCGCCGGTCGGGGGGGTTGCCGTCGTCTCGCTCACGCTCCAAATCTTCGCACGCGGCCCGGACCGGCCCGTCCCGGCGGTCCCGTTGCTTCCTCCAGGATCCGAACAGGGATCCGACCGGGGATCCGGACAAGGATCCGGACAGGATCCGCCGAGACTCCGCCGACACTCCGGTGAGGCCCCGGGCCGGGATCCGGCCGGAGATCTGGCCGGATTGCCGCCCCGGCGCGCCGCGCGGGCAGAAGTTACGGCGATTACCCGGGTTTTCGACCTAGTCTTCGGGTCATGGCAGCGGTCGGAGGGCACCCCGCACAGGGTGGCGGAGCAGGTGGCGGAACGGGTCGGGAGGCGGCGCCGAGCGAGTTCCGGGCCGCCGTGGAGGCGTTCTCCGGTGCCCGGCTGCGCCCCGAGCTCGTCCTCTCCCCCGCCCCGGCCCCGCGCCGGCTGGCGCCGCACTCCTTCGCGCTGACCGCCACCGTCGAGGTCGACGGCGAGGAGCTGGCCGACGGCCGGCTGGTGCTGCTGCACGACCCGGCCGGGCAGGAAGCCTGGAACGGGGACTTCCGCGTGGTCACCATGACCCGGGCGGAGCTGGAGCCGGAGATGGCCGGCGACCCGATGCTCTCCGAGGTCGGCTGGGCCTGGCTGCTGGACGCGCTGCAGGCGCACGGGGCCGGGTACACGGAGCCGTCGGGCACGGTGTCGCTCTGCGCCTCGCAGTACTTCGGCGGGCTGGCCGAGCGCGCGTCGACCACCGAGATCGAGATCAGGGCGTCCTGGACGCCGGCCGACGGCCGCTTCGAGCGGCATCTGGCGGCCTGGGGGGACCTGCTCTGCATCAGCGCGGGCCTGCCGCCCGCCGCCGCGGCGCCGCACGCGCCCGCCGACGTCACGTCACTCGGTGGAGTGGTCCCGATGCCCGCCAGGCGACGTCCGCGCTCGCACTGAGGAGTGGCGCCGCCGCGGCGTCATCACCGGACGCACCGCCACCCCCAGGGCTGACGGAGTGTGACTTCGGTGCGGCTCTCCGTCAATAAACCGGTCGAATCCGACTGCTTCGTGTCGAGCCTGATCGATTTTGTGCGAATTCCAGGCATGTCGTAATCAGTCAACTGCGCGATTTGTCCGTATTGTTACTCACTAGATCGTGATCTTTCGCTAAAGCCGGGCACGGATGCTGCCGAAGCAGACTGTGACCCTTTCCGAACGCGGAACACTCCGACCGCCCCCTCGGGGTTCCGTCCGCCACTCCCGCAGGAGGCCTGGTGTCGGTCCTTCTTGAGCACCCCGCAAACGTGGTCGCCTACCGCCCGACCAAGCCCACCGCCATGGTGGTCATCGCCGATCCCCGCGTCCGAAACACCGTCACCCGTCACCTCTGGGCGCTCGGCGTCCGGGACGTGATCGAGGTGTCCTCCATCGCCGAGGCCCGCCCCCGGGTCTCCACCCCGCGCGACATCTGCGTCGCCGACGTCCACCTCCCCGACGGCTCGGGGCTGACCATCCTCGCCGAGACCCGCGCCGCCGGCTGGCCCAACGGGCTGGCACTCTCCGCGGCCGACGACATCGGCGCGGTCCGCAGCGCGCTGGCGGGCGGGGTCAAGGGCTACGTCGTGACCGGCACCCGCACCAATGTCGCCATGCCGGGCCGCCCGGGCCTGCCGCTCGGCGCCGCCGGGCTGGCCGGCCGGATGCGGCGCCCCGGGATGCCGGGCATGCCCGGCGCGGCCGGGGCCCCCGGCGGCGCCCCCGGTGCCCACGGCGCCCACGGCGCTCCGGGCGCCCAGCAGACCGCCTACCGCGAGCTGTCCGGCCGTGAGGTCGAGGTGCTGCGACTGGTCGCCGAGGGCCAGTCGAACAAGGCGATCGGCGTGGCGATGGGCCTCTCGGCCCTCACCGTGAAGAGCCACCTCGCCCGGATCGCCCGCAAGCTCGGCACCGGCGACCGGGCCGGCATGGTCGCGGTCGCGCTGCGCACCGGCATCATCCACTGAGCCCCGGCGCCGCTGCGGCGGCCCAGGAGGAACGTTTCCTCCCGGGCCGCCACCGCGGCCGGGAACGCCCCCCGGGGCCCGTCCGGAGAGCCTCGGGCGGGCCCCTTCATCGGTCTGACCAGTCCGACAACACTCCCGGTCGCGGGGTCCGTCGTACCCTTGGTAGGTGACCGACGCCGTAGCAGCCATCCCAGAAGAAGCAGCCCCGGTCCCGCTCCTCGAGCCGAAGGAGGGGATCCCTCCGGTCGTGGCGGACGAGCGGGCGCTGGCCGACACCGTCGCCGCCTTCGCCGCGGGATCCGGACCGGTCGCCGTCGACGCCGAGCGGGCCTCCGGCTACCGCTACGGCCAGCGGGCGTACCTCATCCAGCTACGCCGCGCGGGCGCCGGGTCCGCGCTGATCGACCCGATCGCCTGCCCCGACCTCAGCGGGCTGGGCGCGGCCCTCGCGGACACCGAATGGGTGGTGCACGCCGCCACCCAGGACCTGCCCTGCCTGGCCGAGGTCGGCATGAGACCGCAGCGACTGTTCGACACCGAGCTGGCCGGCCGGATCGCCGGCTTCGCCCGGGTCGGCCTCGGACCGATGACCGAGAACGTGCTCGGGCTGAGCCTGGCCAAGGAGCACTCGGCGGTGGACTGGTCCACCCGTCCGCTGCCCGAGCCGTGGCTGCGCTACGCCGCTCTGGACGTCGAGGTGCTGGTCGAGCTGCGCGACGCACTCGAACGGGAGCTGGACGCCCAGGGCAAGCTGGACTGGGCCCTGGAGGAGTTCGCGGCGATCGTCGCCGCCCCCCGCCCGGCCCCGCGGACCGACCCGTGGCGCCGCACCTCGCAGCTGCACAAGGTCCGCCGGCGCCGCCAGCTGGCCGTGGTGCGCGAGCTGTGGCTGGCCCGCGACCGCACGGCGCAGGAGCGGGACGTCTCGCCGGGCCGGGTGCTCTCGGACGCCGCGATCGTCAACGCCGCGCTGGCCATGCCGCTGAACATCGCGGCACTGCAGGGCGTCCAGGGCTTCGGGCCCCGGGTGCACCGGCGTCAGCTGGAGCAGTGGCTGGCCGCCGTCCAGCGCGGGCGGGAGGTGCCGGAGAACCAGCTGCCGCCGGCCGCCGCACCGCACGACGGCCCGCCGCCGCCGCGCGCCTGGGCCGAGAAGGACCCGGTGGCGGCCGCCCGGCTGAGCGGGGCGCGCGCCGCGGTCGGCGAGCTGGCCGAGCGGCACCACCTGCCGGCCGAGAACCTGATCACCCCGGACCTGGTCCGCCGGGTCTCCTGGGAGCCGCCGGCCGACGCCTCGGCCGCCAACGTGGCCGCCGCGCTGCGGCGGCTCGGGGCCCGGCAGTGGCAGGTGGACCTGGTCGCGCCGACGCTGGCCACCGCCTTCGCCGAGGCGGCGAAGGCCGGCGCCGAGGCCAAGGCCGGCACGGCCGCGCAGCAGGGCTGAGCGGGCAGGAACAAGGAAGAGCAAGGAAGGGGATGTCGCCCGGAGCGGGCGGCATCCCCTTCGTCGTCCCCGGACCGCGGCGGGCGGGTGAATCAGGGAGTGGGCGACAACACATCCGGTGTTGCGGCTTCCGGGCCTGGGCATGGTGGTTACCGACGGGTAGCATGGCCGTGGGCGGCGCCGCCCGCGTCCATTCGTGCGACGGCTCGCGGCAGCCTGCCCACCTGAACCGTTGGTCCCTGGGAGGAGAGCCCCCGTGCCTCGTACCGCGAGGGACGTCGTCTTCGTCGATGGCGTCCGCACCCCGTTCGGCAAGGCAGGCCCGAAGGGCATCTACCACGAGACCCGTGCCGACGACCTCGTCGTCAAGTGCATCCGGGAGCTCGTGCGTCGTAACCCGAACCTGCCCGTCGAGCGCATCGACGAGGTCGCGATCGCGGCCACCACGCAGATCGGTGACCAGGGTCTGACGATCGGCCGCACCGCAGCACTGCTGTCGGGCCTGCCGAAGTCCGTCCCCGGCTACGCGATCGACCGCATGTGCGCCGGCGCGCTGACCGCCGTGACCACCACCGCCGGCGGCATCGCCTTCGGCGCCTACGACGTGGTCGTGGCCGGTGGCGTCGAGCACATGGGCCGCCACCCGATGGGCGAGGGCGTCGACCCGAACCCGCGCTTCGTCTCCGAGAAGCTCGTCGACGAGTCCGCCCTGTTCATGGGGATGACCGCGGAGAACCTGCACGACCGGTTCCCGCACATCACCAAGGAGCGCTGCGACGCCTACGCCGTGCGCTCGCAGGAGAAGGCCGCCAAGGCGTACGCCAACGGCGACATCCAGCCCGACCTGGTGCCGATCTCGATCCGCAACACCAACCCCGAGGTCGGCGAGACCGGCTGGGGCCTGGCCACCGCGGACGAGCCGATGCGCCCGGGCACCACGATGGAGAGCCTGGCCGGCCTGAAGACCCCGTTCCGCCCGCACGGCAACATCACCGCGGGCAACTCGGCCGGTCTGAACGACGGCGCCACCGCCTCGCTGCTGGCCGCCGAGGACGTCGCCGAGGAGCTCGGCCTCCCGGTCCGGATGCGCCTGGTCTCCTACGCCTTCGTCGGCGTCGAGCCCGAGGTCATGGGCATCGGCCCGGTGCCGGCCACCGAGAAGGCGCTGGCCAAGGCCGGTCTGACCATCGACGACATCGGCGCGTTCGAGGTCAACGAGGCCTTCGCCGTGCAGGTCCTGGCGTTCCTGGACCACTACGGCATCGCCGACGACGACGAGCGCGTCAACCCGTTCGGCGGCGCGATCGCGTTCGGCCACCCGCTGGCCTCCTCGGGCGTGCGCCTGATGAACCAGTTGGCCCGCCGCTTCGAGCAGCGCCCGGACGTCCGCTACGGCCTCACCACGATGTGCATCGGCTTCGGCATGGGCGCCACCATCGTCTGGGAGAACCCGCACTTCGAGGGTGGTAAGTGAGCATGAGCACCACGACTGAGCTGCTGACCCGCGGCGCCGAGCTCTTCCCCGGCGAGGTCGTCACGACCGCGCACGTCCGCCACCTGGACCTGCCGCTGCAGGCCGGCCGGCTGGCCCTGATCACCCTGGACAACGGCTTCGACCACACCAAGCCGACCACCTTCGGCCCGGGCTCCCTGCTCAAGCTGAGCGAGGCGCTGGACCAGGTCGAGGCCGAGGCCGCCGAGGGCACCGTCGTCGGCGCCGCGATCACCGGCAAGCCGTTCATCTTCGCGGTCGGCGCCGACCTCAAGGGCGTCGAGCTGCTCCAGCAGCACGCGGACGCGCTCGCCATCGGCAAGGGCGGCCACGAGGTCTTCAAGCGGATCGCCGCGCTGCCCGTCCCGACCTTCGCCTTCTACAACGGCGCGGCGATGGGCGGCGGCGTCGAGGTCGGCCTGCACTGCGACTACCGCACGGTGTCGGCGGGCGTCCCGGCGTTCTCGCTGCCCGAGGTCTTCCTCGGCCTCGTCCCCGGCTGGGGCGGCTGCAGCATCCTGCCGAACCTGATCGGCCCGGCCAAGGCCGTCAAGGTGATCATCGAGAACTCGATGGCGCAGAACAAGCAGCTCAAGGGCAAGGACGTGTTCGAGCTGGGGATCGCCGACGCGATCTTCGAGCCGGCCGACTTCCTGGAGCAGTCGCTGCTCTGGGCGGCCAAGGTCCTCAAGGGCGACGTGGCCGTCGAGCGCGAGGCGATCGACCGCGGCAAGGGCTGGGACGACGCCGTCGCCTGGGGCCGGATGGTCGCCGACGCCAAGGTGCACGGGGCGGCCCCGGCCGCGTACCGGGCGCTGGACATCATCGCCCAGGTGAAGGACCAGGACCTGCAGGCCGGCTTCGACGCCGAGGACGCGGCCCTGGCCGACCTCATCATGGGCGGCGAGCTGCGCAGCGGCATCTACGCCTTCAACCTGGTGCAGCGCCGGGCCAAGCGCCCGGTCGGCGCGCCGGACAAGTCGCTGGCCCGCCCGGTCTCCAAGGTCGGCGTCGTCGGCGCCGGTCTGATGGCCTCGCAGCTGGCCCTGCTGTTCGCGCGCCGGCTGGAGGTGCCGGTGGTCCTCACCGACATCGACCAGGAGCGCGTCGACAAGGGTGTCGGCTACGTCCACGCCGAGATCGACAAGCTGCTCGGCAAGGGCCGCATCGGCAAGGACAAGGCCAACCGCCTCAAGGGCCTGGTCTCCGGCTCGCTCGACAAGGCCGCCGCCTTCGGTGACGCGGACTTCGTGATCGAGGCCGTGTTCGAGGAGATGGGCGTCAAGCAGACCGTCTTCGCGGACCTGGAGAACGTGGTCTCGCCGACCTGCGTGCTGGCGACCAACACCTCCTCGCTCTCGGTCACCGAGATGGCCTCGAAGCTGAAGCACCCCGAGCGGGTCGTCGGCTTCCACTTCTTCAACCCGGTCGCGATCCTCCCGCTGCTGGAGATCGTCCGCGGCGAGAAGACCGACGACGTCTCGCTGGCCACCGCCTTCGGCGTCTCGAAGAAGCTGAAGAAGACCGCGGTGCTCTGCAAGGACGCCCCGGCGTTCGTGGTGAACCGGATCCTGACCCGCTTCATGGGCGAGATCCAGGGCATCATCGACGAGGGCACCCCGATCGCCACCGTCGAGAAGGGCGTCGAGCCGCTCGGCCTGCCGATGTCCCCGATCGTGCTGCTGGAGCTGGTCGGCCCGGCCATCGCGCTGCACGTCTCGGAGACCCTGCACGGCGCGTTCCCGGAGCGGTTCACCGTCTCCGAGAACCTCGGCCGGGTGGTCAAGGCCGGCAAGCGCGGCTTCTACACCTGGGTGGACGGCCAGCAGGTCCTCGACCCCGAGGTGCTGGAGCTGCTCACCTTCGGCGACACCGTGCTGACCGAGGAGCAGGTGCTGGGCCGCGCCCTGGAGGCCGTCGCCCAGGAGATCGGTCTGATGCTGGAGGAGGGTGTCGTCGCCGAGGCGCAGGACATCGACCTCTGCATGATCACCGGCGCCGGCTGGCCCTTCCACCTGGGCGGGATCACCCCGTACCTGGACCGTGAGGGCATCTCGGAGCGTGTGAACGGCAAGCGCTTCCTCGCCCCGGGCCTGGCCTCCGTGCCCGCCTGAGGATGACGACAGAGGGCCCCGGTGACCTGATCGGTCACCGGGGCCCTCTGTCGTTCTCCCGCGGCCCGTACGGGGCCGTCGCGGGCCTTCCGGCGGGTGCCGGGCCCGTCGTCAGCGCTTGAGGCGGTAGACGACGGTGTCGGCGAAGACGCCGACCATCTCGTAGTGGGTGTCCAGCAGGTTCTCGATCTTCGGGATCATGCCCGGCTGGTACGGCGCGAGGCCGGAGTCGTCGACGACCACCTCGGGCAGGCCCTTGGCGATCTCCTGGTCGAAGGTCTGCCAGGCGTTGGCCATCGAGAACTGCTCGCCGACGTTGGGGCTGCCGTCCTTGCCGCCGCTGTAGTTGGTCAGGAAGCCGGCCGTGAGGTACCGGGTGGCGGGCTTGCGGTCGGCGAGCCAGTACAGCTCCGGGTGCATGCCCCAGACCAGCACGGTGTCCTTGGGCGTGGTCTGCGCGGCGACGGCGGTGGCGACCTCGGTGGTGCGGTCCAGCCGCTCCCCCGGCCAGGCCAGCGCCAGGCCCCAGAAGACGGTGGCGGCGGCCGTGGTGTACACCAGCACCGGCTTCCAGCGGACCGCCGAGGTGGCGACCGCCCCGGTGCCCAGCAGCACCAGCGGGGGCATCAGCTGGAGGTAGTAGTGGCCGAAGAAGTGGAAGCCGACGCTGACCGCGACCACCGAGGAGAGCAGCCACATCCACAGGTCGGTGGTGGAGCCGTGCTCCTCGCCGGCGACCGGCAGCGGTCGGTGCCGGTACTTCAGCCACAGTCTCCGGCCGACCGGCAGCAGGAAGCCGAGCCCGGCGCCGACCAGGATCGCCGAGTTGCCGAGCGCCCGCCCGACCATCTGCAGCCAGGCGCCGCCGGAGGTGGCGTAGTCGCCGCTGCCGGTGACCACCCAGAACAGGAAGCCCTTGGGTTTGGTCAGGATCACCGAGACCAGCGCTATCGGCAGGGTGAAGCCGAAGCCGATCTTGAACAGGGCGGGGATCCAGCGGACGCCGCGCTGCCGGGCGTCCTGGAAGAGCATCCAGAGCACCGGCAGCAGCACCGCGCCGCCGGTCTGCTTGGTCAGCGAGCAGAGCGCCACCGCGATGCCCGCGGCCAGCCAGCGGCGGCGTTCGGCGTAGCGGAAGGCGGCCACCATGGCGGGCAGCATGAAGACCTCGAAGGTCGCCGCCTGGGTGTCCTCCGGGGAGAGCCCGATCGAGACCAGCAGGTAGAGCAGTCCGGCGCCGGCGCCGGCCCGGTTGCCCCAGCGGCCGCGGGCGATCGAGGCCAGCAGGATCGCGGTGACCAGGTGGGCGGCCACCGCGAGGGTGCGCAGCGGCCAGAGCGAGGCGGAGCCGAAGACCGTGAAGCAGGCCTGGTAGAGCCAGGGCAGCAGCGGGGGCTTGCGGTCCACCACGGTGTCGTAGAGCACGCCGCCGTCGGCGAGCATCCGGGCCTGGGTGGCCAGGAAGCCCTCGTCGGGGCTCCAGACCGGGCGGACGAAGGACGGCAGGTGGGTGAGCAGGGCGACCAGGGCCAGCAGCGGCACCAGCCGCGACCAGTAACCCGTCCTCACCCGCTCCCAGCCGTCGGCCGGGGGTACCCCCAAGGGCAGGCGCTCGGTGAGCGCGGTCGAGCGGGTTCGGGTGGGGGTCGGCACGGATGACAACCTACCGGGCGGAATCGGCACGGGCAGCGCCGGTCCCGCCTTTGGTGCGATTATCGGCCTCACTGTTGCAGAGCTGTCGCAGAGCCGGGGCGGAGTGCCGCCGCCCGGGGCTCTCCCCCGGACGGCGGTACTCCGCGCGGCGAAGCGGTCAGGCCTCGACGGTGGCGACGTCCAGCCGGGAGACCAGGGCGGTCACCTGGCGGGCGATGTCCGGGGCGGTGAGGCCGATCTCGGCGAGGATCTCCGGGCGCGAGGCGTGGTCCAGGAACTGCTGCGGGATGCCGAAGTCACGCAGCGGCAGGTCCACGTCCGCGTCCCGCAGCGCCTGGGCGATCGCCGCGCCGACACCGCCGACCCGGCCGTTGTCCTCGACCGTGACGACCACCCGGTGCTCGGCGGCCAGGCCGGGCAGCGCCGGGTCGACCGGCTTGACCCAGCGCGGGTCCACCACGGTGGAGCTGATGCCCTGGGCGGCCAGCAGGTCGGCCACCTCCAGGCACATCGGGGCGAGCGCGCCGACCGAGACGATCAGCACATCGGCCCGGCGGCCGTCCTCGGCCCCGCCGAGGGAGTCGGGCACGGCGGCACGCAGGACGTCCATGCCGCCGACCGTGCCGACCGCGGGGACGGCCTCGCCGACCGAGCCCTTGGAGTAGCGGACCACGGTCGGGGCGTCCTTGACCTCGACGGCCTCGCGCAGCTGGGCGCGGACCTGGTCGGCGTCGCGCGGGGCGGCGAGCCGCAGGCCGGGGACGACCTGGAGGATCGACATGTCCCACATGCCGTTGTGCGAGGCGCCGTCGGTGCCGGTGACGCCGGAGCGGTCCAGCACGAAGGTGACGCCCAGCTTGTGCAGGGCGACGTCCATCAGCACCTGGTCGAAGGCGCGGTTGAGGAAGGTCGCGTAGACCGCGAAGACCGGGTGCAGTCCGCCGGTGGCCAGGCCGGCCGCGCTGGTGACGGCGTGCTGCTCGGCGATGCCCACGTCGAAGATCCGGTCCGGGAAGGCCTCCGCGAACGGGGCCAGGCCCACCGGGTGGAGCATCGCGGCGGTGATGCCGACGATGTCCTCGCGCTCGTGGCCGAGCGCCACCATCTCCTCGGCGAAGACCGAGGTCCAGTCCTTGCCGGAGCTCTTGATCGGCAGGCCGGTCTCCGGGTGGATGACGCCGACCGCGTGGAAGCGGTCCTCGTCGTTGTTCTCGGCGGCGTGGTAGCCGCGGCCCTTCTCGGTCAGGCAGTGCACGATCACCGGGCCGCCGAAGCCGCGCGCCTTGGTGAGCGCGGACTCCAGGGCGGTGAGGTCGTGGCCGTCGATCGGGCCGATGTACTTGAGGCCGAGGTCCTCGAACATGCCCTGCGGGGCGATGAAGTCCTTCAGGCCCTTCTTGGCGCCGTGCAGGGTCTCGAAGAGCTGCTGGCCGACCACCGGGGTGCGCTGCAGCGCGTCCTTGCCCCAGGACAGGAAGCGCTCGTAGCCCTGGGTGGTGCGCAGGGTCGCGAGGTGGTTGGCGAGGCCGCCGATGGTCGGCGAGTAGGAGCGCTCGTTGTCGTTGACGACGATGACCAGCGGGCGGTCCTCGGCGTCGGCGATGTTGTTGAGCGCCTCCCAGGCCATGCCGCCGGTGAGCGCGCCGTCGCCGATCACGGCGACCACCGGGTCGTGCTTGCCCAGCAGCTGGTTGGCCTTGGCCAGGCCGTCGGCGTAGGAGAGCACGGTGGAGGCGTGCGAGTTCTCGATCACGTCGTGCTCGGACTCGGCGCGCGAGGGGTAGCCGGACAGGCCGCCCTTCGTCCGCAGCCCCGAGAAGTCCTGGCGGCCGGTGAGCAGCTTGTGGACGTAGCTCTGGTGGCCGGTGTCGAAGAGGATGCGGTCGCGCGGGGAGTCGAACACCTTGTGCAGCGCGATGGTGAGCTCCACCACGCCGAGGTTCGGGCCCAGGTGGCCGCCCGTCTTGGAGACCTCGGTCACCAGGAAGGTCCGGATCTCCTGGGCCAGTGCGGCCAGCTGTCCGGGCGTGAGCCGGTCGAGATCGCGCGGTCCCCGAATGCGGGTCAGCAGGGCCACCCGTTCCTCCTCGTTCGTGTTCGCGGACCGGAGGTCCGACGGGCGTCGCTGCCCGGTGTCGACCGGTCGAGTCTAATGTCCGCCCACCGGACGCCGGGCGGGGCGTCCGGTGCCGACGGCCGGTACGCGCCAGTCACCTCGGCGGTCACCCTTTCGAGTGAACGTGGAAAACCGGCGTGTCGTTGCACCCGGCCGGGGCGGCTCAGGGACGGGCGACGGCGAGCGCGCTGGAGTCCCCCGCCTCGCTCATGACCAGGGCGAGCGCGCCCAGGACCTCGGCCCGGCCGCCCAGGGTACCGGGGACCACCGACAGCTGGCGGGCGGCGCTGGGGATCGCGTAGCGGGCCACCGAGTCGCGGATCGGCGCGAGCACCAGCTCGCCGGCGTCCGCGAGGTCGCCGCCGAGGATCACCCGGCGCGGGTTGAGCAGGTTGCAGAGGGTGGCCACACCGGTGCCGATCTGCCGGCCCGCGTCGGCGATCACCCGGCGGCAGCCGAGGTCGCCCTGGTGGGCCAGCTCCACCACCCGGGTCAGGCTGAGTTCGGGGCCGAGGGTCGGGGTGAGCAGGTTCAGCAGGTAGCGGGAGCCGACGAAGGTCTCCAGGCAGCCCCGGTTGCCGCAGCGGCAGACCGGGCCGGCCTCGTCCAGGGTGATGTGGCCGATCTCGCCCGCGGTGCCGCCCGGGCCCCGGTAGATCTGCCCGTTGACCACCAGGCCCGCGCCGACGCCGCTGGCCACCTTGATGTAGGCGAGGTCGCTCAGGCCCCGGCCGGCGCCCCAGACCAGCTCGCCGAGGGCGCCGAGGTTGGCGTCGTTGTCGACGTGCACCGGCATGCCGAGGCGCTCGGCCAGCTCGCGGCCGGGGGCGATGCCGGTCCAGCCGGGCAGGATCGCGGTGGAGCCCAGCGCCCCGGTCTCCACGTCGATCGGGCCGGGCACGCCCAGGCCCACGCCGATCACCTTGTCCGGACGGAAGCCGGCCTCCGCGAGCAGCCGCTCGACCAGGGCCTCGGCCCGGTCGAAGCCCTGCGCGGCCGAGACGTCGACGTCCATCGGGGCGCTCTCCTCGGCGAGGACCCGGTGGGCGAGGTTGCCGACCGCGACCCGCAGGTGGGTGTGGCCGAAATCGATCCCCACCACGATGCCCGCGTCACCGCTGAGCGAGACGCTGCGGGCGCGCCGTCCGCCGGAGGAGGTGTCGGCCACCACGACGGTGCCGCTCTCCTTCAGTTCTCGGACGATGTTGGACACCGTGGCCGCCGAGAGTCCGGTCCCGCGGGCGATCTCGGCCTGGGTCAGCGAGCCGGCCATCCGCACCGCGCGGAGGACTCGTTCCAGGTTGGCCCGGTGCAGCGAGGACTGCGAGCCCGGAGTGTCCGTCGACATGATCCACCCTCCCAAGGGGGCCGGGGACCCCTCCGCCGGGTGTCCCCTTTCAACTCCTGAAGCCTAGGGCCTGTCTCCTGGATTTTGTCGGGCAAGGTCGCGGCGGTGGGGTGCGTGCATCGCAAGGCGGAGGAGGGAGCCACTGCGGTGGGGGCACCTCCCGGCCGAAGGCTGGGGGCCATTGGCGACCGACGACAACGCGGCGAGGTGCGTGCCCCACCGCCGCGACCCCGGCAAGGATCCAGGAGACAGGCCCTGAGGCCTGTCCCCAGGTGAAGGCACGGGGGAGAGTGGGCGAAGGGCCGGTGAGGGAGAAGAAGCCGCCAAGGGGGCGCGAACGGGCCCGCGGAGCGGTCCCGGCCCAGGTCGGCGGGGCGGGCCGGGAGCTGACAGCGCCGCAGGTCGGCGCGGGGGCGGCCGTGAGCCCGGGTTCCGGCGCAGGTGCGAAAACCGGCCCCCCGTACGATGGTGCCCAATCTCACCCGTCCCGGCGGCCGCGGATGCGCGCCGCTCCCGGGACGATTCCAGACATGACGGGGCATCAGATGGCAGGGGACAACCCTACACCGGGGGCTGGCGAAGCTTCCGGCGGCGGTCCGGACAACCGGGGCGTCTCGCTCGGACGCCCGGCGGGCGGCGTCGACCCGGCGGCCGTGGCCGACCAGCAGACACAGCTCGACGGGGCCGCGGTCCCCGGCCAGGCCGCACCGCCGGCCCCGGCCGCGCCGCCCGCACCGCCGGCCGGGGCGCCGGGGGCCGCCGGGGCCTACGCCTACGCGCCCACCGCCCCCGCCTTCCCCTCCCAGGGCCCGGCGGGCGCCCCGCCGCAGGCCCCGCCGGTGGGCCCGTACGACCCCTCCCCCGGCCAGCCGCAGTTCGGCGCCCCGGCCGCGGGCCAGCAGTACGGGTACACCGCCCCGCCCGCCGACGGCGGCGCGGCCGGCTACGGCTACCCGCAGCAGGCGGGCGGCTACGGCTACCCGGGCGCCCCGGCGCCCGTCGCCCCGCCGAAGCGCAACCCGGTGATGGTCTGGGGCGGCATCATCGGCGGTGTGCTGGCGATCGCCATCGTCGCCGCGCTGATCGTGCTGTTCACCGACGACAACAAGAAGAAGGACGACCAGCCGACCGCCTCCGGCGGCACCACCGGCCAGGTCACCGGCGGGCCCAGCGGGGACGCCACCGCCACCGGCGGCACGGTCACCGCGCCGGCCACCGGCGGCGCCACCGGCGGCACGGGCGGCGGTGGCGGCGGCAAGGCCGGCGCCTACAACCCGGCCTGGGCGGCCGACAAGCCGGCCAGCTCGGTCAGCGGCTCGACCCGGATGCTCGCCATCTGGGGCGCCGAGAAGGTCGCGGTGCGCGCCGACACCACCGGCATCCGCGCCGTCAACACCTCGGACGGCAAGGAGGCCTGGAACATCCCGGTGCCCTCCGGCGCCAAGGAGTTCTGCTCCGCCTCGTACAGCGCCAACTCCAAGCACGTCGCCGCGATCGCGCTGAACACCGGTGACAGCGACTGCTCCACCATCGCCGCGGTCGACCTCACCACCGGCAAGCTGAGCTGGACCGTCAAGGTCGGGCAGAGCCGGATGTCCTCCCCCACCCTGACCGTCACCGACAAGGTGGTCGGCATCGGCGCCAACACGGCCGCCGCGGTCAACATCGCCGACGGCTCCGCGGCCTGGTCGTTCCAGCCGCGCGAGAAGGACTGCAGCGTCTACGGCACCGTCGCCGGCGCCCAGATCGTGGTCACCGACCGCTGCTACGGCCTCAACACCACCGTCAAGTCGCAGCTGGTGATCGTCGAGACGGACAGCGGCAAGGTCACCTCGCCCGCGCCGATCACCCTGGCCGGCACCATCGAGCGGGTCGACAAGGTGCTCTCCGAGCAGCCGCTCGTGGTCTCGATGTCCAGCGGCCCGAACGGCGACTACGTGCTGCCGTTCGACAAGACCAACAAGGCCGGCACCCAGATGCCCGTCAAGGAGCCCGGCTACGACAGCCTGCGGCTCAGCGGCCTGGGCGACGCCATCACCCAGAGCGTGGTCAGCGGCAGCACCCTGTACGTGCAGACCAACCCGACCAAGCCCGCGGTGAACGCCTACGACCTGAACACCGGCAAGCGGCTCTGGTCGACCGACGGCAAGGCCAAGGACGGCCTGCGGCTGGTCTCCGGCACCGACAAGGACGGCAAGGTCCGGGTCATCATGGACATGGGCTACGGCACCGACGCCAAGCTGGCCTCGCTCGCCCCCGCCGACGGCGCCGTCAGCGAGCTCGGCACCATCGCGCTCGGCAAGGACTCCTCCTCCTTCAGCATCAGCCTGAGCAGCAACGAGTTCGTGCTGAACTCGGACGGCGCGCTGTACGGGTTCTCCCGCAGCAGCATCGACGCTCCGGTGTTCAAGTTCGTCAAGAAGTAGCGGCACCCCCGGGCGGGGTGGTGCGGGCCCGACCGGCCCGTACCACCCCGCCCGCGGCGTACCCGGGGAGTATTCCTCCGGCACCCGCGGGCGGACATGGCAGGATGCCAGGCATCAGCCCGACAAAGGAGTCCTGCGAGTGCCCGGCACCAACCTGACCCGTGACGAGGCCCGCACCCGGGCCGACCTCCTGCACGTGGACGCGTACGAGATCGAGCTCGACCTGAGCTCGGCCCGAGAGGGGGGCACGTTCCGGTCCACGACCGTGGTCCGGTTCACCGCCACCACCCCGGGCGCGGCCACCTTCATCGACCTGGTCGCCCCGAGCGTCGAGGAGATCGTCCTCAACGGCGTGCGGCTCGACAACAGCGCCTTCGCCGACAGCCGGATCGCGCTGCCGGACCTCGCCGCCGAGAACGAGCTGCGGGTGGTCGCCGACTGCGCCTACACCAACACCGGTGAGGGCCTGCACCTGTTCGTCGACCCGGTCGACGGCGAGACCTACCTGTACACCCAGTTCGAGGTGCCGGACGCCCGCCGGGTCTTCGCCTCCTTCGAGCAGCCCGACCTCAAGGCCGCGTTCGCCTTCACCGTGACCGCGCCCGCCCACTGGGTCGTGGTCTCCAACTCGCCCACCCCCCAGCCCGAGGGCGAGGGCGACACCCGGGTCTGGCGGTTCGCGCCGACCGGCCGGATCTCCTCGTACATCACCGCGCTCGTCGCCGGCCCCTACGTCGGGGTCTTCGACAGCTACGAGAACGGCGAGCAGAAGGTGCCGCTGGGCATCTACTGCCGGCCCTCGCTGCGCGAGTTCCTCGACCCCGAGGCGATCTTCGAGGTCACCAAGCAGGGCTTCGACTACTTCCAGGAGAAGTTCGACTTCCCCTACCCGTTCGCCAAGTACGACCAGCTGTTCGTGCCGGAGTTCAACGCCGGCGCGATGGAGAACGCGGGCGCCGTCACCCTGCGCGACCAGTACGTGTTCCGGTCCAAGGTGACCGACGCCGCGTACGAGGCCCGCGCCGCGACGATCCTGCACGAGCTCGCCCACATGTGGTTCGGCGACCTCGTCACCATGGAGTGGTGGAACGACCTCTGGCTGAACGAGTCGTTCGCCACCTACGCCGAGGCGGTCTGCCAGGCCGAGGCGCCCGGCTCCCGGTGGCCCAACTCCTGGACCACCTTCGCCAACCAGATGAAGACCTGGGCGTACCGGCAGGACCAGCTGCCGTCCACCCACCCGATCATGGCCGAGATCAACGACCTGGAGGACGTCCAGGTCAACTTCGACGGCATCACCTACGCCAAGGGCGCCTCGGTGCTCAAGCAGCTGGTGGCCTACGTCGGCCAGGACGCCTTCTTCGAGGGCGTGCGCGCCTACTTCAAGCAGCACGCCTGGGGCAACACCCGGCTCGGCGACCTGCTCGGCGCACTGGAGAAGGCCAGCGGCCGCGACCTCAAGTCCTGGTCCGCCGCCTGGCTGGAGACCGCCGGCATCAATGTGCTGCGCCCCGCGGTGACCCTCAACACGGACGGCGAGATCGAGTCCTTCGCCGTGCTGCAGACCGCCCCGGCGCTCCCCGCCGGCGCCAAGGGCGAGGCCGTGCTGCGCCCGCACCGGATCGCCGTCGGCCTGTACGAGCTCAACGACGGCGCGCTGGTGCGCACCGACCGGATCGAGCTGGACGTCAACGGCCCGCGCACCGAGGTGCCGGAGCTGGTCGGCCGCCACCGCCCCGCGGTGATCCTGCTCAACGACGACGACCTCACCTACGCCAAGGTCCGCCTCGACGAGGACTCGCTGGCCGTCGTCACCGAGAACCTCGGCGGCTTCACCGAGGCGCTGCCGCGCGCGCTGTGCTGGGCCTCCGCCTGGGACATGACCCGCGACGGCGAGCTGGCCGCCCGCGACTACCTGACCCTCGCCCTCTCCGGCCTGCCCCGGGAGAGCGACATCGGTGTCGTCCAGTCGGTGCAGCGCCAGGTCAAGCTCGCGCTCGACGTCTACGCCGACCCGGACTGGCGCGAGCAGGGCCTGGCCCGCTGGGCCGAGGCCGCCGAGCAGGCGCTGCGCGACGCCGAGCCGGGCAGCGACCACCAGCTGGCCTGGGCCCGGGTGCTCGGCTCCGTCGCCCGGACCGACGGTCAGCTCGACCTGCTGGCCGGGCTGCTGGACGGCGGCACCGTGATCCCCGGCCTGGCCGTGGACACCGAGCTGCGCTGGGTCCTGCTGGGCCGCCTCGCCGCGACCGGCCGGGCCGACGAGGCCGCGATCGGGGCCGAGCTCGCCCGCGACAACACCGCGGCCGGCCAGGAGCACGCGGCCAGCTGCCGGGCGTCCCGCCCGACGGCCGAGGCCAAGGCGGCGGCCTGGGCCTCCGTGGTGGACTCGGACGAGCTCACCAACTACGTGCAGGCGGCGGTGATCGGCGGCTTCCAGCAGGCCGACCAGCGCGAGCTGCTGGCGCCGTACTCGGAGAAGTACTTCGCCGCGGTGAAGGACGTCTGGGAGAGCCGCAGCCACGAGATCTCGCAGCAGATCATCACCGGCCTGTACCCGGCGCTGCTGGTCGAGCAGGGCACCCTGGACGCCACCGACGCCTGGCTGACCGCCGCGGAGCCGGCGCCGGCGCTGCGCCGTCAGATCGTCGAGGCGCGGGCCGGCGTGGAGCGGGCGCTCAAGGCGCAGGCCGTCGACCGGGCGGCCGGGGAGCGCTGACACCGGCGGGGTGCGTCCCCCTCCCGCGCGGAGGAGGGACGCGCCCCGCACCGGGTCGCGCCTCTCGCGGAACGGGAACGCCCGAGGGGGCGCCGGACATCGTCCGGCGCCCCCTCGGGGTCTGTGCTGGGCTCCGTGGTGGAGGGCCCTCGGCTACTTCTTCTTGTCCTTGTTGCCGTACGGCATCGCGGCCAGGCCGCCGATGATCACGAAGGCCGCGATCGGGAGCAGCACGTACAGGCCGAGGGTCTGGGCGACGCTCAGGCCGCTACCCGGGTCGTCGCCGTCGTCCCGGGTGAGGGCCATGGCGGGCGACGACAGCAGCATCATCAGCGTGACCGTTGCGGTGACCGCGCCGGCTCGCAAAGCGTTCCTCTTGTCCACGGTGCCAACTTACCCGTGACTTACGCCGAGCCGCTCGGCGGGGTCGGCCTTTCGGGAGCCGGTCCGGGCCCGGCGGCCGGTCGGGCGCCCACGGAGCGCAGCAGGTCGGCGAGGGTCCGCACGGCCGGGGCGGCCGCCAGGCCGTCCAGGGTGACCGGGCGCCCGGAGCCGTCCGCGACCGGCAGCCGCCAGTTCGGGTACTGGTCCCAGGTGCCGGGCAGGTTCTGCGGGCGCGGGTCGCCGACCACGTCCGGCAGCCAGACGCCGACCAGCTCGGCCGGGGTGTCGGCCAGGAACCGGTAGAGCGCCGTCGCCGACAGCGGTTCGTCCCCCGACAGCAGGCCCAGCCGGAGCAGCTCGGCCCGCCAGTCGGCCAGCTCGGCGGCCGCCTCCGCCTGCTCCTCGCCGAGCGCGCGGGGGAGCAGGCCGAGCCGGTGGCGCAGCTCGACGTGCTCGCCGGAGAGCCGGGCCGCGGTGGACGGCAGGTCGTGCGTGGTCAGGGTGGCCAGGCTGCCCGGGCGCCAGCGCCCCGGGGGCAGGATCGCGCCCCCGCTCTGCCAGTCCCGCTCGAACCAGAGCACCGAGGTGCCCAGCACGCCGCGCTCCGCCAGCTCCTCGCGCACCCCCGGCTCGACGGTGCCGAGGTCCTCGCCGACCACGGCGGCGCCGGCCCGGTGGGCCTCCAGGGCGAGCACCGCGAGCATCGCCTCCGCGTCGTAGCGGACGTAGACGCCCTCGGTCGGGGCGTGCCCGGCCGGCACCCACCAGAGCCGGAACAGGCCCATCACATGGTCGATCCGCAGGGCGCCGGCGTGCCGGGCGGCGGAGCGGATCAGCTCGGCGAAGGGCGCGTAGCCGGCGGCGGCCAGCGCGTCCGGGCGCCAGGGCGGCAGGCCCCAGTCCTGGCCGTGCGCGTTGAAGGCGTCCGGCGGCGCGCCGACCGAGATCCCGGCAGCCAGGACGTCCTGGAGCGCCCAGGCGTCGGCGCCGTCCGGGTGGACGCCGACCGCGAGGTCGTGCACCAGGCCGACCGGCATGCCGGCGGTGCGGGCCGCCTGCTGGGCGCGGCCGAGCTGGCGGTCGACCTGCCAGGCGAGCCACCGGTGGAAGGCGACCCGGTCGGCCAGTTCGGCGGCCTCGTGGCGGACGTGCGGGGAGTCCGGGTGGCGCAGGCCCTTCGGCCAGTGATGGTGGTCGGCGCTGTGACGCTCGGCCAGGGCGTTCCAGACCGCGTACCGCTCCAGCCACTCGCCCTCGCGGGCCCGGTAGGCGTCGAACGCGGCCGTGCGGACGGCGCCGTGCCCGTCCGCGTACCGGCGGTACGCGGCGTGCAGGAGCTCCAGGGCGCTGCGCTTGAGGGCCCAGACCTCGTCGCGGTCGATCAGGCCGTCGTGGACCAGCACCTCGGCGCGCAGCCGGGCGGCGCGGGCGAGCAGCTCGTCGACCTCGGCCCGCTCCTCGCCGGCCAGGTAGGCGTACTCCGGCACCTCCTCGATCCGCAGGTGGACCGGGTCGGCGAAGCGCCGGGAGGAGGGGCGGTAGGGGGACGGGTCGGAGGGCGTCGAGGGCAGGGCCGCGTGCAGCGGGTTGATCTGGACGAAGCCCGCGCCGAGGGAGCCCGCCCAGGTGGCGAGGTCGGCGAGGTCGGCGAGGTCGCCCATGCCCCAGGAGCGGTCGGAGAGGACGGAGTACAGCTGGGCGAGGAAGCCCCAGCCCCGGCCGGGCAGGGCGGGGAGGCGGTCGGGGGCGACGATCAGGTGCGCGGTGGCGGTGCGGTCCGCGGCCTCGGCGTGCAGGGTGTGCCGGCCGGGCGGGAGGTCGGCGGGCAGCCAGTGGGCGTGGCCGTTCGGCAGCCGCCACCGCTCGCCCTGCTCCAGGACGACGGTGAGCCGGGTGTCGGCGGGGAGGTCGAGCGCGGTGCGGCGGCCGGCCCGGGCGACCACCGTCGGGGGCAGCAGGCGGGCGCGCTGCTCCGCCCGGTGGCGGGCGAGGGCCTCGCGGGCGGCGTCGGGGGTGGCGGCGGCCACGCCGAGCGCGGCGAGGACGGCGACCAGGGTGCGGGCACCGGCCGGCACCCCGCCGGGGCCGTGGCCGGCGTCCACCCCGTGGGCCTGCGCCAGCGCCACCAGCTCGGGCGGCGGCGGGGGCGCGTCCTGGGCCGGCACCTCCAGTGCGTCGGCTCCGTCACGGTCGAGATAAGCGGCCACTCGCGGCTCCTGCGATGTCTCGGCAACGCCCAGTCAGGACAGGCACAGTCCTACCCGGGTGACGACCCGGTGACCCGGCGCGACACGAGGGGGATCGGAACCGGGAGCCGACCGGGGCACCACGAGTACACGGACGCAGGGGCACCACGAGCGGGCAAGTCCACCGGCGCCACGCACGGATGGAGTCCAGCGGCACCACGCGCGGGTGGGTTCTTTGACCCCCGCCAGGCACGGACCGCGAGCGAGCCGAAGGGGCGCGCCGGTGCCGAAAGGGAGAGCGCGAGGGAGCGACGAAGGAGCGAGGGAGCGCCGACCGTCGGCACCGGACCAGAGCGCCCCGGAGGCGAGCCGAGCCCGAAGAAGGGGTAAGCGCCCCGGAGGCGAGCCGAGCCCAAGAAAGGGGGGTGCGCGAAGGGTTGCAGTCGCGGGTAAACCGGACAAAGTCGGCATACCCGTCGACGACGTTGACACCGTCAAACAGAGCTGGTGGGCTGTGCCGCGATGTGGTTCCGGCCTGGCTAGGAGGCTCCTGTGCAAGCCCGAGTGTCCGAGGTGGCCGGCCGGCGGTTCCGTCAGCAGCTGGAGCAGAGCCCCGCGCTGCGCGAGGTGCTCCAGCACCCGACGGCGCTCGCGGCCCGCCGGGCCACCGCGCGGACGTGCCGTCAACTGGCCCCCAGGACGGCCGATCGACTGATCGCCGATCTCAAGGGCACCTCGCCGCTGCTGCCTTCGGTCCGGGCCGAGCGCGCCCTGGCCGCCCGCCCGGGGGCGCCGAGCCGGCGGACCCTCCAGGTGGCGGCCACCCTGTCGGCGGCCGCCGTGGTCGGCGGTCTGCTGGTGAGCGGGCCGGCCGCGTACGCCGTGGCGCCCGGGTACACGCCCGGTCCGGACGTGGTGAGCACCGCGAGCGGCACTTCGCAGACCCCGCTCGGCAGTCTGGGCGACCCCCAGGTGTTCCCGCGCCCGCAGGAGCAGCGGGTGACCGGGAAGCCGGTCACCGTGCCGGGCGCCGTCACCCTGGTCACCGCGCCGAACGCGGACCCCGGCGCGGTGGCTGCGGTGCGGGAGGTCCTCGGCGTCGCCGGCGCGACCGCCGTGACCGCGCTGCCGGCGCCGAACCCGCCGGTGGCCGGCTCGCTGGTGGTGTACGTCGGCGGACCCGCCGAGGGCGCGGGCGGCGACACCGACCGGATCCTGCGCGAGCTCACCGTCGCGGCCGGCGGCAAGGACACCGCCGCGCCCACCACCGCCGGGCTGCCGTCCGGCGGCCATGTGCTGGTGGCCGGTCAGCTGCCGGTGGCCGGCGGCGGCAGCTACGGCGCGGTGGTGCTGGCCGGGGCCGACGCGGCCGGCACCTTCTACGCCGCGCAGTCGCTGCGCCAGCTGCTGGCGGCCGTCCCGGCGGACCAGGGCCAGCTGCCCGGCGCGGCCGGCCTCGGGCTGCCCGGGATCGTGCTGCGCGACTGGCCGTCCGGCGCGCCGGTGCGCGGGACCGCCGAGGCGTTCTACGGCACCCCGTGGACGCAGCAGCAGCGGCTCGACCAGCTGGACTTCCTCGGCCGGTCGAAGCAGAACTTCTACCTCTACGCGCCGGGCGACGACCCGTACCGGCTGGCCCGCTGGCGGGACGCCTACCCGCAGGAGCGGGAGAACGACCTGCGCGCGCTGGGCGCCCGCGCCGCGCGCGACCATGTCACCCTCGGTTACGCGATCGACCCGGGGCAGTCCTTCTGCTTCAGTTCCGGGAAGGACGCGGACGCGCTGGTCGCCAAGCTGGACGGGCTGCGCCGGCTCGGCTTCTCGGCGTTCCAGCTGCAGTTCCTGGACGTGTCCTACGAGGAGTGGCACTGCTCCGACGACCGGTCCAAGTACGGCACCGGCCCGGCCGCGGCGGCGAGGGCGCAGGCGGAGCTGGCGGCCAAGGTGCAGGACCGGCTGATCGCGCGGAACCCGGCCCTGGCGCCGCTGTCGGTCGTCCCCACCGAGTACCACCAGCAGGGCTCCAGCCCGTACCGGACGGCGCTGGCCGCCGCGCTGCCCCCCGCGGTGCAGGTGGCCTGGAGCGGCGTCGGGGTGATCCCGGAGCGGATCACCGGCACCCAGGTCGCGGACACCGGCGGCCTGTACGGGCACCCGCTGGTCACCATGGACAACTACCCGGTCAACGACGCCACCCCGGACCGGCTCTTCCTGGGCGCCTACACCGGCCGGGACAGTGAGGTGGCGACCCGGTCGGCCGTCATGCTGACCGGTGCGATGCGGCAGCCGGTGGCCTCACGGATCGCGCTCTCCACGGCCGGCGACTTCGCCTGGAACCCGTCCGCCTACAAGCCGGAGGACTCCTGGCGGGCGGCGCTGCGCTCGCTGGCCGGGCCGACCGGCGCGACGGCCACGCCGACCGGGGAGACCCTGGCCGCGGTGACCGCGCTGGCCGGGAACAGCGTGTCCTCGCCGCTGGCCAAGCAGGAGTCCGGCTATCTGCTGCCGCTGATGGACCGGTTCTGGGCGTCCGCCGAGCCGACCTCGGGGGCGGCGCCGGACCTGGCGCGGCTGATCGAGTCGGCCGCCCCGCTGCGGGAGGCGTTCACCGCGATGGCCGGCGCCCAGCAGACCCTGGCCGCCGCCCAGGCCACCGCCCCGCTGGCCGCCGAGGCCGCGCCCTGGCTGGCGCCGCTGCGCGACTTCGGGCTGGCCGGGCAGTCCGCCCTGGACATGCTGCTGGCCCAGCGCGGCGGCGACGGCGGGGCCGCCTGGAAGGCCCGGGTGGAGCTGACCAAGCTGCGCGAGCAGCTCGGCCAGAGCCCGGCGACGGTCGGCGCGGGCGTGCTCGGCCCGTTCCTGGAGCGGGCGCTGCAGGCGGCCGACACCTGGGCCGGGGTGCAGGGCGGCGGCATCACCGCGACCACGACCCTGGGCACCGCGCACGACCACCTGCCGGCGCTGATGGCCGACGGCGTCGCCGACACCTTCTACTGGAGCTCGGCGCCGCCGCAGCAGGGCGACTCGGTCGGCCTGGACCTCGGCGGCGGGCGCCCGGTCGGCAGTGTCACCGTGCTGATGGGCTCCTGGGGCAGCGGCCCGGACGGGCAGAGCGCGCTGGACGACTACATCCGGGACGGCGTGCTGGAGTACTCCACCGGGGAGGGCGGCTGGAAGAAGCTGGCCTCGGTGAAGAACCAGAAGTCCGTCTCGGCGCAGGTGCCGGCCGGGACGGTGGTCCGGGCGGTGCGGCTGCGGGCCACCGCCGCGCAGAAGACCGCGGTCGCGGTGCGCGAGTTCTCGGTGACCGCGCCCGACGAGCTGCCGTCCAGCGTCTCCGGCGGCCCGGCCGCGCTGCCCGGCTCCTCGGCGTCCGCGGTGCTGGACGGCAACCCGGACACCGCCTACCGGGCGGCCACCGCGCCGACCGCGCAGGACGAGCCGCTGACGGTCGAGCTGGGCGCCGCCCGGCCGCTGGACCGGCTGACCGTGCTCACCGACCCGGGTGTGCGGGCCTCGGCCGCCGTCGCGGTGCGGCACCCGGACGGCACCTGGACCGAGATCGGCACCGTGCAGCCGGGCTGGAACGAGCTCGCGGCCGGCGGTCTGCCCGCCGACGCGTTCCGGCTGGCCTGGAAGCCGGGCGGGGAGCCGCCCGTGGTCAACCAGGTGATCCCCTGGTACGCGGACGCCCCGGCGGCCCGGCTGAGCCTGGCCGACGCCTCGGTGGACGCGGTGACCGGGGACGCCGTCCCGGTGCAGGCCCGGGTCACCGTCGAGGCCGGCCGGCCGGAGGGGGTCACCGGGGAGCTGCGCACCGAGGTGCCGGTGGTCGCCAAGGGGCTGACCGTGGCGCCGGTGACCGGGGTGAGCGTGCCGCGCGGCGGCAAGGTCGGCGTGCCGCTGCTGGTGACCGCCGGGCCGGAGACGCCGTCCGGGACGTACCAGGTGCCGGTGGTGTTCGTGGCCGGCCAGACCACGGTCCGCCAGGTGCTCCAGGTGCACGTGGTGCCGCCGACCGGCGGTCCCGACCTGGCGATCACCGCGCAGGCCACCTCCTCGGGCGACGAGACCGCGAACTTCCCGGCCTCGGCGGTGGCCGACCAGGACCCGAAGAGCCGCTGGTCCTCGCCGGCGGCGGACGACGCCTGGGTGCAGCTGGAGCTGCCGAAGGCGACCCACCTGGGTTCGGCGGTGCTGCACTGGCAGGCCGCGTACGCCGCCGCGTACAAGATCCAGTCCTCGGCGGACGGGCGGTCCTGGACCACGGTCGCGACCGTCGGGGACGGCAGGGGCGGCAACGAGACGGTGCGTTTCGACGCGCCGGGCGCGAAGTTCCTGCGCATCCAGGGCGTGGCCAGGGCGACCAAGTACGGCTACTCGCTCTGGGGCGTCGAGCTGTACGCCGTCGCCCCGGTGGACGGCCAGGTGGCGCCGCCGGTGACGCCTCCGGTCACCCCGCCGGTGACGCCGCCGACCGGGCAGCCGGGCGGTGGCCAGCAGTCGGGCGGCGGCCAGACCGGGGGCCCGGGGGGCGGGACGGCGACCACGCCGCCGGCCGTGCCGACGCCCTCGGCCTCCCCGACCGGGCCGGCCCCCGCACCGACCACCACCACCGGCCCGGGTGGCGGTGCCGGCACCCCGAGCGGCAGTCCGACCGGTTCGCGGCAGAAGCCCTAGCGTCCGTCGTCGCCCGCCGTTCGCCCCGCACGGGGGCAAACGGCGGGCCGCCGTGCTCCCCGGTGCGGGGTGGGGTGGCCGGCGTGGGCCCGGCCGAGTGGGACCGGGTGGGCCGGGTCGGTATGGTCGTGGTGTTCGTACTCGTCCCACTGCGGGGCGCGCAGCTGGTCGTTCCCGCCGTACGGCTCCAGGTAGGGCCGCCAGCGCGGATCCTTGATCCCGGTGCCGATGATCCGCCAGGCCAGGCCGCTGGGCGGCGCGGGTGGTCGTTTCATCCGCCAGCCGAGTTCGGTGAGGTGGCGGTCGGCCTTGGTGTGGTTGCAGCGGCGGCAGGCCGCCACCACGTTGTCCCAGCGGTGCTGGCCTCCCCGGCTGCGCGGGATGACGTGGTCGACGCTGGTGGCGGCGGCCCCGCAGTAGACACAACGACCGTGGTCGCGGGCGAACAGCGCCCGGCGGGTGAGCGGGACCGGCCCGCAGAAGGGGACCCGGACGAAGCGGGTCAGACGGACGACGGACGGCGCCGGAAGGGCGCTGGTGGCGCTGTGCAGAGTGACCCCCGAGTCCTCCAGGCTGACCGCCTTGTGGTTGAGGACGAGGATGAGTGCGCGGCGCATCGATACGACGCCGAGTGGCTCGTAGGACGCGTTGAGGACCAGGACATGCGGCACGGATGCCTCCTTGGACGCCTGCGGCGCGTGGCTCGCGCCGGGACGAGCGGTTCGATCACGCAACGGGTGCGTGATCCACCCCAGTGTCGCCTTACGCCTTTGTACGGCGCCACCACTCCTGTGTAACGGACCCGATGTGAACTCCGGGTGTGGGTTCTGTCATACCCGGTATGCCCGGGGGAAGCGCGGGTTGCACTCCGGTGCCCCTCCGGGGTGTCGCTGGGCCGGGCGGAGCAGCGCGGAACGCGGCGTGCGGGGGCGTTGACGGGGCGTCCGGACGGGTGCACGCGCCCTGCGGCGGACCCTCCCGGCCCGTTCGGCGTGCCCTCGGCCTGCCCTCGGCCTGCCCTCGGCGTGTCAAGCCCGCGGCCGGGCGGCGGCTAGGGTAGGCGGACGGTCCGCAGGCCAGGGGCGTGCCAACCCCGGGTGGGCACCGCGGCGGCGGACCGGGTCACGACCCCTGCAGGAAGGTCCCGCACGTGTTCCGCTCCGGTGCCGCCGGCCTCCTCGCCGACGCGTCCACGACGACGCCGGCCTCGACGCCCGCGCCGTCCCCGACTCCCACGGCCCCGGAGTTGCCGGACCTCAGAATCCCGACCAGCGCCCAGGAGGTCTCCGACACCACCCGGCAGGCCGCCAGCTGGTTCGACTCGCACTGGCAGGACTGGCTGGCGAGCGGCGTCCGGATCGTCTTCATCATCGTGCTGGCCCTGGTGCTGCGGGCGATGGTGCGCAAGGTGATCACCCAGCTGATAACGCGGATGGTGCGGCCGGGCGAGAACGAGGACGAGCCCAGCCGGCTGGGCGGGCTGCTGGCCAACACCGGGGTGGTCAACCCCGAGCGGCGCCAGCAGCGGGCCGAGGCGATCGGCTCGGTGCTGCGCAGCGTCGCGTCCTTCTCGATCCTGGGCACGGCGGCGCTGATGGTGCTGTCCGCGCTCGGGGTGAACCTGGCGCCGCTGCTGGCGAGCGCCGGTGTGGCCGGTGTGGCGATCGGTTTCGGCGCCCGCAACCTGGTCACCGACTTCCTCTCCGGGGTCTTCATGATCATGGAGGACCAGTACGGCGTCGGCGACGAGATCGACACCGGGGTGGCCACCGGCACGGTGCTGGAGGTCGGCCTGCGGGTGACCAAGCTGCGCGGCGCGGGCGGCGAGATCTGGTACATCCGCAACGGCGAGGTGAAGCGCATCGCCAACATGAGCCAGGGCTGGTCGACCGCCTCGGTGGACGTCCAGGTCGGCTACAAGGAGGACCTGGAGCGGGTCGAGGCGCTGATCAAGGACACCGCGGAGGCGCTGGCCAAGGAGTCGCCGTTCGACGAGCTGGTCTGGGCGCCGTTCTCGGTGCTGGGCGTGGAGTCGGTCGCGGCGGACTCGGTGGTGCTGCGGGTCGAGGCGCGGACCGCCCCCGGCAAGTCGCTGAGCGTGGGGCGGGCGCTGCGCCAGCGGCTCAAGCAGGTCTTCGACGAGGCCGGGATCAAGGTCAAGGAGGAGGTCACCCCCGCCGCCGCCGCGGGCGCGGCCGCCGGGACGGCCGCCGCGATGGTCCTGAGCACCGCCGCGGCCCCGGCCCCGGGCACCGACCCGGCCCCGCCGTCCGCCCTGGCCGACCCGACCTCGGCGGGCTACAAGGCGGCGACCCCGATACCGCTGCCGCAGTCCCCTCCGGCCGACCCCACCAGGACCCCCTGACGCCGGTCCGACACCCCTGCGGAGCCCCGCCCCCGAGCCACTCGGGGGCGGGGCTCCGGACCGTTCGGGGGCGGTCCGGTAACGAGTCGGCATCCTCCGTGCGAAGGGCCATTGACACTCCGCTGACGGGGCCCGTACGGTCCTGTCCCAAGCGACTGGAAAGTTTCCTAACAGTTCGCCGCTGGCCCGACCGGAAACCCGGCCGCCCCGAGGAGGAGGATCGTCACGTGACCAGAAGCCACACCAAGACCCCCCTCGCGGGCACCCCCAGCCTGCTGCGGGCCATCAACGACCGCGCCGCGCTCGAACTGCTGCTGGCGAACGGCCCGCTCTCCCGCACCCAGATCGGTACCCTCACCGGGCTCTCCAAGCCGACCGCCTCCCAGCTGCTGGCGCGGCTGGAAGCGGCCGGGCTGGTGCTGCCGGTGGGCACCACGGCCGGCGGACCGGGGCCCAACGCGCAGCTGTACCAAGTGAATCCCGCCGCCGGATACGTCGCCGGGCTGGACGTCACCAACAGCCAGGTCCGGGTCGCGGTCGCCGACATCAGCGGCACCACCCTCTCCGAGCACGTCGTCCCCACCAAGGGCTGGCAGGCCGCCGCGACCGTGCCCCGGGTGGCCGACGCGGTCGCCGGGGCGGTCCGCGCCGCCGGGCTCGCCGAGGACGCGCTGCACACCGTGGTGATCGGCGTCGGCGGCGCGCCCGACCCGGTCACCGGCAAGCTGCGGTACGCCTCGCACCTGCCCGGCTGGCACGCGCCCCGGCTGGTCGAGGGGCTGGCCGAGGCGATCGGCGCGCCGGTGACGATCGAGAACGACGTGAACCTCGCCGCCGTCGCGGAGCAGTCCTCCGGCGCGGCCGGCGGCTTCGAGGACTTCGTGCTGCTGTGGGCGGGCGAGGGCACCGGCGCCGCGATCGTGATCGCCGGCCGGCTGCACCGCGGCTTCACCGGCGGCGCCGGGGAGGTCGGCTACATGCCGGTGCCCGGCTCGCCGGTCCGGGACGTCCGCCGGCGCAACTCCGGCGGGTTCCAGGAACTGGTCGGCGCCCCCGCCGTCCGGGCCCTGGCCAAGGAGCACGGGATCGCCGCGCCGACCGCCGAGGAGGCGGTCGCCCGGGCCCTCGCCACCCCCGGCGCGGGGGACGCCTTCCTCACCGAACTGGCCGCCCGGCTGGCCGTCGGCCTGGCCGTGATCGTCGCCGTCGTCGACCCCCGGCTGGTGGTGCTCTCCGGCGGGGTCCCGACCACCGGTGGCGAACGGCTGCGGGCCCTGGTCGAGGAGGAGCTGGCCAGGATCTCGCCCGCCCGGCCCGAGGTCCGGGGCAGCACGCTGACCGGCTCGCCCGTCCTGATCGGCGCACTGGCCCGCGCGCTGGCCGCCGCCCGCGAGGCGGTCTTCTCGACCCACTGACGCCCGCCGCACGGCCCGACGCACCGCCCCAGGCCCGACGTACAGCCCGACGCACCGCCTGCACCGCCCGACCCTGCACCCACCTCTCCCCATCCCGAACGCGGGACCCGAGGCAATGACGCCTGCCCGCGGCACCCCCAGGAGGACCTCGAAGTGCAATCCACCACCTCCCCCGCCCGCAGAAGCCGCCGGACCCTCGCCGCCGTCACCGGCAGCGCCGTCCTCGCCCTGCTCGCCACCGCCTGCACCGGCAGCAGCGACGGCGGCGGCAGCGACGACTCGGCCAGTGGCAAGGACGTCACGATCACCTTCTGGCACGGCTGGAGCCAGGACTCCGAGGTGAAGGCGATCAACGACAACATCGCCGCCTTCGAGAAGGCCCACCCGAACATCCACGTCAAGGCCGTCGGCAACATCGCCGACGACAAGGTCAACCAGTCCCTGCGGGCCGGCGGCGACGACGCCCCCGACGTGGTGTCCTCCTTCACCACCAACAACGTCGGCATGTTCTGTTCGACCAAGGCCTTCGTCGACCTCAAGCCGCTGCTGGCCAAGGACGGCATCGACGCCGCCAAGACCTTCCCGGCCGCGATGCTCAACTACACGCAGTTCCAGGGCAACCAGTGCTCCCTGCCGCTGCTCGGCGACGCCTTCGGCCTGTACTACAACAAGAAGGCCTTCGCCGACGCGGGCATCACCAACCCGCCGAAGACCTTCAGCGAGTTCGCCGAGGTCGCCAACAAGCTCACCGTCCCCGAGGGCGACGGCTACAAGCAGCTCGGCTTCATGCCGCTCTACCACGGCTACGAGTCGACCACCGAGCACTTCCTCGGCCAGTACGGCCCCACCTACTTCGACCCCGCCGGCAAGTCCACCGTCGCCACCGACCCGAAGGTCGCCGCGATGATGAAGTGGCAGAAGAGCATGGTCGACAAGCTCGGCGGCTTCGACAAGCTGGAGAAGTACCGCGCCACCTTCGGCGAGGAGTTCAGCGCCAAGAACCCGTTCCACACCGGCCAGGTCGCGATGGCCATCGACGGCGAGTGGCGCACCGCCTCGCTCGCCACCGACAAGCCGGACTTCGAGTGGGCCACCGCCCCGTTCCCGGTGCCGGACGACCAGCAGGACACCTACGGCCGCGGCTACCAGACCGGCACCATCGTCGGCATCGCCAGCACCAGCAAGAAGCAGGCCGCCGCCTGGGAGTTCGTGAAGTTCCTGACCACCGACACCGACGCGGTCGTCTCCTTCGCCAACGCGATCCACAACGTGCCGAGCACCTTCGCCGCGCTGGAGTCGCCGAAGCTGGTCGCCGACGAGAACTTCAAGACCTTCGTGAACATCGCCAAGCACGCCAGCTCCGGCACCACGCCGGCCGTGGTCAACGGCGGCGGCTACCTGGTCTCCGTGCAGAACCTCGGCTACGACTACGAGTCCGGCAAGCAGACCGACCTCACGGCAGGCCTCAGCGCCACCGCCAAGGAGATCGACGCCGCCATCGCCCAGGCCAAGTAGCGCGTACCCCGCGCGCCCGGCCCGTCCTCGGAGCTCCCATGTCACTCGCGTCCGCCACCCGCAAGGGGGCCGGAGCGACCGCCCCGGCGGCCCGCACCCTCGCCTTCCTCTCCCCCTGGCTGATCGGCTTCAGCGTCTTCTTCCTGTACCCGCTGATCTCGACGATCTACTTCTCGTTCACCAAGTACAACGGCTTCGGCTCGCCGACCTTCACCGGCCTGAAGAACTGGGACTACGTCTTCAACGACCTCCCCGCGTTCTGGCAGGGCCTGCGCAACACCCTGTGGCTGGTCGTCGTCATGGTGAGCCTGCGGGTGGCGTTCGGTCTCGGCATCGGGATGCTGATCACCAAGATCAAGTCCGGGGTCGGCTTCTTCCGGACCGCCTTCTACCTGCCGTACCTGGCCCCGCCGGTGGCCGCCACCGTCGCCTTCGCCTTCCTGCTCAACCCCGGCACCGGCCCGGTGAACCACTTCCTCGGCGAGATCGGGCTGCCGCAGCCCGGCTGGTTCGCCGACCCGAACTGGTCGAAGCCCGCCCTCACCCTGCTCGCCATGTGGGGCGTCGGCGACCTGATGGTCATCTTCATGGCGTCCCTGCTGGACGTCCCGAAGGAGCAGTACGAGGCCGCCGAGCTCGACGGGGCCGGCCCGTTCCAGCGGTTCCGCTACGTCACCCTGCCGAACATCTCGCCGATCATCATGTTCGCGGTGGTCACCGGCGTCATCCAGACCATGCAGTACTACACGCAGGCCTTCGTCGCCGGAAGGGTCGCCGCCGGCAACGCGGGCAACTCCGGCCAGCAGTTCGAGCCCGGCTACCCGAACGGCTCCACCTGGACCCTGCCGCAGATGGTCTACAACCTCGGCTTCCAGCGCTTCAACTACGGCGCGGCGTGCGTCGTGGCCCTGGTGCTGTTCGTCATCTCGATGGCCGTGACCTCGGTGCTGATGCGCCGCAAGTCCGGCTTCATGGCCAGCGACGACTAGCGGCCCAGTGAGGACACGATCATGACTCTCAGCTCGACCCTCCCCTCCGAGGCCCCCGGGAAGCGGACCGGCCGGGGCGTCGCCCGCGGCCCCGTCACCGCCGCCGAGCGGGTCGCCCGCCGGCGCGCGCTGCTCAACTGGGTGGCCGTCCACTCGCTGGCGATCGCCGCCGGCCTGTTCTTCCTGCTGCCGTTCGTCTTCGTCTTCCTCACCTCGGTGATGACCGACAGCCAGGCACTCACCACCGACTACTGGCCCACCTCCTGGAACTGGGGCAACTACGGCAAGGTCTGGAACACCCCCGGCTTCCTCACCTGGTGGCGCAACACCCTGCTCTACGCGCTCGCCGGCACCGTGCTGACCGTCGTCTCCAGCCTGCCGGTCGCCTACGCCCTCGCGAAGTTCCGCTTCCGCGGCCGCAACCTGGCGATGATGGCGGTCATCTCGATGATGATGCTGCCGCCGCAGGTCACCATCATCCCGATGTACCTGTTCTGGGCGAAGCAGCTGGGCCTCGGCGGCTCGCTCTGGCCGCTGATCATCCCGATGGCCTTCGGCGACGCCTTCTCGATCTTCCTGCTGCGGCAGTTCCTGCTGACCATCCCCAAGGAGTACATCGAGGCGGCCCGGATCGACGGCTGCGGCGAACTGCGCACCCTGCTGCGGGTGGTGCTGCCGATGGCCAAGCCGGCCATCGCCGCCGTCGCGCTGTTCCAGTTCTTCTACTGCTGGAACGACTACTTCGGCCCGCAGATCTACGCCAGCAGCAACCACGACGCCTGGACCCTCTCCTACGGACTGGAGTCCTTCAAGGGCGCCCACCACACCAACTGGAACCTCACCATGGCCGCCACCCTGCTGGTGATGGCCCCGGTGATCGTCCTCTTCTTCTTCGCACAGAAGGCCTTCATCGAAGGCGTGACACTGACAGGGGTCAAGGGCTGATGTCCGCACTCAAGCTGGCCATCATCGGCGGCGGTTCTACGTACACCCCGGAGCTGATCGACGGCTTCGCCAGGCTCCGCGACACCCTGCCGATCGGCGAACTCGTCCTCGTCGACCCGGCCGCCGACCGGCTGGAGCTGATCGGCGGACTGGCCCGGCGGATCTTCGCCAAGCAGGGCCACGGCGCGGTCGTCACCACGACCACCGACATCGAGGCCGGCGTCGCGGACGCCGACGCGGTGCTGCTGCAGCTGCGGGTCGGCGGACAGGCCGCCCGCAACCAGGACGAGACCTGGCCGCTGGAGTGCGGCTGCGTCGGCCAGGAGACCACCGGCGCGGGCGGCCTCGCCAAGGCGCTGCGCACCGTCCCGGTGGTGCTCGACATCGCCGAGAAGGTCCGCCGCGCCAACCCGGACGCCTGGATCGTCGACTTCACCAACCCGGTCGGCATCGTCACCCGCGCCCTGCGGGAGGCCGGCCACAAGGCCGTCGGCCTGTGCAACGTGGCGATCGGCTTCCAGCGCCGCTTCGCCAAGCACCTCGGGGTCGACCCGGAGCTGGTCCGGCTCGACCACGTCGGCCTCAACCACCTCAGCTGGGAGCGCGGCGTCACCCTGCTGGACGCGCCCGGCGCGGCCGGCGGCCGGGAGGTGCTGCCGGAACTGCTGGCCGGTTTCGGCAAGGAGATCGCCGACGACATCCGGCTGCCGCAGCGGGTGGTCGAGCGGCTCGGCGTCGTGCCGTCCTACTACCTGCGGTACTTCTACCAGCACGACCTGGTGGTGGAGGAGCTGAAGGTCAAGGGCTCCCGGGCCGCCGAGGTCGCCGAGATCGAGCGGCAGCTGCTGGAGCTGTACGCCGACCCGGCCCTCGACACCAAGCCGGAGCTGCTCGACCGGCGCGGCGGCGCGTTCTACTCCGAGGCGGCGGTGCAGCTCATCGCCGCCCTGCTCGGCACCGGCGGCGGGACCTCGGTGCAGGTGGTGAACACCCGCAACGACGGGGTGCTGCCGTTCCTGCCCGACGACGCCGTGATCGAGGTGCCGGCCGAGGTCGACGCGGCGGGCGTGCGCCCGCTGCCGCAGCGCCCGCTGGAGCCGCTGTACGCCGGCCTGGTCGCCGCCGTCACCTCCTACGAGCACCTGGCCCTGGACGCCGCCCTGCGCGGCGGTCGCGACCGGGTCTTCGACGCACTGCTCGCCCACCCGCTGGTCGGCCAGATCGACCTCGCCGACCGGCTCACGGACCGGCTGCTCGCCCACAACCGCGAGCACCTCGCCTGGGCCTGACCCGCCCGGCCTCCGCGCCGGTCCCGTCCCGGCGCCGGACCGGGCCGCCGGTCCCGCGGCCCGCACCCCGTGGGGGGAGTGCGGGCCGGGCCACCGGCGGCGCGGCGGCCGGCGCCCGGCGGACGCCGGGAGGAGAAGCCATCCCCGGCCGGGAAAGACCCCCGGCCGGGCCACGTACGACGAGCCGCGGGGACCCGATGACCCACCAGCCCGAACCACACCTGCCAGGCGTCCTCGCCATCGACGCCGGCAACTCCAAGACCGACGTCGCCCTCGTCGGCGCCGACGGCCGTGTCCTCGGCTCCGCCCGGGGCGGCGGCTTCACACCGCAGAAGACCGGTGGCGCCGCCGCCGTGGCCGGCCTCGCCCCGCTGGTCGAGGAGGCCGCCGCGGCCGCCGGGCTGACCGGCTGGACCGGCCCGCTGACCAGCCACGTCAGCGCCTGCCTGGCCAACGCCGACCTCCCGGTCGAGGAGGAGGCGCTGCGGGTGGCCCTGGAGTCCCACCCCTGGGGCGTCAGCAACACCGTGGTCAACGACACCTTCGGCCTGCTGCGGGCCGGCACCGACGGCCCGCGCGGGGTCGCCGTCGTCTGCGGCGCCGGCATCAACTGCGTCGGACTGCTGCCGGACGGCCGCACCGCCCGCTTCCCCGCCCTCGGCGAGCTCACCGGCGACTGGGGCGGCGGCGCCGGTCTGGCCGTCAGCAGCATGTGGCACGCCGTCCGCGCGGAGGACGGGCGCGGCGGGCCGACCGCGCTGGCGCCCGCGATCGCCGAGCACTTCGGCCTGCCCAGCGCCGTCGCCGTCGCCGAGGCCGTCCACCTCGGGCACCTGCCGTTCGCCCGGCTGCACGAGATCGTGCGGGTGCTGTTCGCCGTCGCCGGGGAGGGCGACGGGGCGGCGCTGGAGCTGATCGACCGGCAGGCCGACGAGATCACCCGGCTCGCGCTGGTCGCGCTGCGCCGCCTCGACCTGCTGGACACGCCGACCCCGGTGGTGCTCGGCGGCGGAGTGCTGGCCGCCCGGCAGTCGCTGCTGCTGGACAACCTGACCGCGCGCCTGGCGCGGGTGGCGCCGCTCGCCGAGCCCCGGGTCGTCGTCGCGCCGCCGGTGCTGGGCGCCGTCCTGCTCGGCCTGGACCACCTGCGGGCCGGGCCGCAGGCGCAGGAGCGGGCGCGGCGGGCCTACGACCCGCTGCACCCGGTGGCCGCGTAGTCCCGGGCTCCCCTGCTGCCGGGCTTCCGGGCTCCCCGTCCGCCGCCGTGTCCCCCCCCCTGTCCTCCGCCCCCTGTCCTCCGCCCCCGCCGGGCCCGCACGCCCGGCGGGGGCGGTCGTGCGTCCGGGGCGGAAACAGTGGGGGTCGGTGGTGGGGGGCGGTGGCCGGCGGAAAGGGTGGGGCGGGAGCGCCCTCCGGCAGCACTTTGCAAAGTGCTGCCGGGACTTTGCAAAGTGTTCCGGGGCGGTGGCGGCGGTGAAGCGGAACCGGTCGGACGGATTCCACGTGTACGCGGGTGTCTCGTCCGGTCACGTTCCTGGAAGACTCATCCCATGACCGCGCCCCGCCGCCTCCTCCTCGCCGTGCTGCTCAGCTGCGCCGTCACCACCGGCCTCGCCGCCTGCACCCCGATCGACGAGGACCCGACGCTGGCAATGTCCTCGGACGAGGTCGGCGACGCCCGGGACCCCGACGACATCGACGACGCCGGGGAGGACGGGTACCCGGACACCGAGGAGTACTGGGCGTCCCCCGGGGCCGGGGCCGACCTCGACCTCGCCTCCCCCGCCGTCTCCCCCGCCGCCTGCGAGACCGGGGCCGGGCGCCGGGTGGTCCAGGTCCTCGAGGTCCGCGACGGCCGGCTGAGCGTCCGCCCGGCGCCGCCCGGCTGTCCCAGCGACGCCGAACCGGTCGAACTCGCCCTGGCCGCACACGCCACCGCCACCCTGGTCGACCTCCCGCACGACGAGCCGGCCAAGGAGGTCCAGCTGCCCGTCCTCCTGGACCACCTCGACACCTGCCTGTCCGGCGGCGAGCCCGAACCCCCCTACGCCTGCTACGGCGACACCTACGACCTGGTCGTGGACGCCCGCGGCCGGATCACCCGGATCCGGGAGCTGCGGACGTCCTCCTGAGCCGTGCTGAGCCGCCCCGAGCCGCCCTGGGTCGTCGCGCGCGGGCGGCGGGACCGGCCCCTTTCGACGGCGGGGCTTGACCTCACGTGCGGTTGAGGTTGTCGGATGGTTCGTGACCGGTCCGAGCCACGCGGTCGATGCCCAGTCAGCGGCGTGGTCCGGGACCGGTGCCGGGGCCGCCTCCGATCCTGCGATCGTGCCAGGAGGCGGCCCCTCTCCCGTCCCCGGGGCCGAAGCTCCGTCCGGATCCGGTCCGCCTGATCCGGTCCGCCGAATCCGGTCGACAGGAGCGGCTCGGGTGGCGCAGAGTCAGGACACGTGACCGACCTCGCCGGACTCCCGCCGCTCCCCGCCCGCTACCGGTCCGCCCCGGCGGCGGTCGCCGACGCCCCCGCCGTCGCCCGGCTGGTCGCCGCCTGCGAGCGCGACCTGCTCGGCCGTACCGAGAGCGGGCCGGGCGAGGTCGCCGCCGACCTCGCGCACCCCGGCCTCGACCCCGCCCGGGACGCCCTGCTGGTGCGGGACGGCCGCGGCGAGGTGGCCGGCTGGGCATGGGTGCGCGGCGGACGGCGGAGCCGGGTGGACGTCCACCCCGGCCACCGGGGCGCCGGGTTGGGCGGGTGGCTGCTGGACTGGACCGAGGACCGGGCCCGGCGGGCGGGCGGGGAGCGGCTGGCGCAGGCCGTGGAGGACGGCGACCGGGCCGCCGTGCGGCTGCTGCGCTCGCGCGGCTACCTGCCGTTCGTCTCCCAGTGGCAGCTGGGGATCGCGCTGCCCGCCGCTCCGGTGGCGGCCGCGCCGCCGTCGGGGATCTCCGTGCGGCCGTTCCGGCCGGGCGACGAGCGGACGGCGCACCGGGTGACCGAGGACGCGTTCGACGAGTGGCAGGTGCGGCGCAGTCCGTACGAGGAGTGGGCGCTGCGGACGGTCGGGCACGACTCGTTCGTGCCCGCGCTCTCCCGGGTGGCCTTCGCCGGCGGGGACATGGTCGGCGCGGCGCTGGCCCTGGACCTGCCGGACTGCGGTGAGGGGCACGTCGAGCGGCTGGCCGTCCGCCGCGACCACCGGCACCGGGGGATCGCCCGGCTGCTGCTCGGTGAGGTGTTCGGCGCGTTCCACCGGTACGGCCGGGAGCGGTGCACCCTGTGGACGCACTCGGAGACCGGCGCGCTGCCGCTGTACGAGCGGTTGGGGATGACGGTCCGGCGCACCTCGTCGATGTACGGCAAGGCCCTCGAAGCCTAGAGGGGGACTTTGCAAAGTCCGACGAGACTTTGCAAAGTCCCCCTGGGCCCGACTCAGGACGGGGCGGCGGGCAGTGCTCAGACCGTGCCGCGGCGGCGGCGCCGGAGCCGGCCGAGAGCGGCGGCGCCGCCCGCGAGCGCGAGGGCCGCGATCGAGCCGCCCGCGAGCAGGGGCGTGCGGTCGGACGGTTCGGCCGCCCGGCCGTCCGGCCCGTAGCCGCTGGACATGCCCCGGGTGTCGTAATCGGAGCCGGGCAGCTTGTCCGCGTACCGGGCCTTGACCACCTGCTGGTAGTCGGCCAGCGACATCGCGGACTTGCCGTCGAGCCCGGCCCTGGCCGGGTCGTTGAGCGGCTCCACGGTGGTGAGCGTCAGCCGGTACCAGCCGCGGATCTGCGGTTCGGTGAAGACCAGGGAGCCGGGCGTCGCGCTGCCCGCGTACCCGGCGTCGCTGTCGCCGTCCCGCACCCCCGCGAGGTGCCAGCCGCCGCCCTCGGACGGGGCGAGCAGCACGGTGGCGGTGCGGTCGTTGACGGCGCCGCCGAGCGAGGAGACCAGGTGGCTGAGCCTGACCGCCGAGGTGGGGACCGGCAGTGCGGTGCCCGCGACGAAGTCCGGGGTGATCTCGTGCACCGCGAGCGGGTCGTTGAGCGTGAACGCGGGCAGGCCGGCGCACGGGTCCGGCGTGTCGGGGACCGTCACCACGGTGTCGGAACCGGTGTCGGAACCGGCCCCGGGCAGCGGGGTGGCGAGGAAGCGGCAGACGGCGTCGTGGACGCCGGCCGACCGCACCACGTCCAGGGCGGCCTGGTAGTCGGGGATGTCGACGGCCCGGGCCGGACCGGCGGCGGAC
Organism: Kitasatospora purpeofusca; assembly: GCF_000718025.1. Taxonomy (GTDB): domain Bacteria; phylum Actinomycetota; class Actinomycetes; order Streptomycetales; family Streptomycetaceae; genus Kitasatospora; species Kitasatospora purpeofusca. Next base: position 176,884 of record NZ_JODS01000014.1, read on the forward strand.
AGCAGCACGGTAGCGCCCAGCACCAGGGCGAGCGGCAGCCGGGCGAGCGGGGTGAGCCGGACGGCCTTCCGGCCGACGGGGACAGCTCGGTCACGCATGTGTCGTCCTCCTTCTCTGTCTTCTCGGTCTAGCCGGAGATGCCGGTACGGGAGTGGGTCCACTGGAACGAGCTGTTGTTGACGTAGTCGGCGTAGTTCCACCACGTGTAGGTGGTGGTGTCCGGCCACGGGTCGCCGACCGCGACGGTGTTGTTGGAGGTGTCGAAGCCGTAGACGACGTTCATGTGCCCCCCGCCGGTCTTCCAGCCGATCCGGGCGCCGATCGGCCGGGCGGCCTTGACGTCGGTGGTGACCTCGGCGAACGACGCCGGGCGAGTGAGACCGGTACCGGGCTTGGCCATGCCCAGGCTGTACCAGGCGTTGGCCATGTCCTCCAGCCTGGCGGGCTGGTTGTCGCAGCTGGGACCGCCGGCGTACGACGAGGCGCGCTTGCAGAAGTCCGCCTGGGTGGTGCCGTATCCCTGGAACTTGGCGATGGTGAGCCCGGAGGCCGACCAGCACCACTGGGTCTTCTCCTGCTTCAGCATGGTGATCTGGTCGTAGGCGGACTCCGCGCGGGCCGTACCGCCTGCGGCCAGGAGGACCGCCGAGGCCGCGAGCGCCAGTGCCGGTCCGGTGACCGTGTACGTGAATCTCCTCATGTTCCTGCCTTCCCATGGGGCGTGGGCTGCCCAGCGCCATGACAGCGCGGACCGCCGCCGTTCACCGGACGGCTCGTCGGGGGCAGGGCCGAAGGGGTTGTTAGCCGTATAAGATCCGGATGGCTTGAAACATTCGTATCCGGAGGGTCCTTGGGGCACGTGGGTCCACGGTTCCGGCTGACCCGTCGACAACTCTCGGAGTCACCGCCCCTATGCGCCGATCCGTCCGCCCTGCCGACGTCCTCACCACTGCCGCCGCCGTTGCCGGGCTGCTGCTGCTCACGGGCTGCACCGGCGGGAACCCGTCGGCCGCCTCCGGCCCGTCGACCGCAGCCGCCCCGGTCGCCACGTCCACCGCGAGGCCCGAGGTCGACCCGGCCGCGGCCGTGGCGAAGGCGGGCAAGGAGCCGTACGCCGTCTCGGTCCGGTCGACGATCGAGACCGGCGGGGAGGTGTTCATGAACATCACCGCACGGCAGAACTTCAACACCCTCTTCACCGGCCGGCAGGAACGCCGCGTCGGCAGCAGCACGAGGGAGATCGTCATCACCGCCGACGCCGAGTACCACCGCGTCGGCGGCCCGACCGGCAGCTGGACCAGGATGTCGCTGCCCCTCGTCCACGCCTCGGAGTTCGACCTCACGGGCTACGCCCCGGTGCTGCTCTCCCTCGGCCCGGAGGCCCGCAAGGGCGTGGAGACCCGCGACGGCGTCCTCGTCCACCACCTCGCCGGCCATCTGGACCTCGACCGGCTGGGCCAGGTCTCCGCGCGGGCGCGCGCCGACGTGGAGTCCGAGGGTGCCACGGGCATCGACCTCGACCAGTGGGTCGACGCCGGCGGCCGCACCCGCTACGCCGAGAAGCGCTGGACCGCGGACGGGACGGCGCTCCTGGTCACGATGGCGTTCAGCGACTACGGCCCGCCCGAGGTCTTCGACTCACCGGTCCCGGCCGGGGCCTGACACGACGGCACCGCCGGACGGGGTGTGCCGGGTCAGCCGTCCATGCCCAACCGGGCCGCGATCGGGGCGGGCAGTGGGTACAAACGCTCGGGCGGGAGGAGGCGCTGGGCCCGGTCCGCCCGGCCGCCCCGGACGAGGTCGGCGATCCTCCGGACCCGCGGGGTGAGGTCGGTGATGCCGGTGATCCACTCCTCGGCGAAGGTCCGGATCAGGCTCCGGCCCACGCCCACCTGGATGCTGTAGTGGTTGAGCGCGGCGCCCCGCAGCGAACGCTCCGGATCCCACTGGACGTGCACCTCGGCGCGGGCGAGCTCCGCCGGGTCGGCGGTGGTCAGGACGGCGCGGCGCAGGGCCTCCTCCCAGCCGGCACGGGTGATCCGGACGGCGAGCACGCGTTCCTGGCCGGGCTTGCGCGCCCAGTTGCTGCGGTGCATCAGCCAGGCGAACGAGGGCTTGATCCAGGTCGTCCGACCGAATGAGAACGGCGGCACGAACCGCTGTGCGGCAAGCGCGGGTTCGGCGACGGCGGGGGCGTACGCCTGGTAGAGGGTGATGGTGGTGGCGTCGAAGTCGGCCCGGATCTCGCACTGGTGCTGCATGGCGTCCGACTCTGCCAGCGGCCCGGCAAGCGGAGCGAGCGGTTTTCGCCGAGGTCGCGGGCCCGGGGCCCGCGACCTCCAGCCGGCGGCTCCAGTGCGGGCCGAGGGCGATGGCCTGCAACAGGAGGTGCGGAGCAGGAAGTCGGTCCGGCCGACTTCCTGCTCCGCACCTCCTGGTCGGGGGCGGGCCGGGTGTGCCTCAGGCCGGGTGGGCGTCGCTGCGTGGGGCGGTCGGGTGGCCGTAGCGGAACAGTGGGGCGGCGGTGTCGAAGGGGACGTCCTCGCGGGCGGCGTCGACGGCCGCGTCGGAGCGGGGGAGGTCGAAGGGGAGGGTGCCGGTCATCGGGGTGCGGCCGAGGACGGCGTCCAGGACGATGTCGTCGGCGGCGCCGAACTCGCCCACCAGCAGGGCCGCGTGGGGGGCCAGCGGGGTGAGGACGGCGGGGCGCTCCAGCTGGGCGACGAGCGCCGTGGGCAGTGTCCGGGCCAGCTCCGCCAGCCGGGCCGCCTCGGCCGGTTCGAACTCCAGCGAGCCGGAGTGGAAGGCCTGCTCCAGCAGTCCTTCGCGCTTCTCGTAGGGCGTGGCGAGGCGGAGGACCGCGAGGTCGGCGTCCTCGGGCCGGTCGACGACGGTGCCGTAGCGGGCGGCCACGGCCGGGTCGACGCCCTCGACGTAGAGGCGGGTGCCGGTGAGCGGGCGGCCGGACAGGTGGACCAGGGAGCGGGACTGGAGCTCGCGGCCCAGTGCGCGGCCCTCGGGTGTGCCGACCAGGGCGACGGCGGCCTCGACGTCCACGTACGGGTCGTCGAACAGGCCGAGGCGGAACTTGTCGCGCAGGATGCGGCGGACGGACTCGTCGATGCGTGCCTCGGTGACGGCGCCGGAGCGGACCACGCCGAGGATCAGCTCCGGGTCGGTCTCGCCGCCGAGCTGGTCGGCCCCGGCGTGCAGGGTCAGCGCCACCTGCTCCGGCACGGACAGCTCCTCGACGCCCCAGTGGCGCGGCGGCAGGCTGACGATGCCGGGGACGTCCATGCCGGTGATGGCGTTGAAGTCGGTGCAGACCACGCCGTCGAAGCCGTACTTCCCGCGCAGCAGTCCGGTGATGACGTCGTGGTTGAAGTTGGCGCCGACCTCGGCCAGCCCGCTGCCGGAGGGGATCGCGTAGGCGGGCATGATCTGGGCGGTGCCGGCCTCGAACGCGGCCTCGAAGGGGCGCAGGTGCCGGTCGAGCGCGCCGCCCGGGTAGACCAGCCGGCGGCCGGCCGCGAAGTGCGAGTCCTCGCCCTTGAACTGCGGGCCGCCGCCGGGGAAGTGCTTGGTCATGCAGGCGACGCTGTCGGGGCCGATCGGCCCGCCCTGGAGGCCGCGGATGTAGGCGGCGATGATCCGGGAGGCGCGGTCCGGGTCCTCGCCGAAGGTGCCGCTGATCCGGGCCCAGCGCGGTTCGGTGGCGAGGTCGGCCATCGGGTGGATGGCGATCCGGATGCCGACGGCCCGCAGTTCGCGGCCGATCAGGGCGGCGTAGCGCTCGACGAGTTCCGGGTCGTCGGTGGCGGCCAGCCCGATCGGCTCGGGGCCGGTGGAGAAGCCGCCGCCGGTGAAGGCGGTGGCCGGGTTGGCGGTGAAGCCGTGCCGGGGGTCGGAGGCGAGGGTGACCGGGATGCCGAGGCGGGCGGCGGCGGCGAGGTCCTGGACGTGGTTGTTCCACTCGGCCATGGCGCGGGCGTCGGGGACGGCCATCATGGCGAAGGCGGTGAGGCCGTGTTCGGTGACGAGGTGCTCGCCGGAGGGGAAGGGGCCCTGGTTGCCGGGGAGCATCCGGCCGTGGAGCATCAGGGCGGCCTTCTCCGGCAGGGTCATCCGGGCCAGGAGGTCCTCGACGCGCTCCTCGACGGGCAGCCGCGGGTCCTCGTAGGGCTCCATGGTGCCGTTGTGGTTGAGGTCGCGGAACGGCGTGCCGTCGGTGTGGCGCAGCGGCTGCGGGCGGCTCGCGGCGCTCATGCGGTCACCCCGGCGGCGGCCTTGGCGCGGAAGGCGGCGACGGTCCCGGCGTCCACGCCGCAGTGGGCGAGGAAGCCCTCGGTGCCGCCGTAGCGGCTTCCGACCAGCTCCAGGAAGGCCGCCATCGCGCCGGCCGGGGCCTCCAGCAGCGGGCGGGGGACGGTCAGGGTGCCGTTCTCGTAGTCGTTCAGCGCGGCCCGGTTGCGCTCGGCCAGGCCCTCGAAGATCTGGGTCAGCGCGGCGCCGGTGCGGGCGTAGTCGGCGACGATCTCCTCGGCGGGCACGCCGAGCAGGTCGAGCAGCAGGGCGGTGAGCAGGCCGGTTCGGTCCTTGCCGGCGGCGCAGTGCAGCAGCACGCCGCCGGGGCGGGCGGCGGCCTCGACGGCGAGCTTGACGGCCTCGGGGGCGGACTCGGCCATCAGCAGGTAGAAGGCGCCGAGGTCGGCGTCGGTGGTCATCTGCCGCATGGCCGCCGCCAGCTCGCCGTTGGTGGGCTGGATGCGGGCGGCGACCACCTCGACGCCGTCGGCCGCCGACACGGCCCAGTCGTTGTCCCGGACCTCGGCGTCGCCGCGCAGGTCGACGATCGTGCGGACGCCGGCGGTGCGCAGCTGGGCGGAGATGTCGGCGTTGTCGTGGGGGAACGGCTGGGCGGAGCGGTAGAGGGCGCCGGGGCGGATCCAGCGGCCGGCGGGGTCGGCGAGGGTGGCGGGGTCGCGGAAGTTGACCAGGGTCATGGTGGGGGCCTCTCGGTGGTGGGGGTCGGTCGGGGGAAGGGGGAAAGCCAGGGGGAGGGTCACAGTGCGGCGAGACATCTAGACGTCTAGATGTCTACCTGGCCGGTCGGCGTCGGGGCAAGCGGCGCCGGGGTGAACTTCCGGACAACCCCGGACGGAAGCCGCCCCGCGGCTCCGTAGGATCGGGCGCGTGGCAACGCACCGAAGCGACACCCCGCTGTACCGCCGGCTGGCCCGGCAGCTCCAGGAGCGCATCGACGCCGGGACGTACCCGGCGGGCTCCCGGCTGCCCAGCGAGCCGGAGCTGAGCGCCGACTTCGGCGTCAACCGGCTGACCGTCCGGCAGGCGGTGGCGGAGCTGGAGCGGGCCGCGGTGCTGGAGATCCGCCGGGGTGTGGGGACCTTCGTGCGCCCGCCGGCGGTGCGGGTCTCGATCACGGTCGACCCGCGCAGCCAGCGGTTCGACCTCGGCAGCGTCCACCGCGCCCTGCCGCTGGACACCCCCCTGCCGGAGGGGGCGACGGGCACCGTCGAGGGCGACGGCGAGGCCGTGGTGGCGGCCCCGGCCGTCGGCGGCTCCGCCGAGGACGGCGAGGCGGCCCGGCAACTGGTCTGCACCGTCGGGGAGTTGTCCCGGGTGGACACGGTGATCCGGATCGGCGGCCGGCCCCGGGTGGCGAACAGCTACTGGGTGCCGACCCGGCCGCTGCCGGCCGAACTGCTGCGGCCGGGACGGCCGGGGAACATGGTGCTCGCCCTGGCCGGGGCGGCCGGGGTGGAGCTGGAGTACGACTGGCGGGCGTTCGGCGCGATCGGCGCGGACCTCACGGACGCGGAGCTGCTCGGGGTGCCGCCGGGCACGCCGCTGCTGGTCCGCGAGGGTGTCAGCTGCACGCCGGACGGCACGCCCGCGCTGTACGTGCGGCGGCGGATCGACGGCAGCAGCGCGCGGTTCGTGCTGCACTACCGCGAGCCCGGCGGGGCGGACGGCGCGGGCGGGTCGGGGCCCGCCCGGTAGCCGGGCGCGCTCACCCGGCGGGTCCGGACGGCACGGCGGGCCCGGACGGCACGGCCGTCGGCTCCGGTTCCGGCTCCGGCCCCGCGAGCGGCCCGAGCAACTGCCGGAAGGCCACCGCCCAGTCCGCCAGCGGCCGCCCCTCCTCGCCGTCGACGACGTGCCGCCGGGTCATCCCCGCCAGCAGCGCCGCCAGGGCGTGCGGCCGCAGGTCGGCGGCCACGTCCACGCCCAGCCGGTCGGCCGCGATCGCCGCCGCCCGCTGCGAGAACGTGTCGATCATGATCAGCGCGAAGTCGTGCACACTGCGGATGCCGATGAACCGGCGCCGCAGCGCCCGGCGCCGCGCGGTGTGCTCGGCCGGCTCCTCCAGCTGCCCGTCGGTGGTGGCCCCGGCGTGCTCGAAGGCCTCCCAGATGCCGAGTCCGGACGGGGCGGCGGCGAAGGCGTCCAGGACCGCGAGCCCGAAGTCCATGCCGAAGAGCAGGGCCTCCTTGCACTCGTAGTACCGGAAGAAGGTGCGGTGGGCGACGTCCGCGCGCCGGCAGATCTGGTCCACCGTGGTGCTCTCGAAGCCCTGCTCCTCGAAGAGGTCGAGCCCCGCCGTACGGATCGCCTGCCTGGTCCGCGCGCGTTTGCGGTCGCGCAGTCCGGGCTCCGCCGCGGTGTCCGTCCCCTGCCCCTGCATCCTGCTCGCTCCTCGTCAACTCGTCTGCCGCCAGCGGCCTTGGTCGTACGGAATCACGCCCGGAGCGGCCGCTCAAGCCGAGCGCGAAGTCGTCGTCAGCTCGTCATGTGAAGTTTGCAGAACTGCCAATTGGCAGTTGTGCCACTTCCAAAAGCTGGGCACCGACGGCGACCGGCCCGGTCGGGACCGCCCGTCCTCCCCCCGCTCCCGCTCCGCTTTTCCCTCGCTCTCCCCTCGTCCCTCCGCGCCGTCCCCACTCCCCCCGCCCCCACCGAACCCCACGAGGAACCATGAAGCGGCACACGCACGTTCTGGCATCCGCGGTCTGCACGGCGGCCCTCGCCCTCACCGCCGTCGCCTGCTCCGCCTCCGACGACACCCTCTCCGGCGGCGCCGCGACCGGCTCCGCGCCCAAGGACGACGGCCCCGCCGTCGACGGCGGCACCCTGCGCATCGGCCTCGACCGGCCGTTCACCAAGCTCGACCCGGCCGACAGCGGCCTCACCTCGATGCCGATGATGATCCTGGCCAACGCGCTCTACGACCCGCTGATGGCCAACGCCGACAACGGTGCCGTCCAGCCCCACCTGGCCAAGTCCTTCACCCCGAACGCCGACGCCACCGCCTGGACGCTGGAGCTGCCCGAGGGCGTCACCTTCAGCGACGGCAAGCCGCTGGACGCGCAGGCCGTCGTCGACCACGTCGACCGGCTCGCCAGGCCCGAGGCCAAGTGCGCCTGCGCGATCGACGCCGCGAGCATCGGCGCCATGACGGTGAACTCCCCGACCTCGGTCGGCTTCGCCCTCAAGGCCCCGAACGCCGCCTTCCCCAACCTGTTCACCCGCTCCCTCGGCTACATCTCCGAGGCGCCCGCCGGCCCCGACACCCCCGCCGTCGGCTCCGGCCCGTACACGGTGGAGAGCGTGCAGCCCGGCGTCTCCGCCACCCTGGTGCGCAACCCGGGCTACCGGGGGCCCAAGGGCCACGCCGACAAGCTCGTCTACAAGGTGCTGCCGGACACCGACAGCCGCTACCAGTCGCTGCGCTCCGGCGACGCCGACCTCGTCTGGACCGAGACCCCCGCGCAGTACAAGCAGGCCGCCGGCGACGGGCTGCGCGCCGCGACCGGCCCCGGCTCGACCTCCACCGTGCTGTTCAACACCAAGGCCGCCCCCTTCGACGACCCGAAGGTCCGCAAGGCGCTCCAGTACGCCGTGGACCGCGCCGCCGTCGAGCGGGTCGTCCACCTCGACCGGGGCAGGGTCGCGGACGGCCCGATCGGCTCCACCTCGCCCTACCGGGGCGGCGCCGACACCGGGTACCCCGCGCACGACGCCGCGAAGGCCAAGGCCCTGCTCGCCGAGTCCGGCCACGCCGACCTCGCCTTCGACTACCTGGTCGACAGCCGGCCCGAGGCCCAGCAGCGGGCCACCGTGCTCCAGCAGATGTTCGCCGAGGCGGGCGTCCGGATGACCATCAAGCCGCTGGACCAGGCGGGCCTCGGCACCGCGATGTACCAGCGCCAGTTCCAGGTGATGGACTTCGTCACCAGCATGTTCGGCGACACCGACACCGCCCTGACCAGCCTCTTCCTGCCCAACTCCGCCTACAACTTCACCGGCTGGAACAACCCGGAGGCCGCGCAGGCGATCACCGCCGGGCACGGCACCGTCGACCCGGCCCAGCGGGCCCGCGCCTACCAGGAGGCCGCACGGGAGATCGTCGCCGACGCCCCGATGCTCTTCCTGACCGAGAACCCGGTCGGCTTCCTGGCCTCCGCCAAGCTCGGCGGGCTGCCCGACGTCTCGAAGCGGACCGTGGTCAGCGTCTCCCCCGCCGTGCTGTGGGTGAAGAAGTGACACCCGCCCACGCACCCGCCCGGACCGCGGCGGCACCCGCCCGGACAACCGCTCCGACCGCCCTGGCGCCCGTCCTGCGAACCGCGGGGCGCGTCGCCGGACGGGCCGGACGGGCCGCCGCGGTCCTGCTGCTGGTCACCGTCTCGGCGCTCGCCCTGCCCCACCTCATGCCCGGCTCCCCCGCCCTCGCCGCGCTCGGCCCCACCGCCACGCCCGAGCAGGTCACCGCGTACGAGGCGAAGCTCGGCCTGGACGACAACGTGCTCGTCGCCGCCTGGCGCTGGCTCGGCGACGCCCTGCACGGCGACCTCGGCCACTCGCTGTCCACCGGCGCGGCCGTCACCACCGAACTCGCCGACCGGATCCCGGTCACCCTCGAACTCTTCGTCGCCGCCCAGCTGGTGGCACTCGGCCTGGCCCTGCCGGTGGCCCTGTACTCGGCCTGGCGGCCGGGCGGCGCGGTCGACCGGATCGCCACCGCCGGCGCCTTCGTCTGGCTCGCGGTGCCCGGCTTCGTGCTCGGCCTGGTGCTGATCTGGCTCGCCGCCGTCCAGCTGCGGATCCTGCCCGCCACCGGCTGGACGCCGTTCACCGAGGACCCGTTCGAGAACCTGCGCCACCTGGTGCTGCCCGCGCTCACCCTCGGCCTCACCGAGGCGGCCGTGTTCGCCCGCACCCTGCGCGGCCAGCTGATCGACACCCTCGACCAGACCTACGTGGCCGCCGCCCGCAGCCGCGGCATGGGCACGGTGCGGCTGCTGCTGCGGCGCGCGCTGCGGCCCTCCTCGCTGCCGCTGGTCACCCTGGTCGGGATCGGCATCGGGATGTCGCTCGGCGGCTCGGTGCTGGTCGAGTCGCTGTTCGCGGTACCGGGCGTCGGCACCCTGGCGGCCACCGCGATCGCCGGCCGCGACTTCCCGGTGGTCCAGGCCGTGGTGGTGGTCAGCGCCGTCGGCGTGGTGGCGGCCACCGTCGCCGTGGACCTGCTGTACCGCACCGTCGACCCGAGGATCGCCGATGAGCGTCGCTGAGCCCGCCACTACCGCCACTTCCGCCACTACCGGCCCGACTGCTCCGCCCGCCGCCGCCCGCCGTCCGACCGCGCGCCGTCCGGCCCCCGGGGTGCTGGCGGCCGGCGCCTGGCTGGCGCTGGTCGCGCTCGCCGCCCTGCTGCTCCCGCTGCTGCCCGGGTTCGACCCGCTGCACGGCGACTTCGCCCACCCCTCCGCCGCCCCCGGCCCCGGCCACTGGCTGGGCACCGACGCGGCCGGACGGGACGTCCTGCAGCGCACCGTCGCCGGCGCCCGCGCCTCCTTCGCCGTCGCCGGGCTGACCATCGCCGTCGGCCTGCTCGGCGGCGGGGCGCTCGGCCTGGCGGCGGGCTGGTTCCGGGGCCCGGTGGACAAGGCGATCGGCTTCGCCACCGACCTGCTGATGTCGGTGCCCTCGCTGATCCTGGTGATGATCACGGTCGCGCTGCGCGGCCCGAGCCTGACCGTGATCGGCAGCCTGATCGGCCTGTTCACCGTGCCGCACTTCACCCGGGTGGTGCGCGCCGTCGTCCTGTCGCTCAGCGAGCGCGGCTTCGTCCAGGCCGCCCGGATGATCGGCACCGCGCCGCTGCGCATCCTGCGCCGCGAGGTGGTCCCGCACGTCGCGCCGGTCGCGCTCACCTTCGCGTTCACCGCCACCACGGTCGCGATCGTCGCCGAGGGCTCGCTCAGCTTCCTCGGCTTCGGCCTGCGCCCGCCGGAGCCGTCCTGGGGCGGCATCATCGCCGAGGGCCGGACCACCCTCGGCAGCGCGCCGTGGATCTCGCTCGCCCCCGCGGCGGTGCTCTGCCTGACCGTCCTCGCCCTCAACTACCTGGGCGAGCAGCTCCGTTCGAAGGGAGGCCGGGGATGACCAGCCCTGTCCTGGAAGTCCGCTCGCTGGACACCACCCTGCACACCCCCGACGGCCGCACCCTGCACGTCCTGCACGGCATCGACCTCAGCATCGACGCCGGGGAGTGCCTCGGCGTGGTCGGCGAGTCCGGCTCCGGCAAGTCCGTACTGGCCCGCACCGTGCTCGGCGTCCACCCCCGCGCCACCCGGGCCACCGCCACCGGGCAGGTCCTGCTCAACGGCGAGGACCTGCTCACCGCCGCCCCGCGCCGGCGCGCCGAACTCCTCGGCACCGGCGTGGCCATGGTCCACCAGGACCCGATGACCTCGCTCAACCCGGTGGTCCGGATCGCCGACCAGGTCACCGAGTCGCTCACCAACCGGCGCCGGATGCGCCGCCGGGAACGGCTGCGCACCGCCGCCGAACTGCTCGCCGCCGTCGACGTGCCCGACCCGGCCCGGCGCGCCCGCGCCTACCCGCACGAGCTGTCCGGCGGACTGCGGCAGCGGGTCGGCATCGCCGCCGCACTGGCCGGCTCCCCCGCCCTGCTGCTCGCCGACGAGCCCACCACCGCGCTCGACGTCACCGTCCAGCGCACCGTCCTCGACCTGCTCGACCGGCACCGCGGGACCCGCGGCCTCGCCACCCTGCTCATCACCCACGACATCGGCCTGCTGTACGGCCGGGCCCGGCGGATCGCCGTCATGTACGGCGGGCGGATCGTCGAGACCGGGCCCACCGAGGCCGTCACCGAGGCACCCGCCCACCCCTACACCGCCGCGCTGCTGCGCTCGGTGCCGAGGGTCACCGGGCCGCTGCGCCGCGTCCTGCCCGCCGTGGCCGGCTCGCCGCCGGACCTCTCCCGGCCGGCCGTCGGCTGCCCGTTCGCGCCGCGCTGCGAGCGCGCCGAGGCGGTCTGCTCGACGGAGGCGCCCCCGCTCCACCGGGCCGGCGACGGCCACACGGCCGCCTGCCACTTCCCGCTCACCCTGCCGATCGGCCCGGCGTCCGCGTCCGTGTCGAAGGCCCAGGAGACCGTATGACCCCCGCCAAGCCCCCCGTCGTCCCCACCCCCGAACCCTGCCCCGTCGTGCTGCGGGCCACCGGACTGTCGGTGGTCCACCGCACCCGCTCCGGCCCGCTGCACGCCGTCAGCGAGGTCGACCTGACCCTGCGCGAACGCCGCACCCTCGCCCTGGTCGGCGAGTCCGGCTCCGGCAAGAGCAGCATCGCCAAGGCCCTGCTCCGGCTGCCCCCGCCCACCGCCGGCACCGTCACCGTGGACGGCACCGACCTGGCCGCCCTCTCCCCCCGCGCGCTGCGGGCCCTGCGGCCCCGGCTGCAGATGGTGTTCCAGGACCCGGTCTCCTCGCTCAACCCGCGCCGCACCGTCCGCGACCTGGTCGCCGAAGCGCTCGACGCCCACCCCGACCCGGCGGTGGACCGCGCCGCCGTGGTCGAACGCCAACTGGAGGCGGTCGGGCTGCCGCTCGCCCTGTTCGGCGACCGCCGGCCCGCCCAGCTCTCCGGCGGCCAGGCGCAGCGGGTCGCCATCGCCCGGGCGCTGGCGGCCGAGCCGCGGGTCCTGATCGCCGACGAGGCGGTGTCCGCGCTCGACGTCTCGGCCCAGGCCACCGTGCTCAACCTGCTCCGCCGGCTGACCGAGGAACGGGGCCTGGCGAGCCTGTTCATCTCGCACGACCTCGGTGTGGTCCGCGCGGTCAGCGACGACGTCGCGGTGCTCCAGCTCGGCCGGCTCTGCGAGCAGGGCCCCACCGAAGAGGTGCTCGCGGCCCCCGCCCACCCCTACACGGCCGCGCTGCTCGCCGCCGTCCCCGAGCCCGGGCGGCCGCTCGGCGACACCGGGCTGCTCCCGGCCGACCCGCCCTCGCCGCTCGACCCGCCGTCCGGCTGCCGGTTCCGCACCCGCTGCCCGTTCGCCGACGAGCGGTGCGCGCGGGAGGTGCCGGAGCTGCGCGAGGTGGCGCCGGGACGGACCGTCGCCTGCCACCGGCCGCTGCTGCCGGTCGCGGCGGCCCAGGACAGCGCGGTGGCGCAGGACGGAGCGGCGGCGCAGGACAGCAAGGTCTCCGGTCGGCCGAGCCGATAACATGCCCGGGCTGGGTGGCCGGCCGAACGGCTCACGGCCCGGCGGTCCGGCCGACCGGCGCAGAGGCCGATCGGCCGCCCGGACGGCCCGCCGGACGGCCGCACCACACCCACGGGCCGGGGCGGACACGACACCATGACGGCGGCCAACGGAACCGGCACCCCGGGCAGCCCGGGCACCCCCGACATCCCCGGCAAGCTCGCCGGCCACTGTCTGGCCCTGCTCACCGAGGTCTCCCGCACCGGCCGCCTGCTCCGCCGCGCCGAACTCGAACGACTGCGCGACCTCGGCGAGCGCGCCGCCGAGGCCGGCCACGGACTGCGCGACCTGGTCGGCGTCTGCCTGGGCGCCACCCGCGCGTCCTGGCAGACCTTCCCCGGCCTCACCGCCGTCACCACCGCCGAGGTCCGGCGCACCGGCGACGCCGTGCTCGCCGCCACCCAGGCCGCGCTGGGCGCCGTCGCCGAGGGCCACGAACGCGCCCAGCGGATGGCCGTCCGCCAGGAGGAGGCCAACCGGCGGGAACTCGTCAACGACCTGCTGCACGGCCGCACCGACCTCGGCCGGCTCGCCGAACGCGCCGAACGCTTCGGCCTGCGGCTCGCCGCCGGCTACACCGTCGCCGTCGCCGTCGGCGCCGAGGCCTACCTGGAGGGCGCGCCCACCCCGCACCGGGTCCTGCGCGAACTCACCGGCCGCTACGACGACCGCACCCTGCTGCTGGCCGTCCGCGACGGGCGGCTGGTCTGCATCGCCTCCGACGGCGAACAGGCCGTCCTCACCGCCTTCACCGACCTCGCCCTGCGCCCCGGCCCCGGCTACCCGCCGGCCCTGCGGGTGGCCACCGGCCGCCGGTACGGCGGCACCGGCGGCATCGTCCGCAGCTACGAGGAGGCGCTCGCCACGCTGGAGTACGCGGAGCGGCTCGGCCTGCCCGCAGCCCGGCTGCGGGCCGAGGAACTGCTGGTCTTCCCGGTGCTGATGCGGGACCGGGAAGCCATGGCCGACCTGGTGCGGACCGTGCTCGGCCCGCTCACCACCGCGCGCGGCGGCGCCCGTCCGCTGCTGGAGACCATCACCGTCCAGGCCGAGGCCGGGTACGTGAACGCGGAGACCGCCCGGCGGCTGGGGCTGAGCGTGCGCGCCCTCGGCTACCGGCTGGAACGCATCCGCGACCTCACCGGCTACGACCCGTCGGAGGCGCTGCACCGGTACACCCTGGAGACCGCCGTGATGGGCGCGCGGCTGCTCGACTGGCCCGACCAGCCGCTCTGATCCGTTCCGTCAGACGTTTCGGACCGCCCCGCGTTGCTTGCGGTTTCCGGATATTTTCAGGGTGTCAAAGCGTCGTCAAGATTGCCGGATCCTGGCAGTGTGCGGACGCCCCGCCCCTGACAGGATCACTGCGGCGCACGGGGGATCCGGCGCTGTAGGAAAGAGTCTGGGGGGCGGGGCGGTTGCGGGGGAATTTCAGAGCCGCACCCGGCTTTCCGACTCTGGTGGTGACCGCTGAGTACTGGATGCTGGCCCTGCTCAGCGGCCTTGGCGCCGACGTCGTGTCCGGGGGACACGACGTCGGCCACCCCACCGGGACCCGGAACGGGGGGTGCGGCGCCGATCCCCATGTCGACGCCGTGCCCGGGGTTCTTCCGGACGATCTTCCCGGGGACCTGCTCGCTTCCGAACCCTTCCCCCTGGTCGGCCGCTCCTGCTTCGTCCTCCCGGGCGACGCCACCGCCACCGGCGGCTGGGCCGAGGTCACCACGGACGACGGCGCGCCGCTCCTCATCGCGGTCCGCACCCCACCCGGCGACCCCACCGTCCCGGCCGGCCGCACCGCCCTCCTCCACGCCCACGACCCGGCCACCGACAGCTACCTGATCACCCCGCTGGACCTGAGCGCCCTCTTCAGCTGACGGGCGTTCGACCAGCCCTGTCCTCCCGTCACCGCCGGGCCGCCGCCAGGAGGGCGGGGACGGTGGGGAGTTTGACGCGGGGGCGGCCGGTGGCTTCGCCTTGGGCGCGTTCGGCGCGGTCGATGGCGCGGAGGTGGCGCAGGCCGAGGGCGTCGGGGCGGCGGGTGCGGACCAGGCGGTCGAAGGCCCTGCGGTCGCCGGTCGGGTGGGGCAGGGTGCCCGCGACGGCGTCGTCCAGGAGGGCGTGCACGGTTTCCTCGGCGCAGGCGCGGTTGGCGCCGATGCCGCCGGAGGGGCCGCGCTTGGCCCAGCCGACGAGGTAGGTGCCGGGCAGCGGGCGGCCGGTCGCCGGGTCGAGGACGCGGCCGCCGCGGTGCGGGACGCTCGCGGTGGCCTCGTCGAAGGGCAGTCCGGGGAGCGGGACGCCGCGGTGGCCGATGGAGCGGACCACCAGGGCGGCGCGCAGCGGCCGGTCGTCGCCGGTCAGGCGGACGGCCTCGACCCTTTCGCCGCCCAGGAGTTCGACGGGCGCGGCGTGGAAGCGGAGCACGATCCGGCGGCCCGGCCGGGGCGGGGCGGAGCCGTCCAGGCGTACCAGTGGGAGGCCCGCCAGCAGGGCCGCGCCGGAGCCCTCGGGTGCGGCGGCGAGGGCCGCGCGGACCTCCGGCCGGTCGTCGACGACGAGTTCGACGCCCGGGAGCCGGGTGAGGGCGAGGAACTCGGGGGTGGTCCAGGCGGCGTGCTCGGGTCCTCGCCGGGCGGTCAGCACGACCTCGCGCAGCGGGCTGCGGCGCAGGGCGGCGAGGGCGTGGTCGGCGATGTCGGTGGCGGCGAGCCGGTCGGGGTCGGTGAGCAGGATCCGGGCGATGTCGACGGCGACGTTGCCGTTGCCGACGACCACGGCCCGTTCGGCGCCGGGGCCGGTGCCGGCGTCGAGGGCGACCGCGTCGGCGGGCACGGTGGGTTCGGCGTTGTACCAGCGGACGAAGGTGGTGGCGGGCAGGCTGCCGGGGAGGTCCTCGCCGGGCACGTCGAGCCGGCGGTCGGCGGCGGCGCCGACCGCGTACACCACCGCGTGGTGGTGGGCGGCGAGTTCGGCGTGGTCGAGGTCGGTGCCGACCTCGACGTTGAGGTGGACCCGCAGCCGGGGGTCGTGGAAGACGGAGGCGAAGCTCTCGGCGATCCGTTTGGTCGACTGGTGGTCGGGGGCGACCCCGTGCCGCAGCAGTCCCCCGGCCACGGGCAGCCGGTCGAGCATGGTGACCTCGGCGTCGGTGGTGCGCAGCAGGGCCTGCGCGGTGTAGCTCGCGGAGGGCCCGGTGCCGACGACGGCGACCCGCAGCGGGCCGGTCCCGAGGTCGAGGCCGGTGGGCAGGCTGCGCGGGAAGACGGGCGCGCCCCAGGCGTGGTCGGTGGGGTGGTCGCGGTACCAGTCGCGGTTGAGGTCGCCGTAGACGGCGTCGGGGCCCTGGAGCCGGTCGACCGGGAAGATCGCATCGACGGGGCAGGCGTCGGCGCAGGCGCCGCAGTCGATGCAGGCGGCCGGGTCGATGTAGAGCAGGTCGGTGCGGCCGAAGTCGGGCTCGTCGGGGGTGGGGTGGATGCAGTTGACCGGGCAGACGGACACGCAGGAGGCGTCGTTGCAGCAGGACCGGGTGATCGCGTAGGCCATGGCGGGGGCGGGGTTCCTCGCTGGGTGGGGTTCGGCGTGCGGGGGTACGGGTCGCGCGGCGCTCAGAGCATGTGGATGCGGCGGTAGAGCTTGGTGGACGGGCCGGTGAGCAGGCCGTTCTCGGCGAGGAAGGCCATCAGGTGGCGGCTGCTGGTGCGCATCATGGCGCGGCGGTGCTCGCTGGCGCGGACCTCGGCGAGGGCCCGAGCGACGTCCAGGCCGGCGGCCTTGTACACGGACGGGTGAACCATGCTGGTGACGATGACGTAGGCGCCGGCGGCGATGCCGAAGGCGGCGTTGCGGCGGCGCAGGGTGCCGGCCCCGCGCAGCCGTTCGCGGATCTCCTGGCGGGCGAACTTCATGTGCCGGGACTCCTCGACCACGTGGATCCGGGAGGTCCCGCGGACGATGTCGAGGACGTTCTCGCCGCGCATCCAGTCGCGCTGCATGACGTCCAGCACCTCTTCGGCGACCAGGATGCCGCCGTAGGCGAGTTCGCCGCGGGCGAGGGCCTTGTAGGCGCGCCCGGCCTGGGCGACCAGCTGGTTGGGCTTGTACTGGGGGACGCCCATCTTCTCGCAGGCCCGGGCGAACATGATCGAGTGGCGGCACTCGTCGGCGATCTCGGTGAGCGCGAAGCGGAACTCGGCGCTGGCCGGGTCCTTGAGGTACTGGTCGCGCAGCACCATCTGCTGAAGGATCATCTCGAACCAGATGCCGGTGGTCATGATCGAGCCGACCTCGTGGCGGGTGAGAACGACCCGCTGCTCCTCGGTCATCTCGGACCAGAGCGCGGTGCCGTAGAGGGTGCTCCACTCCGGGTTGAGCCCGTAGTGCCCGGGCTCCAGCGGGGCGTCCCAGTCGATCTCGGTGGCCGGGTCGTAGGAGAGGGTCGCGGCGGATTCGAGCAGCCGCTTGGACACGTCGTCGTCGGCGGCGGTGTGGGTCCGTCCGTGGCCGCCGGGGGTGAGGGTGGGGGTGCGTTCCGCCGAGTGAGCCATGGCTGCCTCCGTCAGGTGCGTGGCCTGCGCGGGGGCTCGTTACCGCGGCGTAGGCCCCGCTTATTGACGGAGATTACAATAAGAGCGGACGCCCGAGAACCCCCCGCGCACCGCCTCCTGTGCGACGGGGGCCACCGGCGGGACTGGCGGGCTCGGCGGGCCGGAGGATGATGGAGAGATCGCGGCCGTGATCCCGCCGACGGAGAGGAGCCGACCGGATGAGCACGGCGGACGCCCTGCAGCGTGGCCGATCCCCCTTCGTCGACAACGCCGTCGGAGCCCTGCTCGACGCGGACGGCCGGATCGTCCGCTGGACCCCGGAGGCGGCCCGGCTCCTGGGCGTCGACGCCCGGCAGGTCCGCGGACGGCCGGCGCGCGAGCTGCTCGACGACCCCGCGGGGTGGCCGGCCATGTCCGAGCTCACCGATCAGCAGCGGGCCGAGGGCTGGTCCGGCGAGGCGGTGTTCCGCTCCGGCCGGGGCGAACGGCTCGCGCTCTCCTTCCAGGTGCTGCCCCTGGACGCCCCGGTGGCCCCCGAGACCCCGGACGGCGCCGCAACCGCCGACGGCTCCGCAACCCCCGGCGGCTCAGGCACAGCCGACGGCCCCGGCACCGCCCGCTACCTGGTGCTCGCCGCCCCCACCCCGCAGATCGCCCGCTGGCGCCAGGACCAGGCGTTCACCAGCGAACTCTTCCTCCAGGACCGGGTCGGCCTGGCCGTCTTCGACGAACGGCTGCGCCTCGTCCGCACCAACACCCATCTGCTCCCCTACAGCGGTCTCCCCCCGGACCTGCGCGGCCGCCGCCTCGGCGACTTCCTCCAGCGGCAGGACGCGGCGGCCGTCGAGCGCGGGCTGCACGACGTGCTGCGCACCGGCCGGCCGCTGATCGGCGCGGAGGAGATCGTCCGCACCATCGAGGACCCGTCCGGCGGCGCGGTGATGGCCATCTCGGCGTTCCGGCTGCAGGCCCCGGACGGGCAGGTGATCGGGGTCACCGCGCTGTTCACCGACGTCACCGAACTCCACCGCTCGGGTGAACGGCTCGCCCTGCTGCACCGGGCCACGGCCGCCGTCGGCGGCTCGCTGTCGGTCGCCGGGACGGCGGAGGAACTGGCCGCCGTCCTCGCGCCGCCCGTCACCCCCGCCACGCCCGTCGCCGCACCGCCCACCGCCGCCCGGACCGCACCGGGCGCCGCAGGCCCGGGCGCCGCGCCCGTCCCGGGCCTCGCCGACCTCGCGGTGGTGGACGTCGCCGAGGCCGTGTTCACCGGCGGCGAGCCCACCCCCGGGCGGGACGGGCGGGTGCTGCTGCGCCGCGCCGCCGTCGCGGTCTCGGCCCCGTCCGGCGCACCGGCGCAGGGGCCCGGCGGCCCGGTCGCCCCGCCGCCGCCCCCGCCGGTCGGGGCGGCCGTGCACGCGCACCCCGACGAGCAGAGCGTGCACACCGACTTCCCCGCCTCGATGGCCGTCCCGCTCCGGGCCGGTGGCAGGCTGCTCGGCCGGGTGGCCGTCCACCGCGCCCCCAACCGGCCCCCGTACCTGCCGGCCGATCTGGAGCTGCTGCGCGAGATCGCCGACCGCGCCGCGCTCGCCCTGGACAACGCCCGCCGCTACGCCCGCGAGCACCGGGCCGCCGTCGGCCTCCAGCGCAGCCTGCTGCCGCCCTCGCAGGCCGAGACCACGGCCGTCTCCACCGCCAGCGTCTACCTGCCCACCGACACGGCGAGCGGCATCGGCGGCGACTGGTTCGACGTGATCCCGCTGTCCTCCGCCCGGGTCGCGCTGGTCGCGGGCGACGTGGTCGGGCACGGCCTCGCCGCCAGCGCCACCATGGGGCGGCTGCGGACGGCGGTCCGGACGCTGGCCGACCTCGACCTGGAGCCGGACGAGCTGCTCGTCCACCTGGACGACCTGGTGGCCCAGCTGATGGTGGAGGCAGAACGGCCGGACGAGGACGAGGACGAGGAGAACAGGGCGGCCGAGGACGGGGCAGCCGGGGACAGGGAGGACGACGAGGGCGAGCTGGACGGCCCCGGCGCGGCCTCCCGGCCCCCGGTCGGCCACGGCCTGTGGCTGGACGGGACCGGGGACGGCGCGGACGAGCAGCAGACCGTGCCGTTCGGCGCCACCTGCGTCTACGCGGTGTACGACCCGGTGTCGCGGCACTGCGCGATGGCCTCCGCCGGGCATCCGCCGCCCGCCGTCGCGGCGCCGGACGGCCGGGTGACCTATGTGCCGCTCCGGCCCGGACCGCCGCTCGGCGTGACCGGCCTGCCGTTCGAGGTGACCGAGGTCGAGCTGGAGCCCGGCAGCCTGCTCGCGCTCTACACCGACGGGTTGCTGCTGGGCTACGCGGACGACCTGGAGGAGGGCATGGACGCGCTGTCGCACCGGCTGGCCGCGGCGGCGAACCCGCCGGAGGGCGCCGTCACCCCGGCCGGGGCCTCGCTGCGGCAGCTCGGCCGGGACCTGGTCGCCGACCTGCCGGCCCACCGCCTCACCGACGACGTCACCCTGCTGCTGGCCCGGACCCGCGAGGTGCCGGCCGCGGACACCGCCGGCTGGACCCTGGACGCGGACCCGTCGGGGGTCGCCCGGGTCCGCGAGGCCGCCACCGCGCAGCTGCGGCAATGGGGCCTGGAGGAGCTGGAGTTCACCACCGAACTGGTGCTCAGCGAGTTGGTCACCAACGCCATCCGGTACGCGGGCGGCCCGGTCGGCGTCCGGCTGATCCGGGCCGAGCGCCTCACCTGCGAGGTGTCCGACCCCAGCGCCACCCAGCCCCGGATGCGGCGGGCCCGGCTGACCGACGAGGGCGGCCGGGGGCTCTACCTGGTCGCCCAGCTCACCACCCGCTGGGGCAGCCGCTACACCCGCCGGGGCAAGACCATCTGGGCCGAGCAGGAGCTTCCGACCGGCTGACGCCGGGGGCGCCGGGCCGACGCCGGTACCCGATCGGCCGATGCCGGGACACGCCCGCGTTCCGACCAATCCGGGGGGATCACGGCTCTCCCCCGGTGTGATTGGTGCTCTGATCTGCTGACTCACCCACCAAGGAGAGACATGCGTACTCGCACCGCCCTCGCCGCCGGCGTCCTCGCCGTGGCCGCCCTGCTCGCCGGCGCCGGCACCGCTTCCGCCGACGCCGCCGCCAACGGCCTGGCCTTCGGTTCCCCGGGCGTGCTTTCCGGCAACCAGATCCAGATCCCGGTCCACATCCCGATCAACGTCTGCGGCAACTCGATCGGCGTCATCAGCGCGCTGAGCCCGGCGTTCGGCAACACCTGCATCAACGCCTGACCCACCGGGTCGCCACACACGCAGCACGACGCGGGTCCGTCCCTCCGGGGGACGGGCCCGCGTCCGCGTGCCGGGGTACGACTACCGGCGGCTGAGGCCCTTGTCGATCGCGGTGATCAGCTCGCCGTTCGGGGTGTCCCCGTCCAGCGACCAGATCATCGCCCCGCCGAGGCCCTCGCGGCGCACGTACTCGGCCTTGGTGCGCAGCACGGTGGCGTCGTCGTACGTCCACAGGGTGGTGCCGTCGAACAGCCAGGCGTGGCCGTTGCGCTGACCCCGGTACAGCTTGTAGGTGCCGGAGTCGGCGAGCTTCTTCAGCGCCTTGTAGTCCTCGGTGCCGGCCGTCCAGGTGGCCGGGGCCGGCCCGGCGGCGGGCTGGCCGAGGCCGTTGCCGCCGCCCGTGACGCCCGTCCAGCCCTGGCCGTAGAAGGGCAGGCCGGTGACCAGCTTGCGGGCCGGGGCGCCGCGCCGCAGCCAGGCGTCGACGGTCCCGTCCAGGCTGAAGTCGTTGCGCGCGTACAGCGCCGACTGCTGGGCGGTGGTCTTCTCGCCGGAGACGTGGAAGTCGTAGCCCTGGAGGTTGACGAAGTCGAAGTCCCGGATGATCTTCGAGACCTCGAAGCCCGCGTCGATCTTGGCGGGCGCGGTGGGCACGTAGGCGCTCAGCTCGAAGTGCTTGCGGCCCTTCAGCGTCCTGCCGTACGCGTCCACCTGGGTGCGGAACTCGTGGACCAGCTTGGTGAAGTTCTGCTTGTCCTCCGGGCGGATCCCGTTGCCGGGGTTGCCCTCGGAGCCCGGCCACTCCCAGTCGAGGTCGATGCCGTCGAAGATCCCGGCCGCCGCGCCCGCACCGCCCCGGACGCCGTCCTTGGGCAGGTTGCCCTTGAGGTAGAGGTCGATGCAGGAGGAGACCAGCGCCTTGCGGCCCGCCTCGGTGCGGACGGCGTCCGAGAAGTACGCCGAACCGCTCCAACCGCCCAGCGAGATCATGACCTTGAGCTCGGGGTGCTTCGCCTTGAGCTCGCGCAGCTGGTTGAAGTTGCCCGCCAGAGCCTGCGTGTCGGTGTCGGCGACGCCGTTCACCGCCTCCTCCGCGCCGACCGGGCGGACGTAGTCGGCCCACCCGTCGGAGCCGGGGCCGCCGATCTGGCAGGTGCCGGCCGAACCGACGTTGCCGAAGGCGTAGTTGATGTGGCTCAGCTTGCCGGCGGTGCCGCTGGTCTCCAGGTCCTTGACGTGGAAGTTACGGGCGTAGATGCCCCACTGGATGAAGTACCCGACCCGCTTGTAGGCGGCCCCGCCGTGGCGCGCGGAATCGCCCGCCCCGTCGAGATCGGCGGCCGCGGCCGCCGGGGCGAGCGGGGCCAGCAGCGCCAGGACGGCGGCGGTGGCGGCGCCGAAGGTCAAACGGGTGGAGAGTCGGTGACGCATGGTCGAGATCACCCCTAGTGCGGTGGGCCGCACGATCGTGGGAACGGTGGACGGCGCAGGGAGTCCGCAGGGTGTGCCCGTACCGGGCGGCGACGACTCTTCACGCCAAGGTCTATACCTGTCAACGGACTTCGCAAAGGTTTTGCAAAGCAGGTGGGAAGTCGGCGAGTGGCGGGCGTCACACCGGGCCGTGTCACAGGCCGCCGGGCCGTTCCGTCTTGAGGGGTGAAGCACCGACCACCACGAAGGAGCACACCCCATGGACGCGCGACTGAACTTCTTCACCAACCCGACCGGCGCCAAGTTCATCAAGAGCCTGATGGCCCTGGGCAAGGAGCTCAAGGCCCTGCCGCTGCCCGCCGCCACCCAGGAGCTGGTGGCCCTGCGGGTGAGCCAGATCAACGGCTGCGCCGTCTGCATCGACATGCACACCAAGGACGCGGCGGCCGCCGGGGAGACCGCGGTGCGGATGAACCTGGTCGCGGCCTGGCGGGAGGCCATCGTCTACACCGAGGCCGAGCGGGCCGCCCTGGCCCTCGCCGAGGAGGGCACCCGGGTCGCGGACGGGGCCGGCGGCGTCCCCGACGAGGTCTGGGCGAAGGCCGCCGAGCACTACGACGAGGAGCAGTTGGCGGCCCTGGTGATGCTGATCTCGTTCATGAACCTCGCCAACCGGGCGAACATCATCACCCAGCAGCCGGCCGGCACCTACGTGGCCGGGCAGTTCCACTGACCGCCGCGGGTCCGCCGGCCCCGGGGCGGCGGACCCGGCCCGGCGGGCCACCGGCATGATCGTTTCGACAGACGTCCGTTCGAGGGGAAGGAAGCCGGCGTGAGCAAGGTCGAGGAGTTCGAGGAGCTGCGGCCGCTGCTGTTCTCGATCGCCTACCGGATCCTCGGCAGCGTGGGCGAGGCCGAGGACGCCGTACAGGAGGCCTGGCTGCGCTTCGACGCCTCGCCGACCCGGCCCGACTCGGTGAAGGCCTTCCTGTCCACCACGGTCACCCGGCTCTCGATCGACGTGCTGCGCCTGGCCCGGGTCCGGCGCGAGGCGTACGTGGGCCCGTGGTTCCCCGAGCCGCTGCTCACCGACCCCTACCAGGACCCGGCCCGGGCCGCCGAGCTGGCCGACTCGGTGTCGATGGCAGCGCTCCTGCTGCTGGAACGGCTCAGCCCGCTGGAACGCGCCGCGTTCGTGCTGCACGAGGTGTTCGGCTTCGGGTACGACGAGGTCGCCGAGTCGGTGGGCCGCTCCGAGGCGGCCTGCCGGCAGCTCGTGACACGCGCCCGGCGGCACATGCGGGAGGGGCGGCCGCGCTTCGAGGCCGAGCGCAAGGAGCGGGACGAACTCGCGGCCCGCTTCTTCGACGCCCTGCGCGAGGGCGACATGGCCGGGCTCCAGGAACTGCTCGCGGCCGACGTGACCATGGTCGGCGACAGCGGCGGCAAGACCCCGCAGCTCGCCCGGGCCGTCGCCGGCGCCGTGAACGTCGCGAGGCTGCTGGCCGCGATCGTCCCGCTGATGGCCCGGATCGACGTGACCTTCGAGCCGCACGAGGTCAACGGACGGCCCGGCGCCGTGTTCCGCGACCGCGAGGGCCGGGTGCTGACCACATTCGTCCTTGAGGTGCTGGACGGCCGGATCGGGACCGTCCGATCCGTCACCAACCCCGACAAGCTCGCCCACCTGGGCCCGGTCGCCGACGCCTGGGCCGTCCACCAGGAGCTCAAGCAGGCCCGTCGGTCGTCCTGAAGCGGCGAATGTGATCGCCGCCCCGAGTGTGGGCCGGCACCGCCGACGGCGCCACGATGAATCCGATCGGTCGGCCCCGACCGGCGGGAGCGGCCCGGCTGTGCGGGGATGGGTACTGCGGTGCGCGGATCGTTCTTGCACCCACCGCGTGTTGTCCCATGCCCTGGAGGAACCGTGCGACACCCCGCGACCCGTCTGCGCACCCGAGTGCCGGTGCTGGGACTGGCTGTGCTGGCGGTGACCCTGCTGCTGCCCTCGGTCGCGGCCGAGGGCAGCAGCAGGGACCGCTACGAGTGGGCCGCGCTGGGCGACTCCTACACAGCCGGCCTCTTCATCGGGGATCCGCGGCCCGCACTGGGCAGCACCGCACGGGACGGGTGCGACCGGACCACCGGGTCATACCCCGACCTCGTCCGGCGGACGCTCGCCGCCCGCCCGCCGGACCGGCCCGTGCGGCTGACCGACGTCAGCTGCGACAACGCCACCATCGCCAACATCACCCGCGAGAGGCAGCAGCCGGCCAGCCCGGTGCAACCGCCCGGCGGGGACCCCGCCGGGTGGCCCGTGGTGGATCCGCAGATCCGGCGGGCCCGGCTCGGCGAGCGCGCCGACGTCGTCACCGTCGGCGTCGGCGCGATCGCCCTGCCCTTCGGCGAATGCCTGGAACTGACCCTCGCCCACATCCCCTGCGCGGCGTACTTCGCGAATCCACCGGAGGGCGTGGAGGGCCTCGCCGCGAAGCTCGCCAGGATCCGCGACGAGTACGGCCGGATGCTCGACGTGATCCACCGCGCCGCACCGCACGCCACGGTGATCACGGTCGGCTACCCGGCCGTCCTGCCGGAGCGGGGCAGCGCCTGCGGCGGCGGTCCCACGCAGCTCGGCCCGATCACCCCCGCCGACATCGACTGGCTGCGCGAGGACGCGTTGAAGGCGATGAACACGATCATCCGAACGGAGGCGGCGAAGCGCGGCGACAGGTACGTCGACCGCTACACCTCCAGCGTGGGCCACGACGTGTGCGCCCCCGAGGACACCCGGTGGATCGAGGGCATCTGCGGCGACGCCGAGCCGTTCTGGCCGGCCGCGGTGCCCGGCGGCCTGCCGTTCGACTGCGCCGCCATCGGCAAACGCGCCACCCTCCTGCACCCCAACGCCGGGGAACACGCCAACGCCGCTCCCCTGGTGGAGCGCGCCGTGCGCGAGGCCCTCCTCGAACGCTGACCGCAGCGCCCGGGAGGACGGGCCGGGGCCAATTCTCTCCCCGGAATGTGGGGGCCGCCGAGGTGTTCTCGGCGGCCCGAGAGCCCGGAATCCGCCAACGAGGGGCCGATTCCGGTACTCCTGCCCGGAGTTCGGCCCGATCGGGGACGGAGGCCCGGGCCAGTGCCAGCATGTGCCATGTGCAGCGTGACACGACACAGGTGGGCTGGGGCTCCTCCTGTCATCGAAGGAGAAAATTCTGATGAAGCGTTTCGTCGCCGTCCTCGCGGCCGGTGCCGCACTGTCCGGGCTCGGCATCGCGGGGGCCGGCCAGGCCGCCGCCACGCCCACGGGTACGACCACCTGCGGCTACGGCGTCGGGGCCCAGGTCTGCCTGACGATCGACGGCCGCCTCGCGTCCGCCACCGGCTGGGTGTCATCGACCGGAGGGCCCGCGCAGCTCGCCTCGTTCGAGCTGGAACTCCGTACCACCGGCGGCGCGATCCTGGAGCGCGAGAACCTCGGCGCCGTGGTGCCGGCCGGCGGAATCACGGTCGGCCCGGTGGCGAGCACCGTCCCGTGCGGCACCGGTGTCACCGCCACCTTCACCACCACCAGGGCGGGCCGGCCGACGGTCACCGCCACGGTCACGGTGCCCGCCGTCTGCTGAGCCCGTCCGGTCGACGCCGGACGGGCGCACGGCCGTCAGGGAGCCGGTACCGGGTCCCGCCAGATGTCCATCGGGACGGCGCGGACGGCACGTCCGTCCGCGCCGAGGATCCGGCCCATCCGTTTCACCGTGCGCAGCGCCACCCGGCGCTCGGCCACCCGCAGGTCGGGGAACCTGCGGGTGAGCGCGGCCTCCAGGCGCTGGACGTCGGCGAGGGAGCGCTGCCAGACGGAGAGGACGAGGTTGTGCGCGCCCGTGACGGACACGCACAGCCGGACCTCGGGGAGTCTGGCGAGCTGGGGGCCGACCTCGTCGAGCCGGTCCGGGGGGAGGTCGGCCCGGAAGGTCGCCAGGACCGGCCGGCCGGCGTCGCGGGCCGCGATCTCGCAGCGGAAGCGGATCGCGTCGGAGCCCGCCAGCCGGTCGAGGCGACGGCGCAGCGTGGACGGGCTCAGCCCGGTCGCGGCGGCCAGCCCGGCCTGGTCGAGGCGGCCGTCGACGCCCAGTCTGATGAGCAACTCCCGGTCTTCTTCGCGGAGTTCGGCCCGTGCGGCGAACGGCTTCCCGTTGCCCGCCGACTGATCGTCGTGCAGTTCCCCGCGCTGGGCCGGGTCCAGCGAGTCCAGGCGCCAGCGGATGCCCTCGGCGTAGAAGCCGGTGGCCAGGTGGACGCGGACGGAGTCGACCCCGGGGATCCGGCCGAGCCGTTCGGCGGTGTAGCGGGAGACCGCCGCCAGGTCGGTGAAGGCCGCGGTGACGGCGAGGTCGCAGCCCTGGGCGAAGTGCTCGATGCTCATCACGTGCGCGTCCTCGGCCAGTTCGTCGGCGATCCGCCCGGTCCGGTCGGGGGCGCAGTCGAGGTCGAGGTAGGCGACGCACCCGCGGTCCTCGGGGTGCGGCAGACCGTAGGCGGTCACCCAGGCGATCCCGGCCTCCGAGAGCCGCTGCCAGCGGCGGGCCGCGGTGACCGGGCTGATCCCCAGGGTCTGGCCGAGCAGCGACCAGGGCGCCCGGGGGCGCAGCTGCAGCGCGTTCACCAGGGCGAGGTCCAGCTCGTCGACCGTCACCGTCGGGCCGTTCACCGTCGTGCCTGTCGCCTCCGTGCCGGTCTCCTCCGCACCGGTCACCGTCGGCTTCCGGTCGATTCGTTCATGAAAGGGGCTCTCCGTGGCGTGATCCTGCGAAATCGCGAGCGACTCCCGCCGCGGCACCCAGAATCACGGAACGAGACCGCTCCGCACAAATCCCGCCGCACGCGGGTCCGATGGAGGTACCTGTGTCCCTGCACGACGACGCCCTCGCACTGGCCCCGGACCTGGTCCGGCTCCGCCAGGACCTGCACCGCTTCCCCGAGGTGGGCCTCGATCTGCCGCGCACCCAGGAGCGGGTGCTGCAGGCCCTGGACGGGCTGCCGCTGGAGGTGAGCCTGGGCACCGGCCTGAGTTCGGTCACCGCGGTACTGCGCGGCGGCCGGCCGGGACCGGCCGTGCTGCTGCGCGGTGACATGGACGGCCTGCCGGTCGTGGAGAAGACCCCGGTGCCGTTCGCCGCCGAGAACGGCGCGATGCACGCCTGCGGCCACGACCTGCACACCACCATGCTCGCGGGCGCCGCGCAGCTGCTGGCCGCGCGGCGGGAGGAGCTGCACGGTGACGTGGTCTTCATGTTCCAGCCCGGCGAGGAGGGTTGGGACGGCGCCGGTGCCATGCTCGCCGAGGGCGTGCTGGACGCGGCGGGGCAGCGCCCGGTCGCCGCGTACGCCCTGCACGTGTCGTCGACCATGCCGCACAAGGAGTTCAGCTCCCGGCGCGGGCCGATCCTCGCCGCGTCGGCCGCGCTGCACGTCACCCTCCACGGTGCGGGCGGCCACGGCGCGGTGCCGCACCGGGCCAAGGACCCCGTACCGGCGGCCTGCGAGATCGTCACCGCCCTGCAGACCATGGTGACCCGCCGCTTCGACATCTTCGACCCGGTGGTGATCACCGTCGGGATCCTCCAGGCCGGCACCCGGCGCAACATCATCCCCGACACCGCCCGCTTCGAGGCGACGGTGCGCACCTTCTCCCCCGAGGCGCAGGCCAAGGTCGCCGACGCCTCGGTGGAGCTGGTCCGGGCCATCGCGGCCGCCCACGGCCTGCGCGCGGAGATCGAGTACCTCCCCGAGTACCCGGTGACCGTGACCGACGAGTCCGAGACCGACTTCCTGGCGGACACCGTCCGGGAGGTCTTCGGCGAGGAGCGCTTCCGGACGCTGCCGAACCCGATCCCCGGCTCGGAGGACTTCTCCCGGGTGCTCGAGGCCGTCCCGGGCTCGTTCGCCTGGCTCGGCGCCGCCCCGAAGGGCAGCGACCCCGATACCCTGCCGTCCAACCACTCGCCGCACGCGGAGTTCGACGACGCGGTCCTCCCCGACGGCGCCGCGCTCTACGCCGAACTCGCCGCCCGCCGCCTCGCGGCCTGAACCACCCATCGATGAAGGAACGTTCAAGCACATGACCGAACCGCGCGACGTGGTCGAGCAGCAGCTCGCCGCCTACAACAGCCACGACCTCGACGCCTTCCTCGCCACCTACGCCGAGGACGTCACGATCCGCCGGACCGACGGCAGCCTCCTCCAGGGCAGGCCGGCCCTGCGCGACACGTACGCCGGGCAGTTCACCGAGGGCCGGTGCCGGGCGGAGATCGCGGGGCGACTCACCGAGGGCGACTGGGTGGTCGACCACGAGATCGCCCACGGCCTGTCCCCCGAGCCGCTCCGCGTCCTGGTGGCGTACCGCGTGCGAGACGGTCTGATCGACCGGGTCGACTTCCTGGGCTGATCGACGCCGCAGCCACTGCAGGCAGGGAAACCGGAACGGCCGGTCGGATCCGACGATCCGACCGGCCGTTCTCCGCAATCGGCCAGGAGATTATGCGAGAACGCGAGTAACTGCCCCATCGCCCTTGCGATGCGCCGCGCACCGTCCGTAGCGTGCCGATCACAGCTACGGAGGAAGGGGAAGGCCAGTGGGCGACGAACTGGAACTGACCATGATCGCCGGCGGACCGTGCGGGCCGTCCGGCGATGACGACAAGTGCGGAAACGGCGACTGCCCGACGATCTTCACCACGAACCTGCCGGGACTGCTGGCAGTCCAGGGCTACACGACCGACCGCACCACGCCCGACGGTGAGGCCATCGTGACCATCCCCGAGAGCCTGCTCCGGGAGGCCTTCCGTGCTCTTGGACGGTGAGGAGTGGCAGAACTACTTCCGGGACTTCGAGCGGTCCGCCTTCCGGATGGAGGTGCATCAGATCTACACCATGCCCTTCGAAGCCGAGACGGTCGCCGGCTTCCTCGCCGGCGACCCGGTCCCCGACGGCTTCAACTCCGAGTGGCACGACTGCATCCGGGACCACCGCGCCGCCGGCCGGACGATGACCCGCGCCAAGCTGGTCTGCCTGCCGCTGACCGACTACAGCCGCTACCTGTTCGAGTGGTGCATCCCCGGCAACGTTGCCGCCGGTGAGGACTACCGGATCGTGGACCTGACGACCCGGGACCTCGACGTTCCGGACCAGGACTTCTGGCTGTTCGACGAGTCGGTGGTCGTCCACATGAACTACCGGCCGGACGGGACACAGATCAACCGGACGCTGATCGAGAACCCGGACATCTCGAAGTACCTGCGCTGGCGCGACCTGGCGATTTCCGAATCCGTCCCGTTTGCAGAGTGGAACAGTGCTCGAACCTGAACACCAAGGACGTCAACGGAAGAACCTGGCGGAGGCTCTTCGGAGCCTCCGTTCGGCGTCCGGCCTGTCTGGCAGTCGACTCGCCGTTCGCTGCCAGATGAGTCAGGCGAAGATCAGTCGGATAGAGACCGGGAGCACACTCCCGAGCGTCATCGACGTCGAACGGATTCTCGCCGCACTGAACGTTCCCGAGGAAATCGCCCGGGAACTGCTGGAGCTCGCTCGCACGGCAAATGTGGACTACACGGCATGGCGTACCCATGCCCGCCTCGGACTCCATCAGAAACAGGCCGAGCTGAAGGCGCTCGAACAGTCGTCGACCCTGATGCGGCACTTCCTCCCGGCCGTCCCCACCGGCTTGCTGCACGTGCCCGAGTACGCTGCCGCAACGCTTCAGCCCGGCGTAAGGAGTGAGCCGGCGCGCGACGTGCCCAGGGTTGTCCAGGCCCGCGTGGCCCGCCAGGCCGTCCTGGACGACCCGCGCCGCCGGTTCGTCTTCCTGATGACCGAGCAGGCTGTCAGATGGCGCCGCGCGCCACTTTCGACCATGGCCGCCCAAGCCGCCCACATGGCCCGGGTCTCCGAGAAGCCGAATGTGGATATAGCGATCGTCCCGCAGACGGTTCAGGTCCCGGGTTCGCCCATGAATATTTTCGTCATCTACGACGACAGGCTTGTGACGGTCGAGCTATTCTCCGGGGAAGTCGTTCTACGCACCCCACAGGAAATCATCCATCACATCGAACTCTTCGAACTTTTCATGGGTCATGCCCTCACGGGAGCAGGAGCAAAGGCTTTCCTGCTCGATCGGGCCGACGAGTTCATGCGGGAACGCGAATAGCTGTGGATCGCAGCACCCGGCGCATTTAGCGTGGTTTATCAGTAACACCGAACGGCCCGGGCACCACCCGGTGTCCGGCTCCGCCCCAGTGCGAGGAGTCACCAGGATGACGACTCCCGGCCCCAACAGGCCTCCGGGCCCGGGTCCGATGCCGCCGGACGGCGACAGCACCGACAACACCCACGACGAGTAGGAGGCCAGTTCCGTGAGCACTGTCACGATGAAGCACAAGGGCAACGAGAAGCCGCCGCCGAAGCACGCGGGCAAGCCCGCGCCGGAGCAGCCCGCACCCGACCCGAAGTAGTCGGCCGACAACAGGGGTGGGCCCCCGCCCGACGGGGGCCCACCCCTTCAAAGGAGCGACCATGGACCCCGATCGGCTCCACATCTCCTATGCCATGCGGCAGTTCGCCGACGAGACGTGGACCGGGCGGGCGGAGCGGTGGACAGCGAAGTTCTACGTTCCCGACGAGAAGATCGGCACCGCCGAGATCACCCGTGTCATCCCGGGCGTCACGCCGAACCCCCGTGCCGCCTTGGAGGGCGACCCCGGCCTCCTCGACCGGATCCCCCGGGTGATCTTCGGCGAGGACGGCAGCCTTGCCCCGGCCGTGTCCGCGCTGAGTCCCGTACTGCTGCTCCTGCTGGAGTCCGTCCGCGTCTCGGATGCGTGGCGCGGCAAGGGAGTCGGGATGCGCCTGACCGTCACCGCGCTGCGGCGTCTGGCCGTCCCCGGCACGGTGGCCGTGTGCTACCCGGCACCGATCCACGATCACGGGCCGGACGAGCCGTGCTCGTACGCGTCTGACGATCCGGAGGTGCGGCGACCGGACGAGGAGGCGATGGAGAAGCTCCGACTCGCTTGGGAGCGGCACGACTTCCGGCCCATCGGTGAGGGCGTGTACGCCCGGAGGATCGAACCATGAGCGGCAGGCGCCGACGGCAGCCCTCCCGCGCGCAGATCTGGGGTGCACAGCGTGGTTCGGGCCGCGCCGATGGACATCCACATCGGCGCGGACAACAGAACGGCCGGTCGATCCGAGGATCGACCGGCCGTTCTTCGCGTGCGGGGGGTCGGGCCTGGTGCCGGCCCGGAGCGCGCGCCGGTGCCTCGGCTCGATCGTCAGCAGATGACGACCAGGCCGGTGAGGGCCGTGCAGGAGACCGAGGCGGAGTTGTTGGTCGCGTCCGGGTCGGGGTCGGTCCCGGTGATGGTCGCGGTGGCGGTGAGGGCTCCGAGCGCGAGCGGGTTGATCTGCGCGGTCACGGTCGGGACGAAGCCCTGCCCCGCGGGCATGCCCGTGAGGTCGCAGGTGAAGGTCTTGGCACTGTTGTCGTAGGGGCAACCGGAGATGTCGATGGTCGCGCCGGTCGTCTGGGCCGGGAGCTGGACGACGGCGGTGACCGTGCCCGCCGCACGGTCGGGTCCGGCGTTGCCGAAGAAGACGCGGTAGGCGACGGCCCCCGGCGATCCTGTCGCGGTGACCGTGGCGTAGAGGTCGGCGGGCCCGGAGGCGTGGGCAGGCTGTGCGAGGGCGAGCAGTCCGGTGGCGAGCAGGGCCGTGAACGTTCCGGCCGCACGGGTGCCGAACGGGCGCATGAGAGTTCCCTTCATAGCGTCACACAGTGCTGTCGGAGGGGAGCTCTAGGAGCGCGGGCGTCCTGCCCGGTGGCCTTGGCGTGAACGGGGTGACTCGATGTCCTGATCCGGTCCCGCCTGACGGCCCGGCTCGCGCAACGACGGGCACCCCGAGCTCGGACGGCGCGGCCGTTCGCCTCGGTTTCCCTGATGTGGTCGTTGAGCGATCGCTGCTGGAGGCTCGGCACAATCCACTGGCACGCCGGGTTCTCGCCAGGCAAGGTTTGCGGCCATGCGCTATCCCCACACCGACCCCGAGCTCATGGACCTGGTCCGACGATTCGTCACGCCCGGGCGGCGGTACCTGCGGCTGGGTGGAAGCTCTCTGCGGTTGAGCGGGCCCGAGCGCGAGCTGTTCATGAGGGAGTTGGCCCAGGCCGCCGGGGAGATCACTCCCGCTGAGCTCGGCATCCTATTCGAAGGCGGTTGGCGCGAGCGCAAGACTGCCTCCTGGCTGGTTGCTGTTGCCGGCAGGACCGAGTTCCGCAGTTCCATCGGCGAACTCCTGTTGGCCAGCGGCGGCCATTACAGCGGGTCCTACTGCATCACCCTTGCCACGTTCGGCACCAGCGCGGACGCAGATCTGATCTGCCGATACCTTGATCGCTACTTGCCTCGACCCGAGCTCATCTGGGACCAGACCTTTGCTCTCAGCACACTGCTCCACCTCGATGCCGTCCTGGGGGCCGAGCGAGCATCCTCATACCTTGCCCCCGGTGGACTGTGGCAGCAGTGGACCGATGCCACGTCGAACCCGGTGCGGGATCCGCAGGAGTACCGGCAGATCGTGGAGCAGGTCAGTTCCTTCGCCAGTGAGTGCGCTGAACTCCTCGCCGGAATGGACCCCGGGCGCTGATCCCGCCGCCCGACCGACCGGGACCGGGCCGACGAGCCCACCCCGGGACGATCCACGCTCGCCGCCGGGCCGGCCGACGGCTCATGAGTATCGTCATCGACCACGGCACCATCTGCATATGCCCGGCAGGGCAGCGACTCGGTCCCGTCCTCGCGTGATCGCCGACGAAAGAGCAACAGATGCAACCGACTGTCCTGTTCGACCTGGACGGCCTCTTGATCGACTCCGAGCCGATCTGGGACGCGGCAAAGCGTGAGGTGTTCGGTCCGCTCGGCCTGCACCTCACCGCGGAGATGCAGGCGGCGACGCGCGGGCTGCGGCAAAGGGACATGGTGGCCCACTGGTTCGATCGGGCCACCCTTGAAGCGGACCCCGACGAGGTCGAGCAGCAGATCGTGGCCGCCGTGTGCCGTGGGCTGGCGGGGGTGGTGCTGAAGCCCGGCGCCGAACACGCCGTCGCGGCATGCGCGCGAACATCGAGGGCGATGGCCGTCGTGTCGTCCTCGCCGGAGTCGGTGATTCGGGCCGCGCTCGCGAGCACCGGCCTGGACCGATCCTTCGATGCCGTGTTCTCGGCCGAGGACGACGAACACCGCAAGCCCCACCCGGGCGCCTACCTCCGCGCAGCCGCCGCTCTCGGCGCGTCACCCGACGAATGCATCGTGATCGAGGACTCGCTCAACGGCGTCCTCGCCGGCGTATCGGCCGGGATGGCGGTCGTCGCCGTTCCCGAGGCCGCTGATCGCTGCGATCCTCGCTATGCGATTGCCACTCTGGTACTGGAGTCCCTCAAGGACCTCGATACCTCTGCATTCGGCGCGCATGTGTCCGGGGGAAGCCAGGACGCACGGCGCGGCAGCGTCTCGTAGTCGCGCACCGGGCGCCGCGAGCGCATCAGCCGGCTCAGCGTGCGTTCCACCACCCAGCGTCCGGGCAGCACCACGAACCCTGAGGGATCGTCGCTGCGCTTGACGATCTCCGGAGCGAGCCCCAGTTGCTGCTTCGCCCAGCGGCCGCTCGTAGACGACGTGGGCGCGGTGGGAGGGTCGCCCCTCACGGTGTCGTGAGGGGCGATCCGTACATCCGGAAACTGGAACGGCCGGTCGGATCCGAGGATCCGACCGGCCGTTCTCTGTGTGCGCGAGGGGGGAGTTGAACCCCCACGCCCTTTCGGGCACTGGAACCTGAATCCAGCGCGTCTGCCTATTCCGCCACCCGCGCAACTGGGTGATGGGTAAATAGTAGCCCATGCCCAGGGGTGGTCCTAACCAACCGGGAGTGACCCGTCCCGGAGGGCGGAGACGAAGGAGGACCAGGCGGCGGAGGGGAAGAGGAGGACCGGCCCGGAGGGGTCCTTCGAGTCACGCACCGGGACGATGGCGGGGGAAGGGGACCCGAGGGCCACCTCGATGCACTCGCCGCCGTTGTTCCCGCTGTAGCTGCTCTTTCGCCAGGCCATCCCGAGATCGACGCTCTTCATACCGGTACCCCTCCATCGCATCGGCGATCAACGCCCGAGAGTCGCTGACCGAGAGCACGTCCCCGCGCAGCAGATCATAGTCACCCCGATGCTGGGCAACGACGGATGCGGCATCGCTGAAGTGCCCTCGGTAGAGACTCTCCGAGTAGAGCCATTCGCTCCCATCCGGCATCTCCAGCAGGAACATTGAGGTTCCGGGGCGCCTCGACGGCGCACAGCCGAAGGGCACGATCTGGATGCTGACGTTGGAACGCTCGCCGACCTCCAGCAGGTGCTCCATCTGCCGCCTCATCACCCCAGGGCCACCGACGACACTACGGATCACGCTCTCGTCCAACACAGCGATGTGCAACGGACCGTCGGGCCCGAGCAATCGCTTCTGCCGACTCATACGCGCGGCCACACGCTCCCGCAGCAAGGTCGGACTGTCCCTGTCGACGCCGGTTCGAAACATTGCGTGCGCGTAGTCCGCGCACTGCAACAGGCCGTTGACCTGGACGCATTGATACACGCGGATCGCCAACGCCTCCGCTTCCAGGTCCACATACTTCTGGAACCAGTCCGGATGCTCCACATCGGCCTGCCAGTCCACGCGCTTCCAGAGCAGGTAGAGCATGCCTCCGGTCTGGAGGATCCGGTCACAGGCCTTGACGGAGTCCAGGGGCATCGGCCGGTGACCGCCCTCGTACCGCGTCACCACCGTGCGGTCGCAGTGCAGGAGCTTCCCCAACGCCTCCTGCGTGAGGCCCGCCTGCTCCCGGGCGAACCGCAGCGCCTCCCCGAACAGCTTCGCCGGGCTCGCCGTCGGTCCCGCATCTACCTTCCGATGTGACACGTCCGTCACCCCTCTTGTGCCGTGCCCCGCTGCACCACGAATCGGCAGTCACCGTACCCATGGAGCAGCGATGATTGACACCGGAACGCAGTTATTCGCTTGCACAGCGTGAATATCGCGCCCCATTCGCGAGCCCGTTCCACTCCCCCCTCTCACCCGAAGGCTTCGCCATGCCCTGTCTCCGCCTCCCCCGCCGGCCCCGCGAGTTCGCCGCCCGCCTTCCCTCCCGGAACGACTCGGCCCCCCGCGCCCGTTCGTTCCTCCGCGCCTACCTGGCGGGCCTGCCTCGCGGCGAATGCTTTTCCGACATCGGCGAGTTGCTGCTTGGCGAACTCGTCACCAACGCCGTCCGGCACTCCGACGCGCCGCCGGACCGCCTTGTGGAAGTCCGGTTCGCCGTCGTCGCCGACCGGCTCCGGATCGAAGTGCACGATGCCGGCGCCGGTCGCCCCGTCCTCCGCCCCTCCCCCGACCCCGACGACGAGCACGGCCGCGGCCTGCTCCTCGTCGACGAACTCGCCGAGCGCTGGGGCTGCTGCCCCCGCGCCGGCGGGATCGGCAAGTTCGTCTGGGTGGTGATCTCCCCCGCCCCCGGGTTCACCGAGCTGGTCTTCGGCCGGTCGCCGAGACTCGTCACCGTCTGAGCGTCACTTCCCGGCCGCGGCCTCCAGGGTGGCGCGCCACAGCGGGCTGTCGACGTAGTGGTTGTCGTAGAGCTCGGAGGAGTCCTTGATCTCCTGCGGGCTCGCCTCGCCCCGCATCACCCGGCCGAGCAGGCGCAGGTAGTCGAAGCGCGGCATCCCCGGGGTGAAGACGAACAGCACGTCGGCCTCCGAACCGGGCGCTGCCGCGAAGGCGTGCGGGGTGTGCGGCGGGACGAGCAGGAAGTCGCCGCTCTCCAGGGTCTCGACCTTCTCGTCCAGCAGGACCTGGAGCTTGCCGCCGATGACGAAGAACAGCTCCGACGCCCGGGTGTGGAAGTGCGCCGGGGCGCCGACCGCGCCCTTGGCGAAGGTGGACCGGTAGCTGGTGACCGGGCTGCCGTCGGTGCCGTGGTCGGCGAGCAGGGTCATCACGCTGCTCGGGTCGCTGGTGGTCTCGGCGGTGGCGGCGCGGGTCAGGATGGGCTTGATCGGGCCGGCGTTCATGGTGGTTCTCCCCGTCTCGGGTGGCTCCGGCTCCCCTGCCGTCGCCTTGTGATGATCACTCTATGAGCCCGATCGACCCATTGACGGGTGCATTTCTGCACCAGAAACATGGGTCAATTCGAGCACGGAGAAGACCCCGGGAACGACGACGGGCCGCACCCCCGAGGTGGGGGTGCGGCCCGTACGGAACGGCTCGGAGCGTCAGCCGGCCAGACGCTCCGCCGCCGCGTCCAGGCGGGCCAGGGTCCGCTCGCGGCCCAGCACCTCCAGCGACTCGAACAGCGGCAGACCCACGGTGCGGCCGGTGACCGCGACCCGGATCGGCGCCTGCGCCTTGCCCAGCTTCAGCCCGTGCTCGGCCGCGACGGCCTCCAGCTCGGCCTTCAGCGCGTCGGCCTTCCAGTCGGCCACGGCGAGCTTCTCGCGGGCGGTGCGCAGCAGGGCCAGCGCGCCGTCCTTGTCCTTCATGGCCTTCGCCCAGGACTGCTCGTGCTCCACCGGCTCCGCCAGGAACAGGAAGTCGACCTGCTCGACGATCTCGCTCAGCACCGCGATCCGGGACTGCGCCAGCGGGGCGAGCTCGGCGAAGGCCTTCGCGTCGAAGGCCTCGGCCGGCCACGGCGCGCGGTCGGCGGCCAGGTACGGCGCGCAGGCGGCGATGAACGCGTCCACGGTCAGGGCGCGGATGTACTCGCCGTTGAACGAGCGCAGCTTCGCCACGTCGAAGAAGGCAGAGCCGGCGTTCACCTCGGAGATGCTGAACAGCTGCTCCAGCTCGGCGTACGGACGGATCTCGACGTCGTCCTTCGGGCCCCAGCCCAGCAGCATCAGGTAGTTCACCATCGCCTCGGGCAGGTAGCCCTCGGCCAGGTAGTCCTCCAGCGCCACCTTGTCGCGGCGCTTGGAGAGCTTCTGCCGCTTCTCGTTGACGATCACCGGCAGGTGCGCCCAGACCGGCGGGGTGGCGCCGAGGGCCTCCCACAGCAGCTGCTGCTTCGGGGTGTTGGACAGGTGCTCCTCGCCGCGGATGACCTCCGTGACGCCCTGCTCCAGGTCGTCGACCACGTTGGCGAGCAGGAACACCGGGCTGCCGTCGCCGCGGGCGACGACGAAGTCCTCGATGGCGGAGTTCGGGAAGGCCGGCTCGCCGCGGATGAGGTCGACCACGACGGTGGCGCCCTCGTCCGGGGTCCGGAAGCGCAGCGCCCGGCCCTCGGCGTACTCCAGGCCCCGCTCGCGGCAGAAGCCGTCGTAGCCGGTCTGGGCGGAGCCGGTGCGCTCGGCGGTCTGCTCGCGGGTGCAGTCGCAGTAGTAGGCGCGGCCGGCCGCGTACAGCTTCTCGGCCGCGGCGCGGTGGGTGCCGGCGTTGGCGGACTGGAAGTACGGGCCCTCGAAGGCCGGGTCGCCCTCGTGGATGCCGATCGCGGCGAGGGCACTGATGATGCCGTCGGTCCACTCGGGCTTGTTGCGGGCTGCGTCGGTGTCCTCGATCCGCAGGACGAAGACACCGCCCTGCTGTCGTGCCGTCGCCCAGTTGTACAGCGCAGAGCGGGCACCGCCGACGTGGAACATGCCGGTGGGGCTCGGAGCGAAACGGACGCGGACGGGACGGGAAACCTCGGTCATGGAACCAAAGGGTATCGGGCCGGGGACCGGTCCCCGTCACGTGCACCCCGCGCCGGGCCCGGGCGCGGCGTGCTACGCGGCGTCCAGGTCGATCGCGTTCTTCGCCCGCTCGACGGACTCCTCGGCCGCCGGGCCGCCGGGGTTCTCGGTGGCGAGGGCCTGGTTGAGGGCGACGAAGGGGCGCATCCGGCGCTCGTAGCGCTCGTAGGCCGCGCGGTGTCCGGCGCCGGCGTCCCGGGCCCGGCCGAGTTCCTGGGCGAGCACGTAGGCGCCGACCAGGGCCAGGCTGGTGCCCTGGCCGGAGAGCGGCGAGGCGCAGTAGCCCGCGTCGCCGAGCAGCACGGTGCGGCCGGCCGACCAGGAGTCCAGGTGGACCTGCGCCATCACGTCCGCGTAGAAGTCGGTGGAGCGGTGCAGGGCGTCCAGCAGCCGGGTCCGCTCCCAGGGCAGCGCGGCCATCCGCTCGGCGACCGTCTTCCGGGCCGCCTCGGGGTCGCGCTCGACGGGCGTGTCGCTCGCCCAGCCGAAGACGATCCGCAGCTCGGTGTTGCCGCGCACCGGGTAGATGCCGTAGCCGGCCTCGCCGTCGCGCTGCCAGACCTGCCAGTCCTCCAGTCCGAGGAAGTTGTCGGCGGCGAAGATCGCCACATGGGTGCCGAGCGGGCTGAGGCAGTCCGCCTCCGGGCCGAAGGCGAGCCGGCGCACCCGGGAGTGGAGGCCGTCGGCGCCCACCACCAGGTCGAAGGTGCGCGGCTGCCCGTGCGCGAAAGTGACGTGCACCCCGCGCGTGTCCTCCTGGAGCGAGGTGATGCTGTCGCCGTGAACGAACTCGACCTCCGCCGGGGTGTGGTCGTGGAGGATCTCCACCAGGTCGCCGCGCAGCAGTTCGACGTCGCCGTTGTCGAGTCGGCCACTGCTGTAGGTGACCTCCTCCGAGCGGTGCAGCTCGGTGCCGTCGGCGCCGAGCACGGACATGCCGCGCATCCGGGTGCGGACGGCCCGGACCGGCCCGGTGAGGCCGGTCCGCTCGATCACGTCGAGGGCGACGCCCCGGATGTCGACGGCCTGGCCGCCGGAGCGCGGGCCGGGGGCCAGCTCGACGACGGTCGGGGCGAAGCCGCGGCGGGCCAGCCAGTGGGCGAGGACGGTGCCGGCGATGCCGCCGCCGGAGACGAGGACGTTCTGCATGGGTGCTCCCCTGGTTCGTTGTGCCCGGTACGGCGCCTTCCGCCGCGAACACCCTGAACGTACGCTGTACATACAGAGCCCCGCAAGCCCTGAAATCGCAGGTCAGAGCCGTTTCTGAGCTAGGACAGCAGGCATTTCGGAGCCGATTCCCCTGGTAGCGTCTGCGCTAGTACAGGCCGGGCGCGGCCGCCGAGAATTTCCCGAACAGGAGGGCGCCGCCGTGGCTCCCGAGACGGACCCGCCGTTCCGCCGCATCGCCGCCGACCTCCGGCGCCGGATCACCAGCGGCGAACTCGCCCCCGGCGCGCGCGTCCCCTCGAACCGGCGGCTCGCCGAGGACTGGGGCGTGGCCCTCGCCACCGCGACCAAGGCGCTCACGGTGCTCCGCTCGGAGGGCCTGGTCGAGGCCCGGCCCCGGGTCGGCACCGTGGTCGCCGCCGCGCCCGCGCCAGCCGGTCCAGCTGCACCCCGCCCATCCGCCGAAGAGGGCGAGTTGAGCCGCGAACGGCTGATCGCGGCCGCCCTGGGGATCGCCGACGCGGAAGGGCTCGCCGCCCTGTCCATGCGTGCCGTCGCGGCCCGGCTCGGCGTCGCCCCGATGACCGCCTACCGCTACGTCACCAGCAAGGACGAACTCGTCCTGCTCGCCGCCGACGCCGCCTTCGGCGAGGCCGGCTACCCCGCCGACCCGCCCGCCGGCTGGCGCCCCCGGCTCGAACTCGGCGCCCGCACCCTGTGGTCGCTGTTCCGCCGCCACCCCTGGCTCGCCGAACTCGGCCCCGTCACCCGGCCGTTGCTGCTGCCCAACCTGCTCACCCACGCCGAGTGGGCGCTCGCCGCCCTCGACGGCCACGGCCTCCCGGCCGCCACCGTCCTCGACATCCACGTGCTCTTCTACAGCTACATCGAGGGCCTCGCCGCCAACCTCGAACGCGAGGCCCGGGCCCAGGCCGCCACCGGCCTCACCGGCGACCAGTGGACCGACACCCGCTTCGCCGCCTTCGACACCCGCATCGCCGCGGCCCGCTTCCCGGTCTTCACCCGCCTGACGGCCGAGTTGGACGAGGGCTACGACCTCGACCTCGACACCCTCTTCGAATCCGGCCTCACCACCCTCCTCGACGGCCTCACCCCGAGGATCGAGGGGCGGGCCTGACGCTTCGTCACATGCCGTCCCGCCCCCGGAAGGTGCGGCGGTACTCGCGGGGCGGCACGCCCAGGCGGGCCGTGAACGGCGGCCGCAGCGAGACGGCGGAGGCGAAGCCGCAGTGGGCGGCGACCGTGTCCACCGGGAGGTCGGTGTCCTCCAGGAGGCGCTGGGCGGTGAGGATGCGCTGGTCGAGCAGCCAGCGCAGCGGGGTGGTGCCGGTGGCGGCGGCGAAGCGGCGGGCGAAGGTGCGTTCGGACATCAGGGCGAGGGCGGCCATCCGGCGGACGGTCCAGGGGGTGTCGAGTGCGGCGAGGACCTCGGTGCGGACGCGGGCGAGCGGGTCGTCCCCGGCGGGCGCGGGCTCGGGGACCGGGGAGGGGATGAACTGGGCCTGGCCGCCGGAGCGGAAGGGCGCGGTGACCATGGCGCGGGCGATCGACGCGGCCGCCCGTTCGCCGTGGGCCGCGCGGACCAGGTGCAGGCAGAGGTCGATGCCGGCCGCCACCCCGGCGGAGGTCCACAGCCGGCCCTCGCCGGTGAACAGCACCTCGGGCCGCACGTCCACCGCCGGGAAGCGCTCCGCCAGGTCCTCGGCCAGGGCCCAGTGGGTGGTGGCGGTACGGCCGTCCAGCAGGCCCGCCTCGGCGAGGACGAAGGCGCCCGCGCAGAGCGAGGCGACCGTGACGCCGCGTTCGTGGGCGGTGCGCAGCGCGGCGAGCACGGCCGGGTCGCGCGACTCCTCCGGGCGTTCCACGCCGGGCACGACCACCAGGTCGCAGTCGGCGAGCGCGTCCAGGCCGAAGTCCGGGACGCGTTCCAGCCCGCCGCCGAGCCGCACCCGGGCGCCGTCCGGGCCGCAGACCCGCAGGTCGAAGGCGGGGACGCCGGGGCGGCCCTCCTTCTCGGCCCAGACCTCGCCGATCACCGCGTAGTCGAACGGCCGCACCCCGTCGAAGACCAGACACCCCACCGTGCGCATGGGGGAAGCGTAGTGGCAGGATCGTATCGATGGGTGGCTCCACCGCCGCTCACGGGTGCGCCCGGGCCCGCCGCAGCATGGACGCATGACGAACACCAGCGCCTTCGACGCCCCGCTCACCATCGACACCGACGCCGTCCTGGTCGTCATCGACGTCCAGAAGGGCTTCGAGGACACCGCGTTCTGGGGCGAGCGCGACAACCCCGAGGCCGAGCAGCGGATCGGCGAACTGATCGACGTGTGGCAGGCCACCGGGCGGCCGATCGTGGTCGTCCAGCACGCCTCCTCCACCGGCCCGCTCGAACCGGGCACCCCCGGCTACGAGTTGAAGGACTTCGTGGCGGCGGTGGAGCCCGCGCTGCACATCACCAAGACGGTGAACAGCGCCTTCTACGGCACCCCGGACCTGCACGCCTGGCTCCAGGAGCGGGGCGCCCGGCAGGTGGTGGTCGCCGGGATCATCACCAACGTGTGCAACGAGACCACCGCCCGGATGGCGGGCAACCTCGGCTACGACACGGTCTTCCCGATCGACGCCATGCACGCCTTCGACATGACCGGCCCGGACGGCGTGACCCTCCCGGCCGCCGAACTCGCCCGGGCCACCGCGACGGTGCTGCACGCGATGCGGTTCGCCAAGGTGGTGCCGACCGCGGCGGTGGCCGCGGCGGCGAAGACCGGCGCGCCCGCCGACATCAGCTGATCCCGAGTCGGCCGGCGGCGCCCGCCGGGAAGGTCTCGGCAAGGAAGGCCTCCCAGGTGCGGGTGCCCCGGTCGGCGCCGGGCCGGGCGAGGTTGGCGCCCTCCCGGTAGCAGCGGCCCACCTTGCCGGGGGCGCGCAGCGGCAGCATCGGGCGGCGCTTCCCGGCGGCCAGCAGGTGGTCGCGGGTCAGGTCGCCGAGCGTGCGCACGGCCGGGCCCGCGAGGTCCGGGACGAGCCCGGCGGGCGCGGCCAGGGCGAGTTCGACCAGCCGCTCGGCGACGTCCCGCGAGTCCACCGGCTCCCAGCGGATGCCGCCCAACTTCGGGACGACCGGCAGCTTGGCCATCGCGGCCGCGGTCTTCGCCGTCAGGTCGTGGAACTGGGCGGCGCGCAGCACGGTGTACGGGATGCCAGAGCCGACGACGGCCTGCTCGGCGGCGTGCTTGGCCCGGAAGTAGCCGAGCGGCACCCGGTCGGCGCCGATCACCGAGATGTACACCAGGTGCTTCACCCCGGCCCGCCGGGCGGCGGCGACCAGGTTGCGGGTGGTGGCCTCGTCGTTCTTGGCGTCCCCGGCCAGGTGCAGGACCACCTCGACCCCGGCGAGGGCCGCGTCGACGCCCTTCCCGCCGTCCACCAGCAGGTCGCCGGCCAGGTACTCGACGCCGTCGGCGGCCGGTCGGGGGTTGCGGGTGAGCACCCGGACGTCGCGGCCGGCCGCCCGCAGCAGCGGTACGACGTGGCGGCCGAGGGTGCCGGTGCCGCCGGTCACGAGAACGGGGGCGTGGGTCGGGGTCGGGAGAGTCATGATCGTCACTCCTAGGACGAACGGAGGCCGCGCTTCCGGCGGACCCGCTAGCTTCGTGCTTCCGGAGCTTTGACCCACGGCGGCAGAGGAATGTGACACGGGTGGACGAGAATTTTCTGGCGGCGGACGCGGCGGACGACGCCGCGACCGCGAGGGGCGCCGGGTCGGGGGACGTGGACTCGTTCGAGGCGCACCGGCCGCACCTGCGGGCCGTCGCCTACCGGATGCTCGGTTCGATCGCCGAGGCGGAGGACGCCGTCCAGGACACCTGGCTGCGCTACGACCGCACCGACACCTCCGGGGTGGAGAACCTCGGCGGCTGGCTGACCACGGTGGTCGGACGGATCTGCCTCAACCAGCTGCGCTCGCGGGCCCAGCGGCGCGAGGAGTCCTTCGAGTCCCGGATCGGGGCGGGGAGCGGGGGCGGCGACATCGAGCCGCCGCGGATACCGGACCCGCTGCTCAGGCGGGCGGACGCGCCGGACCCCGAGCAGGAGGTGCTGCTGGCCGACTCGGTCGGGCTGGCGCTGATGGTGGTCCTGGAGTCGCTCTCGCCCGCCGAGCGGGTGTCCTTCGTGCTGCACGACATGTTCGCGGTGCCGTTCGAGGAGATCGCCCCGCTGGTCGAGAAGACGGCGGCGGCCACCCGCCAGCTGGCCAGCCGGGCCCGGCGCAAGGTGCAGGGCCGGGCGCCCGCGCCGGACCGGGACCTGGCCCGCCAGCGGGTGGCCGTCGACGCGTTCTTCGCCGCCACCCGCACCGGGGACCTCGACGCGCTGCTCGCGGTGCTGGACCCGGACGTGGTGCTGCGCGCCGACGGGGCCGCCGCCGGTCGGGAGCAGCGGCGTCCGGTGGTGCTCAACGGGGCCCGGACGGTCGCGGGCCAGGCGGTCATGTTCCGCGGCCTGTCGCCGTACGCGCGGCCGGCGCTGGTCAACGGCGCGGCGGGGGTCGTGGTGATCGGGGCGAACGGGCGGCCGGTGTCGATCATGGCGTTCACCGTGGTGGGCGGCGTGATCGTGGCGATCGACGTGCTCACCGACCCGGACCGGCTGGCCGCGCTGGACCTCACGGCGTTCGCCGACTGAGCCACCTCGGGCGGGCATGCGGCCGCCCCCGCACACCTGGGTGTGCGGGGGCGGCCGCGGTGCGTCCGTCGTGCGTCGGCCCTTCTCCGATCAGCCCTTCTTGGAGATGAAGTCGTACGCACCGGCGGCGACGTCGTCCAGGTACGGTCCGGCCTGGAACTTCGGGTCACCGGTGTGCTGCCCGACCGAGACGTTGCTGACCAGCGCCGGCTTGCCGTCCTTGACCGCCAGCCAGCCGCCGCCGCTGGAACCGCCGGTCATGGTGCAGCCGATGGCGTGCATCGGCGGGCGGGTCGGGTCGTAGGACAGCCGGGTCGGCTTGCCGCTCTCGCAGCGGTTGAGCTCCATGCCGTCGAACGGCGGGGCCGCCGGGTAGCCGTACTCGGTGATGCTGAGCTGCTCGCGCGGGGCGTTGAACCAGACCGGCACGGCGCCGCCGACCGTCTCCTCCAGCGACTTGCCGCCCTCGCCGGGCTGCACCCGGATGATCGCGAAGTCGTACTGGGTGGCCGGCGAACCGCCGTCCCCGCCCTCGGCCTTCCACTGCGGCGAGGTGACCGCCTGGGTGGCGTTCCAGATGCCGAGCGGCGCGTACTGCGCCTCGTCGGCCTGCTTGCCGCCGCTCAGCGCGCCGTTGCTGTTGAACGCCGGGATGAAGGAGATGTTGCTGAAGTACTTGCCGCCCTTGCCCTGGTGGATGCAGTGGCCGGCCGTCCAGACCAGGTTGCTCTTGCCGGGGTGGGCCGGGTCGGCGACCACCGTGGCGGAGCACTGGTAGTGGCTCAGCCCGGCGGCGGCCTCGGCACCGCTGCCCGGCGCGTCCGCGAACAGCTTCCCGTGCACGGCGAGCTTGGTGTACGGGTGCGGGAGCGGCTGGGCGTTGACGGTCTTCGGCAGCGGGTCGTTGCCGTTGTCGGCCGGCTGCGCGGGCTGGGCCGGCTGGGCCGGTGCCTGCGAGGGCTGGGCGGGCTGGGCGGGCGGCTGCGCGGGCTGGGCGGGCGGCTGCGCGGGCTGCGCCGGAGCCTGGGTGGGCTGGGCCGGCGGGGCCGGGGCCTGCGAGGCCGGCTGCTGGGTGTTCGACGGCTTCGGCGGCGCGGGCGGCGGGGTCGGGTGCCCCGGCTGGGTGGGCTGGCCGGCCGGCGGCTTGCCGGGCGTGGTGGCCGGGGCCGTCGGCGCACCGGGCGCCGTCGGCTGCCCGGGCTGGGCCGGCTGCGAAGGCTGGGCGG
Organism: Kitasatospora purpeofusca; assembly: GCF_000718025.1. Classification (GTDB taxonomy): domain Bacteria; phylum Actinomycetota; class Actinomycetes; order Streptomycetales; family Streptomycetaceae; genus Kitasatospora; species Kitasatospora purpeofusca. The sequence continues at coordinate 221,697 of NZ_JODS01000014.1, forward strand.
GCTTGGCGGGCTGCGAGGGCTGCGCCGGGGCCTGGGTGGGCTGCGCCGGTGCGGCGGGCGGTGCGGGCGGCGGCGGGAGCGGCTCGTTGGGCTTGGCCTTGAGCAGCTTGTCCAGCGTCCAGAAGCCCTTGGCGGCGGCCGGGAGGGCGTAGTCCTTCGCCCACTTCTCCCAGTCGTCGAACTTCCACTTCTTCAGGTCTTCGAGGTTGGCCGGCAGCCCGATGTTCGGTGCCGCGCCCGCACCCGCGGTGACGGCGGTGTCGGCCGAGCTGTTGTCCGGGCCGCAGGCCGCGGTGGTGAGCAGCGTCAGCGCGAGCGCCGAGGCGCCGAGCGCCGTCCTGGCGGCGTGCGCGGTGCGACGGCGCCCGCTGCTTCTGTCAGAAAAAGACATGAACTTGTGTTCCCCCTGTGTGAAAAACACCCGGCGCCGCCGGAGCGGCGCCGGGTACTGCGCGGGGGAGTATTCCACTCTCTGTCAGAACGGCCGCCACCCGCCCCCGTCAGCGGCCGACCGAACCGTCCAGCAACTCCCGCAGGATGTCGGCGTGTCCGGCGTGCCGGCCGGTCTCCTCGATCATGTGGACGAGCAGCCAACGCATCGACGGCGCCTCGGCGTTGGGCCGCAGCGAGCGCACACCGGGCCGGTCCGGCCAGGCCGCCGCCGACCCGATCACCTCGTTGGCCCGGGCGATCGCCTCCCGGTACGCGGCCACCGACCCGGCCACCGTCTCGTCGCCGGGCGAGGGCGCGTCGTCGTCCCACAGGTCGACGTCGTCCCCCCGGTAGGCCCAGAGGAACCAGTTGAGTTCGACGGCGGTCAGGTGGCGCACCAGCCAGAGCAGGCTCGTCCCGGAGGCGACGCCGGGCCGGCGGGCGTCCTCGTCGGACAGCCCGTCGGTCTTGGCGATCACACAGGTGCGCAGGTAGTCGAGGAAGGTGAGCAGCGTGGTGTGCTCGTCGGCGTTCAGCCCCGGCGGCCGGAGGTCGGCCCGCACGGGGGCGTCGGTGTTGTCGGTCACCCGGCCACCCTAGGAGGCCCCGCCCACAGCCCCACCCACAGCGATGTCCTTCGGACCGTCACCAGCCCTGGGCGTGCAGCCAGTCGGCCAGGTGCCGGGCGCAGTCGTCGACCGACTCCTGCCAGCTGTGGGCGGCGCCGTCGCCCGCCTCGTCGCTGACGTGCTTGACCAGGCGGACCGGCAGGCCGGCCCGGTGGGCGACCGCGGCAACGGCGTAGCCCTCCATGTCCACCAGGTCCGCGTGCTCGGCGAGGCGGTCGCGGGCGGCCGGGTCGGAGACGAAGAGGTCGCCGGTGGCCAGGACCGGCCCGTCGCCGCCCTTGCCGACGACCAGCGGCGCGCCGTAGGTGCGGCCGGTGAGGGCGTACAGGGCGGGGGTGTCCAGGTCGTGCTGGATCACCTGGGTGACGGTGTGGATGCCCTCCCAGCCGGGGCGCAGGGCGCCGGCGGTGCCGAGGTTCACCACCTCGGAGGGGTGCTGCCCCCCGGCGAGGACGGTGGCCAGCGCGGCGGCGGCGTTGACCTTGCCGATGCCGGTGAGCAGCACCGGAAGGCGGTCGCCGAGGTGGGCGGCCTCCTCCCGGACGGCGACGACGAGCAGCGGACGGTCGGCGGAGATCGTTCCCAGAAGGCGCATGGCGTCATCGTACGAAGGACCGGGCCGCCGGGGCGGACCCGCACCGCGAGCGCCCCGGGAGCGCGCCCGGCCGGTTCACGCCGCCGAACGCGCCGCGGACACCTCGGCGCGGACGCGACTCCCACACAACCGGACCCCAATCCTCCGCTCTACTCGGGAACCGCGTAGGGTGCGTGCCGCGTCGACCCGTTCGCCGCACGGCCCGTGGGGGGACGGACCGGCGGGCGAAGCAGGGACGGACAGCTCAAGATCCGCGCAACTCGGGTGTGGCCGCGGGGAGTGACGGCCATACTGCTGGCAACGGCCGGGCCCCCGAAACGGGGGGCGGGCCACAGGGGAGGGGGTGGCTGGTGGCGACACCGGTACGCACGGAGGGGCCGGGCGCGCACACGCCGGAACGGCCCGCGGGTACGGTGCCGGCCCAGCGACGGGCCGGCGGCACGGGGGCGGTGGTCCTGCCGAGCGGGCCGCTCGCCCGGCTGGGGCGGGCCACCCGGACGGCGCCGGGCCGGCTGCGACTGGCCGGAGCGCTGCTCGCGGTACTGACCCTGGCGTTCGGCGCGCTGACCGCCGTCCAGGTGAACTCCCGGGCCGCGGCGGCGCAGCGGGTGGTCGACAACAGCCAGCCGCTGAGCCAGGCCGCCGCCGACATCAACCGCTCGCTGGCCGACGCGGACGCCACCGCCGCCACCGGCTTCCTACTGGCGGGCGCCGAACCGCGGGCCGTACGGGACCGCTACGAGCAGGACCTCAGGACGGCCTCCCAGCTGATCGCCGAGTCCGCCTCCCGCACCCCCGCCTCCTCGCAGCTGCGGGAACTGCTCTCCAAGCTGAACCAGCAGGTGCCGGTGTACGCGGGGCTGGTGGAGACCGCCCGGGCCAACAACCGGCAGGGCTACCCGCTCGGCGGCGCCTACCAGCGGTACGCCTCCGAGCAGATGCGCACCGTGCTGCTGCCGGCCGCCGCGCAGTTCTCGGCCGCCGAGAACGCGCTGCTGGCCGAGGACATGAAGGCGGCCCGGGCCACCCCGTGGGCCGGGTACGCGCTGGGCCTGCTGGCGTTGGCCGGACTGGTCTGGGTGCAGCTGACGCTGTTCCGGCGGACCAACCGGGTCTTCAACATCGGGCTGGTGGCCGCCACCGCCGCCGTGCTGGCCGCGGTGCTGTGGCTGACGGTGGCCGCGAACGGCGCCGCCACGGCGCTGGCGCGCGGCGACCGCGAGGGCGGAGTGCCGCTGCGGGCGCTCAACTCGGCCCGGGTGGACGTGCTGACGGCCCGCCTGGCGGAGAACCTCCACTACGTGGCGCGCGGCTCCAGCGGCGTCTACGCCGACCTGTGGTCCAAGACCACGGAGCACCTGGTCACCTCCGACCCCGGGCGCGCCGGACCCGGCACCCTGCTGCAGGCCCAGTCGCTGGCACCGCGGGCGGCCGAGGGGCCGATCGCCCAGGCCGTGGCCGACTACCAGCAGTGGCGCGAGCGGCACACCGCCGCGAGCAAGCTGGAGAACGACGGCGACTACCAGGCCGCGCTGGACGCCACCGTGACGGCCCGGGAGGCGGACGCGCCGAAGACGGCGGAGGCCGCGTTCGCCGCCGCCGACCGGCAGCTCGCCGACGCGGCGGTGCTGGAGGAGGGCGAGTTCCGGGACGCCGCGCTGGGCGTCGACGAGGATCTGCGCACCGCGGCCGCGGCGATCGCGGTGCTGGGCCTGCTGGCCGCGGCCGCGGCCCTGCGCGGCCTCGGCCGCCGACTGGCCGAGTACCGGTAGAGGGGGGACGGAAGCATGGTCACGAGCACGAGCACGAGCACCGGTCGGGACCGGGGCCGGGGCCGGGCGGCCGCGCTGCGCGGGGCCCGGACGGCGGCGGCGCTGGCACTGCTGGCGGGCGGCGCCCTGGTCCTGGGCACGGGCGGGCCGCAGGAGCCCTCCGCGGCCGGCGCACCGCGCCAGGTACCGCTGGCGGCGCAGCAGGAGCAGTCCGGGCAGTCGGAGCAGAGCGGGCAGGCCGACTGCGACCTGTACCGCAGCGTCCCGGCGAGCACCGAGGACGGCCCGGCGGTGAAGGCGATCAAGGCCAAGCGCAGCCTGGTCGTCGGCATCGACCTGAACAGCTACCGGTGGGGCTCGCGCAACCCCAACACCGGGCAGGTGGAGGGCTTCGACATCGACCTCGCCCGGGCGATCGGCACCGCGATCATGGGCGATCCGGACAAGGTCGTGCTGAAGGCGGTGCCGACCGCCGACCGGATCAAGTTCATCCAGGAGGGCCGGGTCGACATCATCGTCCGGACCATGTCGATCACCTGCGAGCGGATGGAGCAGGTGGCCTTCTCCCGCCCCTACTTCACCACCAGCCAGCGGGTCCTGGTGCCGAGGTCCTCCCCCGCGAAGACCATGGACGAGGCGCTGAACGGCGCCACCGCCTGCGCCGCCTCCGGCTCCTCGGCCGAGGAGGAGCTGAAGACCCGTCCGGTGAAGCAGCTCGTCACCGTGCAGAACCACCTCGACTGCCTGGTGCTGATGCAGCTCGGCAAGGTCGACGCCACCATGACCGACGACGGGCTCGCGGCCAGCCAGGCCGCGCAGGACCAGACCGTCCGGGTGCTCGACGGCGAGGTCCGGCCGGGTGTGATGGGCGTCGCGATGCTGAAGACCAGCACCGATCTGACGGCCCGGGTGAACCAGGTGCTCAACGACTACTACAACGGCGGCAGCTGGCGGCGGGCGTACGACACCTGGCTCAAGCCCTACCTGCTGGACGACGCCGACCGGCACTGGCCGACGCCGCGGTGACGGGAGCGGCGGGCCGCACCGACGGTTCCTCGACGACCGGGCCCGGCCCGGCGGCGGGGGCGCGCGCTAGGGTCGGGGCGGATTCCCCGGGAACCGGAACGGCAGGAACCGGAACCACGGAGTACGGCACACGGCAGGCGAGGGAGGGGAGGGGACGATGGCGGCTTCGGCCGGCCCGGCACTGAGCCGGGAGGAGGTGGACCGCGCGCTGGCGCGCCTCGGCGCGGAACGCGACGCGGTCGAGTCCGCGCTGCTCTCGCTCCAGGACCACCCGGGCCTGCGCCTGCTCGACGGCGCCGGACTGACCGGGCGGACCCAGGAGCGCTGGTCCGTCGTCGGACAGGGCCTGCCGCTGCTCTGGGCGCTGTTCGACCGCTACTCGGAGACGCTGGCCTCGGCCCGCGCGGTCCGGGCCCGCAAGGCCAGGCCCGGCGGCCCCGAACTCGCCGAGCTCAGCGAGCTGCTGACCGGCGACGCGGTCACCGTGCCCGGCGGCGCGCCGGACGGCCCGCAGCGGCTCGGCGCGCCCGCCCGGCTGGTCGAGCGGGTCAGCCTGGACGAGCTCATGGAGCGGATGAACTCCTGGTACGCCACCGTGCTGGAGGTGGTCTCGGCGGCCGACGCGGTCTGGACGGCGCTGCCCGCCCGGATCGACCTGCTGATCGCCGAACTGCGCCGGGTGCAGACCCTGGCGGCCTCGCTCGGCGTGCGTTCCGGTACCCACCCGCTCGGCGACGACCTGGAGGCGCTGGACGCCGACCTGGAGGGGCTGCGGACCGAGGTCCGCACCGACCCGCTCGCCCTCTGGCGGCCCGCCAGGGTCCCGGCGCAGCGCGGCACGGTGCCGGACGGCGGCGCCCCGGGCCTCCCCTCCGGAGTGGTGGACACCGAGCGCTTCGACCGGGCCGGGCGGGCGCTGGACGGCGTCCGGCAGGAACTGGAGAACCTGCTGCGGCTGCGCGACGACGCCGAGGAGCGGCTGCAGGGCGTCGGCGACCTGCTCCAGCGGGCCGACGCCACCCTGGCCGAGGCCCGGCGGGCGCGCGGCGAGGTGCTGGCGAAGATCGCCGCCACCGAGGTGCCGGCCGTCCCCGGACCGGCCTCGGCACTGCGGGAGCGGATCGTGCTGGCGCTGGACCTGCGGCAGAACGGGCAGTGGTACCGGCTGGCGCCGCTGCTCGACGCGCTGGAGGACGCCGCCGCCAAGGAGCTGGCCCGGGCCCGGCAGTCGCTCACCGAGGTGACCCAGCCGCTGGCCGTCCGGGCCGAACTGCGCGGGCGCCTGGACGCGTACAAGGCGATGGCGGCCCGGCTCCGGGTGTCCGAGGACCCGGTCGTGCTGGAGCGCTACGAGAAGGCGCGCTGGCTGCTGTGGAGCGCGCCGTGCGACCTGCGGGCGGCGGCCGGCGCGGTGGCCCGGTTCCAGCAGGCGCTGCGACCGGCAACGGGCGAGCCGGGGGCCGGCGCGGCCGAGCCGGGCGGGTCCGGGTACGGCGGCGGCACCGGGTACGGCGGCGCCGGGTCGAGCGCGGCCGGGTACGGCGGCGCGGTGCAGGACAGGATCGAACGGGACGGGATCGGGCTGGGCGGGGCGGCGGCCGGCGGGGAGCCGACCGACGGACAGGCTGTCGACGGACGGGTACAGGGGGGCTGACGGTGATGGGCGAGACGTGCGTACGACCGGAGTGCGGCACCGGGACGATCGACGCGGACGGCTACTGCGACGAGTGCGGTCTCGCCCCGGCGAGCACCACCTCGACGCGGGCGGGCATCGGGTCGACGCCATCGGGCCCCGGGCCGGACCGGACCGGGACCGGTCCGGCGACGGGCACCGGCACGGCGACCGGGACCGGGCCGGCCTCCGGGACCCGCGGCGGGACGGCCGCGGGCCGGAGGTCCGTCGCCGGACCGGGTGACCCCTGCCCGCGCGACTGCGGCGGGACGATCGACCCCGACGGCTACTGCGACGAGTGCGGCCTCGGCGCCGCCTCGGCGCCCCTGACCGGCGGCCAGGACACCGGCCCGGCCCGCAGCTCCTCCGTGCGCAGCTCCTCGGTCCGCAGCGGTTCGGCCCGTTCGCTGTCCGGCCGGTCCCGCTCGCACCGCTCCACCCGTACCGGCAGCAGCCGCTCGGTCTCAGTGCGCAGCAGCCGCGGCAGCAGTTCGGCCAGTCGGCACCGGCTGGGCGCCGGCCTGGTGACGGTGCCCACCGTCCCGGCCGCCGATCCGTCGCTGGCGGTGCTGGAGAACCCGGAGGTGCCGGAGCGCAAGCGGTTCTGCTCCAAGTGCGACACCCCGGTGGGCCGGGACCGCAACGGCCGGCCCGGCCGCCCGGACGGCTTCTGCACCAAGTGCGGCACCCCGTACTCGTTCACGCCCAAGCTGCGCCGCGGCGACCTCGTCGGCGGGCAGTACGAGGTGGTCGGCTGCCTGGCGCACGGCGGGCTGGGCTGGATCTACCTGGCGGTCGACCGGCGGGTCAACGACAAGTGGGTGGTGCTCAAGGGCCTGCTGGACACCGGGGACGAGGACGCCCTGGCGGTGGCCGTCGCCGAGCGCCGCTTCCTGGCCGAGGTGGACCACCCGAACATCGTCCGGATCATCAACTTCGTCGAGCACCCGGACCTGCGGACCGGCGCCACCGACGGCTACATCGTGATGGAGTACGTCGGCGGCAAGTCCCTGAAGGACATCGCCAACGAGCGCCGGCTCCCGGACGGCCGGCGCGACCCGCTGCCGGTCGAGCAGGCGATCGCGTACGGGCTGGAGGCGCTGCCCGCGCTGGGCTACCTGCACTCCCGGGGCCTGGTGTACTGCGACTTCAAGATCGACAACGTGCTGCAGAGCGGCGACGCGCTCAAGATCATCGACATGGGCGCCGTCCGCCGCCTCGACGACGACGGCCCGATCTACGGCACCATCGGCTACCAGGCGCCCGAGATCGCCACCGACGGCCCCTCCCCCGCCTCCGACCTGTACACGGTGGCCCGCACCCTGGCCGTGCTCAGCTTCGACTTCCAGGGCTACTCGACCACCTACCGGGACACCCTGCCCGGCCCCGAGTCGGTCCCGGTCTTCGCCTCCTACGAGTCCTACTACCGCCTGCTGGTGCGCGCCACCGACCCGGACCCGGCCCGCCGGTTCGGCTCCGCCGAGGAGATGGCCGACCAGCTCACCGGCGTGCTGCGCGAGGTGCTCGCCCTCCAGGACGGCCGGGCCCGGCCCGCGCAGTCCACCCTGTTCGGCCCCGAACTCCGGGTCGTCGACACCGAACTGGTCGCCACCACGGTGCGCCCCGGCGAACTGCGGCTGACCGCCGTCGACCCGGCCGCCGCCGCGCTCGCGCTGCCCGTCCCCCGGGTCGACCCGGCCGACCCGAACGCCGGCTTCCTCGCCACCCTGCTGGCCGCCGACCCGGCCGAGGCGCTCGGCGCGCTGGACGGCGCCCCCACCGACTCGGTCGAACGGCGGCTGCGGGCCCTGCGCGCCCTGCTCGAACTCGGCCGGCCGCACCAGTCCGCCGAGGCGCTGGCCGCACTGGAGAAGGACCACCCGGACGACTGGCGGGTGGTCTGGTACCGGGGCCTGGCCTCCCTGGTCACCGCCGCCGAGGCGGACACCGAGGCCGGAGCCGGTACGGGCGCCCCCGAGGGGGCCTCGGCCCGCGAACAGGCCCTGCGCGCCGCCGCCGAGGCCTTCGACGCCGTCTACGACGCCTTCCCCGGCGAGGCCGCCCCCAAGCTGGCCCTCGCCGTCTGCGCCGAACTCCTCGGCGACGGCGGCGACGCGGCCGAGTTCTACCGCCTGGTGTGGAGCACCGACCAGAGCTACCTGAGCGCCGCCTTCGGGCTGGCCCGGGTCCGGCTCGCCGAGGACGACCGGGCCGGCGCCGTCGCCGCCCTGGAGACCGTCCCGGCCACCTCCAGCCAGTACACCGCCGCCCGGATCGCCGCCGTCCGGGCCCGGCTGCGCGAGCGGCCCACCACCGACCCGCTCGGCGCCGACCTCGGCGCGAGCTCCGAGCAGCTGACCGCGCTGCGCCTGGACGACCGCCGCCGTGAGGAACTCGCCGTCGAGGTGCTCGGCGCGGCGCTCGGCTGGGTCACCGCCGGATCCCCCGGGGGAACCGGCACGGGCCCGGCGACGGGCGAGGTCAGCGTGCTGGGACGGCCCGCGGTGGAAAGGGAACTGCGGTTCGCCCTGGAGCAGTCCTACCGGGTACTCGCCCGGTTGGCCGACCGGGCCGAGACCAGGATCGAGATGGTGGAACGGGCCAACCGGGCCCGTCCCAGGACGTGGGTGTAACTGATGCCGCAGCAGACCGTGTGCCAGAGCTGTGCCGAGCCGATGGACCCGGAGGACGTCTTCTGCGGGTCCTGCGGGGCCGGCCGGGACGGCCGTCCCGCCCCCGGCGCGATGCCGGCCGGCTGGTCCGCCGCCCGGGCCGGCGGCGGGGAGGAGCACCCGCCGACCCTGCCCAACACCCCCTCCGTGCCCGCCCAGGCCGACCGGAGCGCGGTCGCCTGCGCGCACTGCGGGCTCCACCAGGTGACCCCCGACGGCTACTGCGAGGCCTGCGGCCGCGCCCAGCCGCGCCCCCGCGACCACATGGAGAAGGCGCTGGCCGGCGTCGCCGGCGTCAGCGACCGCGGCCTGCGGCACCACCGCAACGAGGACTCCTTCACCGTCGCCGCCTCCTCGCTGCCCGGCGGCGACCCGGTCGTGGTGGCCGTGGTCTGCGACGGCGTCTCCTCCTCCGACCGGCCCGACGAGGCCTCCGAGACCGCGGTCGACGCGGCCTCCGAGTCGCTGCTCAGCTCGCTGGAGGCGGGCACCGACCCGACCCGGGCGATGCGCCGGGCGATCGCCGACGCGGCCGACGCGGTGGCCGCCCTCGCCACCGACGGCACCCGGCCGCTCCGGCCCGACGTCAACGCCCCGGCCTGCACCTACGTCAGCGCGATCGCCTCCGGCGGCCGGATCACCATCGGCTGGGTCGGCGACACCCGGGCCTACTGGATCCCCGACGACCGGGTCGCCGCCGAACCGTTCCGGCTCACCCAGGACGACTCCTGGGCGGCCCGGATGGTCGAGGCGGGGCTGATGGGCGAGGCCGAGGCGTACGCCGACCCGCGCGCCCACGCCATCACCGGCTGGCTCGGCGCGGACGCCGAGGAGGTCGTGCCGCACACCCTCGACTTCACCCCGCACGTGCCCGGCGTGCTGCTGGTCTGCACCGACGGCCTGTGGAACTACGCCGAGGCCGCCACCGACCTGGCGTACTACGTCCGGCCGGACGCCCGGACCGAACCGCTGGCCGCCGCGCAGTCGCTGGTGAAGTTCGCCGTCGCGGCCGGCGGGCACGACAACATCACCGTCGCCGTACTGCCGATCGACCCGCCCCCGGCGGCCGGGGGCACCGGGGAGGACGCCCGGACCGCGACCGCGCTGGACCTGCCGGTGATCACCGCGACCGGCGCGGCGTTCGGGAGCGACCCGGACGAGGAGGAGGACCACGCGCCGACCCTGCCGGACATCCCGGTGATCGGCTCGCCCGCCGCCCCGCTGCCCCCCGTCCCGCCGCCGCCCGCGGCACCGCCCCGCCCGCCCGTGCCGCCGGCGCCGCAGGTGCCACCGGCCCGCTGAACCGCCCGCGCCACCGGGGCCCGCGCCCCCACGGCGCGGGCCCCGGCGCGCCGTCCGCAACAAGCCGCGAGCACCGCACCCGAGCACCGGGCGACCCGCGCCGGACCCCGTGCGCCGGACCCCGTGCGCCGGACGACCCGCACCGAGCCACACGCACCGAGCCACACGCACCGAGCCACACGCACCGGACCCGAACACCGGGCCACCCGCCCGGGCCGCAAGCACCGAGCGACCACCCGCGCCCCGTCCCAGCGGCGCGGCCACCACCCGCGCACCATCCGACGATCCGACGGGAGCCACCGGCCCATGGCAACACTGGCGAAGCCGAACCTGCCCAGGTTCGATGTGGAGATCTTCCAGAACGAGTACCTCGCGGACGGCGCCCGCGAAGTGAACGCCATCGTCACCGTCACCGCGACCGGCGGCGGCACCTCGGGCGGCCGCCCGCTCGGCATCAGCGACGCCTCGGCGGGCGGCGACGGGCAGTCCGCCGCCGTGGTGATCCTGGTGGACTGCTCCGGCTCGATGGACTACCCGTCCAGCAAGATGCGCGGTGCCCGCGAGGCCACCGCCGCCGCCGTCGACACCGTCCGCGACGGCGTGGCCTTCGCCGTGGTCGCCGGCACCCACGAGGCCCGCGAGGTCTTCCCCGGCGACGGCACCCTCGCCATCGCCTCGCCGGAGACCCGGGCCCGGGCCCGGGAGTCGCTGCGCCGGCTCACCGCGGCCGGCGGCACCGCCATGGGCACCTGGCTGACCAAGGCCGACCAGCTCTTCCTCACCCGCCGGGACATCCCGATCCGGCACGCGATCCTGCTCACCGACGGCAACAACGAGCACGAGACCGCCGCCGAGCTGGAGCGCGCGATCGGACGGGTCACCGGCCACTTCACCGCCGACTGCCGGGGCGTCGGCACCGACTGGAAGGTCGAGGAGCTGCGCAAGATCGCCTCCGCGCTGCTCGGCACCGTCGACATCGTCCCCGAGCCCTCCGGCCTGGCCGAGGACTTCCGCTCGATGATGACCGGCGCGATGGGCAAGCAGGTCGCCGATGTCGCCCTGCGGGTCTGGACGCCCGCCAACGCGGTGGTGAAGTTCGTCAAGCAGGTCGCCCCCGCACTGGAGGACCTCACCGGCCGCCGGGCCGAGGCCGGACCGCGGGCCGGTGACTACCCGACCGGCTCGTGGGGCGACGAGAGCCGCGACTACCACGTCTGCGTGGAGGTCCCGGCCGCCGCGGTCGGCAACGAGATGCTGGCCGCCCGGATCAGCCTGGTCCTGCCGCCCCCGGCCGCCGGGGGGACGCCCGAGGTGCTGTCCCAGGGTCTGGTCAAGGCGGTCTGGACGGACGACCTCGCCTCCTCCACCCGGATCAGCCCGCAGGTCGCCCACTACACCGGACAGGCGGAACTCGCCGCGGCGGTCCAGGAGGGCATGGAGGCGCACCGCGCCGGGAACGTCCACCTCGCCACCACCAGGCTGGGCACCGCCGTCCGGATCGCCCACGAGACCGGGAACGAAGGCACCTACAAGCTGCTGCAGAAGGTGGTGGACGTGGTGGACCCGAAGGAGGGTACCGTTCGGTTCCGTAAGAACGTGAGCGAGGCCGACTCGATGATCGTCGAGACCCGGTCGACCAAGACCGTCCGCGTGAAGAAGTGACCGCCGAAGCGCCGACCGGGCCGCGAACCGGCCGGGCCCAGCCCCGGCCGAGCTGGAATTGAGGGGGGACCTGATGCCGATCTGCCCGAGGGGCCACGAGTCGCAGGCCGAGGACTGGTGCGACTTCTGCGGATTCCCGATGACACCGCCGCAGCCGCTGCCGCCGCCGCCCGGAGCGCACCCCGGTGCCCCGGGGGCGCACGGGGCACCCGGCGCGCCGTACGGTGCCACGCTCCCCCCGGGCGCGATGCCCCCGCCGCCGCCCGGCTCGATGCCGGCACCGGGTTCGATGCCGCCGCCCCCGCCGCCGGCCCCGCAGGGCTTCCCCGACCTCACCGAGGGCCTGGTGATCTGCCCGATCTGCCGCAGCCCGCAGACCGGGCGGTTCTGCGAGGAGTGCGGGTACGACTACGACCTCTCCTCGCCGCAGCGTGCCCAGCAGCCGCCGTTCCCGGCCCCGGCACCGCCGCCCGCACCCGCCCCGCTGAACATCCCGGCGGCGTACGGCGGCGCCCCGGCGGCACCGGCCGCGCCGCACCTCGCCGAGGCCCCGCCGCTGCCGCCGCAGCACCAGCAGCAGCACCAGCAGCACGGCGCACCCGCCGGCTACGGCTACCCGCCGCCCGCGCACGGGCAGCAGGCCGCGGCGCCCGGCCCGGTCGAGGCGCCGCCGTACGGCCCGCCGGCCGAGGCTCCCTACGGCCCTCCCGCCGAGGCCCCGTACGGGCCGCCGCCCGCGCACCCGGAGCAGCAGCGGCCGCCGGCCCCGCGCGAGGACTCCGGTCCGGTCTACGCCCAGCCCGGACCGGCCCGGCGCGGCGACGAGTTCGGCACCTCGTTCCACCTGGCCCCGCCGGTGCCCCCGCAGGCCGAGCAGCCGCCGACCCCGCCCGCCGAGCCGGTGCGGACCACCTGGTTCGCGGTGATCGCGGCCGACCGCCAGTACTTCACCGACATGATGGCCCGCAGCGGTCCGGAGGCGGCCGGGCTGTTCTTCCCGCCGTACTGCCCCGAGCGGCGGATCCCGCTGACCGGGCGCGGCCAGCTGCGGATCGGCCGGCGCAGCCAGCACCGGGGCACCGTGCCGGAGATCGACCTCTCGGTCGCGCCGGAGGACCCGGGCGCCTCGCACCAGCACGCCCTGCTGGCCGAACAGCCGGACGGCACCTGGGTGCTGGTCGACCAGGACTCCACCAACGGCACCACGGTGAACGGCGGCGCGGAGCCGATCTCCCCGCACACCGCGATCCCGCTGGGCGACGGCGACCGCGTCCACATCGGCGCCTGGACCACGATCACCCTGCACCGCGCCTGAGCGGGCACGGACGGCGGGCCGGTGCGGTCCCGGGACTCCCGGACCGCACCGGCCGGCCCAGGGGACCCCGCAGTTCGAACACATTGTAAAAATGATCATCAAATGATGCTTCGGCATCTCCCCGTGGCCCCCCGGCACCCCTACCCTCAGTCGCTATGACTGCTGCAATATCCGCCGACGGTATCCGTCAGCGGTACGGGGACGTACAAGCCGTCGACGGAGTGTCACTCACCGTCGAAGCCGGCGAATTCTACGGAATCCTGGGCCCGAACGGCGCCGGGAAGACCACCACGCTGGAGATCCTGGAGGGGATCCGCAAGCCCGACGAGGGCCGGATCGAGCTGCTGGGCCTGGCGCCCTGGCCGCGCAACCCCAAGCTGCTGCGCCGCATCGGCGTCCAGTTCCAGGCCTCCGCCTTCTTCAACCGGCTCACCGCCCGGGAGACCATCCGCACCTTCGGCTCCTTCTACGGCGTCGGCCCCAAGGCCGCCGACGCGATGCTGGAGCGGGTCGGCCTGACCGAGTCGGCCGGGGTGATGACCGACAAGATGTCCGGCGGCCAGGCCCAGCGGCTCTCGATCGCCTGCGCCCTGGTCCACGGACCGGAGCTGGTATTCCTCGACGAGCCCACCACCGGACTCGACCCGCAGGCCCGCCGCAACCTCTGGGACCTGCTGCGCGACATCAACGCCGAGGGCCGCACCGTCGTCCTGACCACCCACTACCTGGACGAGGCCGAGGTGCTCTGCGACCGCGTCTCGGTGATGGACCGCGGCCGGATCCTGCGGACCGGGGCACCCGCCGCGCTCATCCGCGAGATCGACGACACCGTCCGGATCAGCGTGGAGTCCGGGCAGCTCCCCATCGACACCGCACGCGAACTGCTCACCGCCGCCGGGGCGGAGACCACCTCGCTGGAGGACGACGGCGTCTCGCTCTCGCTCTCCACCCGGCTGCCCGCGCCGGTGCTCTCCGTGCTGGCCGACCGGGGCGCCCTCCGGGGACTGGAAGTCCGCGGCGCCACCCTGGAGGACGTCTTCCTCCAGCTCACCGGACGGGAGTACCGCGCATGACCGCCGAGCCCACCACGGTCGCACCCGCGCAGGCCCCCGCACCCGGCAGCCCTCCCCCGGCCGAGCGCGAGCGGGTCTCCGCCTTCGCCAGCCTCTCCCGGGTGATGATCGTCGCCTTCGTCCGCGACCGCAGCGCGCTGTTCTTCGTGCTGCTGTTCCCGCTGATGTTCCTGATGCTGTTCGGCACCCTGCTCAAGGGCGCCTCCAGCCCGCACGCCAAGGTCGAACAGGTCGGCGCCGTCCGGGTCCTGGACTCCGTCCAGGGCGAGGCCCGGGCCGGCCTGGAGCAGGTGCTGACCATCACCAAGGGCGACGACGAGGCCGCCGCCCTGGAGAAGGTCCGCAAGGGCGACCTCGACGCCATGATCAAGGAGGGCCCGGACGGCAAGGTCGTGGTCCGCTACAGCGCGGCCGACCAGGTCCGCTCCGGCTCCGTCCAGGGCATCGTCAACTCCGTGGTCCAGCAGGCCAACCAGGCCGCCACCGGCAAGCCCCCGGCCTTCGTCATGGAGAGCAGCCAGGTCGAGGACGGGTCGCTCAAGCCGATCCAGTTCCTCACCCCCGGCCTGCTCGGCTGGGCGGTGGCCACCGGCGCGGTATTCGGCGCCGCGCTGACCCTGGTCGGCTGGCGGCAGAAGAAGGTGCTGCGCCGACTGCGGCTCGCCCCGGTGAGCGCCGGGTCGGTCATCGCCTCCCGGGTCGCGGTCTCGGTCCTCACCGCGCTGGTCCAGACCGCCGTCTTCCTGGTGGTCGCGACCACGCCGTTCTTCGGGCTCAAGCTCACCGGCGACTGGTGGCTGATCGTCCCGCTGGTGGTCTGCGCGACCGTCGCCTTCATGTCGATCGGCCTGCTGGCCGGTTCGATCGCCAAGACCGAGGAGGCGGCGAACGGCATCTCGCAGATCATCGTGCTGCCGATGTCGTTCCTGTCCGGCTCGTTCTTCCCCACCGACGGCATGCCGGGCTGGCTGGAGGCGATCTCCCAGGCGCTGCCGCTGCGGCACCTGGTCACCGCCTCGCAGTCGGTGCTCTCCCGGGGCGGCGGCGTGATGGACGCGCTGCCGACCATGGGCGGCCTGCTGCTGTTCGCGGCCGTGATGACCGGCATCTCCTGGAAGCTGTTCCGCTGGGAGGACTGACCGCCCGCCCCTCCCCCGGTCGGCCCGCGCGGGGTCGTACGCCGCAGGTCCTGGTCCCCAGGTCCCGGTGTACGGCCCCGCCGCCGTCTGCGACCATGGTCGGGTGAACGAGATCCGGCGTGGCGCGCCCAGCGAGGAGACCTTCTTCGAGCAGGTCGGTGGCGAACCGACCTTCCGGCGGCTGGTCCACCGGTTCTACCAGGGCGTCGCGGAGGACGAGTTGCTCCGGCCGATGTACCCCGAGGAGGACCTCGGTCCGGCCGAGGAGCGGTTCACGCTCTTCCTCATGCAGTACTGGGGCGGCCCGCGCACGTACAGCGAGGAGCGCGGCCACCCCCGGCTGCGGATGCGGCACGTGCCGTTCAAGGTGGACCGCGCGGCGCACGACGCCTGGCTGAAGCACATGCGGGTGGCCGTGGACGAGCTGGCCCTGCCGGCGGAGGCCGAGCAGCAGCTCTGGGACTACCTCACCTACGCCGCCGCCTCGATGATCAACACCGAGGGCTGACGAGGACCTCGGACCCGCGCGGGCCCGCAGTGACTACGCGGGCCGGACCGGGCTGAGCCCCAGGCCCGCGCCGGGCGCCGCCGCGGTGCGCAGGGCCACCGAACCCGCCGGGGCGGAGAGCCGCAGCCAGCCGCCCGCCCGGTGCACGGTGAGCGGGGCCACCGGGTCCAGGAAGCCGATCACCCGGGCCGCGTGCGCGGCGCGCAGCGGCAGTTCGGGCAGCGCGGTGAGCGGGCGGGACCAGATCTCGTCGGCCAGCGCGTCGAGCACCGGCCGGGTCCGGTGGTGCTCCGGGACGGCCTCACTGCGCTCGCGGAACTCCCGCACGGCGGCCATCACTTCGCCGTACACCTGGGCGGCGGGCGGCTCGCCGACCGGCCGCCAGCCGGTGCGCGGCGGCAGCAGGCCGGCCCAGGCCGGGCCGGTGACCGGTCCGGGCAGGGCGAGGGTGTTCCCCTCGGTGTCGACGCCGTCCAGCAGCTGCCCGGCCGAGACGGTCAGGTCGACCGGCCCGTCGAGCCCGGCCAGCCGGGCGGTGCGCACCGCCAGCACACCCGAACCACCCAGCGGCAGCCGCCCGAAGACGGCCAGCACACCGCTGCCGTCCGGTTGCGGCACGCCCTGCGACCGGACCGCCGCCGCCCGGTCGAAGCGCAGCAGTCGGACCAGGAAGGCGGCCAGGTCGGCGGCCTCCCCGGCGTCGGCGAGGGTGACGGTGCTGTTCAACGCTGCGGCTCACATCCGGGGCATCGGGCGGGCGGAACGGTCGGTCGGCGGGGGCAGGTACGGGCGGGTGCGGTCGGCCGGGTGCGGTCAGACCGCGACGGCCGGCTCCTCGTCCATGAACCGCGACAGGAACTCCCGCTCCACCGGGCTTATCCGGCGCGGCCGGCCCTCCGCCAGGTCGTAGGGGACGACCACGGTCGAGGCGCGGACGTAGACCGTCTCGGCGCCGTCGTCGGCGGTGTCCTTGATCTCGTAGGAGACCGTCAGCGAGGCGCCGCCGATCCGGGTCACCCAGGTCTCGATCGTGACCGGCTCGGGCCGGTGCACCAACGGGCGCTTGTAGTCGATCTCGTGGCGCGCCACCACCGAACCGCCCGCGAACTCGCCGGCGCCGGCCTCGGCGGCCTGGGTGAACATGAAGTCGATCCGGGCCTCCTCCAGATAGCGCAGGAAGACCACGTTGTTGACGTGCCCGAAGGCGTCCATGTCGGACCAGCGGAGCGGGCAGGCGTAGATGTGGCGTGACACGGGTGTTCTCCTCGACGTCCGGTGCCCGTCGGCGTTCGGTGCCGGTCGGGCCGCGGCCCGGCAGGCCCGCCCCCGGTGGGGCGGATCTGCCGGGCCGTCGTCATGGCTGGCTGTCAGCCGCGGGTCAGCTTCTTGTAGGTGGCCCGGTGCGGACGCGCCGCGTCCGAGCCCAGCCGCTCGACCTTGTTCTTCTCGTACGAGTCGAAGTTGCCCTCGAACCAGAACCACTTGCTCTCGCCCTCGTAGGCGAGGATGTGGGTGGCCACTCGGTCCAGGAACCAGCGGTCGTGCGAGATGACCACGGCGCAGCCGGGGAACTCCAGCAGCGCGTTCTCCAGCGAGGAGAGGGTCTCGACGTCGAGGTCGTTGGTGGGCTCGTCGAGGAGCAGCAGGTTGCCGCCCTGCTTCAGGGTGAGCGCGAGGTTCAGGCGGTTGCGCTCACCGCCGGAGAGCACGCCGGCCGGCTTCTGCTGGTCCGGGCCCTTGAAGCCGAACGCCGAGACGTAGGCGCGGGACGGCATCTCGACCTGGCCGACGTTGATCCAGTCCAGACCGTCGGACACGACCTCCCAGAGGGTCTTCTTCGCGTCGATGTTGGCGCGCGACTGGTCGACGTAGCTGATCTTGACCGTGTCGCCGACCTTGACCGTGCCGCTGTCCGGGGTCTCCAGGTCCAGGAGCATCTTGAACAGGGTGGTCTTGCCGGCGCCGTTCGGGCCGATGATGCCGACGATGCCGTTGCGCGGCAGGGTGAAGCTGAGGTCGTCGATCAGGACCTTCTCGCCGAAGGCCTTGTTGAGGTTCTCGACCTCGATGACGACGCTGCCCAGACGCGGGCCCGGCGGGATCTGGATCTCCTCGAAGTCCAGCTTCCGCATCTTGTCGGCCTCGGCCGCCATCTCCTCGTAGCGGGCCAGACGCGCCTTGGACTTGGCCTGGCGGCCCTTGGCGTTGGAGCGGACCCACTCCAGCTCTTCCTTGAGCCGCTTGGCGCGCTTGGCGTCCTTCTGGCCCTCGACCTTGAGCCGGGACTGCTTGGTCTCCAGGTACGTGGAGTAGTTGCCCTCGTACGGGTAGGCGCGGCCGCGGTCGAGCTCGAGGATCCACTCGGCGACGTTGTCCAGGAAGTACCGGTCGTGGGTGACGGCGACGACGGTGCCCTTGTACTTCTCCAGGTGCTGCTCCAGCCAGTTCACCGACTCGGCGTCCAGGTGGTTGGTGGGCTCGTCGAGCAGCAGCAGGTCGGGGGCCTCCAGCAGCAGCTTGCAGAGCGCCACGCGGCGCTTCTCGCCACCGGAGAGCTTGGTGACCGGCCAGTCGCCGGGCGGGCAGCCCAGGGCGTCCATGGCCTGCTCCAGCTGGGCGTCCAGGTCCCAGGCCTCGGCGTGGTCGAGGTCCTCCTGGAGCTTGCCCATCTCGTCCAGCAGGGCGTCCGAATAGTCGGTCGCCATCAGCTCGGCGATCTCGTTGAAGCGGTTGAGCTTCCCCTTGATCTCCTTGACGCCGTCCTCGACGTTCTCCAGGACGGTCTTGGACTCGTCGAGCGGCGGCTCCTGGAGCAGCATGCCGACGGTGAAACCGGGCGAGAGGAAGGCGTCGCCGTTGGAGGGGTGCTCCAGGCCGGCCATCATCTTCAGCACGGTGGACTTACCGGCACCGTTGGGGCCCACGACGCCGATCTTCGCCCCGGGAAGGAAGCTGAGCGTCACGTCGTCAAGGATGACCTTGTCGCCGTGCGCCTTGCGCACCTTGCGCATCGTGTAGATGTATTCCGCCACGTGAGATCGCTCCGGCGTCGTCGGGAGTTATTCGGCTTGCAGCCTTCCATTGTGCCGCACCGGAACGGGAGCCCCGAACGGCTGCTCCCCACTGGGCGCCCGGCCGACGCGGTCCGCCCCCGCCCGGTGCCGCGCCGCGGTGCACCGCGGTTCGCCGCGACGCCGTCCGGACGCGCAACGGCCCCGCTCCCCGCACACGTGGTGCGGGGAGCCGGGCCGTTACGGGCGGTTCGGCGCCCGGTACTCCCGGGTCAGTGCCCCGGTCCTACCGGATCGGCCTCGGGCCGGTGCCTCAGGCGGCGTTGCCCTGGCGGCGACGGCGCAGCAGGAAGACCGCGGCACCGCCGGCCACGACCAGACCGCCGGCGACGGCGGCGATGACCGGGGTGGCGTCGCTACCACCGGTCTGGGCCAGACCGCCGGTGGTGCCGGGGGCGGTGCTGGTCGGCGCCGGGTGGGCGGCCGTGGTGGTGGCCGAGGCGGACGGGGTCGCGCTCGGGGTCACCGGAGCCGTGGTGGTCGGGGCCGCGGTGGTCGGCGCCGGGGTCGACGGCTTGGTGCTCGGGGTGGTGGCCGACGGGGTCGGGGTCGGGGTCGGCGTGGTCACGCTGGTGTTCTTGCAGTCCAGGATGCCCTTGAAGTTCTTGCTGAAGCCGTTCGGGCCGGTGACGGTGATGTCGTAGGCCGTGTCCTCGACGACCGGGACGATCACGGTCTCGATCTTGCCCGGCTGGACGGTGATGTCCTTGCCCGGCTTCACCGAGACGGTGGCGGCCTCGTCGCCGCCGTTGGCGACGGAGACCTTGACACCGTTGGAGACGCACTCGACCACGGCGGTGCTGTCGACCAGCGGGCCCTTGGCGGCCTTCCAGGTCGCCTTGGCGGCGTCCTTGACGGCGAGCTTGGTGGAGCCCGCCAGGATCATGGTCTGGCTGTGCTTCTCCGGGGTGTAGCCCTTGCTGAGGAAGACGCGGCCGCTGGGCACGACCGTCTCCGCGTTGGCGTTGATGCTCGCGGTGCCGTCCGGGGTGCCGGCCGGGACGTCCAGCCACAGCTGGGTGTCCTTGGCGATCGGACCGGCCAGGTCGGAGACCGGCTTGTTGTCCTTGTCGACCAGCTTGACCTTGTCGGCGGCGTCGCCGGCGAGCGCCAGCTTGACCTCGTTGGCGCTGGAGTTGAGCGTGAACGGGCCGAGCTTGGTGCCCGGCTTGCCCGACACCGAGTCCGGGGTGAGGCTCAGCGAGGGCTTGGGCTCGGCGGCGATGCCCTTGTTCTTCTCGCTGACCAGGTAGTCGCGCAGTTGCTTGGCCTCGGCGTCCACCGGAACGGCGTTCTTGCCGTCGGAGAACTTCCAGATCGCGGCCTGGGTGCCGGCGGCGGCGTCCTCCTTGGTGAGCTCGCCCTTGACGCCGGCGTCGGCGGCCAGCTTCTTGAGGTCCGTCACCTGCGGGTAGGAGTTCTCCAGGATCCAGCGGATCTTGGAGGCGTCCTGGGCCTTCTCCGGGCGGCCGAGCGAGCTGGACTTCCAGTCCGACTCGCGGTACTCGATGGCCTTGGTGATGTCGACCGGGTGGTCGATGTCGATGCAGTACGTCTTGATCTCGCCGTCGGCCGTCTTGAGGGTGAACAGCCCGCCCTGGATCGAGTGGCTCCCCTCGATGGCGATCTCCTCGCTCATCAAGGTCGGCTGGACCACCGCCGTGACACCGCCGCCCGGCTCGTCGGCCGCAGCCGCCGCACCGGCCGCGAACAGGCCCCCGGCCAGCGCGGTGCTGGTCGCGAGCATGACAGTGGTTATGCGGGGAAGCGCCCGCCCCTGCCTCTGGAACATCTTGGGATCCCTTCGGGCCGGGCCATGCCGGTGGGCAGCCCGCCTTGCTTGCCGCGCCCCCTGTGGCGCCGCTTCACGATGTGAACCAGACGAATCCTATGGAGCCCCGGAGGTCCGGAAACCCCCATGCGAAATTAGGACGATTCCGTATCTGGATCGTTATCAACCCTCCCACTATCCACACAAGCTGACGGGTAGCCAGAATTACCGGATCATTCCGCTAACCGGAACAGGATTGCGCGTACGGGCGCAACGACCGTCTCGATTCACGTATTTGTCGACAGTCCGACGACCCGTCGGACACCCGGCGGGCCGCTAGGCGTCACCCCCGCTTTCCCCCTCGGACGCCGGCCCGTCGCCGCCCTCCACCGCCCGCCGCCCCCGCAGGGCGTCCACGATCCACCCGGGCACCGCCTCGCCGAAGCCCGCCCCGGCGGCGCCGCCCGCCTCCTCCGGCACCCCGCCCCGACCCCCGGGCGCCCAACTGAACCTGGCCGTACCGCGACTCAGATCGTGCCCGACCGACCGGGCGTCGATCTCGACCCGGCTGCGCTTCGCCTCCCCCTCGGCCCACTCACGCACCCTCAGTCGCCCGCTCACCACCACCGGGTCGCCCTTCACCAGCGAGTCGATCAGATGCCCCGCCAGCGACCGCCACGCCGTCACCGTCAGCCACTGCGTCTCGCCGTCGACCCAGGCCTCCCGCGCCCGGTCGAAGCGCCGCTCGGTCGAGGCCAGCCGGAAGTTCGCCACCGGCACCCCGCCGGGGGTCAGGGCGTACGTCACCTCCGTGGCGACATTCCCGATCACCGTCACCTGCGTACCGTTCACAGCCACACTCCGTTCTCCTTGTTGCACCGTACGGAATCGACCGGCACACCCGGAGAGTGCGCTTCTCGGGAAATCCGCGCAGCAGAGTTCGGAAATCCTGTGGACAAATCGGGCCTGTGGAAAACCGCTGTCGCCCGCAGGGGTGAATTTCAGCCTTTGTACGACCGCCGCACCATCGCTCTGCGGGGCCATGACAACAAACCGGAGGCCGACACCCGGCCCCGGACACCCCCAGGGGTGGCCGTGCCGACCGTCCGCGCACGTCATCCGACCGAAGGAACCCGAATACGGCCCCCCACCCGCGTCGATGCCGCCCCCGGCCGCGGCGCTTTCTCCGTGCCGAATCCATAACGGGTGGGCAGACAGCCCCGTAACGAGTGCACAACGTCCGGCGCCGAAGACCGCCAGACCGCTGCACGCACGGCGTTCACCTGCGATTATCGGACCGCTCCACCTAGGCCGACACACCAACGGCGGTGTCGTAACACCCGGCCGAGGAACGGGGCACCCTTATCCTGTCCCCTGACAGGGCAGGGACCCGCCACCCCCCACACCCCATCCTCAGGTACGGGGACGGACAGCGGGCGCCGCGCGCCCACCGCCCGATCCCGGCAACGGTCACGCCCTCCCGGGCGCCGCCCGTCCCGCCCCCATAGCTCAGCGGATAGAGCACCCGCCTTCTAAGCGGTAGGTCGCAGGTTCGAATCCTGCTGGGGGCGCCACACACCTCGCGACGCCGTCCCGCCGGGCAGTTCGCGTATTACCCGTACCGGTCAATTGCGGACGCCCCGCCGAGCGACCGACCGCCCTTCGGCACCCAGCGCGCATAACCCGTGACCATGCGTGTCATGCACTCTCCGAAAAGTCCCCGCCGGGGAATTCCGGTGCCGTAAACACCCGCGCCGAACAGCGGCCGGCGCCGGCACCGAACACCCGCCGCCACCGGCCCCGAAGATCCGCAGGCACGGCCCCGGGGATCCGGCCGCACCGACGCCGGGGACCCGCCTCCGGCGGTCCGCCGTCAGACCGCGGCCAGTCCCGCCAGATAGGCGTCCAGCAGTTCCACCTGCCGCTCCGCCGGGAACTCCCCCGGCGCGAACAATGCCTGCACCACCAGCCCCAGCACGAAGCTCAGCGCACCCGCCGCGAGCCCGTCCGCCGCGGGCCCGGCCGGGAGCTCCCCCAGCCGCTGCGCGTCCGCCACGCACTCCGCCAGCACCCGCCGCGAGCGCGCGTACCGTGCCGCGTGCGCCTCCGCCAGCTCCGGATCGGCCAGCGCCACGTCCCAGGAACCGACCCAGATCCGGTTGCCCGCCCGTCCCGGCCCGTCCAGCGGCAGGATGTCCAGCAGCGCCGCCCGCAGCCGGGCCAGCCCCGCCGGCGGCGGCGGCCCCCCGTCCGCCGGCACCAACCGCCGCGGCCGCTCCTGCGAGCGCCGGTCCAGCAGCTCCAGCGCATGCGCGAGCAGTGCCTTCTTGCTGGGGAAGTAGTGCGTCAGCAGCCCCGTGGTGGCCCCCATCTCGGCGGCCACCGCACGGAGCGTGAGCGCCTCGAAACCCCGGGTGGACAGCACCCGCCACACCGCCTCGGAGACTTCGGTCCGGCGGGCTTCGTGATCTCCACGGGCGGGCGTCATGGGGTTATCTTACGTACCAAACGTTTGTTACGCATGACGGACCGATCCGACCGACCCCCGTTGCGAAAGGCACGCCCATGTTCGCCGTCCCCCTCTCCGAGAACGCCGAGCTCCGCCCGCTGGAGCCGTGGCAGGCACCCGAGTACCTGGAGCACATCGAGCGCGGCCGCGCCCACATCGACGCCTGGATCAACTGGGCCGGTCTGGCCACCGACCTCGACTCGGCCCGCACCGTCCTCCAGAACTACGCCGACCGGCAGGCCGCCGACACCGCCCGGCTGTACGGGATCTGGCTGGACGGCACGCTGGTCGGCGGCGTGATGTTCGTCCGGTTCGACGCCAAGGGCGGCACCTGCGAGATCGGGGTCTGGACCGAGCCCGCCGCCCAGGGCCGGGGCCTGGTGAGCTCCGCCGTCCGGCACCTGATCGACTACGCCTTCACCGTCCGCGGCATGCACCGGATCGAGTGGCACAACCGGCCGGACAACCTCCGCAGCCGGGCGGTCGCCCAGCGGATGGGCTTCACCCTGGAGGGCGTGCTGCGCGAGAGCTACCTGCACGCCGGAGTCCACCAGGACGGCGAGGTCTGGTCCCTGCTCACCCACGAGTGGAAGCCCCAGGGCACCCCCACCGCCTGAACCGGTACCCGGCGGCCGAACCGGGCCCGCAACGGCGGAAACACGGCGCGGGGCCCGGTGGGCGACTCCACCGGACCCCGCGCCGCGCGTCCGCGCTCAGACGGCCCGGACCTGCTCCCGCTCCCCGTGCTCCGCCGCCGCCGGCCGCAGCCGCAGCGCCAGCAGCAGGACCAGCGCCATCACGCCGGCCGCCGAGAGGAAGACCGTGTCCACCGCGTCCACGAAGCCCGCCACCGCGTGCTCCCGGGCCGCGCCGGTCAGCCGGCCGACCGCGCCCAGCGGCACACCGGGCTCGTTCGCGGTGAACGCCCGGGCCAGCACGGTGCCGAAGACGGCCGCCCCCAGCGCGCTGCCCAGGGTCTGGAAGAACCGGACGCCGGTGGTGGCCACCCCCAGCTGGTGCGCCGGGGCGGCGCGCTGGACCACCGAGATCAGGTGTCCGATCAGCTGGCCCAGCCCCGCGCCGAGCAGCAGCAGTTCGGCCCGGACCAGCCACAGCGACGTCCCCGGCCCGCTCAGCCCGAGCAGCAGCAGCGCGGCGGCGGAGCAGAGGGCACCCGAGGCCAGCACGGCGCGGACCGACACCCCCCGGGCCTCCAGCCGGTTGACCACCAGGCCGATCGCGGTCATCCCGACCGCCATCGGGATCAGGTAGAGGCCGGCCGAGGTCGCGGCGACGCCCCGGGCGACCTGGAGGTAGAGCATCACGTACATGATCGCGCCCATCATCCCCATGCCGACCAGGCCCTGCAGCGCGAACCCGATCCGGATCTCGGGGATCCGGAACAGCGAGAGCGGCAGCACGGGGTCGGGTGCGGTCGCCTGGCGGCGGAGGAAGAGCACGAACGCCAGCACGGTGGCCGCGGCCAGGCCGAGCAGTTGCGGGGAGGTCCAGCCGTAGGTCCGGCCGCCCCACTCGGTGATCAGCAGCAGGCCGGTGGCGAAGGCCGCGGCCAGGGTCGCGCCGAGGAAGTCCAGCCCGCGCCGACCGGTCCCGGCGGGCAGCCGCAGCAGCAGCACGGCCCCGGCCAGGACGGCCAGGCCGATCGGCAGGTTGACGTAGAAGATCCAGCGCCAGCTCAGGTGGTCCGCGAGCAGCCCGCCGATCAGCGGGCCGACGGCCATGCCGCCGCCGGCGACGATCCCGCCCATGCCGCCCCCGCCGCCCCCGTCCTCGTCCGGGTCCTTCAGCTGGGCCATCACCACCATGGTCACGCTCATCAGCCCGCCCCCGCCGATGCCCTGGACCGCCCGGAAGGCGATGAGCTGCTCCATCGAGCCGGCCGTCCCGCAGAGCGCCGAGCCGACCAGGAAGGTGCCGACCGCGCCGATCAGCACCCGCTTCGCCCCGAAGACGTCGCAGAGCTTGCCGTAGAGCGGCAGCAGCGCGGTGGCGGCCAGGGCGAAGGCGCTGACCAGCCAGGGCAGTCGGTCGACGCCGTGGACCGGGTCGAGGTCGCGGACGATCGGCACGGTGGCCGCCGACACGATGTTCATGTCGAGCACCGCCAGCACGATCGTGACCAGGCAGAGCAGCATGCCCAGCTTGCGCCGGGGTTCGGTCATCAGCGCCGCCGCGGGCGCGGTCGGCCCGGGAGCGGTCGGCACCGGTGCGGTCGGCGGTTCGGTCGCCGGAGCGATCGGCGGTGTCGTCACGGCCATCGGAAGTCCCCCCTGGGATCGCGGAGTTCGGGCGTCGGGACGCCCTGCGCCGAACCGGTTCGGCCCGGCGGCGCGGCACCACCATGGCAGTCTTTTTTGACTCGGTCAATTCTTCAGCCCGGTACATCTTTGATCCTGGTACAGTCATTCCATGACGAGAATCGCGATCGGGACCGACGGAACCGGGGCCGACGGGAGCGGGGCCGGCGAGGCCGGACTGGGCCTGCGGGAGCGCAAGAAGCGGCAGACCGCGATCCGGATCTGGCGGACCGCCATCGCCCTGTTCGCCGAACGCGGCTTCGACGAGGTCTCGGTGGCCGAGATCGCCGCCGCCGCCGAGGTGTCCAAGATGACCGTCTTCAACTACTTCGCGACCAAGGAGGACCTCGTCCTCGGGCCGATGGAGCAGCACATCGACGAGCCCGCCCGGGTGGTGCGCGAGGCGGCCCCGGACGTCCCGGCGGTCGCCGCCCTGCACACCCACTACGTCGCCGCGCTCGCCGCGTTCGACCCGGCGACCGGCCTGAGCGACCAGCCCGAGGTGACCGACGTGGTCCGGCTGATCCACCGCACCCCGGTGCTGGCGCTGCGGGCGTACGCGGGTTTCGACGCGGGCGCCCGGGCGGCGCTCACCGCCGAACTGCTCGCCCGGGACCCGGAGCACGACCCGCTGACCGCCCGGGTCGCCGCCGCCCAGCTGCTCGGCACCCGGCTGACCCTGACGGAGGAGAACCAGCGCCGGATGATGGCCGGCGACCGGGCGGCGGACGTCCTGCCCGAGGCCCTGGCCGCCGCCGACCGGGCCTTCGCCCTGGCCGGGCAGGGGCTCGGCGGCTACGGCGCCACCCGGTCCTGAGCCACGCCGCCGGACTCCGGGGGACCGGACTCTGGGAGAGTGGCCGCACCCACACCCTCCCGGAGGTGCCCATGGCCACCCGGCCGCTGCTGACGCGCGACCGCGCCCCGCTGCCCACCGAGACCGAGGGCCTCAACGCCCACGTCGGCGAGGACGGCGTCGCGGTGCTGGAGTTCGACCGCCCGCACCGGCGCAACGCCGTCACGCTGGCGATCTGGCAGGCCCTGCCGCAGGTGCTCAAGCGGCTGGCCGAGGAGCCGGGCGTGCGCGCGCTGCTGGTCACCGGCGCGGGCGGCACCTTCAGCGCCGGCGCCGACATCGACGAACTGGCCGCGGTCTACGGCGATCCGGACCGCGCCGACGCCTACCACGCGGTCAACGTCGCCGCCGAGGAGGCGCTGGCGGCGTTCCCGCACCCGACCCTCGCCGTGGTGCACGGCGCCTGCGTCGGCGGCGGCTGCCAGCTGGCGGTCGCCTGCGACCTGCGCTTCGTCGCCGAGGACGCCCGGCTCGGCATCACCCCGGCCAAGCTGGGCGTGGTCTACCCGGCGGTGCCCACCCTGCGGCTGGCCCGGCTGGTGGGCCCGGCCCGCGCCAAGTACCTGCTGTTCTCGGGCGAGTTGCTGTCCGCGCCGGAGGCGGCCGCGCTCGGGCTGGCCGAGCGTGTCCTGCCGGCCGCCGAACTGGACGCGGTGGCACTGGAGTTCGCCAGGGTGCTGACCACCCGCTCGCCGCAGACCATCGGCGCGGTCAAGGCCGCGCTGGCGGTGCCGCCGGAGCGGGCGGCCGAGGCCCTGGCGCCCTGGGAGCGCCGCTCCCGCGAGGCCCCGGACGTCCGCGAGGGCCTCGCCGCCTTCCTCGAACGCCGCCCGCCCCGGTTCTGACCGGCCCGATCGGCGGGTGCCGGGACAGGAACGGGCCGGAACGGGACCGGTCCGGCGGATACGATCATGCGACCGATCCGCAGCCGAACCCGCCTGGAGCGCCACCGCGATGACCGCCGCGACGACCACCGACACGCCGCCCGCGACGGCCCGGGCCCGCCGGATCACCGACGGCCTGGAGCCGAAGAACGTCATCGTCGCGATGCTGCTCCTGCTCGGCGGCCTCCGCTACGGCTGGACCGGCCTCGCCTGGGCGGCGTTCGCGGCCGTGTTCACCGCCGTGGTCCCGACCCTGTTCATCCACTACGGCATGCGCAGGGGCACCGTCGGCGACCGCCACGTCGGCCACCGGCAGCGGCGGCTGACGCTCTTCCCGCTGATCATGGCCTCGGTCGCGACCGGCCTCGTGGTGATGCTCGCCGCCGACGCCCCGCGCGACCTGACCGCGACGGTGGTGGCGATGCTCGCCTCGCTGGTCCCGATCCTGGTGATCACCGTCTGGTGGAAGGTCTCCGTGCACACCGCCGTGGCGAGCGGCGCGACGGTCTGCATGGCCGTCGCGCTCTCGCCCTGGTGGCTGCTGCTGTACCCGCTGGTCGCGGCGATCGGCTGGTCCCGGGTGGTGCTGCGGGACCACACCACCGCGCAGACGGTCGTCGGCACCGTGGTGGGCGCCCTGTCGGCCGGGCTCACCTTCTGGGCCGCCCGCTGACCCCCGGCCCGGCCGCCGGCCGTCAGCGGACCGGCAGCCCGGCCGCCGACGGTCAGCGGATCGGCAGCCCCGAGACGGCCCGGGCGATCACCAGCCGCTGGATCTCGCTGGTGCCCTCGAAGATCGAGTAGATCGCGCTGTCCCGGTGCATCCGCTCGACCGGGTACTCCCGGGTGAAGCCGTTGCCGCCGAGGATCTGCATCGCCTGCGCGGTGACCCACTTGGCGGTCTCGCCCGCGTAGAGCTTGGACATCGAGCCCTCGGCCGAGGTGAACGGCTGGTTGGTGGCGGCCATCCAGGACGCCCGCCAGACCAGCAGCCTGGCCGCGTCGATCCGGGTCTTCATGTCGGCCAGCTGGAAGGCGACGCCCTGGTTGTCGATGATCGGGCGGCCGAACTGCACCCGGGTCTTCGCGTAGTCCAGCGCCACCTCGTAGGCGGCCCGGGCGATCCCGATCGCCTGCGCGCCGACGGCCGGCCGGGAGGCCTCGAAGGTGGCCATGGCGGCGTTCCGCCCGGACTTGCGCACGCCCTCGCGGGCCCGGGCGAGGCGCTCGTCCAGCTTCTCCTTGCCGCCGAGCAGGCAGTGCCCGGGCAGCCGGACGGAGTCGAGCACCACCTCGGCGGTGTGCGAGGCCCGGATGCCGTGCTTCTTGAACTTCTGGCCCTGGCTCAGCCCCGGCGTCCCCGGCGGCACCACGAAGGACGCCTGCCCGCGTGCGCCGAGCGCCGGGTCGACGGTGGCCACCACCACGTGGACGGCGGCGATCCCGCCGTTGGTGGCCCAGGTCTTGGTGCCGTTCAGCACCCACTCGTCGGTGGCCTCCTCGTACACGGCGCGGGTGCGCAGCGCGGAGACGTCGGAGCCGGCGTCGGGCTCGGAGGAGCAGAACGCCGCCACCTTGACGTCGTCCGGGGTGCCGAACATCTGCGGCGCCCAGGTGCCGATCTGCTCGTCCGTGCCGTTGGCGAGGACGGCGACGGCGGCGAGGGTGGTGCCGACGATGGCCAGGCCGATGCCCGCGTCGCCCCAGAACAGCTCCTCCATGGCGATCGGGATGCCGACGCCGGAGGGGTCGAAGTACTGCTGGGCGTAGAAGTCCAGCGAGTAGATGCCGAGCTTGGCGGCCTCCTGGATGATCGGCCAGGGAGTCTCCTCGCGCTCGTCCCACTCGGCGGCGGCGGGCCGCACCACGTCGGCGGCGAAGCCGTGCAGCCAGTCGCGGACGGCGATCTGGTCCGGACCCGGGTCCAGCGAGAAGGTGCTCATGAGTGGGTGCCTCCGACGAAAGGTGCGACCGACCAGGGTGTTACCACCGGTAACATCGTCGGAGTCTGCTACTGCTTGGTAACCGGTGTCAACGCCGGTGCAGCAACACCCGGCCCGGAAGCGAAGGAACAGCGCATGGACCCAGAGCCCCGCCGCGAGCAGCTGCTCAACGCCGCCGACCGGGTCGTCCAGCGCGAGGGCCCGGCCGCGAGCATGAACGCCATCGCCGCCGAGGCCGGCATCACCAAGCCGATCCTCTACCGGCACTTCGGCGACCGGAACGGCCTGATCCGGGCCCTGACCGAGCGCCACACCGGCGGACTGCTGGCCGCCGTCCGGGCCGCGCTGGCCGAACCGCTGGAACGCCGCGACCGGGTCGAGCACGTCCTCGACACCTACCTGGCCGGGATCGAGTCCCGCCCCCAGGTCTACCGGCTGCTCACCCACCCCGAACCCGGCGACCCCAGCGGCGCGGGCAACGCGCTCGCCCCGGCCCTCCGGCAGATCGCCGAGGAGATCACCCGGGCCGTCGCCGGGCAGGTCGACCTCGGCGCCGACCGCGAACTGCTCGCCGAGGTCTGGGGACGGGCGATCACCGGCATGGTGCTGGCGGCCGGCGACTGGTGGCTGGAGTCCCGGCCCTGCTCGCGCACCCGGATGGTGCAGGCGCTCGCCGACCTGCTCTGGGGGCGGCTCGCCGCCGCCGCCGACCTGCCGACCGCGGCCCTGCCCGCCGGACCGGCGCCGACCCCGGCCCCGGCGGCCGAGTTCCCGGACCGCCCCACCGGCTGACCGGCTGACCTGACGCCAACAGGCTGTACCGGCGGCCGCGTTCCGCTACGGGTCCGCACCGCTCCCTTGTGCGGCGCGGGCCCGGCGGGCATCATCGGGCCCCACCCCCGCCCACCCCGGAGGTCCCGATGCGCCCGCCCCGCACCGCCGTTGCCCTCCTGATCGCCGCCGCCCTCGCCCTGCCCGCCGCCCCGGCCCGGGCCCACTCCCCCTCCCGCGCACCGGCGTTCCCCACCGGGACCGCCACCGCCCCGGACGGCCGCACCGACCTCACCGACGCCGCCGGCCGCCGGCTCCAGCTGCGCGGCTTCAACCTGGACAAGTACGCCGAGGCCACCGAGCAGGACCTCGGGTCGATCGCCGCCCAGGGCTTCACCCTGGTCCGCCTGCCGGTCTCCTGGACCAGGCTGGAGCCGACCCGGGGCCGCCTCGACCCGGCCGAACTGCGGCGGCTGCACCGGCTCCTGGACGCCGCCGACCGCTCCGGCCTGCTCGTCCTGGTCGACCTCCACCAGGACGTCTACGGCCCGTACTTCGGCGGCGGGGACCGCGGCATCCCGCCCTGGGCCACCCGCGACGACGGCCTGCCGTTCGAGCCCGACCCCGACGACTGGTTCGCCGGCTACTTCCAGCCCGGCGTCCAGGCCGCCTTCCGGCACCTCTACGACGACCCCGACCTGCGCACCTGGCAGGCCGACTTCTACACCCGGCTGGCCCGCGAACTGCGCGGCCACCGCTCACTGCTGGGCTACGACCTGTTCAACGAGCCGTTCGGCCCGGTGGACGGCGACCCGGCCGACCCGGAGGTGCTCGCCCGCGCCGCCGCCGAACTGGAACAGGGCCGGCTGGCCGCCATGTACCGGCGGCTGATCACCGCCGTGCGCCGGGCCGACACCCGCGCCTGGCTGTTCGTCGAACCGACCGTCCTGGTCGGCCAGGGCGTGCCCACCCGGCTGCCCGGCTTCGCCGACCCCCGCCCGGGCGCGCCCCGGCTCGGCTACGCGCCGCACTTCTACGACACCGCCGTCGAGTCCGGTGCCGACTGGGACCCGGCCGGCGGCTTCGTCGAGCGCTACACCGCCGCTATCACCGCGTACCCGAACGCCCGCCGCCTGCCGGTCCTGGTCGGCGAGTGGGGCCCGCCGAACTCCCGCACCCCCGGCAACACCCAGCTGGTCCGCCGCCAGGTCGAGGCGATGGACGGCTTCGCGGGCGGCTGGACGCTCTGGTACTGGTGCCGGGGCAACGGCGGCTACTGCGCGCTCGACCCGGCCGGCCGGCCCGCCCCGGGCGAGGAGCCGGCCTTCGACCCGTACCCGGTCGCGACCGCCGGCACGAGCGCCCGCACCGCCTCGGACGGCGCCCGGCACACCGTTCGCTGGAACGCCGACGGCACCGGCCGGAGCACCGAACTCGCCCTGCCCGCCGCCGCGTTCCCCACCGGCGTACGCGTCACGGCGCAGCCGTCCGGGGCCCTGGTCGAGGTCGAGCAGCCGAGCGGCGAGCGGGCCGGCCGCGCCCGGATCCGACTCCCGCACGCCCGCCCGGGCACTCCGGTCACCGTCGTGCTCGAAGCCCGCTGAGCCCCGGCCGCCGCTCCACCCGGATCCACGCCGGTCCGGCGGCGCGCAGCGCGCCACCGGACCGGCGCCCCTGCTACAGCAGCCCGCGCCGGGCCAGCAGCGGGGCGGTCTCCGGGTCGCGCCCGACCACCGCGCGGAAGGAGTCCAGCGCGTCCCGGCTGTCGCCGCGCGCCAGCAGCTCGCGCCGGAACACCTCGCCGCTCTCGCGCACGCTCCGCCCGCCGTCCTTGAACCACTCCACCGTGTCGGCGTCCAGGACCTCCGACCAGATGTACGCGTAGTAGCCCGCGCTGTACCCGCCGGCGAAGATGTGCCCGAAGTACGTGGTCCGGTAGCGCGGCGGGACCGCCGCCACCGCCAGCCCGGCCTTCGCCAGCGCCGCCGCCTCGAACTCCTCGGCGTCCGCCACCTCCTGGCCCTCCGGCAGGGTGTGCCAGGCCCAGTCCAGCAGCGCCGCCGCCAGGTACTCGACGGTCCGGAAGCCCTGCCCGAAGGACTCCGCCGCCTCGATCCGCCCGACCAGCTCGGCCGGCAGCGGCTCGCCCGTGGCGTGGTGGCGCGCGTAGTTGGCCAGGACCTCCGGCCACACCATCCACATCTCGTTCACCTGCGACGGGAACTCCACGAAGTCCCGCGGCACCGCGGTGCCCGCGAAGTACGGGAAGCGCACGTCCGAGAACAGCCCGTGCAACGCGTGGCCGAACTCGTGGAACAGCGTGCGCACCTCGTCCCAGGACAGCAGCACCGGCTCACCGGGCGCCGGCTTGGCGATGTTCAGGTTGTTGTAGACCACCGGCCGCCGGCCCAGCAGCTCCGACTGGGTGACCAGTTCGTCCATCCAGGCACCGCCGCGCTTGGACGCCCGGGCGTGGAAGTCGCCGAGGAACAGGCCGAGCGCGGTGCCGTCCGCGTCGAACACCTCGAAGACCCGCACATCGGGGTGGTAGCCGACCAGGTCGGGGCGCTCGGTGAAGCTCACCCCGTAGGCGAGGTTCGCGGCGAAGAAGACGCCGTCCCGCAGCACCCGCTCCAGCTCGAAGTACGGGCGCAGCGCCGCCGCGTCCACCTGGTACGAGGACTGCCGGACCTGCTCCGAGTAGTACGCCCAGTCGTGCGCGGCGATCTCCTCGACGCCGTCGGCGGCGGCGACCTTGGCCAGCTCGGCGGCCTCCCGGCGGGCGTTGGCCACGGCCGGCGGCACCAGCCGGGCGAGCAGCGCGTCCACCGCCTCCACGGTGCCGGCCGTCTCGTCGGCCACCACGTACGCGGCGTGGGTGTCGTAACCGAGCAGACGGGCCCGCTCGGCGCGCAGGGCGGACATCCGGATCGCCAGCGGGCCGTTGGTCCCGGCGGCCCGGCCGAGCGAGGCGGTGAGCAGGCGCTCGCGCACCGAGCGGTCGGTGAGCGAGGCGAGCTCGGTCTGGTTGGAGAAGTTCTTCAGGCTGAGCACGTAGGTGCCCTCGCGCCCGAGCGCGCGGCCGTTCTCGGCGGCCGCCGCGATCGCGTCCGGGGAGAGGCCGGCCAACTGCTCGGCGGAGTCCAGCACCAGCGCCCGGGCCTGCGAGTCGGCCGACACGTTCTGGCGGAACTCCGAGGCGGCGGTCGCCAGTTCGGCGTTGATTTCGCGCAGCCGGGCCTGCTGCTCGGCACCCAGCCGGGCCCCCGCCCGGACGAACGCGGTGTACCGGCGCTCCAGCAGCCGCAGCGACTCCGGGTCCAGGTCGAGCTCGGCGCGGCGGGAATGCAGTTCCTCGACCCGGGCGAACAGCGCGGCGTCCAGGTGGATCGCGTCCCGGTGCGCGGCCAGCCGGGGGCTGATCTCCGCGTCGATCCGGTCCACCTCGGGGGTGGTGTCGGCGGAGGAGTGGTTGTCGAAGACCCCGCGGACCCGGCGCAGCAGTGCCCCCGAGCGCTCCAGCGCGACCAGGGTGTTCTCGACGGTCGCCGGCGCCGGATCGGCGGTGATCGCGGCGATCTCTGCCAGCTGCTCGGCCATCCCGCGCTCGAAGGCGGGCAGGTAGTGCGCCGGCCGGATCTCGGCGAACGGCGGCAGTTCGTAGGCCAGGGTGCTGGCCGCGAAGAACGGGTTCTCGGTCATTCCGCCGACCTTACGCCGTGTCATCGGCGCTGCCTACGCCTCCTCCCGGCCACCGGCGCGCGGGGGCGCGGGCGCGCCCCGGCCCGGCCGCGGAACGGCGCGGCCCCGGTTGTCGTACCCTCCCGCTACCGTCGGCACGACCGGCCGTACGCCCCCGGACGGTCCCCGTCCGCTCGAGAGGAGGAGCCCCGTGGCACCCAGGATCGCCCTCGCCCCCGACCCGCACGGCCGCGGCGGCCGGCTCCAGCCGCTCGACGACGCCGGGGCCCCGCTCGGCCCGCCCGTCCCCGTGCCCGACCTCGCCGCCGCCGTCGCCGGGCGGGAGGCCGCCGAGCACCCGCGCTGGGTGTGGGCCGCCGCCGACTCCGGTTACGACCCGCTGCTCCCCCGACTGCCCGGCCGGCTCGCCCGCTGCCACGACCTGCGGCTGGTCGAGGCGCTGCTGCTCGCCCACGAGGGCCGGTTCGGCGCCCCCCGGTCGCTGGGCGCCGCCTGGGCCCGGCTGCGCGGCCTGCCGGTGCCCGCCGACCTGCCCGAGCCGGGCTCCGCGGAGGCCGACGACGGCCAGGACACGCTGTTCGCCCCCGACCGGCTCCAGCTGCCGCCCGGCACCGACCCGCTGGCGGCCGTGGTCGCCGTCCACGCCGAGCAGCAGCGCCGACTGGCGGCGATCGAGGACCAGGAGGCCCGGGGCCGGTACCGGCTGCTGCTGGCCGCCGAGTCGGCGGGCGCGCTGGCCGCCGCCGAGATGGGCCACGACGGCCTGCCCTGGCGGACGGACGTGCACGACCGGCTGCTCACCGAGCTGCTCGGCCCCCGCCCGACCGTCGCCGGCGCGCAGCCGCGCCTGCTCGCCGAGCTCGCGGCCGAGCTGCGGGAGGCGCTCGGCGGCCGGGTGTTCAACCCCGACTCGCACGCCCAGGTGCTGCGCGCCTTCGCCGAGGCCGGCATCCAGCTCGGCTCCACCCGCTCCTGGGAGCTGAAGCGGATCGACCACCCGGCGGCCCGGCTGCTGATCCGCTACAAGGAGCTGTCCCGGCTCCATGTGGCGCACGGCTGGGCCTGGCAGGACGCCTGGGTGCGCGACGGCCGGTTCCGCCCCGAGTACGTGGTCGGCGGCGTGGTCTCCGGCCGCTGGGCCAGCCGCGGCGGCGGCGCGCTGCAGATCCCGCGCATCCTGCGCCGGGCCGTGGTCGCCGACCCGGGCCGGCTGCTGGTCGTCGCCGACGCCGCCCAGCTGGAGCCGCGGGTCCTCGCCGCGCTCTCACAGGACGCCGGGCTGGCCCGCACCGCGGCCGGCGGCGACCTGTACGAGGCGCTCGCCGCCTCCGCCTTCCAGGGCGACCGCGACAAGGCCAAGCTCGGCCTGCTCGGCGCCATGTACGGCCAGACCAGCGGCGACATCGGCCCGCTGCTGGCCACCCTGCGCAGCCGCTACCCGGCGGCGATGGGCTACGTCGAGGCGGCCGCCCGCACCGGCGAGGACGGCGGCGTGGTGGCCTCCCGGCTGGGCCGTCCGTGCCCGCCCGCCTCGGCCGACTTCCTCGACCTGACCGAGGCGGGCGAGGCCGGCGGCGAGGAGGGCGGGCGCCGGGCCCGCTCCCGGGGCCGGTTCACCCGCAACTTCGTCATCCAGGCCAGTGCCGCCGACTGGGCGCTGGCGCTGCTGGCCGCGCTGCGCCGCCGGCTCGCCGAGCTGCCGGTGTCCTCGGCGGCGGACCGCCCGCACCTGGTGTTCTTCCAGCACGACGAGGTGATGGTGCACACCCCGGCCAATCTGGCGGACGAGGTGGCGGCGGCGGTCGACGCGTCGGCGGACGAGGCCCGTCGGCTGGTCTTCGGCGAGACCCCGGTCCGCTTCCCGCTGAGCACCGCCGTGGTGGAGTGCTACGCCGACGCCAAGTAGCGGAAGCCGCCGCTGCCGTCGACGCTGCAGCTCACAGCTTGCGGAAGCCGCGCGCCTCCTCGGCGGCGGCCACCACCTCGGCCAGCGCGGCCCCGGTCGAGGCGGTCACCGCGGCGGCGACCGCGCCCTCCACGAACGGCGCGTCGACCAGCACGACCCCCGGGCGGGGCTGGTCCTCCAGCACGGTCAGCGCGGTCAGCACCGAGCTGCCGAGGTCCGGCAGCACCACGGCGCCCGCCCCGGAGTCCGCGGCCGCCACGGCCCGGGCGATCAGCTCGTAGCTGCTGCCGAGCCCGCCGTCCTCGGTCCCGGCGGCCACCACCACCCGCACCTCCGCCGAGGCGAGCTCCCCCAGCAGTTCCCTCAACCCCGCGGCCAGCGTGGCGCTGTGCGAGACCAGGACGATGCCCACGTGTCCACTCATGCCCCGACCCTAGAGCCCGTCAGGCGTCCGACAGTTACTCCGTTCGAGTGAGGCTGCGGGTGGCGGGCCGGTTCCGGGACGCCGGAGGCCCGTCCGGCGTAGCGTCGGGTCAGCACCGTCGGCCGAGGGGAGCGCGTACAAGGTGAAGAAGCTCATCAACACCGCGGAGAGCGTCCTGGAGGACGCGCTGGCCGGAGTGGCCGCCGCCCATCCGGAGCTGGCGGTGGACCTCGCCGCCCGGGTGATCACCCGGGCGGTGCGGCCACCGGCCCCCAAGGTGGCCCTGGTGTCCGGCGGCGGGTCCGGGCACGAGCCGCTGCACGGCGGCTTCGTCGGCCCCGGCATGCTGGACGCGGCCTGCCCGGGCGAGGTCTTCACCTCGCCCGTCCCGGACCAGGTGCTGGCCGCCGCCGAGGCCGTGGACTCCGGCGCCGGCGTGGTGTTCGTGGTCAAGAACTACACCGGTGACGTGATGAACTTCGAGCTCGCCGCGGAGCTGGCCGCCGAGCGGGGCATCGAGGTCCGCACCGTGCTGGTCAACGACGACGTCGCGGTGGAGGACTCCACCTGGACGGCCGGCCGGCGCGGCACCGGCGCGACGGTGGCGGTGGAGAAGATCGCGGGCGCGCTGGCCGAGCGCGGCGCGCCGCTGGACGCGGTGGCGGCCCTCGGCGAGCGGGTGAACGCGGCCTCCCGCTCGTTCGCGATCGCGCTGACCGGGGCGACCGTCCCGGCGGCGGGCCGGCCCGGCTTCGAGCTGGCCGAGGACGAGATCGAGGTCGGCGTCGGCATCCACGGCGAGCCGGGCCGCCGCCGGGAGAAGCTCCGCCCGGCCCGCGAACTGGTCGCCGAGGTGGTGTCGACGATCCTCACCGACCACCACCTGACCGCCGGGGACGAGGTGATCGCCCTGGTCAACGGGCTGGGCGGGACGCCGCTGCTGGAGCTGTACATCGTGTTCGGCGAGGTCGCCGCCCGGCTGGCCGAGCACGGCATCACGGTGGCCCGCAGCCTGGTCGGCAACTATGTGACCAGCCTGGACATGGCGGGCTTCTCGCTCACCCTCACCAAGGCCGACGCGCAGTTGCTGGAGCTGTGGGACGCCCCGGCGGACACCCCGGCCCTCAAGCGCGCCTGAACCCGCCCCGCACCTGCCACCTGCCCGGTCCACCTGAAGGAGTTGTCCGCATGGACGTCGACACCCGTCTCGCCGAGGACTGGGTCCGCGCGATCGCCGCGGCGGTCGAGCGCGAGCACGAGCGGCTCACCGAGCTGGACTCGGCGATCGGCGACGGCGACCACGGCAGCAATCTGCGACGCGGCTTCACCGCCGTGCTCGCCGTCCTGGACGGCCCGGACGCGCCCGCGCCGGACGGCGGCCCCGGCGCGCTGCTGACCAGGACCGGCACCACCCTGATCTCCAAGGTCGGCGGCGCCTCCGGCCCGCTCTACGGCAAGGCCTTCCGCGCGATCGGCGCCGCGCTGCCGCCGGGACAACCGCCCGCCGACGCCGCCGGGTTCGGCGAGGCGCTGGCCGCCGGGCTGCGGGCGGTCCGGGACCTCGGCCGGGCCGAGCCGGGGGACAAGACCCTCGTGGACGCCTGGACGCCCGCCCTGGAGGCCTACCGGGCGGCGGTGGCCGCCGGGGCCGGACTGCCGGAGGCCGCCGCGGCGGCGGCCGGGGGCGCCGAGCGGGGCGCCCGGGACACCGAGCCGCTCCAGGCCCGCAAGGGCCGCGCCTCCTACCTCGGCCCACGCAGCGTCGGCCACCGCGACCCCGGCGCCGCCTCCACCGCCCTGCTCTTCCGGGCCCTCGCCGACATCACCGCGGGCTGAGGCCGCCGTCGGGGCCGGGGACCGGGGCGCCACCGGCTCCGCCCCGCTCGCGCGCGCCCGTACGGACGGGGCGGCCGTCGGTCAGACCGACCACTCCTGCTCGGGGATCCTGCTGTTGGAGCAGGTCCACAGGGTCAGGTGGGCACCGTCGCCCATCGAGCCGCCCTTGTTGGTGATGCACTTGCCGCCCCAGGACGTGTAGATCTTCATCGGGTCGAGGGCGACGACGAACTTCTGCGGCGAGGTGTAGCTCCAGTCGCAGGTCCACAGGGTGAGGACGGCACCGTTCTCGGCGCTGGCGTTGCCCCGCGGGGTGAGGCA
This sequence comes from Kitasatospora purpeofusca, assembly GCF_000718025.1. Classification (GTDB taxonomy): domain Bacteria; phylum Actinomycetota; class Actinomycetes; order Streptomycetales; family Streptomycetaceae; genus Kitasatospora; species Kitasatospora purpeofusca. The sequence continues at coordinate 259,806 of NZ_JODS01000014.1, forward strand.
CTTGCCGCTGGCCTCGTGGTAGATCCAGCCGCCGCCGCGGTAGGTCCACTGCTGGAGGTCGCTGCCGGTGCAGCTCCAGGTGGTCACGACGGTTCCGTTCGCCGTGCTGTTGCCCTGCGGGGTGGCGCACAGCGGCGCACCCAGGTAGTAGCCGTCGCGGAGCTGGTTGTACGTGATGGCGCTGGCGGTGCCGCTGTTGGCGAACGCCAGGCCGAGGACGGCGCACAGGGTGAGGAGCAGCGAATGAAGTCGCCTCATGGCGATCCCCCGGTTTCTCGATCGTGGCTGGACGGGCGGGGCGGACCCCGCTCCGGCTCGGACGCCGCGACCCCGCGCGGCCCCCGGCGGCATCGAACCTAGGCCCGATCGGCGCGGTCGTGTGTGCGCAGCGTGCACGCTTGCTCGACAATCCCTGCGGTCCGGTTCAGGGACCTGCGGTCCAGTCCGGGTCGGTGCGGGTGACGAGCAGCAGCAGCGCGTCGTCCCGCAGCTCGCCCCCGGTGTGGGCGAGCAGGTCGGCGTAGACCCGGCCGACGGCCGCCTCCAGCTCGGCGGCGGAGCGGGCCGCGCCGCGCACCAGCGGCCCGACCCGCTCCGCCAGCGGGTAGAACTCGCCGTTGTCCCGGTGCCTGGCCTCGATCACGCCGTCGGTGCACAGCACCAGTACGTCCTCGGTCCCGAACGCCTGGTCCCAGGTGCTCGGCTCGCCGTAGGCCAGTCGGCCGAGGCCGAGCGGCACCCAGGGGTCGGGCGCGTCCAGCACGTGCGCCAGGCCGTCCTGGTCGACCCGGATCGGCGGGACGTGCCCGCACTGGAGCAGCTCGACCGTGCCGGGCCGGCGGAACTCGGCGAACAGCGCGGTGGTGAACTCCCCGTCCGGCACGTGCCGCTCCACGCTGGCCTCGATCCTGGCGGCCACCCCGGGCAGTCCGGCCTCGTCGTACGCGGCCTCGCGGAAGGCGCCCAGGACCACGGCGGCGGTCTGCACCGCGCCGAGCCCCTTGCCGCGCACGTCGCCGACCGCGACCCGGGTGCCGTGCGGGGTCTCCAGGACGGAGTAGAGGTCCCCGCCGATCTTGGAGGCGTCGGCGGCGGAGACGTACCGGACGGCGAGGCGCAGCGGTCCGACGACCGGCCCGGGCAGCCGCAGCAGGGCCCGCTGCGCGGCCTCCGCGACGGAGCTGACCGCGGCGAAGGCGGCGGCCCGGCGCATCCTGATCCTGGCGACCCAGGCGGAGAAGACGGTGAGCAGCAGATAGCTGATCATCGCGCCCCAGAGGAAGCGGGCGTCGTTGATGGTGTCGACCTCGTCGTAGTGGCTGAGGCCGAAGACGGCGAGCAGGCCGAGCGCGCAGACGCCGAGCAGTTCGAGCGGCCGCAGGGTGAGCGCGGCGATGCTGGGGACGACGGTCATCAGGGGCGCGAGGTAGCGGTCCCGGCCGGAGTAGAGGTCCGCGAGCCCGACCAGCACGATCGCGAGCAGCGCGGGTGAGGCCCGGCGCCAGAACGGGATGTCGAGCAGGTCGACGGCGAGCAGCGCGCCGCGCCGCCGGGCCGGCGGCTGCCCGGCGCCGGTCGGATCGGACGGCGACTGGGCTCGACGGATCGGGAACACATATCGAACATAACGGACGATCAACCCGCCCACCCCCGCACCCGCCCCGTACCCCCGATCGCGGGCACTCCCCCGGACGCGGGCACCGTCACTCCACCGACTGCGCCAAAAGGTACCAAAGCACCCAATCCGTCATACAGTGCGACGAAAGCGGATCACACAAGGGAGCCCTCACCGGTGTCCGGATACCGCAACACCCCCCACCTCTCCGCCCCGTCCGTACGCCCCTCGGCCCGCCCCGCCCAGTGGCCCCGGATCCTCCTCGGCGGACTGCTGCTGTGGATCGCGACCGTCGCCGTCACCTTCCTCACCGGGAACAGCAACCTGGTGCCGACGATCGTCCTGCTCGGCAGCTTCCTCGTCCCGGTCACCGTGGCGACCCGGGCGTACGAACGCCACACCACCGGCCTCGGCGCCGACCGGATCCTCGGCTGCTTCGGCGTCGGCGGCCTCATCGGCGTACTCGGCGCCTCCGTCCTGGAGACCTGCCTGCTCTCGCCCTCGGCCTGGACGCACCTGGGCGTCGGCCTGATCGAGGAGGCGGCCAAGCTGACCGCCCTGGTCCTGGTCAGCCGGCGACTGCGGGTGAGCGGCCTGCGGTACGGCCTGGTACTGGGCGCCACCGTCGGCGCCGGCTTCGCCGCCTTCGAGAGCGCCGGATACGCCTTCAACGCCGTACTCACCACCGACGGGCTCTCGCTGCGCAACCTGGTGGAGACCGAGATCCTGCGCGGCGTCCTGGCGCCGGTCGGCCACATCCTGTGGACGGCGCTGCTCGGCGGCGTGCTGTTCCGCGAGCGGCGCGGCGGCCGGTTCCGGCTCACCCCGCCGGTCCTGCTCACCTATCTGGGCGTCTCGACGCTGCACGCGCTCTGGGACTCGACGAGCGGCATCGCGGTCTGGCTGGTGGCCCGCAGCACCTCCGCCGAGTGGCAGCGCGCCCTGTTCGAGCTCGGCCGCCTGCCGAGCCCGACCACCGAGCAGGTCCACCTCTACACCCTGTACGACACCACCGGGCTGCTGCTGGTCGCGCTCGGCGGTCTGTACTGGCTGCGCCGGCTGGTCCGCGGCGACCGGCGGTCCCCGATCCCGACCCAGCTCCCGTCCGCCCCGCTCTGACACCCACCCTGCGCCCCGCCCTGCCCCCGCTCCGAGCCCGCTCCGAGCCCGCACCGAACACCCGCCCCCTCACTGCTCCGATCCGCCCCGTTCCGGATCGAACCAGAACGGCCCTCCGTCCGACTACTGGGAGGGGCCCCACCCAGGACGCCCCCACCGGTGCAGGGATCCGGACCCGCGGCACTCGAATCCACCCGCGCCACCGGCGCGGATTCGAGCGGAGCGTGTCCGGACGCCTACGCTCTGCTCTCGGAAAACGTTCCGGCCGCACGCGGCGCGACAAACGGAATGCGATCCACACCACACCATCCGCACTCGTACGGAATACCCCCCAAGGGTATGGTGTTCCCAAGAGCAGGGCCCGGGCGTACGCTCGCGGCCGTACCGAACCTTCGGAGGCCCCGATGTCCAGCACCATCACCTACACCGTGACCGGCATGAGCTGCGGACACTGCGAGAACTCGGTGAGCAAGGAGCTCTCCGGCCTCGCCGGGGTGACGGAGGTCTCCGCAGACGCCAAGGCCGGTACCGTCACCGTCTCCACCAGCGACCAGCTGGACGACGAGCTGGTCCGCGCCGCCGTCGACGAGGCCGGCTACGAGCTGGTCGGCCGCTCGGCCTGAGAGCCCCCACCGCGCGGCGGGGTCGGCGACCGCCCCCCGCCGCGCCCCTCCCCCTAGGAGCTGATCAGCACATGAGCACCTCCACCCCGGGCTCCACCTCCCCCGACGCGACGAGCGCCATAGCCGGCCCGGCGGGACCGACCGCCGTCCGCGAGCGCGTCGAACTGTCGATCGGCGGCATGACCTGCGCCGCCTGCGCCGCCCGGATCGAGAAGAAGCTCAACCGGATGGACGGCGTCGAGGCCACCGTCAACTACGCCACCGAGAAGGCGAGAGTCGACTTCGGGCCGGACGTGAGCGTGGCCGACCTCGTCGCCACCGTCGAGGCCACCGGCTACACCGCCGAACTCCCGCCCCCGCCCGTGCCCGCCGCCCCGGCCGAGGCGCCCGCCGGGACCGCCGCCGGCACCGGGTCGGCCGACCCCCTGCTCGACCGGCTGCTCGTCAGCGCCCTGCTCAGCCTGCCGGTGGTCCTCTGGTCGATGATCCCGGCGCTCCAGTTCACCAACTGGCAGTGGCTGGCCTTCGCCCTCACCGGCCCCGTCGTGGTGTACGGCGGCCTGCCGTTCCACCGCGCCGCCTGGACCAACCTCAAGCACGGCGCCGCGACCATGGACACCCTGGTCTCGCTCGGCACCCTGGCCGCCTTCGGCTGGTCCTTCTGGGCGCTCTTCTGGGGCGACGCCGGCATGCCCGGGATGCGGCACGAGTTCTCGTTCTCGGTCGGCGACACCGACGCCTCGTCCATGCTCTACCTGGAGACGGCCTCCGCCGTCACCGTGCTGATCCTGCTGGGCCGCTACCTGGAGGCCCGCTCCAAGCGCCGCGCCGGGGCCGCGCTGCACGCCCTGCTGGACCTCGGCGCCAAGGACGTCGCCGTCCTCCAGGGCGGCCGCGAGGTCCGGCTGCCGGTCGACCGGCTCACCGTCGGCGACCGGTTCGTGGTCCGCCCCGGGGAGAAGATCGCCACCGACGGCGTGGTGGTGGAGGGCGCCTCCGCCGTCGACGCCTCGATGCTGACCGGCGAGTCCGTACCGGTCGAGGTCGCCGTCGGCGACACCGTCACCGGCGCCACCGTGAACGCCGGCGGCCGGCTCGTGGTGGAGGCCACCCGGGTCGGCGCCGACACCAGGCACCGGCCGCGGCGCCCAGCTCGGCATCCTGATCAAGGGCCCCGAGGTGCTGGAGAACACCCGCCGGGTCGACACCGTCGTGCTCGAC
>NZ_JODS01000015.1 GCF_000718025.1 Kitasatospora purpeofusca
TTCTGCGAGCAGCCGGCCAGCGCGGCGCTCGCCACGGCGAGGGTGAGCAGAGTGGCTGCGGTGGAACGACGGGCGGACATGCGGGCTCCAGCGGTCAGGGTCGGGGGCATGGTCGGTGGCCTTGCGGCCGAGGTGCGGACGGCGGCCGGGAAGATTAGGTGAACCTTACTAAGGCCGCCCTAATTCGTCTACTTTGATGTAGACGTCAGGGGTTCGGGGTTTCGGGTGGCGGGTCAATTGCCCTGGTGGGGTGGGGTGGTGGGTGGGGGTTTCCGGTCGGGTGCGGGGCTTCGGTCGGTCTGTATATGCAGTCGATCGACATATGCAGAGAGATGGCCTATGTTGATCCGCAGGACGGACCGCCGGCTCCGGAGAACGGACGAGCCGTGGGGGCGGGCGTCCGCCGTCCGTGCATGGCCTGGCATGCCGTCAGGCCCGCCGCTTCCCCTGGGAGGACCGCAGTGCATCACCGTTCCCGTACACCCGGACCCAAGCTGCTCGGCGTCGCGATCGCCGCCGTGCTCGGCCTCGGCGTGGCTGTGCCGCCCGCGTTCGCCGGACCGGCCGGGGGGCCGTCCGCCGAGGCCGACCCGGTGCCCGGGCTGGTCGCCGGGTCGGACACCGCCGCTCCGCAGTTGGTCACCGGCCTCGCCGAGGCGGCCCCCGGCGACAACCCGGCCGAGGCGGCCCGCGCCCACCTGGCCGCCCATCAGGACCGCTACCGGGTCGACCCCGCGCAGCTCGCCGAGGCCGGTGTCGAGCGTGCCGCCGACGGCCGGCGCACCGTCCGGTTCGAGCAGCGGCACGGCGGCATACCCGTCTTCGGGGCCAGGTACCTGGTCCACCTGGTCGGCGAGGGCGCCGGGCAGCGGGTCGAGTCGGCCGGCGGCAAGTACTTCACCGGGCTCACCGCACCGACCGCGCAGACCGTGCCGGACGAGGCACTGCGACAGCTCGCGATCGGCGCGGTCCAGGACGGGGCGGCCCGGGCCGGCGCGACGGCCGAGGACCACGGCCTGGTGGTGCTGCCCGGCGGCTCCGGCCGGCTCGCCCGACACTTCACGGTGCGCGGGAGCGACCCGGTGGCCTGGGCGACGAAGGCGCAGGAGGTGTTCGTGGACGCCTCGGTCGGTGAGGTCGCGCTCTCCTACCAGGTGCGCGCCCCGTACCCGCTCGACGCCCCGGCCGCCGCGGCATCCACTGACGCGGCAGCCGCCGCCCCGGCCCTCGAACCCGCCACCGGCACCGCGCCCGACGCCCTCGGCCGCCCCGCCCGGGTGAACATCGGCCGACTCCCGGACGGCACCTACCAGCTCGTCGACCTCACCCACCCCGCCACCGTCACCACCTACGACGCGGCCGGCCGGGACGAGCAGGACTTCCGCCGACTGCCCGCCGACGTCCTCCCGGCCGCCTCGGCGACCACCGACTTCCCGGCCGCCACCGGCACCAGCGGCGCCACCGACGCCCACCTCAACGCCGCCGCCGTCTACGACTTCTACCGCGACCGCCTGGGCCGCGAAGGGATCGACGGCAAGGCCGGACCGATCGTCTCCGTCGTCAACGTCACCAGCAACGGCGCGCCCATGGACAACGCCTACTGGGACGGCACGAAGATGGTCTACGGGGGCGGCAGCGCCAAGTTCCGCCCGTTCGCCGTCGCACGCGACGTGGCCGGCCACGAGATGACGCACGGCGTCGTCAAGTACACCGCGGACTTCGTCGACCTCGGCCAGTCCGGTGCCCTCAACGAGGCCGTCGCCGACTACTTCGGCAACGCCATCGAGGTGACCGGCCGAGGCATCCCGATGACCGACCCCAGGGCGGCGCTGCTCGGCGAGGACCTCTGCCGCACCGGCACCCCCGAGGCCTGCGCCGGCCGCCGGCTGGACGACCGCCGCACCACCGTCGCGGACTACGTCGGGGCGCCCGCCGGGGTCGACAGCGGCGGCATCCACATCAACTCCACCATCGTCTCCGGCGCGTTGTGGGACATCCGGCGCACCCTCGACCCGCTGCTCGCCGACCGCCTGGTCTACCGCGCGCTCGCCGAGTACCTCACCCCGCTGGACGACTTCGTCGACGCCCGCAACGCGGTGCTCGCCGCGGGCCGCGCGCTCGGCCTCGACCGCGCCCAACTCCGCACCGTGGCCGGGGCCTTCGACGCCCACGGGATCAAGGAAGGCTGGCAGCGCCGGATCGGCGTGGACAGCCGCCCGCTGCTGCGCGAACTCTCCACCGAGAGCGTGGCACCGGATGTCGCCGCCGGCCGCTGGGTGGCGGCCACCGCGGACAAGGGCGCCAAGGGCAGCATGGCCGTCCACACGGGCGCCGTCACCGGCTCCGCCGAGCCCGTCCGGCTCAGCCCGGAGGACGGCCGCTCGCACGGCTGGCCCGCCACCGACGGCACGACCGCTGCCTGGGTGGCGATGGGACCGGGGGCCGACGGCAACTGGGGCATGGAGGTGCTGGCCCGGCCGCTCAACGGTGGGCCGGTGCGCAGCGTCCACCCCGGCGCGAACCGGTTCGTCGCCGACGTCCGGGTCTCCGGCGGTGATGTCGCCTTCCTGCTGACGGACCACGCGACCGGCCGCAGTGGGCCGGTGCTCTCCCACGCCGGGGCTCCGGTGGTGCCGATCGCGCTGCCGGAGGGCCACCGGGCCGCCGGGCTGGCCTTCCACGACGGCCTGCTCGCCTGGACCGAGAGCTGGGAGGTCGGTGAGCGGACCGTGAGTGCGCCGACCGTCTACTCGCTCGCCGCCGGCAAGGTCGTCGCCCAGTACGTGGTGGACGACGCGCACGCCGCCGGCGAGACCGCGGTCGGCAGCCTCCGACTGGCCGGCGGCCGACTGCTGTGGGTGGAGACGCCCTTCGACCGGACGAAGGGCAGCACGATCCGCTCCGGCGCGCTGGACGGCTCCGGAGCGACCGACCTCCTGCCCGCCGGTCCCCGGCCCGGCACCGGCACCGAGCCGCGCCGGATCACCGGCCTCACCGCCTCCGACCGGGCGGTCACCTTCGCCGAGGCCGCGCGGGGGGAGACCAGGAACACCGACCTGCCCAAGCTCTGGCAGCTCCCGCTCACCGGCGGCACCCCCGAGCGGATGTCCTGCAACCGGGGCGGCCAGTACTCCCCGGTGGCCGACCGGGGGACCCGGGTGGTCTGGCTGGACGCCACGGCGGGCCGCACCGATCTGGTCGTGCGCGAGCGCGCGGCCGGCACCTGCTGACCGGAGGCGGCTGCCCCGGGGTCCGCACCAGGGCTCTCGACCCCGAAGCCCGGACCCCGTCCGCCCCGGTCTCCCGCCCGGCCGCCGCATCCCTGCGGCGGTCGGGCGGGTCCCTGTCCTCACCGGGCCGCCGCGTGCCGCGCGCCGCGCGCCGTGCACGACCGGACCGGTGCCCCGCACCCCCGGCGGTCCGACCCCGAACCGGCCTTGACCCTCTCTCAGCCGAGCCGACATCATGAGCCGTCATGTTCTGACTCCGCCGTCGGGGGAAGTCCGGTCGAATTCCGGCGCTGACCCGCAACGGTAGGCCGCCGACGGCAGTCGGCGGCGAGCCCGAGTACCCGTCGGCGGAGGTGTGTGTCCCCTCCTCCCGTCGTGGTCTGCGGCCAGGGGCTCCCGGAGCCGTCGGGCAGCTCGCCCCGCACGGTCGCCGGTGGCCGCCCGTGCGCCCAGGCCCGGAAAGGCCTCGCATGTCCGCCTCCGCGCTCCGCCGCCGCCCGCTCCGTCTGCTCGCGATATCCGCGCTGGCCCTGACCGCCACCCTCCCGGCCGCCACCGCCGCCCAGGCCGCCACCCCGGCCCCGGCCCCCACCGCCCCGGCCTCCTCGGTCTCCTCGGCCTCCGGTGACGCCACCACCTACCGCCCGGACGCCGCCGCGGCCGGCTGGCTGGCCCGCCAGCTCGTCAACGGCGACCACTTCGAGTCGGTCTTCGACGGCACCGCCTACCCCGACCAGGGCCTCACCATCGACGCCGTGCTCGCCTTCGCCGCCGCCGGCAGCGCCGACCAGGCCGCCGCCCGCGCCACCGCCTGGCTCGCCCGGCCCGAGATCCTGAGCGGCTACCTCGGCGACGGCACCACCGAGGCCTACGCCGGTGCCACCGCCAAGCTCCTGCTGGCCGCCGAGGTGCGCGGCACCGCCCCGTCGGCCTTCGGCGGCGTCGACCTGCCCGCCCGGCTGCGCTCCCTCCTGACGCCGAGCGGCCGATTCTCCGACCGCTCCCAGTGGGGCGATTACAGCAACGCCTTCGGCCAGTCCCTCGCCCTGATCGCCCTCCAGCGCACCCCCGGCGGGGCCCCGGCCTCCGCCGTCGACTTCCTGGCCGCCTCCCAGTGCGCCGACGGCGGCTTCCCGGTCGCCTTCGGGCAGGCCACCTGCACCGCCGACACCGACGCCACCGCACTCGCGGCCCAGGCCCTCGCCGCCACCGGCCGCAGCGCCAAGGCCAAGGCCGGCCTGGACTGGCTGACGGCCCACCAGAACACCGACGGCGGTTTCGCCGCGGCCGGTGCCACCGCCTCCAACGCCAACAGCACCGGCCTGGCCACCGCCGCCCTGCTCCCCGGCGGCCGGTTCGTCAGCGGCCTCAAGGGCTGGAGCAGCCTGGTGAAGCTCCAGCAGGGCTGCTCGGCCGATCCCGCCGTGCGCGGCGCCGTCGCCTACGACGCGAGCGGCTTCAACCCCGCCAACGCCGCCCGTGCCACCGCTCAGGCCGTCCTCGGCCTCTCCGGTCAGGGCCTCGCCGGCCTCAGCGCCCACGGCGCCCGCCCGTCCGCCCCCACCCTGGCCTGCCCGGCCCCGGCCGCGCGCCCCTGACGGTCGCCCGCCCGTGACCCCGCACCGCCGTCCGCCGCACCCGAGGAGCACCCCCATGACCACCTCCGCCCGTCCCGCCCGCCGTACCCTCGGCGCCTTCGCCGCCGCCGCGGCCCTCACCGCCGGCCTGCTCGGTGTCTCCACCGCGACCGCCCCGCCGGCCCGGGCCGCCGCCTGCTCCGGGGTCACCGTCGTCGTCGACTTCACCGCCCTCGGTGGCGGCATCGAGACCGGCTGCGCCCCTGGGGACCCGGCCAGCGGCCTCGCCGCCCTGACCGGCGCCGGTTTCTCCTACGCCTTCCACCCGCGCTTCCCGGGCTTCGTCTGCAAGATCAACACCCTGCCGACGACCTGCACTAACCCGACCGGCACCGCCTACTGGTCGTACTGGCACGCCGCGCACGGCGGCCCGTGGTCCTACAGCAACCTCGGTGCCGGCTCCTACAACCCGGCCCCGGGCGAGGTCGAGGGCTGGTCCTTCGGTGCCGGTGCCCAGCCGGGCATCACCGCGCCCTGACCCCGGACCCGCCCGGTGGGTTCTCCGTGCGGACGCTCGGCCGGGAGATCGGCCGGCGTCCGCACGGTGTCCGTCGGGCGGGCCACGCCCCGGCGACCGGGCGGACCGTGCCCTACCGGCCGGGCGCCTTCGGGGCCTCCAGTTCCACGTGGTGGACGGTGAAGCCGCCCCGTATCACCGGGGCGAACGGGGCCGGGGCCATGCAGGTGCCGACCACCGGCTGGTAGGGCTTCTGGTCGGGACCCATGTCGAGATTGGCCACGCCCCAGGAGAAGCCGAGGCGGGCGCCGTCGCGGCCGCTGCCCCGGTAGATGCTCAGACCGATCCTCTCGTTGGCGTTCCCGGTGTCCGAGGTGGTGACGACGGCGGTCAGGGTGGCGACCGGGCCGCCGGTGCTCAGGCAGTCCACCGCGGCCTCGGCGCTGTAGACCACGCCGGTGGCGGCCACGCGGTGCGAGTAGCGGACCGTGCCGACGGCGTCGGTGGGCAGTCCGTCGGGCGCCTTGGTGCCCGGGAGCGGGCGGGAGTACGGCTTCGCCCGGGCGTCGACGGTGAACCAGATCTCGTCGTCCGGGGAGAAGGCGTACGAGACCCGGGCCTTGCCGCTGACGCTGGCCGGTCGCTCGGCCCGGCCGTCCCGGCCGTCGGGTACGGAGCTGTCCGACCCGGGGACGGACAGGGCGTCGGCGGAGGCCGGTGCGACGCCCGTGAGCGCCGCGAGGGCCAGCCCGGCGGCAGCGGTCGCCCGGGCGGTCCGGACGGCGGCACGGTTACGGGTACGAATGCTGGTACGAATGCGGAACACGGTGGGTCTCCCTCCCCGGCGGCCCGGTCGGCCGCCCTCTCGATGCCCCCAATCCTGGTCGCGGCACCCCCACCCGCACATGTGCCGATCGGCACAATTACCGAGCCCACCCGGGCGCTCCCACCCTGCCGAACGGCAGGGTCGGGACCGACGGTCCGCCAGCCGCCAGCCGCCAGCCGTCAGCCGTCAGCCGCCAGCCGTTCGCCACCGGCACGCCGTCCGGACGCCCGTACAGCAGCGCGGCGATGTGGTCGGCGCAGCGGACGGCGGCCTCGGCCATCGCGCTGCGGGTCATTCCCGCGACGTGCGGCGTCAGCAGGGCGTTCGGGAGTCCGAACAGCGGTGAGTCGAACGCGGCGTGCTCGTGCTCGAAGGTGTCGACGGCCGCCGCCGCGAGCGGGTGCCCGGGATCCCGCAGGGCGTCGGCCAGGGCCCGCTCGTCGACGATCCCGCCCCGGGCGGTGTTCAGCAGGATCGCCCCCGGCCGCAGCAGCGCCAGCTCACGGCGGCCGACCAGCCCCCGGGTCCGCGCGGTGAGCGGCAGGTGGACGGACACCACGTCGCTGGTCGCCAGCAGTTCGGCCAGGGAGTCCGCCCGCCGGACGCCGTCCCCCTCGGCCGGGGTGCGGCCGTCCCCCTCGGCCGGGGTGCGGCCGAGGCCCTGGACGGCCATGCCGAGGGCGCGGGCCCGTCCGGCCAGTGCTCGGCCGATCCGGCCCGGGCCGAGGATGCCGAGGGTCAGTTCGGACAGCGCCCGGGCCGGTGCCGCCGGACTACGCCAATCACCCCGGTGCGAGGCCGTGTTGTGGCCCGCGAGGTCCCGGGTCAGGGCGAGCAGCTGGGCCAGGGCGAACTCGGCGACCGCGTCGGCGTTGGACCCGGGCGTGTGGGTGACGGCGACCCCGAGGCGGGTGGCTGCGGCGAGGTCGACGTGATCGGTGCCCGCCCCGGCCCGGCCGATCACCCGCAGCGCCCCGGTCGCGGTGCCGGCCGCCCCGGAAACGGCGGCCACCCCGGAAACGCCGGCCGCTCCGCAAGCACCGGCCGCCCCGGAAGCGTCGGCGCCACCGGCCGTGGCGGCCAGGAACGCGGCGCGCAACGGCACCCCGGCCCGGGACTTGACGGCCTGGTGCCCGCCGTCGCGGAGGGTCTCGGCGATCAGGGCCGCCTCGTCGAAGGGGTCGAAGTCGGTGAACCCCACGCGCCCGCCCCAGGTGGCCCGCGCGCCCGCCCGGTCGGCGACCCGCCGCAGGTTCAGGGTGACCGCCAGGCCGTGGCCGAGCAGGCGCTCCAGCTCCACGCGGAGCAGGTCCCCGGGCGCCGCGTCCAGCAACAGGATCCGATACCGCCCCAACACACCCTCCGCTCCCGGCCGGAGCCTCACGAGCGTGGCACAGCGCGTGGCAGCCGATCGATGATCATCACCACTGCCAAGCTACAGCGGACCGGGGGGCTTGCGGCAAGACCCCGGTGACGTCGGAGAATCACCCGTCGAAGCCGACGCCGGAGCCGGAAAGGCACCGGAACGCCAGATGTGGAGGGGGCGCGGGATGCGCGTAGTGCTGTCGACGTACGGGTCGCGGGGGGACGTCGAGCCGTTGCTGGGACTCGCGGTGCGGTTGCGCGAGCTGGGCGCGGACGTACGGCTCTGCGCGCCGCCGGACGAGGAGTTCGCGGCCAGGTCGGCCGCGCTCGGCGTACCGCTGGTGCCGGTCGGCGACGCGGTGCGGCCCCTGGTGACCGGTGCGGCGTCGGCGCCGACGGACTTCCCCACCCGGGTGGCGCGGCTGACGGCGGCCTCCTACGAGGCGGTCCTCGGGCAGGCGGCGGGCGGCGCGGTCGTCGCGACCGGGCTGTTCCCGAGCGCGGCCGGTGCCAGGGCGGCGGCGGAGAAGGCGGGTGCCGGGTACGTCTACGCGGGCCTGCAGCCGACCGTCCTGCCGTCGCCGCACCACCCTCCGTTCCGGTACCCGGGCCGCCCCGCGCCGCCCGAGGGGGCCGACAACGCGAAGCTGTGGGAGCTGGACGTCGAGAGCATGAACGCGCTGTTCGGCGGGGCCGTCGACGCGCACCGGGTGTCGGTCGGCCTGCCGACGGTGGCGAACGTCCGCGACCACGTCCTCACCGGGCGGCCGTGGCTGGCCACCGACCCGGTCCTCGGTCCTTGGCGGCTGCCCGCCGAACTCGACGTGGTGCAGACCGGAGCCTGGCTGCTGCCGGACCCGCGTCCGCTGCCCGCCGGGCTGACCGCCTTCCTGGACGCGGGCGGGCCCCCGGTGTACGTGGGCTTCGGCAGTATGCCGATGCGTGGTTCGGAGGACGTCGCCCGACTGGCCGTCGAGCAGGCCCGGGCGGTCGGCCGCCGGGTGGTCGTCGGCAGCGGCTGGGCGGAACTGTCGGGCGGCGAAGGCGGAGCGACCGGAGCGGGCAGCGCGGGCAGCGGGTCCGCGGCGGCCGTCCCGGACGACTGTTTCGTGGTCGGCGAGGTGAACCACCAGGCGCTGTTCGCCCGGGTCTCCGCCGTCGTGCACCACGGCGGCGCGGGCACCACGACGGCGGCCGCCCTGGCCGGTGCGCCGCAGCTGGTGGTCCCGCAGATCGTCGACCAGCCGTACTGGGCCGCCCGGGTCGCCGAGCTCGGCATCGGCGCGGTGCACGACACGACCGTTCCGACCGCGGAGTCCCTCGCCGCCGCGCTGCGGACCGTCCTGGCACCGCGGACCCGGGAGCGGGCCGCAGCCGTGGCCGCCGGGATCCGCACCGACGGCGCGGAGGTGGCCGCGCGGCTGCTGATCGACGGGGGGTTCTGACCCGGGGCCGCTGTGCCGCCTCGCATCCCGGCTCCCGCCTCGCATCCCGGCTCCCGCCTCGCGCCCTGTCTCCCGCCCGCCGCCTCCCGCCGGTGTGCCGTGGCGCCGGTGCGCCGTCGGCCGGATTGACGGTGCGGCGACCTGGGCACCCGCCCGGTGTCGGAGGGGCCGGAGCACGGTGGTGCGGAGGTGGTGGTGATGGACGGACCGGGCCTGTCGAGCCGGGAACGCTGCATCCTGGCGGAGATCGAGGGAGACCTGCGGGCGGACCGCGGCCTGGACCGGCGGCTGCGGACCATGCGGTGCGTGCTGCCGATCCGGGTGCTGGACTCCGTCGCGCGGGTGCCGGCGACGGTGCTGGTGGTCATGGCGTCGCTGTCGCTCGGGCTGCTGATGGTCGGCGCCAGCGTGCACACGGCGGCGGCGCTGGCACCCTTCGCGGCGATCTGGCTGCCGTCGGTACTGCTGCTCCTGGTCCGCCTCGTCCGCCGACGCCCCCGTCGCCCCCGTCGCCCCCGTCGCGCGGGGCGGCCGGGGCGGCCGGAGCGGCCGGACCGGGTGGACGGCGGTTGAGGCCGGACAGCGGTCGACTCCCGACAGCAGGCGACGTTCGGCAGTGGGTGACGCCGGGCGTGCATTCACCCGCGCCGGGGCAGCGGACCGGTCGAAAACGGAATGAACAGCCCTGTTCCGGGTAGGACGACCAATGGAGCGGCCGAACCGCACCGCGGACCGTTCCCGCGCCCGGACAGGGCGCCACCTGGACCGTCGCCCGAAGTAGCCGGGCAGAGGTCTTCGGGAAGAGGGACCGCAGCACGCGGACGAACCCGCCCACCCCTCTCGCGGTCCGAGGCCGTCCCGCTGCCCAGGAGAACCACCGTGCTCACCTCGACCCTGAGAACCGGCCACAGAGCCGCTCCGCTCCCCACGCCGCCCACGCCCCCCGACGTGCCTCCGCCCGTGGCGGCGACCGACCTGCCGGCGGACCTGCCGCCGCGCCCCTCCGAGGCGCAGCTGCGGGCCATGGGCAAGACCGAGGCGCGTGAGCTGAGCGACGCGCTCTTCGACCGCCTCGCGGGGCTGGCCCGCGAATCGCACGCCTACAGCTATGTGCGTGGCACCATCATCGAACTCAACATGCCACTGGTGCGGTTCATCGCCGGGCGCTTCCGTCACCGCCCCGAGGACATGGACGACATCCTCCAGGTCGGCACCGTCGGCCTGATCAAGGCGGTCGACGGCTACGACCCGGGCCGTGGCGTCGAGTTCGTCACCTACGCCATCCCCACCATCGCCGGTGAGATCAAGCGGTTCTTCCGGGACACCTCCTGGCCGGTGCGGGTGCCGCGACGGATGCAGGAGTGCTACCTCGCGGTCGCGCGCGGCTCGGACCGGCTGGAGCAGGAGCTCGGCCGGCTGCCGCGCCCCGAGGAGATCGCGGAGGCGCTCGACCTCAGCACGGAGGAGGTCGCCGAGGGGCTGATCGCCGTCCGGGTCCACCGGTCGGACTCCCTCGACGCGCTGCGCGAGGAGGACACCGACGAGTCCGGCAGTGCCCTGCTGGACCGGCTCGGATCCTGCGACCCGGGCATCGAGCTGGCCGAGTTCCGTACCGCCGTCCGTCCCCTGCTCGGGCGGCTGCCGAGGCGCGAGCAGAAGGTGCTCGAACTGCGGTTCTGGGAGGACCGGACGCAGTCGGAGATCGCCGACCGGATCGGCGTCTCGCA
This sequence comes from Kitasatospora purpeofusca, assembly GCF_000718025.1. Classification (GTDB taxonomy): domain Bacteria; phylum Actinomycetota; class Actinomycetes; order Streptomycetales; family Streptomycetaceae; genus Kitasatospora; species Kitasatospora purpeofusca. The sequence continues at coordinate 10,688 of NZ_JODS01000015.1, forward strand.
GATGCACGTGTCCCGGCTGCTCTCGGTCACCCTGGCACACCTCCGGGAAGAGCTGGACGACCGCGACGCGACCGGTTGGAACGACGACCCGCCCGACCCCGACCCCCGCCGGGACCGCTGTTCCGGCTGACCCGGGGAAGTACTCGTCCCGTCCCCGACAACCCGCACCTCTCCCAATGTTTCCCGCCCCTCACCCCGGTTAGCCGCGCTGTGAGGGGCGGGAAGCACGACGGACGCGGATCGCCGCGGAATCCGGAGGCCGTCGGCTGTGCCCGGTGCGGCGTCCGCCGCCCGCCGTCCTACCACCGAAGGGTCGGAGTCCGACGTCCGGCCCACCGACTCGCGACTGCCGCCCCCCGACCTCCCGACAGGTACCGCGGACGAACAGGAGCACCCGTCATGACCCGCCACCCGCCCCGACCACCCCCTGTCGGCAGCGTGACCGCGCCGGACCGGGCCGTGGGACTCACCACCCGCGCCCGACCGTGGGCCCGCGGCACCGTCCTGGTCCTGCACGGGGAACTCGACCTGGACTCCGTGGCCGGGCTGCGCGAGGCCCTCGACCACGCCCTCGCCGCGCCCGGCACGGTCGTCCTGATCGACTGCGGCGACCTCGCGTTCTGCGACTCCACCGGCCTGTCCGAACTGCTCGACGCCGCTGTCAGGGCGCGGGAGCAGGGCAGCCGGATCGAACTCGCCCGTCCCCGGCCGGTCGTCCGGCGCGTTCTCGAACTGACCGGTGCCACCGACGCGTTCGCCCTCCGCGACGGCCCGCCGCCGTGACCGCCGCGCCACCCGCGCCACCAGCCCCACCCGCAGACCGTGCGGGCGGACGGTGCGGAGGGTGCGGGTCGGTGGGTGCGGGGCCGGACCGCGCATACGGAGCAGGAGGCCGACGGGACGAGGTGGCCGGGATGAGGCAGCAAGGACGGATCGTGGCCGGGGCGCGGGCCCGGGGGCTCGCGGTGCGAAGGCGGACGCGGGCGGCGCGCCGATCCGCGGCAGGGAGGAACGGACGATGAGGCAGCTGGCGCGGCTCGCCCGGGGCCCGCTCTCCGCGGCGGTGGTGGAGCTGGTCACCGCCGGCCCTCCCGACGGGGCCGGCCGTCCAGGGAGCGCCCGTCCGGGGCCGGCCGGGGGCGGTGACCCCTGGGGCGAGGACCATCAACTCGCGCTCCACCTCTGCTACGAACTGCACGACCGCGGTCTGCCCGGGGTCGACCCCGGCTGGGAGTGGGACACCGGGCTGCTCGGGTTCCGGCAGTCCCTGGAACGCCCGTTCCTCGCCGCGGTCCGGGCCGAGGCCGGGCCGGTGCCACCACTCGCGGAGCTGGTGGAAGACCTGCTGACCGCGACGGGCGACGGCGGCCCGTCCAGCCACCTCCTGACCGAGGGCGAGCGCTGGCAGGCGAGGGAGTACCTGGTGCACCGCTCCGTCTACCACCTCAAGGAGGCGGACCCGCAGCTGTGGCTGCTGCCGAGGATCCACGGTCCGGCCCAGGCGATGCTGATGACCATCACCTACGACGAGTACGGCGCCGGACGGCCCGAACGGGCGCACGCGCTGCTGTTCGCGCGGATGATGGCCGACCTCGGTCTGGACCCGTCGTACGGGCACTACCTGGACGCGGTGCCCGCGCCGGCGCTGGCGGTGGTCAACCTGATGACGCTGTTCGGCCTGCACCGGTCGCTTCGCGGTGCGGCCGTCGGCCAGTTCGCGGCGATCGAGATCACCTCCCCGCCGGGTGCGGCCAGGCTCGCCACGGCCCTCGCACGACTGGGGGCGGGGCCGGACGGCACGCTCTTCTACCGCGAACACATCGAGGCCGACGCCGTGCACGAGCAACTCGTGCGGCGCGGTGTGATCGACGAGCTGACGGCGACCGAACCGGAGCTGGCCCGGGACATCGCCTTCGGGATGGCGGCGGCCGCGGCGGTCGACGGGCGGTTCGCCGCGCACCTGCTGGACCACTGGCGGGCGGGCCGCAGTTCGCTGCGCTCAGCCCTGCCCGACGGACCCGGCGGAGCCGTCTGACCGGCCGGAGCCGGTCGGCCCGACGTACCCGGTCGGCCCGACGTACCCGGCCGACCCGCCGGAGCCGGTCGGTCCGCCGGAACGGTCGCGGTCGCGACGGGCGCCGTGACGGCGGTGGCTGGTGTCGCAGAATGGCTGGCGTCGACTGCGTCGGCAGGCGCACAGCGCCACCACCGGGCGCTCGCAGAGCCGGACCGTGCCGTCCGGGCCGACCACCTCCACCGGACCCTCCACCAGGATCGGGCCCTCCGCCAGCACCGTCACCCGTACCGGAGGCCGCGCCGACGGTCCCACCGACGGACCCACCGACGGTCCTACCGACCGCGGCACAGGAGGCCGCGCCGACCCCTCGGCGCCGTGACCGGCAGCGTCACCGTCAGCGCGTCCGGACACCGCGGACCACCACCAGTTCCTCCTCCCGCACGCCCGCCCCGATCAGCCCCAGCCGTTCGAAGAGCCCGGCCCGGGCCGTCATCACCGGCCCGAAGGCCTGCCGACGGCGGGCGACCACGGCGGCGCGCAGGCCCGCGCCGCGCAGCGCGGCCAGGGTCGCCGGGACACCCGCCAGCGAGGACTGCACGACCAGCAGCACGCCGCCGTCGGTCAGCAACCGCGGCGCCTCGCGGCAGAGCCGGTCGAGGACGAGCCGCCCGTCCCGCCCGGCGTCCCAGGCCAGCGCCGGGCCCCGCCCAGGGGTTCCGGCCGGTCCCTCGGCGGGCACGTACGGCGGGTTGGACGCGACCAGGTCGAACCGCCGCCCGGCCACCGGGCCGGTGAGGTCGCCGTGACGCAGTTCGACGCGCCTCCGGTGCAGCCGGGTGTTCAGCCAGGCGGTGAGGACGGCGCGGGCGGAGAGGTCCACCGCCGTCACCCGGGCACCGGACCGGGCGGCGACGAGGGCCACCGCCCCGGTCCCGGTGCCGAGGTCGAGCACCCGGCTGGCGCCGTCCAGACGCTCACGGCGCACGCAGGCGATGAGTAGTTCCGTGTCTCCCTGGGGTGCGTAGACCCCAGGCGCTCTGATCACCAACATGCCGGGCGCCTGCCCCACCGGGCGGCTCCCACACCACAGGCCTCTGGGTGCGGCCCCGGCGGAGCGCACCGCCGGCAGCCCGCGGAGCCGGAGGGGGACGGGTTGTCGACGGGTGATTCCGCCCACCGGCCCGCGCTCAGTTGTCGGCGGCCGCCATGGTCTCGCGCACCGACACCAGGCACGGATCGCAGTAGCGGTCCGGCATCCCGACGGGTGTCTCCATACCGTTCGGCACGACCCGGCGGGACAGCTCCAGCAACTGCCCGCAGAGCGCCGTCGACGCGTCGTCCTTCGACACCACGTGCCACATCAGACCCGACGGCTCCTCCGCCGCATCGGTCTCGGCCCACATCTCGTACACGACTGCCTCCCTGAGCAGGGGTCCGGGCCCTCCCCATGGAATCCCGGGCCGCGCCGGTCGGCCACCGGATGGGACCCACTGGGACGGTTCCGGCGCTCCGAGGTTTGAGGATCCGGCGGGTTTCCCAGGGCTTCCCAGGGCTCCCGTGGGCCTCGGTGGGCCTCCGTGGGCCTCGGTGGGCTCGGTGCTCCGGCGGCTGACGAGGACTCCCCGGGGCGGGGGGCTTCGGGTCCCGGGGGTTATCGACCGGCCGCCGGGGCAGACGCGCGGTCGGGACCGGGAGCTCACGCCCCCGACCCGCCGTAGTACCAGCACCAGCACCGCAACCAGCAGGGAGGCACCGCATGAGCATGGTGAAGGAGTCGGTCGACGTCGACGTGCCGCTGCACGCGGCCTACAACCAGTGGACCCTCTTCGAGGAGTTCCCCCGCTTCATGGAGGGCGTCGACGCGGTGACCCAGGTGGACGACCGCCACAACCACTGGCGGACCAGCGTCGGCGGCGTCAGCCGCGAGTTCGACACCGAGATCGTCGACCAGCTGCCGGACGAGCGGATCGCCTGGCGAACCGTCGACGGCGATGTCCGGCAGAAGGGCGTGGTCACCTTCCGGAGCATCGACGACACGCACACCAGGGTGAGCCTGGCCATGGACTTCCAGCCCGAGGGCCTGGTCGAGAAGGCCGGTTCCGCCATGGGCATGGTCGACCGGAGGGTCAAGGGCGACCTGCGGCGGTTCAAGGACTTCATCGAGGAGCAGGGACGGGCGGAGGGAGGCTGGCGAGGCCGCATCACCCCGGGCTGAGCCCGGTCGCGGTACCCGCGACGCCGCCCCCGGTACCCGTCGGTGGACCGGGGGCGCCGTCGTGCCGGGTCCGCGCGGACCCTCTCCCGGCCTCGACGTCACCCGGGCCGGCCGCCTCCGTCGGGCGAACCGCCGTGGTTGTCGGGCGGTTCATCGGGTAGGCGTCGGGCGTGGAGCGCTACGAACCCCCGGAGGACGGTGGCGCCGACGCGCACGACGCGTCGGCGTACGACCTCTGCGACCACTGCGGCCGGGTCGTCCTCGTCGAGGAACTGCTCGGCGCGCTGGTCCCGGACTCCTCCGTCGTTCACGACTCGGACCCGCGGCTCGACGGCGAGCGGGTCGTCACCGCCTGCTCGGCCGAGCACCTCGCGGTGCTGGTCGGGGTCTACCGCGACCGCCCGTTCGTCCCGGAGGAGCAGTGGGCGGCCAAGGTCTGCCGCGTCCTGGCCGAGCGCGACGACCCGGTGCCGCTGAGCGAGGTCGCCGCGCTCAGCGGCCTCTCCGAGCACCAGGCGCAGCAGGGCGTGGACTGGCACAACGCCCGGGCGCGCGAGTGGCGGGCCGAGTACGGCGACCCGGACGCCCCCGACGACGACCCGGCCGGCTGAGCCCTGCATCCCGGCGCCGGGGGCCCGGTGCGGGCGTCACTCGTGCGGCCCGATTCCGGGTGCCCGAAGCCGGGTACGGAACCGCCCGTCCGTCCCCCGAACGCGCTCCCGGAGGCATCCGTGCCCGACATGAACGGCCCCTACAAGCCCGGCACCCCGTGCTGGATCGACCTGATGGTGCCCGACCAGCAGGCGGCCCTCGACTTCTACAGCGAGGTGTTCGGCTGGCAGGGCGAGGTCGGGCCCGCCGAGCAGGGCGGCTACGCGGTCTGCACCCTCAAGGGCAAGCCGGTCGCCGGGATCATGAAGGCGATGAACCCGGACGGCACCGTCCCCGACCCGATGCCGCCGACGGTGTGGACGACCTACCTGTCCACGGACTCCCTCGACGCCGCCGTCAAGACCGTCACCGACGCGGGCGGCTCGGTGGTGGCGGGACCGATGGACGTCATGGACCTCGGCCGGATGGCCGTGATCGCGGACCCGACCGGCGCCGTCGTCGGCCTCTGGCAGCCCGGGACCTTCGACGGCGCGGGCATCGTGAACGAGCACGGCGCGCTCATCTGGAACGAGCTCGCCACCCGTGACCGCACGGCCGCAGCCGCCTTCTACACCGCCGTGCTGCCGGTCACCACCGGCCGCTCCGAGGCGCCCGGCGCCGAGGGGTACATCGAGTTCAAGGTCGACGGCCGCGCGGTCGGCGGGATGATGGACCTCTCCACCTTCCCGCCCGGCGTCCCGCCGCACTGGCAGCCGTACTTCAACGTGGAGGACGTCGACGCGATCCAGGCGGCCGTCGTCCGCGCCGGCGGCACCGTCCTCACTCCGGCGTTCGACATGGGCACCAACCGGCTGGCCGTCCTGGCCGACTCGCAGGGCGGAGCCTTCTCGGTGATCACCTGGCCGACGCCGGAGGACCCGGCCGGCTGACCGCGGACGGTCGTGCGGCCCCGCTGCCAGACCTGGCAGCGGGGCCGCACGACGCGCTGGGACCGGTCATCGGTGCGGCGGCCCGTCCGGCGTGGGCCGCTCCGTCCCGTCGTCCGCGGGGGTCGGTGGCGGGGTCAGTGCTTGCCGACGTCCTTGCCCGCGTCCTTGACCTTCTCGGCGGCCTGCTTGAGGTCGCTCTTCGCCTGGGTGCCACGCCCCTCGGCTTCCATCGTCCGGTCGCCCGTCGCCTTTCCGGCGACCTCCTTGGCCTTGCCACGGGCCTTCTCGGCCATATTGCGGATCTTGTCGTCGGTGGCCATGGGTCCTGCCTCCCTTCGATGGACGAGCCGGTGCCCGCCCGAGGCGCGTCTGCCCCCGCCCGGCCGTTCCATGCGTCAGCCCCGCAACTCCCGGCACTCGACTCCCGACTCCCGGGTTCCGGCTCCTGCGTTCCGGCACGCGGGAGCCGGGAGCTCCGGCTCAGTCGGCGGACCGCCGGTCGCTCCGTCCGTGCCGCCGGCGCAGCTGGAGCATCGGCAGGAGCAGCCAGCAGGCCGCGAACCAGGCCATCACCGCCCCCGCGATCCAGGCCGCCGCCGCGCTTCCGGTGGCGACCCGCAGCAGCAGGAGCAGGGAGGTGCCCACGGTGAGTGCCAGCAGCACCAGACCGACCGCGACCAGCCGGGCCGCGGCGTCGACCAGCTGCGGCTTGCGTCGGTGGCCGGCGAAGAGCCGGTGGTACGAGACCGGTGCGGTGAGCGCGCCCGTGGCCAGCGCGCCCAGGACGACGGTGACCACGTAGAGATCGCGGTCGAAGCCGCCCAACTGGGCGAAGCGCGGCATGAAGACGACGCTCAGCAGGAAGCCGAACAGGATCTGCGAGCCGGTCTGCGCGACCCGCACCTCCTGGAGCAGGTCGCTCCACCGCCGGTCGGCGCGCTCGTCGGCGGACTCCTGCCGCCCCGTGCGGGCCGCGGCGGTGCCTTCCGGCCCTGCCGTCCCCGGTGGCATCCGGCTCACCTCCGCCCCGGGTGTCGCCGTCGGTCGCGGGTCGTCCCGGGCTCACCCCGCGTGTAGCCGTGCCGGGCCAGGGCAAACGCGGGGCGTGGACCTGAGGACCGGAACAGCGCCGGGCCCCGGCTGTCGAGCAACGCACCGGCCGGTGCCCGCTGTCCGTGCGGTGCGATCCGCCGCGCGGCATCATGGTCCGGACGGCACGAGGCCGTTCGGACCGGACCGGGAGCCAGCCATGAATCTGTCCGCCGGGGCCGCAGGGGACGCGGGGGAGCAGGGTGTGGGGCCGGGCGCCGGACCCGTCGGCGGGCCGGAACCGCACCCGCCGCGCGCGTACCGCACGGGGGAGCTGCGGATCGAGGTGCGGCGCACCGGTCCGGTGCGGATCGTGTCCCTCGCGGGAGAGCTCGACCGCGACTCGGCCGACGGGCTGCGCACGGCGCTCGCCGGACTTCCGGAAGAGGGCCTGGCCCGGATCCTGGTGGATCTCGCCGAGCTGAGCTTCTGCGACTCGACCGGGCTGAACATCCTGCTGCGGGCCCGGCAGGAGGCCGAGCCGGCCGGCGTCCGGCTGGAGCTCGCCGGGCCGCGCCCCGTCGTGGTCCGGCTGCTCGCGGTCACCGGGGCGGACACCGTCCTGCGGATCCATCCCGACGTCGCCGTCGCGCTGGCGGCGGGAAGCGACCCGGCGGAGCCCACCGGTTCCCACGACCCCGGCAGCCCTGACAGCCCCGACAGCCCCGGCAGCCCTGACAGCCCTGACAGCGCCGACTCCGGCGGCCCCGGCGGCCCCGGCGGCCCGGACGATCCCGGACCCGCGGCACGCGAGCGGCCGTGATGAACGGCCGCGGAGCCGCTGCCGTGCCGGATCGGGACCAGACCCGGCGGCTGCCGCTGAGCAGCAGCGAGGGTGCCGTGCAGCAGTGCCGGGACTTCAGCCGTCAGGCACTGCTCGACTGGCACTGGCTGGCGGTCGACGGCGACGGCTGGCCCGACGAGGAGCAGGTGGCCGTTTTCGAGGACGTCCTGCTGATGGTCTCGGAGCTGGTCACCAACGCCTGTCTGCACGCCCCCGGCGGGCCGCGCGAGCTGCGGTTGCGCTGGGACACCATGCGACTGCGGGTCGAGGTCAGCGACGCCAGCCCGGTCCCGCCGGAGCTGCGCCCGTTCGCCGACCCGGGGCAGCCGGGCGGCCACGGCCTGCGCGTGGTCGAACGGCTCGCCCGCGCCTGGGGATCGCGGCCCGAGGACGGCGGCAAGTCGGTCTGGCTGGAGGTGCCGTCTCCCCTGGAGCACGGCCTCTGAACCACAGGACCGCCACCTCCCGACCACACCGTGCCCGAACCGCTCCCGGCGGTTCGGGCACCGTGGTTCAGGCCCGCCTCAGCCGCCGAGCGGCCGGGGCTCCGTCGCCGGACCCGGCTCGGGTACGGCGGGCGGGCCGGGGTCGGGGTCCGGCGGCGGGAAGGGCGGTACGGGCGGCGGCGCCGGGTCCGGCGTCGGCCGCGGTGCGGGGTCGGGGTGCGGGAACGGTTCGGTGTCCGGATGGACGGGTGGTGGGACGGTCATGGCGGCCGTGCCTCCCTTCCGGGGGTCGTGGCGGGACCTCGTCGATGCGGGTGGGCGGGTCGGACACGTGCCCTCACCCGTCCTCACCCGAAAGGCCCCAGCGGCATCAGCGGCCGAGCGCGCGGGCCAGCTCGCTCTTGTTCATCTTCGACCGGCCCTCGATATTGCGCTGCCTGGCCTCGTTGTACAGCTGGTCGTAGGTGGGACCGCCGGCGCCCCGGTGCGAGCGCTGCCCGCCCCGCCGACCGGAGGAGATGTCCTGGACGGAGCTGCGGCTGGAGGTCCTGGACTCGCCGTGCCGGGCGCGTTCCTTGTTGACCGTACGGGCGGCGATCTCCTCGGCGCGGTCCTCGCTCTCGCCGCGCTCCAGCACGCTCTCCTTGATGTGCTCGTACTGGCGCTCCCGCTTGGGGCTCGATCCTCGGGGCATGGCGGCGCTCCTTCCGTCGGCCACGGCCTTGGCGGGTGGCGCCTACCCGGCGGAACGAGGGCAAAACGGGCCTTGGGTCCTGGTGTCGCTCCCGCCCCGGCCGTCCCGTCTGTCACCGACGGCGGGACGGTGGCACAGTGGGAGGCGGGGCGGCGCCGCCGCTCCCACCGGTCGGAGCCGCCGTGCAGCGGTCCGGCCGCGCGGTCGATCCGGACGGTGGACGGATGGACGAACACCGAGCGCCCGGCACCGCAGCGGGCCGTGCAGGCCGTGCAGGCCGAGCGGACGGTCCCGACCGGCCGGACCAGGTCCTGCGGGAGCTGCTCGTCGGCCTGACGGCGGTCCGGGACGGCGACTTCCGCACCCGGCTCGGGTCCGACCTGCCGGGCGTGCCGGGGGAGATCGCCACCGTCTTCAACGGCATGGTCGAGCAGCTCGCCCGGGTGACCTCGGAGGTCACCCGGGTGGCGCGGGAGGTCGGTTCCGAGGGCCGCCTCGGCGGCCAGGCGCACGTCCCCGGCGCGGCCGGGACCTGGCTCGACCTCACGGGCGCGGTCAACGCGATGGCCGGCGACCTCACCCGGCAGCTGCGCAACATCGCCCAGGTGACCACGGCGGTGGCGCGGGGCGACCTCACCCAGAAGATCGAGGTCGACGCGCGCGGCGAACTCCTCGAACTCAAGAACACCGTCAACACGATGGTCGACCAGCTGTCGGCGTTCGCGGGCGAGGTGACCCGGGTGGCGCGGGAGGTCGGTTCCGAGGGCAACCTGGGCGGCCAGGCCACCGTCCGGGGCGTGTCCGGGACGTGGAAGGACCTCACCGACAACGTCAATGTGATGGCGTCCAACCTCACCGGCCAGGTCCGCTCGATGTCCGACGTGGCGACCGCCGTCGCCCGGGGCGACCTCTCGCGGAAGATCACCGTGGAGGCCAAGGGCGAGGTCGCGGCCCTGGCCGACGCGATCAACACCATGGTCGACACCCTGTCGGTGTTCGCCGACGAGGTCACCCGGGTCGCCCGCGAGACCGAGAACGTCAACGAACTCGCCGGGAACCTCACCCGCCAGGTGCGAGCCATCGCCGAGGTCACCGGAGCCGTCGCGGCCGGCGACCTCACCCGCTCGATCACGGTGGACGCCTCCGGCGAGGTCGCCGACCTCAAGGACAACATCAACTTCATGGTCGAGTCGCTGCGCGAGACCACCCGCGCCAACCAGGAGCAGGACTGGTTGAAGACCAACCTCGCCCGCTTCACCGGCACCATGCAGGGGCAGCGCGACATCCGGTCCGTCGCCGAGCTGATCACCGACGGGCTGACGCCGCTGGTCGGCGCTCAGTACGGGGCGTTCTACCTGGCGGAGGAGGGACCGGAGGGGACGGTCCTGGCCCGGATCAGCGCCTACGGCGGACAGGGCGGTACCGCGGCGGAGACAGCCGCCGAAGAGGGCGGCGAAGGCGGCGGCGGACCGGCGCGGGTCCGGCTCGGCGAGTCACTGGTCGGCCAGGCGGCCCGCTCCCGGCGCACCGTCAGTGTGGACGACCTGCCGCCCGACTACGCGACGATCGGCTCCGGCGCCGGCGCCACCCACGCCAGGTCCGTTCTGATCCTGCCGATCGCCCTGGAGGAATGGCTGCTCGGCGTCATGGAGTTCGCCTCCGTCCATCCCTTCAGCGCCGTCCACCGCGACCTCCTGGAACAGTTCGCCGAGGCCTGCGGCGTCAACATCGGCACCCTGCTCGCCAACGCCCGCACCGACGAGCTGCTCGGCGAGTCCCAGCGGCTCACCGCCGAACTCCAGTCCCGCTCCGAGGAGTTGCAGGAGGGACAGGAGGAGCTGCGGCGCTCCAACGCCGAACTCGGCGAGAAGGCCGCGCTGCTGGCCGAACGCAACCGCGACATCGAGGCCAAGAACCTGGAGATCGAACAGGCCCGCCAGGAACTGGAGGAACGGGCACGGCAGTTGAGCCTCACCTCGATGTACAAGTCCGAGTTCCTGGCCAATATGAGCCACGAACTGCGCACCCCGCTCAACAGCCTGCTCATCCTGGCCCAGCTGCTCGCCCAGAACGCCGCCGGCAACCTCACCCCCAAACAGGTCGAGTACGCGGGTGTGATCCACTCGGCCGGCTCCGACCTGCTCCAGCTCATCAACGACATCCTCGACCTCTCCAAGGTCGAGGCGGGCAAGATGGAGTTCAACCCCGAACCCTTCGCCGTGCAGGAGCTGCTGGCGTACGTCGAGGCCGCGTTCAAACCCCTGGCCGACCAGCGCGGCCTCGCCTTCCGGATCGGCGTCGGCGCGCACGTGCCCGACGAACTCGTCACCGACCAGGCCCGGTTGCGGCAGGTCCTGCGGAACCTGCTGTCCAACGCGATCAAGTTCACCGACCTGGGCCACGTCGAGCTGCGCGTCGAACGCGTGGAGGCGGACGGGCTCCCGGCCGAACTCGGCCGGGCCGAGGCCGCCGTGGCCTTCCATGTCGAGGACACCGGCATCGGCATCGACCCCGACCACCTCGACAGCATCTTCGGCGCCTTCCAGCAGGCCGACGGCACCACCGCCCGCCGCTTCGGCGGCACCGGGCTCGGCCTGTCCATCAGCCGCGAACTCGCCCGCCTGCTCGGCGGCGTCCTCACCGTCCGCTCCGCCGCCGGTCGGGGCAGCCGCTTCAGCTTCTACCTGCCGCTCGCCCTCCGGGACGGGGCGGCCGCCGTGCCGGGCGCTGGGGCCCGCCTCCTGGTGGTCGAGGCCGAACCGCCCGGCCTGCTCACCCTGCTGGCCCGGACCGCCGCCGAGGCGCACGGCGAGGACCCGCCGGTGGAGATCCGCGCGGCCGGCACCGAGGCGGACCTGCGCGCCGCCCTCGCCGACGGCCCCTACCGGTGCGCCGTGCTCGACCTCGCCCGCACCGGCGACCTCGCCCCCCTGCTGCTCACCGGGCTCCCGGAGGGCACGCCCGTGCTCGGCCACCAGGTCGGTGGCGGCCCCGTCGACATCACCGCGGCGGCGATCGCCGGCCTGGAACTCCCCTCGGGGCTGGACGAGTTGCGCGATCGATTGGTCACCCTGTGCGGCGGTCGACACCCCGCCGGGGCCGAGCATGCCGCGCACTCCGAGCCCGCCGTCCCCGCCGACGCCGTCCCCGCCGACGAACCGCTCGCCGGACGCACCGCGCTGATCGTCGACGACGACGTCCGCAACGTCTTCGCGCTCGCCGCCGCCCTCGAACAGCACGGCCTGACCGTCCTGCACGCCGCCGACGGCCGCGCCGGGCTCGACCTGCTGCGCGCCCACCCGGAGACGGACCTGGTGCTGATGGACGTGATGATGCCCGGCCTCGACGGCTACGCCGCCATCGCCGCCATCCGCGCCGACGAGCGGTTCGGCCGGATTCCGATCGTCGCCGTCACCGCCAAGGCGATGGCCGGTGACCGGGCCAAGAGCCTCGCCGCCGGCGCCGACGACCATGTCAGCAAGCCCGTGGACACCACGCTGCTGCTGGAACGGATGCGGCACTGGCTGGACGTGTCATGAGCGACGGTCCCCGGCCCGGCGGCCCGCCAGGCGTCCCCCCGTACGTTGCCGGACCGGCAGCGGAGCCCGCCGAGGGCCCGGGATCGGCCCAGGGCGCCGTCGCACGGCAGCTCGCCGGGGCCGTCCGGCGGCTTCAGCACACCGTGGAGCGGATGCGCTCCGAGGAGGGCGCCCGTGCGGTGGTCGACCTCGCCACCGGCATGCTCGCCGAGCGGCTGACCGTCTCGCCCGCGGAGGCCGCCGCCCGGTTGGCCGCGCTCGCCCGGGAGGCCGGAGTGCCGGTCGCCACCCTGGCCGCCGACATCGTCGGACGGACGGACGAGGCGCCCGGGCGGGACGACAGGCCCCGACCGTCCGGGCCCCACACTGCGTCCGGGCCCGCCGTCCCGCCCGCGCCCGCCGTCCCTCCCGGACCCGTCGGGGCACCCGCCCCACCGGCCCCCGCCCGGGCGCTCGCCGCCGTCCCCGACCTCGCGGGCGCCGTCGAGGCCGTCCTCCGGCAGGGCGCCGCCCCCCTCGGCGCCCACGCCGTACTGGTCTGGCAACGCCTGCCCGGTGGCGGCCTCGCCCTCGCCGCCCAGGCCGGCCTGCCCCTGGCCGAGGCCGAGTCCTGGAGCCGGGTTCCCCCCGGCGTCGACACCCCCGCCCGGCAGGCCGTCACCGGCGGCGAGGACCGCTGGCCCGACGCACCGGCGCCGACCGGACCCGTCGCCGGGGGAGCCGGCACCCCCCGGGCCGTCCTCCCGCTGCTCGCCGACGGCCGCCGCCTCGGCGCCCTCGAAGTGCTCTGGCCCGGCCCCGCGCCCGTCCTCGGCCCGCCGCAGCGCCGCCGGCTCCGCGCCCTCGCCGACCTCTGCGCCACCGTCCTCGGCCACCCCGAGCCCCCCGTGCCGCCCGACCGGGAGGCCGACCTGCTCGACGGCCTGCTCGACCCGGCCATGCTGCTCGCACCCGTCCTGCGGGACGGCCGGGCCGTGGACTTCACCGTCCTGCGCACCAACCGGCTGTTCCGGGACCCGCTCGGCCGCCCCCGGGCCGGCCTGGACGGCACCTCCCTCCTGGAGACCTACCCGATGGCCTGCGCCACCGGCCTGCTGGAACCGCTGCTCCGGGCGCACGAGACCGGCGAACCCCGGACCGACGACCGTCTGCGCCTGGTCTTCCAGGGCGGCGGGATCGCGGTACCCGCCGTGCTGCGGATCGCCGTCGCCCCGCTCGGCCCGCACCTCCTGCTCAGCTGGCAGCGCGACACCGACCGGTCCGGCGAGCCCGAGCAGACCGATCTGCTGCGCCAGGCCCAACGCCTGGCCCGGGTGGCCGGGTTCGAGGAACAGCCGGGCAGCGGCCGGATCCTCTGGAGCGAGGGCCTGAGCGAGCTGTTCGGCCTGCCGCCGGAGTCCGCGGTGCCCCTCGCCCGGCTCTCCCGGCACGTCCACCTCGACGACGGGCCCGCCGTCCGCCGACTCGTGGACACCGTCCAGCACCGCCTGCGCACCGCCTCCGCGGTGTTCCGGCTGGTCCGCCCGGACGGCTCCCAGCGCTACACCCGGGTGATCGCCGAACCGGTCCTGGACGAGGAGGGCCGCCTCGCCGCGATCCGCGGCGCCTACCACGACGTGTCCGCCCAGCACTGGACCGAGGTCGCCCTCGGCGCCACCCGGGCCAGGCTGGCGGACAGCGAGCAGGAGACGGCCGAGCGCGAGCAGCTGGCGCTCCGCCTCCAGCAGGCGATCCTGCCCGCGGCGCCCCCGCCGCTCGGTGCCCCCGGACTGCGCGCCGCCGTCCGCTACCGGCCCGCCGCCAAACGCGAACGGGTCGGCGGCGACTGGTACGACGTCATGGTGCTGCCCGACCGCCAGGTGCTGCTCGCGGTCGGCGACGTGGCCGGGCACGGGGTCGGCGCGGCCACCGGCATGGTCGCGCTCCGGCACGCGCTGCGCGGTCTGGCCGTCACCGGCGCCGGTCCGGGCCGGCTGCTGGAGTGGGCCAACATCGTGGCCCTGCGCGAACCGGAGCAGGTGACCGCCACCGCCGTCTGCGTGCTGCTCGTGCCGGACGACGGTTCGCTGCGCTGGGCCCGGGCCGGCCACCTCCCGCCGATCAGACTGGCCCCCGGCGGCGCCGAGGTGCTGCCGCTGCCGCACGGTGTGCTGCTCGGGGCGCTGGCGGACGCCGAGTACGAGGAGTACACGGCCCGGCTCGTCCCGGGCGACGTGCTGCTCCTCTACACCGACGGCCTGGTCGAGCGCCGGGACCGCCCGGTCGAGGAGTCGGTGGACCAGCTGATCCGGGCTGCGGGCCCGCCCGGGCCCGATCTGGAGCGGTACCTGGACCTGCTGCTGGAGCTGAGCCCGGCCGACACCGACGACGACACCTGCCTGGTCGCCGTCCGCATCGAGCGGGCGGAGCCGCCCGGGTGACCAGGCCGGCCCGTGCCCGCCCTGCACGCCCGAGCCCGCCCTGCACGCCCGAGCCCGCCCTGCATGCCCGTGCCCGCCTTGCATGCATTGCACGCATTGACGACAGATCATGCGTGCCCCGCACACCCTCCGGCGCCGTGCGGGCCTAGGGTCGGTGGCCGGAGATCGTCGGGGCCGCCGCGCACGCGGGGGATGTGCGGGCCCGGCGATCTCCCACGACACAGGCACCACGAAGGAGAACAACCATGTCGAACCGCAGGACCGTCGCGGTGGTCGGCGCGACCGGGCGTCTGGGCGAGCACGTCGTCCGCGTGCTGGCGGAACGCGGCCACGAGGTCGTGGCGATCTCGCGCTCGGCGGGCGTCGACATCGTCACGGGCGAGGGCCTCGACCAGGCGCTGACCGGGGTCGATGTCGTCATCGACACCTCCGGCACCCCCTCCGCGGACGAGACGGTGGCGACGGAGTTCTTCACCGCCGCCGCCGCCAACCTGCACGCGGCGGGCGCCCGCGCCGGGGTGGAGCTGATCGTCTCGGTGTCCATCCTCGGCATCGACGCGTCGACCGGCGGCTACTACCGCGCCAAGGTCGCCCACGAGAAGGCCCTGACGGCCGGTCCGGTGCCGGTCCGGATCCTGCGCGCCGCGCAGTTCCACGAGTTCGTCGAGCCGCTGGTCAGCTGGGGCCGCCAGGGCGACACCGTGCGGGTCCCGTTGATGCGCACCCAGCTCGTCGCGGCCGCGGCGGTGGCCGAGGCGCTCGTCGACCTCGCCGAGGGCCCCGCGCCCGAGCCGGGCACCACGGCGGCGCCGTTCCCCGAGATCGCCGGCCCGCGCGAGGAGAACCTCGCCAAGGCGGCCGAGCTCGTCTACGCCGCCCGCGGCGAGGACGTCACCGTCGTCGAGGTCAGCGAGGAGGGCACCCCCGACCGCGAACTCCTGGAGAACGGCGCGTTCGTCGCCGGTCCCGCCACCACGCTCGCCGGCCCGACGCTGGAGGAGTGGCTGGCGCAGGCCTGACCGCCGCCGCCCGCCCGGCCGTCAGGGGGCGGCCTCCCGGTCGGCCGGGCGGGCGGAGCGGGCCCGCTCGATGTCGTTGATGTGGGCCTCCGTCCACTCGCGGAGGGCGCTGATCGGTCCGGCGAGGCTGCGCCCCAGCTCGGTGAGCCCGTACTCGACGCGGGGCGGCACGGTCGGGTGCACAGTGCGGGTGACGAACCCGTCGGTCTCGAGCAGCCGCAGGGTCTGGGTGAGCATCTTCTGCGACACCCCCTCGATGCGCCGAGACAGCTCGGTGTAGCGGAGGGTGCCGTCGAGCAGGCTGTCGACGATCAGGACGGTCCACTTGCCGGCGATGTGGTCGAGGACCTGGCGGGTCGGGCACTTCGCGGAGTAGACGTCGGCCGGGAGGCCGGAGGTTGCCACGGTGGTCTTCACCCGGGGAGAGTAACGCACTTTCAGGTGCCTTCTTCCCAAAAGAGAGTGACTCTCCGAGAGTTGTCGGCATGACGAACCACGCGATGTCCGTTGCCGAAGCGATCCGCACCCGCCGCACCGTCCGCCACTACCGGCCCGACCCGGTCTCCCCGCAGCTCCTCGACACCCTGCTCGACCTGGCGGTGGAGGCCCCCACCAGCTGGAACCTCCAGGACCGCTCGATCGTGGTGGTGTCCGGCGAGGAGGGCCGGGCGGGTCTGGCCTGGGCCACGGGGGGCCAGCCCCAGCCGACCGAGGCGCCGGTGGTGCTGGTCTTCGTCGCCGAGCCGCAGGCGTGGCGGGAGGACCGCAGCGACGTCTACCGGCAGGCGCGGGAGAACGGGGCATGGAGCGAGGAGTTCGTCGAGATGTTCTCGGCCGCCTCGCAGGAGTTCCAGGAGGGCCTCGAACGGCGCGGCCTGCTCCGCGAGTACGCGGTGAAGGACGCGGTCATCGCCGCCTCCTTCGTGATGCTCGCGGCCACCTCGATGGGGCTGGCGACCTCGCCGATGAACGGCTGGGACGAGGAGAAGGTCAAGAAGGTGATCGGGATCGAGGACCGCGAGGACCTCGCCATCGCCCTGCTGGTCTCGGTCGGCCACCCCGCCGGCACCCGCCGCCACCCGGGCCGCCGCCCCCGGCGGCGCGTGGTCTTCGACGGGACGTACGGGACCGGCATCGCCTCGCCCCTGCCGCGTTAGGCCCGGTCGCGGCCGGGTAGGCGCGACTCGCTGGAGGGGATCGGGCGCTGCGGGGGCGGACGGAAAGGACGCCGTCATGTTGTTGTTCGGACTCCTCCTGGTCGCTGTGACCGGGGCCTTCACCGGCCTGCTGATCGCCGGCAACCTCTCCGGCGGGCCGGAGTACCAGGTGGTCCTTCTGGGCCACGATCTGGTGACGTTGAACAGTCTCGGGATCTTCCTCGCCGGGCTGGCACTCGCGCTGCTCTTCTGTCTCGGCCTCGTGCTGGCCCGCGCGGGCCGGTCGGCCCGCAGGGCCCGGGTCGCCGAGGTCGCCGGAGCGACCGGAGCGACCGGAGCGACCGGGACGACGGGGCACGGCCACCGCGCCGCGTCCGCCCAGGACCGCCCGGACCCGCGGGACCTGAACGAGCGGGACCCGCACGAGCGGCCCGAGGAACGGCTCATGGAACGCCGGATCGCGGACGACCGGATCGCCGACGAACCGGCCTCCCGGGGACCGGTCGCCGTCGCTCCGGTGGCGACCGGCGGACCGGTCGCCGAACCCGCCGGGGAACGGGCCGAGGAGCAGGGCGGCCGGTTCGGAGGAAGCCCGTCGGATTCCTCCGGCGGGGAGCGGCAGCCCCACCTGCCGGGCCACTGACCGGTCACCCGCCGGGGACGGGGGTTGGCAGGTCGGCGAGTTTCGGTAAGATGTGAAATCCGATAATGACTATTACGGGGGTCGAGGATGGGCGAGTCCGTCATCAGCGGGCTGGTGCGGAGCTGGGTCGGGGGCTGGGTGGTCTCGCGCGGGGCGGCCGAGCCGGTGGACGAGCCGTGGGGCTGGACGGTCGACGTCGGCCAGTCGGCGCAGGTCGCGCGGCACGTGCTGCCGGAGCCGACCGAGCCCGACGTCCGCAAGCTGGTGGCGGCCACCACCGCGCCGGGGACCTGGCTGAAGGTGTTCACCGACGACGACACCGTCCGGCCCTGGCTCGGGCCGGGCTGGCGCTTCGACGTCCCCGGGTACCTGATGACCGTGCCGCTCGCCGCCGGAGGCCCGGTCGTACCGGCCGGGTACACCCTCACCACCTGGGAGCGCGGCGGTGTGGTCCGGGCGCTGGTCCGGACCGGGGCCGGGCACTTCGCCGCGCGCGGCCAGCTCGGGCTGGCCGGGGTCGTCGCCGTGGCCGACCAGATCGAGACCGCGCCCGCGCACCGCCGCCGGGGCCTGGGCTCGGTGGTGATGCGGGCCCTGGAGGACGCCGGGCACCGCAGCGGCGCCGAGACCGGGTTCCTGGTGGCCACCCCCGAGGGGAAGGCGCTCTACAGCACCCTCGGCTGGACGCTCCGCGCCACCATGGCGAGCCTCTACTACGCCCCGGACGCCCCGGAGCCGGCGGAGTCCGCCGCCGTGTGACCGATACTCCGCCGTGTGACCGATACTCCGGCGCGTGACCGACGCCCGGCCCCGGACGGGTGTCCGGGGCCGGGCGTCGGTTCGGTGCCGGGCGGGCACCGGCTTCAGCGCCGGTTCAGCACTGCGGCCGTTTGCCGTGGTTGGCACCCTTGCGACGGGCCTTCTTCTTGCGGCGACGCTTCGACGACATCGGGCCTCCTTGGTGGGTTGGCCCCCCGTCCAAGGTCTCACACGGAGGGCCCACCGTGGCAGCGCCGGTTGCTCCGATCGAGGGCGCGGCGGGCCGGTCGGCCCGGGCTTCGGTGCGGTGGACGGTCATCGGTCAGACCGCCTGCCAGAGCGCCGGGGTGTTCGGCGGCTCCCACCCGGCCTGCGCCTGGTGGCCCTGGAGGCAGCGGTAGGAAGCGCTGCCGTAGGTGACGGTGTCGCCGGCCTGGTAGACGGTGCCGGCGGCCCAGGTGCCGCCCGGGTTGCCGGGGCCCGGACCGGGGCCGGGACCGGGGCCGGGCCCCTGCCCGTCGGTCTTCAGCGTCAGCCCGTAGCCCTGCAGGATCGGGTTGACCGGCTGGTAGTACGTGGTGCCGCCCTGGGAGCAGTTCCCGGTGCCGCCCGAGGTCACGCCCTGGGCCTGGGTGCCCGAGATGAAGGAGCCGCCCGAGTCGCCCGGCTCCGCGCACACATTGGTCCGGGTGACGCCGGAGACGGTGCCCTCGGCGTAGGTGACGCTGGTGTTGTGCTGCTGGATCGTGCCGCAGTGCCAGCCGGTGGTGGAACCGGACCGGCAGACCGAGGCCCCGACCTGCTGCAGCACCGAGCCGGTCACCGCGCCGGACGCGCTGTTCACGTACGGGGTCGCGGTCCAACTGCTGTTGGTGGCCACCCAGGACATGTCGTTGCCGGGGAAGACCGAGGCCTGGAAGCTGCCCTGGGCGACCCGGTTGGCGCCGGTCGTGCTGGAGCCGGCCCGGCCGCAGTGGCCCGCGCTGACGAAGCCCTGGGTGGTCCCCCGGGTGATCGGGAAGCCGATCGAGCAGCGGCTGCTGCTGTCGATGTAGTAGGCGTCGCCGCCGCGGAGGTCGTAGAGCGGGCGCGGGGCCTCGGCCACCGTCTCCACCCGCACCGCCGCCCGGTCCACCCCGGCCCCGGCGACCAGCCGTTCGGCGGCGGCCCGGTCGGTGGCCTGCACCACGACGGTGTTGGCGGCCACGTCGACGTAGCGCACCGGCGCGGCGAGCGCGTCCGCCCGTCCGGCGGCGTCGCGTGCGGCGGCCCGGTCGAGCGCGGCCAGCGCCCCGTCCAGGGCGGCGAGCGGACGGTCCACGAGCACCGGCCGGGCACCCGCCGCGCGGATCACGGCGAGGTCGGCGGTCCGGGTCGTGGCGACGGCCGGAGCGGCGTCGGGGCCCTCCAGCCAGGAGCCGGCCCAGCCGCCGCCGAGCGCCTGGGCGAGCGCGCCGGTCAGGGCGCCCGCCCTGGCCTCGGCGGCGATCCGGGTCCGGGCCTGACCGGCGGTCAGGCCGAGGTCGCGCTGCAAGGCCTCGATCAGCGCGGGCGCGGCGGCGGCGACACCGAGGTTCTCCGGCGCGGCGGAGGCGGCGGCCCGGGCGGCCGCGGCGGGAGCGGGGGTGGGGGAGGTGGCGCCGGCGGTGCCCTGGAGGGCGGTCAGACCCAGGGCGGCGGTGGCCAGGACGGCACACGCGGCTCTGGCGGGTCGTCGGAGCATGGGGGTCTCCTGCGGTCGCGGAGTGGGGGTCGCCGGAAACCGTAGGAGCCCCGTCCGCCCGCCGGGGAGATGTCACCCGGAGGTACCGCCCGGAGCTATCACCGCGCAGGTCGGGCGCTCGGTGGACGGCGGGAAGGCGCTCGGCGGTCGGTCGGTGGTCGCTCGGCCGCGTGGTACAGAACACCTTTCCGTGGACCGTTCCGTCAAGGCGGCCCCGCGCCCCGGCCTGCTGCCGCCCACTGCCGCCCGTCGCCGCTCAGCGCTGCTCGACGAGCCCCAGCAGCCAGAAGTTGGCGTACTGCCCGGCGGCCGTGGCCGTCGGGTCGGCGGGCCGCCCGTTCCGGCCCAGCCGGACCCGCACCTCGTCCAAGGACACCGAGGCGCCGCAGGAGTAACCGAGGGGCGCGTAGGTCTCGTCCGGTCCGCAGAGCACGGACACCACCCGTCGCGCGGCGGGGAAGCGCAGCACGATCTGCTGGTGGTCGGCGTACGCGACCTCCAGACCGAGCGCCAGATGCGCCCCGCGGACCAGGTACCAGCCGCTGCCGGGCCGGTCCTGCCGCAGGACCCCGGCCAGCGTCCGCAGCCGGCCCGCACCGAACCCGCCGGGCCGGGGGAACCCGCCGGGACCGCCCTGACCGGACGGCCCGCCGACGGCCCCGTAGCCGCCGAAGTCGTCGAACCCCCCGAACACGTCGAAGCCGCCGCCCGCTGCCGGTCCGTCCCCGCCCACCGGCCGCTCGGCCGCGGGGCCGCCGGGGTCCGGCGGTGTCCCGGGCGAGACCGCGGCCGTCGCGAGCACCGCGACGGCCGCCACCGCCGCCGCCACCCTCAGTCGCCGCACCGTCCCGCCTCTCCGCCCCGGCCGACGCCCGCCCGCACCACCGACGGACCATCCGACCACGCACCACCCCCGCCCGGTCGCCCGCCGTGCCGCCCCGCGGCCACGACCACCCGCGCGGGCGACACCGCCGACCGGCAGGCCCGCGAAGCCCGGCCGCGTGGTACGGCGAGGACGGCGCGCCGCGACAGCCCTACCCGTCGGCCGGGCCCCGGGCGTGCGGCGGGTCGGCGGCCTCGCCGAGGCGGGCCAGGGCGGCCAGCACATCGGCGCGCAGCCGGGGGTTGCGGGTCGTGCCGTCCAGCACTGCCAGGGCCTGCCGCAGCCGTACCGCCGCCTCCGCCGGACGGTCCAGCCGGCGGAGGCGGTCGCCCAGGTGGTAGAGGGTGATGCTCTCCAGGACCGGATCACCGCTGGACCGGTGCCGCTCCAGGGCCCGGTGCAGGTACTGGTCCGCCTCCCGGTCCCGGCCCGACAGCATCGCGGTCACCCCGATGTTGGTCTCGCAGACCCGGATCGCCCAGTCGTCCCGGCGCTCCTCCGGCTGCGCCCGGAACAGCGTCAGCGCTCCCTCGAAGTGCAGCCGCGCCTGCCCGTAGGCACCCGTGCCGAGACAGTGGTCGCCGAGGTTACCGATAGTGTGCCCCTCCCCGACCCGGTCGCCGATCGACGCGAACAGGGCCCGGGCGAGCCTGAGTTCGCACAGCATCTCGTCATGGCGGCCGAGCGCGCCCAGCGCCGTCGCCAGATCGTTGCGGGCCTGGGCCTCGCCGGACCGGTCGCCGGCCCGGACGGCCGCCGCCACCGCGAGGCGGGCCGCCTCCTCCCGGTCGTCCAGGTGCGGACTGGTGAACCAGTAGCTCCACAGGGCGACCGGCAGCCGCCAGGCCAGCGCGTCCGGACCGTGCTCGGCCGCCGCCCGCACCACGCCCAGCAGCCGGCCGTGCTCGCTCTCGCACCACCGCTGCGCCCCGGCGGCGGTGGTGAAGGCCGGTGGTTCGTACCACGGGCCCGGCGGGTCGAGCGGGATCCGCCGGCGGTGCGGGGTGAGCAGCCGGGCGGCGGCGTCGGCGTGGTGCAGGTACCAGTCGCCGAGCCGTTCGCGGGCGGCGGTGCTTACCGCCCGCCCGGTCTCGGCGGCCGCGCGTTCGGCGGCGTACAGGCGCAGCAGGTCGTGCAGCCGGTAGTGGTCGCCGCCCTCGTGGGTGAGCAGGTGGGCGGTGGCCAGTTGGTCCAGGACGGGCCGCACCACCGCGACGCGCTCGCCGCAGAGCGCGGCCGCCGCCGCGGCCGTCAGTCCGGAGCCGGGGGCCAGGGCCAGCAGCCGGAACAGGGTGCGCGCGGCGGCGGGGAGGGTGCGGTAGGAGAGGTCGAGCGTCGCGCGGACGGCCGAGGCCGCGTCGTCGTCGATCGCCAGCGCGGTGAGCCGGTTCCCGCCGTCCCGCAGCTCGGCGACGTGGTCGGCGACGGTACGGCCGGGGCGTTCGGCGAGCCGGCTGGCGGCGATCGCCAATGCGAGCGGCAACCGGCCGCAGACGGAGGCGAGTTCGGCGACGGCGGCGGGCTCGGACCGGGCCCGCCGGGCGCCGATGACGCGGTCCAGCAGCGCGACGGCGTCCGGCGCCGGCATCAGGTCCAGGGCCAGCGGGCGGGCGCCGTCCCGGGCGGTGAGCCCGGCCAGACCGGCCCGGCTGGTGACCACCGTCAGGCACGCCGGGGCGGCGGGCAGCAGCGGGCGGACCTGTTCCGCGCTGCGCGCGTTGTCCAGGACGACCAGCACCCGCCGGTCCGCGAGCAGCGACCGGTACAGCGCGGCGGCCTCCTCGGGGACGCTCGGCACCTGCTCGCCGGGGACACCGAGCGCGCGCAGGAACCGGGCCAGCACCGCGTGCGGTGCCAGCGGCGGCTCGGCGGAGAAGCCGTGCAGGTCGGCGTAGAGCTGGCCGCCGGGGAAGCGGCCGCGGACCCGGTGCGCCCATTGGACGACCAGGGCGCTCTTGCCGATCCCGGCACTGCCGGAGACGGCGCAGATCCGGGCGGCGGAGGCGCTGCCCGGTCCGGGGGCCGGGTCCGGGTCCCGGTCGTCGACCGTGGCCGCCGCCTCGGCGAAGGCGTCGAGGGCGGCGAGCTCCGTGTCGCGGCCGGTGAAGGTGGCGAGCGAGGGCGGCAGTTGGGCGGGCACGGGCACGCCGGGGCGGGGCCCGGGCCCGCCCTCGGCGGCGTCGGCCTCCGCCCCGGGATCCGGGTCGGTGCCGCCACGGGAGCCGGCGGCCGCAGGGGCGGTTCCGGCCCGCTCGTCGGCGGGGCCGCCCGGGCGTCCGGCGGTGGGGGGTACGGCGGTTCGGGGCACGGAGGTCGGGGGCGCGGCGGTTCGCGGTCCCGCGGCCGGCGGGCCCGCCGCCGGGCCGGCGCCGGCGGGTCCCGGGTCGGGCTGCGGATCGACGCCCGCGGTGAGCAACGCCAGGTGCAGCCGCCGCAGTTCGGGGCTGGGGTCGAGCCCCAGCTCCTCGGCGAGCCGGCCGGTGAACCGCCGGTGCACGGTGAGCGCGTCGGCCGTCCGCCCGGAGGCGTGCAGCGCCCGCATCAACTGCCCGACGAACCGCTCCCGCAGCGGATGGTCGGCGACCAGGCCGGTCAGCTCCGGGATGCTCGCGCGGTGCCGCCCGAGTGCCGCGTC
The DNA here is from genome assembly GCF_000718025.1 of Kitasatospora purpeofusca. Taxonomy (GTDB): domain Bacteria; phylum Actinomycetota; class Actinomycetes; order Streptomycetales; family Streptomycetaceae; genus Kitasatospora; species Kitasatospora purpeofusca. The sequence continues at coordinate 34,252 of NZ_JODS01000015.1, forward strand.
GAGGTCGAGGCAGTCCTCCCAGGCGGTCAGCCGCAGTTCGTCCAGCGGCACGGCGCCCGCGTCGATCAACTGCCCGTCCAGGCCGTCGAGGACAGGGCCGCGCCAGAGCGAGAGGGCCTGCCGCAGCCCCGCCGCGGCGGCCGACTGCTGCCCGGCGGCGGCCGTCCGGCGGGACCGGGCGACGGTGTCGGCGAACAGGCGGGAGTCCAGTCCGTGGTCGTCGAGCGGGATGCGGTAGCCGCGCCCGTCGGTGAGCAGGACCGGCGGCCCGGTCGGGTCCGCCTTGCGGAAGGCCCGGCGGAGCAGCCCGGCCAGGTTGCGGACCTGGCGGTCGGCGGTGGCGGGCGGCCGGTCCTCCCAGACGGCGTCCACCAGCCGGGGCACCGGCACCGCGCCGCCCGGGTTCAGCAGCAGTGCGGCCAGCAGTCGTTCCTGTCGGGCGCCCCCCAGCCGGATCCGGTTCCCCGTGCGGGTCCGGACCTCCAGCGGTCCCAGAATCGCGAACTCCATGCGCTGCCCCTCCCCAGGGTTCTTGCGCGCCGCTGTCGGACCGTCGCGTTTGGTGACGGTCTGATGACCAGATCATGCCAGAATCGTGTGGGTGGTTGAGATGGTCGGGACATGCCGGTCCGCAGTCGGACCGGCGTCGTGCGCATTCTTTCCCGGAGTTCCCTGGAGGAACAGGACCATGACCCGCATCAAGCGTCTCGCCGCCGTCGCGACCGCCGCCGCCGTGGCCGCCCTCGTGCCGCTGGCCGTCGCCCCGGCCGCCCAGGCCCGTACCTCCGAAGCCACCCACTACGGCATGACCTGGGAGGTCCTCAACTACGGTCCGAGCGGCACCGTCCAGGTCGGCGGCCCGGGCGGCACGGCCAGCGACGCCTACCAGGGCGACACCGCCCCCTGGGTCTCGCTGCCGGTGCTCTGCCTCAACAAGGACGGCCGGCCCGCGCCGGCCGGCATCAGCCTCGGGTTCTACAACGGCTGGGCCCTGGGGAGCGTGGCGCTCAGCCGTCCGGTCAAGGGATCGGAGCTGACCAGCGCCGCGGCCGCCAACGAGGTCTGCCGCTCGACCTTCGGGCGCACCTGGCGGCAGGCCGAGTTCCACGACGGCCGCTACGGCCCGAACTACTCCTCGATCGGCGGCTGGACCTTCTGGGCCTCCGGCAGCCTGCCGCAGGGCGTGCGCTTCTGGACGTACATCAACGACCAGAACGCCAACCCCTGGAACTGACCCGCACCGTCGCACGCCCCGTGCGGCCGGCCCCCTGCCCACCCGGGCCGGGGGCCGGTCCGTTCACCGGTTCCCGCGGCTCACCAGGCCTGACCGGCCTCCGACCAGCGGGCCCGGGCCTCGTGCTCCGCGTCCAGGTGGCCGTCCAGCCGCCAGCGCAGCACGTCGTAGTCGGGCAGGTGGCTCCACGCCTCGGCGGCCGTCAGCAGGTACCGCCAGAGCCGGCTGAGCCGGGCCATCAGCTCCTCGAACTCCTCGTCGAAGGCCGTGACCTCCCGGTCGTCCCCGCCCGCGCCGTCCGCCCCGGCTGTCCCCGGGGCGCCCCCGGCCGCCTCCGCCGCGTGCCCGGCGAGCGTGCCGAGCACCTCCCGCGCGCTCCCGGTCAGGGCCGTGACCGTGTGGGTCAGAGCCTCCCCGACCAGGGCCTACTCGCCGCCGGGCCGCGCGGCCGCCTCCCGCAGCAGCACCACCCGCCGCTCGATGAACCCGGCCAGCCCGTCGATGTCCTCCACGGTGATGTCCGCGGTGTACCGCAGCGCCGGTCGCCGAATGTCCGTCATCCCGCCGTCCCCTCCCTCGACTCCGTCGAACCCCTTCGACGGGCCGGACCGGCACCCCGCCGCCGGATCCGGTCCGCACCCCCGAACCTCGGATATGGCACCGCGACCGGGGGCGGCAAACCCGGCGCACGGGAGCACGGCCGGGGGTGGGGCGGATGCGCCCCCCAGACAGCTGGGATCCCGGGCCGTTCCTCGGCCTCGCCGGCGCGGGGGACCGGCCCGGGGATGTCACCGACAGTGAGATCGACAAGGGGCGACAAGGGCCGCTGAAGGTCAGTGGGGAGGTCGGCGGGGGCGGCGGGGGTCGGCGGGGAGGTCGGTCAGGGCCGGGTGAAGGTGAGGTGGGTGACCCGGCTCGGGCTGGTGACGGACTCGATCCGGAAGCGCTTCTCCAGCCCCTCCAGTCCGTCCCACAGGCGCTCGCCCCGCCCGAGCAGGACGGGCACCACGACCACGTGCAGATGGTCCACCAGATCCGCGGCGAGGAAGGCGCGGACGGTGCTCGGGCCGCCGCCGATCCGGACGTCCAGGCCGCCGGCGGCCTCCCGCGCGAGGGCGAGCACCTCGTGCGGAGTGCCGTCGACGAAGTGGAAGGTGGTGCCGCCCGCCATCTCCACGGTCGGCCTGGGGTAGTGGGTGAGGACGAAGACCGGGGTGCGGAACACCGGGTGCGGACCCCACCAGCCGTTCCAGTCGTGGTCCTGCCACGGGCCGCGCTGCGGGCCGAACTTGTTGCGCCCCATGATCTCCGCGCCGATGCCGTCGCCCCAGGCCCGCGCCATGGCGTCGTCCACGCCGGTCTCCCCGCCCTCGCCGCCCTGCATGGCGCGGAAGGTGTGGGTGTGGAAGAACCAGCTGTGCAGCCGGTCGCCGGCGTGGCCGAACGGTGCCTCCAGGCTCTGTCCCTCGCCCGTGCCGTAGCCGTCTAGCGAGACCGAGAAGTTGTGGACGCGGACCAGGGACACGGGGCACCTTCCGACGGGCGGGGTTCGGGCGCGGCGGAGGGGCCGCGTCCGGCTCGCGCCGACTTTAGTCCGGGCCCGTCCGGTTCGGCCGGGGACGCGCCGCCCGGCCGGTCGGCACCGCCCGGCAGGTCGGCGCCGCCCCGGCCGGTGAGCGTCGGCCCGTCGGAGTCGGTCCGTGAACGGCGGCCCGTCAGCGCCGGAACCACCCGGTGAGCCGGGCCCACCAGCCGCGCCGGGGCCCGGCGACGAGGGCGGGGGAGGGGCCGACCGGCGTCGGTCCGGCGAACGGGGTCGCCGCGGGGAGCGGTGCGGGGATCGGCGCGCCGGAGGCGCCCGGGGCGGCGGCGGGCGCGGCGGCCGGGGGAGCGGAGTCCTCGGCGGCCTGCCGCTCGCGCGGGGTGAACTCGACCGGCAGCGCGACCAGATGGCGCGACAGCCAGGCCGAGGTCCAGGTCAGTTCCTCCTCCGGCACGGCGAGGCGGAGGTCCGGCAGCAGGGTCAGCAGGCAGTCGATCCCGGTCTCCGCGATCGCCCGCCCGATGTCCTGGCCCGGGCACTCGTGCGGTCCGCTGCCGAACGACAGGTGGGAGCGGTTGCCGTGCAGCGGCTTCGCCAGGTCGGGCCGCACGATCGGGTCGACGTTCCCGGCGGCGAGGCCCAGCAGCAGCATGTCCCCGGCCCGGATCCGCTGCCCGCCGAGCAGGGTGTCCCCGGTGGCCCAGCGGCCGGCGACCAGCGACATCGGCGGGGCGTCCCAGAGGACTTGGTCGAGCGCGTCGGGCACGGTCATGTGGCCGCCCGACAGATGGGCCCGGAACCGGTCGTCGGTGAGGATCATCTTCATGGTGTCGGCGATCAGGTTGACGGTCGTCTCGTTCGCGGCGAGCAGCACGACCCGCAGATGCTCCAGCACCTCCTCGTCCGTCATCCCGGCCTCGTGCTGCATCAGCCGGGTGCAGAGGTCGGCGCCGGGGTCGGTCCGCTTGCGCTCGACCAGCCGGCGCAGCGCCGCGACCACGTGGTCGTTGCTGGCGATGGCGGTCTCGGTGCCCTTCATGAGGTCCCGGGCGGCGTCGACCAGGCGCGGGCCGTACTCCTCCGGCATACCGACCAGCTGCGTCATCACCAGCATCGGCAGGTGCTCCGCGAACCGGCTCACCAGTTCGGCCTGCCCGGACGGCCCGAACTCCTCGACCAGCTCGGCGGTGTAGCGGGTGACGAAGCGTCGGACGCCGCGCCGGTCGGTGCCGTTCAGTCCGTCGGTGACGGCGCCGCGCAGCCGTCGGTGCTCGGCGCCGTCGGCGAAGACGCAGAGCGGCTGCCAGGCGATGACCGGCATCAGCGGCGAGTCGGCGCCGACCAGCCCCTCCTGGAACGCCCGCCAGCGGCGCGAGTCCCGGGAGAAGCGGGAGGGTGTGCGCATCACGGTGAGGTTGGCGGAGTGGCCGAGGACCAGCCAGGCCGGCAGGTCGCCGTGCAGCAGGACGGGCGCGACCTCCCCGTACTCGGCGCGCAGCTTCTCGTACAGGCCGGCCGGGTCGGCCTCGGCCTCGGGCCCGTAGAGGCGGCGGAGTTCGGCGACGGGCAGCTCGTCGAGGCCGGGCCGGTCGCTCCCTGCTCCGGCGGCCCCCGGTTCGGTGCTCCCCGCCCCGGTGCTCGCCGGTCCGGTGCTCGCCGGTCCGGTGCTCGCCGGTCCGGCGGGGCTCGGGATGTCGATCCCCCGGGGACCGCCGCCCGGGGCATCGGCCCCGTGTGCGGGGCAGCCGGGCGGCGGGGCGAGGGGGGCGTCGTCGCGGAACGGGGTGGTCACGGTGTCTCCGGAGGTCGTCGTCGACGGGGGTGGGGGAGCGGGGCGGGGACGGGGCGGTGCGCTCACCGCGCGGCCCGCGACCCCGCCAGGTCGTAGAGGTAGTGCATGAGCGCGAGCAGCACGTCCCGCCCGGACTCGCGGACCCGGGCGTCGCAGGCGACGATCGGGACCTCGGGCGGCAGGTCCAGCGCGAGCCGCAGCTCCTCGTCCGGGTGGGCGGGCGCGCCGGGGAAGGCGTTGGCGGCGACCACGAAGGGCACGCCGCGGTCCTCCAGCCGCCCGATCACGTCGAAGCTGACCTCCAGCCGACGGGTGTCGACCAGCACCACCGCGCCCAGGGCCCCCTCGAACAGGCCGTTCCAGAGGAACCAGAACCGCTCCTGCCCGGGGGTGCCGAAGAGGTACAGCACCAGCTCGTCGCTGATGCTGATCCGGCCGAAGTCCATCGCGACCGTGGTCTCGGACTTCCGCTCGATCCCGGCCAGGTCGTCGACGTCCGCCCCGGCCTGGGTCATCGTCTCCTCGGTGGTCAGCGGACGGATCTCGCTGACCGCGCCGACCAGGGTGGTCTTGCCGACGCCGAAGCCGCCGACCACGACCACCTTGACGGCCGCGGCGGCCGAGTCCGGCAGCAGGTCCTCGTCGGCCGGCCCGCGCACCGTGTCAGAGGCGCTGAAGTCCATGCATCACCGCCTCCAACAGGGCACGGTCGGGGAGAAGCGCGGGCGGGACGGAGGCGCGCGCCTCGACCCGCTCCTCGGCCACGAGGTCGGCCAGCAGCACGGTGACCGCGCTGACCGGCAGCCGCAGATAGGCGGAGATCTCGGCCACCGAGAGCGGCGATCCGCACAGGCGCAGGATCGCCGCGTGCTCGGGCGGCATCGAGGGGGTGGGCTCCGCACGGGAGACGATCAGCGTGACCAGGTCCAACGCGGCCCGTCCGGCCGGTTGGGTGTGGCCGCGCGTGATCACGTAGAAGCGTTCCGGGGCGTCCTCGCCCCAGTCCCGGCCGGCTGTGCTCATGCGACTGGCTCGCCCCTTCGGGGAGGCGTACTGAGGTGCTCGCCGATCCGGGCGACCAGGTCGCGCATCCGCTGGCCCATCAGCCCGGCGTCCACGCCCTCGTCGGCCAGTACCGCGAGGAAGGCCCGGGCGCCGGCCGCCATCAGGTAGAAGAAGCCGCCGCCCATCTCGATCACCACCAGCCGCATCCGGCCGTCCCCGTGCGGGAACTCGTGGCCCACGGCCGCCGCCAGGCTCTGCAGGCCGGCGCAGGCGGCGGCGAGCCGGTCGGCGGTGTCGGTCTCGGTGCCGTGCTGCGCCATCCGCAGGCCGTCCGCGGAGAGCACGATGACGTTCCGGACGTGCGGCACCTCGTCCGCCAGCTGCTTGAGCAGCCAGTCCATGTTGGTCCGTGGCTGAATCACCGCTCGTCCCTCCCGGTCGGGTCCCCGTTGTCGTGGTCGGTCGTGGCGGTGCCGTTGACGCCCTCGGTGAAGGCGGCCAGCCAGAGGCCCGGCTGCACCGCCCCCGCCGGTGCCGAGGGGTCGGCACCGGGCCGGTCGGGCGGTCCACCGAACCCGTCACCCCGGCCGTTCGAACCCGCCGGGCCGTTGGCGGCCGACGGGCCGCCCGGGCCCGCCGATCCGTTCACGGCGGAGGCTCCGTTCGCGGCCGAGGCGCTGTTGGAGCCCGCCGCGCCGCCCCGGGCGGCCGCCCGGCCGGTCGTGCCGCCGGAGCGGGAGGTGGTGGTGCGGGTCGTCTGGGCGACGCCGATCCGGGCGGTCGGCGCGGCGTGCCGGCGCCGTCGGGGCAGCCCGGTGGCGGTGCGCTCGGTCACCACCGGCACGTCCTCCCCACCGCTGAGCGGCCCCGGCAGCGAGCCGGAGAGCGGCCGGCGCGGCGGCGGCGAGGTGTGCGGACGGCGGTCGTCCACCGGCTCCGGACCGGACGAACCGGTGACACCGATGCCGTGGGCCCGCCCGGTCGCGGGCGCGGTGGTGATCAGCTCCTGCGGCACGACCAGCACCGCCCGCACCCCGCCGTAGGCCGAGGGGCGCAGCGAGACCTGGAAGCCGTACGCCCGGGAGAGCCGGCCGACGACGGCGAGGCCGAGCCGGGGGGTCTCGCCGAGCTCGTTGAGGTCGATGCCGGCCTGCGCCTCCAGGAGCATCCGCTCGGCGCGGGCCCGGCCCTCCTCGCTGAGGCTGAGCCCGCCGTCCTCGATCTCGATCGCGATACCGGTCTGCACCTCGACGGCGGTCAGGTGCACGCTGGTGTGCGGCGGCGAGTAGCGGGTGGCGTTGTCGAGGAGTTCGGCCACCGCGTGGATGAGCGGCTCGACCGCCGGGCCGATCACCGCCACGTCGGAGACCGGGTGCAGCTCGACCCGCTGGAAGTCGAGGATCCGCGACATGCCGCCGCGCAGGACGCTGTACAGCGGCACGGCCCGGTTCCACTGACGGCCCGGCCGCGCGCCGCCGAGGACGGCGATGCTGTCGGCCAGGCGGCCGATCAGGGCGTTTCCGTGGTCGACCAGCAGCAGGTCGTCGAAGACCGCGGGGTCGTTGCCGTGCCGGTGCTCCATGACGCGCAGCTCGGCGGCCTGCCGGTGGACGATCGCCTGCACACGGCGGGCGATGTTGACGAAGGAGCGCCGCGAGGACTCGCGCAGCGCCTCCTCGTTCTCGACGGTCTCCAGTACGGCGCGCAGCAGGGTCTGCTGAGCGCTGCGGAACTCCGCGCCGACCGTGACGTCCTGGAGGGTGTACGCGTTGACCACGTCCTCCAGGCCCTCGCCGTGGGTGAGCCGGGCCATGGCGGCGGGCAGGACGGACTTGGCCAGCCGGATGTACTCGGTCTCCTGCCGGGTGAGCCGGCGGATCAGTTCACCCTCGCGCTGGACGGCCCGCGCGCGCAGTTCCTCCGTCGCCCGGCCCCGGCGGGCGGCCTCGGCGGCGACCAGGACCACGGCGAGCGTGCCCACTGCCGCGCAGACGGCGACGGGGAGGCGCGAGTCGGGGGTGGCCGCGGTCACGGCGACGGCGGCGACCGCCGCCGTCACGACGGTGGGCAGGAGCCAGACGAGCACGGGGGCGGAGCGCCGGCGTCCGGGTGACGAACCAGCACCAAGCATTCAGAATCCTCAAACGATCGGAAGAGTGGGGGAACGGGACGGGTGGCCGGTGGGCCTCGGGTGTTCGGAGCGGTGGGGTGGGCGGGGTCGCGCGGGTGGTGCGCGGCGGGTGGTGCGCGGCAGGGTGGGCCTCCGCCGTGCGGGCGCCCGGGGGACGGCGGGCGCGCGCACCGGAGGGGACGGTCCGGCCGGACCTCCCGACCCGTCGCCGGGCCGGTGATGGCACCAGGTTTACCGCGCCCCGCGCGCCCCGAACCGGCGCTCGCCCCCGGTTCGCCAATGCGAGCGGTCTCCGGGTGAACTTGCCCCGAGCAGGGGCCACTTCGTGCTAGGGCCCGGATCCGGGCGGTGCGCGGCGGCCCCCGGGGCGTCAGTCCGGGGCGGTACCGCGTCCACCGAAATGATGAGCCGTCGGGCCCCGCCGCGGGGGGTGACCGGGGTGACGGGGGAGGGCGGAGGATCCGCTCGACCGGCGGGAGAGGGCCCGGGAGCCGGGAGGGTCGGGAAAGGGGGGCGAGGGTCAGACGGGGCGGACGGCGCGGGGGCCGGTCACATCGGCGCCGAGTGCGGTGACGCGGGCGCGCAGGCCCCGGTCCGCCGTGACGACCAGGCAGCTCCGTCCGGGGCGGGCGGCGAGGGCCGCCGCGACGAGCGCCACGATCAGGTCGTCACCGCTGCCGGCGGCGGACTCGACGCGTACCTCTGGTGCGGCGGTGACTCCCCGGGCCGCGCCCTCGACGACGAGGAGCACGTCCAGCGGTCCGGTCCGCGCCCAGGCCGGGACGTCGGCCCGCTCGCCCGGGACCCCGTGGCCGGCGACGGGCGCGAGCGCGTCCCGCAGCCGCTCGGCCGCGCCGCGCCGGTCCCGCCACCAGCCGTCGGGCACCGAACCGACCACATTGGCGCCGTCCACCACGAGCAGCGGCGGCTCCGGGGCGGCCTCGCCGGTCTCGCTCTCTCCCATGGCGGGCCAGTCTGTCACGAACCCGCGGGACGACGGCGGGACGGGTGAGCGAGCCGTGCGGACGGTCGGGAGCACCGCCCGTGCCGGTCCGCTCAGAGGTCGGGGAAGCACTCCTCGGCGAACTCCCCGCCGAACACCTGCTGCGCGTGGGTGAGCATCCGGCGGGCGTACACGGGGTTGTGCGCCAGGGCGGAGTAGCCGTCGCCCTCGACGGTCAGCAGCCCGCAGGTGTCGGCGAGATAGACGTCCAGGCCCGGGTACATCAGCTCGACGCACGGGATGTCGTCCACGTCGAGCGCGAGCACCGGGTACTCGCCGTGCGCGTCGCCCACGCCGGTGGCCAGGACCCGGCGCGAGTCGGAACCGCCCGGGAGCAGGAAGCACTCGTCGAAGCGGTCCGAGACGCCGTCGAAGCAGGAGCCCCAGAGCTCGCCGAGTTCGTCCCGCGCCAGCTCGCCCAACGGCCTCGGCGTGAAGCGGTCGTCCTCGTCGAGCCAGCCGAACCGGCGCAGCAGCCCGGTGTCGAACGCCAGCCAGCGCCGCAGGCTCGGCGGCAGCGGCCGGCCGCTGGGGAAGACCGCCTCGGCCAGCGGCCCGGCCGCCAGCGGCCGGGGCTCGCCGGTCAGCCACGGCCCGGCCCAGGCGCTGTAGTCCAGGATCGGCCGGTGCGGGTCCGCCTCGACGGAGGCGATCACGCGCTCGGTGAGCGCGATGCCGTGTTCGGCGGTCGGGGGGATCGGGGTCACGGGGTTCATCGGGCTCGGGTCCTGTCCGCGGATCGCTCGACTGGTGCTCGGTCGCGCCGAATCTACGGCCCGCCTCCGACAACGCCCGGCCCGGGGCACCGCGCCGACGGGACCGCGCAGACAGGACCGCAGGACCCGACCCGGGCTCCCACGGACCCGAGCTGACGGGCTGTCGGGCACGACGACCTAGGATCGACGGTTCACGAAACATCGATCCCGGAGGTCACAGGAATGTCGGACCAGCGTGTAGTCGTCGTCACCGGCGGAGGGAGCGGCATCGGCGCGGCCACCGCGCGGCTGCTGCGGGCCGAGGGCCACCACGTGGTGGTGTCCGGCCGCCGGCGCGAGCCGCTGGAGCGGGTCGCCCGGGAGACGGGGGCGCTCGCGCACGTCTCCGACACCACCGAGCCGGAAGGCGTCCGCGGGCTGGTCGCAGCCGCCGTCGCCGCCTACGGCCGGATCGACGGGCTGGTGCTCAACGCCGGTGTGGGCCGGGGAGGTTCGGTGGGCGAGGTCACCTTGGAGGACTGGGAGCTGGTGATGCGGACCAATCTCACCGGCCCCTTCCTGCTGCTGCGCGAGGCGCTGCCGCACCTGCTGGTCGCGCGCGGCGCGGTGGTGGCGGTCGCCTCGGTCTCCGCGCTGCGCAACGGCGCCGGCAGCGCCGCGTACGCGACCTCGAAGGCGGCGCTGCTCCAGCTCTGCCGTTCGCTGGCCGTCGACTACGGCCGGCGCGGCCTGCGGGCCAACACCGTCTGCCCGAGCTGGGTGCGCACCGAGATGGCGGACCGCAGGATGGCGCGTTTCGCCGAGGAGGCCGAGCTGGCCGGCGGTGTGGAGGAGGCGTACCGCGAGGCGACGGCGCTGACCCCGGCGGGCCGGCCGGGGGAGCCGGAGGAGGTGGCCGCCGCGATCGGCTGGCTGCTCTCCCCGGCGGCGGGTTATGTGAACGGCGCGGTGCTCACGGTCGACGGTGGGGTGACCGCTCTGGATCCCGGTACGGCGGCCTTCGGACTCCGGATGGAGCCGCGCTCGGGCGGCTGACCGCAGGACCGGTCGGGCGCCCGCTCGGTCGAGTGGCCGCCCGACCGTCCGGACCGATGCAATTCAGTCATTGAAAGGCTGAAATCAGTTATCGGCTTCAAAAAAAAGGCTGGACGGTAATCCTCCGCTTGAATCGATGGCAGTATGTGAGGTGTGAAGCATGAAATGTCACATGGCTTCACTCTGCCGTCCCTACCCACGAACGGGAAAAGCCCGATGAATCGGCCCCTCGCCATCCTCGCCACCAGCGTCGCCCTGACCCTCGCCGGTGCGCTCCCCGGCACCGTGCTCGCCGCCCACGCCGACGCCTCCCCGAGCGTCCCGGGGACCTGCGTCACCAGCTACCGGGGCGTGGTGGTCAACGAGATCTGCGCCATCGTCAGCGGCGAGGAGGTGACCTTCCACGGCCGCACCACGCCGACCAGTGTCACCTGGACCCCGCGCCCGGTGCCGTTCCGCCTCACCGCCAAGGTCGTCGACGGCGCGGAGATCGGCACGGTCACGCCGACCGTCAACGTCAGCTGGTCCGCCACTCCGGTGGGCCGGATCTCCGGCGCCCTGCCGTGCGGCTCCACCGCCGAGGCGACCCTCGAAACCACCCAGTGGGGGTGGCCGCCGGCCGCCGTCACCCTCTCCGTCGCGGCGTCCTGCTGATCCCCCAGGCGCGTGTGCACGGCAAAGGGCCCTGCCTGGTCGGCCAGGCAGGGCCCATTTCCTTCGGTGCGTCAGCCGTTCCGGGCCGTTCCCGGCCGTCCCGGCGCTCGCTTCCCCCCGCTTCCCGACCGGGAACCGCCCACACGGTCCCGGTCGGTGCTCAGTGCGCCCAGTGGGGCCCGGGGCCGGACCGGCTGAGCCGGGCCAGGCGGACCAGGGCCACCGGGTGGTGCCCGGCCTTGCGGGGGGAGGGGGCGAGCCGGACCGTGGCCTCGGCCCGGTCCGGGCCGTCCGTCGCCGGTCCGGCGGTCGCGCTCGGCGCGTGGTGACGTGCACTCATCACTCGGGATCCCTCCTGGTCGGGGAGCGGCTGCCCCGCTCGCTCGCCAATGACCACCAGGGAACCGGCCCGGACCGGCCGGATCAATGCGGGTGACTACCTATCGGCGGGCGGGAACTCTGGGGGCGTCCGCCGCGCGGCACCCACCCGGAGGTGCGGGGCACCCGCGAGGGCCCGCCGTACTCGACCCCGCCCGACCGTTCCCGGTCCCGCCCGGTCCCGCCCGACCGCGCGTACGCGACCCCGGTCACCGCGACCCCGGTCACCGCGCCGCTGTCACCACGCCCCGGTCACCCGCCGCCCTCGCCCGCCGCGTCCTCGGCGTCCGCCCGGGCCAGCGCCTGCGCCGTCCCGGCCCGGCCGGTGCCCAGCTTGGCCAGCACACTCGCCACATGGTGCTCCACCGTGCGCGGCGACAGGAAGAGCGCCTGGGCGATGTCCTGGTTGCCCGTCCCCTGCGCCAGCAGCTCCGCCACCTGCCGTTCGCGCGGCGACAGCCGCTTGCCGTAGCCCCGGCGGCCCGGCGAGCCGATCCCGCCGAGATCGAGGTCCCGGCGCAGCTTCCGGCAGCGGGCGGTGTCCGTGGTGGCACCCAGCTCCAGGTAGACCCGCTCGGCGGCCGCCATCCGCTCCGCCGCCCGCGCCCGGTCGCTCGCGGCCAGCGCGGCGGCGATCCGCTCGTCGGCCCGGGCCGCCTCGTACGGCCGACCGATGTCCCGCCAGTGGTCCCTGGCCCGGGTGAACGCCTCCGCCGCCTCCGGATCGCCGTCCGCGTCCAGCAACAGTCCCCGGGCGAGGTGCAGCGATGCCGTCACGGCCGGCGCGCCCCGGTCGACGAGGGACTCCGTCGCCTCCTCGGTGACCTCCCCGGCCTCGGCCCGCCCGCCCGTCGCCAGCAGCGCCTCGACGGCGACCGGCAGCAGCTCGGCGGTCCGCGCCCAGGCGTCGGCCTGCCGGGCCGTCGCCAGCGCCGGGCCCACCGTGCCGGCGGCCCCGGCGATGTCGCCCTCCAGCAGTTGGAGGCCGCCGAGCCCGGCCGCCGCCCGCAGCGCCACCGTCACCTGCGACTCCCGCTGGCCGAAGCGGGCGGCGATCTCGAACTCCTCCCGGGCCAGCGCCAGCCGGCCCCGCCCCGCCGCGAGCCGCCCGAACAGCAGCGAGCGCTCGGCACCCGCCATCGCCAGGTCGTCGAACTCGGCGCCCAGCCGGGCGAACCGGGGCTCCACCAGGTCCCAGCGCCCGGCCAGCATGTCGAGCCGGATCAGCGCGAGCCGGCTGTAGCACTCCAGGTACGGAATGCCCGTCAGCCGGGCCAGCCGGCGGCTCTCCTCCAGCAGGTTCGCGGACCGGCGGTCGTAGCCCAGCTCGATCGCGATCTCGCCCGCGTTGTACAGGGCCCGGGTGGTCTGCCGCATCACCTCGGGCCGCTCGGAGTCGCGCGGCAGCTCGTCCAGGCGGTCCCAGACCGCCGGATCGCCGTCCCGGGCCTGGAAGGTGAGCGTGGTGGCCCGCACCGCCGCGGACACGTCCTCGTCCGGGTTGGCCGCCAGCAGGCCCTCCGCCCGCGCCAGCCACTCCCCGGCCCGGCGGCCGGCGCCGTCGCGCTCGTCCATGGCGATCGCCACCATGGCCCGGGCCGCCCGCACCGGGCGCTCCTCCAGCTCCTCCAGGGACTCCCGGATCCGGTCGAAGCCGGCCCGGTTGCCGCTGTGCACCGCCATCAGGAAACCGAGCGCGAGCCGGATCTCGCCCCGGTCGGCCACCGGCAGCCGGGGGTCGGCGACCATGCCGCTCAGCACCTGCACGCTGGCCGCCGGGTCGACGTCGTCGGCCGCCAGCCGGGCCAGCGCCAGGGCCGCCCGGCCCCGGCGGCGCGGGTCGAGGTCCGGCTCGTCGAGCAGGCCGCGCAGCATCCGCCGGGCACCGCCCGGGTCGCCGAGGGCGGCGGCCTGGTCGGCGGCGGCCTGGGCGAGGTCCTGCCAGGCCGGGCGGTCGCCCATGGCCAGGGTGTGCTCGGCGATCCGGGCGAGCGGCCGCGGCTCCCTGGTCCCCAGCGCGGCCACGGCCCGCTGGTGCAGGACCCGGCGCCGTGGCCCGGCGACCCGCCCCTGCGCGACCTGCCGGGCCGAGGGGGAGCGGAACGCGTAGCGGTCGGGCGCGGTCTCCCGCAGGACGGCCGCGTGCAGCGCCTCGGTCAGGCCCTCGGCCCCGGCCTCGGCGTCCAGCCCGGCGACGGCGGTCAGCAACTGCTCGTCGGCGGGAACCCCCAGGACGGCGGCCGCCGCCACGACGGCAGCGCCGTCGCCGCCCAGGCGGGCGAGCCGCTCGGTCACCGCGTCGCGCAGTCCGCGCGGGATCTCGGCGCCGGCCAGGACGGCCACCAGGTCGCCCGCCGCCGCGCGGCCGCCGGACCCGCCGGTCCCGGTGGACCCGCCGGTCCCGGCAGGCCCGCCGGTGCCGCCGGTGCGCTCGACAGCCTGCCGGTCGGGGGCGGCGGGAGCGCGTTCGGCCAGGGCCCGCAGGTCCTCCTCGACGGCCAGCGGCAGGCCCTGGCTGCGCTCGTGCAGGACCCGCGCGAGCTCGGGGGTCGCGGCAGGGCCCAGCACCGACCGGGCCAGCTCCGCGACCTCCCGCTCCTCCAGGGGCTCCAGCCGCTCCAGCCGGACCGTCGCGCCGACGGCCCCGTGCCCCGCACCGGCCCCGTGACCGCCGGTCCGGGCGGGCGCCGGGCGGAAGGCCGCCCCGGGCGCCGGGGCACCGGATGGCAGGTCCTCGGGACGGTAGGTGACCACCAGCGCGAGCCGCGGCGGCAGGTCACGGGCCAGCCGGACCAGCAGGTCGAGGGTGGCGTCGTCGGCCCACTGGAGGTCCTCGACCACCAGGACCGGGGCGTCGAGCGCCGTGAGCAGCGCCCGCACCCCCTGGGCGAGCAGCCGGCGCGCGGACAGCAGCGTCCCGCCGTCCGGCGGCGCGGCCGGCAGCTGGGCGGCCAGGTCGGGCAGCACCAGGCGCAGCGCCCCGGTGCTGGGCGGCAGCTCGGCGGGCGGGGGCAGCAGGGCGGCGGCGTCCCGCAGGGCGTCGACCACCGGCCCGAAGGGCTCCGGTTCGCGCAGCGGGTGGCACCGGCCGAGCAGCACCGGGCGGCGCGGGGCGGTGGCAGCGGGGGCCGGGGGAGTGCTGTTCCGAGGCGTTGCGTCGGTCGCGGGCCCGTTCCCGTTCGTTCCGCTCCGGGCCGCTGCGTCCAGGGCCCGGAGGGCCTCGGCGACCAGCCGCGACTTGCCGCTGCCCGCCTCGCCCTCGACCAGCAGGACGGCCGGGGGCCGGGCGAGCGCGTCGGTCAGTCGGGCGAGTTCACCGACCCGGCCCACGAAGGCGGCCCCCGGGGCTCCCCCCTCCGGCGCGGTCGGCGGCAGCGGCCGGTTCATCGGCGCCGCGCCCGGCCGCGACCGGCGCGGCCGTCGGCACCCCGGCGCGGGGCGGATCCAGTCTGAGCGGGCATACCCCTATGATGCCCGCGCCCAGCGGGGCGGCGTCGGCCGGGTCGGCCGGTGCCCGGCGTCGGGCAGCGGCCCGCGGTCCCGTTCAGACCGCCTGGTACGCGGCCGGGCCCTCGTCCGGCGCGGGACGGGGCGGCCGGACCGGGCCGACACCGGGGACGGCCGACAGCCGCGTCACCCCGACGGGCCGGACGACCCGTCCCGGCGCCTCGATCACCTCGCAGCCCGCCCGGGCGAACCGCCGGACGATCTCCTCGGCCGCCCGGTCGTCGAGCGCGAACACGAACGGGCCCGGGACCAGTACCGCGTCCACCCAGCCGCGCTCGGCCGCCACCAGCAGGTTCTCCAGCGCCGGCAGCGGACCGTCGGTGCTGAGACCGTGGTCGCTGTACACGTCCGGCATCGGCAGCCCGAACCGGTCGGCCAGTTGCTCCATGGCGGTGCGCATGTAGTCGGCCTCCCGCGCGTCGTAGGGCCGGCACCGCAGGTACATCGCGGCCCGCCGCATCGTCGGACGTGCCGGTCGGTGGAGGTCGTGCATGCCGTTCACCTGGCTCTGGTCACTGTGCGTGGGGGAGGACGGCACCGGGCGGCAGGTGGGGGAGGGGCTGGGCCGGGACGACTCCCGGCGGCCACCGGGCCGATACCCAGCGGACTCCCGGAATGGTACGGGGATCAATGGGGGCCACTACCCATTGCTGCGCGGGGCCGTGCCTACGGCCCCCACCCGCTCCCCGCCCGGCCATCGCCGGGCCCGTCCCTGCGGCGCTCCGCCGCAGGTGGGACGGGGTGCGCCGGGCCGGGGCGGGTCGCTGCCGGGTGCCGGTCCGGCGTCGCTGTCGGTGACGGCGGCGGAGCGCCGCCGGAGTGGCGGTGCCGGTCGCGAGGCAGCCGGACCGCCGGGTGACGTGCCCCGGGGGTCCGATCGGTTCGGGTCCCCGGTGAGGTTCCGCCCGGGAAAACCGGGCGCGGGCGATCCTCTGCGGCTGGCAGGATCGGCCCATGTCGAAAGATCCCTTACTGGCCAGGGCCCGGGGTGTGTGGCAGGAGCTGGCGTCGGTACCGGTGTCGTTCGGTGCGGCGGGCGAGAAACACGTCGTCGTGTCTCCCGGGTCGAGGATCTGCCCGCGCGGCTGGGCGGGCATCGTGCTCCTGGGAGGGGCTGCCGTCGTGACGGCTCCGAGCCGGGAGGCGGCCGACCGCATCCGCACGGCGGTGGCCGCACTGCCTGCCGAGCGGCTGACGGATCCGGAATCGGTCCGGAGGGTGCTCCCGACCGGCGAGGTCCTCGGGCCCGCCGGGCTTGCCTATGTCGCCGACGAGGGCTTCCGGCCGGCCGCGGCGCCGACGGGCCTGCGTGTCGAGGAAGCCGCCGCCGGGGATGTCGACCTGGGCGGTCTGGAGCGGGCGGCCGGGGCGGCGGACGCCGACGAGGCCGGACTGGACGGGATGTCCTCCCCCGTGTTCGTCGTCCGGGTGGCCGGCCAGGTGGTCGCGGCCGCCGCGTACCGCGACTGGCCCGGCCACGCGGCTCATGTGGGTGTCCTGACCGCGCCTGCGTGGCGTGGCAGGGGTCTGGCTCGCGCGACCGGGTCCGCGGCGGTGCGTCATGCGCTCGCGCAGGGGTTGCTGCCGCAGTGGCGGGCGAGGCGACCGGCGTCGCGGGAGGTCGCGGTCGCGCTCGGGTTCAGTGAACTGGGCTCCCAGTTGGCCGTCGAGCTGGTCTGAACTCCCGGGCCGCGTTTGGGCACGGGGCGGGCGGGGAACGGGAGTTCGACAATGCACCTGATCAACCGATCGAAGGGCCAGGACCGTTGACTCCTCCGCCACCGGGGCGGGTCGATCCCGACCTGGCCGACCGCCTGACCGACGCGGTGCTGCTCTCCGGGCTCCCGGTGGCCTTCGGCGAGGAGGGGCCCGGTGTGCGGATCCGCCCGGCGCGGCCCGCCGCCGACTCCGACCGCTGCGCGGGCGCGGCGGCGCTCGACTGGCTGCCGTCCCCCCGGTTGAGCGGCGCCGCCGCGATGGCCGAACCGGGGCAGCCGGCCGGTCCGGCCCGCGAGGTGGTCGGGACGGCCATGGAGAACGCGCTCGCCGAGTTCCTGCCGGCCTTCGGGCTGGAGGCCGCCCGGGACGGCTCCGGCCGGGAGCTGCGGGTCGGCCCGCCGGCCCTCCCGGCCGCCGGGCTCCGCGTCCCGCCCGGCGTCCTGGCCGCCCGGCCCGCCGGACCGACCCCGGCCGAACTCGGGCTCCCCGCCGCCCTGCTGGACACGCTCCGGCGCAGCGCGGCGCTCGCCGGCCTGCCGCTCGCCGCCCACCTCGGCGGCACCGGCATCACCCTCGCACCGTGCCCGCCGGCCGGGGACACGGCCGCGGGCCCGGGCGAGGACCGGGACGCGGCCGGCGCGGCGGACCTCGGCTGGAACCCGTCCCGCCGGCTCGCCGACCTGGCCGACAGCGACCGCCCCGAGGCACCCGCCGCCGCCACCGCCCGCGCGGCGGTCGACGCCGCGATGCGCCACGCCCTCGGCACCGCCCTGCGCGCCTGCGGCACCGAACTGCGCTGGCTCCACGCCCTGCAACGCCTGCGCGTCTACGGCGAGTCGGTCCCGACGATCCGCCGCTGACCGCCCGCCCGCTCGCTGACCCTGCTCGCTCGCTGACCGCCTGCTCGCTCGCTGACCGCCTGCTCGCCCGCTGACCGACCGCCCGCCCGCTGCGCGGCCGGGGGTTCCGCTCCGGCCGACCGTCGGCGAGGATGGCGGGATGCTGCACAGCGTGCTCGCCGGTGACCACATCCTTCGTCCGACGCCGGACGCCCGCAGCGGCGCAGCCGCCCCGGTGGACGTCGTCCCGGCGGCTGCCGTCCGGGACGCCGACCCGACGGCCACGCCGCCGGAGGTCCGCACGGTCACGGGGGAGACGCTCTTCTTCCCGGCCGACCGGAAGAACGAGCTGGAGGGATTCTGCCGGTCCCACGGGATCCCGCTCGTGTCCAGGCCGGACGTGTGGGGAGACCTGCTCGAACCCTTCCTCGACACGGAGTTCACCCCCCGGCGCCGGGCCGCGACCGCGCAGGCGCTGTCGCGGGTCGGGCTCGACGAGGCGGCCGTGGCCGACATCAGGGCCGAGGTCGGCCCGCTCGTGCTCGCCTACAACTCCCTTCACTGGGAGTGGTGCTATCTGGGCCTGGCCGACCTGCTCGACGCCGCGACCGGGGGTTCGACCACGGAGCCGTACCGGATCGGGCCCGACCGCTTCCCGGCCTTCTGCGCCTGGGCGATGGCGATCGCCGATCTGGGCCATGTGCCCGGCACGCCCGTTCCGGTGCGGTAGCGCGCCGGGTGATCACCCAGGGCGTGACGGTCACGACGAGGTGCGACGACTGCGGTGGTGTGCTGATCCGCGACATCGGGCAGTTCATCGACGGCGGGCAGCTGTGGTGGGGCACCGAAGGGAGCTGCCGGACCTGTCCCACCGCATGGTGCGAGCAGGACACCGGCGCGGCGACCCCGGAGGCGATCCGGCAGGCACTGCTGGCCGAGCACGGCCCTGCTCGACTTCGCCTTGCAGGGCCCGGGTCGAGCTCCGTCCCCGTCCTGCGCGCCCTGCGCGAGACACACGGGCTGTCGCTGGCACAGGCACGTGCCATGGCCGACGAGTTGAGGACGACCGGCCTGACGGGCACGTTGGTCGAGATGGAGCTCATGGCCGCCGGGCTCGGTCGCCGCTCGGTTGCGGTGACCGTCGAGTCGGCGGCGGACTGACGGCCACCGGCCCGGCCGGAAGCGGCTGACAGGCGAATCAGGAACCGGCGTCGTCGTCGGCCGCCGGGGTGGGGGCCGTCCGCTCGTGGTGGTCCAGGAGGCGGGTCAGCAGGTCCGTCAGGCGGGCGCGGTCGTCGGCGTCCAGGGGGGCGAGCAGGGCGTCCTGGGCCGCGTCGACCACGGTGTCGAGCCGTCGGAGGTGGGCGCGTCCCTCGGCGGTCACCGTGATGACGTTGCGGCGGCGGTCGGCCGGGTCGGGTGTGCGCTCGACCAGGCCGCGTTCGGCGAGTTCGTTGACGACCGCGACCATGTCGCTGCGGTAGATGCCGGTGTGCCGGCTGAGGTCCGACTGGCTGGCCGGGCCGCCCTCGGTGAGCGCGGTGAGGGCGGCGAAGTGCCACTTGCGGGCGCCCTCCGCCGCCAGGCCGTCGTGCACCAGGCGGTCGGCGTGCAGGGCGTTGACCGCCAGCAGCCGGCTGGGCAGGCCGCGGACGCGGGCCGGGGCGGCGTGGTCGGTCATGGCGCCCGGGGTGTGGCGGGACGTCTCGTCGTTCTTCACGCCCCGCAGTCTAGCCGTTGTGTTAGTCGCACTAACGATGTAGCGTCATGGACGTCAGATCGTTAGTGCGACTAACGGGTATGGCGGGGTCGGCGTCGAGTGCCCGGCCCCCGCCCAGCCCCCTGTCCGGCCCCCGCCCGGTGCTACGAGAGGAACTGTCCCGATGCTCACCGTCCCCGTGATCGACTCCCATCTCGCCTGCCTGGACACCGGCGCCGACCGCCCCGCCGCCGAGGCGGGCGGCCCGCCCGTGGTGCTCCTGCACGGCAATCCCACCTCCTCCCACCTGTGGCGCAACGTCGTCCCGCACCTGGCCGGGCGGTCCCGGGTGCTCGCGCCCGACCTGATCGGCATGGGCGCCTCCGGCAAGCCGGCCGTCGACTACGGCTTCGACGACCAGGTCCGCTACCTGGACGCCTGGTTCGAGGCGCTCGGCCTCGACCGGGTCGTCCTGGTGGGCCACGACTGGGGCGGCGCCCTGGCCCTCGACCGGGCCGCCCGGTACCCGGACCGGGTGGCCGGGGTCGTCCTGCTGGAGACCTTCCTCAAGCCGCTGGCCGCCGAGGAGCTACTGCCGCCGGCCCGGGCGCGTGCCGAGGCGTTCCGTACGCCCGGTGTCGGCGAGGAGCTCGTGCTGGAGCAGAACATCTTCATCGAGACGGCCTTCAAGGGCGGGGTGCTCAACCCGCTGGGCGAGGAAGAAGTCCGGCCCTACCGCGAGCCGTTCCCGACGCCGGAGAGTCGCCGCCCGATGCTGGCCTGGTCCCGGATGGCGCCGATCGACGGCGATCCGGCCGAGGTGGTCGCCCGGGTGGAGGCGTACGACCGCTGGCTGGCCGTCAGTCCGGAGGTGCCGAAGCTGCTGCTGACCTTCGACTCCTCGCCGACCCTGCTGGTCGGGGAGGCCGTGGTCGCCTGGGCGCGCGAGCACATCGCCGCGCTCACCGTCGAGCACTGCGGCCCGGCCGGACACCACGCCCCCGAGGACCGTCCGGACGAGATCGGCCGGGCGATCGCCGGCTGGCTCGAATCGCACTGTCTCGCGGAGGTCAACACAGCTGTGGAACAAGAGGGTTGATTGTTCGTCGGCCAGGTGGTCCAGACCATTGACGAGGGGCTGCGCGCTGCCTACGGTATGGGCATTCACCTGGCGCAGGCATGCCAAGATCCTCTTGGTCGGCGCACCCCCACGCGCGTGTCCTGGGCCGGGCACACTCTCCATCCCCCCACGGAGGAGCATCGTCATGCGCAAACGCCTTGCCGTCGGCGCGGCCCTGGCCGCCGTCGCCGTCCCGCTCGCGATGGCCGTCCCGGCCAGTTCACACGGATTCATCAACCTGCCGCCGAGCCGCTCGGCCCTGTGCGGTGCGGGTGTCGTCAAGAACTGCGGCGACATCCAGTGGGAGCCGCAGAGCGTCGAGGGCCCGAAGGGCTTCCCGACCCGCGGCCCCGCGGACGGCACCATCTGCGCCGGGGCGGACGCCCGTTGGGCCCCGCTCGACAACCCGCGCAACGGCGCCTGGCCGACCACCAAGGTGACGGCCGGCGGTCAGCAGACCTTCACCTGGGAGATCGAGGCCCGGCACTCGACCACGAACTTCCGGTACTTCCTGACCAAGCCCGGCTACGACCCGACCCAGAAGATCACCCGGGCGAACCTGGACCTCACGCCGTTCCTGACGGTCCCGTACAACGGCCGTCAGCCCGCCGCCACGACCACCCACACCGGGACCCTCCCCACGGGTCGCACCGGGCACCACGTGGTCGTCGCGGTCTGGGACGTCGCGGACACGTCGAACGCGTTCTACTCCTGCACCGACGTGCTCTTCTGAGGCAAGGTGCGCCGCTGAACGACGCGATCCTCGGGGCCGACGCGCTCCGCCGATCGGAAGCAGCACCCGTACCCCGGGGCCGGACGACGGCCCCGGGGTACGGGTGCGACGCTCAGCCCTCGGTCCAGCCGTGGCCCTGGGCGCACCGCAGCATCGCCTCGCGCACCTTGAGCACCTGCTCACCGGTCAGCGACGGCGCGTGCGCCAACAGCAGCTCGGTCACCTCCGCCACGAACTCGGCGGAGGTGAGGACGTCGTACTCCGCGTCGTCGTGGTCGGCCGCGGACCGCGGAACGAGGGGGACCGGACCGGCCGCCCCGGCCGGACGCGCGAGCGCGCCCTTGGGAAGCCGCACCGACGAGGCCTTGAGCCCGCGGTCGCCCTCCTCCATCTCGAACTCGACCACCAGACCCGAGTGCACCACGGACTCCGGCATCAACATGTCATTGACGTGCAGGAAGACATCCTCCCCGCCGTGGTCCGGAGCGATGAACCCGTAACCCCGCACGCTGTCGTAACGCACCACACGACCGGTGACCACTCGTACCCCCAAGGAACAACCCGGGCCCCCTGCCCGACACCTGACGTAGAGGATAGACGACCGGGCACCCGGGACGGTGCCGGAGCGGACTTCACCGGGCCGGACTTCAACGGGCCGGACTTCACCAGGCCGGACGTCACCGGACCAGACCCGCGACCCGGGCCTTCCAGCGGAGGACCGTCGCGAGCATCACCGTGCACACGAACGCGGCCAGCGCGATCGCGCCCCAGAACGGGACCGCGATCCCGCTCGGCCGCTCGGTGATCATCCGGTCCCCGTCGAGCCACACCGAGGTCTCCCGGCCGTCCGGGTACAGCGTCCCGGTCGGCCGCTCCTCGCGGAACTCGTGGTCGTCGACGAACCAGCGGTAGGTGCAGCCGTAGAGGTCGTGCCCGATGTTCTGGTCGTCGATGCTGCGCCCGGTGACCCGGCAGTCGGTCGTCGTGGCGGCGACCCGGCGCGGTTCGTGCCACGCCGAGTCGACGGCGTGGGAGGTCTGCGCCGCCGCGAACACCGTGGCCAGCGCGAGCGCGGGCACTGCCAACAGGCCGACCCAGGCCGCCGCGTAGTCGCGGTCCGACAGCTCGTTGACCACCGTCCGGGCGACGGCGAGGAGTGCCACCAGGGCGGCGCCGGCGGCCAGCAGCCAACCGGTCCGGGTGCCCGGCGTGTCCTGCGACTCCCACCACACGACCGGCGCGGCCGCGGCCACCAGCCCCGCCGCCGCCACCGGCACCAGCAGGGCGCACCGCCGCTGCGCCGCCGTCCACCGTTCCCTGTCCGCGGCCGTCAACCCGGCCCCCTTCCCCCCGAGTTCCCCCGAGGCCCCGTGGTGGCGGACGCCCCCCCGGACGTCCGCCGCGACGAGTGTCACGTGCCGCCGCCCGCCGTGCCCACCCCGCCATCGCTCCCGGGCCCGGCCCGGGTCGGAACGGTGACACGGCCGCGACATCGTCACGGCGGACCCGTCGGGGTACCACCCGCCCGGGCGGTCGACCGAGCGGAGGCCGACGGTTCCCGCGGCGGCGTCCGACCGCTTCCCACCCCCGGTCCGCTCAACTCGACGTCCGGGCCACCGGGTCCGGTGCGTGCCCGGACGGGGGCCGGCGGGCAGCGGGATCCGGCCATCCCCCGAATTCCGTGCGCGGACGGCCGGTTCGTCGTAGCATCGACGCCGGAACGCGCGAAAGCACAGCCCGGTCGGTAGTCCGGGCGCCGTCGGCCCTCGGTCGGCGGCCAGTCATTCCCTCCCAGGGTGTCCGGTGCGTTCCTCCCGGTGCGCGATCGCGCGCGGGACGCGGCACCACCATGGGGGGAAGCAGCATGCCGAGGACGATCGCCGCCCGGCCGCCGGGGACCGCGCCCGCGGTCCGGCCGTCCCGCGCCGACGCCGGGCACGCCGCCGCCGAGTGCCTTCCCGTGGCGGTCCGCTTCCAGGAGAGACGGGCCCCGGCCCGGACGCGTACGGGCAGATAGCCCGTCCGTTCCGGGCGCGCCGCGAGCCCTTCGTGGCCCCGGCCCCGGCAGATCCCTTGCGTCGCCCGGCGGTCCGTCGCCCCGGCCGGTCCCTCCGTCCGTCCGTCTCCGTCCGTCCTGCCGTCCGGGACGCCCGGACACCCGGACACCCGAACGTCCGATTGTCGATCCTTCGTGGAAAGAGATCTGACCGTTCGTCAGTTGACGCTTGCGGGAGACGGATCGGTCCGCGCGCGATCCGTGGCACGACCCGATCGAGAACTATCAGGAGATCACTGTGCGCATACTCTTCACCGGCCCGGCCGCGCCGAGCCACCTCTTCCCGATGGTGCCGACCGCCCAGGCCCTGCGGGCCGCCGGGCACGAGGTACTGTTCGCCAGTCCCAGCCCGTACGACCAGCTCCGGCAGGCCGGCTTCCCGATCGTCGCGATCGGCGACGGGCGGCCGCTGCGGGAGTCCTTCGAGGCGACCTCCGACGGTCCGATGAGCTACGCCCAGCCGGGAATGACCCAGGACGAGATCCTGTCGATGGCCGCGGCCGCCTTCGCCCACGCCTCGCGCTCCACGGTGGAGGACCTGCTCGCGGTCGCCGAGGGCTGGGGCGCCGACCTGCTCGTCCACGACTCCTGCCTGGCCTCGGCCCAGCTGGTCGCGGCCCGGCTCGGTATCCCGGCGGCGCTGCAGAACTTCGGCATCATCTCCGGCCTCGACCTGGCCGCCCGGCTGGCCACCCACTTCACCGACGTCTACGAGAAGCACGGTGTGGCCGGCCCCGCGCCGACCACACCGCTGAACATCGTCCCGGCCTCGCTCGGCGGCGACCCGGGCGGCCTTCGGATGCGCTACCTCCCGTACAACGGAGGGGGTGTGGTCCCGGTCGAGCTGCTGGAGCGGGGCCACCGGCCGAGGGTCGCGGTCACCCTGGGCACCGTCATCACCGGGATCGACGGCGTGTCGGCGATCTCCCGGCTGGTCGAGTCCGCCGGCGCGGTCGACGCCGATTTCCTGCTTGCCGTCGGCGACGCCGACCTCGGCAAGCTGGGCGCCCTGCCGGACAACGTCCGCCCGCTGCCGTGGGTGCCGCTCGCGGAGCTGCTGAGGGTCTGCGACGCGGTGGTGCACCACGGCGGGTCCGGCAGCACCCTCACCGGACTCCAGGCGGGTGTGCCCCAGCTCCTGCTGCCCCAGGGCGCCGACAACTTCGCGGTGGCCGACGCCCTGACCGCTGCGGGGGCCGCCCTGAGCTCCGGCTCCGACGCGGTCGACACGGCCCTGCTCACCCGGCTCGTCACGGACCCGGGCCTGCGCGAGGGCGCCGCACGCCTACGGGCCGAGAACGACGCGCTGCCGACCCCGGCGGCCCTCGTCCCCGAGATCGAGGCCCTGGTCACCGACCACCGGTGACCGGTCCGACCGTTCGTCGGAGGCGCTGAGCACGAGCCGCCTCCCGTCCCCGGTGGAGGTGCCGCCCCGCACCCCCACCGGGGACGGGACGGCCGTTGCCCGGCCCCGGTCAGTGCGCCTGCGTCTCCCGGGCCTGCCGCCGATCGGCCTCCCAGGGGAACGGGGCGAGGTCGGGCTCGACCCAGCCGGCCTTCGCCTGCGGGCCGGCCAGCGTCGCCGGACGGTAGAACCGGGTCAGCAGGCGCTTGTCGAGCAGCGCGGGATGCTGGTCGGCGAAGGTGGTGAAATCGTCGCCGTCGTGTTCGGCGGCATGGTGGCCCACGAGTTCCACCCAGGCCCGGCTGACGGTCGCGTGGTACTTCTGGGGTGCTCCGGCGTAGCGGGCGGTGCGTCGGATGCCATCGCTGACCAGGCCGACCGCTGCGGGCGTGCCGAACCGTCGCACGGCCAGCCAGGTCAGATGGACGTGCTCCCGGTGGCCGAACTTCTCCGAGGCTGCGGTCGCTTCGGCCATCAGCGCGCCGAAGTCGGTGGACTGCTCGGTCATGAGGACACCTCGGTGAGGGCTTCCAGTGCGGTGCGCAGCGAGGCGATCGCGTCGGCCGGCAGGCCACGGAGCGCGCGGCGCTCCAGGTCGGTGATCGCCCCGCGGATGGTGTCGGCGGCCACGCGGCCGGAGGCGGTGAGTTCGACGAGCACCGCGCGCCGGTCTCCCGGACGGGTGCCGCGGGTGATGTGACCACGTCGTTCCAGACGGTCCAGCACGCTGGTGAGCGTGGTGGGGCGGGTGCCCACGGCCGCGCCGAGCTCGGAGACGGTCCGGCCCCGGCCGTCGGCGAGGTTGGCCAGCGCGTTGATCTCGGAGGGGGTCAGGTCCAGGTCGACGAGCTCCGCGGCGAGGACTTGCAGGGTCGCGTGGGTGGCCCGCTGCAGCGCCAGCAGGGCCGACCACTCGGACGGTACGGATTCGGACTTCATGATTTCGAACTATACGATTTCGTAGTACCTGTCGCAAACGGGACCGGCCGGGGCCCGCCCTGGGTGATCGTCCAGTTCGGGGGCGGTGCGCTGGTGTGCGGATCCACCCGTTCCGGGCGCGGCGCGTTGCTGCAATACCCATGTCGATCTGTCGAGGACGGTGGATGCACATGGACCTGAACACCGTGGTGGAACTGCGCGATGCGCGCGAACGCGGGACGTGGCGGCCGGGGGACGCCTGGCTGGGGGGCGGGACGTACCTGTTCTCGGAGCCCCAGCCGCACATCCGGCGGCTGTTCGACCTCAACCGGATGGGCTGGGAGGCGCTGCGGCCCACCCCGGACGGCGGGCTGGAGATCGCCGCGACCTGTACGATCGCGCAGCTCTCCCGGCACCCGAAGCCGGCCGGCTGGACGGCGGCGCCGCTGTTCGAGCAGTGCTGCCGGGCCTTCCTCGCCTCCTGGAAGATCTGGAACGCGGCCACCGTCGGCGGCAACCTCTGCAACGGCCTGCCGGCCGGGCCGATGATCTCCCTCACCGCCGCCCTCGACGGCGTCTGCCGCCTGCTCGACCGCAGCGGCGCGACGCGCACCCTGCCGGTCGGGGACTTCGTGCTCGGCGCCGGGGTCAAGGACCTGCGGCCGGGCGAACTGCTGCGCTCGATCACCCTGCCGGGCCGGGCGCTGGCCCGGCGGACGGCGTTCCGGCAGGCCTCCCTCTACGGGCTCGGCCGCTCCGGCGCGCTGGTGATCGGCACCCTGGACCCGGTGGACGGGGAGTTCGCGCTGCACATCACCGCGGCCACGGTCCGGCCGGTCCGGCTGGGCTTCGCCGTGCCGCCGAACGCCGAGGCGGTGCGGGAGGCGGTGGAGCACGCCGTCGCGCCGGACGAGTACTTCGACGACATCCACGGCCTGCCGGCCTGGCGGCGGCACATGACCCTGCGGTTCGCCGAGGAGGTCCGGCGCGAGCTGGTCGAGCCGGACCGATCGGTGGAGCCGGACCGATCGGTGGAGTCGGGCGGGCCGGTGGAGCCGGTCGGGCCGGTCGAGAGCGCCGGGCCGGTGGCTTCAACGGCGTCCGACACCACCGAGGAGGCCGGCCGATGAGCTTCACCGTCCGCGTCAACGGCGAGGACTCCGCCGCGGAGCCGCGCCCCGGCCAGTGCCTGCGCACCTACCTGCGCGACCGCGGCTGGTTCGGCGTCAAGAAGGGCTGCGACGCCGGCGACTGCGGCGCCTGCACGGTGCACGTCGACGGCGAGCCGGTGCACAGCTGCCTCTACCCGGCGCGGCGCGCCGACGGCCGCGCGGTGACCACCGTCGAGGGGCTCGCCACCGACGACGGCCTCCACCCGGTGCAGCAGCGGTTCCTCGACGCCCAGGGCTTCCAGTGCGGCTTCTGCACGGCCGGTTTCCTGATGACCGCCGCCAAGCTCGACGAGGACCAGCTCGCCGACCTGCCGAGGGCACTCAAGGGGAACCTGTGCCGCTGCACCGGCTACCGGGCGATCGAGGACGCCCTCCGCGGGGTGAAGCACACCGAGGAACCGGCTCCCGGCGAGGCGGTCGGCCGCAGCCCGGGCGCCCCCGCCGGACCGCAGGTGGTCACCGGCACGGCGCGCTACACCTTCGACCTGGAGGTCGAGGGACTGCTGCACATGAAGCTGCTCCGCTCCCCGCACCCGCACGCCCGGATCGTGTCCGTCGACACCTCGGCGGCGCTGCGCGTCCCGGGCGTGCGGGCGGTGTTCACCCATCACGACGCGCCGGAGCGCCTCTACTCCTCCGCCCGGCACGAGCACCCGACCGAGGACCCGGACGACACCCGGCTGCTGGACGACGTGGTCCGCTTCGCCGGCCAGCGGGTGGCGGCGGTGGTCGCCGACAGCGAGGCCGCCGCCGAGGAGGGCTGCCGCCGGGTCGCGGTGGAGTACGAGGTGCTGCCGTACGTCCTGGACCCCGAACTCGCCATGCTGCCCGGCGCCCCGGTCCTGCACCCCAAGGGCCCGGAGTCGCGGATCGCCCGCCCGGCGAACAACGTCTGCGGCGAGGTGCACGGCGAGATCGGCAGCGTCGAACAGGGCTTCGCCGAGGCGGCGGTCGTGTACGAGGAGACCTTCCGCACCCAGCGGGTGCAGCACGCCAGCCTGGAGACGCACGGCTGCCTGGTGTACTTCGAGGAGCACGAGGAGACCGGCGAGGAGCGGATCGTGGTGCGCTCCTCCACCCAGGTGCCCTTCCTCACCCGGCGCGCCCTGTGCGCGCTGTACGACCTGCCGCCGGAGCGGGTCCGGGTGGTGGCGGGCCGGGTCGGCGGCGGCTTCGGCGGCAAGCAGGAGATGCTCACCGAGGACATCGCCGTCCTGGCCGCGCTGCGGCTGCACCGGCCGGTGAAGCTGGAGTTCACCCGGGCCGAGCAGTTCCTCGGCGCCACCACCCGGCACCCGTTCACCATCACGGTGAAGGCGGGCGCGACGGCGGACGGCACCCTGACCGCCCTGAGCTTCCGGGTGGTCGCCAACACGGGGGCGTACGGCAACCACGGCCCGGCGGTGATGTTCCACAGCGTCGGCGAGTCGATGGGCGTCTACCGGGCGCCGCACAAGAAGGTCGAGGCCTACTCGGTCTACACCAACGGCGTGCCCGCCGGGGCGTTCCGGGGCTACGGCCTGGGCCAGGTGACCTTCGCGGTGGAGTCGGCGATGGACGAGCTGGCCCGCCGGCTGGGCATGGACCCGCTGGAGTTCCGGGAGCGGAACATCATCGGCCCGGGCGAGCACATGGTCGGCCCGGCGGGCGAGGAGGAGGACCTCCACATCGCCTCCTACGGCCTGGACCAGTGCCTGCGGGTGGTGCGGGACGCCCTCGCCGACGACCGCAGCGCCGAACTCGCCCCCGAGGGCTGGCTGGTGGGCCAGGGCTTCGCGACGTCGGCGATCGCGACCGGCCCGCCCGGCGGCCACTTCGCGGACGCCGCCGTGACGCTGCTGGAGGACGGCGGCTACGACATCGCCGTCGGCACGGCCGAGTTCGGCAACGGCACCACCACCGTGCACAAGCAGATCACCGCCGGGGCGCTGGGGACCACGGTCGACCGGATCACCGTCCGGCAGTCCGACACCGACGTGGTCCGCCACGACACGGGGGCCTTCGGCTCGGCGGGGACCGTGGTCGCGGGCAAGGCGGTGATGAAGGCGGCCAACGCGCTCGCCGAACGCATCCTCAGTTTCACCGCCGAGTACGCCCGCACCCCGCGCAGCCGGATCACGCTCGGCGCCGAGGCGGTGGAGTGCGAGGGGCGCCCGGTGCCGCTCAAGGAGGTGTTCGCGGCGGCCGCGGCGCAGGGCGTGACGCTGACCGGGGAGGGGCACTGGGGCGGCTCGCCGCGCTCGGTGGCGTTCAACTCCCAGTGGTTCCGGCTCGCCGTCGACCCCGACAGCGGGGAGATCCGGATCCTGCGCAGCGTCCACGGGGCCGACGCCGGGCGGGTGATGAACCCGCTGCAGTGCCGCGGCCAGGTCGAGGGCGGCGTGGCGCAGGCCCTCGGCGCCACCCTGTTCGAACGGGTCCTGGTCGACGAGCGGGGCGAGGTGACCACGGCCGCGTTCCGGCGCTACCGGCTGCCGGCCTTCGCGGACGTGCCGCGGACCGAGGTGCACTTCTCCGAGACCTCCGACTCGATCGGCCCGCTGGGCGCCAAGTCGATGAGCGAGAGCCCGTTCAACCCGGTGGCGCCGGCCTTCGCCAACGCGCTGCGCGACGCGACCGGCGTCCGGTTCACCGAGACGCCGTTCCTGCGCGACCGGGTGTGGCAGGCGATCGACGAGCACCGCCGGGGCGGGGGAGCCGGTGCTGGGGGAACCGGAGCTGGGGGAGCCGGCGGTGGGGCGGCCGGCGGTACGGGCCGGGGCGCACCGGCCGGGGCCTGAGGCGGAAGCGCGCGGCCGACCCGCTTGAGGTCGGGGCGGCCGCGCGTTCCCCGCACACCGATCCAAGCGCGGCGCCACTGTCCGGACCACTGGACATCGGTACCACCCGCGGGCCCCGCCCCCGGGTGATCGAACAAGAGGGAAGAAGACTCGTGGTCCTTGCATTTACCATGCCCGAACGCACAGAAACATCGCATGGGCGAGGGCAGTCCGCGCGTACGGCACAGGGAGCACAACATGATCGTCGGGGACCTCCTGGCGCTGGACGAACTGCACATCGAGGTGGCCTGGGCGACCCCCGACCTGCTCGGCCGCGAGGTCACCGGGGTGACCTCTACTGACCTCCAGGACCCCGCCCGCTACCTCCGGCCGGGCGAGGTCGTGCTCACCGGCCTGGTCTGGTGGCGGCCCGAGGACACCCGCCCCGCCCCGAGGCTCGCCACCGCCCTGCGCTTCGCCAACGCCCTGCGCAGCGCCGAGGCGGCGGCGCTGCTGGCCGGCGAGGGCACCCACGGCACCGTCCCGCCCGAGCTGGCCGAGGCCTGCCGCCGCCACGGCGTACCGCTGCTGTCCGTGCCCAGCGGCACCAGCTTCCGGGCCGTCACCGACCGGATCTACCTGCGGCTGTGGGGCGACCTCCAGGCCGGCGCCGAGGGCCGGGCCGGCCTGCCGGCCGAGGTGCGGCGCACCCTGACCTCGATGCTGGGCGCGGACGCGCCGCTGGACGGACTGCTGCGCCGGGCCGTCGCCGACCTGGGCGTGCCCGACTGCTCCCTGCTCACCGGCGCCGGCCGGGTGCTGGCCTCCTCGGCGGACGCCCGCCCGGGCCGGCCGCGAACCGCGGTCCCGCCGCGAGCCCCGGCCACCGTCCCGGCCCCGGCCCGGCTCCCGGTCCCCACCCTGGTCCCGGCCCTCGCCCCCGCCCCGATCCAGGTCGGCCCGCCCGGCACCACGCCCTTCGACGGCTGGCTGCTGCAGCCGCACACCGAGCCGGGGCCCGCCGCCGCCACGATGCTGCACGGCCTGGCCGAACTGCTCGCACCGCTCGCCGAACGCGCCCGGGCCACCGCCGCCGCCCAGCGCCAGGCCGGTACCCGGCTGCTGGAACTCCTCGCCGCCGGCGCCGACCCGGAGGCCGACCACGCCCTGTCCCTCGCCGGACTGCCGCCGCGGCTGCCGCTCACCCCCGTCGCCGCCCGCTTCGGAAGCGCTGCGGGAAGCGCCGGGGGAAGCACCGCCGCAACCGTCCCCGGTACCGCCCCGGGCACCGCCGCCCCGCCCGGTCCGGCCGACCCCTCCGGGGCCTGGGCCGCCGCGGCGCTCGCCGAGGCCCTGCACCCGACCGCCGCCCCGTTCGTCGCCGCCCCGGACGGCCGCGGCGGCGCCGTGGCACTGGTCGCCCTCCCCGAGGACGCCGTCGCCGCCGCCCTGGACCTCACCCTGCCCCGGCTCGACGAAAGGCCCGGCCAGACCGGCCCCCGCGCCCAGGCCGGACCGGGAGGTCCCGCCGCCGGCGTCGGCCCCACCGTCCCGCCCACCGCCGCCGACCTGCGCCCGGCCCTGGTGCAGGCCCGCTACGCCCTGGACGCCCGCCCGCCCGGCGCGGTCGGCCGCTGGGCGAGCACGGTCTCCCTCGCCGACCTGCTGCGCGGCATCCCGCCCGAGGTCACCGCCGCCTTCCACCAGCGGCTGCTCGCCCCGCTGGTCGACCACGACCGGCACAACACGGTCTCCCTGGTCGCCACCCTCGACGCCTTCCTGCGCCACAACGCCTCCTGGTCCCGCACCGCCGAGGCCCTGCACGTCCACGTCAACACCGTGCACTACCGGGTCAAGCGGATCGAGGAACTGACCGGCCGGAGCCTGCTGCGGCTCGACGACCGGCTCGACCTGCGCACCGCCCTGCTCTGCGCCCCATCCGCTCTGCTCCGCGCCCCCGCCGCTCCGGAGGCGCCGATCGTGGCCAAGGGTCGTGCGCGCCGGGCCGGCTGACGATCAGTCGGAGCGGCGCGGATCCGGAACCGCCCTTGTTGGTGGTATCCCTGCACAGGACGGTTGCGGTCGCCTATCCTCCAGGCGCACGGCGAGGTACGGCCTCGCCGGACGGCTGGGGGGTCGCGGTGGTTCTGCACGGGCGTGCAGCGGTGTTCGAGACGGTCGTACCTTCACTCGTCGGCCTGGAAGTGAACGGCGAGGAACCGGGCGTCAGGACGCGGCGGCTGCCCGTCCCGAACGGCACCCCGCCGGTGGTCGAGTGCGCGGGCGGGCGCCTCAGCGGGCGCACCGCCCTCCTGGCCGGCCTGGACGCGCGGTACGCCGCCCACCTGCGCCGGGCCTCGGCGGACCTCGGCCGCCCCGACCTCGGCCGAGCCGACCTCGCACTGGCCGCCGACGACGAGGACCCGACCCGGCGCAACGCCTCGCACCTCTCGGACCTGCTGTTCCACCTGCGCCACGAGCTGAGCCGCCGGCCCGGGGACTTCGGCGGCACCATCGCCTTCCCCCGGCTCACCCAGGGCCTGCTGGCGGTGACCTCCTGGCAGGCCGTCGGCGCCGGCGAGCCGGAGGCGGCCGTCGGGCGCCTGGAGAGCCTGCTCCGGGAGACCGTCCCACCCGGGCCCGCCCGGCGCGCCCGGGTGGCCCAGTGGATGCGCCAGGCGGCCCCCGGCGCGGCCGCGGCGGCGGGCCCCGGGGCAGCGCCGAACACGCTCGTCGCCCGCCTGGTCGACCTCGTCACCCCCGAACTGCTCGGCCCCTCCGCCCACCGGCAGGGCCTGCGCTGGTGGGCCGTCCGCCAGGTCGCCGGCCCGGGCACCGACCACGTCCAGCTGTCCGAACTGGCCCGGCGCTTCCGCGGCGACCCGGACGACCGGGAGGCCGCGGAGCGCCAACTGATCGCCGCGTTCCTGGCCGACATCGACAGCCACTACACCTGGTCGCGCCGGATGAACCGGCTGCCGCGCCCGCTGCTGCTCCTCGACAACGCCCACACCCCGCTCGGCCGGCCGGTGGTGCGCGCGCTGCTCCGGGTCTGGCACGAGGAACCGGCCGGGACCCGGCCGGGCGTGATCACCACCGTCCTGGCCGGGGAGCCCTCCGACCCCGACGACACCGCGGCGTCGACGCGCCGCGCCCCGGGCCCGTTCTGGCGCCAGGACCGCCCCGGAACGGCGGCCGACTGGACGGTGCGGCTGCCGCTGGCCCCGCTCGGGCTGGAGGAGATCACCCTGATGTTCGGCACCGAGCACCCCCCGTCCGGCACCGCCCGGGTGATCCACCGCCTCAGCGCGGGCCGCGCCGGGATCGCCCACGCCCTGGTGGAGGCCGCCCGGAGGGCCGTCCGCCAGCGCGACAGCGCGGAGCCGCGCTGGCTGCTCGACCTCCCGGCCCACGACGCGCCCGCGCGCACGGTCCACGAGCAGCTGCTCCGGGTCCTGGTCCCCGGGGAGCGCGACCGGGAGCGGCTCATGTTCTACAGCCCGGCCCTCGACGACGGTGCCGCCGACCTGCTCGGCGCCTACTACCCGCGGACCGACCACAGCCCGCTGGACGTCCAGGAGGCCAGGCGGCTGCTCGAACGCAACCACTGGGCCGCCGCACACCATGCCGCCCATGCCACCGCCACGCCGCAGGCCGTCGTCGACGCGCCGTTCGTCCAGGACCGCACCATGCGCACCCTGCTCGGCCACCGCCTCGCCGTCCAGGTCGCCGGCGAGCGCGACATGCAGACCTGGCGGCACCTGCACGGCACCGTGCGCGCGCGGTACGCGCCGACCGGCGCTGGGCTGCCCGACCAGGCCCTCCACCACGCGCTCGCCGTGCACGACACCGGAGTCGTCGTCCGCACCCTGCACCAGCGCCTGGCCGAGCGGAGCGCCGCCGACTGGCTCGCCTCGGTCAACCTGATCTGCTCCGCCCCGCACCCGCCGGAGCCGGTGCCGACCGCCGCCGCGACGAACGAGCAGTGCCAGGCCTGCCGGCACGGCGAGATCGCCGTGCACCAGGCGATCGACCGGCTGGTGGTCAGCCTGTGGGTGCAGTCGCACCCGCTCTCGGTGCCCACCCCGGCGCTGATCGACAGTGTCCGGCTGCAACTGCTCACCCTGGCCCAGTACACCGGGGCGGCCGACCAGGCGGTGTTCTTCCAGGCGCACGAGACCTGGCCCGGACGGCTGCGCCGCTGGCACCAGGCACCCGACCTGCCGACCTGACCCGGGCCCGGAACCTGACCCGGAACCTGGCCCTGGTCCGGTCCTGCCCGCCTCGTTCGACCCGCCCGACCTTAGGAGACGCCCGACCGTGAAACTGGAACTGCCCCAAGGGCCCCTGAACCGCGCGCTGGTGATCCTGCTGGCGGTCGCCGTCCTCGGCACCGCCGGGTACTTCGGCTACGGCTTCCTGACGGATCCCAGCTGCGCCACGGGCGTGAAGAAGGTCAGGAACGAGTGCGTCGGCGTCACCGACGGCTCGTACGTCTTCAACGACGACCTGGGGCCGGTGACCGCGCGCATCAAGGAGGAGAACGACAGCGTGGCCGGGAAGCACCCGGTCACCTTGGCGCTGATGATCCCGCTGGTCTCCGACCAGCAGGCCGAGCGGCGCGAGATGGTCGAGCAGGTCCAGGGCGCCTACCTCGCCCAGTACCGGGCCAACCGGGAGAGCGGCAAGCAGCCGCCGGTCCGCCTGGTCCTCGCCAACCCCGGCCGGGAGTACGGGGAGTGGCGTCGCGTGTCGGACCAGCTGGCCAAGGCGGCGGCCGACGGCAAGCAGAACCTGCGGGCCGTCACCGGCATCAACATCAGCATCACCAACAGCGAGGCCGCGGTGCACTACCTCACGGCGGACAAGCACATCCCGGTCGTCGCCGGCCCGATGACCGCCGACGACATCGTCAACAGCGTCGCCGATCCGCGCCACTACCCGGGCCTGGCCCGGATCGCTCCCAGCAACAGCGACCAGGCGGCCGCCCTCGCCGCCTACGGGGCGGGGATCAAGCCGGCCGAGACCCTGGTGGTCGAGGACACCCGGGAGAACGACAACTACCTCGCCACCCTGCGGGCCACCTTCGCCAAGCTCACCAAGGGCGCGCCCAACGAGCCGGAGACCTTCGAGTCCCCGAAGGACTTCACCCAGGAGGGGAACCTCGGCAACGTCTTCCAACGGATGGTGCCCGAGATCTGCAGCTCCAACGCGTCCACCCTGTTCTTCGCCGGCCGCCCGGTGCAACTGCGGCTGTTCCTGGTGGCGCTGGGCGACCGGAAGTGCAACAAGCCCTACACCGTCATCACCGGCTCGCACGCCTCCACACTGATGGTCGACCAGGAGTTCGAGAAGCACTGGAACGCGCTCACCAAGAGTCAGGGCATCACCGTGCGCTACACGGCGCTCGCCCACCCCGACAGCTGGGGCGAGGCGAGCACCGAGGGCCCCGGCGGCTCCAAGGGCCCGACCGCCGAACTCGCCGCCCTGCTGAAGGCGGACGACACCAAGCAGCCCGACCGGATCGGGCCCGCCGACCGCCGCGACGGCCGGATCATCATCACCTACGACGCGGTGACCACCGCCGTCGAGGGGATCCGCAAGGACGTCGGCGAGTCCGTGGCCATGCCCTCGCTCGACGACGTCACCCAGAGCTGGCGCCGGCTCCACGGCGGCAACCGGGTGGACGGCGCCAGCGGCTGGATCTGCCTCGACCAGTACGGCAACCCGTACAACAAGGCCGTCCCGATCGTCCACCTGGACCCGACCGTCCGCGGCGCCGTCCTGGACGCCGTCGCCTGGCCGCTCGGCCACGCCCCCGACAGCAACTGCTCCATCGGCGCCGGGGGCTGACGAGCGCCGACGAGCGGCGTCGACGAGGGCTGGCGAGGGCTGGCGAGCGCCGACGAGGACCGACGGCCGCGCTACCCGCGGCGCGCGGCGGGGACGGCGCGGGGGAGGGTGAAACCGACCTCCGCGCCGCCCCCCGGGCCGGTGCCCGCGAACACCGTGCCCCCGTCGGCGGTGACGAGGTCGTGCACGATCGCGAGCCCCAGCCCGGAACCCGGCGTCGACTGGGTGCCCGCGCCCCGGTAGAAGCGGTCGAAGACGGCGTCCCGCTCCTCGGGCCCGATCCCCGGCCCGAGGTCGCGCACCACCAGCCGCACGTACGGCACCCCCGGCCGGGCCCGGCCCCGGCCCGCACCGGCGGGCGCCGACTCGACCAGCACCGTGACGGGGGTGTCCCCGGGACTGAACTTGACCGCGTTGGCCAGCAGGTTGTCGATGCAGCGGTGCAGCGCGCGCGGCCGCGCGAGCACCACCACCGCCCCGTCCCGGTCCGGCCCCGCGCCCGCCGCGCCGACGTCGATGACCCGCCCGGTGCGCCGCCGGAAGCGTTCCGCGCAGTCCTCGGCCGCCGCCGCCAGGTCCAGCGGCACCTGGTCCTCGTCGGCCTGCCGGTCGGTGGCCAGCTCGACCAGCTCGCGCACCAGTTCGTCGAGCGCGACGCTCTCCGTGACCAGGGTGCCGAGGATCTTCTCCTCGTCCTCGGGAGCCAGCCGGCCACGGGCCCGCTGCAACAGCTCCGCGCTCCCGCGCACCGAGGTGAGCGGGGTCCGCAGCTCGTGGCTGGCGTTCTGCACCAGCCGCTGCTGCGCCTCCCGGGAGCGGCGCAGCGCGTCGAGCATCACCTCGAACGCGAGGGTCAGCCGGCCCACCTCGTCGCGCCCCGCGGCCGGGAGCGCGGTGCCGAGGTCCTGGGTCGAGCTGATCCGCTCGGCGGCGCGGGCCAGCCGGCGCATCGGGCGCAGGATCCGGCCGATCAGCAGCCAGCTGAGCGCGGCGCAGGCGGCGGCCGAGCCCGCCGTCGTCCAGCTGATCCGCCCGAGGAACTCCTGGTCCATCCGCTCGGCGTCCGCGTAGTCCTGACTGACGACCAGGGCCCCGTGCCCCTCGCCGCGTCCCAGGACCAGCACCCCGAAGGTGCGGTCGCCGACCGTGGTCTCGGCCGTCAGCCGTCCCTCCCCGGAGCGGGCGACGGCGAGCGCGCCCGGCGGGACCGGCAGGGCGGCGCGGCCGGGGGAGAGCGGCCGGACCGTGCCGTCCGGGAGGAGCAGCTGCTCGGCGGTGTCGGGCCGCTCGGCGGGGACCCGCCCGGCGTCGAGGACGGCGGCGACGGCGTCCGCGCGGTCGACCAGCGCCCGGTCGAACTGGTCGGCGACCATTCCGGTGACGCCGCGGTAGGAGCTGACGACGGAGACGACGATGGCCAGCAGGGTGGCGGCCACCACCACGAGGGTGATCCTGGTGCGCAGCACTACGCGGCCCGCACGAGGTAGCCGACGTTGCGGACGGTGTGGATCAGCCGGGGCTCGCCGCCCTCCTCGCTCTTGCGGCGCAGGTAGCCGATGTAGACATCGAGCGAGCGCGAGTCGGTGTCGAAGTCGTAGCCCCAGATCCGCTCGTAGATCTGCGGGCGGGTCAGCACCGCGCCCTGGTTGCGCAGCAGCAGTTCCAGCAGGTCGAACTCGGTCTTGGTGAGGTCGAGGAGCCGTCCGCCGCGGTGGGCGCGGCGCGCGGCGGTGTCCAGCGCGAGGTCCTGGCAGGCCAGCACGCCCGAGTCGGCGGGCGGGGCGGAGCGCCGGAGCAGGGCGCGTATCCGGGCCAGCAGCTCCTCGGTGGCGAAGGGCTTGGCCAGGTAGTCGTCCGCCCCGGCGTCCAGCCCGGCGACCCGGTCGCCGAGCTGGTGCCGGGCGGTGAGCACCAGGACCGGCAGCCGGTCGCCGCGGCGGCGCAGCATCCGGCACAGGGCGAGCC
The DNA here is from genome assembly GCF_000718025.1 of Kitasatospora purpeofusca. GTDB lineage: Bacteria > Actinomycetota > Actinomycetes > Streptomycetales > Streptomycetaceae > Kitasatospora > Kitasatospora purpeofusca. The sequence goes on from NZ_JODS01000015.1 coordinate 71,488, forward strand.
CGTCCAGCCGGGGCATCACCACGTCCACCACGGCGAGGTCGGGGCGGTGGCGCTCCAGCAGCTCCAGGGCGTCCTGCCCGTCGGTGGCGGTCAGGACCCGGTAGCCCTCGAAGCGCAGCAACTGGTCGAGGGTGGTGCGGACACCGGGGTCGTCCTCGACGACGAGCACGGTGCGGCCGTGGGTGGTGGCATCTGTCATGGCGTCATTCTCGCTGGTCACGGCGGACGGTCGGGGTGCGGACGGTTCTCCGTCGGTGTCAGCGCCGCACCGGGGAGACGGCGATCGGCGGGACGGCGGTCGTGCAGGAGGTGTCGCCCGGCTGCCCGGTGCGGACGAAGGAGTCCACGATCCCGAGCGTGCAGTGGGTGGACTCCAGCTCCGCCACGTGCCCGGCGTTGGGCACGGTGACGACGGTCGAGCGCCGGAACTGCGCGGCCGCCTGACGGGTGGCGCTCTCCGGGGTGTTGGAGTCGAGGTCGCCGGCGAACAGCAGCACCGGCACGTCCGGCTGCGCGGGGTCCACCGGCTGCGGGCGGGCGGTGCCGGTGCGCGGCCACTTGATGCAGGCATCGGCGCCGTCGGTCTGCCCCTCGGTGAAGCCCTTGACGCTGAACGCCCCGAACCGGCCCGGATCGGCGGCCGACAGCGCGGCCCGGTACTCGCGCCAGCGCTCCGGCAGCGAGGAGTCGACCGACCAGGCCCGCGGATAGTCGTTGCACACCACGGCCAGGAACGACGCCTGGTCCTCCCGCCCGGCCGCCCGGTAGTCGGCGTCGACCAGGGCCCGCAGCGCGCGGTCGTCGCCCTCGGCCGAGCTGTGCAGGGCGGCCGGCAGCTCACCGAGCAGCGAGCGCTCGGCCGGGCTCTCCCCGGCGCCGCGACTCGCCGCCTCGTACAGCAGATTGGCGAGCTTGTCCTCGGTGAAGCGCAGCGTGCGGGTCGCACCGGCGGCCTCGATCCGCAGCGTGAACGGCCGCTCGCGCAACTTCCCGGCCACGGTGCGGAGGTCCTCGACGGCGGTGTCCCCGTCACAGGCGGCGCTGCGCTCGCAGACCCGCTTCAGGGCCAGCGACACCGCATCGGCACTCGGCCGGGCCAGCGGGTCCACGCCGAGCGGGTAGGCCCCGGACAGCACCATCGAGTCGACCCGCCCGGGGTGGCGGCTCGCGTACACCGGCATCAGGTACGTGCCGTAGGAGAGCCCGTAGGGGATCAGCGAGGCGGCGCCGATCCGGGCCCGCACGGCGTCGATGTCGTCGGCGGTCGCGGCACTGGTGTACCCCTCGGCCCGGGGCCCCAGCGCGGCCGCGCAGCGGGCCACGGCATCGCGCTGCCCCGCACGGTCGGCGAACCGGTACTCGGCGTCGGTGACCCCGCACGGGATCCGCCCGGAGCGCCCGGTACCGCGCGGGTCGACCAGCAGCACGTCATGGCTGCCGAGCACCCCGTCGAGCCCGGCGGCGAACGCCCCCGCCCGGTCGATCGCGGTCTCCCCGGGCCCACCGGGGTTGACCGCGACCGTCCCCCGCGCCGCCCCCGCGTCCCGGTGCCGCAGCACCGCGTACGCGACGGAGACACTGCCCAGCCACGGCTTGCCGCTCACCACGGGCCGGCTGACGGTGCCGCAGTCCACCCGCAGCCCCTCCACCTCGGGGCACCAGGCCGCCTTGCCGGGCCGCGCCCCGTGCTGCGCCGCGACCGCCGCCCCGGCCGGCAGCACCGACATCAGCACCGCTGCCGCCCCGGCCACCGCCCCGACCCGCCGCACGGTGCTCGCGGTGGTCTTCCCGTTCCTCGTCATGGTGGTGTTCCTTCCGTCCCGTCGTTCTCCGGTGGTGAGGACGACACTGCCGGGCCCCGGTCAGGGGCTCGGCAGAGCGACGGCAAAGGCGTGTAAGAACTCGCGGGGCCCGGGATCGGGAGCGCAGCGGTGGCGGCGGTCCGGTCAGCGGCAGGGGAGGAGGGCGAAGGTGTAGCCGCGGGACTTGAGGGTGCGGAGGATGGCGGGCAGGGCGGCGACGGTCTGGCTGCGGTCGCCGCCGCCGTCGTGCATCAGGACGACGGCGCCGGGGGTGACCCGGTCCAGGACCCGGCGTTCGATCGCGGCCCGGCCGGGGCGGGCCCAGTCCTGGGGGTCGACGCTCCAGAGCTGGACGGTCTTGCCGAGTCGGGCCGCGCCGGAGCGGACGGCGGAGTTCACCGCGCCGTACGGCGGCCGCAGACAGCTCGGGGTGGTCCCGGTCCGCTCGCGGATGCGGGCGTCGGTGGCCGTCACCTGGGAGTCGAAGGAGGACTTGGAGAGGGAGCGCAGGTCGGGGTGGGACCAGCTGTGGTTCTGCACGCTGTGGCCCTGGTCGTGCACCCGGCGGGTGACCTCGGGGTACGCGGCGACGTTCTGGCCGATCTCGAAGAAGGTGGCGCGGGCCCCGTACTGGGCCAGCAGCGCCAGGACCTGCGGGGTGTAGCGGGGGCTCGGTCCGTCGTCGAAGGTCAGGTAGACGACCTTGGCCGGGGCCGCCTGGGCGGGGGCGGCGGGCAGGGCGACCACGGCGGTGGCGGCCGCCAGCAGGGTGCCGAGCGCGAGGCGGGCGGCGCGGCGCCCGCGGGGCCGGTCCGCCGCCCGGGGCGAGGTCACCGAGGTCACCGAGGTCACTCGGGTCGAGGTCACGGGTGCTCCCAACGGCCGCGGAACCGGAACGAACCCGGTGCCCGCCCCCCTCCCCGGCCCTCCGTCCAATGTAGCGGTCCGTCCCCGCACCGTCCCGGGTCCGGACGGCGCGGGGTCGGTCTTCGGCCAGACCCGGCGTCAGTCCGCGTCGGCGAGGATGTCCCCGGCGACCTCCCCGGCCTGGGCGCGGATCTCGGGGATGGCGGTGCTCTCCAGCAGGCTGCCGCGGCGCAGCGCGCCGAGCGTCCACAGCGGCGCGGGCGGGGAGCCGTCGGCGGGTCGCACCCGGCCGAGGGCGTCGGTGCGGAAGCCCTGGCCGAGGTCGTCGGGTTCGGCCAGTCCGGCGCCGAGCAGCACGGCCACCAGCGGGTCGGGCACCCGGCGGACGTCGGCCTGCGGGCCGGTGCAGTTGAGCACCGCGCCGACGGTCAGGGCGCGGCCGTCGCGCAGCCGGACCCGGACACCGTCACCGGTGGGGACGGCGTCGGCGAGTTCGCCCGGCCCCACCGTGATCCACCCCTCGGCGACGGCCGCCGAGAAGGCCCGGGCGGTCGCGGGCGCGGCCCGGTGGCGGTGGACGTCCCACAGCCGCCGGTCCTCGGTCTGGAAGCGCATCCGGTCGGCCGGGGAGAGGCCCTGCCACAGTGCGGCGGTGACGGGGCGCAGGCTGTCGATGCCGACCCGCCAGTCCCCGTGGGTGCGCCGGCAGGCCGAGACGTGGGCGAGCAGGGCCCGCCGGACCCGGGGCAGGCCCGCCGCCGGGTCGACCTGCGGCGGCCGCGCCGGGGGCAGCGCCGTCGCGGCGTGCGGGCGCGGGACCAGGCCGTGCCGGGAGACGGCGTGCACGCGCCGGCCGGGGCGGGCCAGCGCGAGCGCGACGTCGATCATGGTGAGGCCGGTGCCGAGGAGCAGGAGGTCCTGCTGCTCGGGGAGGCCGCGCAGCGCCCCCGGGGCCCACGGGTCCGCGACGAACCTCGGCGAGCGGCGGAGCCGGGCGGGCGCCCAGGCGTTGTCGGGCGGGAAGGCGCCGAGGGCGAGCACCACGGCGTCGGCGTCCAGGCGGCGTCCGGTGCCGAGCCGCAGCGACATCCCCGGTCCGGCGCGCCGGGCGGAGACGACCCGGTCGTCCACCCGGTGCAGCCGGGCGGTGCCGGCGCGGGCCTCGGCGGCCGCCAGCACCTCGCCGAGGTAGGCCCCGTAGAGGCGGCGGGGGACGTGGTCGGCGGCGGTGTGGACGCCGGGCGCGCGGCGGGCCAGCCAGTGGACGAAGTCGTCCGGCTCGTCGGCGAAGGCGCTCATCCGCCCGGCCGGGACGTTGAGCAGGTGGTGGTCGGCGGTCGTGGCGTAGGCCGTGCCCCGGCCGGTGGCGGGGGCACGGTCGATCAGCCGGACGTCGAGCGGGACGCCGGCCGACGCGGCGCGGCGCAGCAGTTGCGCGGCGGTGAGCGCGCCGGACGCGCCCGCGCCGACGACGGCGACGCGGCGGGGGTTCTCGGTCATGGGGTGGGGCCGGCCTCTCCCGGGTCGGGTGCGCTTCACGGGTCCGGATCGAACTGCCCAGCGGGTTGACCCATGTCCATCAACGGGGGCGGTCAAACAGGGGTGGTCGAACGAAGGTGGGCGAACGAGGGCGGTCGAACGGGCGGACGGGAGGACCGCGCTCCGCTCGTGCTGCCCGGTCAGTCGACGCGTCCGCCGAGCGCCCGGACCAGGGCACCGACCAGCGTGTCCACCATCGCCCCGTCCGGGTCGCGGTCCGGGTTGACCTCGGTCACCACCAGTCCGGCGAACTGCGGCGCGGCGCAGAACTCGGCCAGGCAGTCGAAGGCCACGCCGACCGGCAGACCCTCGTTGAAGTGCGGGAAGTTCGCCAGCGGGAAGTCCACCGAGTCGATCACGTCCACGTCGAAGTGCAGTACGAACCGCTCGTGGTCGGCGGCGAGCGCCCGCCAGGCGGCCCGCGCCTCGACGACCGGGTCCACCCGGGGCGAGGTGAGCTCCGTGCACGGCAGGGCGCGCAGCCGGTAGCGGCCCAGCCGCTCCCGCCCCGCCGCGCCCAGCTCCACCGGGTCGTAGCCGAACGCCACGATCCCCTCGGGCCCCAGCAGCGGGGTGCGCGGCCCGGCCTCCCGCAGCTCCGGCGCGCCCTCGCCGAGCAGGTGGGACAGCACCATGGTGTCCAGGATCCCGGAGCGGCTGGTGTCCGGCACCGACAGGTCGAGGTCCCCGTCGAAGTACAGCAGGCCGGTGCCCGGCCGGCGGGCGACGTACGCGGCGAGCACGCCCAGGGTGATGGTGCAGTCCCCGCCCACCACCAGGGGCACCGCGCCGTCGTCGAGGATGCCGCCGACGGCCTTGGCCACCGCGCGCACCACCTCGACCACCAGCGGCAGGTTCTGCCGGTCGCGGCGCTCGGGGTCGGTCCGGAACGGCACCGTCGGCAGGTCGCCGCGGTCGCTCACCGCGACCCCGGCCGCCCGCAGCCGCTCCACCAGGCCGGCGGAGCGCAGGGCCGCCGGGGCCTTCTCCTGGCCGGGGCCGTGCGTGCCCGCGCAGGACGGGACCCCCAGCAGTGCGAACTCCTCGGCCACGGCCGCTCCCTGTCCGTTCGTCCCGGCCCCGCCGGGGCCGCGTCCGCGCCCGGGACCGGGGCGGCGCGCGGGACGGAGCGCGGCAGTGGGCCGAGCGTATCGGCGGACGGGGCGCTCGGCGCGTTCCTCCCGGCGGTGTCGGCGGCCCCGGTTTCTACCGGCACCGGCGGACCCGGGCCCGCCCCCGCCCCGGCACGGCGCTCAGCGGGCGAAGGCGGTGACCACCTCGGCGAACTCGACCACCGGCTCCTCCGCCAGCAGCAGCGGGAACCGGTCGAGCAGCGCGACCACGTACGGGGCCGCGAAGTGGGCGTCGCGGGCCGCGCCGTCCGCGTACCGCTCCACCACCAGGAACCGGCCGCCGTCCTGCCGGGCCACCGAGTACGCCAGCGCGCCCGGTTCGCCCCGGGTGTGCCCGGCCACCTCGCGCAGTGCGGCGTCCAGCTCGTCCGCGTGCTCCGGCTCGGCCCGCAGCATCGCCAGCACCATGGTCATCGGGTCTCCTCCTGTGTCGGTCGGAGCCCAGCCTGGCCGTCGGCGGTCAGCGACGGATAGTAGAAATGCGACCGGCCGGGCCCGAGCAGCTCGGCCGGTCGCTCCCCGGTGAGCCGGCGGAACTCCCGGGTGAAGTGGCTCTGGTCGTAGTACCCGGCGTCCAGTGCCGCCGGGAGGCTGTGGGGCTGTTCCTCCCGCAGCAGCAGCCGGGCGAGCCGCTGGAACCGGGCCAGCCGCTGGAACTCCTTGGGTCCGGCGCCGACCGCCGCCGGGAACATCCGCTGCAGGTGCCGGGGGCCGACCCCGATCGTCTCCGCCAGCCGGTCGATCCTCAGTCCGGCGGGCCTGCGGTAGATCCGCCCCACCGCGGCGTCCAGCCACGGTTCCGGGCGCCGGTGCGCTTCGAGCAGTCCGGCCAGGAAGCGGTCCAGCACGGCCACCCGCTCGGCCGGGCCGCGGGCCGCCCCGACCCGCTCGACCAGCCGCCGCCCGGGGGCGCCCCACAGCTCCTCGGCGCCCACCACCCGGTCGGCCAGTTCGTCGAGGCCGGCCGGGACCAGGTGGCGCAGTGCGCCGGCCCGGAACCGCACCGCCACGAACCCGGGCCGGCCGGCCCCCGCCCGGTGCTCCAGGGACCAGGGCGTGCGCCGCAGGCAGACCAGGTGCGCGGCCGGCAGCGGCGTCGGCGACCGCCCGTCGACCGGCCCTCCGGCCGGCGGGCTCCCGTCCAACGACGCTCCGCCCACGGGCCGCAGGTCCACCCCGCCCGACCAGTGCACCCAGAGCTCCGCCCCGGTGCCGGGCAGCAGCCGGGGCAGCGCGCCCGCGCCGCCCTCGGACCACCAGTACCGCTCGACGAGGGCCGTCAGGCCCGGCGCGGGGCGTGCGAACGCCACGACCGGTCGGTCCGTCAGTTCCGGTTCCGGGTAAGGTGATCGGCTCATTCAGCAGATGGTACGACCGCCGCCGTCGGGTCCGCGTACGATCGATCGCCATGGTGGACCTCTACGCTCCGACCGACCCCTACGACCGCGGCTTCCTCGACACCGGGGACGGCAACCGCCTCTACTACGAGCAGTTGGGCAATCCGGCCGGAAAGCCCGCCGTCCATCTGCACGGCGGACCGGGCGCGGGCACGGCCGACCGCCCCGCGCGGGCCTGGGACCCGTCCCGCTACCGGCTGGTCCGCTTCGACCAGCGCAACTGCGGGCGCAGCACCCCGCACGCCTCCGACCCGGCCGTGGACATGAGCCTGAACACCACCCGGCACCTGATCGAGGACATCGAGCGGCTGCGCGAACACCTCGGCATCGAGCGCTGGCTGGTCAACGGCGCCTCCTGGGGGTCGGCGCTCGCGGTGGCCTACGCCCAGCAGCACCCGGAGCGGGTGAGCGAGGTGGTGATCGCCGCCGTGACCACGGCCCGCCGCTCCGAGATCGACTGGCTCTACCGGGGCGTGGCGCGGTTCCGGCCGGAGGCCTGGGAGCGCTTCCGGGACGCCGTGCCGGAGGCCGAACGCGACGGGGACCTGCTCGCGGCCTACGCCAGGCTGACGGCGCACCCCGGCCGGGCGGTGCGCGAGCGGGCCGCCGCCGACTGGCTGGCCTGGGAGGACGCGGTGGTGGCCGGCGAGCCCAACGGCGTGCCGGGCATGTACAGCCGCCGGGAGGCCGACGCCCAGGTGGCGTTCGCCCGGATCTGCGCCCACTTCTTCGGCCACGGCGCGTGGCTGGAGGAGGGGCAGCTGATCCGCGACGCCGGGAAGCTGGCCGGCATCCCGGCGGTGCTGGTGCACGGCCGGCACGACCTGAGCTGCCCGCCGCGGACCGCCTGGGAACTGGCCGCGGCCTGGCCGGGCGCCCGGCTGCACATCGTCGAGGACTCCGGTCACGCCGGCAGCGAGGAGCTGAACCTGCTCGCCCGCCGGGCGATCGAGGAGTTCAAGGACCGCTGAGCACGGCGGCGCCGGACGGGCCGCCCAGGGCCCGTCCGGCGTGGTGGCCGCGACCGGTCAGGCGCGGTGGTACGGCATCGGGCCGGTGACCTCGGCGCCGAGCGCGCTGGCGGCCTGGCGGGCCCAGAACGGGTTGCGCAGCAGCTCGCGACCGAGCAGGACGGCGTCGGCCCGGCCCTCGGCGAGGATCCGCTCGGCCTGCTCGTGGTCGGTGATCAGGCCGACCGCCGCCACCGGCAGGTCGGTCTCACGGCGGACCGCCTCGGCGAACGGCACCTGGAAGCCGGGGCCGGCCTCGATCCGGGCGTCCGGGACGAGACCGCCGGTGGAGACGTCCAGCAGGTCGACGCCGTGGGCGTGCAGCTCCTTGGCCAGTCGGACGGTGTCCGCGGAGGTCCAGCCCTCGCGCCCGTCCTCGGGGTTCTCGGTGAGCCAGTCGGTCGCCGAGATCCGGAAGAACACCGGCAGCTCCTCGGGCCACACCGCGCGGACGGCGTCGACGACCTCCAGCGCGAACCGGATCCGGCCCTCGAAGGAGCCGCCGTAGCCGTCGGTGCGCCGGTTGCTGTGCGGGGAGAGGAACTCGTGCACGAGGTAGCCGTGCGCGCCGTGGATCTCGGCGACCTGGAAGCCGGCGTCGAGCGCCCGGCGCGCGGCGTCGGCGAACTGCTGGACGATCGCGCCGATCTGCTCCACCGTGAGCTCCTCGGGCGAGACCCGGTCCGGCTCGAACGGCAGCGCGCTGGGGGCCACCGGCCGCCAGCCGTGCGCCTCGTCCGGCCCGATGGCCCGGCCCCGGTCGACCCAGGTCCGCTCGGTCGAGGCCTTGCGTCCCGCGTGGGCGAGCTGGACGGCGGCGACGGTGCCGTGCGCCTTCAGGAAGGAGGTGATCCGCCGGAACCCCTCGGTCTGGGCGTCGTTCCACAGCCCCAGGTCGTAGGGCGAGATCCGGCCCTCGGGGCTCACCGCGGTGGCCTCGGTGATGATCAGCCCGGTCCCGCCGGCGGCCCGCGCCGCGAGGTGGGTGAAGTGCCAGTCCGTCGGCACGCCCGCCGTTTCGCCGTCCGGCGCGGCGCTGTACTGGCACATCGGCGGCATCCACACCCGGTTGGGGACGGTCAGCGACCGCAGGGTGAAGGGGGTGAAGAGGCTGGTGCTCATGTCGGACTCCAGGAGACGGCCCAAGAGTGATTGCAGGTGCAATCTCTGTGGAAACAATAGTTGCATGCGCGCCACAATCGCAAGCCTCGGCCGCGGGCCGGGGGCCGGGGGCGGACCGCACGTGGGCGGGCGTGGGCGGGCGTGGGCGGGCGGGCCGGCCGTGGACTGTGGACGGGTCGGGCGTGCGCTTGCCCCTGACGCGCGGGGCAGGGGTTAGCGTCCCGCTGTCGGACGGCCCGCAGGCGGTCGTCCGGCACCGCCAACACCGGCACCGAACATAGGAGTTCACCCATGTCCACACTCCCCACCAGCACCCGTGAGGTCCGCCTCGTCTCAGCCACGGACGGGCTTCCCGTCCCCGCCGACTTCGCCGTGTTCGATGCCCCCCTGGCCGCGCCGGGGCCGGACCAGGTACTCGTCCGCAACCGGGCCTTCGTGGTCTTCCCCGGGCTGCGCAGCCTGATCGGCGGCGAACTCGAGTCCGCCGTCCTGCCGACGGTCCGGCCCGGCGACCGGATCTTCGGACCCGCGATCGGCGAGGTCCTGGCCGCGCCCGCCCAAGGGCCGCTGCGCCCCGGGGACCTGGTGACCCATCTGCTGGGCTGGCGCGAGCACGCCGTGGCCGAGGCCGCCGCCTTCACCCGGGTGGCCGACGGCTTCCCCGACCCGCTCGCCCTGCTGTCGCCCGCCCTGGCCGCCTACGGCGCGCTGACCCGGGCGACCGCAGTCCGGGAGGGGGACGTCGTCCTCGTCACCGGTGCGGCGGGAGCGGTCGGCACCGTCGCCGGACAGGTGGCCCGGTTGCTCGGGGCCGCGCAAGTGATCGGCACCACCGGCTCGGCCGAGAAGGCGAAGCGGCTGACGGAGGAACTCGGCTACGACGCCGTGCTGCTGCGCGGCGGGCGCCCCATCGCGGACCAGCTCGCCGAGGCGGCCCCCGAAGGCATCGACGTCCTGCTGGACATGGTCGGCGGCGAGCAGCTGACGGCGGCCGTCGACGCCGCCCGCCAGGGCGCGCGGTTCGCGCTGATCGGCGCGCTCGCCGGACAGTTCGACCCGGCCCGCCGCGGTGCCAGCGCGCCCGCCGTGGTGGACAGCTTCCGGCTGCTCGTCCGCGACGCCACCGTCCACGGCATCGCCGGCCAGCGCTACCAGGACCTGGACCCGGAATGGCGCGAGCGGCTCGCCGGCTGGCTGCGGTCCGGTGAACTGGCCGTCCCCCGCACCGTCCTGACGGGCATCGAACAGGCGCCGGGAGCGTTGTCCAGGCTGATCGAGGGCGACCTCTTCGGCGCACTGATCGTGGAACTGACGGACTGACCGAACAATCGGCTGACGGGCACAGGAGGACGGATGGCGACTCGGATGAGGATCGGCGACGCGGCGGCCGCCGCCGGCACCACACCCCGGGCGCTGCGCTTCTACGAACAGCGCGGCCTGCTCCCGCCACCCGACCGCAGCGCCTCCGGCCAACGCGAGTACGGGTCGCAGACCGTGGTCAGGGTGCGGGTCATCCGCGCCCTGCTGGCGCTCGGCCTCACCGTGGACGACCTGGTCAGCCGCTCGCACCGGTTGGACCTGCTCGCCGAGGACCCGCCGCGCAGCTGCGCCTCCGACGGGGACTTCGGACCGGACACCTTCGCCCCGGTGGTCGAGCGGCGGCTCGCCGCGCTGGACGCGGAGATCGCCCGGCTGACCCGGCTGACCCGGCTGCGCGAGGCGCTGGCCCGCCACACCGGGACGCAGGCCGGTCCGGACCTGCCGGGTCGAGCAGTACCGGGCCAGTAGCGCCGGGCGGTGCGGCGGGCCCACCGGGTCGTTCGGGTGACCCTGCGGTGCGGCGCCGGTCGTGCGTGGGCGATCGGGCGCTAGGAAGTGCAGGACCGCACCCCGCCGGTGGCCCGCCGGCCGCCGGTCCCACGAGAGGAGTTCCGGCGTGGCCGTCCCCACCACGTTCGACCATCGGGTGAAGAGCTACAGCCTGCCCCACGCGTACTGGCTGGCCCGGGCCGCCGACCTGGCCTACAAGGACAAGGGCGCCATCGAGCGACAGGCCCGCGACTGGGGCTTCACCGAGGTGCGGCACCACGAGACCACCTTCGCCCCACCCTTCCCGCTCCAGGACACCCAGGCCTTCACCATGGCCGGCGAGCACATGGTCGTGACCGCCTTCCGAGGCACCGAGCCGCAGCAGATCCGCGACTGGCTCTCGGACGCCTCCACCCCGCCCTGGCCGGGGCCGGCCAGGACCGGCTACATGCACTACGGCTTCGGCGAGGCCCTGGAGTCGGTCTTCCCGGACGTGCGGAAGGCCGTCACCGAGCTCCGCGCCGAGGACCAGAGCGTCTGGCTCACCGGCCACAGCCTGGGCGGGGCGCTGGCGATGCTGGCCGGCGCCCGGCTCCTGCTGGAGGACCCGCGACTGGCGGCCGACGGGGTGGTCACCTTCGGCCAGCCCCGGACCTGTGACCGCCTGCTGGCCGCGGCGTACAACAAGGGCTTCCAGAACCGGATGTACCGCTTCGTCAACAACAACGACATCGTCCCCCAGCTGCCGCCCGAGCCCGCCTACACCCACGTCGACGCGCTGCGGTACATCGACTCCGGCGGGAAGCTGCACGACTCGGTCGGCCCGGTCGGCGGCCTGGCGGACCGGGCGAAGGGCCTGACCGCCGACGCCTTCGCGCCGGCCAGTGACGGTATGCGGGACCACTTCATGCGCAACTACCTGGCCGCGCTGGAGAAGAACCTCGCCTGACGGCGATGGGGAACCGGGTCCGTCGGGCCCGGATTCCCGCGAACCGGCCCTTCCCGCCGCCGAGTTCTGAAAGCATCGACCTCGTTCCGGACCGATCCCGTTCCGGGAGGTGCGGTTGGAAAGGGGCCCGGGACGATGGGTGCGACGCGTAGGAGCCGGTCGGGAGCGGCGGTCCTCGCCGGGGCGGTGGCCGCCGCGCTGGGGGTCGCGGGTTGTACGTCCGGCGGCTCCACCGGGGCGGCGGGATCGCCCTCGCCCTCGGGCCCGGTGAGCACCTCGCCGTCCGCGTCGACGGCTTCCCCGACGGGCGCGACGGCGACCTCCTCGCCGCCCGCCGCACCGGCGCCGAGTCCGACCTGCTTCGACACCACCATGGTCGGCGACACCACGGTGGCCGGCTACCTCTCCCGGCTCCCCGGCGCCGCGCGGATCATCGATCCGGGGATCTTCATGGGCCTGGACGGCCTCCACCTGGACACCACGGGCGACCAGCGGCCCTGCGGACCGGTGACCGTGCGGATCACCCGGTTCACCGTGCGGCTGTCCCACACCGGTTCGGGCACCGTCACGCGCCCGTCGTACTCCTACAGCCCGCTGGACACCACCGAGGTGACGGTCGGTCCCGCCAACGGCCTCGCCCCGGGCAGCGCGCCCCCGGCGACCTCGCACTGCTCGGGGGTGCTCTCCGTGGTCCAGTTGGGCGCGCCGATCAAGGACGCCGACCTCCCGCAGCAGCTGAATCTGGTGACCCCGAGCCCGGCGCCCACCGGGCCGTACCATCAGATCGTGAAGGTGATCGGCGAGCGCCAGGTGGCCGCCGGCCTGGCGCTCCCGGCCGACGCCGCCACCTGCTGAGGGCCTCCACCTGTCGGCGCCGGCCCCTCCCCGTCGCAGCGGTACTACGCGGCCGGCGGCGCCCACTGCGGGTCGCGGCCGGTGAAGCCGAGCAGCTTCGCGGCCGGGCCCGCGTCGGAGGGGACCTCGACCACGGGGCCGAACTTGCCGAAGGTGTCCCGGACGAAGTCGACGATCCGGGCGGCCGGGCTCTCCAGCCCCGCCGCGAGGGAGTCGGTGAGCGGGAGGTCCTGACCGGTCGCGCGGGCGATGTCCCAGGCGTGCACGGCGGCGTCGAGCGCCGCGACCGCAGCCCCGGCCCCCGCCGGCATCGGGCCCATCGGCGTCGGCACGCTCTCGGCGTCCCGCACCGACTCCCAGGCCTTCGCCGCCCCCTCCAGCACCCGCGCCAGCTCGGCCACCGCGTCGTCGCCGCCGTCCGCCGGAGCGTCCGCCGGGTCGAACGGGTCGCCCGCCGGGGCCTCCTCGGTGATCTGCATGACCAGCGCCTGCTGGTCGAGCCGCGCGTGGTTCAGCACCTGACGCACCGTCCACTCGCTGCACGGCGTCGGTGCTCCCCAGGCACCCTCCGGCACCCCGCGCACCACGGTCAGCAGGTACTCGTGCGCCCCGGCCAGCAGCGCGAAACCGTCGACGGACATCCGGCATCCCCTCCAGATTCGTTCGGCATCGACCCGGGCGGCAGCACCGGCCGCCCCGAAGTCGTTCACCCTCACCATAGGCCCCGCCACTGACAATCGGCAGCTCCGGTGGTCTCGGCGGCATCGCGCGGCCGGACGCAGCACCGGCCGCTCAGGGCGTCAGGACGATCTTGCCGCCGACCGTGCCGGACTCCGCGAGGCGCAGCGCCTCCGCCGCCCGGGCCAGCGGGAGTTCGGCGGCGACCCGGGCCGTCACCTCGCCGCGGCCCACGGCGCCGAAGACCTCGCCGAGGTCGGTCCGCAGGCGGGCGCGGAAGCGGTCCTTGCCCAGCCCCCGGCCGGCCCAGATGTTGTAGAAGTGGGCCCGGCGGCCGTTCGGCAGGGTGTTCCAGAGCCAGGTGCGGGCCAGGATCTTGAGCACGGGCCACTGCTTGGAGCCGGTGTCGTCCCGGGTCGAGGCGCTGCCGTAGGCGATCAGCGTGCCGCCGGGGGCGAGCAGGCTCCAGGAGTCGATCACGCTGCGTCCGCCGACGTGGTCGAACACCGCGTCCACCCCGTCCGGCGCCAGCTCCCGGACCCGGGCCGCGACGTCGCCGGCGCGGTAGTCGACCGGCTCGACCCCGAGCTCGCGCAGGGCGTCGTGGTGGCGGGCGGAGGCGGTGCCGATCACCCGGACACCCGCCGCGCCGGCGAGCTGGACCAGGACGGAGCCCACGCCGCCGCTCGCGCCGTGCACCAGGACGGTCTGTCCGGCGCGCACCCGTGCCCGGCGGTGCAGCATCTGCCAGGCGGTGATGCCGTTGACCACCACGGTCTCCGCCTCGGCCGGGGTGAGGCCGTCCGGCACCGGTACGGCGTCGGCGGCGTCGACCACCACATGGCTGGCCCAGCCGCCGACCTTGACCAGTGCGGCGACCCGCTGCCCGAGCAGCCCCGGGTCGACGTTCTCGCCGGTGGCCAGCACCCGGCCGACCAGGTCGTAGCCGGGCACGAAGGGGAAGGGCGGCTGGTCGTAGTACCGGCCGCGGCGCATCTGCTGCTCGGCGAAGGAGACACCGGTGGCCTCGACGGCGATCACGATCCGGCCCGGCCCGGCCTCCGGCACGACCCCGTACCGGAGCTCAAGACCCTCCGGGGCCACGACACCCGGCAGTACGACCTCAAGCAGACGCTCGTCACCCATGATCGTGTTCTCCTTCTTCGTTCGGCAGATGCTTTCGCGTTCGTTATAAGTTATAACTCCGTCGGACGGTGAGCGTCAAGCGCAATCGTGAGACCCTCTAACTGTGCGCCGTTCAAGATCGCCGTGATACCTTCGCTCCCGCCGTGCGCCGCTGCGACCCGAGGAGGTGGGACCGATCAACGCTGCAACCCGTCGGGCACCCCTCCCTCGCATGGCCTGAGGGCTGCCCGTACCAGGCATCCCGAAAGGCCCGAACGTTATGCGCCTCATTTCTGACACCTCCTCCGACGGCATCCGCGAGCAGCTCCTCGTCGTCGACGACACCCCCGCCGCGCTGTGGACGCCGGACGGTCCCGCCGCCACCCGCCCGCTGGTCCTGCTGGGCCACGGCGGCGGCGAGCACAAGAAGGAGCCCGGCATCCTGGCCAGGGCCCGCCGGCTCGTGACCGAGTGCGGCTTCGCGGTGGTCGCACCGGACGTCCCCGGACACGGCGACCGCCCGGTCGAGGAGGACTACAACCGGCTCGCGATCGCCAACCAGGAGCGGATCGCGGCCGGCGCGGACCCGGGCCCGCTGCTCGCCGAGTTCCACGCCCTGGTGGCACGGCGGACGGTGCCGGAGTGGCAGGCCGTCCTCGACGCCGTCCAGCGGCTCGACCACGTCGGCGCCGGACCGGTGGGCTACTGGGGGGTCTCGCTGGGCTGCGGGCTCGGCGTGCCGTTCGTCGCCGCCGAACCCCGGGTCCGCGCGGCGGTCCTGGGCCTGGGCGGGGCTCTGGCCTCGGCGGCGGAGGCCGCGCGGATCACCGTCCCGGTCGAGTTCCTGCTGCAGTGGGACGACGAGCGGGTGCCGCGCGAGGCGGGCCTCGCCCTCTTCGAGGCGTTCGGCTCCGCCGAGAAGACGCTGCACGCCAACCCCGGCGGACACGGCGACCTCCCGGCCTTCGAACTCGACAGCACCCTGCGCTTCCTCGCCCGCCACCTCGGCTGACCGACGCCTCCGCCGACCGCTGTCGGCGTGCTGTCGGCGGGCCGACAGCGGCACCGGTGTCCTGTCGGTGTCCTGACGGCGCGCCGACGGCGGCCGGGCGGAACCTGGTGCGTGGCAGCACACGAACCAGGGGAGGCCCGCCATGCCGAACAGCACGCGACCGCAGCACTCTCGCCCGACCACGGTCCTGATCTCCGGTGCCGGGATCGCCGGCACCGCCCTCGCCCACTGGCTGGACCGCTACGGCTTCCGCGTCACCGTGGTCGAGCGCGCACCGTCCCTGCGCGGGGGAGGCCAGCCGGTGGACATCCGCGGCAACGCGCTCGAAGTCGTCGACCGGATGGGCCTGCTGGCGGAGGTCGGGGCGCGGCGGACCGGCCTGCGGGGGATGTCCGTGGTCGACGGGGACGGCCGGGAGCTGAGCCGAACCACCGAGCGCACGGCCAGCGGCGGCCCGGTCGACGGCCCGGACGTGGAGATCCTCCGCGACGAACTCGCCGAGCTGATCGCCGGGGTGGCGGGCAGCGGCGTCGAATACCGCTTCGACGACTCGATCGAGACCCTGGTGCAGTACGAGGAGGGGGTCCAGGTCCGGTTCCGCGGCGGCGAGGAGCGCTCCTTCGACCTCGTCGTGGGCGCCGACGGCCTGCACTCCAACACCCGCCGCCTCGTCTTCGGCCCCGAGGAGGACTACCTGCACCCGATCGACACCTATGTGGCGGGCTGGAGCGTGCCCAACCACCTCGGTCTGGACCGCTGGCAGGTCATCCACCGGCCGGGCGACTCCTCGGAGCGGATGTGCATGGTGATGACCGTCCGCGACAACGCCGAGCTGCGCGTCTTCGTCGGCTTCGGCTCGGACGAGCCGCTCGGGCGGATGCTCCCGCGCGACCCCGCCGAGCAGCGCCGCCTGGTCGCCGAGGTCGCCGCGGACCTGCGCTGGGAGGTGCCGCGCTTCCTGGCAGCCCTGGACGGGACGGACGTGTTCCACTACGACGTCGTCGCCCAGATCAAGATGGACCGCTGGTCGAACGGCCGGGTCGCGCTGCTCGGCGACGCCGGGTACTGCTGCTCGCCGCTGACCGGGCAGGGCACCAGCGTCGCCCTGACGGCGGCGTACGTCCTGGCGGGCGAGCTGCACCGGACGGACGGCGACCACCGGGCCGCCTACCCCGCCTACGAGCGGCGGCTGCGCGGGCACGTGGCCGCCAACCAGGCGATCCTGGAACTCACCGGCGACCGGCTGAAGGCGGACGGCGCCGAGGGCGGCTACGAGGAGATCGGCCCGGAGATGGACGCGGTCTTCCGCGCGGCCACGGTCTTCGACCTGCCGGACTACTGACGGACCGAGGACGCGCTGAGGACGCGCCGAGGACGCGCTGAGGCCGTCCGACAGAGTCCGTCGACCTGCGGTGGCACTTGCTTGCCTGTGTGGGAGTACTGGGGGCGGGCCGTGCAACGCGAGGCTGCCGAGCACGGAGTCCGGAGGCGCGGAGCGCACCTCGGGGCGACGGGGCCCGTCGTAGGCCACCGCCGCGTTCGCGAGCCGCAGTCAGATGACTGATGTCCGCCGGGCCACGGGTCGGCGAGAGTCGTGGCATCGGGCAGGACGAGGCCCCCGCTCCGGGGGCGGCCGCCCGGTGGCCGAGGAAGGTGCGCGGTGCGCGTCGTCGGCCGCTCGACCGAACAAGGGAGACCGCTTTCATGAAGCGCACGGTACGGACGTCAGCAGCTCTTCTCCTCGCGGCGGCCGCGACGACCGGGGCGCTCGTGGCGGGTGCCGGGACGGCCTCGGCGGCGGGCTACACCAACTCGCTGGTGCACACCTTCACCACGGGCTGGAGCGGCATCAACTGGAACGAGTGCGACATCACCATGCACGAGCAGAACGACATCCTGCTCCGGTCCGGGAACCGGGACTCGCAGGTGTACTACTACTGCTCGCCGGGGCAGTTCGCGCACGGCGAGCAGGCGGTGAACCTCTGGTTCAGGCACCAGGCCTGACGGTCGGCGCGCCCGTGCGGCGGACAGCGGGGAGTCCTGCTGTCCGCCGTCCCGCCGGGGACGCGCGAGGCCGCGGTCCCGGCATCCGACGGCCCCGGCCCGCCGAGGAGGCGGGCCGGGGCCGCGGTGGGTCTCGGCTCACGGAACACTTTGCAAAGTCGCCGACGACTTTGCAAAGTGTTCTGCTTTGCAAAGTGCGCTGCGCGCGAGGCGCCGGTGACGTGAGGGCTACAGAGGACTCGGTGCCCGGCCCCGATCCCGATCCCGGCCCCGATCCCGATCCCGATCCCGATCCCGGCCCCGGGGACGTGCGTCAGCCGGCGAGGTCCCGGAGGGCGGCGGTGGCGAAGCCGTGGTCCTGCTCGGGGGCGCCGCCGCCGATGCCGAGGGCGCCGATCAGCCGGCCGTCGCGGTGGACGGGGACGCCGCCGGCGATGAACAGCAGCGGCCGGTCGAGCGCGGTCGGCAACGAGTGGAACGGCCCGTCGGGCTTCACCAGGTCGACCAGGTCGGCGGTCGGGGCGTTCAGCTGGAGGGCGGTGTAGGCCTTGCGGGTGCTGGTCTCCCCGGAGACGAGGACGGCCCGGTCGTCGCGGCGGAAGGCCAGCAGGTGGCCTCCGGCGTCGAGGACGGTGACGCTCACCGCGACCCCGGCCGCCTCGGCGGCGGCGCGGGCGGCGGCGACCAGGGTCTCTGCGTCGGCGGTGGTCAGCGGGGCGACGGCGGTGGCGCTCGAGATGGTGTTCGTGGCGGTGCTCATGGTGGTGCTGCTCCTTGGAGGAAGGGGGGCGGTCAGTGGTGGACGGGAACGGCGGTGGGGGAGGGCGCGGTCACGGCCGTCGGGGCTCCGGCGGTGCGGCGCTCCAGGGCGGCGGACCAGAGGGCGAGGACCAGGGCCGCGGCCGCGAGGAGCGCGCCCACCCAGTTCGGCGCGGTGTAGCCGAGACCGGCGGTGATGACCATGCCGCCGAGCCAGGCGGCGAGCGCGTTGCCGAGGTTGAAGGCGCCGATGTTCACGGCCGAGGCGAGGGTGGGAGCACCGTGCGCCTGGTCCAGCACCCGCTTCTGCAGCGGCGGGACGGTGGCGAAGCCGAGCGCCCCGACGAGCACGACGGTGATCGCGGCGAGGACCTTGTCGTGGGCGGTGAGGGTGAACAGCGCGAGCACGAGGGCGAGGCCGCCGAGGGTGGTGTAGAGCAGCGGCATCAGCCGCCGGTCCGCGAACCGGCCACCGAGCAGGTTGCCGAGGAACATCCCGATGCCGAACAGCACCAGCAGCCAGGTGACCGCGCCGTCCGAGTAGCCGGCCACGTGGGTCATCATCGGGGCGATGTAGGTGATCGCGGCGAACACGCCGCCGAAGCCGAGCACGGTCATCGCCATCGCCAGCAGCACCTGCGGGTTGCGGAAGGCGGTCAGCTCGCGGCGCAGGTGGGCGCCCTCGGGGCGGGGCTGCTCCGGGACGAGCCTGGCGATCCCGGCCATGCCGAGCAGTCCGAGCGCGGCGACGATCACGAAGGTGGTCCGCCAGCCGACGGCCTGCCCGATGTACGTGCCGAGCGGGACGCCGACGATGTTGGCGACGGTGAGTCCGGTGAACATGGTGGCGATGGCGCCGGCCTTCTTGTCCGGGGCCACCAGTTCGGCGGCGACGACGGAGCCGATGCCGAAGAACGCGCCGTGGGCGAGCGAGGCGACCACCCGGCCGGCCAGCATCGTCCCGAAGGAGGGGGCGGCGGCGGAGAGCACGTTGCCGACCACGAACAGGCCCATCAGCAGCATCAGCATCCGCTTGCGGCTGACCTTGGTGCCGAGCACGGTGAGCAGTGGCGCGCCGAGGACGACGCCGAGGGCGTAGCCGGTGACCAGCAGGCCCGCGGTGGGGATGGAGACGCCGTAGTCGGCGGCGATCTCGGGCAGCAGGCCCATGATCACGAATTCGGTGGTGCCGATGCCGAAGGCGCCGACGGCCAGAGCGAGCAGTGCGAGAGGCATTGGGCTCGACCCTCCTGTGATTGCTTGAGTGAGCTCCTTGCGTGTCTTCACAATAATTGCAGACGCGTGCTAACTGCAAACGCGGGATGTCGCCGTGATCTGGATGTCAGCTGGTGCAAGCCGTGAAACCGGCCCCGGAACGCACAGGACCGGTCCCAGCGCAGTGCTGGAACCGGTCCTCGGGGTGCTGATGGGAGAGCGGACTCTGAAAAGCGGCTTCTGAAGAGTGGCCTCTGAAGAAGGTGCGGGCTACCGCGCGGCCGCCGGCGCGTCCACGGCTTCGACGGCCGCGACCAGGGAGGCCAGCTCGGGGTTGCGGGCCGCCTCGGTGAGCGCCTCGCGCAGGGCGGCGTCGTTGGTCGGTCGCGCCTCCGTCAGCAGCTTCAGCCCGGCCTCGCTCACATTGGTGTAGATGCCGCGCCGGTCGGTGGGGCACAGGTAGCGCGACAGCAGGCCCCGGTCCTCCAGTCGGGTGACCAGCCGGGTGGTGGCGCTCTGGCTCAGTACGACCGCGTCGGCGACCTGCTTCATCTGCAGGTGGCCGCCCTCGCCGTCGTGCTGGCGGCTGAGCACGTCGAGCAGCGAGTACTCCCGAACGCTGAGGTCGTGCCCGCTCTGCAGGGCGCGCTCGATGTGCCCCTCGATCCGGCTGTGCAGGAGGGAGAGTGCGCCCCAGCCGCTGGCCAGGGCGGTGAGCGCGGGGTCCGTGGCGGTCATGGGTCCGGGTCTCCTTCCGGTGGTGGCCGTTCCAGGATAAGCCATCGGAGGAAATACCGGCTAGAGCCGCTAGCAGGCGGATGCAAGTATTTCAAGGACGGCCGTCCTTGCCCACCGCCGTGTTGAGCCGGGCGGCCTGCCGGGTCAGATGGTCCCGCTCGGCGAGGTTCGACGCGGCCCGGGCCGCCTCCGCGTACAGCCGCGCCGCCGTCGCCCGGTCGCCGGCGCGCTCGTGCAGGTAGGCCGCCGCCGCCGTGCGGCGCGGCACCGCCGCGTCGACGTCCGCGAGCGCCGCCAGCCCCGCGTGCGGCCCGTCCGCCTCGCCGACGGCGACCGCGCGGTTCAGCCCCACCACCGGACTGTCGGTCAGCCGCAGCAACTCGTCGTACCACTCGACGATCTGCACCCAGTCCGTCTCCCCGGCCGTCGGCGCGTCCGCGTGCAGCGCCGCGACCGCCGCCTGCGCCTGGAACTCGCCCAGCCGGTCCCGGGCCAGGGCGCCCTGGAGCACCGCCACGCCCTCGGCGATCGCCGAGGTGTCCCACCGGGACCGGTCCTGCTCGGCGAGCGGCACCAGCGCGCCGTCCGGCGTCGTCCGGGCCGCCCGCCGGGCGTGGTGCAGCAGCATCAGCGCCAGCAGTCCCGCCACCTCCGGGTGGTCCACCCGGGCCGCCAGCTGCCGGGTGAGCCGGATCGCCTCGGCGGCGAGGTCGACGTCCCCCGAGTAGCCCTCGTTGAACACCAGGTAGAGCACCCGCAGCACGGTCGCGACATCGCCGGGGCGGTCCAGCCGCACCCCGGACACGGTGCGCTTGGCCCGGCTGATCCGCTGCGCCATGGTCGCCTCGGGCACCAGGTAGGCGCGGGCGATCTGCCGGGTGGTGAGCCCGCCGACGGCGCGCAGGGTGAGCGCGACCGCCGAGGCGGGCGACAGCGACGGATGGGCGCACAGGAAGTACAGCCGGAGCGTGTCGTCGACCTCGGCCACCGGGCCCGGCGCCGGCTCCTCCTCGACCCGGTCCTCGCGCCGCCGCCGGGCCGTGTCCGCCCGGGAGGCGTCCAGGAACTTCCGCCAGGCGACCGTGACCAGCCAGCCCTTGGGGTCGCGGGGCGGGTCCTCGGGCCAGACCCGCAGCGCCTCGACCAGCGCGTCCTGGACGGCGTCCTCGGCCGCCGCGAAGTCGGCTCCGCGGCGGACGAGGACGCCGAGCACTCCCGGGGTGAGACCGCGGAGCAGTGCCTCGTCCATGGGTACGGTCACTCGGTGACGGTGGGCGCGACGCCGTAGAACGGGCGCAGCTCCAGCCACTCGTGGATCGGCCGGCCGCCCGCGCCGGGGGCGGCGGACAGCTCGCCGGCCAGCTCGACGGCGCGCTCGTAGCTGTCGACGTCGATCACCATCCAGCCGGCGATGAGGTCCTTGGCCTCGGCGAACGGGCCGTCGGTGACCGGCGGGCGGCCCTCGCCGTCGTACCGGACCCAGGTGCCCTCGGGGGCGAGCGCCTGGCCGTCGACGAACTCGCCGGTCTTCTCCAGCGCGGCGGCGAAGTCGTTCATGTACTGGATGTGGGCCGAGACCTCCTCCGGCGTCCAGCGGTCCATCGGCACGTTGTTGACCGCCTCCGGCGCGCCGCGGTAGTGCTTCAGCAGCAGGTACTTCGCCATGGTGTCCCTCTCCTCGGGGGTGGTGCGGCCCATTCTGGCCGCGCTCACCCCTGGGACGGAGCAGGCCACGGGTTCTCGACACCGCTGCCGAAGATTTTTCGAGAATCTCCCAAGGGCCCGCCGGGGGCGGTCGCGCCGACCACCCCCCCCGACGGGCCCGGTGCAGGTCAGGCCCGGTACACGCCCACGTCGTACAGCGAGTACCCCCACGAGGTGGCCCGCTGCTCGCCGTGCACCCGGACGTACCGCGCCGGGACGCCGGCGAACCGGGCGGTGTCCAGTCCGCCGTCACCGGAGGTGGTGGACCAGACGGTCCGCCAGTTGCTGCCGTCGGTGGACACCTCGATCCGGTACGCCCTGGCGTAGGCGCGCTCCCAGTCCAGGGTGACCCGGGAGACCAGGGTGGTGGTGGACAGGTCGAGCTGCAGCCACTGGTCGTCGCTCCAGTCGCTGGCCCACCGGCTGGACGTGCTGCCGTCGATCGCCCGGTCCGCGGCGTAGCTGACGAACGGGTTCCACTCGGTGGAGCTGGCGGTGGCGGAGGCCCCCGCGGTGAGGTTGGCGGCCGCCTGGTGGTGCTCCGCGGCGCCCAGGGTGGTGAGGTAGGACTCCGCGCCCCGGAACAGGTCGTCGACCACGTCCTGCCCGCCGACCTGCCGGATGTCCTCGATCCAGTCCGGCACCAGGCCGTAGTGCGCGGCCCCGTCGGTGTTGAGGTCCCAGGTTCGGCTGCCCGCGGTGGCGCGGTCGACCAGGGAGCCGCCGTCGGCGGTGCGGAACGGGTAGCGCACGGGGTTGGGGGTGTCGGCCCCGCGCGGGCCGGGCCAGCCGCCGACGCCGTTCATGTCGGTGCCGTAGCCGTAGCCGACGCCGTACTTGTCGCGCAGCGCGTCGGTGCGCTTGGCCTCCGAGCTGAACGCCTCCGCGCCGTTCATGTACTGGGCGACGAAGCCGCCGAGCTTGTAGACGCGCTCCATCCAGCCGAGGTCCATCCAGCTGTGGGAGGAGACGACGCCCGGGTAGGACTGCGATTCCAGGATGTCCAGCGACCGGCCGGCCGCCTTGACGCTCATGTGGTCGAGCTCCAGCATCATGCCGCGCCGCATCATGCCGCGCAGCGCGTACTCGCCGAGCTCGGTCAGCCCCCTGGTGTTGCACTGCGCGTCCCCGGCGTACGAGGGCACGGTGACCCCGGCGGGCAACTGCTGCTGGATCGAGGCGGGGGTCGGTGCCAGCCCGATCGGGTTGTCGTGCTGCGGGCCGGCGCACTTCTCGGTCTGCCAGAAGGTGCCGGTCGACAGGAACTGCCCGGCGTTGATCGCCGTGCCGAGCGCGCCCTCGTCGAAGCGGACGCCGCACAGCGCGTTGTCGAACTTGTGGCACAGGAACATGCTGCGCACGCCGAGCCCGTACAGCTCGTCGAGGCCGCGGTCGATGTCGGCGCGGCTGCACTGGGCGACGTCCAGGACCTGCTTGCAGCCGAAGGGCTCGGAGGTCTCCACCCCGAGCACCACGGCCAGCTTGCCCTGGCGGACCACCTCGCGGGCCTGCGCGCTGTCGGTGACGATCCGGAACCAGCCCTTGCCGGGCCCGCCGTACATCTTGTCGACGTACGCCTGGAGGTCCCATGACTTCTGGGCCTCCAGCCGGATCGCGGTCATCTCGTCGCAGCTGCGGTCCTTGAAGAAGTAGACCGAGCAGATCACGCCGTTGGTCACCAGGTCGTTGACCAGCACCCGCTCGCCGCCGCGCCAGGCGCGCTCGATCCAGGCGTAGTAGTTCTGCTGGTGGGTCAGCGAGTCGTGGGCCGGCCAGTCGGCGAAGGTCGGCCAGCCGACCGGGTCGTGCTTGCCGTCACCGCCCTTGGTGATGAGGTCGAAGATGGCGAGGGAGCCGTCCGGGTAGTGCTCCGGACAGTCCTTGAGGGCGTCCTCGACCCCGGCCTCGGAGAAGGCCTTGCCGCAGATGAGGCGGCCGCCGAAGCCCTCGGCGGCCATGATGTGGTCGTGGGCGTCGACGAAGCCGCGGACCTTGCCCTGGGCGTCGGTGCCGGTGAACGGCGCGCCGGTGACGCCGATCGCGGCGTCGGGGGTGGGCCGGGCGACCGGGTCCCACCAGTTGGGCCCGGCCGCGCCGTGCGCCGGCGCGGCGAGGGCCGCGGCGACCAGGGCGAGCAGTGTGGCGATCAGGGTGGCGATCCTGCGGCGGACGGGGAAGCGCTGTGCGTGGGGACGACGTGGGTGGGGGAGTCGCGTCATGTGCACCCCAGTTCCGGGTGGCGGGCGGACGACGCGGACGACGCCCGCCCGCGGCACGGAGCGCCGCCCGGGCGGGCTGTCATGTCCTGCGTACTCGGTGGGTCGAGAATCGCCACTGTTGGATTTTTCGTCAATAGCCGTGGCACAACCCGCCCGTGCCAATACCGGCGGGACCCGGCCGAGCGCACCGGCGGGGACCCCGCCGAGGGCACCGGCGGGGCCCAACGCTGGGGCTCAACGGCGGGGCTCAGTGGTCGGGCTCAGCGCTTGGGCGCGCCCGCCGGTCGGTCAGGCGATGCCCCGCCGGTCGAGCTCCTCGTCCAGGGCGAGGGCCGCGTCGATCAGCGCGAGATGGGTGAACGCCTGCGGGAAGTTGCCCAGTTGCTCGCCGGAGGGCCCGATCTCCTCGGCGAACAGGCCGACGTGGTTGGCGTAGGTGAGCATCTTGTCGAAGGCGTAGCGGGCCCGTTCGATCCGGCCGGCCCTGGCCATGGCCTCGACGTAGAGGAAGGTGCAGAGGTTGAAGGTGCCCTCGGAGCCGCGCAGTCCGTCGGGGGAGGCGGCCGGGTCGTAGCGGTAGACCAGGCTGTCGCAGACCAGTTCGCGGTCCATCGCGTCCAGGGTGGACAGCCAGTCCGGGTCGGTGGGGGAGAGGAAGCCGACCTTGGGCATCAGCAGCAGCGAGGCGTCGAGCACCTCGGTGCGGTAGTGCTGGGTGAACGCCCGGCGTTCGGGGTTCCAGCCGCGCTGCACGATCTGGCGCAGGATGTCGTCGCGTTCCGAGGTCCAGCGGTCCAGGTCCGCGGGGCGGGCGTGGGCGCGGGCGAGCCGGATCGCGCGGTCGAAGGCCACCCAGCACATCAGCCGGCTGTAGGTGAAGTCCTGGCGGCCGCCCCGGGTCTCCCAGATCCCCTCGTCCGGGCGGTCCCACTGCTCGGTCAGCCAGTCGACCATCCGCCGGAACGCGTCCCAGCCGCGCAGCGCGCCCATGTCGCCGGTGCCGTCACCGTCGCCGGCCGCGAACGCGAACGCCGCCTCGCCGTAGATGTCCAGCTGGAGCTGGTCGGCGGCGCCGTTGCCGACCCGTACCGGCGCGGAACCCCGGTAGCCCTCCCAGTGCGGCAGCGTCTCCTCGCCCAACAGGCGTTCGCCGTCCACCCGGTACATGATCCGCAGGCCGTCGTGCTCGGCGCCGGCGCTCTCGATCCGCTCCCGGACCCAGCGGCGGAAGGACTGGGCCTCCTCCCGGAAGCCGAGGCCGATCAGGGTGTGCACGGACAGCGAGGCGTCCCGGATCCAGGTGTAGCGGTAGTCCCAGTTCCGCTCGCCGCCGATCTGCTCCGGCAGGCCCATGGTCGCGGCGGCGATCGGCGCGCCGGTCGGGTGGTAGCTGAGCAGCTTGAGCGTGATCGCCGAGCGGTCCACCATCTGCCGCCAGCGGCCCCGGTAGGTGGACGACCTGAGCCACTCGTACCAGAACGAGCGGCAGGCCTCGAAGGCCGCCCAGTTCGCCCGGTCGTCCGTGGCGGCGGGCGGCTCGGCGCCGGAGGGCAGGGCGGTCAGGCACACGGTCGCCGTCTGCCCCGCGTCCAGGACGAACCGGGCCGTCACATCGTCCCCGTCCGGGCGCAGCTCCAACGGCCCGGCGGCCTGCACGCAGAGGTCCTGGCCGGGCCCCCGCAGCCGCACACCGCGCTCGTCGAGCACGGCCAGGGTGTGGTCGGCGCGGCCGTAGTCGAACCGGGGCCGGCACTCCAGGACGAACGGCACCCGGCCGCGGACCACCCGGGCGGCGCGGACGATCCGGTGCCGGTCGCTCGGGGTCGGCGAGGTGTCGGGCGGCATGAAGTCGACCACCTCCGCCACCCCGTCCGGCGAGAGGAAGCGGGTGACCACGATCGCCGTCCCGGCGAGGTAGAGCTGCTTCACCGTGACCTCGGGCACCGCGTCCCGGTCGACCGCGAGCCGGCAGCGACCGCCCCCGGCGTCGTCCAGCAGGGCGGCGAACAGGCTGGGGGAGTCGAACCGCGGGACGCACCACCAGTCGATGTCGCCGGCCGTGGAGACGAGGGCGGCGGTCTGGAGGTCGCCGATCACGCCGTGCTCGGCGATCGGGGGGTAGGGACTCATGGAGGGGCTCCCCTGGCGGACGGAGGGACTGGCGGCGCGGCCACCGTACGGAGCGGCGCCGGGTCGGCGGATCACCCGTGGTGGGTGACCGCCGGCCGCTCCCCGGGCCGCCGATCCGGTCCGCCGCCGTCCGCCCGCCGCGCGCTCACCTCACGGGGGTGATGCGGCGGGCTCCGCGCGGCGGCGAGACTGGACGCCACCGCCGAGGCGAAGGGAGCCGGCCCCATGCGCTACGAGATCCGGGTGTCCGGCGTACTGCAGGAGACGACCCGCCGGGAGGGCTTCCCGGAGCTGGCGAGCACGGTCGTCCCGGACCAGACGGTGCTGGTCGGCGAGGTGGTCGACGACGCCCACCTGTACGGGCTGCTGAACCGGTTCCAGGCGCTCGGGCTGACGGTCACGGAGCTGCGCCGACTGCCGGAGTAGCCGTTCGGGCCCCGGCCCGGCTGAGTGCGCGCCCAGGCTCAGCGCGCGTCCAGGCTCAGGGCGCGTCCAGGCTCAGCGCGCGTCCAGGCTCAGGGCGCGTCCAGCAGGCGCAGCCTGGTGGCGGTGCGCACCGCGTCCCGGCGGTTGGCCGTCCGCAGTTTGCGGTTGACGCTCTTGAGGTGCGTCTTGACGGTGTTCGGCGACACGTACAGCTCGTCGGCGATCTCCTGGGTGGACAGCAGTCGCGCGGCGCAGAGCAGGATCTCCCGCTCCCGTCCGGTCAGCGGCTCGACCGGCGCCCCCGGCACCGGCACCGGCGCGGTGTCCGCACTCCGCTCCGGCACCGGGTCGCGGGCGGGCGGCCGCAGGTCGGCCGGCAGCCAGCCGTGGGCCGCGGCGACGTGGGGCAGTCCGCGCAGCCGTCGGCGCACCCAGGGCGCCGACTCGCGGAACGGCCGGCACAGCCGCTCCGGCTCGGCGGCGGCGAGGGCCTCGGCCAGCAGCCGGGCGCTGCCCGGACCGTCGCGCTCGGCCTCGGCCTGCGCGAGCAGCAGCAGCGCCCGGGTACGGGTCGCGCTGCCCACGGCCGGGTCCTCGCGCAGGGCCCGCAGCGCGGTCAGGGTGCCCTGTTCGTCCCGGCCGGCCGCGAGCCGGGCCCGGGCCGCCACCACCAGCGAGTCGGGCGCCCGGACCGGCACGTCGTCCAGGGCCGCCAGCGCCGCCCCCGGCCGTCCGGCGGCCAGGTGCGCGGCGCAGGCCGTGACGGCGAGGCGCTCGCGGCTCCAGTCGGAGGCCCGGTCCGCGAGCCCGTGCCGCCGGGTCTCGTCCAGCAGCCGCAGCGCGCTGTCCGGACGGCCCTCGGCCAGGTGCAGCCCGGCCCGGACCACGCCGGTCCCCAGCGTGACCACCGGGTCGTGGCCCGGCCCGCGGCCGCCGGCCGCCCGGTGCAGCGCCGCCCGGGCCTCGGCCGGCTCGTCGCGCTCCAGGGCGGTGGCGGCCAGTACGAGGTCCCGGACCTCGGTGCGGCTGTCCGGCGGCAGGCTGGACCGGTCGGCCTCCTGGTCCGCCTCGCGCACCCGGCGCTCGGCCCGCCCCGGCCGGCCGCGCAGGTGCTCGACGAGCGCCAGCCGGCACAGCGCGTCGTGGCGCAGCCGGGCGGTGGCCGGCGTGAGCGGGGCCCGCGCCGCGCGTTCCAGCGCCCGGCCGGCCTCCTCCAGGCGCCCGTGCCAGAGCAGCGTCGAGCCGAGGTCGGCGGCCATCAGGGCGAGCAGTTCGGGGTGCCGCTCCAGCAGCTCGGCGGGCACCCGGTGCTCCAGCTCCTCGATCCGGCGGGCGGCGCGGTCGGCGAGCGGGGCCGAGCCGAGCAGCCGGGCGGCGCCGGTGCGCACGAGGACGGCGGCCAGCTGCAGCGGGGTCCGTTCGGCGGGCAGCAGCGGTTCGACGTGCTCCAGGATCGTCAGCGCGCTCGCGGCCTCGTCGCGGGTGAGGTGGACGGCCGCGCGGACCAGTTCGGCGGCCGGGCTGTGCTCGGTCGCCGGCATCCGGGCGAACAGTGCGCACAGCCGGGTCGCGTCGCGTCCGGCCAGCAGCTCGCCGAGGGCGCACTCGTCCACCAGCAGCCGCGCGGCCAGCGCCCAGGCCCCGGCCTCGGCCGCGTGGTCCAGCGCGGCCCGGTACTGGCCGTGGCCGGCGAGCCAGTGCGCGGCCCGCACCCGCAGCTCGTCGACCCGCTCCGGGGCGGCGGCGCGCAGGTGCAGGCGCAGGATCCCGGCGAACATCGGGTGCAGCCGGTACCAGCCGTCGGGCAGGGCGTCGGTGAAGGCGTTGTCCTGGTGCAGCCGGTCCAGGATCCGCCGGCCGTCGCGGCGGCCGGTGAGCGCGTCGGCGAGGTCGGGGTGGACCCGGCCCAGGATGCTGCAGCGCAGCAGCAGGTCCTGGGTCGGCGCGGGCTGGGTCCGCAGCACCTCGGCGAGCAGGAAGTCCGACAGCGCGGTGGGACCGGCGTCGATCCGTCCGAGGTAGTCCTCGGGGTCCTCGGCGTCCTGCGCGGCGAGGGCGAGCAGCCGGACCCCGGCCGTCCAGCCGGACAGCGCGTGGTGCACGGCCTCGACGGCGGCCGGGCCGACCCGCAGCCCGTGCCGTTCCAGCACGGCGGCGGTCTCGGCGCGGTCCAGCGCCAGCTCGCCCGCCCGGATCTCGGCCAGCTCGTCCGCCGCCCGGTAGCGGTGCAGGGGCAGCAGCGGCTCGCTGCGGCCGACCAGGACGAGCCGCAGCCGGCCGGCGGTGTGCCGGACCAGGTCGTGCAGCTGTTCGGCGAGCCGGAGGTTGTCGAGGTGCTCGCACTCGTCCAGGACCAGGACCGGCGGCCGGGGGAGGGCGTTGATCCAGGCGGCCAGCCGCAGCAGCAGGGACGGCTCGACGTGCTCGGCCCGGGCGGGGGCGCCGACCTCCGCGGGCAGCCCGGCGACCCCGGTCTGCAGGGCCTCGCGGACGTAGGCCCAGAAGGTGCCGGGCTGGTTGTCGCTCGGCTCCAGGGTGAGCCAGGCGGCCGGGCCGGGGAGGCGGCCGCGGGCCAGCCAGTCGGCCACCAGCAGGGTCTTGCCGGCCCCGGCCGGGCCGTTGACCAGGGTCACCGGGCGGAGCGCGGCCGCGTCGAGACGGCCGAGCAGGCGGTCGCGGGGCAGGAAGGCGGCGGCGGGCGGGCGGGGCGGCCGGACCCGGGTGGCCAGCATCGGGTCGCCGTTGGGCAGCCGCTCCGGGGCGGGCGGCTCCGCGGCCGGGAGCGGCTCCGAGGCCGGGAGCGGCTCCGAGGCGTTCGTGCCCGCCGCCGGGGCCGGGGAGGAGGGCGCGGGGGCGAGCACCGGTGGGGAGGCGTGCCCGGTCGGGGAGGGGGGTGCGGGCGCTGCGCGGGTGTACGGCATGGGTCCACCGCCTGGTGGTTCCGCCCGAGGGCTTGTCCGGGCGTGACGCGGGACGCGGTTCCCGGCGGCGGGCGCCGCCGGACCGCCCGGGGGAACGTCCCTTCGACCGTAGTACGGCCCCGAGGCCGGGTGCCATCCGAGCGGGGTGCCGTCCGCGCCGGGTGCTGTCCGGCCCGGCCCGGTCCCGGCCGCCGTCGGGCTCCGCCCGCCGTCCGGCCGCGCCCGCCGGAGGTGGCCGGGCGGGGCCCGAGCGGCGAGGATCGCGGCAAGGACTCGGCGAGCCGGCCGAGCGCAGCTCCCAGGAGGCCGCCGTGAGCGTCCCCGGACCGGCACCCCGCCGCCGTGTCCCCGGCCCGCCCGAACCGGGCGCGGCCGACCCGGGCTCCGACTTCCCGCAACGGCGGACGGACTACGCGGGCGCGGTCTACGGCTCGATGCTCGCGGCCTCCGTGATCGCCGCGTCCAGCACCCAGGAGGCCCACCCGAGGCTGTCGCTCATCCTGCTGCTGGTGATCACCGGGCTGGTCTTCTGGGCCGCCCACGTCTACGCGCACGTCGCCGGGCAGCGCGAGGCGGGCAAGGACGTGACCTTCCGCCAGGTGCGCCGGGTCGGCCGGCACGAGTGGCCGATCGTCGAGGCCGCGGCGCTGCCCGCGCTGGCGGTCCTGGTCAGCCCGTGGCTGGGCGCCGGGGAGAACGCCTGGCTCGCGCTGACGGTCGCGATCTGCCAGCAGGTGGCCTGGGCCACCCTGGGCGCCCACCGGGCCGGCGCCCGGCCCCGCCAGGTCGTCGTCGAGGGCGCCGTCAACCTGGTGCTGGGACTGGTCATCGTCGCGGCCAAGGTCGCCGTCGGCCACTGACCGGCGCCCGCCCGGCGCGGGCGGGGCGGACGGGGTGGAGGACGCGCTGCGGCGGACGGGGTGGGGACGCGGTTCAGTCACCCGTTCGGCGGGACGACCGGGTGGCCTTCGGCCGGTCCGGCCGGGTGGCCGGCAGGTGGCCGGTGAACAGCACCGCGCCGGCCGTGATGCAGGAGCAGGCGAGCACGGCGGCCTTGAGACCGTCGATCTGTGCGTCCTGGTAGTTCTCCACCACGGCGGCCGCCTCCTGCGGCGGCACGTCCGGACGCGACGCCAGCGCGGACGCCACCTGGTCGGCCGGTACGAAGGACAGTCCGGCCTCCACCTGGACGGCGGTCTGCTGCGCGACGGCCCCGGAGACCCGGGGATCGCTCTCGATCTGGCTGGTCACCGAGGTCGCGAGGGCACCGATCAGGATCGCCCCGATCAGCGCCGTCCCGAGCGAGGAACCTAGGTTCTGCGCGGTGTACTGCAGCCCGCCGGCCTCGCTGCGCTCCTCCGGCTGAACGCTGGACTGCACCGTGTTGCCCAGCTGCGAGGCGAGCATGCCCATCCCGACGCCGAGCAGGGCCATCGCCCCGGCGAAGGAGGCACCGTGCAGGTCCGGTCCGATCGCCGTGATCAGCCACAGCGTCGCGGCGAGCAGGACCAGCAGCCCCGCCCTGGCGATGGTGCGCGGCGAGGCGAAGCGCAGCAGCAGGGTGCCCGACATCGAGGCGCCGAGCATCGTCACGGACACCGGCAGCAGCCGCAGACCGGTCTCGAAGGCGTTCAGGCCCTGCACGACCTGGAGGTAGAGCGGGATGACGAAGAACAGGCCCAGCAGGACGGTGTTCTGGTTGAACAGGCTGATCAGCCCCGAGCGCAGCGTCCGGTTGCCGAACAGGTCGAGCGAGACCAGGGGCGTGCGGCCCCGGCCCTCGCGCCGTCGCTCGTGCACGCAGAACGCGTAGGTCAGGGCGGCGCCGAGGGCGACGACGAAGAGGGTCGGCGCGAAGCCGAGCACGGTGAACGGCGGGTTGCGCGGCTGGACCCAGCCCCAGGTCCCGCTCTGCAGCACGGCCAGCACCATCAGGGCCAGGCCCGCCGCGGACAGCACGACGCCGAGCAGGTCCAGCCGGGGCGGGTCGGTCGGCCGGGGCTGCGGCGGTATCCAGCGCATCAGCAGCAGGATGGTCACGACCAGCACCACTTCGCCGGCGAACACCAGCCGCCAGGTCAGATAGGTGGTCACCCAGCCGCCGAGCAGCGGGCCCACCGCGATGCCGGCGCCGGCCAGGCCGCCGATCACGCCGTAGGCGACGGCGCGGTCGCGGCCGGAGTAGGAGCCGGCCACCAGGGCGGCCAGCGCGGGCAGCACCAGGGCCGCCCCCAGGCCCTCGACGACCGACCAGCCGAGGGCGAGCACCCCGACCGTGGGCGCGACCGCGGTCAGCCCCGAGCCGACCGCGTACACGACCAGGCCGATCACGAAGACCCGGCGGCGTCCGAACATGTCGCCGATCTTGCCGCCGGTCAGCATGAAGGCCGCCATCACCAGGGTGTACAGGGTGATGACGGCCTGGATGGCGGTCACCTCGGTGTCGAAGTCCTCGACCAGCTGGCTGATCGAGACGTTCATCACCGAGGCGTCCAGCACCATCAGGAACTGGGCGGTCCCGAGGACGGCCAGGGGCTTCCAGCGGTTCGCCATGGTCAGCTGCCGAGGATCCGGGCCTTCTGCGCGGCGAACTCCTCCTCGGTGAGGACCCCCTGGTCCTTGAGCGTCGCGAGGTCCTTGAGCTGGTCCAGCTTCTCCTCCATGGTCGGCGCGGCGGCCGGCGGGGGTGCGGCCGGGGCGGCGGGGGCGGGTTCGGCGTAGGACTCCTGTTGCGCCCAGCGGCCGGCCTGGCGGCGGGAGACTCGGTTGGAGACGGCGGTGGCCGTTCCGGCGACGACCGCGGTGCGGGCGACGCCACGTAGCAGTCCGGGCATGGCTTCCTGCCTGGGGTGAGGGAGATCGGGGGTGGGGTGGGGGCCGCGCGGGTCAGCCGGCGGCGTCGAGCTCCTCCAGCGCGTCCAGCACCTCCAGGAGGTCCTGGACCGGGACGCGGCCACTGGCGACCATGCGCGCGTCCGCCCGCCGCAGGGCGGCGGCCAGCGGGGCGGCCCACCGGTTCTCGTAGAGGAGCACCACGGCGGAGTCGCCGGGTTCCAGGAGCAGACCGGCCTCGGTGACGTCGGCGTCCCCGAGCAGACCGGAGGAGGCGCCCTCGAAGACGGTCAGGTCGAGGATCCCGTCGCCGTCCACGTCGGCCAGTTCGACGGCGGTGACCGTGCCGTCCTCGTCCTTGCGGACGAAGATCAGGTCGAGGATCCGGACGATGTCGCGTTCGACCAGGTCGACGAGCAGCGGCAGTCCCTCGCCGCTGAGGTGGCTGCCGGGGAACGCGATCACCAGGTAGTCGATGGGGCCGAGGTCGACCGGTTCGGTTTCGTCCGCCCCACCGGGCGCATCGGGTGCGTTGCTCACGTCGGCTCCTCCTGGTGTCAGGGCGTGCGGTCCGGCCGGTCGGGTGCGCCGGTCGGGGGCCGGTCCGGGCGCCGCCCGGACACCGACCCGCAGCGACGCTAACCCGCCGCCCGCGGTCGGCGGCTCACCTGTTCGGGGTGACGGAGGGACGGGGCGACAGGGTGACGGAGGGGACGGGGACGGGTCGGTGGGGTGCCGGGCGACCGGGTGGCGGACGGGGCCGGGGTCACCCCGCTGGGTCAGCCCTGCTCGCCGAGCGCCGCGCGGGGCCCTTGGCTGGGTGCACCGGTGTTCGCGCCCCCGGCGCCACCGGTCCGCCCGGGGCGCCCCCCGACCCCGGGCCGCCCAGAACGAGGAGCCGCGCCCATGCCACCGACCGAGCCCGGCCCCGCGCAGCCCGACCCTTCGCAGCCGGGCCCTTCGCAGCCCGACCGCCCGGACAGCGCCGAACTGGACGCGCTGCACCGCCGGGTCGCCGAGCTGGAGGCGGACGCCCGGGGCAGGAAGGAGCACCACCGGCTGCGCACCACCGGCTCGGTCGTCCTGGTGGTGGTCGCGTCCGTGCTGTCGCTGCTCGCGGTCATCGCGGTCTGGGCCCACGACGAGATCACCGACACCGACCGGTTCGTCGCCACCATGGCGCCGCTCGCCCACAACCCCGACGTCCAGAACGCCCTGGCCAACCGGATCACCGACGCCGCGACGGAGCAGGTCGACGTCAAGGCCCTGGTGAACGACCTGTCCCAGGCCGCCGCCGAGCAGGGTGTGCCGCCCCGGCTGGCCCAGCTGCTGGGCGGCCTGACCGGCCCGCTGGAGGGGGCGCTGACCAACCTGGTGCACTCCGCCGCCGAACGGGTGGTCACCAGCGACGCCTTCGCCACCGTCTGGGAGGAGGCGGTCCGGGCCGGGCACGCCACCATGGTCAAGGCCCTCACCGGCGAGGGCGGCGGCGCGGTGGTGCTGAAGAACGACGAGGTCGTGATCGACATCGGGCCGATGGTGGACCGGGTGAAGACCGCCCTGGTCCAGGCCGGGTTCGCGCCCGCCGCCAAGATCCCGGAGGTGCACACCCAGTTCGTGGTGTTCTCCTCGCCCGACCTGGCCAAGATCCGCGGCGGCTTCCGGCTGCTGGAGATCCTCGGCTGGTGGATGCCGGTGGTCACGGTCCTGGTCGCGGCCGGCGCGGTGTTCACGGCCGTCAACCGCCGCCGCGCGCTGGCCGGTGCCGCCCTCGGCATCGCGGCGGCGATGCTGCTGCTCGGCATCGCGCTGACGGTGTTCCGCTCCTACTTCCTGGACCACCTGCCCACCGACGCCTCGCCCGCCGCGGCCGGCGCCGTCTACGACGCGCTGGTGACCTATCTGCGCACCTCGGTGCGGGTGGTCGGCTTCCTGGCGCTGGTGGTGGTGCTCGGCGCCTTCCTCATCGGCCCCTCGCGCGCGGCCGTCACCGTCCGTTCGGTGGCCGGGCACGGGGTGGCGGCACTGCGCTCGGCGGCCGACTCGGCGGGCTTCCGGGCCGGGCCGGCGGAGCGCTTCGTCCGCCGCTACAAGCGCTGGACGGGCGTGGCGATCCTGGTCGTCGCCGCCGTGCTGTTCGCCTTCTGGGACCACCCGACGGCGATGGTGGTGTTCTGGTTCGCCGTGGTCGTGCTGGCCGCGTTCGCGGTCCGCGAGTTCCTCGCCCCCGCCTACCGGACCGCCGCCCCGGCCGAGCCGCCGCCGGCGGAGCCGCCCCCGCCGCCCGGGCCGCCGACGCCGCCGGTGCCGCCCGCGCCGCCGGGACCCCCGACCGTGACGGTCCAGGGCCCCTGACGGCACCGTTCCCCTTGCCTCTCCTGCGGGCCGGTCACTCCAGCACGAGCGCCTTGGCGCGCTGGTACTCCTCCTCCGTGATGGAGCCGTCCCGCCGCAGGTCCGCCAGCCGGGCCAGCTCCTCGGTGGCGCTGGGCCGCTTGGCCTCGGACCCGGCGGCGTCCCGCACGTAGTCCCGGAACTCGGCGTCCGCCTGCTTCACCCGGGCCGCCTCCCGCATCCCCATGCCCTTGCCGCGGGCGATCAGGTAGACGAACACGCCCAGGAACGGCAGCACGATCAGCAGCACGCACCAGCCGGCCTTGCCCCAGCCGCCGACCGAGTCGTCGCGGAAGAGGTCCCCGAAGACCCGGAACAGGAGCATGAACCAGAGGATCCACAGGAAGATCCACATGGTCGTGAGGAAGATGTTGAGCAGCGGGTAGTCGTCCATCGCCTGCCTCCGGAGAACGAGCCGACCGGACCACCGGGCACCGGGGTCCGACCCCCCCGTGGCCCACGGTGACGCCCCCCGCCCGCGCGCGCACCACCCCGGGCGGGTGAGGCGGGACCGCCGCGGAGCCCGGATGCCGCGCTCACCCCGCGGGCACCGGCCTCACTCGTACCAGTCCGAGCCGAGGATCACCTCGACGAAGTCGCCCCGCTCGAAGCCCGGGACGAAATGCGCCAGGACGTCGGCCTTGACATTGCCGAAGGTGCTGGCCGGGCGGTCCCTGATGCCCTCGGTGAACGCGGCAAGGATTCGGTTCTTGAAGTCCGGCCGGGGGTGCGCGGCCGTGACGGCGGCGCGCTGCTCGTCGCTCACCGCGTGGTAGCCGATGCCGAGGACGTCCAGCTCGACGCCCCGGGTGACCAGGGCGATCTCGGGCGCCATGTGCAGCGGGACCTCCGGGGTGGTGTGCAGGGCGATCGCCGTCCACACCCGGTCGGCCGGCTCACCGGTGATGCCGTGGGAGAGCAGGAACCGCCGGGCCTCCTCGGCGCCGTCGATCTCGAACCGCCGGTCGGTGCGGGCGAACCGCCCGGTCAGCCCGAGGTCGTGGAACATCGCCCCGACGTAGAGCAGCTCCGGGTCGTAGTCCAACCCCTGCTCGGCGCCGCGCAGCGCCCCGAACAGGAACACCCGGCGGGAGTGGTCGAACAGCAGCGGCGGGGCGGCGTCCCGCACCAGCTCGGTCGCCTCCCGGGCCAGGGCGCTGTCCGGGACCCGCACTCCGGCAATCGTCTCGCTCATCCCGACTTCCCCATTTCCATTGGTACTTCCGGTACTTCCGGTACGTCGAAGGTCTCTCGGTACCGCTCGGCGAACCCCTCCACTGTCGCGCGGTGGCGTAGCCTGGCGCCATGTCCTTTCTGCCCTCCGCACCACGGATCCGGACATGACCGATCCGGACACGACGCATCCGGGCGCGACGGAGCAGGCCACGACGCATCCGGACACGACGGCGCAGGCCACGACGCATCCGGACACGACGGCGCAGGCCACGACGGAGCAGGACCCGCCCGGCCGGGTCGCCTTCCTCGTGTTCGACGAGCTGACCCTGCTCGACCTCAGCGGCCCGCTGGAGGTCTTCCACCTGGCCGGTGCGCTCGGCCACCCCTACCCGACCGTCCTGGTCTCGCCCTGGGGCGGCACCGTCACCGCCTCCAACGGTGTCGCCCTCGCCGGGACCGTCGCCGCGGCGGACACCGGCCCGCTGGACACCCTGGTGATCGCCGGGGCCGACCACCTCGCCGTCCGGGGGCCCGACCGGGAACTGCTCGCCGCCGCCGGGGACCTCACCGAGCGGGCCCGGCGGGTGGCCACGGTCTGCAGCGGCGCCTTCGTCCTGGCCGCGCTGGGACAACTGGACGGCCGCCGCGCCACCACCCACTGGCGGCACGCCGCCGCGCTGGCCCGGCGCCACCCCGAGGTGCGCGTCGAGCCCGACGCCCTGCATGTGCGCGACGGCCGCTTCCACACCGGTGCGGGCATCAGCGCGGGCATCGACCTCGCCCTCGCGCTGGTCGAGGACGACCACGGCGTCGACACCGCCCGGGGCATCGCCCGCGAACTCGTGATGTTCATGCGGCGCCCCGGGGGCCAGTCCCAGTTCTCCACCGCCGCGGCCGGTCCGCCCGCGCTGGGCGACCTGCTGCGCGCCGTCACCGAGGCCGTCCTGGCCGACCCGGCGGCCGACCACGGCCTGCCCGCGATGGCCGCCACCGCGGCGGTCAGCACCCGTCATCTGACCAGGCTGTTCCGCGCCGAGCTGGACACCACCCCGGCCCGCTGGGTCGAGCGGGTGCGGCTGGACCGCGCCCAGCAGCTGCTGCTGGACGGCCACAGCGTCACCTCGGCCGCCCGGCGCAGCGGGCTGGGCAGTGACGAGAGCCTGCGCCGGGCCTTCGCCCACCATCTGGGCACCACCCCCTCCGACTACCGCCGACGCTTCGGTACCGCCCGGCTCCCACCGCGCTGACCTGCGAAGCCCGTGCCGCCGGTGACCGGCGGCACGGGCTTTCGCATGCCCGGGCCCGGGCTCGGTCGTCACGTTGTAACGTTTTCGCTCTACACGACGAAAAATTTTCGAAAACTGTTGTTAACCCCTTCGTGGCCTGGCTAGATTCACTCCCGTTCCCGCGATCGGCGGGACGGCGGCGGCACCGATCGGTGGTGCGTCGCAATCGGTCGGGACCGCCGCGTGCGGCGGCGGTCCCGAGCAGAGCGAAGGAGCTCCGGGCATGGGTGGCAGAATCGTGGGCGGGCCGAGTCGGCGTGGCTTCCTCAAGGGGATCGGCGCGGCCGCGGTGGCCGCCGGCGGGGGTTCGGTCCTGGCGGCGTGCGGCGGTTCTGACTCCGGCGGGGGCGACGCGGGCGGTTCCGGCGAGCTGTCCGGATCGGTCACCGTCTGGAGCTGGAAGAACCCGGCGGCCGAGCTCAAGGCCCTGATACCGGCCTTCAACGCCGTCCACCCCAAGGTCAAGGTGACCGTCCAGGACATCGGCAACCCGGCGATCTGGGACAAGATCACCATCGCGATGGCGGCCGGCGGCCAGGGACTGGCCGACGTGCTGCACATCGGCGTCGACTACCTGCCCGGCTACATCGAGAAGTTCCCCGGCGGCCTCGCGGACCTCGGCGCGCTGGGCGCCAACAAGTACGCCGACGCCTTCGCGCCGGGCCTGTGGCAGACCGTCTCCCGCCAGTCCAAGGTCTACGCCCTGCCGTGGGAGGCCAACGCCAGCGGCTTCTTCTACCGCTCCGACCTCTTCCAGAAGGCCGGCGTCGACGCCGCCTCGCTCGCCACCTGGGACGACGTCATCGCCGCGGGCAAGAAGGTCAAGGAGGCCACCGGCACCGCGCTGCTGGCCGTGGACCGCTCGGCCTCGCAGGCCGACTCGGCCAACCTCTTCCAGCTGCTGCTCCAGCTCCAGGGCACCTTCTACTTCAACATCGACGGCAAGATCACCATCAACTCGCCGGAGGCCGTCCGGGCGCTCACCCTGATCAAGGAGATGAACGACGCCGGGCTGCTGCTCGACGTCCAGGGCTCGCCCGGCGCGCCCGGCTACGACGCCGCCGTCAAGGCCGGCAAGGTCGCCGTCTGCCCCAACCCCGCCTGGTACGGCGGCTACATGGAGTCCCTCGCCGCCGACCAGAGCGGCAGCTGGCGCCTGATGCTCCCGCCGGCCGTCACCCCCGGCGGGTCGCGCTCGGCCATCGTCAACTCCACCCACCTGGCCGTCGCCGGCTCCAGCAAGAACCAGCGGGCGGCGTTCGCCTTCGCCGAGTTCGCCCTCACCCGGCCCGAGTCGCAGGTCCCGATCTACAAGAACAAGGGCATCTTCCCGGCCCTGCTCAAGGCCTACGACGACCCGGCCTTCCACACCGAGAGCGCCTACTTCGGCGGCCAGAAGTACGCCGAGGTGCTCCTCGAGGAGCTGTCCAGGCCCTCGGTGCCGACCAACTACACCGCCGACTACGCCCGGGCGCTCAAGGTCATCGACGACGCCCAGACCAAGGTCCTGCTCCAGGGCGCCGACCCGGCCACCGTGCTGCGCGCCGCCGCCGACCAGCTCGTCCAGCAGACCCTGAGGGCCCAGGCATGACGACCGCCGCACCGGCGAGGGCGGGAGCCGGATCCCACCCCGGACCCGCCGCCGCCCCGGCCCGCCGGCGGTCGGGCCGGGGCGGCGGCGCCCGCCTGGCGCCGTACCTGTTCGTCCTCCCGGCCCTCGCGCTGTTCGCCGCCTTCCGGCTGTACCCCGTGGTCTGGTCCTTCGTCCTCAGCCTGTACCGGACCGAGGGCACCACCCAGACCTGGACCGGCCTCGGCAACTACGAACGGCTGCTGAACGACCCGCTGTTCTGGAAGGCCCTCGGCAACACCGCGCTGATCCTGGTCGTCCAGGTGCCGGTCATGCTCGCCCTCTCGCTGGGCCTGGCCGTGGCGCTCAACTCGGCGCTGCTGCGCTGGAAGCCGCTGTTCCGCCTGGGCTTCTTCCTGCCGGTGGTGACCGGCCTGGTCACCTACGGCCTGATGATGGGCGCCCTGCTCAACCAGGACTCCGGCGCCGTCAACTGGCTGCTCCAGCTGGTCGGCCTGCCCGAGGTGCACTGGCTCAACGACCCGTTCTGGGCGCGGGTGTCCATCATGCTCGCGCTGACCTGGCACTACACCGGCTACAACGCGGTCATCTACCTGGCCCGGCTCCAGTCGATCCCGGCCGAGCACCACGAGGCCGCCGCCGTCGACGGCGCCGGCCCCCTGCGCCGGTTCTGGCACGTCACCCTGCCCGGACTGCGCCCGGCCCTGCTGCTGACGGTGGTGCTCTCCACCATCGGCACCCTGCAGCTCTTCGACGAGCCGTTCATCATGACCGGCGGCGGCCCCGACAACGCCACCACCACCATCGGCGTGTACCTGTACCAGACCGGCTTCCGGTACTTCGACTTCGGCTACGCGTCCGCCATCGGCTACGCGCTGGTCCTGATCATCTCGCTGTTCGGCCTTGTCCAGGTCAAGCTCGCCAAGGAGGAGGACTGATGGCCGCCACCACCAGCCCCGCGTTCCGCGCGTCCCGACGCGGCCAGGTGCTGCTCACCGCCGGGATGCTCGCGCTGCTCGCCTTCACGGTCGCGCCGCTCTACTGGCTCGCGATCGCCTCGACCCACACCTCGCACGACATCTTCGGCCGGCCGCCGAAGCTGCTGCCGGGCGGTGAGCTCGGCACCAACCTCGGCAACCTGGAGGAGTCCGTCGGCTTCGGCCGGGTGGTGCTCAACTCCCTGATGCTGTCGGTCACCTACACCGTGCTCGGCGGGATCGTCTGCACCCTGGCCGGCTACGGCTTCGCCAAGTTCCGCTTCCGCGGCCAGGGCCTGATGTTCTCCGTGCTGCTGCTCGCCCTGGTGGTGCCGACCCAGCTCACCATCGTCCCGCTGTTCAAGATGATGGTGAACCTGGACTGGCTCAACACCTACCAGGCCGTGCTGCTGCCCAACCTGGCCCTCCCGTTCGGCATCTTCCTGATGCGGCAGTCCATGAGCGCGCTGCCGGACGAACTGCTGCAGGCCGGCCGGATCGACGGCTGCGGCGAGCTGCGGCTCTTCCTGCGGATCGCCCTGCCGACCATGCGTCCGGCGCTCGCGGCGCTCGCCATGTTCCTGTTCCTGTTCCAGTGGAACGACTTCCTGTGGCCGCTTATCGCGCTGCGCGACCCGGCCTCGTACACCGTCCCGGTCGCCCTGGCGGCGCTCACCGGCAGCTCCGACGTCGACTACGGCCAGCTGCTCACCGGCACCGCCGTCGCGGCGGTCCCGATGGCCGTGCTCTTCCTCTTCCTGCAGAAGCACTTCGTCTCCGGGATGCTCGCCGGGGCCGTCAAGCAGTGACCGCGGCAGCGCAGGACCCCGGCACCGCCCGCGGTACCACCACCGGCACCGCCCGCGCTACCACCACCGGCACCACCGACACCCCCGGCACCGCCGGTACCACTCCCGACCCGACCCCGACCCCGACCCCGACCCGAGAGAGGCCCGCCGTGCAGACCGGCTCCATCGACCTCGCCGCGCTGCCCACCTTCACCCCGGACCAGTGGGAGGGCGGCACGCACGAACTGCTGTTGCTCGGCGCCCGGATCACCGTCCAGGCCGAGCCCGGCACCGTCGACACGGCCCACGCGGCCGACGACACCGCCTGGGACAGCGCCGGGATCACCGCCACCGCCGACACCGAGGTGACCGTCCGCCTGGACGTCCCGCTCGGCGACGCGGCCGGCTACTGGCACCCCAACGCCGGCTGGGAGCGCACCCTGCCCGCCGACTGGTCGCCCTGGCGCCCGGTCTCCCTGGTGGACTCCGCCCCGGTGGGCTGCCTGTACGACACCGCCGGGCGCACCATGCTCGCCTTCGCCGCCGACCGCACCGTCCGGCAGACCGCCGTGCGCTTCGGGGTCAGCGAGGAGCACAAGCGCTTCGGCGTCTGGTTGCGCTTCCCGCTCGCTGCGGGGGAGACCGTCCGGCTGCGGCTCGCCGCGCCCGGCGCGAGCCTGGCCGCCGCCCTGCGCGACCTGCGGGAGTGGTTCGCCGCCCTGCCCGGCGGCACCCCGATGCCCACGCCCGACTTCGGCCGCACCCCGGTCTACTCCACCTGGTACGCCTTCGCCCAGGACGTCACCGCCGCCGGCGTCGAGCGGGAGGCCGCGCTCGCGGCCGAACTCGGCTGCGGGCAGCTGTTCCTGGACGACGGCTGGCAGCTGCACGGCGACGGCCGGGGCTACGCCGGCTGCGGCGACTGGACCGCCGACCCGGTCAAGTTCCCCGACCTGCGCGCCCACGTCGAGACCGTCCGGGCGGCCGGGCTGCGCTACACCGCCTGGATCGCCCCGCTGCTGCTCGGCGAGCGCGCCGAGGCCCACCGCACCTGGGCCCGGTTCGCCCCGCACTACGTGCACCGGCTGGACTGCCGCATCCTCGACCCGCGCCACGCCGAGGTTCGCGAGCACGTCGTCCGGGTCTGCCGCGACGCCGTCGACGACTACGGCCTGGACGGGCTGAAGATCGACTTCCTGGACGAGGCCGTGGCCTACGGCGCGGCCCCCGCGCCCGAGGACGCCGGCCCGGGCTTCGTCGCCGACGTCGGCGAGGCGATGGCCCTGCTGCTCGGCCTGCTGCGCGAGGAGCTCAGGGAACTGCGCGGCGACGAGTTCGTGATCGAGCTGCGCCAGCGCTACACCGGCCCGGCCATGACCGCCTACGGCAACCTGCTGCGCGCGATCGACTGCCCGGCCGACGCCGTCGCCAACCGGGTCCGCACCCTGGACATCGCCATGCTCGCCCCCGGCGGCGCCGTCCACTCCGACATGCTGATGTGGGACCCGCAGGGCGCGCCCGAGGTGCTCGCCCGGCAGGTCCACGGCGCGCTCCACTCGGTGCCGCAGATCTCCGCCCGGCTCACCGAACTCCCCGCGCCGCACCGGGAGGCGCTGGCGTTCTGGCTGGCCGCCTGGCGCCGGCTCGCACCCGCCCTGACCGGCGGCCACTACGAGCCCGGCCGTCCGGACGAGCTGTACCCGCAGGTCACCGCCCGGCACGGGGAGCAGTGGGTGGTCACCGCCTACGACGAGCGGCCGGTCACCCTGCCCACCGGCCCCTGGCAGGCCCTCACCCTGGTGAACGCCTCGACCACCGGCCGCCTGCTGCTGGAGGTCGAGGGACCCGCCCGCCGGGTCCGGATCGAGCCCTACGACGCGGCCGGCCGCCCCGGCTCCGAGCTGCTGCTCGACCTCGCGGAGGGCCTGCACTCGGTCGCCGTCCCGGCCGGCGGCCTGTGCGACGTCACCGAGGCCACGGGATGACATAGTTACGGCCGACCGGCCAAACGATCAACGCATTGGGGGCAGGGAAATGGAGCACGAGAAAATCGGGATCACCGAAGTCGCGCAGCACGCCGGTGTCAGCGTGGCCACCGTCAGTCGAGTGCTCAACCGCAAGGCCGGCGTGTCGCAGAAGACCCGTCAGCTGGTCGAGCGCGCCATGGAGGAGGTCGGCTACGAGCGCGGCGCCGCCTCCGGCGGCATCGTCGGGGTGATCACCCCGGGGCTGTCGATCCCGATCTTCGGCGTGATGGCGGAGCGGATCGGCCTCGCGCTGGCCCCGCACGGCCTGCGGGCCGTGGTCTGCCCCGCGCTGCCGGGCGGCGTGCAGGAGCGCGACTTCCTGAAGTCCCTGCTGGACCTCGGTGCCAGCGGGATAGTGTTCTGCTCCGCCAGCAACACCCTGGAGAACTTCGACCCCGAGGTCCTCCAACTGCTGGAACACCGCCCCGTCCCCTATGTCTGCATCAACGGCCGGTTCGAGGACAGCTCCTCCGTCGCCTTCTCCACCGACGACGCCTACGCGGCCGAACTGTCGGTGCGCCATCTGCACGGCCTCGGCCACCGCCGGATCGCGATGGCGGCCGGCCCGGTCGGCAACCGCCCCACCGACCGGAGGGTGGCCGGCTACCGGGCCGCGATGACGGCGCTCGGCCTCGGCGAGGACGAGCAGCTCGTGGTGCACCAGACCTACTCGGTCGAGGGCGGCCAGTTCGCCGCCGAGCAGCTGCTCGCCCAGGGCGTCACCGGAGTCATCGCCGCCAGCGACCAGATGGCGCTCGGCGCGATCCGGGCGATCCGCCGGCAGGGGCTGTCCGTCCCCGAGGACATCTCCGTGATCGGCTACGACGACGGCCCGCTCATGGAGTTCACCGATCCCCCACTGACCACGGTGCGCCAGCCCGTCGACCGGCTGGCCGCCGAGGTCGCCCGGGCCCTGGTCGGCCTGCTCTCGGGCCACCAGGTCCCGGTCGGCGAACTGATGTTCCAGCCGGAGGTGGTCGTGCGCGGCACGACCGCCCCCTACCACCCCCGACGGCCGCCGGCCTGAGGCCGCCGGGGGCGCCCCTTCCACAACGATGTCGGAGGATACGTTGCCCCACCCCGTTCCCCGCCGCAGCGCGCGGCGCGTCCACGCCCACCTGGGCCTGGTCTCCCTCGCCGCGAGCGCCCTGACCCTGCTCCCCGCCGGCGCGGCCCGTGCCGCCGGCGAGCCGGTGGCCGCCGGAGCCGCCTACACCGTCGCCTCCGTTGCCGGCGGCCAGTGCCTGGGCGGCCTGTGGGCCGCCGGCACCGACCGCACCCCGGTCGTGCAGCAGCCCTGCCAGGGCGTCCTGGGCCAGCGCTGGCAGTTCACCCTCAACGGCCGCGGCGGTTACCGGATA
Organism: Kitasatospora purpeofusca; assembly: GCF_000718025.1. GTDB lineage: Bacteria > Actinomycetota > Actinomycetes > Streptomycetales > Streptomycetaceae > Kitasatospora > Kitasatospora purpeofusca. Next base: position 115,334 of record NZ_JODS01000015.1, read on the forward strand.
GCCGACCGCTCCGCCCCGCAGTCCTGTCTCAACGTCGAGGGCGCCTCCACCGCCCCCGGCGCCGCGCTGATCGAGTACGCCTGCGACGACTCGGCCAACGAGCAGTTCACCCTGGAGAGCGCGGCCGACGGCGCCTTCCTGGTCCACCCCGCCAACAGCGCGCTCTGCCTCGACCTGCCGAACGGCGCCCCCACGCCGAACGCGCGGATCCAGCAGTACACGTGCCACGGCGGCGTCAACCAGCAGTGGCTGCTGACCCGGGCCGACCCGCTGGCCTTCGGCGACCCGGGCCTCGAACAGAACGGCAGCGGCTGGACGTTCGGCGCCCACACCGGCACCGCCGGGAACAACGCGCACCGCGGCTCGCGGGCCGCGTACCTGGACGCCGGCACCGGCTACCGGATCAGCCGGAGCACCACCGCGCCGCAGGCCGGCGGCTACGACATCGGCGCCTGGATCGCCTCCGGTGCGGCCGGAGGCACCCTGACCGTGCAGGTCAACGGCACCACCGCAGGCACCGTGACGATCCCCTCGCAGCGCGTCTACGCCCAGTACACGGTGTCCGGCGTGCGGGTGGCGGCGGGCGACACCGTCACCGTGGCCGTCGACTCGGCGCCCGGCGGCTGGGTCAACGTCGACGACGTCACCGTGGCCCCCGCCGCCCCCAACGCGCCGCGGATCACCTCCTCCGACGCCACCGTCACGGCGATGTTCGAGTGGGCCCGGGCCAAGGCCAACTCCTTCAGCTCCCAGCCCGGCGCCACCGGCGCCCTCAACGCGGACGAGGGCAACAGCGGAGGCCGCGGCCAGGGCGTCTACGCCGCCTCCTACTGGGCCGGCTACCCGTACCGCTCCGGCTTCTACTCGCGGGACTTCGCCCACCAGGTGGTCGGCGCCCACCTGCTCGGCCTCGACGGCGCCACCAAGACGATGCTCCGCTCCTTCGCCTCCTCGGCGGCCGGCGCCCCGGACCACATGCCGTACTGGGCGGTCAACTTCGACGCGAAGACCCCGCTGTCGATCGACTACCGCAGCCCGACCTCGTTCGTCCGCGAGCTGCCCGCCGCCTTCGAGCTCGCCCAGAAGATCAACGAGGCGTACAGCTGGACCGGTGACACCGACTACCTGAACGACCCGGCGATGTCCGGCTTCGTCGCGAGCACCGTCGGCCCGTACATCACCGGCCACACCGGCCCGATCGACAACGGCGGCGTCCCCGTCGCCCAGGCCACCAGCGGCGACATCTTCAAGGGCGTCGCCAGCTACAACGAGAACGGTGCCACGCTCGCCGAGTCCGGCGACGCCATCGCCTCCCAGTACCGGGCCTACCTGTCCGCCGCCGCGCTGGCCACCGCCAAGGGCGACACCGCCGCGGCCGCCGGGCTGAACGACAGGGCCGCCACCCTGAAGTCCTACTTCAACTCCACCTGGAGCGTGGACCCGAGGAACCCCGGGCGGGTGGTGCGCGCCTACGACGTCAACGGCACCGCGTACAGCGACTGGGGCAAGGAGAACTCCTGGTTCGTCCCGCTCAAGGGGATCATGGACCCGGGTGCCCGGCAGAACGACTACCTGGCCTGGATCGACGCCCAGGCCTCCGGCAGCGGCGCGCCCGAGAACCTGGAGGCCGCCACCTACCTGCCCGACGTCTTCTTCGCCCACAACCAGCCCGCGAACGGCTGGAAGTGGATGCGCTACGTCTACGACCGGGCCGGCGCCCTCCACAGCACCGGGCGCTTCCTCAACGGCGACTACCCCGAGATCGCCTTCACCCTGCTCGGCCAGACCGTCCAGGGCCTGCTGGGCGTCCAGCCCGACGCCGCCGGCCGGGCGCTGACCACCGCCTCCGGCCTGCCCGCCGACATGGGCTGGCTGCAGCTCAGCTCCGTCCCCGTCGGCACCGGCACGGTGACCCTGCGCCACGACGGCGGCACCCGGTCGACGCTGACCAACACCTCCGCCGCCGGGAACCTGACCTGGACCGCCCGGTTCACCGGCGCCCACAGCGGCATCACGGTCGACGGCGCCGCGCAGACCGCCCGCACCGTCACGGTCGACGGGACCGTGTACACCTACGCCACCGTCACCGTCCCGGCCGGTCGGACCTCGGTCGTCGAGGTCACCGGCTGACAGACCCCCGGCCGGGGCGCGGGATTCCCCCACGCCCGCGCCCCGGCCGGGCCCCCGCGGCCCGTACCCGCCGCCTCGGAGCGGAGCGGGGGCGGGCCCGCGGACGACAGGGCTCCACCGGCCTGCGCCGGGTGGAGCCCGTCGTCGTTACCCTGCCTCGGTTCGGTTCGGCTCGCCTCGCCTCGCCTAGGGTCGCGGTCAGGCGGCGGGCCAGGCCCGCAGCAGCGCGTCCAGCGCGTCCAGGATCCGGGTCCAGCTGTCCTCGGCCGTGCGGGGGGTGTGCTGGAACCCGCCGGAGCGTTCGAGGGCGACATAGCCGTGGAAGGTGCTGCCGAGCAGCCGGACGGCGTCCGTCTCGTCGGGCTCGGCGAGCCGGTAGCCGCGCAGGATGGCCCGGGTCATCTGCGAGTGCCGGACGGCCGCGCTGGCGCGGGCCGTCTCCGGGTCGAGGTCCAGCTGCGCGGCGGCGTAGCGGCCGGGGTGCTCGTGCGCGTAGTCCCGGTAGGCGTTGGCGAAGGCGGTCAGGGCGTCCTTGCCGGCCCGGCCCGCCAGCGCGGCGGCGGCACGGTCGGCGAGTTCCTCCAGGGCCAGCAGGGCGATCCTGGTCTTGAGGTCCTGGGAGTTCTTGACGTGGGAGTAGAGGCTCGCGTCCTTGACGCCGAAGCGCCGCGCGAGCGCGGAAACGGTCACCTTGTCGAAGCCGACCTCGTCGGCGAGTTCCGCCCCCGCCGCCGTCAGGCGCTCGGTGTTCAGTCCCACGCGTGCCATGCCCGTCCTCTCGCTCACCTGGGGCAATAATACATTTGCCTAGGACGCCTAGGTAATTTACGTTGCTTCCTATGAAGCCATTGACCGAACCCGAGATCCGCGCCGCCTTCGTCAACTGCACCAAGGGTGAGGCCTCGCGCCTGAACGTCCCCCGCGACCTGGCCGAGCAGCCCTGGGACGACCTGGACTTCCTCGGCTGGCGCGACCCGCAGGCCCCCGACCGGGCCTACCTCGCCGCCGTGCTCGACGGCCGCCCGGTCGCGGTCGCGCTGCGCTCCTCCGGCGCCGCCTCCTGGCAGGCCCGCCGCAGCCTCTGCTCGCTGTGCGTCACCACGCACACCGGGGGCGTCTCGCTGCTGGTGGCGCCCCGCGCCGGGAAGGCCGGCAAGCAGGGCAACTCCGTCGGCGCGTACATGTGCGCCGACCTCGCCTGCTCGCTGTACGTCCGCGGCAAGAAGGAGGTCGGCACCAAGCTGCACGAGTCGCTCACGCTGGAGGAGAAGATCGAGCGCACGGTCGCCAACCTCGCCGCCTTCGTCGCCAAGGTGATGGCGTGACCCTCCCCGGCGCCGTCGCCGGGGTGGCGGCGTGACGCTCCCCGCCGCCGCCCCCGCCGGTGCGCGCCGGTGGCCGGAGTCGGCCGTTCGACGGTACGGGGGCGGCCCGGCCGGGCATACTGAGGAGACCGCCGGGCCCGCCCGGCGGTGATCCGACGAACCGTCAGTTCCCCTCAGCGAGCGGCGGTTCGAGTACCCGGCGGCCGCTCCCGAACCCAGGGAGGGCCATGTCCGAGGAGATACCGGGCGCCGAGCAGCCGCCACCGCAGGACGGACCGTCCGACGCCGTCGCCGGATCCTCCGACCACGTCGCACCGTCCGGCACCGCCCAGGCCGCCTTCGAACGGTGCGCCCGGCTGGTGCTCGCCGGCCGCTACGAGGAAGCCCTGACGGCGACCGAGGAGACGGCCGCGCTCCTCCGCGGGCACACCGCCGGCAGCCGCCCCGCGAACCGGGAGGCGGCGGCCGCACTCGCCTACGTCCTGGTGCTCCGCTGCGAGGCGCTGGCCAAACTCGGCCGCTGGGACGAGTGCCTGCGCACCGCCTCCGAGGCGGTCGACCTGGGGCGCGGACAGGCCGTGACCGCGCCGTTCACCGCCCCGCTCGGCGCCACCCTGCTCGGCCTCGGCACCGCGCTGTGGGGCCTCGGGCGCCCGCAGGAGGCGGTCGCCGTGACCCGGGAGTCCGTCGACCTGCACCGGCAGCTCGCCCGCGCCGACCACGCCTTCCGGCCGCAGCTCGCCAACGCGCTCAGCCAGCTCGGTGTGGTGCTGTCCCGGCTCGGTCGGCACGCCGAGGCCCTGGACGTCACCAAGGAATCGGTGACCCTCTACCGCCGGCTGGTCGCGGTGGACCAGGCCGTCCACACCCACGGACTCGCCCAGGCGGTCAACAACCTGGCCCGCCGCCAGTCGGCGCGCAACCAGCACCGCCGGGCGCTCAGGAGCATCCAGGAGGCCGTGGCGCTCTACCGCCGGCTGGCCGCGGCCAATCCGGCGGTCCACCGCCGGGACCTCGCGATGGCGCTGGGCAACGCGGCCCGGATGCACAACGGCCGGGCCGAGTCGCTGGCCGCCGTGGCGGAGGCGGTCGCCATCCTGGAGGAACTGGACCGGGCCGAACCGGGCGTCCACGGCGGGCTGTTCGCCGACTCGCTGTCCCTGCACGCGGCGGCGCTCGCCGACCTGGGGCGGTTCCGGGAGGCGGCCGAGGTCACCACCAGGGCGGTAGCGATGATGCGGGAGCAGGCCGCGCTCAACCCGGTGGCGCGGCGCGGCGACCTGGGCCTGGCGCTGGCGTTCCACGCCCGGGTCCGGGCCGAGGCCGGCCTCGACCTGGCCGGCGGTCTGGCCGCGGCGACGGAGGCGGTCGCGCTGATGCGCGTCCTCGCGGCCGAGATCCCGGCCCTCTACACGTCCCCGCTCGCCGAGGTCGTCGCCCTGGAGAGCCGGCTGCGCGCGGCCGTACCGCGGGACACGCCCTGAGCGTCCTCCCGCGAGATGCCCCGCCCGACCACCCGGGCGGGGCCGCGTCGGATCGGCGGCCGGCTCGTTGGACCGGGCATGGCGGACGACACGGACGAGACGGACGGCCCGGGTGACGGTGGCTCGGTGCCGATGGTGTGGGCCCTGGCAGTGCGTGCGGTGGAGCTCGGACCACCCTTCGCCGAACTGATCGTGGAGATCGGCCCCGCCCTGTTCGCGGCCTTCGTCGACAACGCGGTGGACAGCGGGTTCGTCCTGGCCGCGGGGGAGCCGCCCGCCACCACCGCCGTGGTGGAACTGGCGGGGAACGCCCTGGTCCGGCTGGTCATGGTGGGCGGCCGGCAGGCCTGGGAGCCGGCCTCCGACGTGCTGGCCTCGCCCGGCTGGCTGACGGCCGCCGCCGGACGGCGCGCCGTCGTGGTGCTCGTCGTGCCGCCCGGCACCTGGCCGCCGGGCCTGATGGATCTCGACCCGGCGGCCGGTGCCGAGCTGCTGACCCGCAGCCTGGAGTCGGCCCGGGCGGCCGGAGCGGTGCTGCACGGCACCGCCGGCTACCGGCGGCAGGACGACTGACCGGCCCCCGCCCGGGGCAGGGCGGGGCAGCGCAGGGACCGGCGGGTGGCGGTCGGCGGCGTCAGTGCGCCGCCGGGCCGCTCCACCCGGCGGGTACGTGGCCGAGCCGGACGCGCTGCGGGTGGTCGCCGACATCGACCGAGGAGGTGCGCTGCCCGGTGGCGAAGTCGATGGCGCTGACCCGGTCGGCCCCGGCCTCGGACACGATGCAGGAAGTCCCGTCGCCGTTGACGGTCGCCCAGTAGGGCTTGACGGCGGGCACCAGCGGCCCCTCCTGGAGGGTCGTCCGGTCGACCACGGTGGCGTAGTCGTCCACGGTGCCCGCGACGCAGAGCTTGTCCCCGGCGGGGCTCATCGCCAGGCCGTGGTGGCGGGAGTCGTTGACCCAGGTGGTGCGGTCCTCGTTGGTCGCGGGGTTGGTGGGGAGGGTCCTGATCCGGGTGATCCGGTCGGTGGCGACGTCGTACTCGACCAGGCCGTTGAAGAAGGAGACCTGGAAGTACAGCGTCGAACCGTCCGGACTGAACGCGGCGGGGCGGACGGCGTCGGACAGGTCGGGGCGGCCGAAGGCGTCCAGCCGCTCCCGCATGTCGATCACCCGCACGGTGCGGAAGGTCGTCGCGTCGGCCACGGTGATCCGGCGGTCGCCCTTGGTCCAGTCCAGCCAGGGGGCGTCGAGGGCGGTGGTGACGTCGCCGATCGACATGTTCCAGATGTACCGGCCGCCGTCGGTGAAGAGGTTCTCGTGCGGCTTGTCGCCGGTCCGGAACGAGCCGAGCTGGCGGCCGGTGGCGATGTCGAGGACGTGCACGGTGTTGGCGGTGGAGGCGGAGACCACGACCCGGGTGCCGTCGGGCGAGAGCGCCATGTGGTCGGCCCGGTAACCCGCGACCGGGAAGCGCCAGTTGATCCGGCCGCTGGCGAGGTCGATGGACACCACGTCGGCGAAGCTCGGCCGGGAGACGACGACGGCCGTGCCGTCCGGGGTCGAGTACATGTCGTCGACGAACTGGTCGTGGCCCTCGCCGGGGCCGAGCCTGATCCCGAGGAAGTAGCCCAGCTTGATCGGGTCGAGGTAGATCTCGGTGAGGCGCCGGTCCTTGTCGGGGACGACGTCGATCCGGCCGATCCGGGCCAGGTCGCCGCGGGAGGTGATGACGTCGGCGGTGCCGTCCCAGTTGTTGCCCACGAACATCACCTCCCGCAGTGCGGCGGCACCGGCCGGTCCGGGGCGTTCCGCCGTGCCGGCGGTCGCGGTGGCGCCCGGCAGGGTCAGGCCGAGCACGGCCGCGATGCCGAGGAGGGTGCGCAGGCGTCGGGGGTGTTGGGGGCGCCGGGTGCGCCCGGGGCGCGGGGTTCGGGGGAGGGAGGTCGAGGACATCGGGGGCTCCTTGGAGAGCGGTGCTCCGGGGGTACTCGACGGTAGGGAGCGCCCGGTGCCGCTGGCAAGAGGCGTGCGGCGTCTTGCTGACGATTCGTCAACAAGTCGCGCCAGGCTCCTTGACGGTGCATGGACACCGCTCTACAACGTAGTCAGCTCCCGGAAACCCCCACCTCCGCCCCCTGCCGGGGCTCCGGAAGCGTGCCCGCTCGCCGCCCCCCACCGAGAACGAGGCCCCCATGCGTATCCGCACCTGCCTTGCCCTGGCCGCGTCCGCCGCGACCCTGGCCGTCGGCGCCGTCCCGGCGTCAGCCGCCCCCGCCGCCGTCCCGGTACTCACCACCGGCGACGCCGCCGGCGCGGCCGTGGCCGCGGGCGACACCCTGGTGGCGTCGCTCGCCGCCGGGACCAAGGCCACCTTCTACTCGGCCACCACCGGTGCCACCGGCGTGACCTGCGGCGTCTCGCCGTTCACCGCCCGGGCCCTGACCAACCCCGACGCGCCGGGCACGGCGACCGCCTCCCTGACCGGCATGAGCTTCGGCTCCTGCACGGCCAATGTCACGGGCGTCACCTCGGTGAAGAGCCTCACGGTCGGCAACCTCGCCTACAACCTCTCGCTCGGCGGCGGCCAGCCGGTCGTCCTCGCCGCGGGTACGGCCGGCCCGATCCAGGCCTCGGCCGTGCTGAACAGCTGGTTCGGCACCCTCACCTGCACCTACCAGCTCAGCGGTGCCTTCACCGGCACCTCCGACAACGCCACCCACACCCTGAGCTTCCGCAACGAGCACTTCGTCAAGAGCGGCGGCTCGGGCCTCTGTCCGGGTGAGGGCTACTTCTCGGCGACCTACGGCCCGCTGGCCGACTCCAGCCGGGCGGGCTCCCCGGTGGTCCACGTCAACTGACGGCACCCGCCGCCGGCCCGGACACGCCGCCGGCCCGGACGCGTCGTCCCCCGACGCATCCGGGCCGGCGGTCCCGTGTCGCAGGTACGCCTGCGGCTCAGACGCCGGTGGCCGTCACCGAGGCCGCGACCGTCAGCATCGCGTCGTTGGCGCCCTTCGCACCAGTCAGCTCCGGCTGCTTCAGCCGGATCAGCTCCTGCTCGTACGCGGACTCGACGGTGAACCAGACGCCGACCACATTGACCCGCGCCTTGCAGTCGACGTCCGCGGTGGCGGTGGCGATCTCCTCGGCCGACGGGGTCGCGGTGGCGCCCCAGCGCGGGTCCTTCAGGGCGTCCCCGGGAGTGCCGTAGGAGTACCCGCGCTCGGCCATGCAGCGCGACCAGTCCTGGAAGACCGCCAGGACCCGCGGGTCCTGCCGCGAGCGCTCGAAGCCCTCGTAGTTGACCCCCACCGCGACATCGGCGTCCCGACCGGTGCCGCCGCGCGCGGTCAACTGCCGCTGCGCGTCCGCGATGCACCCGCCGGACGGCAGCTTCTTGCCCCGGTACTCGGTGGCGGTGCCGGGGGCGGGCCTGCCGTCCGGACCGAGGCCGGCACCGAGCACGGTGGTGACGTCGGGGCTGACGGACGGCGCCGCGCCCGGCTTCTTCCCGCGGTCCGGGTCGGGCGAGTGGTAGCCGTTCGCGGAGACGTCGGAGATCTCCACCGGGTCGTAGCGGTGGGAGGTCTGGGTCGTGGCGGGCGCGGTCGGCGTCGGCGCGGAGTAGTCCAGGCCGAACCCCCGGACGCACCGGGTGACCAGCACGCCCTGGGCCGTGTCGAGCTGCCGGAACTGCTCCCCGCTCAGCAGGTACGCCTCGATCGGCAGGGTCCGGTCGTCCACCCGGCTCAGCCGGGGGACGTCCCCGATCGGCGGCGGCTCCATCGGAGCGAGGGTGGCGGACGGCGGCGCGGCGGCTGCGGCGGTGTTCGTGGCGGGACCGGAGGCGCAGCCGGCGGTCAGGGCCAGGGCGGCGGTGAGAGCGGCGGTCAGCAGCAGGACCGGCAGCGGGCGGCCGCGGCGCGGGGGTGTCATGCGGGGCTCCTCGGGCACCCGCCCGCGCGGTGCCGCGGGCGGTTCGGCGGGCGGTTCGGCGGGCGGTTCGGCGGGTGGTGCGGGGGAGTGGGTGCGACCCGGGTGCCGGGCCCCGGTGATCGGGGCCCGGCACCCGGGTCGGCCGCTGGCTAGATGCCTTCCCAGCTCTGCGAGTGGTTGTTGTTGCGCATGTTGACGGAGCCGCCGTTCCACGGCACGGCGCCCAGGTTCACCCACTGGTCGTGCGGGACGAACTGGTTCGGGCCGGAGTCGCGGATGCTGAACTCGCGGTAGTGGACACGGAGGTTGTGGTAGTGGTCCATGTTCGACACCGAGGCGGCGTTGTTGATGACGGGCTGGCCGTTGCCGGCGCCGCCACCACCGAAGTTGCCGCTGTAGTTGCCGTACTCGCCCTTGCCGAACTTCGCGCCCTGGAGGTTCGGGCTGTAGTAGAGGCAGGCGTCGCCGCTGACGCAGCCGCCGCTGCTGGCGAAGGCCGGCGCGGAGGCGCCGAGCAGAACCGAGCCCAGGGTGGCGGCGGCGAGGACGCCGGCCGCGATCTTCTTCTTCACGTTCTTGCCTCTCGATCGGTGGATCGGGAATTCGGCACGCCTGCGTCGTCGAGGCGTCGGTCGATTTCCCGGATCGGTTGCGGGCTGTGCACCGCCCGGCGAGGAACGACTCTGCCGCAGCGACCGGGCCGGTTCGAGAGGGGAAGCGGGCTTTGAGACGTCTCACTCGGCCGCGAGCCCCTGAGCTGGGATTTGAGAAGTGGTCTGGACCAATCGTGAGACGCCGTCATTTCTGATCGAGGGCGATTCGTTCGATTGCTCCCCGCTTTCCGCATTCGCGGCGGCTGTTCCGTCGTGGGAGGGCTTCTGACGGAATTTCAGGTTGTCCGAAGGGGGAATTTCTTTCGATTCCAGAAGTGGAATCGAGTATTCCGAGCTCGGGGGAACGCGCCGTCGCCACCGGCCGTCGGCCGGCGGCGGTTCCACCGGTGCGAGGATGGCCACCGCCCCCACCCCGACAGAACAGGAACCGGAACATGGAACGCGTCCTCGGCATCGGCGGCTACTTCCTGCGTGCCTCCGACCCGGCCGCCCTGGCCGCCTGGTACCGCGAGAGCCTCGGTCTGGACACGGACGAGCACGGCCTGTGGCAGCAGGAGCAGGGGCCGACCGTCTTCGCGACCTTCGAGGCCGCCACCGACTACTTCGGTACGCGCAGCCAGCAGAGCATGCTGAACTTCCGCGTCCGCGACCTCGACGCGATGCTCGCCCAGCTCCGGGCCGGGGGTGCCGCGGTCGCGGAGGACGTGCAGGAGATGGAGGGCGTCGGGCGGTTCGGTTGGGTCACCGACCCGGAGGGAAACCGGATCGAGCTCTGGCAGCCCGCGGGCTGAGCCGCGCCCTGGCTGTGCCGATCCCCGCTCCGGGGTCGTCCCTGGGACGTCCCAGGGACGACCCCGGCCTTGCGTCGGAGGGGAGCGGGCCGGTAGCGGCCCACTCCCCTCCGGCTGTCTGCCCGTCAGGCCGCGACGGCCTCGACCACCGACAGCACCGTCGAGGTCGGGACCACCCGGGACAGCCGCAGACCGGCCCGCCCGAAGAGCTCCGCGAAGTCGGCCTCGGTCCGCTCCCGCCCGGTGAGCGAGGCCATCATCATCAGGTCCAGCGCCTTCGACTGGTGGGGCCCGTTGCCCGGCGGCACCACGGCGTCCAGGACCAGGATCCGGCCGCCCGGCCGCAGGGCGCGCCGGCAGTGGCCCAGCAGGGTCACGCAGCTGTCGTCGTCCCAGTCGTGGGTGATCCGCTTGAGCAGATGGATGTCGCCCGACGGCACGGAGGAGAAGAAGTCGCCGTCCTGCGGCGTCCAGCGGCCCGCGATCTCCCCGTGCGCGTGCAGCCGGTTCCCGGCGAGGACGTGCGAGCGGTCGTAGAGCACGCCCTCCAGGCCGGGGTTGCGGCGCAGCACCTCCAGCAGCAGTCCGCCGTGGCCGCCGCCGATGTCCACGACGGTGCCGCTGGCGGGGAAGTCGTAGGCGGCCGCGATCGGGGCGTTCTCCGGATCGGACATCGCCGCCATGCCGACGTGGAAGACGGCGGCGGTGCGCTCGTCCTTGGCGAAGTGGTCGAAGAACGGCATGCCGAAGAGCTTCTCGAATGCCGTGTCGCCCTCGGTCAGACAGTGCGTCAGTTCACCGGCGGGCCCCCACATGGTGCGGTCCGTCAGCATCCCGATCGCCGTCCGCGCCGAGTGCGGGACATCGCTCCGCAGCGCCTGCCCGGCCCCGGTCAGGGCGAAGCGGCCCTGCTCGTCCTCGGCCACGATGCCCCGGGTCGCGAGCAGTCGCAGGACCCGGTGCAGATTGCGGGCGTCCGTGCCGGTCGCGGCGGCGAGGTCGGCGGGGAGGGCGGGCCCGGCCGCGAGGTGGTCGGCGACCCCGACCTCGGCGGCGGCCCGGAGCGCGGCGGGGAAGAGGAATCCGAGCGCCTCGTCGACGAGGAAGGCGGCGGAGGCCCGCAGCGCCTCCTCCTGGTCGGCCGCCCCGGCCGCTCCGGCCTGCCCGCCGATCGCGCGAGCGTCGTCGTCACTCATGCTGTCCTCCTGCTGCTGTCGCTGCTGCCGTGGCCGGTGCTGTCGCGGAGGCCGGTGCCCGGCCGTCCGCCCGGGAGACTGCCCATGAGTAACCGGTCCGACACCCACCGCGACCGATCCGGCCCGGCGCCTGCCCGCCGCGCCTGCGCCGGGCCGCGCCGCTGCTCACCGGACCAGGCGCAGCCAGGCCGAGGCGAGGGCGGCATGGCCGGCCGGCGTCGGGTGCACGCCGTCGACCGACCAGTGCTCGGGCCCGGTCCGTGCCGCGAGCCCGGCGAACGTGTCGTCCGCGGCCATCAGCCGCGCGCCGTACGTGCGGGCGAGCTCGTGGACGGCCTCGATCTTCGGGTCCGGATCGGCCCGCCACAGCTTCCGCACCTGGTCGTCGACGACCGCGTGACCGGCCCGGAAGGTGCCGCCGACCGGGAGGAGGAACGGTTCGACGAGGATCAGCTGCGTGCCCGCCGCGGCCAGCGGGGCGAGCAGTCGGTCGTAGCCCGCCGCGAACTCGGCGGCGGGGATCGGACGGCCGTCGGGTGCCGTCGTCTGCCACCCCATGTCGTTGGCGCTGACGAGGACGGACACCACGTCCGGCCGCGCGTCGAGCACGTCCGTCCGCCAGCGGTGATCGTCATGACTTCTCCTTGGGTGGGGAGTGGGGGAGGCGGCTGCCCGCCAGGAACGTTGCCGGAAACGCGCGGTTCAGGCCTGGGCGGCCGACCGGGTTTCGGTCGCTCCGTCCGCTGCGGTCGCTCCGTCCGTTTCGTCCGCGGTGGCGGGCGGCACGCCACCGTCCGCCGACGCGGGGCGGCCCGGCAGCAGCAGGCAGAGCGGCACGGCCACGGCGGTGAGGGCCGTGGCCCACCGGAAGGCGGTGTCGAAGCCGTCGGCCAGCGCGTCGGGGGAGTGGGCACCGGCCGTGGCGTGCTGGAGGACGACGGCGATCAGGGCGATGCCCACCGAGCCGCCGAGCTGCTGGGCGAGGCGGGTGATCATGCTGGCGTCGGGGATCTCCCCGTGCTCCAGCCCGACGTAGGCGGCGCCCATCGGCGCGATCATGGCGGCACCCAGGGCGAGGCCGCGGACGAACAGCGCCGCCAGGAGCAGCCACTCACCGGTCCCGGCGGTGACGAAGGCGAACGGCACGGTCGTCGCGGCGACGAGCGCGAACGCGGCGACGGCGACCCGGCGGGCGCCGAGGCGGTCGGTGTACCGCCCCGCCAGGCCGCGGGCCAGTAGCGCGCCGAGGCCCTGCGGGACCAGCAGCAGTCCGGCCCCGAGCGCATCCTCGCCCCGGACATGCTGGAACCAGAGCGGCAGCAGCATCATCGAGCCGTACAGCGAGACGCCGCCGAGGAACAGCAGGGTCGCGGAGGAGGCCACCGCGCGGTGGCGGAACAGCCGGACGTCGACGACGGTGCCGCCGCCGGTGCGGGTCAGTGCCCGGGCGACGAAACCGCCGACCAGGGCGAGTCCACAGACCAGCGGGACGAGGACCCCGGCGTCGGCGAGGCCCGCGCTGCCCTCGACCCGGGAGAGGCCGTACACGAGGGCGGCGCAGCCGGGGGAGAGCAGGAGCAGGCCGAGCGCGTCCAGCGGTGCGCCGGGGCGGCCGGGGACGGGCCGGTCGTCGGGCAGGTTGCGCAGGGCGAGCCGGGCGCCGACGGCGCAGAAGGGGATGTTGACGAGGAACAGCCAGCGCCAGTCGGCCAGATGCAGGATCAGACCGCCGAGTACGGGCCCGAGGATCGGACCGAGGGCGGTGGGCACGGTGATGATCGCCATGACCTTGCCGATGTTGCGGCCCCCGGCCGCCTGCACGAGCAGTGTGGCCATCAGCGGCATCATGACGCCGGCGGCGGCACCCTGGAGGACCCGGAAGGCGATCAGGCTGGGCGCGTCCCAGGCCAGCGCGCTCAGCAGCGAGCCGAGCAGGAACCCGCCGAGGGCCGCCACCCACAGCCGACGTCCGCCGAACCGCGCCTGCGCCCAGCCGGCCAGCGGGACGGTGACGAACACGGCGAGCAGATAGCCGGTGCCCACCCACTGGACGGTGGAGAGCGGGGCGCCGAGGTCCTTGGTCAGGTCGTCGAGGGCGACGCTGACGATGGTGGTGTCCAGGACGACGGCGAGGGCGCCGACGACGAGGGTGATCGCCATCCGCCACACGGCTGGGTCCACGCGGTCGGGGTCTGTGCGACGGGGGTCGGTGCGGTCGGGGCCCGTGCGGTCGGGGCCCGTGCGGTCGGGAGTGCTCATGAGCGGCAGCCACCTTAAGATACATCGATCTATCTTACGGTGGTCAGGCTAGGCCGCTAGGATAAGAAAGGCAAGTCTTTCCAAAGGAGGAGCGCCCATGGCCGAACGACGCCGCGGACCGGCACTGGAGAAGGCACTGCTCGACGCCGCCTGGGAGGAACTCGCGGACCACGGCTACGCCCGCTTCACCATGGACGCCGTCGTCAAGCGCGCGGGCACCAGCCCGCCCGTCCTCTACCGCCGCTGGGCCAACCGCGAGGAACTCGTCCGCGCCGCCGTCGCCCACACCCTCAAGGTGTCCCCGCTCGTCCAGCCCGACACCGGGACCCTGCGGGGCGACGTCCTCGCCCTCATGCGCGAGATCAACTCCCCGACCCGGGTCCGCCTGGTCACGGTGATGAACCTGCGCCTGGCCGACTTCCACCGCGAGACCGGCACCAACCCGGCCGACCTGCGCGACCCCCTGGTGACCGGCCGCGCCGAAGCCCTCGACGAACTCTTCGCCCGCGCCGCCGCCCGCGGCGAGGTCCGGCCCGAACGCCTCACCCCGCGCCTCAAGTCGCTCCCCTTCGACCTGCTGCGCCACGACATCCTGACGACCTTCGCCCCCGTCCCCGACGACACCCTCGAAGAGATCGTCGACACGGTGTTCCTCCCCCTGGTCCGCTGACACCCCGTCGGCTGCTCCGCCCGCCGCGTCCTCGGGGAAAACCGCTTGAGCCCGGTCCGACCCTGTGGCAGGCTCGCCCGCCGTGAACGATCACCGGGGAGTGCCCCGGTGGACACCGGCAGTGTGTGAGACGGAGGACGGATGGCATCGGTCAAGCAGGTCCAGATCACCTTCGACTGCGCGGAACCCGAGCGGGTCGCGCGGTTCTGGTGCGAGGTGCTGGGCTACGTGGTCCCGCCGGCGCCGGAGGGCTTCGCCTCCTGGGCCGAGTACGACCGCAGCCTGCCGGCCGAACGCCAGGGCGCCGGATTCGTCGCACAGGACCCCGAACGCGTGGGCCCGCGCCTCTACTTCCAGCGCGTCCCCGAGGGCAAGGTCGTCAAGAACCGCCTCCACCTCGACGTCCGCGTCGGCACCGGCCTCGTCGGCGAGGAGCGCGTCGCCGCCCTCGAAGCCGAGTGCGCCCGCCTGGAGGCCCTCGGTGGCACCCGCCTCCACCTGCTGCGCGCCGACGGCTTCAACGAGTCCTGCCTGGTGATGCAGGACGTCGAGGGCAACGAGTTCTGCCTGGACTGACCTCCCCCGGGACCGCGCGGTGCCCGGGCCCCTGCCGGCCCGGGCACCGCCGCCTCACTTGTGCACGTCGGCGCGGACGGCGGTCAGACGACGGTGACGTTGGCGGCGGACGGACCCTTCTGTCCGGCCTCTATCTCGAACTGGACGTTCTGGCCCTCGACGAGGGTCTTGAAGCCGGTGCCCTGGATCGCCGAGAAGTGGACGAACACGTCCTTGCTGCCGTCCTCCGGCGTGATGAAGCCGAACCCCTTGGCCTCGTTGAACCACTTGACCTGTCCGTTCACCTTCGACGACATCCGCGTCCCCTCGATCGAGTCCCGAAGCCCTGCCCCGAAGCGGCCGGGCTTCTTCGTCGTGCCCACGCCATGGATCACGCAACCCTGGAATCACGTCAATCTGATCCAGCCACAGCGTGGCCCCGCGATCCGCCGGAGAGTGCCACGTCATAACGGTCCGTGGCGAAGGACTAACATTGCGTGGACGCACCATCGGGAATCCGCGCGGGACCGCGCTCCCCACCCTGAGCACCCCGCCGCCGGTTCCCCGCACCGTGAGGAGAGTTCCAGCATGCGCATGAACCGGACGCTCATCGCCGCCGCCACCGCCGTCCTGGCGGTCACCGCCCCGGGAACCGCCCTGGCCGCGACGGCCGACGACGCCGCGCCGTCGGCCTGCCGCCCCGCCAACCACCTCGCGAGGATCGCCCAGGACCAGTCCAGCGCGGGCCACCTCCACTTCCGGGTGACCTTGACCGCTCCCGCCGGCTACGCCCCGTGCCGGCTGGCCGGTTCGCCGACCGACGTCAGCTTCTCCGAGCACGGCAGCACGCTGCCGGTGACCGCGGGGGCGTACGGCGACCAGACCGGAGTGGTGACCTTCGGGCCGGGCCGGCCGGTGCACTTCGACATCCAGGTCCGCAACGACGGCCGCACCAGCCCGGCCGACGAGGCCTCGTTCACTCTTCGCGGACCCGACGGGGCGATCCCCGGCACCTCCGTCGCGGAGGGCGCCTTCGCCGTCTCCGAGGGCACCCTCGTCGGCCCCGTCCAGCCCGGCGCCTGAGCACCGGCCCCGGCGCCTGAGCACCGGCCCCGGCGCCCGACCACCGGCCCGGCTGCGGCGCGCCCGGCGCCTCCGGGGCGGGGGCAGCGGGCATTGTCGGTGGTGGGGGCGATGATGCTGCCATGATCGACGCAACCGCTCCGCTGCTGTCCTCGTCCGCCTATGCCGACGCCGTCACCGCTGCCGTGCGCGCGGCCGCCGCGTACTACACCGACGGGGCCACCCCGCTCGGGGACGACGAGTACGACGCCCTCGTGCGCGCCATCTCGGCCTACGAGGAGGCGCACCCGGACGAGGTGCTGCCCGACTCGCCGAGCGGGAAGGTCGCCGGCGGGGCGGTCGTCGGGGACGTGCCGCACAGCGTGCCGATGCTGTCGCTGGACAACGTGTTCTCCGGCGAGGAACTGGACGCCTGGGCGGCCGGACTGGAGCGGCGCTTGGGCCGCCCCGTGGCCGCGTGGTGCGTCGAGCCCAAGCTCGACGGGCTGGCGGTGGCCGCCCGCTACCGGGCCGGGCGGCTGCAGCAGGTCCTCACCCGGGGGGACGGGCTCGCGGGCGAGGACATCAGCCACGCCGCCGACGCCGTGCTCGGCCTGCCCGCCGCGCTGGCCGAGCCCGTCGACATCGAGCTGCGCGGCGAAGTCCTGCTCACCCAGGAGCAGTTCGAGGCCGCCAACCGGCTGCGCACCGAGCACGGCGCGGAGCCGTTCGCCCACCCCCGCAGTGGCGCGGCCGGCACCCTGCGCGCCAAGGACCGGCCCTACCGGGTCGAGCTCACCTTCTTCGCCTACGGCGCCCTCGGCCTGGACGAGGACCTCACCCACAGCGCCCTCCTGGAGCGGCTCGCCGCCCTCGGTGCCAACACCGCCGCCAGTACCGACGCCCACCCCCTGCGCTGCGCGACCACCGAGGAGGTGCAGCGGCGGATCGAGGAGATCGTCGCCCTGCGCGCCGCGCTGCCCTTCGGCATCGACGGCGTCGTGGTCAAGGCGGACGCGGCCGCGGACCAGCGCGACGCCGGTTCCGGCTCGCGCGCGCCGCGCTGGGCCGTCGCCCGCAAGCTCGCCGCCGAGCACAAGGTCACCCGGCTGCTCGATGTCGAGTGGAACGTCGGCCGCACCGGCATCATCGCCCCCCGGGCCGTGCTCGAACCCGTGGTCATCGACGGCGTCACCATCACCTACGCCACCCTCCACAACCCGGCCGACATCACCCGGCGCGGCCTCATGATCAACGATCAGGTCTTCGTGCACCGCGCCGGGGACGTCATCCCGCGGGTCGAGGCCCCGCTGACCGAGCAGCGCACCGGCGACGAGCGCCCGATCGTCTTCCCCGAGGTGTGCCCCCGCTGCGGCGACGCCATCGACACCAGCGAGCAGCGCTGGCGCTGCGCGCGCGGCCGCAACTGCCAGGCGGTCGCGTCCGTGATCTACGCGGCCGGCCGCGACCAGCTCGACATCGAGGGCCTGGGCGGCACCCGCGCCGTCCAACTGGTCGAATCCGGCCTGGTCGCCGACATCGCGGACCTCTTCACGCTCACCCGCGAGCAGCTCCTCGGTCTGGACCGGATGGGGGAGACCAGCACCGACAACCTGCTCGCCGCCCTGGAGGAGGCCCGCAACCGCCCGCTCGGCCGGGTGTTCTGCGCGCTCGGTGTGCGCGGCACCGGGCGCACCATGTCCCGGCGGATCGCCGCCCACTTCGGCTCGATGGCCGCGATCCGCGCCGCCGACGCCGACACCCTGGCCCGGGTCGACGGCATCGGCCCGGAGAAGGCCCGGCTCATCGTCTCCGAACTCACCGAGCTCGCCCCGCTCCTGGACCGGCTCGCGGCCCAGCGGGTCGGCACGGCCGTCACCGAGCCCCAGGTGCCCGCCGTCGACGCGCCCGCCGGTGACGGGTCGGGGGGCGACCCGGCGCAGGCTCCTGCGGGCGGCCCGCTCACCGGGGAGGCGGTGGTCGTCACCGGCAGCATGACCGGGCCGCTCGCCGCGCTCTCCCGCAACGAGATGAACGAACTCGTCGAGCGCGCCGGCGGCAAGGCCTCCTCGTCGGTGTCCAAGCGCACCACGCTCCTGGTCGCCGGCGAGAAGGCGGGGTCCAAGCGGGCCAAGGCGGAGGAGCTGGGCATCCGGGTCGTCGCCCCCGAGGAGTTCGCCGTCCTGGTGGCCGAGTACCTGCCGCAGGGCTGAAGGCCGCCCTCAGGCGCCGAAGTTCAGCGCGTACAGCGAGCGCACCAGCTCGGCGGTGACGAAGTCCATCGGGACGGTGCCGAGCACCGGGCGGGTGGAGCGGTCCAGGCCGCCGAGGTAGCCGCGCAGTCTGGGAGTGATGGCGTCGGCGGCCTGGCGGGGCCAGAGGCCCCAGCCGGAGCTGGAGGTGAAGGTGAGGAAGAGCCGCTGCGGGTCGGTGGCGGCCCGGGCGGCGGTCAGGTGAGCGGAGACCTCGGGCCACTTGCGCGAGTCGATGTCGAAGATCGTGCCGATGTCGTAGTCGTCCTCGATGTCGGTGCGCCCGCCGCCCCAGCGGATGCCCGGCAGGCCGGAGTTGTCCGCGAGGAGGACGACCCGGCCGCGGGCCTCGCCGAGCGCGGGGATCCGGTCCTCGGTCCGGAACAGGCCCGGCCAGCGCCGCTGGTAGTCGGCGAAGAGGGCACCGAACTCGGTGTCGGGGACGGTGGAGTACTCCTGCTTGACCCGCATCACCAGGGCCTCGCCGGGGTGGGCGGCGAGAAAGGCCTGGCACTGGTTGAGCACGTCGCCGAAGAAGATCTGCTGGAAGACCGGCCCGTGGTGGATCGCGAGCACCCCGTCGACCGCCCGGCAGCGGATGTCGAGGAACCGCACCCCGGCCGCCAGTTGATCGGGCAGCGCCAGGGTCTGCGTCTGGGTGAGCGGCCCGCCGTACAGCGAGCAGGTGTCGTGGGTGCCGGGCAGGGTGAGCCGGGCGAGCGGCAGCCGCGGGTCGACGGCGGCCAGCCAGTCGGCGCCGCCCGGCACGTCGGCGGCCCGCGCGCCCGGCGACCCGACCGCCAGCCCGCCGGCGGCGAGCGCGCCCAGCACGGCCCTGCGGGCGAAGGCCCGTCGGCTCATCGTCGTACGCATGGTCAAGGACACGGTGCGGTACCCCCGTTGGGTGGGTGGGGACAGGGGCGGAACTGGGCTGGAACAAGGGTGGACCAGGGGCGGAACGCGAGGAACGACTGGCATGCCCATTGTCGGCACCCCGCCCCGGTTTGCCCAGAGGCGGGGAGGGCCGGCTGCCGCAAGCCCGGCGCCCCGCCCCCGGAAGGTCGGGGACGGGGCGCGGGGTGGTGCGGTGTGCGGGGCTCACCCGCGGGTTCGGTCCGGGGTCAGCCGCGGGTGACCACGAGCTGGCTGGAGCCGTCCGGCAGGCCGGCGATCGCGGCGCGCTGGGCGGGGAAGACGCTCCCGCCGTACGGGCCCTGGACGGCGCCGAAGCCGGACCAGTTGCCGTTGGCGAAACGGGTCTTGTGGTAGGCGTTGCCGTCACCGCCGACGACCGCCACCTGCGAGGAGCCGTCGGGCAGGCCGGCGATGCCGACCGTGCGCGCGGCCATGGTGGGCGTGCCGTTGCCGGGCAGCGCGGCCCAGCCGGACCAGTTGCCGTCGGAGAAGCGGGTCTCGTGGTAGAGGTTGCCGTCACCGCCGATGGCCAGCACCTGGGAGGAGCCGTCCGGCAGGCCCGCGATGGCGACCCGGCCGGCCGCCATCTGCGGCGTGGTCACACCGGGGAGCGCGGCGAAGCCGGACCAGTTGCCGTCGGCGAACCGCGTCTGGTGGTAGACGTTGCCGTCGTTGCCGATGGCCAGCACCTGGGAGGAGCCGTCCGGCAACCCGGCGATGGCGACGTCCCCGGCCGACATGGTCGGGGTGCCGATCCCGGGGAGTGCGGCGAAGCCGGACCAGTTGCCGTCGGCGAACCGGGTCCGGTGGTAGACGTTGCCGTCACCGCCGATGGCCAGCACCTGCGAGGAGCCGTCCGGCAGGCCCGCGATGGCGGCCCGTCGCGCGGCCATGGTGGGGGTGCCGTTGCCGGGGAGCGCGGCGAAGCCGCCCCAGCCGCCGTTCGCGGCGCGGGTCCCGTGGTAGAGCAGGCCGTCGAGGCCGATGCCGAGCTCCTGCGAGGAGCCGCCGGGCAGCCCGGCGATCGCCACCTCGGAGCCGCGGAAGATGCCCGCCCCGCCGGTCAGCGGGTTGAAGCCGGGCCAGTTGCCCGAGCTCTGGCGCACGCCGAGGAACATCCCCGAGGACTGCGACGGCGGGGCGCCGTTCAGCTGGACGTCGAGGTAGTCCTGGTCGATCCCGATCGAATAGCCGCCCCAGCTCTCCGGGGCCTGCGGGGAAGCGTACTGGTGGGCGCGCTGGTGGTTGGACCAGTAGCCCGCCGGGATCCAGGGGTCCTCGGTGTCCTCCCGGCCGTTCCAGTTGGCGCTGAAGACGGCGTCGGGCATGGTGTAGGCGCTGTTGCCCGCGTTGGCGACGAGGTCCTTGATGCCGGACGAACTGCTGCTGTAGACGCCGGAGTTGTAGCCCCAGGCGTGCAGCTCGTTGGTCCAGGCGGTGAGGAAGGCGAGCACCGGGGCGGTGTACTGCGGCGTGGAGTAGGCCTCCATGTCGTAGTAGAGGACCGCGCCGGGGGAGAAGCCGAGGCTCTGGGCCTGGGCCGCCGCGTCGGCGGCGGCGTTGGCGCCCTCGGTGGCGGGGGCGGTGATCTTCGAAGCCTGCACGCCGACGTACAGCGGCATGAAGGCCCAGCCGGCGGACTGCTGCTGCTGGACCCAGGAGGCCGTGAGGTTCGGCTGGGCGCAGGCCCGCTTCGACCCGCCGATGTAGATGCCGACCGCCCGGTAGGGGGAGGAGGTCATCCAGGCGTTCATCGCGGCACCGGAGGGCGCCGTACAGGCGTCGAAGCCCTTGCCGGTGTAGTTGGTCGCGGACGCGGGTATCGCGGCGACGGCAGCAGGTGCGGCAGCAGGTGCAGCAGCGGGCGCGGCGGCCGGAGCCGCAGCGCGCGCGGAGTCGGCCGGTGCGGAGTCGGCCGGAGCGGCCTGGGCCGCCGAGGAGCGCGGCGCGACCGGCGTCCGGGACCCGGACCCGGCGGGCGCCGGGGTCGGCGCGGGCTGGTGCTGCGGGGCGGGGACGAGGCCGGCGCCGGTGATGATCCGCCGCACCAGCGCCTGGTCCGTGTCGTACGTACCGGTCACCGCGACGACGCCGTCGTTGGCCCGGACGGTGTGCGCGACGGGGTTGGAGCCCTCCCGGTCCGGCGCCGCCGCGGCGGCGGGCTCGACCAGCAGCGCCTCGGTGCGGCCGATCAGTCGCGGCGGGCAGACCTGCTGGTCGCCCGGGTGGCCGAGGTAGACGGCGTGCTGGTCGAAACGGACGCAGGCCTGCGGGTCGACCGCGAGGTCCACCACCGCCCAGGTCGAGGGCACTTGGAAGACGTGGCCCTGGTACGTCACCGCCTTGGTGTCCGGCCCCCCGGCAGGCGCGGCTCCGGCCGAGCCGACGCCGGGCGCCGTCATGAGGACGGCCGCCGCGACGGCTGCGGCGCTGCGGAGCGCTGTGATTCGGGACTTCACCCAGATCTCTCCTGACATGGCGTAAGACCGCGCGCCGGGAAGTCGGCGACGCGGCATCGCCCGCCACGATATCCAGCTCCGGGCCGGATGATCGACACCCTTTTCCCCCGTCCGCCCGTCGGCCGCCCAAACGCCCCTCCGTGTACACCCGTTCACGTGGGAGGAATCGTCCCCGTGCGCCACCGGGGCGCGGCCCGGGCGCCGTCGGGTGCTTCGCCGGACCGGGACGATTCGTGCACGGTCGGACATCGCCCCGCCGACAGCACCGCCGGGGCGGGCCCTGACGGCGCCGCCCCGGCGGGGGATCGGGGGGTGGTGGGGGTTGCTACCGGCTCGGGCTCAGCCGACGTTCAGCGCGACGTCGTCGACCACGAAGCTGGTCTGGAGCGAGGAGTCCTCGGTGCCGGTGAACTTGATCGTCACCGTCTGCCCGGCGAAGGAGGTGAGGTCCAGCGTCCGCTGGGTGTAGCCGGCCGCCGCGTCCGCGTTGGAGTACGTCTTCAGCGTGGTGCTGTTGGCCTGGACGGTCAGCTTGTCGTAGGCGGTGGAGCCGGTCTCGGCGGTGTCGACGTGCAGCCAGAAGGTGAGCGAGGCGGACTTGCAGCCGGCCGGGACGGAGACGGTCTGCGACATCGAGTCGGTGTGCGCCGAGCCGTAGCCGTTCATCCAGGACTTCCAGCCGCCCGAGTGGGCCGCCTGGGAGGCGCTGTTGTCGACCACGCCGCTGGAGGCGGTCCACGGGGCGGCCGAGCCGGTCTCGAAGCCGCCGTTGCCGATCAGCTGGGCGGCGGTGCAGCCCCCGGACGGCGGGGTGGTGGTGCCGCCGAGCAGGGCGGTGGTCAGGGCGTCGGCGACCGGGCTGCCCCAGCCGGTGACCTGGTCGTAGCCGGTCCGGGTGGGGAAGTCCTGGTTGGAGCCGGTGGTCACGTCGTGGAAGGTGGTGCCGTAGCTGCTGCTGTTGGCGAGCGCGTACAGCCGCGGACCGGCCTCGCCCAGGACCGGCTGCCCGGCGGCCTTGGCCTTCTGGTTGAACTGGGCCGCGTAGCCGGACCAGAGCGGGGCGGCCGCGCTGGTGCCGCCGTAGACCTGCCAGCCGCCGGCCGTGTAGATCGCGAAGCCGCTCTGCGGGTCGGCGTTGGAGGAGACGTCCGGGACGGTGCGCATGGTGCCGTTGACCCCGGTGCCGGTCTGCCAGCTCGGCTTGGCGAACACGGTGGAGACGCCGCCGCCGGCGGTGCTCCAGGCGCTCTCCGAGGAGTAGGCGTTGCCGGCGGAGACCTTGAGGTTGGTGCCGCCGACACCGGTCTGGTGCGGGCTGGAGGCCGGGAAGTCGACCGCCTTCACGGTCGATCCGCTGGTGGAGCGGGTGCAGTCGCGCGAGCCGTCGTCGCCGGAGGCGGAGAACACCGAGATGCCCTGGGCGGCGGCCTGCTTGAAGGCGTTGTCGACGGCGGTCATCGAGGCCGGGGTGGTGTCCGGCTCGCAGGAGCCCCACGAGATGGAGATGACCGAGACCCGGTTGTCGGACACGATCTTGTTGGCCATGTCGATCTCGCCCTGGTCGCTGTTGGGCGCCTCGTAGACGAGCTGGGTGGCCTTGGGCGCCGCGCCGCGGACGATCTCGCTGTCCAGCTCGACCTCGCCCTGGCCGTCGCCCGGCCGCGAGTCGTAGTTCGCGCCGTCGACCGACACGGTGGACACGGCCGGACCGGACAGGCCGTACTGCGAGTCGTAGGTGGTC
The DNA here is from genome assembly GCF_000718025.1 of Kitasatospora purpeofusca. Taxonomy (GTDB): domain Bacteria; phylum Actinomycetota; class Actinomycetes; order Streptomycetales; family Streptomycetaceae; genus Kitasatospora; species Kitasatospora purpeofusca. The sequence continues at coordinate 138,724 of NZ_JODS01000015.1, forward strand.
AGGTTGGACTTGCTGTAGCCGTCGAACTCCCACAGCGCCACGGTGACGCCGGTGCCGTCGGCGCCGGTCCGGTTGAGGTTGTAGGCCCCGGTGTACTGGGCGGGGGACAGTCCGCTCGGGCTCGCGGCGACGGCGCCGGGGACGGCACCGGGGGTCGCGCCCGGGGCGACGTCGGAGGCGGGGGTGCCCGGCCGGACCAGGTGGGTCCGGCGGACCGGGTGGTTGTCCAGACCGCTGACGCCCTGGACGGTGGCGGCCAGCTCGGACGGGACGGAGGCGGCCGCGTCGTTGGCGAAGAAGGACCGCTGGGTCTGCGGGTCGACGTACGCGCTCTCGTGGGTGCCGAAGGCCTGCGAGACCTGGGCGGTGGTGCCGCGGGCGTTGACCACCTGGCGGTTGGCGCTCACCTCGGTGACCGTCAGGCCCTGGGCGGTCAGGTAGGCCCGGACCTGGTCGACGGAGGCCTGGGTCGGCCCGAACCGGTCGGTGAACTGCTCCGGCGTCAGATACCTGCCGAACTCCGGCGCGCCGGGCGTGCCGACCGCCGCCAGGAAGCGCTCCAGCGCGTCGGCATCGCGCAGCTTCAGGCTGACGGCCACGGATATCTGCTGCTCCGCCGGGACGTCGCCCTTCTTCTCCGAGTGGGCCACCGCCGGGTTGAGGGTGTTGGGAAGGGTGACCCGCGGGGCGGCGTGAGGGGCGGCGGCCTGTGCGGTGGAGACACCGAGCGGGACGGCGGTGAGCGGCAGCACGGCTATCGCGGCGGCGAGGGTGAGGGTACGGGGGCGCAAGGGATCCTCCTGCGGCCGGCTGTGGGGGCCGGCTTGGGGCCATGGCGTTCCGGGATCTGGGACGCTGGCTAGAACATGACAGAGGAGTCGATCGAATTGGCTCATGGTCAAGCAATTCGTTGCTAAAGAACAGTCAACTGTGTACATCGCAGCTGGCCAGGACTTATACAGTGAATGGCCGGATCCGCCGGCCCGCGCTACCGCTCTCCCGCTGTCCCGCTGTCCCGCGCCAGGGCTCTCCCGCTCTCCCCGTCGGAGGTCGACGTGGCACTCCTGCCCGACATCACCGCCTTCTACGACGACGGCGACGAGGCCGGCCGCCTCACCTCCGGGCGCACCGTCGGGACGGTCGAACTGATGCGGACCCAGGAGATCCTGCGCGCCCACCTGCCGCCCCCGCCCGCCTCCGTCCTGGACGTCGGCGGAGGGCCCGGCGTCCACGCCCGGCTGCTCGCCGACAGCGGCTACCGGGTGCTCGTGGTCGACCCGGTGGAGCGGCACGTCCGGCAGGCCCGCGCGCAGGGACTGCCGGCCGAGGTGGGCGACGCGCGCTCCCTCGACCTGGCCGACGGCTCCTTCGACGCGGTGCTGCTGCTCGGCCCCCTCTACCACCTGCCGGACGCCGCCGACCGCGCCCGCGCCTGGCGGGAGGCCCACCGGGTCGTCGCGCCCGGCGGTCCGGTCGCCGCGGCCGCGCTCAACCGCTACGCCAAGCTGCTGGACCTGCACTCGACCGCGGCGCTGGAGATCGCGGCCACCGGGCTCCGCATGCGCCGCGACGGCCCGACCACCTACTACCACGATCCGGCCGAACTCCCCGCCGAGGCCCACCGGGCAGGTCTGGAGGGTGTCTCGCTGCACGGGCTGCACGGACCGGCCTTCGAGGCGCTGCGGGCGGAGGAACGCCGGACCGGGACGAAGGACCTCGGCGAGCGGGCGCTCGAGTCCGCCCTCGCCGCAGCGCGGTTCGCGGACACCCGGCCGGAGCTGCTCGTCGCCAGCCTCCACCTGCTCGCCGTCGCCCGCCGCCCGCGTCCGGCAGGGCCGAACGGCTGACCCCGCGGGGTCGGTGCGCCGGGCGGAGCGGCGCCCGCTGCCAGGCTCGTGACAGGCTCCGCGGCCCGCTCGGCCCCGGGGGAGACCACCGACGACAGGAGTACCAGATGCTGACCTCCACGCAGCTCCCGGGCGGGCTGAACTGGCTCGACCTGGGGACGCCCGACGTCGCCGCGGCCGCCGCCTTCTACCGCGGCCTGTTCGGCTGGGAGTTCGCCTCCGCCGGGCCGGAGGCCGGGGGTTACGGCTTCCTGCGGAAGGAGGGCCGGACGGTGGCCGCTGTCGGCCCGCTGACCGAGGAGGGCGCGAGTTCCGCGTGGACGGTGTACTTCCGCACCACGGACGCCGACGCCACCACCAGGGCCGTCGAGGCGGCCGGCGGCGTCGTCCGCTTCCCGCCGGCGGAGGTCTTCACGGCCGGACGGATGGCCGGCTTCACGGACCCGACCGGTGCCGAGTTCGCCGTCTGGGAACCGCGCGACACGGACGGCCTGGATCTCGTCAACGAGCCCGGCAGCGTGAGCTGGGTCGAGCTCTACACCACCGACGGCGCGGCCGCGAGGACGTTCTACGGCGGGGTCCTGGGCTGGGAGGGCACGGACCGGCCGATGGGCGGGGGCCTCGTCTACAGCACCGTCGGGCCGGCCGGCGGCGGGGGCGCCCCGCACGGCGGCATCCTGCAGCTGCAGCAGGTCCACCTGGACGCCGGATCGACCTCCGAGTGGCACCCCTACTTCGAGGTCGAGGACTGCGACGCCGCGCTGCTCCGGGCCCAGGAGCTCGGCGCCACCGTCCTCATCCCCGCCATGGACGCCGGGGGAGTGGGGCGCCTGGCGATGTTCCTCGACCCGTTCGGGGCCCCGTTCGCCGTGCTCAGGAGCGCTGCGGGCTGACCCCGGGCCGGCCGACCCCGGGCTGCCGCCCAGTTCCGGCGGGTCGGGGTCGGCGGACGGGCCTACGGGAGCACGGCGACGTGCTCCCGCAGGAAGGCGCCGGCATGGGCGGCGGCCTCCTCCTTCGTCGCGTACCAGGTGCCGTCCTCGGCGGCGCCGCGCGTTCCGTCCGCGCCTTCGGCCTTCCAGGCCCAGCCGCCGGACAGCTGGTCCTGCGTCAGTTCCGCGCTCCCGCCGAACAGTTCGAGCGACGAGCCGCCCCGCGCTCCGGCGGCCGCGGGGCGGGGAACCGCGTCCGGCCACTTCTTGCGCGCGCCCTGGCGGGTCATGCCCCAGACCGCGCCCAGTTGCTCGTAGGTCGCGCCGTAGGAGCCGGCTGTCGCGGCCGCGAGCGCCGTCAGTTCCTTGACCTCGGTGTCGACCACCTTCCAGGCGGCGAGGACGGACAGCGTCACCTCGAGCGGGTCCGCGTCCCACATCCGGGCCGGGGACAGGCCCGACTGGCGGGAGCGAATGGCCGCCGCGAGGGGGGTGAGGGCGTCGGTGAGGGCCTTGGCCAGCTCGGCCCGCTCTTCGGGAGTGATCTCGATAGAAGCCATGCGACAACTCTAGTTACCAAAATCCATCTCGACAACCTTTGTTACCATCTGGATCGAGTATCGGACGGTTCACCGGCTCGGTCGGACCGGCGCCGTGCGAGGTGGACGACGATGTCGGCGTCGATCCCGACCGTCCCGGGCAGGGCCCGCTCGATCGCCTCGAAGGCCCGTCGGCGGTCCGCCTGCGGCAGTTGGAGGTACGCCGAGACCGTCGACAGATAGCCGAGGTAGTCGGCGGCGCTCATGCTCCACCGCCGCTCGACGACGGCCTGCCGGACGTCCTCGAACAACGGGGACCGTTCCAGCTCCGTGCCCGGCCACTGCATCGCCGCGTCCGGCGCGGTGCCGTCGGGGGACGGAACGTCGTCGCTCTCCAGGAACGGCGCGCGGGCCGCCCGCACGGCCTCCTCGACAGCCGGGTCCGCGAGTTGGACCGGGCCGCCGAACGAGGCGAACACCCCGCCCGGCTCCAGCAGCGCGGCCACGCGCGGCCACCGGCCGTCCGGGCGGGTCCAGTGCAGGGCCGCCGCCGCGTAGACCAGGCCGTACGTCCCGCCCGGCCGCAGGTCCTCGAACGCGGCCCGTACGGTCGTCACATTCGCGGGCGCCGTTCGGTCCAGCTCGGCGAGCATCCCGGCGTCGGGCTCCGTGGCCGTGACCGTGATGCCGTGCCCGGCGAACAGCCGGGTCGCCTTGCCCGTCCCCGCGCCGATCTCCAGCGCCGTCCGGACCGGTCGGCCCGCGTACGCCGTCACCAGGTCGACGAGTTCCTCGGGGTACCCCGGCCGGAACCTTTCGTAGGCCTCCGCGACGACGCCGAAACCCAGTGCGCGAGCAGTCATGGCGAGCATCCTGGCACGGCCGGGGCCGTGGCGGTGCCGGAATTGCCCGCAGCCGCGCCCGGTCCCCGTCCGGGGGTGCGGGGGCCCGGGACGGGATGCCGGCCGCGGCGGCGGCGGTTCGGTCAGGCGAGTTCCAGCACCCACAGGTCGGGCGTGTCGCTGAGGACGACCTGGCTGCCGTTGGTGTCGAAGCTCTGGGCGGCCAGCCACTTGCCCGAGCTGACCGTCCGGATCGCGGTGTAGTTGGTGTTGGGTACGTTGAGAAGCGTGAACTTCTGCTTGTCGGGCACGTAGTTGTCGTCGCAGCCGACCGTGATCAGCCAGACGCCGGGGTCCCTCCCGTCGCGGTCGACGTCCGCACACCAGTGGCGCCAGGCGTCGCGGAAGACCACCTGCTGGGTGCCGTCGGACATGGGCTTGCGGCAGACCTGCCACTTCTGGTTGGACTCGCCGCTCCACTGGTACTGGATCACCGAACCGTGGTTCCCCCGGGACAGGGCGACGGTCAGGGCCAGCTCGTTGAAGACCGGGCGGTTGGCGGCCTTGATGCGGTAGAGGATCGGGTCGCAGGTGTAGTTGCTGCCCGTGTCCCAGGCCGAGGCGGGCGGGGCCGCGGCGAGGGTCAGGGCGCCGAGGATCGCGGTGGTGCCGAGCGCGGTCAGTCGGCGGATCGATACGGACATCGTGAACTCGCTTTCACAGCTGGGGGGTGGGGAAGGGTGCGCGGCGTCCGGATGTGTCCGGTCCGGTCCTGGAGCGTGCGGTCAGCAGGCGAGCCGCTGCCGGGCGGCGTTGCGCAGCGTCCCGGCCGCCTCCGGGGAGGCGCACGACACGGTGCCCTCCTCGGGGTACCCGAAGGTGGTGAAGGTGCCCTTGCCGTTCGGGGTCGTGTTCAGCCAGAAGCCGATGGCGCCGGCGCGGGCGCAGGTGTACTCCACGTACTCGCCGGAGACCTTCTGCGTGCCCCGGTAGAGGCCGTAGTAGCCGGGCTGGTTGAAGTTCCAGGTGTTGGAGGCGGTGGTGGTCGTGGTGGACGAGGTGGTCGTCTGCACGGAGAAGCCGACCGTGGCGGACACCTTGAAGAACAGGAAGCTGGCGGAGGCCGAGATCTCGGTGTTCCGGTTGACCGTGGTGGTCACGGTGTCGACCCGGGTCAGGGTCTGGTAGCGCTGACCGGTGGTGCCGGGAGCGACGTTGATCGCCGAGAAGTCGGTGACGACGGCTTCGACCTTGCTGTTGAGGATGTCCTGCACGGGCTTGTCCACGGCCGGATTGCAGACGCCGCTCGGCGCTGCCGACGGGGTCGCGGCCGCCGCACCGGTGGCGTTGACCAGGCCGAGCGAACCGACGGCGGCGAGGACGGCGGCGGTCGACGCCATCGCCCGGAGGAGTGTGCGCGGACGGGGGGTCGGGTTCGGGTTCATGGGGGCTCCCTCTCTGGACTCTCCGGAACTGAGTCGGCCGGGTGCGGCGCCCGTCGAGGTGCTGGGCGGATTTTGTCCGGCTCGGAGAGAACCCTGCTTCAGTCCGTCACGATTTCGTCATCAGCTGATCACGGTGGACACATCACGGGTACCTGGCGCGCCATGGACACCGCCCGGCGTCCGGGTGAGGATGGCCCTGCCGGGCCGTCGGGTGTACGAACCTGACGCTCGGTGCGCGACCCGTGGCCGCGTACGCGGGCCGGGCAAAGGCGGGGCAAAGGCCGAGTGAGGGTCGGTCGAGGGGCGCCGGGCGAGGGCGAGGGGCGAGGGCGAGAGTGAGGTCGAGGGGCGAGGGTCGAGCGAGGGCGGACGGACGATCCGGCGGAGGGGCGGGAGTGGAGTTCAGGATCCTGGGAGCACTGGAGGTCCGGGCCCCGGACTCCACCGTGCTCGCCGTCGGCGGCCGACGCCAACAGGCCCTGCTGGCCTGTCTGGTGGCCCATCCCGGCCGGATCGTCTCGGTCTCCCGGCTGGTCGACGCGATCTGGGACGACTCCCCGCCGGCCACCGCCGACCGCCAGGTCCGGAACATGGTCGGCGCGCTGCGCCGCGTCCTCGGCGGTGGCTCCGGCGTTGGCCCCGGAGTGGTGTCGCCGATCCGCACCGACGGACCGGGTTACCTCTTCACCGGAGCCGGACCCGAAGTCCGCGTCGACGTCCAGCAGTTCACCGCCCTGGTGGACGCGGCGGCGCAGCCGGGCGCCGACCGGGTCGCGCGCCTGCGCGAGGCCCTGGCGCTCTGGCGCGGACCCGCCCTGGACGGCCTGCCGGGCCGGGCCCTCTCGGCTGTCGCGGCCGGCCTGGAGGAGCGCCGGATGGCCGCCCTGGAGCGGCTCTACGAGGCCGAGTCGGCGGCCGGCCGGGACGAGCTGGCGATCGCCGAACTCACCGAGCTGGTGGTCACGTTCCCGCTGCGCGACGGCCTGGTGCGGCACCTGCTGACCGCCCTGGCGCGGTGCGGCCGGCACGTGGAGGGGCTGGCCGCCTACCGCCGGTACGCCGACCGCCTCGCGGAGGAGCTCGGTCTCGACCCCTCGCCCCGGCTGCGGGCCCTCCAGGGGGAGTTGCTGGGCGCGGCCGGCGAGGCCCGGGGCGAGCCCCGTCCCGCGGACCCGCCCGCCCGGATGGCGTCCGCCCGAGTGCTGCCCGCACCGCCGCGGCCGTGTCCGCGCCCGGCCCAACTGCCCTGGGACCTCCCCTCCTTCATCGGCCGAACCGCCCAACTCCTGGCCATGGACCGCCACCTGGCCGCGCCCGCCGTCACGGGCGACCCGCCCCCGACGTCCGTTCTTGTGATCACCGGCATCCCCGGCGGCGGCAAGTCGGCCCTGGCGGTGCGCTGGTCGCACCGCGCCCGGGAGCACTTCCCCGACGGCCAGCTCTTCGCCGACCTGCACGGCTGGTCGCCCGCCGGCCCGCAGGACCCGCACGCCGTCCTCGGCGCGTTCCTGCGGGCACTGGGCGTCCCGGCCGAGGACGTACCCGGTCGGCTCGACGAGGCGGCCGCGCTCTACCGCACCACGCTGGCCGGCCGACGGGTCCTGATCGTGCTCGACAACGCGCTCGACGCCGAACAGGTCCGCCCGCTGCTGCCCGGCACGGCGGGCTGCGCGGTGGTCGTGACCAGCCGCGACCGGCTCACCGGCCTCGTCGTCCGCGAAGGGGCCGAGCGGATCGAACTCGTCGACTTCAGCCCGGCCGAGGGGCGGGCACTGCTGCACCGGGTCCTCGGCGCCGAACGGGTCGCGGCCCACGAACACGCCGTCACCCGGCTGCTCGACGCCTGCGGCCACCTCCCGCTGGCCGTCGGCCTCGCCGCCGCCCGGCTGCGCGACCGTCCGCACCACGATCTCACCGGCCTCGCAGCCGAGTTGGCGGCCGAGGGCACCCGTCTGGACGTCCTCGACGCCGACGGCGACGGCCCGTCCGTCCGGCTGCGCACGGTCTTCGCGCTCTCCTACCGGGCGCTCGACGAGCCCGCCGCACGGCTGTTCCGGCTGCTCGCGCTGAGCCCCGCGGTCGTCCTCTCGGCGCCCGTCGCCGAGGTCGTCGGCGAGGTGGTCGGCGGCCAGGACGCCGCCGAGTGCGCGCGCATCCTGCGCCGCCTGGCGAACTCCCACCTCCTCACCGAACACGCCGCCGGCCACTACCGCTTCCACGACCTGGTCCGGCTGTTCGCCGCCGAGCGGGGCGCCGACCAGGAGAGCGAGCGCTCCCGCGCCGGTGCCCGGGACCGCTGGTACGCCTGGTGCCTTCACCAGAGTGCGGCCGCCACCGCTCCGCTGCTCGCCCCGCGCCGCCCCCGGGTGCCCCTGCCGCCGCCCCCCGAGGGCCTGCGCACCACGGCCTTCGACGGCGCGGAGGAGGCACTGCTCTGGTACGACGGACAGCGCGCCAACCTGCTCGCCACCGTCGGCCACGCCTTCGCGCACCGCAACGACGAAGTCGCCTGGCAGCTCCCCGCCCTGGTGTGGCCCTACCTCCACCGTTCCGGCCGGCACGCCGAACGCCTCGCCCTCGGCCGCACCGCGCTCGCCGCCGCCCGCCGCCTCGACGACCCCCTCGCCACCGGCCGCACCCTCAACGACCAGGGCCACGCCTGGAGCACCGTCGGCGACCTGCCCCGGGCGCTCCGGCACTACGAACAGGCCCTCGACCACGTCCGCGCGGCCGGATCCCCGGCCGTCGAGGGCCAGGTGCAGGCCAACCTCGGCGCGTTCCGCTTCTTCTCCGGCGACTACGCCGAGGCCGCCGACCACTTCGAGGACGCCCTGCGGCTCCTCCCCGCCGAGGGACCGGACGCCGACGACTGGACCGTCCGCCTGTGCGAGGTCAGCCTCGCCTCGGTCCACGCCTTCCTCGGCCGCTTCGACGCCGCCCGGGCCCGAGCCGAGCGGCTGCTCGCCCCCGAACTCGGCCTCCACGACGGCATCCTGGGCTGCTCCCTGCGGAACGTCGTCGGTATCGCCCACTACGCCGCCGGCCGCCCCGACGAGGCCCTGCGTTACTTCGCCCGCTCCCTGGCCGTCAGCCGGCGCACCACCGGCTTCCCGGACCAGCAGGCCAACTCCCTCGCCGGCCTCGCCGCCGCCCAGCAGACCCTCGGCCGCCCCGCCGCCGCCCGCCGCTCCTGGACCGCCGCCCTCGACCTCTACCGCCGACTCCCCGCCCACTACCGGGCCCCGGTGACCCTCCTGACCTCCCTCGGCTTCACCCCACCCGACATCCCGAGCGATGTTCTACCGAAGCTGTGACCCCGACGGTTGCGCCCCTGCCCGGGCCTGTCCGCCGAGCGGTGTTTCGGAGCCGTGAGATCATCGAAGGCATGTTCGAAGTCAAGCGCAGGGGCGAGGCCGTGGCGGCCGTCGAGTCGCACGTTCGGGGCTTCTTCGCGGGTCACGAGGTTCAGGCCCATGACTACGATCCCGGGCCCGGCCGCCAGGACGAGGTGCCCGGCCTCCGCATCATCGCGGTCGGTCCGGGGCCGCGCGGCAACTGCTGGACATACCTCACGGCCGGTTGTTGGTCCGCTGTGGAGAACCATGGGCACGGACTGGAGTTCGTCCTGACCGCTCCGGCGAAGGACGAGAGCTTCGTCGAGCTTCTCGCGAGGATCGCGTACTACCACGCCGGACACCGTCTCGACCTCGGGCACAGCCTGCCGATCGGCGAGCCGTGGATTCCGGGGTCCCACTGCAACCATCTGCTCGTCAGTCTGCCCTACCTCCATGGGCCGGAGCTCGAACGCTGCCCACTGCCGGACGGCCACGCGCGTATCCTCTGGACTCTCCCGGTGACGGCGGACGAGATGGCATTCCGGCGCGAACACGGCCTCGAAGCACTTGAGCAGCTCTTCGACGTACACGGGATCGACCCGGTGGATCCCGAGCGGGCTTCCGCGGTCCGACCGGCTTCCGGCCCGCCCGTCGGTACGCCGAGCCTTCCGGCCGGGGCATGCTCGGCGGTGGGGGCGTGAAGAGGCCCGTCAGCGGGATGCTGCACCACGTCGAGCTCTGGGTTCCCGACCTGGAGCGTGCCACGGCCTCGTTCGGGTGGTTGTTGGAGGCCCTCGGGTACTCGGTGTTCCAGGACTGGAGCAGGGGGCGCAGTTGGCGCCTCGGAGCGACCTACCTGGTCGTCGAAGAGTCGCCGGCCCTCACCGCCGACCGGCACGACCGCTGCCGGCCGGGTCTGAACCACCTGGCGTTCCACGTCGACGGGCCGGACACGGTGGAGGAGTTGGCCTCGGAGGCCCGTCGGCACGGCTGGCACCTGATGTTCCCCGATCGCCACCCGCACGCCGGCGGTGAGGAGGTCCATGCCGCCTACCTGGAGAACGACGACGGCTTCGAGGTCGAACTCGTCGCGATGAGTGCGTCGGAAGCGGACTGATCACTACGGGACCGGGTGGCGCCCTGCTGAACGCCGTCGAGAGTCCGGGGTCGAAGGGTATGGTGGACGGAGCCCGATCCTCGGCAGGCCGGTGGCGATGCTCCTGTTCGCGGGGATGTCGACCTCGGGAGCGTCCGGGGTCGGCCTGATCACCTTCGTCCCGGGCGGTGCCGGGCCGACGACGGTCGCCGTTCGGCTCGCACAGGCGGTCGAGGCGGGGCGTCGGGGCGTGCGGTCCTGACCCCGGATTCGGCGGTCGGGTCGGCCGATGGGTGGATCATGGGTGGGGCTTCGCGCGTCCCGCGGTGCGGCGGATGAGATGGTGGGGCGCCACGGGTGGGATCGGCCGCGCTTTTGCGTGCGGCGGATGCTCCGTGGGCCGGCAGATGGCACGATGCGATGCCGGAAGCGACGCTCAAGGAGAAGACAGCACCATGGCAACCGACTACGACGCCCCGCGCGACACCGGCGACGAGGGACGCGACGACAGTATCGAGGCTCTGAAGAACAAGCGGGACGACAAGCAGAGCTCCTCGGTGGACGTGGAGCCCGAGGCCGTGGAGGGCCTTGAGCTGCCGGGTGCCGACCTGTCCGGTGAGGAGCTCACCGTGCGTGTCGTGCCGCTCCAGGCGGACGAGTTCACCTGTATGACCTGCTTCCTGGTGCACCACCGCGCGCAGCTCGCGGGTGAGGACAAGAACGGCCGGCCGATCTGCCGGGAGTGCGCTTCCTGACCTGGGCGCAATGTCCGGGCCGGCCGGGACCTCAGGGTCGCGCGGCCGGCCCGGGCCCGGTCCGGGGCGGGAGCCTCAGGCCAGGAAGCCCCGCAGCAGTGCGGCCGTCGCGGCGAGGTGTTCCTCGGTGGCGCGGCGGGCCGCGTCGCCGTCTCCGGTGAGGATCGCCCGGACCATGGCGCGGTGCTGTTCGGCGGCGTGCTCGATGTTCCGCTCCAGCATGGGGATCGCGTTGAGGAGGTCGTTGAGGCGCATTCTGGCCTCGGCGATGGCCGCGGCCAGTGTGGGGGAGCCGGTGAGTTCGCCGATGGCGAGGTGGAAGCGCGAGTCGAGCTGGCGGTAGCGGTCCGGCGGGGCGTCCTCCAGGTCGTCGAGGCGGCGCTCCAGGTGGGCCCGCTGGTCGGCGGTGAGGGTGCGGCGGGCGGCTGCCTCGGCGGCGCCGGTCTCCAGGACCTGGCGGTAGGTCAGCGCGTCCTCCAGCGCGCCGCCCAGGTCCCGGGCGGCCCGGCGGAGGTCGGCGACGTCGGGTGCGGGCATCCGGTAGGTGACGAAGGTGCCGCCGTAGCGGCCCCGGCGGGGTTCGACGCAGTCGGCCTGCTGGAGGGTGCGGAGCGCCTCGCGCAGGGTCTCCCTGCTGACGCCGAGTCGTGCGGCGAGGTCCCGTTCGGCGGGCAGCCGGTCGCCGTGGCCGAAGACACCGAGTTTGATCGCCTGGAGGAGCCGTTCGACGGTCTCCTCGAAGGCGTTGCCGGTGCGGACCGGGCGGAAGATCGCGCCGGCCTGCCAGTCGAGCCGTGCCTGCTCACGTGCTTGGTCCAGGTCCACGCCCGGAATCGTACCTACGGGCGGGTGTCGGACCCCGTTCCGTCCCGTTCTCGGTGTCGGCCCTTGACGTGGCCCCGGCTGAGCCGGAACGATGCTGCTCACCCACCCAATGGTCTGGTTCCAGACCATTGAAGAGCCGTCCGACCGTCGAACCCGCCCGGCCGAGCGCGCCACGCCGTCGTGGCCCTGCCCGTCCCGGCACACCCTCAACCCCCTGGGGTGCCCATGACCGACGCACGCTCACCCGAAACCCGCGCAGACGACCCGCGCGCGGGCGCCCAGCCTTCCCCCACCGTGTTTCCGGAAAGCACCACCGCCGTTTCCGACGACGAACAACGCCTCCGCGAGCTGGGCTACACCCAGGAACTGGCCCGCTCGATGTCAGGCTTCTCCAACTTCGCCGTCTCCTTCTCCATCGTCTCGATCCTCTCCGGCTGCCTGACCCTCTACGGCACGGGCATGAAGACCGGAGGCCCGGCCCTGATCGTCTGGGGCTGGCCGGTGGTCGGCCTGTTCACCCTCTGCGTCGGGCTGGCCATGGCCGAGATCTGCTCCAGCTACCCGACGGCCGGCGGGCTCTACTACTGGGCCGCCAAGCTCAGCCGCAGCCGGGGCGCCGCGTGGAGCTGGTTCACCGGCTGGTTCAACTTCCTCGGCCAGGTCGCGGTCACCGCCGGCGTCGACTTCGGCGCCGCGTTCTTCACCAACGCCTTCCTCACCCTGCGCTTCGGTTTCGAGGCCAGCCCCGTGCACACCATCGAGATCTTCGCCGTCATCCTGCTGCTGCACGGCCTGCTCAACACCCGCGGCGTGCGCCTCGTCGCCCTCCTCAACAGCGTGTCCGTGTGGTGGCACCTGGTGGGCGTCGCGGTCATCGTCGGCGCGCTCGCCGTGCTCCCGGACCAGCACGCCCCGGCCTCCTTCGTCCTCACCGAGTTCGTCAACGGGACCGGCTTCCGGAACCAGTTCTACGTCGCGATGATCGGCCTGCTGATGGCCCAGTACACCCTCACCGGGTACGACGCCTCCGCACACATGACCGAGGAGACCCGCGACGCCGCCCGCTCCGGCCCCCGCGGCATCGTCAACGCCATCACCGTCTCCCTGGTCGCGGGCTGGGTCCTGCTGCTCGGCATCACCTTCGCGATCCGCGACTACGACGGCGCGCTCAACAGCGACACCGGAGTCCCGCCCGCCCAGATCTTCATCGACGCGATCGGCTCCGGCGGCGCCCAGTTCCTGCTGCTGGTCGTGATCGGCGCCCAGTTCTTCTGCGGAATGGCCTCCGTCACCGCCAACTCCCGCATGATCTACGCGTTCTCCCGGGACGGCGCCCTGCCCGGCTCCCGGCTGTGGCACCGCATCGACCCGCGCACCCAGACCCCCACCAACGCGGTCTGGCTGGCGACCGGCGGCGCGCTGCTGCTCGGCCTGCCCGCGCTCTGGAACTCCACCGCCTACACCGCCGTGACCTCCATCTCCGTCATCGGCCTGTACATCTCCTACGTCATTCCGGTGTACCTGAGGCTGCGCCAGGGCGAGGACTTCGCCCCCGGCCCCTGGAACCTGGGACGGTGGAGCCGGCCGATCGGCATCCTCGCGGTCGGCTGGACAGCGGTGATCACCGTGCTGTTCATGCTCCCCACCGCCTCCCCGATCACCGCCGAGAGCTTCAACTACACCCCCGTCGCCGTGGCCGTCGTGGTCGGCTTCGCCGGAGTGTGGTGGCTGGTCTCGGCCCGGCACTGGTTCACCGGACCCCAGGTCCACCCCCTGCCGGCCGGAACCGACGCCGGGGACACGCCGCCCGGACCCGACGCACACGACACCGAACTGGAGGTCCGATGACCAGCCCCCGGCTCACCCTCGACGAACTGCGCGCCCGCGTCGCCGACGGGTCCGTCGACACCGTCGTGCTCGCCATGACCGACATGCAGGGCCGCCTCCAGGGCAAGCGCCTGGCCGCCGAGCACTTCCTCGCCGACGTGGTGCCCGGCGCCGCTGAGGGCTGCGGCTACCTGCTCGCCGTCGACATCGACATGAACACCGTCGACGGCTACGAGATCTCCTCCTGGGAGAACGGCTACGGCGACCTGACGCTGCGCCCCGACCTCGCCACCCTGCGGACCGTGCCCTGGCACCCCGCCACCGCCATGGTCCAGTGCGACGTCCTCCACCACGACGGCACCCCGGTCGCCGTCTCCCCGCGCCAGATCCTGCAACGCCAGCTGGATCGCCTGGCCGGCCACGGCTGGCACGCGCAGGCCGCCACCGAACTGGAGTTCATCGTCTTCCGGGACAGCTACGAACAGGCCTGGGACAAGGACTACGCCAGGCTCACCCCGGCCAACCAGTACAACGTGGACTACTCCGTGCTCGGCACCGGCCGGATCGAACCCCTGCTGCGCCGGATCCGCAATGGGATGGCCGGCGCGGGCCTGTCCGTCGAGTCCGCCAAGGGCGAGTGCAACCTCGGCCAGCACGAGATCGCCTTCAAGTACGCCGACGCCCTCACCACCTGCGACAACCACGTCGTCTACAAGACCGGCGCCAAGGAGATCGCCGCCCAGGAGGGCTGCAGCCTGACCTTCATGGCGAAGTACGACGAACGCGAGGGCAACTCCTGCCACATCCACCTCAGCCTGCGCGACGAGCAGGGCGCACCCGTGTTCGCCGGTGACCGGCCGCACGGCTTCTCCCGCACCATGGAGCACTTCCTCGCCGGACAGCTCGCCTGCCTCGCCGACTTCGCCCTGCTGCTCGCCCCCACCGTCAACTCCTACAAGCGCTACGTGCCCGGCAGCTTCGCGCCCACCGCCGTCGCCTGGGGCCGCGACAACCGCACCTGCGCCCTGCGGGTGGTCGGCCACGGCCCGTCGCTGCGGTTCGAGAACCGCGTCCCCGGCGGCGACGTCAACCCCTACCTCGCGGTCGCCGCGCTGATCGCGGCCGGACTGCACGGCATCGACCAACAGCTCGAACTCGAACCGGAGTTCACCGGCAACGCCTACGCCTCCGACGCTCCCAGGGTGCCCGCCAACCTGCGCGACGCGGTCGACGCCTTCGAGCGCAGCGCCGTCGCCACCGAGGCCTTCGGCAAGGACGTCGTCCGGCACTACACCCACGCCGGACGCACCGAACTCGCGGCCTACGAGCGGGCGGTGACCGACTGGGAGCGGCGCCGCGGATTCGAGCGGCTGTGACCGGCACGGCTGTGACCCCGGCGGACCCGCGCCGACCGCTGATCGGCATCACCACCTACCAGGACGACGCGGCCTGGTCCGTCTGGCACCAGCGCGCCTCCCTGGTGCCCCAGACCTATGTGGACGCCGTCGTCCGCGCGGGCGGCACCCCGGTCCTGCTGCCCCCGCAACCCGGCGGGGCCGAACACCTCCTCCACGCGCTCGACGGCCTCGTCCTCGCCGGCGGACCGGACCTCGACCCGGCCAGGTACGCGGCGGCCGCCGACCCGCGCACCGGCCCGCCCCACCACGCCCGGGACGAGTGGGAGAGCACCCTGCTGCGCTCCGCCCTGGCCCGGGACCTCCCGCTGCTCGGCGTCTGCCGCGGCATGCAGCTGCTCAACGTCGAACTCGGCGGCACCCTCCTGCAGCACCTGCCCGACGGGAGCCACCAGAGGGTCCCCGCGCAGTTCGTCCGGCACCGGGTCGAGGTGGCCGAAGGCAGCCGGCTCGCCGGTGTCCTGGGGCCGGACGCCGAGGTCTCCTGCTACCACCACCAGGCCGTCGACCGCCTCGGCCGCGGGCTGCGGCCCACCGCCCGCGGCGCCGACGGCACCGTCGAGGCACTCGAACTCGACGGCCACCGCTTCGCCCTCGGCGTCCAGTGGCACCCCGAGACCGACCCCGACGACCTGCGACTGTTCCGAGCCCTGATCGCCGGAGCCGTGACCGCCGGAGCGCTGACCGCCAGAGCCCTCACCACCGCCAGCCACCGGGAGACGAGCCCATGACCGAACCGGACCTCTTCGAGGTCGTCAACCCCGCCACCGAGGAGGTGATCACCACCGTCGAACTCGCCGGCCTCGCCGAGACCGACGCCGCCGTCGCCCGCGCCCGCGCCGCCTTCGACACCTGGCGCCGGGTGGCCCCCGCCGACCGGGCCCGGCTGCTGCGCGCCTTCGCCGCCGCCGTCGACGCCGACCGCGAGCACCTCGCCGCCCTGGAGGTCGCCAACGCCGGCCACACCATCGGCAACGCGCGCTGGGAGGCCGGCAACGCCCGCGACGTCATCGACTACTACGCCGCCGCCCCGGAACGGCTGTTCGGCCGGCAGATCCCCGTCGCCGGCGGCGTCGACATCACCTTCCAGGAACCGATCGGCGTGGTCGGCGTCATCGTGCCGTGGAACTTCCCGATGCCGATCGCCGCCTGGGCCCTGGCCCCGGCCCTCGCCGCCGGCAACACCGTGATCGTCAAACCGGCCGAGCTCACCCCGCTCACCGCCCTGCGCCTCGGCGAACTCGCTCTGAGCGCCGGGATCCCGGAGGGCGTGCTGCAGATCCTGCCCGGCCGGGGCCCGGTGGTCGGACAGAGCTTCGTCACCCACCCGGACGTGCGCAAGGTCGTCTTCACCGGCTCGACCCGGGTCGGCAAGGAGATCATGGCGGGCTGCGCCGCCCAGGTGAAGCCCGTCACCCTCGAACTCGGCGGCAAGAGCGCCAACATCGTCTTCGCCGACGCCGACCTCGCCAAGGCCGCCGCGACCGCCCCCTACGCCGTGTTCGACAACGCCGGCCAGGACTGCTGCGCCCGGTCCCGGATCCTGGTCGAGGCCTCGGTGTTCGAGGACTTCCTGGCGCTGCTGGAGCCGGCCGTCCGCGGAGTGCGGGTCGGCGACCCGGCCGACGAGAAGACCGAGATGGGTCCGCTGATCTCGGCCGCCCACCGGGCCCGGGTCGCCTCCTACGTGCCGGACGGGGCGGCGGTGGCCTTCCGCGGCGCCGCCCCCGAGGGGCCCGGTTTCTGGTACCCGCCGACCGTGCTCGCCCCCGTCCGGCACGACGACCGCGCCTTCACCGAGGAGATCTTCGGCCCGGTGGTCGCGGTGGTGCCGTTCCGCGACGAACAGGACGCCCTGCGGATCGCCAACGCCACCGAGTACGGGCTGTCCGGCTCCGTCTGGACCAGGGACGTCGGACGCGCCCTGCGGGTCGCGCGCGGCGTCGAGGCCGGCAACCTCTCCGTCAACTCGCACTCCTCGGTGCGCTACACCACGCCGTTCGGCGGCTTCAAGCAGTCCGGGCTGGGCCGCGAACTCGGCCCGGACGCCCTCGACGCCTTCACCCAGACCAAGAACGTCTTCATCTCCACGGAGGAGTGATCAGCATGACCCAGCGACTCGACGGCCGGGTGGCCGTCATCACCGGCGCCGGCAGCGGCATCGGCCTCGCGACCGCCCGCCGCTTCGCCGCCGAGGGGGCCAAGGTGGTCTGCGTCGACCTCGACGCGGAGACCGGCGCCAAGGCGGCCAACGAGGTCGGCGGACTGTTCGTCCAGGCGGACGTGACGGACGAGGCCGCGGTCCGCGACCTCTTCCAGCGGGCCGTCGACGAGTACGGCCGGCTCGACATCGCCTTCAACAACGCGGGCATCTCGCCGCCGGACGACGACTCCATCCTCACCACCGGTCTGGACGCCTGGAAGCGCGTCCAGGAGGTCAACCTCACCAGCGTCTACCTGTGCTGCAAGTACGCGATCCCGCACATGCAGCGCCAGGGCAAGGGCTCGATCATCAACACCGCCTCCTTCGTCGCGGTGATGGGCGCGGCCACCTCGCAAATCTCCTACAGCGCCTCCAAGGGCGGGGTGCTGGCGATGTCCCGCGAGCTGGGCGTGCAGTTCGCCCGCGAGGGGATCCGGGTCAACGCGCTGTGCCCCGGCCCGGTGAACACCCCGCTGCTGCAGGAGCTCTTCGCCAAGGACCCGGAGCGCGCCGCCCGCCGTCTGGTGCACATTCCGCTCGGGCGCTTCGCCGAGCCCGAGGAGATCGCCGCCGCGGTGGCCTTCCTGGCCTCCGACGACTCCTCCTTCATGACCGCCAACACCTTCCTGGTGGACGGTGGCATCTCCGGCGCCTACGTCACCCCGCAGTAGCACCGGAAATCCGACGGCCCGGCCGCCCCGCACCGGGGGCGGCCGGGCCGTCGCCGGTTACGTGGCCGGGCTGGTCCGCTCCGGCTCCGGCTCCGCAGGTGCCGGTGAAGGTGTCCGCGGTGGCGGTGGCGGTGGCGGTGGCGGGGCGGGGTCGCCGGGGTCCGCCTGGGGTCAGCCTCCGGCGGGGCTGTACGCGGCGGAGAGGTACACCCACGCCCTGGTACCGGAGGCGAGCACCACCTCGTGGCGGGCGTAGTCGTCGACCTCGTACTCGTCCGCGGCGGCGAGCTCCTCGTCCGTGATCGCGAAGACCGTGCCCTCGACGGCGTCCCCCGCCTCGGCCGACGGCAGTACCAGGGGGTGCCGGTCGGTGCCGCTGGCGGCGATCACCTCGGGGTCGGTGATCTCGATCATGGTCAGCCGGAAACCGGGCAGGGCGTCGGCCCGCCCGTCCAGCGGCCGGCCGAAGTTGCTGAGCTGAACCTGCTCCAACTGCAGCGTGCCGTAGGAGAAGAGACGCTGGGTTGCCGTTCCGGCCATGGGTGCGCGACCTCCGGTTGTGCGGGCGGGCCTCGATCCTGGCCACGCCCGTCGGAGCCGGTCCGCCCCGGGGGGTTCGGAGGGCCGCACGATTCAAGCCAGTCGTATCTGCCAGTCATTTGGTCGAAATGACAAGCATCTGCCAGGTGTTTTACTTATCGACCCTGGCGGATGCAAAATCCTCCCACGGGGTCGGTGAAGCCGGGGGAGAATTGCCCCGGGCCGACGCGGCACCCGGTCACGACCCAAGGAGGGCTGGACCCATGAACGCACGCACCCGGGACGGCAGCGCCGGAGACGTCGACTACGGCGCCATCGGCTCCGGCTACTCCTCCTTCCGCCGGCCCGACAGCCGGGTGGCGCAGGTCATCGCCGAGGCCCTCGGCGGCGCGCTGACCGTGCTCAACGTCGGCGCCGGTACCGGTTCCTACGAGAGTGCCGCCCGGGTCGTGACGCCGGTCGAGCCGTCGGCGTCCATGCGGGCCGGCCGCCCGGCCCACCTCGCCCCGGCCGTCGACGCCGTCGCCGGGGACCTGCCGTTCGGGGACGCGGCGTTCGACGCCGCCATGACGCTGTTCAGCGTGCACCAGTGGGAGGACGTCGGGGCGGGCCTGCGCGAGATGCGGCGCGTCACCCGCGGCCCGGTCGTCGTGCTGACCTGCGACCCGCGGCTGGTGCGCGACTTCTGGCTGTACGAGTACGCGCCCGAGGTGCTGGACACCGAGGCCCGCCGCTACCCCCCGATCGACGAACTGGCCGCCGCCCTGGGCGGCGACGTCACCGTCCGGCCGGTCCCGATCCCGCTCGACTGCACCGACGGCTTCAACGAGGCGTACTACGGCCGCCCCGAGATGCTGCTCGACCCCGCCGCCCGGCAGGCCTGTTCGGCCTGGAGCTTCGTCGACGACGGCGCGCGCGAACGCTTCGACCGCGGGCTCCGCCGGGACCTGGAGTCCGGCGAGTGGGAGCGCCGCTACGGCCACCTGCGCACGCGGGCCGCCTACGAAGGGTCGCTCGTCCTCGTGCGCGCGACTCCGTGAGCCCGTGACCCGTGAGCCCGTGACCCGTGACCCCGAGAGCCCGTGACTCCGTGAGCCCGTGACTTCGTGGGCCTTTGGGCCCGACCCCGTGACACCCGGCCCCAGCAACAGGAGCGGCACCGTGGGAGAACCCGACCGGATGGACGAGCAACTGCGCGCCCTGGGGCTCGTCCAGGCCCAGGCCAAGGCCGAACGCCTCTTCGCCGAGGTCGAGGCGCGCGGC
The DNA here is from genome assembly GCF_000718025.1 of Kitasatospora purpeofusca. Lineage (GTDB taxonomy): Bacteria > Actinomycetota > Actinomycetes > Streptomycetales > Streptomycetaceae > Kitasatospora > Kitasatospora purpeofusca. The sequence continues at coordinate 158,259 of NZ_JODS01000015.1, forward strand.
CTGGTGGCACCCGGTCGCGGCGAACGCGAGGTCAGCGACCTGGTCCGGGACCTCGCGAACGAGATGTTCGGCACCACCAAGCACTGGCACAAGCGCATCGTCCGCTCCGGCCCGCACACACTGTTCCCCTACCAGGAGAACCCGCCGGACCGGCTCATCGGCGAGGACGACATCGCCTTCGCCGACTTCGGCCCGATCTTCGAGGAGTACGAGGCGGACTTCGGCCGCACCTTCGTCCTCGGCGAGGACCCGCACAAGCACCGCCTGCGCGACGACCTGGCCGCGGTCTTCGACGGCGGCCGCGCGGCCTTCCACGCGGACCCGCAGATGACGGGCCGTCAACTGCACGCCCACGTCGAGCGGCTCGCCGCCGAACGGGGCTGGGTCCTGGGCGGCTGGCACGCGGGCCACCTGGTGGGGGAGTTCCCGCACGAGAGCGTCGACGGGGCCAAGGCCGAGTCCTACATCACCCCGGACAACGAGCACCCGCTGCGCCGCACCGACCGGGCCGGTTGGCGCTGCCACTGGATCCTGGAGGTCCACCTCGTCGACGAGCGGCGCGGCTTCGGCGGCTTCTACGAGCAACTCCTCGACCTCGCCTGACCTCCGACGGCGCGGCACTGGCCGCCCGGTTCGTCCGGATATGATCCGATCATGATCAATCTTCACGCCCGTACGGTGGTCTTCGACATCGACGGCACGCTCTGCTTCGACGGCCGGACGATCGACCGGCGGATCCTCGCGGCGATCGACGCCTGCGAACGCGCCGGCCACCGGCTGGTGTTCGCGTCCGCGCGGCCCGTCCGGGACGTGCTGCCCGTCCTCGACGGAGCCTTCCCGGCCGCAACCCTGATCGGCGGGAACGGCAGCCTGGTCTCGGTCGGCGGCCAGGTCCGGGCCCGGGCCGCCTTCGACGCCGCCGGGTTCGGCGCGCTGATGGACGCGGTCGCGCGCTACGGGGCGAGTTACCTCGCGGACGGCCCCTGGGACTACGCCTACACCGGGCCCGAGGACCACCCGATCCGCGGCCGGGTCGACCAGGGCCGGCTCGCCCGGCGGGTCGGCCTCGCCGAACTCCCGGAGGTGGTGAAGTTCCTCGTCGTCGGCGCCTCCGACCCGGCGGCGCTCGCCGAGGCCGGTCGAGGGCTGGGACTGACCGTCAACCACCACCTCGACGAGGCGATCGTCGACTTCGCGCCGGGCTCGACCACGAAGTGGGAGGCCCTGACGTCGATGGGGATCACCGAGTACGTCGCCTTCGGCAACGACATCAACGACTTCGACCTGCTGCGGAACGCCGAGCGGGCCGTCCGCGTCGGCTCCCACCCGGGCCTGGACACCGTCGCCCGGATCACCGTCCCCGCCGACCCGGAGGCCGTCGCGGCCGAGATCTCCCTGCTGGCCGAGGCCGCCCGGCCCACCGCCGGCCCGACCGGCCACTGACCGCCTGGCCTCTGCCCCGCCCTGGCCTCTATGCGACGCGGGGCGCCTTCCGGCGGCCGAGCAGCCAGCCGACCAGCGCGAGGATCCCGGCGAGCGGGCCCAGGAACGGGGCGGGCGTGGTGCGGAAGACGGTACTGCCGAGCACACCTGCCAGCTGCCAGCCGCAGGTGAGCACGGCCGCCAGCGACAGCCAGTGCCACCGGTCGTGCCGCGCCACCGTGAACGGCAGGACGAGCACGGCCACGGTCTGCACCAGGTACCCGTACTGGAACCAGCTGAAGTAGACGGAGTCCCACCAGGTCACGGGCGGGGGCCCGTCCGTGAACTCCCGGCGGAACTCCAGAAAGGTCGGGTCCGAGAAGCCGGAGGGCCACCACGGCCACAGGTAGAGGCCGATCAGCGTGAGCACCAAAGCGCCCACCGCGAGCCCGACGGGGGCTCCCTTGCCGGGAGGAGCGGGGTCGATCAGCGGCATCGTGGTCCTGTTCCGTAGGGCCGGAGTACTGTCGGTGGCCGGGCCGACGAGGCGCGCCCGGATTTCGCTGGTGGACGCCGCCGAGGTACCGGATCGTGTGGTCCGGATGCAGGAGGAGGTCGACCAGCACGGCGGCGGGCAGGACGAGATGGCTGTAGAGGCTCCCGGTCAATGCACCTCGCAGCAGGCGAATCCTGCGCCACCCACCCGGACCCCCGCACACACCCCAGCATGCCGTCCCGCCCGAAGCCCCGGAACACAACTGACGGGTAGTCATCGAACCGTGACCGCACCCACGGAGCGACCCATCCCGGCGTGCGGTCCGGGCGCGGGAGTCGGGCCCGGACCGCACGCCCTCTACTACTCCTCGTCAGGCCGTTCGGTCCGCCGGGTGGAAGTTGATGCGTTCGCGGACGACGGGGAAGCCGGCCTTGGTGAAGTTCGCGGCCATGGGATGGTTGGTGCGGTCGGTGGCTCCGGTGATGGATTCGGCGCCGTGGTCGACCAGGGTGTGGGTGCACTCGGCGAGGAGGTCGTAGGCGTAGCCGTGGCCGCGGTGCTGGGGGAGGACGCCGATGAAGCCGATGGTCGGGCCGGAGGGGTTGTGGGCGGGGATGTGGATGCCGGCGAGGTCGCCGTCGGGGGTGCGGGCGGTCTGCCACCACTCCCGCGGGGACGGGCACCAGTGGAAGAAGTCGAGCTCCTCCTGGGCGGCCTGGTCGACGCCGCCCTCCGCGACGGCGCGGAGGGCGTGGGCGTCCAGGGTGGCGGAGTGGATGCGGCGCAGGGCGTCGAGGAAGACGGCGTCGTCGGGTTCGGCCTCGAAGCGCAGGCGTCCGGGACGCTCGGGCAGGCCGCGCTCCGAGGTCCAGCGGTACAGGAAGCGCTCCACCAGGAGTTCGTACCCGGCGGCCCGGGCGGCGGTGAAGCGCGCCTCGGCGGCGGCGCGCAGCTCGGGCCGGTCCCGCCAGTCGCCGGGCAGGTTGATCTCGAGTTCGACCTGCCAGGGGGCGGAGCGCAGGAGTTCGGCCCCGGCCTCCTCCTCGCCCTCGGCCACGTCGAACCAGTTGATGTTGACGGGCTCCGCGTCCTCGGGGCCGCCCCACCAGGCGCCGCGCGCGACGACCTCGCCGTCGCGCAGGGCGACGCGCTGCCAGTCGGGGCGGAACGCGGTGCGCCGGTGGCCCTCGCGGGCGCCCAGGGGGTCGGGGTGTGCGTCGAACAGGTGGGCGTCGCTCGCGGAAAGCGTGCGGATGACCGTGTCGGTCATGGATTCCTCCGGGATACAGGCTGCTTGGAGCGCTCCCGGTCAGGACTGGTGAAGCACGCCGGGACAGCGGAAGAGGGAGCGCTGGAAAGGTATGGACTGCACGGCACTCGCCTCCTTCCGTTCGTCTCAAGGCGTGGCGCCACCGTACGCGGTCCTCCGGCGATCCGTCCACGGATTTTCGCGCCCCGGTGGCGCGGCCCCGTCACCAGCCGTCCCAGTGCAGCACCTGCTCGCGCGGGATCCGGCGGGCGGGGCGGAAGTCGGTGCCGAGGGTGTACGCGACCGGGATGAACGCGGCCTGCATGACGTCGGGGTAGGGGATGCCGAGGGCTTGCGCGAACTCCCGTTCCAGGGGCAGGTTCCCGGTCGTCCACACGGTGCCGAGGCCGCGTTCGCGGGCGGCCAGCATGAAGCTCCACGCGGCGGGCAGGATCGATCCCCAGGTGCCGGCCTGGTGGGTGACGGAGAGGCCCTCGGTGCGTCCCTCGACACAGGGGATGACGTAGGCGGGCACCTCGTGCAGGTGCCGGTACAGGTGGTCGACGCCCGTGTACACCCGCTCCATCACGCCCGGCGCGACCTCGGCCCGGCGCACGTCCCGGTCGGGCAGCGGCTGGTGGGCCTCCGGGACGGCCAGGCCCGCCCGCCACAGGTCCGCGAGCAGGGCCCGGCGGGCCGGGTCGGTGACGACGACGAAGTGCCAGCGCTGCCGGTTGCGTCCGGTCGGCGCCTGTACGGCGAGGTCGACGCACTCCTCCAGGAGCGCGCGCGGCACCGGCCGGGTCAGGTCGAGCCGGTGGCGCACGGCCCGGGTGGTGGAGAGCAGGGTGTCGGAAGCGAGACCGAGGTTCATGCGTTGAGCCTCGTACGACCCGGACTGCCGGGGGAAGGCCGGACTTCCACTGAGTGGAACGAGTGGAATCCGACGAGGGGACAGGGGGCGGGAGTTGGGCGGGAGCGTGGCGGGTCGGCTCTTCTCGGTACTGGACGCGTTCGAGGGCGGAGGCGGGGGCGAGGGTCCGCCGGTGCTGCGGCTCACCGACATCGCGGCGCGCACCGGGCTCCCGGCGCCGACGGCCCTGCGCCTGGTGCGGGAGCTGGTGGCGTGGGGCGGTCTGGAGCGGGGCGCGGACGGCGGGTACCGGCTCGGGCTCCGGCTGCGGGTGCTGGGCGCGGCGGCGCCCTGCCCGCGCGGGCTGCTCGACGCGGCGCTCCCGGCCCTGCGGGCGCTGGGCGCCAGGACCGGTGGGCACGCCGACCTGGCGGTGCTCGCCGGGCCCTCGGCGGACGGGGTGCTGTGCCTGGTGAGCGGGGACCGGCCGCCGCCGCACGCGACGGCGTACGGGAAGGTGCTGCTCACCGCGCCGCCGGCCGAGCTGCCCCGGCACACCCGGCACACGGTGGTGTCCCCGGGTGTGCTCGCCGGACAGCTGGCCCGGGTCCGGGCGGCGGGCCTCGCGGTCTGCGCGGAGGAGTTCCGACTGGGCGAGGTGACGGTGGCCGCGCCGGTGCGGGCCGGGGGCGGCGGCGCCACGGTCGGCGCGCTGGGCGTCACCGTCTCCACGGTGGTGCCGCTGGACCGGGTGGTGGCGGCGGTCCGGGCGGCTGCCGCGCAGGTCCGGCCCCCTGAGCCGGCCCCTTAGCCGCCGCCCTGACCCGGCGGGCGGCGGAGGTCCTGCGGCGGCACGGGCGCGCGAGGTCCCACAACCCGGTCCACCAATGGGTAAATTGGTGACGATTGGGACAAAATCCATGATGTGTGCGTCCACCCGCAGAAGGCCGAACCACCTTCGGAAAGGGCCCCCATGTACCCCGCTCTCACCCCCGACGTCCTCACCGAGCTGCGCCGCCCTAGGCCGTATCCGGCCGTGTCGATCCTGATGCCCACGCACCGCCGGGAGCCCGACAACGCGCAGGACCCGGTCCGGCTGCGCACCCTCGCGGCCGCGGCGAGGAAGCGGATCGAGGAGGATCCCGAGGTCTCCCGCGCCGTCCGGATCGATGTGCTGGAGCAGCTCGACCGGGCGCTCGCCGAGGTCGACCTGGTGCACGCCGAGGACGGCCTGGCGCTCCTGGTAGCGCCGGGTGAGCACCACGTCTGGTCGCTGGGCCGTACCGCGCCCGCCCGGGTGGTGCTGTCCGACACCTTCCTGACCCGCAACCTGGTCGCCGCCCAGGCGGCCGAGCGGCCGCACTGGGTGCTCGCGCTCGCCGCCGACCGGGTGCTGCTGTGGGGCGGCAACAGCGAGCGGGTCGCGGAGGACACCCGGCACGGCTTCCCGCTGGTGCGTCAGTACGAGAACCCCGACCCGGAGCGGCAGGAGCGGATCGGAGACAAGCCCAGCACCTTCCAGGACGAGGAGACCAAGATCTTCCTGCGGCAGGCGGAGAACGAGCTCGGCAAGGTGCTGGCGGCCGACCCGCGCCCGCTGTACGTGGTCGGCGAGGCGGCGGCCCTCGCCCTGCTGGACGGCGCCGGCCCGATCGTCCGCGGCGCCACCGCGCAGATCCCGCACGGCGGCCTCGCCCAGGCGGACGCCGAGACGGTCCGCAAGGTGGTCGAGCCCGCCGTCCGCGCGCATGCGGACGCCGGGATCTCCGACGCCCTCGCCCGGCTGGACAAGGCCCGGGGCCGCCAGGCGTTCGCGGCCGGACTGGACGAGGTCTGGCAGACCGCCGCCGAGGGGCGGATCGCCCAGCTGGTGGTGGAGGAGAACTTCCGGGTCACCGTCCGCGACGAGGGCGACCACCTGGTGCCCGCCGAGGCCGAGCAGTCGGGCGCGCGCGAGGACATCGTCGACGAGGTGATCGAGCGCGCCCTCGACACCGGCGCCCAGGTCTCCTTCGTGCCCGACGGCACCCTCTCGGACGCCGGCCGGATCGCCGCCGACCTGCGGTACTGACCCGGCCCCGGTGCCCCGGCCTCTCCTCGGTTCGTTCGCCGCAGCTCCGAGGGGAGGCCCGGAGCCGGGCGGGTCGGCCCGTGCGGTTCGGGGCCTCAGGCCGCCGAGGGCGCCGATGCCGTCGCACCGACGAGGCTCGCATCGGCGCCGGCGCCGGCGGCGGCGTCGGCGTCGTCGGCGCCCGCTCCGCGCCGCTTCCCCCCTCGGGCCGTGACCGCCACCGTCCCGGCCGTCGCCACGGCAAGGGCGCTCCAGGCGGCGGTGTAGCCGCCGGTGGTGTCCCGCAGCAGGCCGAGCGCGGGCGGGGCGAGGATCACGGCCACCTGGTTGACGGCCATCACGAGCCCGAGCGCGAAGCCGGTCCGGCCGGGCGGGGCGGCCTCGGCCAGGTGCGCGACCCAGGGTCCGTACCAGCCGATCCCGAAGAAGCCGAGCCAGGCGAAGAGCACGGCGGCCGCGAGCGGATGCCCGCCCAGCGGGGTCGCCAGTGCCACCAGCGCGGCCGCCGCCGCGACCATGCTCGCCAGGACCGGCCGGTAGCGGCCCGCGCGGCTGCGGTCGCTCCACGCCGCGAGGCCGATCCGCCCGAGCATGCCCGCCAGCTGGGCCGCGACCAGGACGGTACCTGCCGCACCGGCACCGAGACCGGTCACGTCGTGCAGGTACAGCGCGCCGAGGACGCCGATGCCGCTGTGCACCGAGACCATGGCCGTGCCCGACAGCAGCGCCTTCGCCATCGCGGGCTCGCGCAACAGCCGGAGCCGGTCCATCAACGGTGCTGACCTCGGTGCCGACCTAGGTACCGGCACGGGGGCCGCTGCGGCCGGGGCCGCCGACCGCTTCGCCACCGTCCCGGGCGGGCGACGGTAGAGCACCGTGAAGGCGACCGCCCCCGCCAGCGCGACCAGCCCGCCCACCAGTACGGCGACCCGCCACCCCGACGCGGCGGCTACCAGCGGCAGCACGGCCACCGCGACCGCCCCGCCCAGCGGCAGTCCGGCCTGCCGCACGCCCATCGCGAACCCGAGCCGGGAGGGCTCGAACCAGGCCGCCATCGACTTGCTGCCGCCGGGCTGGATCGCGCTGTACCCCGCCCCGACGACCAGCAGCACCACGAGCAGCGACGCGTACCCCTGGGCCAGGCTCCCCGCCAGCAGGCCCGCGGCGACCACCCCGGCCCCGATGCCGACGACCCACCGTTCGCCGTACCGGTCCAGCAGCTCACCGGCCACCAGCAGGCCGACCAGTGGCACCAGTTGGGAGGCCGAGAGCAGTAACCCCAGCTGCGCCGTGCTGAGGTCGAGCGCGTTCTGCAGGGGCACCGCCATCGCCCCGATGCCCTGGACGAAGAAGCAGGCGGCGGCCTGGGTGAAGGTGGCGACCCCGAGGATCGTCCAGCGGTACGGCAGCGGGGACGGCCAGCCCGGGACGTCGGTCGGGACGTCGGTGTGATGACTCATGCCGATCAGACTGCTGTAATGGTCTTATGCACCTCAACCCTTACGGCGAGGACGCCGTCAACCTGGCCGCCGAGTTGGCGAACGAGCGGCCGAGGAGCGTCGACGAACTCGTGGACCGCTGCCGCGCGGCCGGGCTGGTGGTCGAGGGACCGTTCGCGGCCGACGACCTGCCGCACGTCCACGCGGTGCTGGACGCCTGGGAGGCCGTCGTCGACGCCGCCGACGAGCGCGAGCGGGCCGCCAGGCTGAACCTGATGCTCGCCGCCGGCACGGCCCACCCCCGGCTCACCGACCACACCGGCGACGGCTGGCACCTGCACTACCGCGACGACGGCCTGCCGCTCGGCGCCCTGCTGTTCTCGCTGATCGGCGTCGGCACCGCGCTGCACCTGGTGGGACGCGGCATGCACCGCCTCGGCCGGTGCGCCGTCGCGGAGTGCGACACGATCTTCGCCGACACCACCCGGACCGGCCGCCGCCGCTACTGCTCCCAGCGCTGCGCCAACCGCGACGCCGTCCGCCGCCACCGCGCGAACCACCCGTCCGCCGCCTGAGCGCACCAGCCGCCCGGGGTGCTGAACAGCGCCCCATCCGTCAGGTCGTCGCACCCGTCCGGTGCGCGGGCGGGCTCGGCACCGGCTCACGCTCCGACAGCCGAAGGCGCAGCCGTCCCGCGCGGGCGTCGCGTGCGGGGCCCGCGACCGTGGTCGGCCCGGTCGGCGACCGGTCACATTACGTCGGCATGACTGAAGCCGGTCGTCCGGCGGCCGACCTAGTGTCAGTGACGTCACCCCAGCACCGAGAACGAAAGCAGGCCGCGTGCGCCAGCTCACCTACTACGTCGGTACCACCCTCGACGGCTTCGTCGCGGGGCCCGACGGCAAGTCCGACTTCCTCCCCTTCGAGGGCGACCTCGCCGCCGCACGGCTGGCCGAGTACCCCGAGACCGTCCCGGTCCACGGCAGTGGGGCTCCGAACCCCACCGCCGGCCGGCGCTTCGACACCGTCCTGATGGACCGCGCCGGCTACGAGTCCGGCCGCGCCGCCGAGGGCACCAGCCCCTACCCGCACCTCACCCAGTACCTCTTCTCCGACACCCTGGACTTCTCCGGCACCCTCGACGGCGTCGACCCCGCCGTGGAGCTCGTCCCGGGAGATCCGGTGGCCTTCGTCCGCGCGCTCAAGGCCCGCGACGGCGCCGGCATCTGGCTGCGCGGCGGCGCGGACCTCGCCGGACAGCTGATCGAGGAGATCGACGAACTGGTCGTCGAGCGCCACCCGGTGGCCACCGGCTCCGGCATCCCGCTGTTCCGCGCCCCGTTCCGGCCCACCGCCTTCACCCTCACCGACTCCCGGGTCTTCAGCTCCGGCGTCACCCTCACCACCTACACCAAGGAGAACCGTATGCAGCTGCGCCCCACCACCGAGGCCGACCTCGAGCTGGTCACCGCCGTCACGGTGGACGAGCCGGTCGGCTGGATCGAGGCCGACCGCTACCTGGAGGAACTGAAGGAGGGCATGTACCGGCCGGAGTGGACCTGGATCGCCGAACAGGACGGCCGGGTCCTGGCCCGCGCCCTGTGGTGGGGCCACGCCACCGGCGAACACCCGCTCGCCCTGGACTGCCTGTACGTCGACCCCTCGGTGGAGGACCGCGCCGCGCTCGGCGCCGAACTGGTCCGGGCCGGCCTGCGGGCCTTCGCCGAGCAGGGCGCGGCCAAGCTCCCGCTCTACAACCTGACGCTCCCGCAGGGCTGGCGCGAGGACCCCGCCGCCGTCGCGGCCACCGACTGGCGGCGCGACGCCGCGCTGGCCGCCGGGCTCACCGACGTGGTGGAACGGCTGCGCCTGGAGTGGACGCCCGACGCCGGACTGCCCGCCTCCAGCGGGCGGCTGACCTTCACCGAGGGCACGGACGAGGAGTTCCTCGACGTCTTCCGGCGGATCGCGGAGGGCAGCCTGGACGGCGAGACCCGCCGCAATGTCGCCCTGATGGGGGTCGAGGCCGCCGCCCAGGAGGAGGTGGACTTCTACCTCGGCTGCCCGGGGGAGCGCTCCTGGTGGCGGATCGCCCGCACCCCCGACGGCGAGGTGGCGGGTCTGGCCCTGCCGTCGGCGACCCCGTACAACCGCAACGTCGGCTACCTCGGCGTGGTCCCCGAACTGCGCGGCCGGGGGTACGTCGACGACGTGCTGGCCGAGATCACCCGGGTCCAGGTGGAGGCGGGGGCCGAGCTGATCACGGCCACCACGGACACCGACAACGCCCCGATGGCCGCCGCCTTCGCCCGGGCCGGCTACCGGGTCGCCCAGACCCGCCTGGTCTGGTCGGCCCCGGAAGCGGCCCCGGCCTCCTGAGCGGCCCGGTCGTTCTCCGGGGGCGCCAGCCCCTGGGGCCGTTCGGCCTCAGGCGGCCAGCAGGGCCGCGAGTTCGGTCCGGGAGCCGACACCCAGCTTGGGGAAGGCCCGGTACAGATGGTGCCCGACCGTCCTCGGGCTGAGGAACAGCTGCGCCGCGATCTCCCGGTTGCTCGCCCCGGTGGCGGCCAGCCGGACCACCTCCCGCTCCTGCGGGCTGAGCAGGCTGATCGGCCCGTCCTGCCGGGTGGTCAGCACGGTCTCCCCGCCGGCCGCGCCCAGTTCCGACCTGGCCCGCTCGGCCCAGGGCCGCGCGCCGAGCGCCTCGAAGCCGTCCAGCGCGGCGCGCAGCTGCTCCCGGGCGTCGAGCTGCCGACGCAGACGGCGCAGCCACTCCCCGTACAGCAACGCGGTGCGGGCCCGGTCGAACGCGTTCCCGTCCCCGTCTCCGTCCCCGTCCGTATTCCCGTTCCCGTCGCCGCCGTCGCCGCCGTCGCCGCCGTCGCCGTGCAGTGCGAGCGCGGTGGTGAAGTGCTCCTCGGCCGAACCGTCGGGGCCGGTCAGCGCCCGGCACCGGGCGGCCAGCGCGCCGAGCGCGGGCCGGTCCAGCGCGCCGGCCCATTCGTCGAGCACACCCGCCGCCTGCGCCGCCCGCTCCGGGCGGCCCGCCCGGACCGCAGCCTCCACCAGGTCCGGCAGCAGGGGCAGGCAGAGCAGCGGATGACCGATCTCCTGCCGGGCCGCCGTCAGTTCGTCCAGGGCCGCCTGCGCCCGGCCCAGGCCCAGTTCGAGCAGACCCCTGGCCCACAGCGCGTCCGCCGCGGCCCGGCCCACGCCGCGCGGCCGCGCGTACCCGAGGGCCTCCTCGGTCAGGGCCCGGACCTGCTCCTCCTCGCCCCGGACGGCGGCCGCCAGCGCCAGGGCGGCGCGCAGGTGGGAGGCCCGATGGGCGAGGTCGTAGTACTCGGCCAGCCGGAGCGCCTCGGTGGCCCGGGCCGTCGCCTCCTCGTGCCGGCCCAGTGCCAGCTCCGTGCGGACCAGCAGATCGAGCGTGGTGGGCAGCCAGCCGCTGATGCCCTGGTCCCGGCAGTGGGCGACGGCACCGAGGGCCACCCGGCGGGCGGTCGGGTGATCGCCCGCCAGCAGGCAGTGGATGCCGGTCATCAGCCGCTCCATCACCCCCGGGGCGTCCGTGCCCGCTTCCCCGGTACCCGCCGCGTCCGTGCCCGCCACCAGCGGGCGCAGCGCGGCGAGCGCGCCGGGCACGTCGGGCGCGTCCCCGCCGAACAGCAGGGCGGGCACGGCGAGCACGGGCAGCCCGGGGGCGCGGGCGGCGACCTCCGCCATCAGCGCCGCGTCCCCGCCCGAGTAGGCCGCGTGGACGGCGTCGACGAGCAGCGAGGCCGTCGCCCCCGGGTGTCCGGCACCGGTCGTGTCCGCGCTGTCGAGCAGGATCCGGGCGGCCGCCGCCGGGCTGCGGTAGCCGAGCTCGACCACTGCCCTGGCCCGGGCGAAGTCCGCCGCCACCTCCTGGTCCGCCAGCGGCAGCGGCACCTGGTCGGCGAGGGCGCCGCAGCGCTCGTCCTGGCCGGCGTCGGCGGCCTTCCGGGCGGCCTGGACCAGGCGGCGGGCCCGCAGGTCCCGGTCCGCGGTCAGCTGGGCGGCGCGCTCGTACGCGGCGGAGGCGGAGGCCATCGCCTGCCGGTTCCCGGCCCACTCGGCGACCCGCTCCAGTTCCTCGGCGACCCCCTCGTCCGGGCCGGTCGCCGCGGCGGCCAGGTGCCAGGCCCGCCGGTGCGGCTGGCCGGCCTCGTCCAGTGCCCCGGCGAGCGCCCGGTGGGCGGCGATCCGGCGGGCGAGCGGGGCACTCCGGTACGCGGCGTAGCGCACCAGCGGGTGCCGGAAGCGCACCAGTTCGCCGGAGAGGACCACCAGTCCGGCCCGCTCGGCGGGTTCGAGGTCCTCGACGCCCGCACCGAGCTCCCGGGCGGCCTCCAGCACCGTGCCGAGGCTCCCGGTGTCGTCGGCGGCCGCCACCAGCAGCACCAGCCGTGCGGCCTCGGGCAGCCGTCCGACCTGCTCCAGGAAGCCGTCCTGGATCCGGCCGCGCAGTGCGGCGGCTGTCTCGGGCAGCGCCAGCGGGCCAAGCCGGCCGGCGCGCTGGGCGGGCGTCAGGGCGGCGGACAGCTCGATCAGCGCCAGCGGGTTGCCCCCGGCCTCCTCCAGCACGCGATCGGCGGCGTACGGGGGCAGCCCGGTGAGCAGTTCGGCGGCGGCGGTCCGGTCCAGACCCTCGACGAGCAGCCCCGGCAGGCCCTTCACGGTGGCGCCCGGGGCCCCGTCGCGGACGGCGAAGAGCATCACGACGCCCTCCGCGCGCAGGCGGCGCGCGGCGAAGGTCAGCATGTCCACCGACGGCTGGTCGACCCACTGCGCGTCGTCGACCAGGCAGAGCAGCGGCCCGTCGGCGGCGGCCTCCGACAGCATGGTGAGGACCGCGAGGCCGACGGTGAAGCCGTCCCGCACCTCGTCGGCGGTGAGCCCGAACACCGCCCTCAGGGCGGCGGCCTGCGCCGGCGGCAGGCCGTCGACGAGGTCCAGCACGGGCAGGAAAAGCTGGTGGAGGCCGCCGTAGGCGAGCTCCATCTCCGACTCGATGCCCTCCACCCGGAGCACCCGGGCACCCCCGGCCTGCCCGGCGGCCCAGTCGAGCAGGGCGCTCTTGCCGATCCCCGCCTCACCGTGCAGCAGCAGCGCGCCGCTGTTCCCCCGGCGGCCGTCCGCCAGCAGCCCGCCGATCCGCTCCCGCTCCGTACTGCGCCCCCGCACGATGTGTCCCTGCTCCGTGTGTCCCGATCGCCCGTCCGGTCCCCGCGGGGCCGGACGGCGGCGACCGGTGGTCGCCCCCGCGATCCTCTCATCAGCGGGTTTGCCCGATCGAGGCCGCCCGCCCCCGGGCCCGGACAGCAGGAGTCCCCGCCGGGTCCGGGGTCCCGTCCGTGGTCGGCGAAGGGCGCCGGCCCGCCGCGAGGCCCTGATGTCGTTGGCGGTCGGCATCGGGGCCGGGCCGCACGGTCGGTCAGGAGCCGGCGGACCGGCCCTCGGCCGACGCCCGCCGGACGCGGTAGCCCCAGCGCGCGAGCGACCGGACCACGGTCGCGGCGCCGACGGGGTTGGCGCTGTGGACGAGCACCTCACCGATCCGGAACGGCCGCCCGTCGAAGGCGGCCTGCTCCAGCAGGGTCACCACCGGCATCACGGTGTCGTCGCCGCCGAGATCGTGGTCGAGCCACAGCTCGTCCACATAGCGGTCCCGGTGCTCCTCCAGCAGCCGGACACCCTCCCGACTGGTCCGGGCGATCCGCGTCGCCTGCGGGAGCGGCCGCAGGTCGTCCACACCGAGGACGACGGGCCCGGGTGAGGAAAAAATGCCTTTCATCGGACCATTATGCGACAGGTAGCGTGAGAACCGTTCGTCTATTTGTTCGTCAGTTCGACACGGGAGAGGGTCGTGAACGTCGCAGAACCCGTCCGACCGGCCCCCCGTTACGGCGGTGAGGTGGACGAGCTCCGGCTCTTCCACCTCACCCATCCGCTCCTCCGGGCCGCCGAGATCCTCACCGCGCCCTCCGCCCCGGCGGTTGTCGCGAGCCGGATTCCGTAGCGGCGCGAGCGGACGACGGGTCAGGGGCAGGCCGGTGACGTGCGGAAACTACACTGGACGAGGGTTCGGCCGCCGTGCGTGGTCGGGATGACGGGGGGTCAGTACGTGTGGTCGACGATGTCCAATGCCGGGGTGCCGGCGGCGGACCGGTTCGAGTGGTTCACCGACATGGTCGCCCGTGACGTGGTCCCGGTGGCGGTCAGCAGTCCGCAGGCCGCCGACTTCAAGGCGGAGGCGGCCTTCCTGAGTCTCGGTCCGGTCGAGGTGTCGGTCCACACCCACCCGGCGTTGCACTCGCGCCGGCCGGCGGCGCTGACCCGGCGCAGCGATCCCGAGCAGTACCAGCTGGCCCTGGTCGACGGGGAGAACCCGATGTGGATCTCCCAGCGCGGTAGCGAATCCGGTCCGGTGGGCGGCGAGCTGGTGCTCTGGGACACCTCGCGGCCGTTCGAGGCCGGGACGCGGGACGAGCAGGGGACCAGCCGCTGCCTCGTCCTGCACATCCCCCGGAAGGAGCTCCTGATCAACCCCGACAAGGCCGACCGACTGCTCGCCCGGCGGATCCCCGCCCAGCGCGGGACGGGGGCGATCCTGGTCCGCTTCCTCACCTCCCTGGGCGAGCACGCCGCCGAGTGCGGGCCGGAGGAGCTGGGGCGGCTGGGCGCGATCGCCCGGGACCTCGCCGCCGTCTGCCTGGCCGAGCACGCCGACGCCGGCCACGAGGTCGACGCCGGGGCGCAGGCGCGGGCTCTGCTGGAGAGGGTGAAGGTGTTCATCGAGCACAACCTCGACGACCCCGACCTCGCGCCCGGCACGATCGCCGAGCGCCACCACATCTCCGTGCGCTCGCTGCACCTGCTGTTCCAGCACGAGGAGGAGAGCGTCAGCAGGCTGATCCGCCGTCGCCGCCTCGAACGCTGCCGTGCCGACCTCGCCCGGCCGGAGCTGGCCCACCATTCGGTGCGGGACCTCGCCGCCCGCTGGGGTTTCGCGAACCCGTCCGCGTTCGGCCGGGCCTTCCGCGAGGCGTACGGGCTGACACCGCGCGAGCACCGCCGGCAGAGCGTGCCGGGCGCGCTCGCGGAGCACTGACAGTGATGATGTACGTGGTGACGCTGCTGGCGGGTCTGACCCGAGCACTGACTGACGTTTCGACTGTCCTGTTTGGGATTTGTCGGCCCGT
>NZ_JODS01000016.1 GCF_000718025.1 Kitasatospora purpeofusca
GTCGCCCGCGAGATCTACCGCGCGCTGACTGCAGCACCAGCCGAACAAATCGCTCAAACCGACCTCGCTCCTGCGGCTTGACGTCTATAGGAGCATCCCACCGGCCCGCACGTCGCCGCAGCGCACGTCGGCGCACGTCCGCGCCCCGCCGCCGGTCCGGCAGGCATCGCCCCGGGCCGGTCGTTAGCATGGGAGTCGCCGAACCAACGGCAGGAACCCGGGTCCGTTCGGCGACGAACGGCCCGCCCCACAGGTGGTCCGCCGGCAGTCGACGTGCGGACGCGCCCCCGGAGGCACAGTGATGGCCGCTGCTCCCGCCGGCGGATCCTCGCGCTACCTGGTGCTGGCGGCGATGATCTTCGCCGTCGCGATGACCTTCATCGACCAGACCATCGTGTCGATCGCCGTGCCGAACATCCAGTACGAGCTGAAGCTGACCAGTACGGGCGTGCAGTGGGCGGTCAACGCCTACCTGCTCACCCTGGCGGCGTTCTTCGCCTTCGGCGGCCGGCTCGCCGACACCGTCGGCCACCGCAGGATGGTGGTGCTCGGGGTGGTGGTCTTCGCGGGCGCCTCGGCCTGCTGCGGCCTCACCCCCACCGGGAGCCTGGCGGAGGCGTGGCTGATCACCTTCCGTGCCGTCCAGGGCTTCGGCGGCGCCATCATGTTCCCGGCGGCGCTGGCGATCGTGGTGCAGAGCTTCGCACTGCGCGAGCGGGGGCGGGCGCTGGCCCTGTTCTTCGGTATCGCGGGCGGTCTGACCGCGATCGGACCGGTCCTGGGCGGCTACCTGACCGAGTGGACCTGGCGTGCCATCTTCTGGGTGAACCTGCCGGTGGCGGCCGTCGCGCTGGCGCTGGTCGCGATCTCCAAGCCGGTGACGGAGAGTCGCCCGGCGCCGATGGACTACCGGGGCCTGGCCCTGATCGCCGGCGGTGTCGCGCTGAGCGTCTTCGGGTTCCAGCAGTCGCAGGTCTGGGGCTGGTCCAACCCGGCGATCGGGCTCTGCATCGCGGCCGGAGTCGCGCTGCTGGTCGTCTTCGCGTTCGTCGAGAAGCGCACCGCCTCGCCGCTGATCAAGGTGGACATCTTCCGCATCCGCGCGTTCTCGGTGCAGAACCTGGTACTCGGTATCTCGATGCTGGTCTTCGTCCCGGTGTTCTTCTTCTCCAGCGAGTACGCGCAGATCGCGCTGGGCGACTCCTCCTCGGAGGCCGGCGTCTTCCTGCTCTGGTTCTTCATCGGCTTCGTGATCGCCTCGCAGATCGGCGGCCGGATGCTCGACCGGGGCGGGGCCAAACGCCCGGTGGTGCTGGGGTGCGTGCTGGCCGCGATCGGGTTCCACCTGTGGGCGGGCGACGTGACCTCGCTGAGCTTCAGTGAGCAGCAGTGGGACGTCGTGCTGGCGGGCGCCGGCATGGGCTTCATGCTCTCGCCCGCCAGCACGGACGCGGTCAACCGGGCCTCGCGGCTGTCCTACGGCGAGGCGACCGGCATCACCCAGACGGTCCGCAACTACGCCGCCAGTCTGGGGCTGGCGGTGCTGGGCACCGTCCTGGTCACCGACCTGCGGACCCGGCTGACCGACTCCCTGGTCGCCCAGGGCCTGCCGCAGGACCAGGCGGAAGCCACGGCCGCCCACCTCTCCCAGGTCCAGACGCAGAGCGGCGGGAGCGGGAGCGCCGCGGCCGTCCCGCAGTTCTTCCGGGAGGACTTCGCCCACGCCACCCAGACGGTCTTCCACTGGATGGCTGTCATCATGGCCGTGGCGGCGCTGGTGGCGATCGTCGGCCTCCGCCGGGGCGTGCAGGCCGAGGTCGCCGCGGAGGAGCAGGAGCAGCCGCTGCCGAGCGGACGCGAGGGCGCAGCCTGAGCCGTGCCGCGCCGGGCCGGGCCGACACGGGAAAGGAATCCGGGAATGAACTCCTCGACGCTGCTGGACCTCGTACGGGAGGCGGCCGGCGCCGGTGTCTGGCGCGGGGAAGGGAACCTCGTCGAGGAAGCCCTGGAGAACATCGAGTACTTCCCGGCCCCGCCGAGCCACGAGCCCGACGGGACTGACGGGACTGACGGGCCCGACGGCATCGACCCGCTCGAACTGGCGGCCGCCCTGGTGGAGGCGGTGCGGGCCTGGGTCCGGGACGCCGCGTCGGACGGAACGGGACGGCCCGGGACCGTGTACCTGTGGCACGACGACCAGGCGGCGCAGCTGCGCATGTCGTTCGTCTCCGGCGGACGCGAGGACATCCCGTTCCGGGCGCCCCTGCTCTTCCTCGACCGACCGCACGACATCGTCGAGGACTTCCTCGCCCGCGCGTACCGGGGGCCGGACGACCCCGTGAAGATCTTCGCGCTCGGAGTGGAGGACGGGGCCCGGACCGCTTCCGACCGGTAGAACTGCCCGGGACGGAGCACTGCGGCGGGGCGGCAGCCTTCCGGTTGCCGCCCCGCCGCCGACCAGGCCGCGTGCCGTCAGCCCTGGGTCGGCCAGGCGTCGGTGAAGTAGCCGAACAGGTCGGCGATGATGTCGGTGCTGCCGACGTGGTTGTAGACGTCGACCTTGCCGTCCGCGCCGACCGGGGTGGTGACGTGGTTGGGCACCGTCTGGCCGGCCAGCAGGTTGAGGTTGCTGGTGCCGGGGCGCGGGGCGCCGTGGGCGTGCACGGTGAGGTAGCTGTCGTCGGTGGTGTTGGTGGACGTCACGTTAAGGACGGCGGCCCGGGCGCCGGCCGGGATGCCGCCGACGACGGTGGTGCTGTCCGGGCCGGGCTTGGCGAACGGCGTGTCGCGGGTGTCGGTGAGGCGCACGGGCACGGTCGGCGTGAACCTGGCCTTGCCGTTCGGGGCGTAGTACCCGAAGACGTCGAGGACGACGTGCGTCGAACCGGCGTTGTTGTACACGTTGACGGTGCCGTCCGGACCGACCGGGACGACGACCTGGTTGGACTTGTCCTTGCCGGGCTCCGGGTTCAGGTTGGAGCTGACCGGCTTGCTCCCGCCGCCCGGGTACACCTTGAGGTGGGTGTCGACGGCGGTCTCGGTGCTGGTCAGGTTGAGCACCACGGAGGTGGCGTCCGTCGGGACACCGCCGACGCCGGCGACCTTCACCGCGCGGGTCTCGCCCCAGCCGAGCTTGGCGCTGTCACGGGTGTCCACCAGCCGGTTCGGCGACAGCGGGGTGAACAGGTCGCCGCCGTTGGGGCGGTAGAAGCCGACGACGTCGACGATCACCTCGGCGCGGCCGGCGTTCAGCATGGTGCTGATCCGCTTGGCGTCGCCGATCGGCACGGTGACGAGGTTGGACGAGGTGCGGCCGGCGGCCACGTTCACGTTGGAAGTGGTCGGGCGCGGCTGGCCGGTCGGCCAGACGGTGAGGTGGGTGTCCTCGGTGGCCTCGGTGACGGTCACGTTCAGGACGACCGTGGAGACATTGCCCGGCACGCCGTTCGCCCCGGGCGCGGTACCGGTCGGCAGGGTGAAGGGCACCTCGCGGCCGCCCGTGAGGTCCAGGTTCGCGTCCTCGCGGGTGTCGGCCAGCCGGTACGGCTGGGTGCGCAGGAACCCGGTCGGGGCGTACGCGGCCCGGAAGGGGTGGGCGGCGGTGCTGGTGCGGCCGGCGGTGTCGGTGACCGTCACGGTGACCGTGTAGTCGCCCGGCGAGGCGTACCCGTGGACGACCGGGTCGAGGGCGTTGCGGGTGACGGCGGGGGAGCCGTCGCCGTAGTCCACCACGAGCTTGGCGACCGGCCACGGCGAGGAGGTCGCCGAGGGGTCGAGCCGCACGCCCAGCGGCGGCGCGTCGGAGGTGTCGAACTGGTCCGGAACGACCTGCTGGACGGTGGCGCGGGCGGTCAGCGGCCCGGGGACCGTGCTCTTCACCTGCACCGCGTACCGACCGGTGAACGGCTGCCCGCCGCCGGTGTCCACGGTGACGTTCGCGTAGAAGGTGCCCGCCTTGGTGTAGACGTGCTTGACGGACGGGGAGTCGGAGGTGACCGAGGGGGTGCCGTCGCCGAAGTCGTAGCGGTAGGTCATCACGGAGGTCGGCCAGTGCGCCGTCTCCGGGCCGGTGGTCGCCGTCAGCGTGATCTCGGTGCCGTACGGGGCCTGCCGGTGGTCGGCCGCCAACTGGGCGGTGGTGATGGGCTCCTGGCGCTCGCTCGCGCCGCGGTCGTGGTAGCCGAGGCCGGTGCCCAGGTTCGGGCGGGACGGGTCGTCGGCCGGGTGCGCGGCCGGCACGAAGCCCGGCGCGTTCTCGTCGGCGGAGTCGACGACCTCGCTGTTCGCGGCGTTGCCGTCCTGCCAGCGCGGCAGCACGTGGTCGTGGGTGCCGGCCCGGCCGTCCGTTGCGGCGGCGAGGGACTCGGGCGTGGAGTGCGCGGCGCCGGCCCAGAGGTACGGCGTTCCGCTGCCGAAGTTCGTCCAGTACGGCGCGACGGTGTTGGAGCCGGCCCGGGTGTCCTTGGCCGACAGGGCGGAGACCACGATCTCCGCGCCCGAAGGGTTCGGGCAGTTGTACGGCGCGGCGGGCGAGAAGTGGTTGCGCACCAGGTTGTTGAAGACGCTGGAGCCGGAGGAGTCGCCGGCCAGCTCGATGCCTGCGGTGCAGCCGTCGGCGACCGTGTTGTTGGTAAGAGTCGTCCCGGGGGAGTCGGTGACCTTGATCCCGAAGGCGTCGGCGCGGACCACGGTGACCCGGTTCGAACCGGTGACCTGGATCTCCCGCGCGTTCATCGACCGCAGGACGACATCGTGCACACCGGACAGCCGTATGTCGCCGTCCACCGAGCCCTTGATGGTGAGGGGCCGACCGGGCTCGCCGGACTTGGTGATCACGGTCCCGGCGCCGTACGAGGACCGGACCACCTGGACGGTCTGGCCCGGCAGCGCCGCCGCGGCGGCCGCGTCGACGGAGCAGAACGGCTTCGTCGCCGTGCCCGTCGCGGTGTCCGAGCACGTCGGGTCCCCGGCGTCGACCCGCAGCACCCCGGATTCCTCGCCGCTCGAGCCGACCGGGCCGGTGGCGGCGGAAGCCGTGGCGGCGGGCAGGCCACCGAGCACGGTGACGAGGCCTGCGGCGAGCAGGCCCTTGGCGCGAGTGGGTCGCACGGTGCGGTCCTCCGAGGGGGAGCGGGAGCCCGACCCGTCGGGCCCGGGCCCGACGGGGGCGGAACGGCCCGCGTGGATCGCAGGCGGAGTAATTATGACGAGCGTTCCGGAAGCGCCGACCACCACCCCCCCACCGTGAGGGCACACCGCGTCCACTTCTTCGTACCGCCCCGGTCCCGGCCGCCGGGCCGGGACTGCCCGTCACCAGGTGCGGCACGGTCGCGCCGACGGGCGCGGGAGCGGTGCCGCGGACCGGTCGGGCAGCAGGGCGTGAACGGTCTTGCCGCTGCCGGGGTCGAGCGTCAGGGTGAGGCTGTCGGTGAGGGCGGCGACCAGGAGGAGCCCTCGGCCGTGGACGTTCTCCGAGGACAGGGGGACGACCGCGGGCGGGGTCCGGCTGGTGTCGCTGACGTCGATGCCGATGGCGTGCCGGTGCGAGGTCAGGGTGAGGCGCCCGGGGCCGTCGGTGTGCTGGACGACGTTCGCGGCCAGCTCGGTGACGACGAGCAGGGCGTCGGCGAGCAGGGAACGGTCGCCCGGGCGGGTGCGGCGCAGGAAGGCGCGGGTGGTCGAGCGGAGTCGGGCCGCGCACCGGGCGTCGTTGGGGAAGGACAGACAGACGCTGTCCGTGGAAGGGCGGGTCCTGTTCGGGTGGATCGGCGGGGTCTGGGTCGCGGTGTTCATGGTCGGCCGGTCCTTCGTGTCCCGTCCGTCGGACGGGGCGGGCGGCGGTGGTGTTGTGCGGGGCGCGGCCCCCGAGGGGCGGTGCCGCGATCGGGGGCCGGTGAGGCGGGCCGGCCGGGGCAGCGGACTGCCGACCCGGCCGACGACGGGGTGTCAGTGCCAGCAGTTCCAGTAGCCGTCGTGCCAGACCTTCTCCCAGTGGGCGGACTGCCAGAGGTTCTTCCAGCCGGCCTCGTGCCAGACCTGGTGCCAGTAGCCCTGGTGCCACTGGTGGTGGCCGTCCCACCAGCCGGGCTGCCACTGGTTCTGCCACGAGCCGGAGTGCCAGGCCTTCGACCAGTGCCCGGGGACGAGCTTGTTCTCCCACCAGCCGGGGTGCCAGGTGCACGTGCCATGGCCGTGCTGATGCGTCTGGACGGTGGACGTGGCGACCGTCGGGGCCGCGGAGGCCGAGGTGGCGGTCGTCAGGGCGGCGCCGCCGGCCAGCAGGGCGCCGGCCATGGCGACGGCCAGCGGGCGCCGGATTCGCGTTGCGTGCATGGTTGTACACCTCCTTCCTGAGACGTGGATGTGAGGTGAGGGGGCCGGCCGACGGGGCTTCCGGGGCCGGGGGACCTTCCTGCCCTTGATTCGCCGCGACGGCCGGGGCGGATTGGCCGGTTCCGGATACCGGGTGCGCCCCGGCCCCGGGCCCGGGCGTGAGGAGGCCGTCGGGGCACGGGGTAGCTGTCGGGGCGTGGGGAAGCCGCCGGGGAAGGGGGAAACGGTGCTGTCCCCGGCCACGGGGAGGACCGGGGACAGCGGTTCGGGGCGGGTCAGGAGGCGGGCATCAGAACGGTGTCGACGATGTAGACGGTGGCGTTGGCCGTCTGCACGTTCCCGCACAGCACCTTGGCGGAGCCGTTGACGGTGAAGTCGGGAGTGCTGCCGGTGGCGGTGACCTCGTGGGCCTCCAGGGTCTTGTGAGCACCCGTCAGCGTGGTGGGGGAGAGGCGCTGGGGCACCACGTGGTAGGTGAGGATCCTGGTGAGCTTGTCCTTGTCGGCGAGGACGGCGTCGAGGTCCTTCTTCGGCAGCTTGGCGAAGGCGTCGTCGGTGGGGGCGAAGACGGTGATGTCCTTCGCCGAGTTGAGGGTGTCCACGAGTCCGGCCTTGGTGACGGCGGCGACCAGGGTGGAGAGCAGGGGGTTGTGCGAGGCCGCGGTGGCGACCGGGTCGGCGGCCATGCCGGCGAAGGAACCCGCGCCGTCCTTGGGCACGGCGGCGCAGGCGGTGCCGAACGGCTGCCCGGCCGTCGCCCGGTCGGCTGCGGGGTCCGCCATGGGGGCCGCAGCGGGGGCGGTGGCCGCGGCCGTGGTGGCCGCACCGGCGGCGGTGTCGGACGCCTTGCCTCCGTCGTCCCCGCCGCAGGCGGTGAGGGAGGCGGCGAGGATGCCTCCGACGAGCAGGGCGGTGAAGGGCTTGCGGTGCTGGATGGCGGTCATCGGTTTCTTCTCTTCTCGGACAGCGGTGTTGTGACGGACAGCGGTGTTGTGACGGACGGTGGTGTCGTGTCGAACGGTGATGTCGTGCCGGACGGTGGTGTCGTGTCGCACGCGGCAGAGGGCCCGCCGCGCTTCGGGGTCAGTCAGTGGACCGTGACGACCGTGCTGTGCCAGCCGGTCGCCCCGGAGGGGAAGGGCGGTCTGCGGGTCTCCTCCTGCACGGCGCCGGTGGCGTCGGTGGCGCGGACCTCCAGGCGGTGGGTGCCCGGGGCGGCCGCCGTCCAGGTGTGGTGCCACTGGCGCCACACGTCGGGCCCCGTGTCGGCCGTCAGTCGGGCTTGCTGCCAGGGCCCGCCGTCGACGCGGACCTCCACGGCGGCGATGCCGCGGTGGGTGGCCCAGGCCGTGCCCGCGACCGTGACCTCCCCGGCCGGGACGCGGGCGAAGGCGGCCGGTACGTCGATGCGGGAGGCGGTGCGCACCTCGCCGGTCCGGTCCCAGCCGCGCCGCACCCAGTAGGGGTCGCGGGCGGCGAAGGTGGTCACCTCCAGGTCGACCAGCCACTTGGTGGCGGAGGTGTACCCGTAGAGGCCGGGGACCACGCTGCGGCAGGGGAAGCCGTGCGCCACGGGCAGGGGCGCACCGTCCATGGCCACCGCGAGCAGCGCGGCACGGCCGTCGAGGACGCACTCCAGCGGCGTGCCGATCGTCATCCCGTCCTTCGAGCGGCCGAGCAGCTGGTCGGCGCCCGCGCGGATCCCGGCGCGGCGCAGCAGCGCGGGCAGTGGCGCACCCAGCCAGCGGGTGGTGCCCGCGTAGGGCCCGCCGACCTCGCCGGAGACGCAGGACAGCGTGTGGTCCAGCTCCTCCAGCGGTTGGGCGAGCAGGTCGGCGAAGGACAGCTCGACGGGGTGGTCGACCATGCCGTGGATCCGCAGCGTCCAGTCGCGCGGGTCGATGCGGGGCAGCGTGAGCGCGGTGTCGACCCGGTAGAACTCGTCGACGGACGTACGGAACGGGGTGAGTCCGGGGATCGCCAGGGCGGCCCGGGGCGGGGGAGGCGGAAGCGGCCGGGCCGGCGGCGGGAGCGTGAGCGAGGCGCGGGCGGCGGAGACGTCGTTGCGGCGGTCGGCCAGGTGGCGCCCGGCGGAGCCGAGGCCGGCGGACAGGAGGACGACGGCGCCCGCGGTCAGGGCGCTTCGACGTCCGGGGTGAACGGGCGGCACGGGGGCCGGGTCGCCGGCGGCCCCCGCCGGGCCGTCGCCCGCCGTCACGGTGTCCTCGGCGCCGGCGTGCTGTCGGGGCCCGGGCCCGCCGGGTCGGGCGTCCGTTCGGGCTGTTGGCGGTGCTGTTCGCCGCGCCGTTCGCAGTGCCGTTCGCAGTGCCGTTCGCAGTGCCGTTCGCGGCGCCGTGAGGAGGAACAGCACGGCGGCGCAGACCAGGGCGGCCGCGGCCGAGGGCAGGGCGTCCCAGGGCCGCGCGTCCGGGCGGGCCAGCGCCGCCCACACCCCGAGGCCACCGAACGCGGCGGACAGCAGGACACCTGCGGCACGGCGGACGGCCGCCACCGGTCCCAGGAGGGCGGCGGTCATGCCCATGGTGGTGTGGATCCCGGTGAGGAGGACCGTCTTGTCCCAGGTGCCGAAGGAGCGCACCGCCCACTCCTTGACCGGGGTGGGCGCGAGGTCGATCGCGGCCGAGCCGATCGCGACCACCGGGGCCGCCTGCGGGCGAACGAGCGCCGCGGCGACCTCGCCCGCCGCGACGCCGGCGCAGACGGCGGCGATCCCGCACGCCATCCGGACCGGCAGCGCTGCGGCCGCGACGCGGGCCCGGTCACGGAGAGTGGTCACATCGTTGGTCACGTCCGGCATTCGGCGGAACGGCCGCGGCGGATGGGTGAGCCGTCCGGATCCACCCGATCGGGTGGAAGAGCCGGTGGGATACCGCCGAGCGCAATCCGTTGGGCCGTCGGCGACGAATAACGTGCGAGCGCACAACGCGCGAGCGAAGAACGTGCGAGCGATGAACGCGCGACCGAAGAACGACTTCGACGACGAACGGCTTCGACACCGTTCCTACCAGTACCCGGGAGGCCGACATGCGGGCCGCATCCGACCGTCCGGCCGGCGCGTTCCCACGGCACGTCCGTCCACCCGTCCGCAGGTGCTGCGGGCACCGGAGGCGGCGACAGTGAGTTCCGTGGTGTTCCTGCACGGCAGGCCCGAGCCGCCGCCCGATCTCAAGCCGGTGATGGCCCGCGTCTCGCAGGGCGACCACCAGGCGTTCGCCGATCTCTACGACGCGGTCGCGGGGCCGGTCTTCGGCCTGGTGCGCCGGGTCCTGCGCGACGAGGCCCAGTCGGAGGAAGTGATGCAGGACGTGATGCTCCAGGTGTGGCGCGGCGCGGCGCACTACGACCCCGGCCGCGGTGACGTCATGCCGTGGGTGATGACCATCGCCCACCGCCGTGCCGTGGACCGGGTCCGGTACTGCCGCGCGGCCGCCGACCGTGACCGCGCCGCGGTCGCCGGCACACAGGAAACACCGTTCGACGACGTCGCCGAGCGTGCCGAGACCCATCTCGACCACCAGCAGGTGCGGCACTGCCTGCGCGGTCTCACCGACCTCCAGCGCGAGTCCGTGCTGCTGGCGTACTACCAGGGCCTCAGCTACCGGGAGGTCGCCGAACGGCTGCACGCCCCGTTGGGCACCGTCAAGACCCGGATGCGGGACGCCCTGATCCGGTTGCGCGACTGTCTGGGAGTCGGATCATGAACACCCCGGCCGACGACAACCTGCACCTCCTCACCGGCGCCTACGTACTGGAAGCCGTCGACGACCCGGACGAACACGCGGCCTTCGAGGCCCATCTGACCGGCTGTCGCACCTGCGAGGAGGAGACGGCCGGCTTCGGCGCTGCCCTCGCCCGCCTCGGCGCCACCGGGACCCTCCCGCCCCCGCCCGAACTGCGCGCCCGGATCCTGGCCCGACTGCCGTACGAGCACCAGGCGCCCCCCGCGCCGCCCCCGTCCCCGTCGCGGCGGGCCGCTGCCCCGCCGGCGCCGACCCGCCGCCGGACCCCCTCGCGGCGGTGGCCCCGCCTCGCCCTGGCCGCCTCCCTCACCGCGGCCACCACGCTCGGCGCCCTCACCGTCCAGCAGCACGAGCAGGCGCAGCACGAGCGCGCCACCGCGGAGCAACTGCGCGACCGGCAGGCGGCCTTCGGCGAACTGCTGACCGCGCCCGACGCCCGGGTGACCACCACCGCCGGGCCCGGCGGTCACGGGACCGGTACCGTCGTGTGGTCGGCCAGCCGCAACCAGGCCGGTTTCCTCGCTGCCGGACTCCCCACCCCGGGCCCGGGCCGCGTCTACGAACTCTGGCTCGACCGCGCGGGGACCCTCGCACCGGCCGGCCTGCTGCCGGACGGCGACGGCGCGCTCCTCCTCACCGCACCCCTCGACGGGGCCCACGCCGTCGGTGTCACCGAGGAGCCCGCCGGAGGATCCGACCACCCCACCACCCAGCCGGTCCTGGCGCTGCAACTCGGCCGCACCCGCACCGCCTGAGTGGCGAGGACGTCGACCGCTCAGCGCAGGCCGGCGAAGAGGTCGTTCTCCGGAAGCGGGGCGTCGGTGGTGTCCTGGACCCGGACGAAGGTCTCCACACCCATCAGCTCGGTGAACTTCTCCTTGCCCATCTTCAGGAAGAAGATGTTCTCGCCCTGGCTGGCGTGTGCGGCCAGCGCGTCGAACTTCTGGCCGCCGAACCCGGTGGTGTCCACCCAGGTGGTGATCTCCTCGTCGGGCAGGCCGATCTCGGGCAGCTCCGACTCCTCGGTGCCCGGCTCGTCCCAGTCGCCGCCGAGCTCGCGCATGACCTCGCCGAACCGCGCCATCATCGAGCGCGGGGCCGTCGTCCAGTACACCTTCGGCGTCGCGCCGGTCAGCTCCAGCGCCCGCGACGTGATGCGGTTGGCCTGGATGTGGTCGGGGTGGCCGTAGAAGCCGTTCTCGTCGTAGGTCACGACCACGTCGGGCCGGTACGTCCGCATCAGCTCGGCGAGACGGGCGGCCGCCTCGTCCACCGGCGTGGTCCAGAACGAGCCGGGCGCGTCGTTGGCGGCCCAGCCCATCATCCCGGAGTCCGCGTAGTCGAGCATTTCGAGGTGGTCGACCTTGAGGACCTCGCAGCTGGCCTCGAGCTCCTGACGGCGCATCGCGGCGACGGCCGCCGGGTCGTGTCCTTCCTCCCCGGGCTTGACACCTCCCGGGCCGTCTCCGCACGCGCCGTCGGTACAGGTGACGAGCACCGTCCGGATGCCCTCGGCCGC
Organism: Kitasatospora purpeofusca; assembly: GCF_000718025.1. GTDB lineage: Bacteria > Actinomycetota > Actinomycetes > Streptomycetales > Streptomycetaceae > Kitasatospora > Kitasatospora purpeofusca. The sequence continues at coordinate 11,614 of NZ_JODS01000016.1, forward strand.
GTAGCGGGCGAGCACACCCCCCGTACCGGTGGCTTCGTCGTCGGGGTGGGCGTGCACGGCCATCAGCGTCAGGGGCCGGTCGGTCATGGGAATCGTCCTTCGGTCTGCCGAGTGTTCGGCCTCAGTGTGCAGCACGGGTCCGACAACGCACGGTCCGCGGTGTCGCTGTCGAGTGTCGGCAACGACGAAGCCGCCACCCCCTATTCCGGGGTTCCGGGCCGACGGGGTGAACTTGCCGGTCGTCGCCCCGTGGTGATCGCGGGGCGGCCTCGGTGCTCCGCGCATCCTGGGTCCGTCCGGGGGCGCGCCCACGCTTCCGGTTCCCCGACCGTGAAGGTGGTCCCACCCGATGACCGAACCCCGTCGTAGACCGCCAGGCCTGACCGCCGCCGCCGTCTCCCTGGTCCTGCTGCCCCTCCTCGCACCGTGCCCGGCCGCCCTGGCCCAGCCGCGCGCGGCCGACCAGTGGTCCGAGCTGCGGGTCCTCGGCCAGTGCCTGACCGCCGAGCAGTCCGGCCCGATCCGGCTCCGCACCTGCACCTCGGAGCTCGGCGAACCCACGCCGACCGGGCAGCAATGGCGGCTGGACTCCCGAGGCGTCCTCCTGAACGGCGTGACCGGTCTGGCGCTGGGCCTGCGACCCGGCAGCACCGCGGCCAACGGCACGCCCACCGCCCTGGTCCCCGCCGACGCGGCCGGTTCCTGGTCGTACGACGCGGCCACCGGCCGACTCGGCTGGACGGCCGGCCGGTACGTCCTGGACTTCAACGTCAACGGCGACTCGGCCACGCTGTACTCACCGGGAGGCGGCGACAACCAGAAGTGGACGTTCGCTCCCGGCTACACCGCCGTCGCGGCCCCGGCCGGCAGCGATGGTGAACTCCGCAACGCAGGCCGGTGCCTGACGCTCGCCGCGATCGCCACCCCCGACCGCTCCGTCTCGGTGGAGCCGTGCGCGTCCGTCGCCGGGCGGCCGACACCGCCGACCCAGCGGTGGACCGTCACCGAGCAGGGCCAGGTGCAGAGTTCCGCCGCGCCCTACCCGGTCCTGGACGTCAAGGGCGACGGCTGGTGGAACGCACGCGTCGTCGCCCGGCCGGTCGCCAACGGCGGCGACCGGTCCCGCTGGCAGTACGACACGGCCAAGGGCGTCCTGCGCTGGGCGGCCGACCCGGCCCTTGCCCTCGACCACAACCGCGCCACCGGCTTCGCCGGGCTGTATCCGGTGAACGGCGGCGGGAACCAGACCTGGACCCGGTTCCCGGCCGCCGACCGGCCGGGAACCGCCCGGACCCAGGCGGCTCCCGGCGCGGCCTCGGCGACCGCCGACTCACCGACCGACGCGACCGTCCGGTGGAGCGCCCCCGCCGGGCCCGCGCCCGTCGGGTACGCCGTCCACCGCGACGGCGGCCGGATCGCTGTCACCACCGACCGCGAGTACCGCGACGGCGGGCTCGGCCCCGGTGGGGTGCACCGCTACCGCGTCACCGCGCTCTCGGCCGACGGCGCCGAATCCGACCCCGGAGCCGAGGCCGTGCTCACCGCCCCGGCCTGCCCCCGGGCGACCGGCCCCGACGGCCTGGCCCCGTTCGTCCCGCCCGAGCCGGGCCGGCCCTACACCGTCACCCTCGCCGGGCTCCCGTCGGCGGAGAACGAGCGGCGGCGCCAGGACCTCGCCCTCGCGCCCTCCGACCTGCGACCGACCGGTCTGTACCTGCCGCCCGGGGCGCGGCTCACCGCCGCCGTCACCGGCAGCGTCGGCGGCGGCAGTCTGCGGGTCGTGGTCGGCCCGCCGGTCGGCTCCGGTCTCACGGGCGCGCGCCCCTATCCCGCCGCCGCGTCCGGGAGCACCCAGGTCCAGGACCACCGCGGCGGCATGGTGTACCTGGCCTTCGACGGCACCGCGGCCGACCGCGCGACCGTCACTCTGAGCGGCGACGTCCAGGTCGCCCCGGTGTTCGTGCTCGGCCGTACCACCGCGGCCGACTGGCGCGCCCAGCTCGCCGAACGTCCCGCCCGCTACGCCGAACTGGTGGCCGGGCGGACTGTCGTCACGCTCACGCGCGACACGGCGGCCCGCTACTCGTACAGCTCCCCGGAGACGGTGCTGCGGCACCTGGAGTGCGCCCGGGGCATCGAGGACGCGGTCGCCGGCTTCGCCGCCCCCACCGGCGCCGACGCGGCGACCGCTCCCGGGCCCGACTCCCCGGGCGTCTTCCCGTTCCACTACGCCGAGGTGGAACGCCGGGCCGGCGCGGCCTTCGCCACGGCCGGCTACATGGGTTTCCAGCAGGAGTCCGCCAACTGGATCGTCGACGGCGCCGCCGCCGGTTGGGGCATCTGGCACGAACAGGGCCACCACCGCCAGCAGAGCTCCATCGAGCCCTCCGAGGTGGTCGAGGTCTCGAACAACGTCTACTCCCTCGCGGTGGCTAAGGCCCTCGGCCGGACCTCGCGCCTGGTCGCCGAGAAGGTCTACGACAAGGCCCTGCCCAAGGTCGGCGGGAGCGGTGTCTCCTACGCCGACTCCTTCGACGCCTTCGAGCGGCTCGTCATGTTCGAGCAGCTCACGCTCCAGTACGGCGAGAAGTTCTGGCCGACCGTGCACAGCCGGGTGCGCGCGGCCCGCCCGCAGGGCGCCGACCGCTGGGCGAACCTGACCCTGCTCACCAGCAAGGTGGCGGGCCAGGACCTCACCGCCTTCTACCGGGCCTGGGGCGTCCCCCTCACCCCTGCCGCCCAGCAGGACATCGCCGACCTGCGGCTCCCCGCCGCCCCGGCCGACCTGGCCAGCCGCCGCGAGCCCTGATCGTCCACCCCGATCACCTCGTGCTGACCGGACCGGCACGACGCCGGTCCGGTCGGCCCCGCCCGGTCGGCCCCGCCCGGTCGGCCCCGCCCGGTCGGCCCCGCCCGGTCGGCCCCGCCCGGTCGGCCCTGCCCGGTCGGGCCCCGGTGGTGGACGGCCGCGCGGGGCCGGGCGGGTCCCGTCGGCTGTCGGTCGCAGCGGCCGACTTGCGGTTCCCCGGTCGCGGGGAGGTGATGGGAGGGAAGGCGTACCGGGCCCGGCCACGGGCCGTCCGGGCGAGGAGGAGCCATGTCCCACCACAAGTCGAACAAGGACGTCGAGGGCGATCCTGACACCGGCCACAGTCGCGGGCTGCCGAAGCGCCCCGACGAGGCGGAGTTGGAGGAGCTGACGAAGGAGGACCGTGAGGAGGTCGGCCTGCCGGCCGACGGTGAGGAGGGGGAGGAGCGCGAGGAGGGCGGCAGGTAGACGCGAGGACCTGCCCCCGCCGGGCGAGCCTTTCCCGCAGGCTCAGCCGGCCGCCCGGCGGAGGCCGTCGAGGATGCTGTGCGCGAGTTCGGCGGTCTGCTGGGGGGAGTCGAAGGGGAGCGTCTTCTCCTGCAGCGCGAATCCGTAGATGTAGCTGTCCAGGCCCGAGACGGCGTGGGCGGTCAGCTGGAGGGAGAAGCCGCTCCGGAGCAGGCAGCCGAGGACGGCGTCGTGGTGGCGCAGGGTGGCCGGTCCGGGGGTGGAGCGGGACTCCATCACCCCGATCGCCCAGCGGTGGCGGGACAGCGCGAGACGCATGGAGAGCGCCCGCTGCCGCATGGCCCGGTGCCAGTCGTCGCCGGGGGAGGGCAGGTCGACCTCGCCGAACACCAGGTCTGCTGCGTGTCGCCCAGGTCGTCGGCGGCCTCGACGAGTGCTGTCACTCCGGTCAGCGAGGGGCCCGCTTCCCCGTCGAGGCGTTGCAGCAGCTCGGCGGGCGCGAGGTCCTTCACCAGCGTGAAGCAGTACGCCTCGGCGATGTCGGGGAATCCGTCCTCGAACCACAGGTAGTCAGCAGCGGTTACCGTCATGGCGCAGATCCTCGTCCATGCCACCGACAATATGCCGACCGGAGCCGGGTCCGGGCCCGAGGTGCTGTCCGCCGCCGGTCCGGTTTCCGTCACGCCCGTCACGCCCGCCGTCGAGCGGTGGTCCGGCAGCACGGCGGGTCGATGATCACCGACGTGCAACCTTTGCGGCCGTGCGGGGGTGAGTAGGGCGGAGTGGCGGTCCGGTGGGGCCGTCGCGCGGATCGCGGAGAGGAATGGGATGACCGCGAGTGCAATACCCGTACCGGTGGAGGAGCGGGCCCGGTCGGTCGTGGAATCGGCTGCCGGACCGCCTTCCCGGGCGGCTGCCGGGGAGGGCTCCGATGTGCGGGAGCTGGGCTTCGAGGGGTTCGCCGCCACGCGGTGGCGGCGGCTGGTGCGTACCGCCTACCTGCTGACGGGTGACTACCACGAGGCCGAGGACGTGGTGCAGGCGACGCTGGCGAAGGTGTTCCGGAGCTGGGCCCGGATCAGTCGGCTGGACGAGCCGGACGCCTATGTGCACCGGGCCCTGGTGAACAACAACCTGAGCCGTCACCGGCGGCGCCGGGTCAGGCAGCTGCTGGTGCCCGTCCTCCCCGAGCGGGCGCACAGTTCGGGCGCCGGCCACCGCGATGTCGAGGAGCGCTCGGTGCTGCTGCAGGCGTTGGCGGAACTGCCGCCGCGCCAGCGGGCCGTCGTCGTCCTGCGCTACTGGGAGGACATGAGCGAGCAGCAGGTCGCCGAGGTGCTCGGCTGCTCGGCGGGCAATGTGAAGAGCCAGGCCAGCCGTGGGCTGGCGAAGCTGCGCGGCCATCCGGCGCTGGCCTCGTACGCGGTGGGGTCCGGTTCGACGAGCGAGGGCACGAACGGAGGCAACAGGTGATGGACACCGAGGACATGGTGCGGGGCGCGCTGCGGTCGGAGGCGGACGGGCTCGCCGTGGGGGACTGGTCCGCCGGGGCCGTGCAGGTCCATGTGCGCCGGCAGCGGCGGGGCCGCCGTGTGGCCTTGGGCGTCTCCGCCGTGGCGGCCGTGCTCGTGGTGGTGGGCGGTACGGGCGTCGCCCTGTCGGCGCGGGACGGGGTCCGGGCCGTGGCGGCGGCGTCGCAGCCCTTGGCGCCGCCGGCCGGGCCCGCGCCCGAGGCCGTGGCCGTGGAGCCCGGCCAGCAGTTGCCGCTGGGCCGCGAGAACTGGTGGATGCGGCTGAACGACCAGGAGGTCTGCATCCACGACGAGCCCGCGTACAAGACCGGTCCGGGCTGTGCCGGGCACTCCTGGGCGGGGGGCGCGACGGAGATCACCATGCAGTACTACGGACTGCCGCCGCAGCGGCAGGAGGGTTTCTACAACCTGGTGTACACGGGGCCCGGGCGGGTGGCCTCGATGGCCATCGAGGTGGACGGCCAGGCGCACTGGGTCACCGTCGCCCAGCTCCCCGGGAGTCCGGGCTTCGCCAGCGGCTTCTTCTGGGGGCCGGCCCTCAAGGACTCCGGCACCCCGAGCGAGTACCCGCCCGGCGGCGTCCGGTTCGCCGCGTACGACGTGGAGGGGAAGGTGCTGGCGAGCAGGACGTTGGGGTCCTGACCCGGTACCGACCGCGCCGGGTCCCGCGGATCGCTCCGCGGGACCCGGCGCGGTTCCGGGCCCCGGACGGCGGATCCCCTACGGCCGACCGCGTCCGGGGCCCGGACCGGGCCGGTCGGTGCCGGCCCGCCGCACCCGTACCGAGGCGGCGTCGACGATCGCCGAGGTCCAGTCCGGCTCACCGCAAGCACCCGGCCCGGTCGGTACGGCCCGGTGCAGCCGACACCAGAGCCCGGCCCTGGTCCAGGCGGAGAAGCGCCGGTGCGCGGTGGCCGGCGAGACCCCGAACGTCGGTGGCAGGTGCCGCCACGCGCATCCGCTGGTCAGGACGTACACCACCGCGGCGAACACGGCCCGCTCGTCCAGCGGCGCGGTGCCACCGCCCTGGCGACGCGTCGCGAACGACGGCAACAACGGCGCGACCTGGTCCCACAGGCCGTCGGGGACCAGCCGCTGCGACAGATCAGCGCCCACGGATCCATCATGCCCGCGGCCCGCCACGATCCCACGTGATTATTGTCATGAACGTTACGAGTATCGGCCGTGTGATCGCCCCCGCTCAGGGCCGGTCCGACGCCGGTCCGGCACCGGTTCAGCGGCAGCTCAGTGGCGGCTCAGCGGTGGCTCAGCGGTGGCTCAGTGGTGGTTCAGCCACCCGGCCGCCTCCGTCGCCCAGTAGGTGAGCACGATGTCGGCGCCCGCGCGGCGGATCCCGGTGAGCGACTCCAGCACCGCGCGGTCCCGGTCGATCCAGCCGTTCGCCGCCGCGGCCTCGATCATCGCGTACTCGCCGGAGACCTGGTAGGCGGCCACCGGCACCTCCGAGACGTCCTTGACCGCCCGGAGGACGTCCAGGTACGCGGTGGCCGGCTTCACCATGATCATGTCGGCGCCCTCGGCCAGGTCCAGCCGGGCCTCCCGCAGGCCCTCCCGCGCATTGGCCGGATCCTGCTGGTAGGTCCTGCGGTCGCCGACGAGTTGCGAGTCGACCGCCTCCCGGAACGGCCCGTAGAGCGCGGAGGCGTACTTGACCGCGTAGGCGAGCACGGCCGCCCCGGAGTGGCCCGCTCCGTCCAGCGCGGCCCGGATCGCGGCCACCTGGCCGTCCATCATGCCGCTCGGCGCGACGACGTGGGCCCCGGCCTCGACCTGTGCCACGGCCATCTCGGCGTAGATCCGCAGCGTGCGGTCGTTGTCCACCAGGCCGTGCTCGTCGAGCACCCCGCAGTGGCCGTGCTCGGTGAACTCGTCGATGCAGACGTCGCCGATGATCACCGTCCCGTCGCCCACCTCGGCCCGCACATCGCGCAGTGCCGCGTTGAGCACACCGTCCGGGTCGAGGCCGCGGGTGCCGTCCGCGTCGTACTCCAGCGGGATGCCGAAGAGGATCACGCCGCCGACTCCGGCCTCCACGGCCTCGACGACCGCCTTGCGCAGGGAATCGCGCGTGTGCTGGACGACACCGGGCATCGAACCGATCGGTACCGGTTCGGTGGCGCCCTCCTTGACGAACATGGGCAGTACCAGGTGGCGAGGCTCCAGCGTGGTCTCGGCGACCAGCCGTCGCAGGGCGGGGGTACGCCGAAGCCGTCGCGGGCGCTGTTCCGGAAACACCGATGTCCTCCTCGGGACCTTGGGACCGACTGCGGTCCAGCCTACGACCGCCCGCGCGCGCGGTCGGACGTCACCACCCAAGCGCCGTAACCGAGTTCGACCCTTCGGGTGGGCGCTGCCGGGGCGAGGCTCCGATCCGCCCCGCCACCCGCCGCGCTCACCCGCCCGGGGCCGTCCTTCGACCACGACCGGCCAAGTTCTGAACAGCGACAAGTACTTGGGGCGATCACAAGCTCCGTGCACGTTTTCCCGCCTAGGCTCATTCCCGGACATGAGGGAGTGAACCTGTGCGAACCGAGTTAGCACCCGAGATCGAGACCACCGACAAGCGAGCCGTCCGGCACGCGCTGCTGATCGCGCTGGCGAACGGGATCGGCTATCTGCCGTTCGCCCTGACCATCCCGATCCTGCCCGGCCACGTCACCGGCCGCCTGCACGGCGGCCCGGCCGAGGTCGGCGCGGTCATCAGCGGCTACGCGCTGACCGCGTTGCTGGCCCGCCCGGTGTCGGGCGTGCTGATGAACCGCCTCGGCACCCGGGCGCTGACCATCGGCGGAACGGTGCTGACCGCGCTCGCCACGGTCTGCTACCCGCTCGCCGGGTCGATCACCGAACTCATCGGCCTGCGCATGCTGCTGGGCGTCGGCATGGGCGTGATGCTGGCCGCGGTCGGGGTCTGGCCGGTGCAGCTCGTCGCCAAGGACCGGCAGGGCTGGGCGCTGGGGCTGGGCGGTACCGTGAACTACGTGGCCATCGGCCTGGGCGCGCCGCTGGGTTCGTTGATCGAACACCTGGTGGGCACGGCGAGCACCTTCGTGATCTCGGGACTGATCGCCCTGCTCGTCATCCCCATCGCCCTGTACGTACCCGAGGTGAGGCTCTCCTCGACCTCGGAGCGGGCCGACGCGGACCAGGGCCGGGCCGCGCTGCTCGGCGTGGTGCTGCCCAGCGTCGCGCTGATCTTCACCGCGTTCGGCTTCGCGGCCGTCTCCAGCTTCGCGGTCGCCAAGTTCGACGCGCTCGGCATCGCCGGGGGAGCGGTCGTGGTCACCGCCTACTCGCTGACCGTGGTGCTGCTGCGGGTGGCGGGCAGCTGGATCCGCTGGGAGGCCACGCGACCGGTGGAGCTCGCGGGCCTCTTCCTGGTCGAGGCCCTGGGGGTGGCGCTCCTCGGGGTGGCGGACGGCCTCGGCCTGGGCGTGGTCGGCGGTGTGCTCATCGGTGTGGGCATGTGGCAGATCTACCCGATGCTGGGCCTGTTCGTGGTGCGCTCGGTCAGCGAACGCCGTCGCGCCACTGCGCTGTCGACCTTCGGCGCCTGCTTCACCGTCGGCCTCGCCGCCGGCAGCGGCTCCCTCGGACTGGTCGCCGGGGCCGCCGGGTACCGGACGATGTTCCTCGTCTGCGCGGCCTGTGTCGGCCTGGGCCTGGTGGTGGCCGTGGCCGCGGCCAGGGTGGCCCGGATCGACTGACCCCGCCGGCTCCGGGACGGGTGCCCGGTCGGTGCCGGGGCGGTACCGGACCGGAGCCGGCGGGGTCGGTGCGCGTCGGGTCAGGCGGCCCCGGTCACTGGGGCACCGAGGTGGCCTCGGCGAGCCGTCGGACGTACTCGACGAACTGCGCCGCCGTCGAGTGCTCGTAGAGCTGCTTGGGCGCCACCCTCGGCAGCTTGCGTTCCCGCATCTCGGCGAGGACCCGGACGACCAGCAGGGAGTTCCCGCCCAGGGTGAAGAAGTTGTCCTGCGGGCCCACCGGGGTGTTGAGGAACTTGCTCCAGATGCTCAGGATGTCGTCGGTGATTCCACCGGCGGCGGGCGACTCGTGGGTCTCGGGACGCTCCTGGGCCTCGGCCGGCGTGGCTGCGGAGCTGTTGCGCGGATCGGGCAGGCCGGAGACGTCCGGCTTCCCGTTGATCGTGAGCGGGATCCCGGCGACCGCGGTGATCGTCGTGGGCATCATGTAGTCGGGGAGCTTCGCCTTGGCGTGCGCGAGCACCTCCGCCGGGTCCGTCGCCCCGTCCGCGGCTGCGTCCAGGACGACGTAGGCGTCGATCCGGCTGCTCGCCGGATCGTCCGGGTCGTCCCGGTTGACCACGACGGCCGCGGCGGTCACCCGGGGCGCGCCCAGCAGTACCGTACGGATCTCGTCCAGTTCGATGCGGTGCCCGCGCACCTTGACCTGGTTGTCCAGCCGGCCGAGGTGGTCGAGGCGGCCGTCGGGGCGCAGCCGTCCCTTGTCGCCGCTGCGGTAGACCCGTTCGCCGGTCGCCCCGTCGAGGACGAACCGCTGCGCGGTCAGCTCGGGCAGGCCGAGGTACCGGTCGGCCACGCCCGCGCCGCCGACGTAGATCTCACCCGGGACGCCGGGAGGCAGGACCCGGCCCCGCTCGTCCCGGACGGACAGCGACCACCCCGGCAGCGGACGGCCGACCGACCGCGACCCCGCCACCACGTCCCGCGGGGTCACCGTCTGGGCGGTCACGTGCACGGTGGTCTCGGTGATGCCGAACATGTTGACCACCCGGCAGTCGGAGGCCGGGTGCCGGGCGAACCAGGGGGCCAGCATGCGCACGTCCAGCGGCTCGCCGCCGAAGACGACCAGCCGCAGGGCCAGCCCCCGCCGGACGCGTTGATCGGTGCGGACGAGCTGCGCGAACGCCGACGGGGTCTGGTTCAGCACCGTGACGCCCTGCTCGGCCAGCAGGTCGTAGAACTCCTCGGTGTCGCGGGTGGTCCAGTAGGGCACGACGACGAGGCGGCCGCCGGTGAGCAGGCAGCCCCAGATCTCCCACACGGAGAAGTCGAAGGCGCCGGAGTGGAACAGCGTCCAGGTGTCGTCCGGGCCGATCGCGAAGTCCTCGGCGGTCGCGCGCAGCAGCGCCAGCACGTTGCGGTGCGGCACGACCACGCCCTTGGGCGTGCCGGTGGAGCCGGAGGTGTAGATCACGTAGGCGGGGCCGTCGCCTTCGTCGTCACCCTGGTCGGAGCGGTGCGCGCCGGTGCTCGCCCGGTCCGCCCCGAGCTCCGCCAGCGCGGCCGGGCTCAGCAGCCGGACCTCCGGGACCTGCGGGAACTCCGCCGCGGACGTGACCACGACGGGCACCTCCGCGTTCTGCGTGGTGAAGCGCAGGCGCTGCGCCGGGTAGCGCGGATCCATCGGCACGTACGCGCAGCCCGCCTTGAGCACGCCGAGCAGGGTGACCACCAGCTCGGCGTCCCGTTCCAGGCAGACACCGACCAGGCTGCCCGGTGCGACGTCCAGCGCGGACAGGCCCGCCGCCACCGCGTCCGCCCGGTCGTTCAGCTGCCGGTAGGTCAGCCGGTCGCCGTCGGCCAGCAGTGCCACGGCGTCCGGCTGTGCGGCGGCCACCCGCTCGAAGGCCCGGTCGATCCGGCCCCGCACGGGCGCCCTGTCACCCGCCCCGTCGGCCCCGCCCGTGCGCAGGATCTCCTCGCGTTCGGCGGGCGGCACCAGCTCCAGTTCGGCCAGGGGCCGTGCCCCGGGACCGTGCGCCAACTGGCTTGCCAGATGGGCCACGTGGGCGCAGAACCGGTGCGCGACGGAGGCGTCCACGCTGCCCCGGTCGAACCGGCAGGTCGCGTGGGAGGCGCCCTCGTCCAGCTGGACGGTGAGGGGGAAGACCGGGGCGAGGGCGGCGGTGTAGCCGCCCTCCTCGAAGGCCGGGCTCAGGACGACCCCGACCGCGGGCGGTTCCTGTGCTGCGGCTGGTGGGAGCGGCGTGACCGGCGCCCCCGGTGTGACCGGCTCCCGGTCGAACCGGCGGAGGAACTCCGCGCCGGAGCAGTCCGGATGCTCCTCCACCACGTGCACACGGACGACTTCGCCGGTGCCGGTGCCGTCGCGCAGGTCCAGTACGCCGAGTTCGGCGCGGTCCCCGCCGGCGTACCGGCTCAGGGCCAGGGCGATCGCAGGCAGGAAGAGCCGTTCGGCGTGTTCGCCCAGGCCGCCGAGATCGATCCGCACGCTGCCGACGACCCCGCGCAACTCCGGCTCGCCCAAGCCCCATTCGGGCCCGCTGCGCTGCGCGGGGACCGGCCCTCCGCCGACGGTGGGCCGGGGCAGCACACCGGGCAGCACGCCACCCTCCTCGGCCGCCCTGCCCAGCGCCCGCCGGGCGATCCGCCGTAGTGCGGCCGGCGGGACCGCCGCCCGGACGGCCACCAGGACCAGGTCCGCCGTCCCGTCGGTGTACCGCAGGACCACCGCCCGCAGCGGAGGGCCGTCCCGGTGGATCGGTCGCGAGGACTCGGCGTGTCTGCGCGCCTCGGCCGTCGGTTCGTCGGCGCCCGCCGGTACCGAGGTCTGCCCGATCCGGACCGGATCGGGCGTCGCTCCGGACAGCAGGTGCTGCGGGTCCGCGCCGTCGGGGAGCCGCAGCACCAGGCTGTGACACCCGGCGGCGGGCGCGTCGGTCGTGGATGTCGTCACGGGGGCCTCCTGGTCATCGGGAGTCGTCGGGAGTCGTCGCGGTCATCGGGAGGAATCAGGAGTCGTCGGGCGCCGTCGGGCGCCGTCGGGCGTCACCGGGACGTGAAGCCGCCGTCCACGGTCAGCACGCTGCCGGTGACCTGGCGGGAATCGTCCGCCGCGAGCCACAGGGCCGCGCCCGCGATGTCGGACGGCTCGATCAGCGCGTTCATGGGCTGGTCCCGGACGAAGATCTGCTCGTGCTCGGTGACCGGGACCTCCAGGGACCGGGCGATCTCGGCGAGCATCCGGCCCTCCAGCACCGGATCGTCCCGGACCGACCCGGGGCAGAGCGCGTTCACCCGGACCCGCATCGGGGCGTAGTCGAGCGCCGCGGCCCTGGTCAGTCCGATCAGCCCGTGCTTGGCCGCGACGTAGCTCGCGAAGTGCCGGTACCCGACGGTGCCCGCGGTCGAGGAGACGTTGATGATGCTGCCGGCCCGGCGGTCGACCATCACCGGTGCGACCGCCTTCATCATCCGCCAGGCGCCGGAGAGGTCCACGTCGAGCATGAGCGACCACTCGCGCTCGGTGATGTCGTGGGCGATCTTCCCGGACGGCGAGGCGATTCCGGCGTTGTTGACCAGCACGTCCACCGTGCCGAACCGGTCGAGTGCCCGGTCGACCGCCAGCGCGCACTGCCGGGAGTCCCGGACGTCGACGGCGGCGGTCACGGTCGCGGCGCCGGCGCGTTCGCACAGGGCGGCCGTGTGCTCCAACTGGCCGGACGAGCCGAGCGGATAGGGCACGTCGGGGAGGTCCCGGGCGATGTCCAGCAGCAGCAGGTCGGCTCCCTCCTCGGCGAACCTGAGCGCGCAGGCACGGCCGAGGCCGCGGGCCGCGCCGGTGACGATCACGGCCTTGCCGGTCAGCCTCACCTCGTGCTCGCGACCGTCAGAAGCAGCAGCCGTTCCGGATCGTCGACCAAGTACATGTGGCCGCCGGGGAGTTCGCGGTAGGAGAACGGGCCGCTCGTCGTCCCGGCCCACTGTTCGGCCTGGGCACGGGAGACGAGTTCGTCCCGCTCGCCGCGCAGGGCGGTGACCGGTACGGAGAGCGCCTCGGTGCCGATCGGCCGGTAGTTCTCGTGCAGTTCGACGTCGGCGCGGAGGATCGGGAGCAGGACCTCGACGAGTTCGGGGTCGTCGAAGGCCGCGTGCCGGTAGCCGGCGAACCTCTGCACCCCGGCGATGAACTCCTCGTCGGCCAGGCCGGTGGCCCGCTCGGTCCGCCCGTCGTGCGGGCCCGGCGATCCACTGACGAACAGGTGGCGCAGTCCGGGGTGGCCGATCCGCTCGAGTTCCCTGGCGATCTCGTAGGCGAGCACCGCGCCGAGGCTGTGCCCGAACAGGGCGAGGTCCGCCCGGTCCCCGGCGTCGGCCAGGATCCTCGGTGTCAGCTCGGCGACGGCGTCGGCGACCCCGGTGAACGGGTCGTCCAGGAATCGTTCCTCGCGCCCCGGCAACTGGACCGGGAGCAGCGTCACATCCGGTATTCCCAGCTTTTCCCATTCCCGGAAGAAACCGGCGCCACTGCCCGCGAAAGGCAGGCAGGCGAGAACCGTCGGTTGTGCACTCATGGGCCCTCATCCTTCTTCGTCATTCACGAAGTTTCCTGATAACCAAGTCCCGGTGCCGCCCGGCAGCGTAACCCACGGACGGCTCCACCGACCACGATCCGCAGGTGCCGGTGGCCGGTATTCGACGGCAGCTGTCGGTCCGCGGCGCCCGGTCGGGGGTTCGCCGAACGGACTGCCGGTTCGGCGCCGCCGGCACTCGGGCTACCCATCACCCGGCCCCCCGCAAACCTCGGCTCCCGTCCGTGTGTTCACCTGGGATCACCACTTGTTGGAGTGTCGACGAACCGCCCCCCGCGCCGTCCGGCCCGGCGTTCGCCCAGCTCGGTCCTTCCGTCCGGGAGGTCCGCGTCCGGAGCACGGTGTCTCACGTGGTGCCCGGCCCTCCGCCGCCCACCGCCCGGCAGGAAATACAGAGTGGCCGGCCGAATCCTCCCCGCCGCTGCTCCGATCCACCGCAGAGTTACAGTCGGAGGCACCACATGAGACATTGTCAAATACGTGATGGGACGGCGGACAAACGGTGATGGAGCTTGTTCCGGCCGGAGTCGACGTGCTTATACTCGCGGTTATGGTGGATCACCACGGAGTGCATCGGGAAAGCTTCCAGGGTTTACGGGATTTATCGGACCGGGTGGTGTGATGACTTCTTCGCGCTGGGCGATATTCACTGATCATGAAAACGGGTACGGCCGGAGTGTGAGGCGATGAGCATCCACCAGCCCCCGGTCACCCGGACCGAGCGGATACTCGCCGAGATCTGGTGCGATGTGCTCGAACTCGACGAGGTCGGCGTACTCGACAACTTCTTCGAAGTCGGCGGTTACTCGATGCTCATGCAGCTGGTGCGGGCGCAGATCGCGGAACGCACGGGTGTCCGTCCGACCTTGCCCGAACTGTTCATCCACTCCACGATCCGGTCGTGCGCCGCTTTCCTCGACGGATCGGCCCCGGGCGGCACGGCGAAGGTTGGCACGGCAGCCGCCAGTACGACCAGCCGGCAGGACAACGGCCTCGTGGCAGAAGGCAGTTCGGACCGCGATACGGTCCGGGGGGAGGTCCGTGACACGGACATCGCCGTCATCGGCCTCGCCTGCCGCTTCCCGGACGCGGTCGACGCCGACCAGTTCTGGGACAACCTGGTGTCCGGCGTGGACAGCATCAGCCGGTTCCCCCCGAAGAGCATCCCCGGCCCCGGCGGAGGCAAGCGCGAGTACGTGCCCGCGCGTGGCCTGCTGCGGGAGCCGGAGTGGTTCGACGCGGGCTACTTCGGCTACACCCCGCGCGAGGCCCTGCTCACCGACCCCCAGCACCGGGTCCTGCTGGAGTGCGCGGTGGAGGCGATCGAGGGCGCCGGCTACGACCCGGACCGGTTCCCGGGCCTGATCGGCATCTACGCCGGGTGCAGCCTGTCCTCCTACACGGAGACCCTCCGCGCCAGGCAGCGGGAGGACCAGTCGATCACCACCTGGGACATCCTGATGGGCACCACCAGCGACTACCTGGCCAGTCGCATCGCCTACAAGCTGGGGCTGCGCGGGCCGACCGCCAACGTCCAAGCGGCGTGTGCCACTTCGCTGTACGCGGTGCACTTTGCCGCGCGTGCCCTGCTCGCCGGGGAGTGCGATCTCGCGCTGGCGGGCGGCAGTTCGGTGCGGCTGCCGGCCGAGCTGGACAACTACCGGGTGGGCGGGATCACTTCGCCGTCCGGCGTCTGCAGCCCGTTCGACACATCCGCGGACGGGGTGGTCGGCGGCCAGGGGTGCGGGATCACCGTACTGAAGCGGCTGTCCGAGGCGATCGCCGACGGCGACCACATCCATGCGGTGCTGCGCGGCTCCGCGGTGAACAACGACGGCAGGGACCGTGCGGGGTTCACCGCGCCGGGAGTCCGGGGCCAGGTCGAGGTGGTCAGGGCGGCTCAGCGCGCCGCGGGCGTCACGCCCTCGTCCATCACCTACCTCGAGGCGCACGGCACCGGCACCCGGGTCGGGGACCCGATCGAGGTCGCCGGGCTGAACCAGGCGTTCGACGACGGGCAGCCCCGCGAGGAGCCGTGCCTGCTCGGCTCGGTGAAGGGCAACATCGGGCACCTCGACGCCGCCGCCGGCATCGCCGGGTTCATCAAGACGGTGCTCGCCGTGGAACGCGGCACCGTCCCGCCGAGCCTGCACTACTCCGTGCCGAACCCGGACATCGACTTCGCGGCGGGCCCGTTCGTCGTGGTCACCGAGCCCACACCGTGGGCGCCCGTCGGGCAGCCGCGCCGGGCCGGTCTCACCGCCCGCGGGCTGGGCGGCAACAACGCGCACATCGTGCTGGAGCAGCCGCCCGCACCGCTGCCGCGTGCCGGGGCCGATGACCACCAGCTGCTGGTGCTGTCCGCGCACACCCCGGCCGCGCTGGACGAGCTGACGGCCCGGGTGGCCGGCCGGCTGGCCGACCGTCCGGACCTCGAACTGCGGGACGTGGCCTGGACCCTGCAGGTCGGCAGGCGGCTGCACGGGTACCGCCGGTTCGCGGTGGTGCGCGACCGGCAGGACGCCCTGCGGGTGCTCGGCGGGGGCGCCCCGGAGCGGCTGGTCGACGGTGACCACGCCAGGGACGGACGGGCCGTGGCACTGGTGCTGCCGCGGACGGCCGACGCCGAGCGGGTGCGGCACTGGCAGGCCCTCGGCCCGGCCCCGGACCTCACACTGGGCCCGGACAGCGACGAGGCCGCGATCGGCTCCGCACTCGACACCCCCGGCCGGGTGTTCCTCGACCTCGGCGACCCGGGGACGGCCGCAAGGCTGAGGGAGCACCCGCGGTGGACGCCTGAGCACCTCGTCGTCCCGGTCACCGACCCCTTGGCGGCACTCGGTGAACTGTGGCTCGCCGGGCTGCCGATCGACTGGGCCGCGGCCCGCACGGAGCCGGCGCGAAGGGTTCCCCTGCCCGGCTATCCGTTCCAGCGGCAGCCCTACCTGCTGGAGGCGGGGCCCGTCGTGCAGCCGTCCCCGTCCGCCCCCGAGGCCGGGCCGAACACCGAGCGGACGGTGTCGATGCTGTTCACCGAGATGCTCGGACTGCCGGAGGTCGACCCGGAGGACAGCTTCTTCGACCTCGGCGGGGACTCGCTGGTCGCGAACGAGCTGATGGGCAGGCTCGAACAGCTGCTGCCGGTGCGGCTGGAGGTGCGGGCGATGTACGACGCGCCGTCGGTACGGGAGTTCACCGCCCTGGTCGAGGAGCAGCTGCGCGACGCGGCGGTGCGCCATGACTGAGGTCCGGGTGATCGAGCGACCCGCGCCGGCCACCGCCGTCGCCACCCTGTACTGCTTCCCGCACGCGGGCGGCGCGGCGGGGGAGTACGCGCGCTGGGCGGCCTACACGCCCGGCCTGCGGCTGGTGGCCGTCCAGCCGCCGGGCCGGGCGCACAACCTCGGCGCGGAGGCGTTCACCGCGATGCCGGAGCTGGTGCGGGAGATCCTCGCGAAGGTGCGGTTCACCCCGCCGTTCGCCCTGTTCGGCCACAGCCTCGGCGCGCTCGTCGCGTTCGAGGTGGCCCGAGCTCTCGGCACGAGCCCGGCCCGGCTCTTCGTCTCGTCCTGTCCGGCGCCGCCGTTGTCCGTGTCGGATCCGCCGCTGCACCTGTTGGACGATGCCGGGCTGCACGCCGAGATCGAACGGCGCTGGGGCCCGCTGCCCGCGGCCACCGGGGCCGACCGGGACCTGCTCGCCGCCGCGCTGGCCTGCTACCGCGCGGACCTCCAGGTGCTGGAGACCTACGAGCACGTGCCCGGCCCCCGGCTGCGGTGCCCCGTCACCGCGCTCGCCGGCGCGGAGGAGCCGAAGGGCCAGCAGTGGACGGCGGGCTGGCGGGACCTCACCGACGGAGCCTTCGCCTCGCACGAGCGCGCGGGAGGTCACTTCCACACCCGGGACGACCTCGACGGCCTCGGCCGGCTGCTCGGCGACACGGTGCGCGCCGACCTGATCCGGACCGAGCGGAGCACGGCCAGGTGAGAGCGGCGCGGCCCCGCGCGGCTTGTCGACAGGAATTCGGATGTGGGACGACACCATGGAGGCAGAGCCGTGCACCGGAGCATCACCAGGACCTACCTCAAGCACTACGCGAACGTCCACCGGGGAGCCGCCGGGCTGATGCCGCTGACCGGCGCGCAGCGGAGGTTCCACCACACCAGGTCCGCCGATCCGCACGAACGGGTGCGGATCCTGCCGGTCTTCCTGGAGTTCCCGCCCGGCCTGCTGGACACCGGGCGGCTGGAGCGGGCCGCCCGGTCGGTCCTGCGGCGGCACCCGGCCCTGCGCGGGGCGGCGGACATGGTCGACGGGGTGCCGCTGCTGCGGATCGGCCCGGTCCCCGAGGGGCCGCTCGTGCGGGAGACCGCGGCCCCCGACGCCGACGCCGCCGCGTGGGCGGCGCTGGACGACCGGTCCGCCGGGCAGGGCCCGTTCCGGGTGGTCCTGGCCAGGGACGAGCGGCGGGACCTGCTCGCCATCGGGTTCGACCACCTGGTCTGCGACGGCGAGTCCACCGGCCTGGTGCTGGAGGAGCTGATGTCCGCCTACCGGAGCGGGGAGGAGGTGCCGGAGTCCGCGGCCGCCGCCGAACTGTCCCGCTACCGGGAGGCGGTGGAGCGGCAGTTGGAGCGCGAGCACGAGGCCAGCGGGCCGGAGGCGCTGGCGCACTGGACCTCCCGGGTGCGCGACGCCGGGCCCGGCCGCTGGGGCCGGGAGCCGGGCGAACGCGGCGGGCAGGCCACGGCCTGGCAGCGCGTCGCACTGCCGGGGGCGGCCACGGACCGGCCCTTCCCGGCGCTGCTGGCCGCCTGCCACACGGCGCTGACCCGGACACCGGGCACCGCGCCGGTCGCCTACACCTGGGGAAGCCCCGACGGGGCGGGTGTGGTCGGCTGCTTCATCAACACGGTGCTGGCCAACCCGCAGGGCGATGGCGTCCGCGAGGCTTGGTGGGAGGACCTCGAATTCGTCGACACCCCGTTCGACGAGGTCGTCCGGGCCGCCAGGGCGAGCCGCGCGCCGTGGACCGGCCACCTCGACCTCGTACTGACCCTCGTCGACCTCACCCGCCGTCCGGCACCGGTGCTGGACGGCGTGCCCGGCCGGTTCAGGTACCCGCCGGGCCACCGGATGGAGGACCCGGTGATCGTGACCGCCGTCCACGAAGGGACGGAGCTGTCGCTGCGCATCGACCACGATCCGCTGATCGTCCCCGGCGCCGACGCCACCGCGATCGCCGAGGCGCTCGGCGCGTCCTTCACGGAGGTCGGCCGTGTCGCGGGCTGAACCCGCCGCCCGCTCGGTGCTGATCAGCCTCGACGGGCGGTCACCGGCCGTGGAACTGCCCGACGGCGACAGCGTGTGCTTCGGCTGGCGGGCCGGGGAGATCACCCTCGGCACCGACCGGGCGCTGACCGCCGGCCGGATCGACGCGTTCGGCGACTACTGGCTGATGTCGAACTGCGGTGCGGCGGGCACCTACTGCGTGGAGAACCTGGAGGGGGCGGGGGAGTACGTGAAGGTGCGGGCCGGCCGGGCCGGGGTGCCGATCCCCTTCGAGCTCAGCCGGGTGACGCTGACCGTGGGCGCCGGGAGCAACAGCTTCACGGTCTACGCCCCGGAAGCCCCGGAAGCCGCGGAACACCGGACCGCCGTCGAGCCGGACGGCGGCGCGCTCCCGCTGCTGGACGAGGAGAGCCGGTACTTCCAGGTGCTGGTCTGCCTGTGCGAACCGAGACTGCGGGACTGCGGCGCGGCGGCGGTGCCGACCCCGGCACAGGTATCGGCCCGGCTGTCCGCCGCCGGTGCGCCGCTCGGCCGCTCGGCGGTCAACTACCACATCGACTACCTGGTCAAGAAGCTCGGGACCACGGCCCCGCGCGGGATGACCCGGGCGTGGAAGCGGGACACGGTGGTGACGCTGGCGCTGAAGTTCGACCTGGTGCGCCCGGAACATCTCGGCCTCATTCCCGGGCGGGTGCCGGCGCGGGTTCCGGGACGCTTCGCGGAGGGTGGCCGTCCGGCGCTCCACGTCTGACGGTGCGGCCCTGATCGCTCACCGGCCCGGCTCACCGGCCCCCGGCGGCGGCGACGATCCTCGTGACCTCCTCAGTGAAGTCACCCAGGGTCGTCTTCTCGAACATGATCCGCGGGGGCACGCGGTGGCCGAGCTCCTTGCGGATCCGGCCGACCGCCTGGACCGCGAGCAGCGAGTGCCCGCCGCGCTCGAAGAAGTCGTCGTCCTCCCGCAGTTCGATCCCGCCGAGGAGTTGGGACCACACACGTCGGACCACCTCCCGCACCGGGTCGCCGTCCTCGGCGGGTGCGGGGCCGTCCGCGCTCTCCGCGCCGTCCGCCGCTTCGGCGCCGTGCGCGGCGTGCAGGGCGCGCAGGGCCGCGAGATCCACCTTCCCCCGCTCGGTCACCGGCAGCCGGTCCACGAACACGATCACGTTCGGGACCATGTGGCCGGGCAGCCGGCCCCGCAGGTGGGCGTGGATCCCGTCCGCCGAGCGCCGGTCCGGCGCGGCCACCACGAACCCGGCGAGCGCGTGGCCCTGGGGCAGGACCGCGCAGTCCTGGACGTCGGGATGCGCGCGCAGGGCGGACGCCACCTCCCCGATCTCTACCCGGTGTCCGTTGACCTGCACCTGGTCGTCGTCCCGGCCGAGGAACTCCAGCGCGCCCGCGGCCGTCGTCCGGACCCGGTCGCCGGAGCGGAACACCCGGCCGAGGCCGGGCAATTGGACGAAACGCTGCTCCGTGAGCACGGTGTCGCCGAGGTAGCCGCGCGCCACGCAGGCGCCGCCGATCAGCAGCTCCCCGTCGGGCGAGACATGCAGCTCCGCCCCGGTGACGCCCTGGCCGATCGGTACGTCCGGCCCGGTGTCGGTCCCGGCGTCGAACTCGTGGTAACTGACCGCCACGGCCGCCTCGGTGGGCCCGTACCGGTTGAACAGCCTCACGTCGGGCAGCAGTTCGACGATACGGCGTGCCACGGGGGTCGGCAGCCGGTCCCCGCCGCTGATCAGGTAGCGCAGGCCGGTCGCCTTCCGGAACTCCGGCTCGTCGAGCAGCAACGACAGCATCGCCGGGGGGAGTCGGACCGCGGTGATCCCGTGCTCGACGAGGGCGGTGGCGATGGCGAGCGGGTCCTGGTGGTCGCCCTCGGCGAGCGAGACCACCGTGGCGCCCGCAGCGAGCGGCCAGAAGAAGTCGGTGAGCGAGGCGTCGAAGGTGTAGGGCGCCACCTGCAACACCCGGTCGCCGACTCCGAGCGGCAGCCGCTCGGCGAGCCACTCCAGGTGCGGGGCGAGGTTGCGGTGCTCGACCACAACGCCCTTGGGAGTGCCGGACGATCCGGAGGTGTAGAGGACGTAGGCGGGATCGTCGGGGGCGACGACGGTCGTCGGCCCGGCCTCCCGTAACCCATCGCCCTCCGTGTCGACGCCGAGCGTGCGGATGCCGCTGCTGTCCCCGAACCGGGCCGCGGTCGCGTCGTGCACCAGCACCGCGGCCGGTGCGCAGCCCGCGAGGATCCGTGCCAGCCGAGGAGCCGGTTCCTGCAGACCGAGCGGTACGAACGCCGCACCCGCGCGCAGGACACCGAGTACGGCGACCGCCATGTCGGCCCCGCGCTCCAGGAACAACGCGACCCGCGTGCCGGGTCCGGCTCCGGCGTCGACCAGGCGCCTCGCGAGCCGACCGGACTGCTCGGCCAACTCCCGGTGGCTCAGCGGCCGTCCGGCACTGTCGAGCCAGGCCGTGGCCGCCGGTGGCGCGCCTTCGAGAACCCGGGTGTGCAACAGGTCGTGGTCCGACATCCTCGTCCCCCCGCGGTCGGGTCGCTCACAGAGGTCCGATCCGATCACGGCTCCGGGGCCGCGTCATCCTGTCGAACGTCAGGGGTGGTCGACTGCCGGCCAGGTATCGCTCAGCCGCTGTCGCGTCCCGGTCAGGACGGTAGCCTGGCCGGAGGACGGGCAGACGCCCCGCACCGCCGCACCGGCCCGTACCACTGCACCGGCCCGCGCCTCCGCACCGCGGCCGGGATCCCCGTGCGGGGCCGCGTGCGCCGCCGGACCGGTCGCCGGACCTACCGGTGAACGGATCGATCGCCCGCACAGGTCTCTCACACCGCGAGATGAGGGGACGCCACACCCATGGACTCCGTGCCGAACACTCCGCCCGGCCAGCTGCGCCGGATGGCCGCCGTGTGGGAACAGGTGCTGAAGAAGGGCGGGATCGGGCCGGACGACTCGTTCTTCACCCTGGGCGGGCAGTCCGTGATGGCCGGCACCCTGGTGCGCGCGGCGGGGGAGCGGTTCGGGGTGCGGATCCCGATCCGGTCGCTGTTCGAATACTCCCGGCTGGGCGAGTTCACCGACCACGTCGTGGGGTTGGCGCTGCCCACGGCGCCGACCACCGCGCCGCCGCCGGACGCTGTCTCCACGGGCGCTGTCTCCACGGGCGCTGTCTCCACGGGCGCTGTCCCCCCGGACGTCCCCCTGGAGATGACGGCGTTCCAGCGACGGATCTGGCTGGCCGAGCAGATCGATCCGAGCGTCCGCAACCACGTACCGCTCGCCTGGTCGGTGGCGGGCCGGTTGGACCCCGACCGGCTGCGCGTCGCACTCGGACGGCTGGTGGCCGAGCACGAGATCCTGCGCACCCGGTTCGTCGACGAGGACGACGGGTGGTCCGTGCGGTTGCGCGAGCCCTGGCTGCCGCCCCTGGAACTGCTCGACCTCGGCGAAGCCCCGGACGACACCTCCGCCGACACCACCGCCGACGCCTCCGCTGACGCCACCGACATCCCCGACGGCGTGACGGAATGGCTGGAAGCCGCCCTGCGCCTGCCGTTCGACCTGGAGTCCGGTCAGCTGCTGCGCGCCGCCCTGGGCGAGTTCGCCGACGGCCGGCAGCTGCTGCTGCTCTGCGTGCACCACCTGGTGATCGACGGGGAGTCGATACCCGTGCTGCTCGCGGAACTCGACCGCTGCTGCGCGACCCCGGACCGGCCGCGCCAGGTCGTCCAGTACCGCGAATTCGCCGCCCATCAGAGGGAGCAGCGGGACAGCGCCTCCTGGCGCACCGATCTGGCGTACTGGGAGTCGGCGCTGGAGGGGGCGTCCGCGGACACACCGCTGCCCGCGCCGGAGCGGCCGGAGCCGAACGGAGCGTTCCGACTGCCCCTGCCCGCAAGGCTGCTGGACTCGCTGCGCGCCGTGCAGTCGGAGCACGGCGTCAGCTGGTTCATGGTGGCCGCCACCGCGCTGGCGGTGTCCCTGCACCGGTGGACCGGCCTCGACGACGTCACCTTCGGATCCCCGACGACGAACCGCAACCACCCCCGCTTCGCCGAACTGTTCGGCCCGAGCCTCAACACCGCCGTGCTGCGCTCCGGGGTGACGGCGGACAGCACCGTGCTGGACGTACTGCTGCGGATGCGCGGCGAGGCGCTGGGCGCGCTGGAGCACCAGGCCGTGGAGTTCGACGACGTGCTCAACCACGTGAAGCCCGCCCGGCGGTTCGGCCACACCCCCTTTGTGAACGTCACGCTGAACATGAACCTGCTGGACGACCACGTCGCCGTACTGGACGGGGCGCTGCTGACGCCGCTGCTGATCGACGAACTGCGCAGCGACTACGCCAAGTTCGGCTTGACGGTGACCATGGTGCAGCTGGAAGGCCGGCTGATCGGCCTGGTGTCCCACCGCGGGGACCAGCTCGGGGCCGAAGGCGCCCGGGACTTGGCCGACCGGCTCGCGGGCCTGCTGAACCGGTTCCCCGAAGCCCTGGACGAACCGGTGCTGCCGCGGGACTGAGCCCGACGCGACGACGGGGGCGGGTGTGGCGTCACCGCCCACCCGCCCCCGTCCCGGCGGCCGCTCAGTGCTGGCCGGGCAGTTCCGTGATGGGATGCCCGGAGACCTCGTGCGGCTGGTACGGCTCCTCGAGGAAATTGATCTCGTCGGCGTCGAGTTCCACGTCCAGCGAGTCGATGGCGTCCTGGAGATGGCTCATTTTCGTGGCGCCGACAATGGGCGAGGTGACCGCCGGCTTCGAGAGCAGCCAGGCCAGCGCGAGCTGCGCCATCGGCAGTTCACGTTTGGCGGCCAATTGTCCGAGCCGGTCGACGATCTCGCGGTCGTTGTCCCGGTAGAGAATCTTGCCGAACTCGTCGGTCTCGCTCCGGGCGCTGACACTGTCCCATTTCCGCGCGAGCCGCCCCCTGGCCAGCGGACTCCAGGGAATTACGCCGACACCCTGGTCCTCGCACAGCGGGAGCATTTCCCGCTCCTCCTCGCGGTAGATCAGGTTGTAGTGGTTCTGCATGGTGCTGAAACGCGTCCAGCCGTTCCGCTCGGCGGTGTACTGGGCTTTGGCGAACTGCCAGGCCCACATCGACGACGCGCCGATGTGCAGCGCCTTTCCCGCTTTCACCACGTCGTGCAGGGCTTCCATGGTGACCTCGATCGGCGTCACCGGGTCCCACCGGTGGATCTGGTAGAGGTCGACGTAGTCGGTGCCGAGCCTGCGCAGGCTGTTGTCGATCTCGGTCATGATCGCCTTGCGGGACAGCCCCACGCCGTTCGGCCCGGGCCTGGTCCGTCCATTGACCTTGCTGGTCAGCACGATCTCGTCACGGCGGCCGTATTCGCGGAGAATCCGACCGACGATCCGCTCGCTGCTCCCGGCGGAGTAGACGTTCGCGGTGTCCACGAAGTTCACCCCGGACTCCAGGGCGTGCAGCATCATGGGCCGGGCCTGGTCGAGGTCCAGGGTCCAGCCGTGGACACCCTTGCCGGGTGTTCCGAAACTCAGGGCGCCCAGGCAGATCCGCGACACGTCCATGCCGGTCGAGCCCAGCTTGACGTACTTCAAGATGTTCCTCCTACGACGGGATCAGTGGCGGAACGAACAACACTTCATGGTGGCAAGGCCGCAGAGTTCGCCGCAAGTGTCCGGTCGACGATGGCCGACAATCCCACCACCTTTCGCGAAAAGCCGCCCGGAACCGCGAAACCGGTCCGCTCCGTTTCCCTCCATTCCCTTCACAAGGAATCCGGGAAATCACCGTGCCGGTGCCCGGGAACGCCCTCGCCGAGGGAGAGCTTCTCGACGCTGTTCCGGTCGCTGTCGGCCTCGGGGTACTGGACGAAGCAGTAGTCCTGGTCGGGAGTGAACGTCAGGTGTCCGGCCGCGCCGCCGACGGGTGTGCCGTCCTCCCGGAAGGCGGTGAGCCGGTGGGTCACCGAGTACACGGCGCCGGCGTGGCGGCCGGGGACCTTCAGGACGCCGGTGTCGGTGCGGCTGACCAGCTCGCTCACGCCGGTGGCCGACGAGTACCCGAGTTCGACGGAGACTGTCGCGCTCGGCCCGGCCCCGGCGGCCCCGATGCCGATGCCCCCCTTCGCCGTCACCGAGATGCCGACCCCGGCGCGCCAGGTGTCGCTCTGGGCCCGGGTGACGCCCTTGGTGATGCTGTAGCCCACGCTCTGCGCGGTGTCGCGGTGCTCGTTGTCGATGTACTTCTCCAGCCTGTACTGCGCGTCGCGCTGGATCGTGTAGACCGGGGACTTGCGGACCTGCCGGAGCAGGCTCCTGTCGCGGTCCTTCACGGCGGGGAACGGGACCGTGACGACCTGTTCCCTGGCCCAGTTGGTGACGTCGACCGGCCTGCTGAAGCCGTCCATCACGGGCTTTCGCGAGCCGGTGCCCCGCCGGGTGCCGATGGGCAGGTTGAGTACGTGCATGGGCGGCCGGCCGACCGGTTCGCGGCCCGGGGACCAGCAGAACCCGCCGGTGTCGGAGGGGGTCGTCCTGATGCCGTTCGTCCCGTACCAGTGGCCGGGGGCGACGACGGGCCACAGGCCGGCGGTCACGGGTGCGGCCACGTCGGCCGGATGCGCGTAGGTGAACCCGTCGTGGCTCTCCTTCACGCAGCCGAACTCTTCGTCCGTCCCGTGCCGGGGGTCCTGCCCCGGCGCGAGGAGGAAGTCGCTGAAGGCCCGGTAGCCGTCCGGCGGGACCATCCGCCACACCACGTCCCCGGTCGGCAGCTCACCGAGCTTCTCCCAGTCGGCGGCGGGGCGGACCATGTCGTTGCGGGGGTCGGTGTCGCGCACCTCCAGGATCCAGGTGCCGGCTTCCTTGCCCAGGGCGCGCCATCCTTCGCCGTTCGGTCCGTCGGACCGGAGCCCGCCCTGCGGGATGCCGGTGAACCTGAGGGTGAGCGCCCCGAACCGGATCGGACGCGAGTAGACGGGATCCATGAGCCGTGCTCCCTGGTGTGGGGGATGGGTACGGTGATCCTTGGTCGGTTCGCGCACCAACAAACAACCGTTGCGCCACTCGACGGAAGGGCCGTCGTCGACTCCGGGTGACCTGCCGTCACCGTGTCGGACGGGCAGTGCCCGAGGTGGGCCGCATGCGGGGTCCGGCGGCTCGCGCACGGTTCGTGCGCTTGATTCGACAGCTGTCGGGAGCGATGCCTGTCGGGGGTGCCTGTTGGCCATCGCATAGACAGATGTCAATATAGACGCATGTCGAATCTACAACTGCCGGTGCTCGGCCAGGACGACGCGGCCGCTTGCTGCTCGCCGATGGTCCGCGAGCCCCTGGGCGAGGACGCCGCCGTCGACCTGGCGAAGATGTTCAAGGCCCTCTCCGACCCGGTGCGGCTGCGACTGCTGTCGCTGATCGCCTCGCACGAGGGCGGCGAGGCCTGCGTCTGCGACCTGACCGGGCCGTTCGACGTGTCCCAGCCGACGATCTCCCACCACCTCAAGGTGCTGCGCGAGGCGGGCCTGGTCTGCTCCGAGCGCCGCGGGACCTGGGTCTACTACTGGGTGCTGCCCGCCGTCCTGGCCAGGCTCTCCGCTCTGCTGGAAGCCCCGGCCGCCGCCGGAGGCGCGAGATGACCGCGATGGCCCCACTCGGCCGCCGGGCGGCCGCGGAGTTCGTCGGGACGGGCTCGCTGGTGGCCGTCGTGGTCGGCTCCGGCATCCAGGCCACGACGCTCTCCCAGGACGTCGGCGTCCAGCTGCTGGCCAACTCGCTGGCGACGGTGTTCGGCCTCGGGACGCTGATCCTGCTGCTCGGCCCGGTCTCCGGCGCCCACTTCAACCCGGTCGTGACCCTGGCCGCCTGGTGGACCGCGCGCCGCGGTGGGGAAGGACCCGGCCCGCGCGAGGTCGCGGCCTACCTCCCGGCCCAGATCTCCGGCGCGATCGGCGGGGCGGTGCTCGCGGACACGATGTTCGCCGAGCCGCCGGTGGCCTGGTCGACGCACGACCGCTGGGCACCGCACCTGTGGCTGGGCGAGGTCGTCGCGACGGCCGGCCTGGTCCTGCTGATCCTCGGCCTGGCCCGCGTCGGCCGCGCCCACCTCGCCCCGGCCGCGGTCGCCTCGTACATCGGCGCCGCCTACTGGTTCACCTCCTCGACCAGCTTCGCCAACCCCGCGGTGACGATCGGCCGGGCCTTCTCCGACACCTTCGCCGGCATCGCCCCCGCCTCGGTGCTGCCGTTCGTCGCGGCGCAGCTCGTCGGCCTGGCCGTCGGCGCGGGCCTGCTGGTGCTGCTGTTCGGCGGCCCCGGGTCCCGGGCCCGGTCCCGGCCGGCCGCCGACCCCGCACTCTCTCCCGCCCTCCCCGCCCTTCCCGCCCCGAGAATCAAGGACCCTCTGTCGTGAGCACTCCCGCCGTCCCGCCCGTCCCGCCCGTCCCGTCCCGTCCGTTCCAGCCGTCCCGTCCGTGCTGTTCGTCTGCGTGCACAACGCGGGCCGGTCCCAGATGGCCGCCGCCTTCCTCACCCGCCTCGGCGGCGACCGCGTCCAGGTCCGCTCGGCCGGCTCCGCCCCTGCCGAGGCCGTGAACCCGGCGGTGGTCGAGGCCCTGCGCGAGGTCGGGATCGACATCTCCGCCGAGATCCCGAAGATCCTCACCGTCGAGGCGGTCCAGTCCTCCGACGTGGTGATCACCATGGGCTGCGGCGACGCCTGCCCGCTCTTCCCCGGCAAGACCTATCTGGACTGGAAGCTCGACGACCCGGCCGGCCAGGGCGTCGACGCCGTGCGCCCGATCCGCGACCGGATCGAGCAGCGCGTCCGCGCCCTCCTCGCCGACCTCGACATCCGGGCCACCGCGTAACCACCGCCACAGTCACTGTCGCCGCCGACGGGGGCCGGTGCGGGCGACGGACATGCTGCCCGAACACGCCGATCAGGTCCTGGAGATCTACCGCTCCGGCATCGACGGCGGTGACGCGACGTTCGAGGAAGCCGCCCCGAGCTGGGAGGCCTTCGACGCCGCCCGCCTCGCCGAGCACCGCCTGGTTGCCGTCGACCGCGCTGACCGGGTGGTCGGCTGGGCCACCGTCAGCCAGGTCTCCGACCGGTGCGCGTATGCCGGAGTAATAGAACACTCCGTCTAGGTCCGTCCCGACGCCCACGGCCGGGCGTCGGCACCCTGCTGCTGGACGCGCTGATCGCTTCCACCGAACAGGGCGGGGATCCGGACGATCCAGTCAGGGATCTTCCCGGAGAAAACCGCCATCCTCGCCCTCCACCGGCGGGCCGGGTTCGGAGTGGCCGGCACCGCGGGTGCCGGCGCGACATCGTTCTGCTCGAACGCCGCAGTCCCACCGTCGACTGATCCGGGCCCCCTGCCGCGCTCCACCTCGGGGCGCTCGTTCACGGCGCGCTCGCATCGCGGGTGCCGATCGGCGACGGACCACCGGCCACCGCCCCTTCGCGGCGCACTATGGTCGCGCTCGGCAAGGAAGACGAGTCGACCTCGCCCACCCCGTGCTCCCGGTCGACGGAGACCTCAGGAGGCCGGGTGGCGGACTCCGCTGCGGCCGAATCGTTGTGTCTCGGTTCGGTTGCTTCTGAGACCGGGGGTGGTTCTGGTCGGTATCCGTGTAGGGCGAACGGGGTCGACCCGCCCCCAGCCACTCACGGAAGGTCAACTGCGCTGAGAATTCAGCTGATTTGCAGGTGCTGCCTTGAGGACGTCGAGCTCCGCGACGGCATCCTCGTCCGCCATTGGCGCGACAGTGAGCCACCCACGCTGTGTCCTGCCTCCTACGGCCCTGCGAGCCGTGCCCGTCGGCCGACCCCCGCCGACATCAAGAGGCAGGAACTGCGGATTGCCACCCGTGCTCAGCGGCGCAAGCGTCTGCGCGCGGTGTACGAGGCCGCCCGGCTCGCGATGGACCCGCGCGATCTCGATCCGGTGCCGGCCCCGACCGTTCTGCCGAAGTACGAAGGCCGCTGGTACGTGGCCGTCATGCTGCCGGGAACGGGTCCGGCGGACGTATGGCTGCCGGACATGACTCGGGGTGACCAGCGGCGGTACATCGGACGCTACCTTCCCAGTGCCCACGGCCTGCGGTGGAACACTGCGCGGGGCTGCTGGAGCGTCCCTACCCGTCATTTCCGAGAGCTCGCGTCGCACCTGTTGAGGTTCCATCCGACGATCATGCTGGGTCGCGAGTTCAATCCGTACGAGAGGTGCAACGGCTCCTGCCGGCACGCGATCGGGCTGGAATGCCAGTGCTCGTGCCTGGCGAAGTTCCACGGGAAGGGGCGTTGGAAGGCGGGGTGGGTCGAGGTGAGCGAATTCGACACGCTCCACCGGGGCACGTCCTGGCACTGGACGCTATTCTCCGTGAGTGGTGAGGCCCGGCCGCGGTCCCTCCACCGCTGGGCGGGCGGCTGACCGGGGCGCGAGCACAGTATTCCACCGGACTCCTGCGGGCGAGCGCAGGCGGATCGTGCTGAACGATCCGCAACCACTGCAGGACCACGGCTGCTTCATGCCGGAGGAGTACACCCGTTCGCCGTCCCCCGGAGCGTGATGCCGCTGGGCTCGGTCACGAGTCCGAACTCGGCATCGCCGTCCGCTGCGGCGACTGCCTGCCCCTGGCCCGGCGGATCAGCGCGGCCATGCTCCGACTGCGTGCACACCGTGTGCGAGGCGCTCGCCGCGCAGGCGCGGAGGGTCGCCGAGGCCTGGAGCGAAAGCCCCTTCTGAGGGCCACCCGGTCGCGGCGGGCCCGGCCGCCGACCCTCTCCTGGGACCGGGTTCCGGTGATCGTCGCAACCGGCCCCGGGTTTCGTCGAAACTCCTTGAATTCGTGGCTCCGCGGCCGCCCGGAACAGTGCCTTGCGGGGCCCACGAGGGGTCGCGGCAGCCCTGCCGCAGCGGCCCGAACCCGTTTGGCCCGACCGCTCCCGAAGGCCCGTCAGGCGCCCGTGCGCGGCCTCGCCGAACCGCCTCTGACCTGGTGTTTTCCTGGAAATCTCCTAGGCTGTGGGAGCTCTGTCGGACACCTCGGAGGGGACATCATGAGCGAGGGATCGAACCCGTACGACGCCAGCAAGATCGTGGTTCTGGAGGGCCTGGACGCCGTCCGCAAACGGCCCGGGATGTACATCGGATCGGTCGGCGAACGAGGGCTCCACCACCTGGTGTTCGAGGCGGCCGAGTCGGCCTTGAACAAGGTCCTCGACGGCACCGCCGACCGGGTCGGGATCACCCTCACCGCCGACGGCGGCGTCCGCATCACCGACGACGGCGGGCGTCGCCCGGCCGGACACCCGGGCCGCGAGGACAGCCCGACGCTGGACGACCGCTTGACGGTGCTCGGGTGCGGGGTACCGCGCGCCGACCGGCGCTCGCTGGGCGGCGGTTTCGCCGGCGTGGGAATCGCCGTCGTCAACGCCCTGTCGAGCCGTCTGACGGCAGAGGTTCGGCGCGACGGAACCCACCGGACGCTGGAGTACGAGCGGGGCGTGCGGGTAGCGGTGCCCACCCGCACCGGCCCGGCCGACGACAACGGGACCGTGATCACCTTCTGGCCCGACGCCGCGATCTTCGAGACGCTGACGTTCTCGTTCGACACACTGGCCGATCACTTCAGGGAACTGGCCTTCCTGAACCGTGACTTGCACATCACCCTGACCGACGACCGCGACCCCGGGGCGCCCAGGACCGTCCGCTTCGGCTTCCCGGGCGGAGCAAGGGAGTGGATCGCGCAACGCAGCGCCGCGCCCCACCCGGACGTGATCGGCTTCGAGCGCGAGTACGCCGCGATGGAGGGCACCGTGGAGGTCGCCCTGAGCTGGGGCGACTCCGGTGAGGAACGGGTCACCAGCTACGCCAACAGCAGGCCCACCCCCGGCGGCGGCACCCACGAACTCGGCTTCCGGGACGGCCTGGCCGCCGCCCTCACCGCCTACGGCCGGGAGCAGCACCTGCTCACCCCCTCGGACCCCGACCTCACCCCCACTCGGCTCGGCGCGGGCCTGACGGCCGTCGTGTCCGTGAAGCTCGACCGCCCCGAGTTCGAGGGCGCCCTCCGCGACCGACTCGGCAACCCGCCCGTCCGCGCCTGCGTCACCGAGGCCGTCCGGGAACACCTGGCCACCTGGCTCCGCGAAGACCCGGTACGGTCGGCGGCCGTCCTCGCCCGGATCCCGGCGACCGCACGCGACTGACAGCCGCACGTCGGAGGACCGGACCCCAGGCCGGAGTTGCCTTCTGGCCCGGGCTCCCGGACGACGCGGCGCTGCGGACGGCGTGGCCGTCGTCGTGCGCTGCCGACAGCCGCCCGGAGAACTCCGTCGTCGGGGCGGCCGCTGACGGGGCATGATGCGCACCGTGCAGAAGGAAGAGGAGTGTCGGGGGCGGACGCGGTTCACCTTGGTCGAGAGCGGCGGTGGCCGTTCCTGGGGCGCCTGCGCCGAAGCGGACGGCCTGTTCGGCGAGCCGCGGCACGGGACGTACGAGCTGCTCGGCTGGACTCCGGAGGGCAGTGGGCCGCGCGGCTGGGCCGGCCGCAGCGTGTGGCTGGTGCCGGACGACGAGGCACTCGGTCCCTGGCTGCTGGACGACGCCCGGACGCTCGACCACGACCCGGGCGCGGGTGGCTTGCTGGTCACTGGCCTGGACGACCACGAGGGCCCGCCCGAGGGTCACCGGGGCCGCGTCCGCCTCCACGACGGGCGCCGATGGCTGGGGGCCTGCCGCGAATTCACCCGGATCCTGCCGGCCCCGCACCCGGTGGACCGGCTCGTGCTCAGGGGGCTTGCACCGAGCGAGGGGCTCCGCGCGCGCCTCGCCCAGGGCACACGATCCGCGCGGGACCTGGACCACACCGTCCTGGAGATCCGGGACGCTCGCGGAGAACTGCTCACCGACCTGCCGATGAGGGCCAGGATCGCTGCCTGGCACCCGTCCTCCCGCGGCACGGGCCTGATCGACCTGGAACTCGACGGCGACCTCGGCACACCCGTCCCCGCCCACGCACGGCCCGTCTGGGAACAATGGCTCGCCGGACCGCCGGACGCCCCCGGAGGATGGGCCCGCCTCGACACCCGCCACCGGGACGTCTGGCTCGGCCTCGCCCGCGACCGGGCCTGCCGGCGCACCCACCGCGACTGGCCGGCCGGTCGCACCTACGAGCTCGACGGCCGGCACATCACCGACCGCCCCGGCCTCTACCTGGCCCTCGGCGAGGCGGTGAACGGACCGGGCGGCTACTTCGGCGGGTGCCTGGACGCCCTCGTCGACTGCCTGCGCGGAGGCTTCGGCTGTACCACCCCCGCGACCCTCCTCTGGCGGAATGCCGACGTCGCCCGCACACATCTGTCCCACACCCTCGGACCCGCAGGGCAGCCCCGCGACCTGTTCGCCGCCACCCTCGACGTCCTTACCGAGGCAGGGGTGCGGGTCGCGCTCCTGTAGCCGGACGACGGGGCGGCGGACGGCGTAGAGGTAGGCGGGGGATACGGCGGTCATGAGGGTGATGCGTCCGCCGGCCGCCCCCCACTACCGCAGCAGGAAGTCGTGGACCGCCTGCCGGCCGGCCGGGTTCTCGGCCCGGTTCTGCACCGAGTGGGCCGCGCCGGGGACGATCACGATCTGCGGGTTGTGCGCCAACTCGGCCTGCTCGTCCATCAATTCGTACGGCGTGGCGAGGTCCCGGTCGCCGCCGAGCAGCAACACCGGAACGTCCGGCAGTCGTTGATGCTCGGGCGGGGCCGGCGGCACCTGCTCGCGCGGCCAGCGGAGGCAGACCAGCATGCTGCCGAGCCCGGTCGCGGTCTCGGGGTCGTACGGCCAGGTCTGTTCGGCCGTGAGCCGCCTGCGGGTGTGCTCCAACGCCGCCGCGCGGTCCGCGACGGGGGTGTCGGTGGTGCCCCAGGGGAAGCGCGAGTCGGCGCACAGGGCGGCGGAGTGCAGCCCCTGGCTGAGTTCCTCGGCCGGGGCGGCGTCGACCTGCCGGTGGACGAATTCGAAGAATTCCAGGAGCTTTTCGGGCCGCCCGGCGGCGGCCTCGTGCAGGATCTCCGGGACCCCGCCGTAGTCCGGGTCGACGAACTCGTAGCCGGTGAGGGCTGCGAGGATCCGCGCCCCGTTGCCGTAGCGCCGGACGGTGGCGGCGAGGTCGGCGGCGGGGTCGGTGGTGCAGCCGGTGGCCCGGCAGGCGGCGCGCAGCACCCGGGCGGTGGCGGGCAGCGCGGCCAGGTCGAGGGGGTCGAAGCCCTGCCGCGGCACCACCGAGTCGAGCACCAGCCGCGCCACCCGCGTCGGGTGCGCGAGCGCGTACCGCTCGGCGACGAAGCTGCCGTACGAGACCCCGTCCAAGGTCAGGCGCCGGGCGCCGAGGGCGCGGCGCAGCAGGTCGATGTCGGCGACGGTGTCCGCCGTGCTGTAGTGGCGGGCGTCCGGGCCGAGGGCGGCAGCGCAGTCGGCGATCGACTGCCGACGGGGCGCGGCGAGGTCGGAGGACCCCATGTCCTCCTGGAGGCCGGGGCACTGGAGCGCGCCTTGGCCGGTACCGCGCTGGTCGAACATCACCAGGCGGTAGTCCTTGAGGACGGGCTCCAGTTTGCCCGCCATCCGCTCGATCATCGGGACGCCGGGCTGGCCGGGCCCGCCGGTGAGGAACACCAGATCGCCCCTGGGCGCCCTGGTGTTGCCGGTGACGGCCACCCGGAGGCCGAGGGTGCCGGGCGTGGCGCCGCTGTGGTCGAACGGTACGGTGAGGGTCCCGCAGATGAACGCGGGAGCCTGCGGGCAGGGCGCCTGCCCGGTGATCCCGTCCCCGACTCCGGCCGCACCGGCCGCAGCGGCGGACCCGGTCGAAGGGCCGGTCAGGGCGCTCCCGGCGACCACCGCCACGGCGCCCAAAAGGGCGGCGACGCGCCCCCGCATGCTCGTCATACTCGTCCTTCCGATCGTGCCGGGCCCGTGCTGACCCGGCGACGGAAGCAGCCTGCCCCCGAAGCCACGCCGACGCCCCACGCCCGGCCCACGACGCGACCGGCAACCGACCGCCGGAACCCGAACGGCCTCGGAACGCGGGCACGACCGGCAGGACGGTCGTGCCCGGCGGTGTGCCCGGCGGCGCGTTCGGCGGTCGGCCTCGCGGGCGTGGTCCGGCATGCGGGAACACCCCCTCGGAAGCCCTGGAGCCGCTCCGGAATTCAGTGGATCTTCCACCGCGGGCGAGGCACAATCCCCGGAACCGCACTGAGGAGGGGCCTGTTTGGATGTGTTCGTGTGTGCCGGGTGCCGGATCGAGTTGACGGCGCCGGTGTCCCGGGTCGCGCTCCCCGTCCACGCCCACCACGGGGCCTGGGAGGAACTCCATCCTCCGCTGATGGCGCCCGCGACGTACGCCGTCGACCCGCTGCCCGGCGGACCACCCTGGCGGTTGTGGGAGGACGTCGGACCGGAAGAGGCCGCCCGGCAGGGTGTGTACGCGCCGGTGTACTCCGTGTCCTTCGGCGCGCGGAACAGGATCGTCATCGCTCCAGGCGACGCCCGGTCGATGACCCTGATACTCGACAAGTGCGAGGGTTACTGCCGGGGCGTGGACGGCCGGGCCGGCCCCAATCTGGCGTGCGAGGGGTGCGGGCGGGCCGTGGCAACCCGGATGGACGACTGCGGAATGTGGCAGACGGTGTGGCTGGAGCCCGCAGCGGTCGTCCGCAGTCCCTCGGGACTCCCGGCCGGTCCGAAACCCGATTGGGACGACGTGCAGCACCCCGAGCACCGTGTCCCACCGGTCGAACCCGACGGGTCGTGGAGCCGCCGCTGGGAGGCCGCGGTCGGGGTCGCGCTGGCCCACCTCGTGGTCGCCGCCGAGGGCCGCCCGGTGATTCTCCCGGCCGGCCCCGTCGCGGAACTGCTCGGTCATGCCGTCGGCGGCCACCGCCGCGCCGGGGCCGGGCCCGATGCCCGCACCGTGGGGCTGGCGGGTCCGGGAATCCGTGAGATCCGGCCTCGCCCGGATGTGCTTCTCGTCCCGCGCCACCCGCTCACGGGCGAGCCCTGGCGCCCGCCCGACGACGAGGCAGCGGTCGTGGTGCCGCTCGACAGCGGAGTCTGGTCGTACCTCGCGTACCCGGGCGAGACCTCACCGATGCCCGCCACCGGGGTCCTTCCCCCGGGCGTTCTGCGGGACGACTACCCCCTGCCACCGCGCCCCCGGAGCCCGCTGACATCCCACTACCGCGCCTACAACGACACCCTGGTCAGACTGCCGGCCATCCGTACCCCGCAGCTGCGCAGGTACTACGACGCGCGCCGACCGTGAACGCGTGAACGACCGCAACGGGGCTACGCGGCCGGTGCTGGTGGCGGGCGCCGACCGGCGTTCGCCGCCGCTGGACCGTCCGTCCGAGCGCACCCGCTCAGGCGGAGGAGACCGCCTGATCTGCGTTGCCGAACCACCACTCGGCCCCGTTGATGCCTGCGGCCCAGATGTCCATGACCCGCTCGATCGTGGGCACGCCCACCGCGCGGCCGACAGTGACGACGGCGAAGCGGAGATCCGGCGGCGCCTCGGCCAGGCCGGGGAGGTCCACGACCGCGTCTCTGAGCGCCGCGAACGACTCGGAGTTCAAGCGCCCGAGTCCCGCCACCTGGATGCAGCAGTTCTCGCCCTGTCCGACAACCTCGAACCGGCCGTCGTCGGCGACCCGCAGCACATCACCGGCCGCGCATCCGAGGACCAGACCGGGACTTCCGGTCAACTCGACAAGGCCCGACCGCACAGGGCGGGCCGGCAGCACCTCGAACACCGGCTGCCCGGAGCCGATGTGCCCGGCCAGAAGACGTATGTGGGTACCGGTCGGCGGCTGAGGATCGAACGTCATGCGGAGATCGTTCCACAGCCGATCCTGTGGCTCGTGGATGCCCTCCAGTAACTCGTGTCAGCGGACGCCCATTTCATCGGTGTGGTTTCGAGCGCGACTACTCCGGGAGGGAGGGAATCGTGGAGGTGGCTCCGTCGGCAGGTGGCCGTCGGAGCCGATCCCGGCTGCGAGGGCCGGCGCTGTGTTACGTTCCGGGACAGGGGGTCGACATGGACGGGACGTCGAGTGCGGCGCGTGAGGAACTGGACCGGCTGGGCCGGTCGCTGCGCGAGCAGATGGTCGTGCTGATCACCGATCTGACCGTTCGTGTCCACCGTCGCCGACTGGCCTTCGGCGAGCCGAAGGTCGCCGACGGGAGTGATCCGTCCCGCTACCACTGTTCGGCGATGTACCAGGGCAACCGGCCGGCGAGCGCCACCGCTGCCGGAACGGCCTCCCGCGCGGTCTCTCTTCTTCGCGCGGCGGGTTGGGAGGTCACGGTGTCGCAGGAGGACGACGACGGGAGGCTGTGGACGGTGGTGCTCGCCCACCGCGACGGCAGCACCGTCCGGGTCCTGACGAGCGACGACACGCCCGCTGTGGTGTTCCGGGGGCAGACACCGGCCCTGGTGCTGCGCCCGCCGCAGCCGGTCGGGCAGTCGGCGACTGCGCCGGAGCCGCTGCAAGAGCCGGAGCCGGAGCGAACGCCGGAGACCCTCACGCCCGGTTATGTCCTGTGCTACGAGTGCGACGGCGCGGGGCGCTGTCCGGGGTGCGGTGGCCGCGGGTGGGTACTGCGGACGCCCGGTCCGTCCGAGAGCAGGAGCCGGTGCGGCGAATGCGCAGCGAGGAAGTTCTGCCCCATCTGCCGGGGTGCGGGCCAGTTGGCGATCTTCCATCTCTCGACGTACCAACGCGGCTACTACCCGGGGCTGGAGCAGGACTGACAGCGGCACACGTCCCGTCTCGGATCAGCCGCGCAGGGAGGCGATGGCCTTCTCGATGCGCCGTTGGCGTGTCTCCGGCTTCTTCGCGCTCTC
The DNA here is from genome assembly GCF_000718025.1 of Kitasatospora purpeofusca. Classification (GTDB taxonomy): domain Bacteria; phylum Actinomycetota; class Actinomycetes; order Streptomycetales; family Streptomycetaceae; genus Kitasatospora; species Kitasatospora purpeofusca. The sequence goes on from NZ_JODS01000016.1 coordinate 47,969, forward strand.
GACGGCGCGGACGTGCTCGCGCTTCCGGTTGAACGAGAGGTGGTCGTAGGCGGCGCGCGCGGCCGGGTCGTCGTCCAGGGCCTGGGCGAAGTCCGCAGGCTCGACGACGACGCGCGGCTCGGTGTCGAGCTCAAGCTCGACCTCGACCTCCTCGCCGATCTCGACCTCGGCGGCCTGCCGGTTGGCGTTGCTGAGGCCGAGCAGATGGCGGCCGCGCAGGATGGCGACCCGGCTCCGCCAGGAATGCCCGTTGATGGTGATCGTCACCGGCGGCCGCGCGCCGCCGCCGAGCGCTGCCACCACCTCGGGCGGGACTTCCAGTCCCCGCATGGGCTCGGGCGGTTCGACGAGGGTGTGGAACTTCACGGGACACTCCTTGATGATCGGTGCGGCCGGTGTCGGCCACGACCACAGCTTCGCGCACCGGCGCCGGGCCCACATCCGTACCGACCACGGAGACCACCACGGAGCCGGCCGGGTGGTGCGGGCGTTCCGAAGCTCTCGTCCCGCCGCTTCGGGAGACGCGCTCGACGGTGTTCGTCGAAGGTGTTCAGGGGCGGGCCGACGCTTCGACCTCGTCCGGCTCCGCGTAGAGCTCCGCCAAGCGGGGCAGCCGACGGCTCAGCTCCTCGCCGTCCCCGAAGTCGAAGTCCCAGTCCGGGTCCAGCTCCGGACAGTGGGAGGTGAACGAGTCGTCGGGGAGGTCCGCTCCGGTTGCTGTCCGGTGGGCGTACCAGGCCACGTTCAGGGCAGTCTCGCACTCGATGTCGAGTCCCTCCGCGGCGGAGGTGCGGACTGCGGGGAGTTCGGCGAGTGCGTCGGGATCGGCGATGACGCGCTCGAACGTCCCACGGCCCTGGGTGATCAGCCAGCCGCGGAAGTAGTCGAAGCCGTCGTCGGAGCAGCCGTCGTTGATCACGTAGGCGGCTCCCCACAGGGGCGCTCGGTACGAGGCGGCCATCAGGTCCTGGAGGATCTGTTGAGCGGCGACGATCTCCTGGGGCGGGCGCAGTGCGAGCAGTGCGGTCGCCCGCTCGACGACGGCGTCGCCGTCGTCCGGCGAGGGCACCTGTGAGCGGGCTTCCTCGATCAGCTTCCAGAACCGTTGGGTGTCCATGGCTGGTGAGCATGCCACCGGGCTCCGACACCGCGGTTCGGCGGACGGTCGGCGGAGGGCGTGGCGTGGGCGGGCTTTCCTCCGCATCGAGGCCGAAGGCGGTCACCGCGTCCACCCGCCGGGGCCGGGGCGCAGCGTCATGAAGCCGTCGAGGGGCTCGAAGCCGAGGGTGCGGTACAGGCGTGCTCCGGCGGCGGTGGCCCGTAGTTCGACGGATCCGCAGCCGCGGTCCTTGAGGGCTTCGACGAGGGCGGTGGTGACAGCACGGCCGTGTTCGCGCCGCTGGTGGGCGGGGTCGGTGGCCACGGTGTGGATGCGGCCCCACAGGCCGGTGGGGAACACGGGGCCGAGGTAGCCGTGGTAGACGATGCCGATGGCGCACGCGGCGAGGCCGTCGGGGGTGGGCACGACGTAGCAGAGCAGGTTCGGGTCGGTGCCCAGGCGCTCCCGCATGTCGTCGCGGAAGGTGGTGCGCCATTCGTCGGTGAGCGGGCCGCCGTCCAGGACGGCGACGCGCAGGCGCAGCAGTTCGTCGGCGTCCTCGGGGACGGCGGGCCGGGTGGCGGTGCTGGGGTTCATCGGCGGGTCCTCTCCGGTGCGAGGCGGGTGGTCGGCGGGAGGTGGCGGCCGGGCAACTCAGGCCCCGACCAGGGCGCGCGGGTCTGCCGGGCTGTCCCAGCCGTAGGTGGAGAACCCCCGTCCGCCACCGGCGAGGTAGGTGGTGAGGGCGGCGTGCGAGGTGGGGAACATCGGGGTGGGCAGCGTTTTGGCGTCCACCCAGAGGACGGCGAGGTGCTTGTCGGGCTCGGTGTTCGTCAGTTCGCCGCTCCAGGACGTCGTGGCGAACACGGAGAGCAGGAAGGGACCCTTGCCGTCCCACCCGGCCCTGACCTGGACGGTGTGGACCAGCCGCAGCTCCTCGCGGCCGACGACCAGGCCCGTCTCCTCGTGCAGTTCGCGGGCGGCGGCTTCGTCCAGCCGCTCGCCCTCCTCGACCTTGCCGCCCGGGATCGTCCAAGCGGGCACCGTGGACCAGGTGTCGTTGGCGTAGTGGATGCAGGCGACCTTGTCCGCCTCCTCGTCGTGGACGATGACGCACACGGCCTGCCGCAGGGACTGCATGGGGGACTCCAACCGGTAGTGGGGAAAGGGGTGTTCACGTGAGTCGACGTCGACGGGGACCTCGGGGGCGCTCATCCGGCCCACCCGACGGTGGACAGGGTGCTGCCGCGGACGATCCCGGCGAGCGCGTGGGCGGTGTAGGGCACAGTGTCCTCCGGCAGTCCGTCCAGCCGCCACCAGCGGAGCTCGCTGCACTTGTGCGGCTCGGCGTTCCGGAGCCGGCCTTCGTACCGGGTGGGGCGGAAGAACAGCTGGAGGCGGCTGCGGCCGTCGTCGGCATCGAGGAGGTGCAGGGTGTGGACGAGCAGGAGGTCCTCCTCGGCGACGGTGATGCCGAGTTCCTCCTCGGCCTCGCGGGTCATGGAGCGGGTCACCGGTTCGCCGCGTTCCATGTGCCCGGCCGGCAGGTGCCACATCCCGGCGGCGTACCGGGTGTTGCTGCGCCGGCCGAGCAGCACGCGGTCGGCCTCGGTCAGCACGAGGTGGACGCCGACGACCAGTGTGAGCGGATCCGATGCGGAAGCCGGGGGCGTGGCGGGGCGGGTGTCCTCGGGGTTCATACGGTCCTCCCGGAGGTCGGGCCGGCAGTGGTGACGAGGAGCGGCAGGTAGTGCCACAGGTAGGGCGGGACTTTGAGCTGCGGCACCTTGTCGAGGGGGACCATGCGCACGGCCAGGCCCTCGTCGCCGAGGCGCGGTTCCGTCCCGGGGTCGGTACGGACAGCGTGCAGGACGCGGGTGAGCGGGAGGCCGAGGCCGTGGTGGGGGTCGGGGAGGAGCCGCAGGTCGGTGATCTCGATGCCGGCCTCCTCGCGGACCTCGCGCACCGCGCTCTCCCGGGCGCTCTCGTCGCCCTCGCGCCAGCCGCCGATCGGCGTCCAGTAGCCGGGCCAGGGCATGCCCGGTCGGTCCTCGCGCAGGTGCATCAACAGTCGACCCTCGGAGTCGGTGACGAAGACCAGGACGCCCTCAAAGTCGTCGCCCTCGGGGGCTGGTCGCTCGAGGTGGAGCGGCACGCCGGAGCGGTGGGCGCGCAGCACCTGCCGGAGCCGGTGGTAGTGGTCCGGCTCCAAGTGCGACCGCCAGTCGTGGGCCGTCTCGAACCGGAACTCGGTGTGCTCGGCGGGGTCGAGGCGGATCCGCGCCTGCTGGTCGGGGGTGAGGACGCCGCCGTCGAAGACGTATCCGCAGACCGGCACGGGGTACCGCGTACCGGCCTGCTCGTGGATGACGGCGACCAGGCGCCGGCGGGCGATCACCTCGGGATTCTCGGCGGCGAGATCGAGCCCGGTCTGCTCCTCCGCCTCGATCAGCGCGGTGGCGAACGGTGTCCGGCCGTTCTCGACGTCGCCGCCGGGGAGGTCCCACACGGCCGGGTCGGTGGTCGAGCGCAATGCGAGGACGCGGCCCCGAGGATCGGTGATCAGGAGGCTGCCGTAGGTGGTGGGCCGGGCGACGGTGGTGAGGTGGGCGCCGATCGGCCGCCAGCCGGGGACGCCCAGCTGCCGGCCGAGCCACTCGATCACCGTTCGTCGGCCGTCGCCGGTCGGTGGCAGGGCGTCGGCAGCCGCCCACCGGTGGTCGTCGTGGTCGTGGGAGAGCGTGATGGGGGTGCCGTCCGGCACGACGCCGGTGAAGACGAACTGGCGGACGCGACAGCCGTGCTGGTCGGTGAAGTCCAGGTGCCGGGCGTACTGCAGGGGCAAACCGGTGAGCCCGGTCCCCTCGGCCAGCTCACGGGCCGCGCCGGCAGGCACCGTCTCGCCCTCCTCCCGGCCGCCGCCCGGGTACTCCCAGAGGGTCGGTCGGACGGTGTGCGGGGCCCGGCGGATCATCAGGATCCGGTCCGATGCGTCGCGGACCACGATGCCGACGTCGATGCGTTCGACGCCTTCGCCGGCGGCGAGTTCGGTGAGTACCTCGAAGTCGATCAATGAAGGGGCTCCTCGGTGTCGGGCGGCCGTGGCCGTGGCCGTGGTGGGTCGGTCGGTCAGGAGGCTCGGTGGGGTTCGGGCGAAGACCTTCGTCAACGGGTGGTGTTCGAGCGCACCGTGCCGGGCATCGGCGTGGTGCGCGGCAAGTGTGCTTTGACGTAGTGAAGTTGGATGTCCTCGAGTTGTCGCTGGCGGCTGATGATGGTGCTGTTCGATTCTGACGTTCAAGCGGTTTTCCGCCGGGCGAGCCCGGGTCGAACAGGGACTTTTCGATCACCCCGGCGCGGGCTCCGGGGCCTCCTCCACGCGACCGGGGAGAGCGTCCGGCAGGGGCGGAGCCCAGTACCCGGGCGGCGACAACCCGTTCGAGTACCGCCGCTCCGGCCGGGGCCGAGGCGACCGTGGACGCCTCGAGGGTGAGCGGCCGCGGAGCGCGGAGCCATCGCCGAAATCACCCGTTCGGCTGGTCGACAGTGCGGGGAGGTTTCGGCCAACGGGCGCGTCCGTCGGGTGACGAGACCCGGCTGGTGGCGACCGAGCCGGCGCTTCGGCGCAAGCCGGTCGGTGACCTGACTGCCGAGGACCTGCGGCTGCTGATCGGCCAGGGCGAGGGCCTCGTCCACCTCCTGCCCCTGGCGGTCGACATCCTGCGGGGCAACCCGCTTGCGGAGGGTGACCTGTACGAGGGGGACCTCTTGGCCGCCGTGCTCAGCAGGAGTGCGGAGGTCTGGCCCAGGATCCCCGGGCTCGGGCAAGAGGTGCGGTCGATCGTACTGGAGTGGACCGACGTGCCGTGGCCCCTGGCTCCCCGGATCGAGGACTTCCTGGCCCGGTGGCCCGGCGACGGCCGGAGCGGGCACGGCGTGCCGCCGCCCCTGGAGCCGTGACGCGAGGGGAGCCGCGCGGTGCGTGAGGCCCGCACCGGCATGGGTGACCGCCCGGTCCCCGTGCCCCGGCTCCACGAGGCCGGGGCACGGACGAGGTTCCACCCCTGCTGTCGGCCGGGTCACCGCCGGTGCGACAGCCTCAGCAGGGCTTTGCTGCGGACATCCGGGTCCGAGCAGCGAGGCTCGGCCCCGCTCAGCGGAGGCCGGCGAGTGCCGTTCGGGCGAGCGGTGCCTGGAGGGGATTGAAGGCGGGGTCGGTGGTGAGGGCTTCGCTGAGGTGGGTGCGGGCGTCGTCGGTGCGGCCGAGGGCGAGTTCGATAGTGCCGAGGTGGTAGAGGAAGAGGGCGTTGTGCCAGCCGTGGGCCTGGGCCCGCCGGGCGAGGTCGAGGGCCTCGGCGTCGGCGCCGGTTCGGTGCAGGGCCCAGGCGAGGGCGTCGGCGACGAGGACGTTCTGCCGGCGGTCCCATTCGGCCCGAAGCAGGCGGACGGCTTCGGCCGGGTCGCCGTGGTCGGCCTGGAACTGGCCGAGGGTGAGGTCGTCGACGACGCCGTTGGCGGCGGCGAGCCGCTGTTCGGCGGCCAGCAGCCGGTACTGCTCCTGGGCCTGTTCGGGGTGACCGAGGGATTCCTGGAGCTCGCCGAGTTCGAGGAGGTACTGGGAGAGCGGGACGCGGGCGACGGCCGCTGCGTAGTCGCGCAGGGCGTCGTCGGTGCGGCCGAGGGCGGCTTCGGCGCGGGCCTGGCCGGCGAGGGCGGGGGTGTGGTCGGGGTCGGTGCGCAGGGCCTGCCGGTAGCCGGTGAGGGCGTCGTCGGCGCGGCCGGAGTTCCTGTCGAGTTCGGCGATCTGGTAGTGGCAGAAGGCCTTGCCGGCCGGGTCGTAGGCGCCGTCGAGGGCCTGCCGGAGCGCGGCCCGGGCGTCGTCGGTGCGGCCGTGCTGTTCGAGGTCGTAGGCGGCGCGGGTGAAGGAGGCGGTGCCCGGGCGGCGGTCCAGGAGTTGCTGGACGGCCTCGGTGGCGCCCGTGTCGTCGCCGAGCTGGGTGCGGGCGTCGGCGAGGACGGCGTAGGCGGGCCAGTGCGCGGGGGAGGCGGTGACGGCCTGCTCGGCGAACTCGCGGGCCCGGTCGAAGAGGTGGCGGGCGTTGGCGAGGGCGCCGAGGCCGGTGAGGGCGTCGGCGTTCGCCTGCGGGGCCAGGGCGAGGGAGCGGTGCAGCGCCTCGTCGGCCTTGGGGTAGTAGGCCGGGTCGGCGGTGAGGCGGGCCTGTTCGACGTACTCGGCACCCAGGCGTGCCCACAGGGCCGCGTCGGTGGGCAGTTGCCGCAGGCGCTGCTGGTCGGCGGTGATCGCGTGGCTCAGTGAACTGTCGTGGGCGGAACGGCTGTCCGGAGGCCCGGCGGTGTCCGCGGCCGGGCGGGTGGCGCCGGGCCCGGTGCGGTCGAGTGCCCCGAACGCGGCCAGGCCGCCGCACAGGGCGATGGTGGTGAGCAGCAGGGGCAGGCGGCGCATGGGGGCCCTTCGGCGGGTTCTTCGGCGGGTTCTTCGGCGGTGCGGCGGGTGGGGGCCGTGCGGGTGGCCGACGGTGGCGCCGGCCACCCGCACGGCGGGGTGGGTCAGTGGGCCTGGTTGACGGCCTTGTCGTACGGCAGCGCGATGTAGGGGAAGGCGGTGCCGAAGGGCTTGTCGGCGGTGTTGACCTTGTCGCCGGCGGCGAGGGCGCCGATCAGGTGGCCCGGGGTGGCGCCCTCCATGACCTGGAGGGCGATGTCGACGACGTCGTCGGTGAGGCGGCGGCCGTTGGGGAAGCCCTGGAAGTCGCCGTTGAGGACGCCGAGCCGGTCGGGCTTGGCGGTGACCGGGGTGGACATGTTCAGCCGCAGCTCTTCGGCGGGCACGAAGTTCTTCGGGTCGATGTCCTGGTTCATCAGCTGGGAGTTGAGGTCGACGGCGAGGGGGCCGTTGGCGGCCTTGGCGATCCCGGTCAGGAAGATCTCCTGGAGGTCGGTGCGCGGGGTGGCCGGGGCCGGGAGGCCGTAGATGGCCTGGATCAGCTGCGGCACCTCGGGGTTGAGGACCTTGGCGACCACGGCGGGCTGGTTGTGGTCCTCGGACGGCGGCAGGGAGTTGAAGGCGTCCTTCAGTCCGGCGGGCAGGACGACCTCGTTGACGAGCGGGTTGCCGAGGCGGGAGACCTGGACGAACTTGCCGGTCGGTTCGGCCTTCCCGGGGCTGAGCTTGAGGGTCTGCTTCTCGGTGCTGGACCACACCCCGATGACGGGGTTGCGGCCGGAGTCGCCCTTGAAGGCGAGGCGGCTCTTGGGCACCTGGATGGACAGGGAGTTGACGTTGTACCCGGCGAGGGTGTTCTGGCCGACCTCGGAGAGGTTGGCGCCGTAGAGGAGGTCGAAGACCCGCAGGTCCAGGAAGAACGGATCGGCCGCCTGGGTGGCCACCGTCTGCCCGCCGCCCGGCAGTTGGACGGTCGCCTGCTGCCGCAGCTGCCCGTACTTCGGCATCGACGCGCGGCCGGTGTCGGACGGCGCCGCGGTGCCGTGCTCGACCAGGGTGACCGGGTCGCAGCCGGGGCGCAGCTCCTGGAGCGTGTAGTACTGGCGGAACAGCAGGGTGGGGTCGGTGAGGTTGTTCACCACGCCGTTGTTGTAGAGGAAGGTGTTGGTGCCGCGCCGGTCCTCGGTGTGGAAGGTCCAGCGGTAGGTGAGGTCGGGCTTGCCGGTGCCCTGGGAGTCGATGTTGATGTCGTAGTGCGCGCCGTCGGCCCAGGGGTAGAAGTTGGGGCCGCCGTTGGGCTCCTGGAACGGCAGCCAGTTGGCGACCAGGGTGACGGTGTCCGGCTTGTCGGGGCTGGTGAAGGCGTAGACGTCGGTGTTGTCGACCTGCGGGTCGGCGGCGATCAGCGGCGCCTCGCGGTGGCTGGAGGCGGTGCTGACACCGGCGCCGGACCCGAGGACCGCGGTGCCGGCGAGCGCGAGGCCCATGGCGGTGAGGATCGCCGCGGTGCGGGCGACGGAGCTTCTACGGGCAGGGCGGAGCGTGACGTTCATGCGGGTGGGGTGCTCGCTTCCGTGAGGGGGCGGTGGCCGCTCCGGGCCGAACGCGGCGGCGGAGCGGCGGGATTCGGCTGGACAGCCGCACTCGGCACTGTGGACCGGATCCCGTCAGGGCTTCGTCAGCGGTGCAGGCGTGGTTCGGTCGCCTCACCCCGATGGGTCAGCGATGTCACTCGCGCAGGTGCAGACGCCCCTGACCTGCCGCTTTTGGTGCGAACAGGCAGTAGTTGCAAGCCATATGCAAGAGGGAGTCGTGGCGCAGGTTGCACCGCAATTGTGCGGTGAGGATCGAATGTTCGAGCGATGGGAACCCGTGTCCGGGAGCGGTGCTCCGTGCGAGTGGTCCCCGTGGACGGCCCGGAACGGTGACCACTCCGAGCTGCCCGGCAGCCCCGAAGGTGATGTGGGCCCCCTCGGCCCCTTCCCTCTTCCTCTCTTCCTGCCGGGCCGGGCTTCGCCACGGCAGCCGGCCCCTTCCCCGGAGGCCCAGCGTGGCGGTCCCACGATTTCTCGCCCGGACAGGTGCGGCGGTGTCAGGCGCCCTCTGCCTGCTCACCCTTGCGGCGCCCGCCGCCGGCGCCCACCCACTGGGGAACTTCTCCCTCAACCACTACCTCGGCCTCACCGTCCATGCCGACGACATCGAGGTCCTCGCCGTCACCGACGCCGCCGAGATTCCCACCCTCCAGGAGCAACCGAAGGTCGACCGCAACGGCGACGGCACCGTCGACGACGCCGAGCGCACCGCCTGGGCGTCCGAGCAGTGCGACCGGAGCGCACGGGACCTCCGGGTGACGACCGACCGGGCGACCGCGGCGCTCACCTGGCGAACGGACTCCGCGCGGTTCCAGTACGAGGAGGGCTCCGCAGGGCTGCGCACCAGCCGCCTGGAGTGCCTGCTGCGCGCCGAACTGCGCCTCCCGGCCGACGGAACCACCGTGCGCGTCGCCGGCGGCAGCGACCCGGGCCGGGTCGGATGGAACGAGATCACCGTCCGGGGCGACGGGGCGACGGTCCAGGACGCCGACGTCCCGAGCAGTTCGGTCTCCAAGGAACTGCGGGACTACCCCCGCGACCTGCTCGACAGCCCCAGCGGCGTCACCCACGCCCAGTTCCGTGCGCTCCCCGGCGGCAGTTCGTCACCCGCCCAGGGGGCAGCCGTGACGGCGGAGGGCACCGGGCCCACGGCCTGGCTCAGCAGTCTCGACGCCCGCCTCACCGAACTCGGCGCCGCCCAACGCCTCACCGTCCCCCTCGGTCTGCTCGCCGTCCTGCTGTCGATCGTCCTGGGCGCGGGGCACGCGCTGCTGCCCGGACACGGCAAGACCGTGATGGCCGCCTACCTCGCGGGCCGCCGGGGCAGCACCCGCGACGCCGTCACCGTCGGCGCGACAGTCACGGCCACCCACACCGCCGGCGTCCTCGTCATCGGCCTGTGCCTGACCGCGTTCTCCTCGCTGGCCGGCGATGTGCTGCTCGGCTGGCTGGGCGTACTCAGCGGCGCCCTGGTCGCCGCCGTCGGCGCCGGCCTGCTGCGCGACGCGCTCCGGCGATCGCGCAGCAGTGCCCGGGTGCACGAGCACCACCGGCACTCCCACGAGGACGCGGACATCGAACCCCGAAGGGAACTCGCGCACGTGTCCGCGTCACCCGCACCGACCGAGCACCACGCGCATCATGAGCACCCGCACCCGCACGCACACGCCGCGCACACCCATGCACACGCCGCCCATTCGCACGACCACGGGCACAGTCACCCGCACGACCACGACCACGAGCACGATCACGGCCACGGCCACGGCCACGACCACTCGCACGATCACGACCACAGCCACGACCAGTCGCACGGCCACGGCCACCGACACGGCTTGTTCGGAGGCGGCCACCATCACCACCACGACCCCGCGGCACCCGGCCGCCGCACCCTCATCGGCCTGGGCATCGCCGGCGGCCTGGTCCCCAGCCCGTCCGCCCTCGTGGTCCTGCTGGGCGCCGTCGCCCTCGGCCGGACCCTCTTCGGCGCGGCCCTGGTGCTCGCCTACGGCCTGGGCATGGCCGCCACCCTCACCGCCGTCGGCCTGCTCCTGGTCCGCCTCGGCGACCGGCTCGCGGGCGTGGCGGACGGCCCCCTCGTGGGTCGGCTGCGCCGGATCGCCCCGTACAGCGCCCTGCTGACCGCCCTGCTCATCCTGACCGTGGGGGTGGGGCTGGTCGTCCGCAGCTTCCCCTCGACCCTGTGAACACCCGTCCCCACCGGAGGCCGACCACCGTGACCACCCGCCGCGCGCACCTGCTGTGCCTGATCCTCCTCGCCGCTGCGCCGCTGACGGCGTGCGGAGCCGAGCCGAACGGGAGCTTCGACGCACAGCCCGGCACGCCGTCCCCGTCCTGCATCCAGCACCAGAGCCAGGACCCCGGCACCAAGTACACGGGACGGGAGAACTCCGACCCCCGGGCGGTGCTGGAGATGATGCGCTTCTACACGGCCAACGGGACCAGAACGTACTGCGACGGCCGTCCGCCGACCGACACCGACCGCCGGTGGACCGAGCTGTACGCCGAACTCGGCGGCGACACGAGCCGTGTGTCACCCCCGCAGTAGGACCTGACACGCCACCCGCCCCCGCCGCCCGGTGACCGGACCCGCTCCGCGGACGCCCGCGCCGATGTCGACGCCCCAGCGGCCGCCTGGGGCATCGACGGCCGCTGACCTGCTGGAACGATGTCAGAATGCCGGGACGCACTCATGAGGCGTGTGACGGCAGGACGAGAGGACAGGCGTGGCCCGTACGACACCCGAGCGGCCGGTGGACGTGGAGGGCCTCTTCCCGGAACTGGCCCGGTACCGGCGGACCGCCACTCGCCTGCACCCCAGGCCCGGGGTCCCCGGCGTGCGGGACAGTTCCGTGGGCGGGCCGATGCTCTGGCCGGCCGACGAGCCGTGGCCGGTGTGTACGCACCCGCACAAGCGGAGCTCGGGCGAGCGGGTGGAGAACGTCCGGCTCAAGCGTCGGATCCGGGCGGAGGCCTGGCGGCGCACCCCGGAGCCGGGAGTCGGGCCCGGACTGACGGACGCCGAACGGGAGGTCCTGGCCTCGCTGAAGCGCGGGCGCCACGCCCCGTGGCTGGCGAACACCGACCCGATCCCCCTTCTGGCAGTCGCCCAGCTCTACCGGAAGGACGTGCCCGACCTGTTCGGCGGGCCGGTCGACTGCGACGTGCTCCAGGTGTTCTGGTGCCCCTTCAACGCCCACGGGACCGGCCACCAGTTGGCGCTGGACCTGCGCTGGCGCCGTTCCGCCGACGTCCGTGAGGTACTGGCCGAGCAGCCGGAGCCGGTGGTGGTCGGTGCTCCGGGGTACGTGCTCGACCCCTGTGTCCTGCACCCGGAGCAGGTGGTGGAGCACCAGTACATCGATCTGCTTCCCGACCGTCTGCGCCGGCGCATAGAGAAGTGGGAGGTACCCGAGGACGAGCGCGAGCCGGACGACGTCGGTTACCGGAGCGACCTCTCGATCGCCCCGGGCTGGAAGGTCGGCGGATTCGCCTCCTGGCACGTGACGGATCCGGCACCCATGGACTGCGAATGCGGACAGCCCATGGAACCTCTCCTCACCATCGCCAGCTACGAGTGCGACAGCTTCAGCAGCAGCTGGGTCCCGGTGGAGGACCGGGCGACGCTGGAGGGAGCGATCGGGGCGACGTCCGTCCTCGTGAGCCGTGACGGGATCCTGTACGTCTTCGTGTGCCCCCGGAATCCCGGCCACCCCCACCGGCTCAGCCTTCAGTGACACAACACGGCACGAACCCCTGACACGTTGCCATCCCGTGCCCCGACCGGATCTTCCGGTCGGGGCACGGGGCGTTCTGCGCCCGTGCGTCCGGCCGTTGTGCGCCGTGGGGACGGGGGATGTGCGCTGGGGGCGAAGTCGGCGTCCTCTCCGCTGGAAGGGTTGGTCGTGTTCCCGATCAGCTCTCACAGGAGTCAACTCGTGCACATCCACACCGCAGTGGGCCGGCGGCTCGTCGCCCTCCTCCTCGCGCTCGGTCTGGCGCTCGGCCTGTCGCAGGCGGCGTCGGCGCCGGCCGCGCACGCCGATCCCAGCGGTTCGATCACCAAGTTCGACTGGGACATCGGCGACCTCGAATGGGGCGGCGAGGCCGCGCACTCGAACTACTGGTACGCCATCGACCAGCTCCACCGGATCAGCGGCCACGACATCCCCAACCACCCCGAGGTCGCCTCCCAGCTCGACGAGACGACGCTGCTGCCGACCCGCCTGGTCGAAGCCCGCATCCTCACGCACGGGCAGTACCGCGGATCGCTCTACTGGTGGGCGGACAACCTCTACTTCGCCGGCTTCTACCAGCCGGCGTACGACAACCACCCGGGCACCCACTACGGTTTCCCGGACGTCTGGCCCACCGAGTTCCAGCAGGTCACCCACAGCGTCAACTTCCAGCGCCTGCCCTGGGACGGCAACTACTCGCGGCTGCCCGGCGGCGGCACGGGCGAGCGGGCCGGGCGGGCCATCGGCTACGCCAACCTCACCAACGCCCTCACCAGCATCGCGACCGCGGCCACCCGCCTCCAGCGCGACTCGAACGGCTTCGCCCGCGAGATGGTGACGATCATCCAGGCGACCTCCGAGGCGGCCCGTTTCGGTCGCATCTTCGACAACGTCCGGGGCAACATCCGCAACTACACCTCGAACGCCATGGGCCCGGAGAACGTCGACCTCCAGCAGCACTGGGACGACGCCTCGACGTTCGTGTACCGGCGGCTGAGCGGCCAGACGCCGACGTTCAGCATCAGCGGCCGGACGTTCCAGACGCTGGCGGCCTTCCTCGCCTACGTCGGCTACATGGAGCTCCACGCCAAGGTGCCCCGCTGATCGGGGGATTCCACGGCCTCCCCCTGGGCCGAGGCCGGCCCGGGGGAGCCAGGTGACCACGCCGTACCGCCGTGCTCCGCCGCACCGGTGCACCGGTGCACCCGTGGGCAAGCCCGGTGCAGCCAGGGAGCACTCGGGACCCGGCCGGCTGGCTACCGTCGGCCCTGTCCGCAGCCACTCCGGCAGACCGCGGCAGACCGCGGCAGACCCCGGCGCCGGTCCCGCCGCGCCCCGGCGGCCGGGACCGGCACGACCCGGACCGCACCTCTCCTCCACCCCATCGGAACAGGGACCATGACGACCAGTGAGAGTTCCCCGGCCGGAGCGCCGGACGGCCGGCGCTTCGAGCCCGATCTGCGCGGCATGACCCGGATCAACCTGCGGCCGATCGCGTCGCCGATGCCGCTCGGGTTCTACACGGTCGGGATCGCCTCGGTGATGGTCGGCTGCTTCCAGCTCGGCGTCTTCGAGGACGGCGCCCGGCGGGCGGTGGGCCTGGCGATCCTGCCCGCGTTCGTCCTGCAACTGGTGGTGGCGGTGTTCGCCCTCGGTGCCCGGGACGTCCTGGCGGCCACCCTGATGGCCTGCTTCTCCGGTCTCTGGCTGGCGAGTTCGCTCGTCCTGGTGGTGGATCCGGTCGGCGGGACCCGCGTCCTGGGCGTGCTGAACGCCACCTTCGCGCTGTTCGCCCTGATGATGGCGGCGGTCGCGGGCCGCAAGCGGGCGCTCTGGCTGGTGCTGTGCACCGCGGTGCCCCGGTTCGCGGTGGCCGCGCTCTCCAACCTGACCGGCCTCGCCCCGCTGGGCACCCTCTCCGGCGCGCTCGGGCTGCTGCTCGCGGCCGTGGCCCTCTACACGGCGTTCGCGCTGATGCTGGAGGACATGAGGGGCGAGGAGGTCCTGCCGATCGGCCGCAGCGGTCCCGCCCACCACGCGGTGGAGGGCGGCCTGACGGTCCAGCTGCGCGACCTCGAACGCCAGGCCGGCGTCCGCCGAACCCTCTGAACTCCTCCTGAAAGCGACGATCATGGCTGACTCCATGCCCGTCGGCGGCACTGTGCCCGCTGCCGGTCCGCCCCAGCACCCCGCCGACCTCGTCCTGCGCAACGCCAAGATCCACACCGGCGACCGGGCCCGGCCCGAGGCCTCCGCGCTCGCCGTCCGCGACGGCCGCGTCCTCGCCCTCGGGGACGAGCACGCCGTCGCGGCCCACATCGGACCGGACACCCGGGTGGTCGACGCTCTGGGCCGGCGGGTCGTGCCCGGCCTCAACGACTCCCATCTGCACGTCATCCGCGGCGGGTTGAACTACGTGCTGGAACTGCGCTGGGACGGTGTGCGCTCGCTGCGCCAGGGCCTCGCGATGCTCCGCGAGCAGGCCGCCCGTACCCCGAAGGGCCAGTGGATCCGGGTGGTCGGCGGGTGGACGGCCGAGCAGTTCGCCGAACGCCGGCTGCCCACCCCGGCGGAGCTCAACGCCGTCGCGCCGGACACCCCGGTCTTCGTCCTGCACCTCTACCAGTCGGCGGTCCTGAACCGGGCCGCCGTGCGCGCGGCCGGATTCACCCGCGACACCCCTGATCCGCGTGGCGGCCAGATCGTCCGGGGCCGGGACGGCGAACCCAACGGTGTCCTGCTGGCCGCGCCCGGCGCGCTCGTGCTGTACTCGACCCTGGCGAAGGCGCCCGCGCTGGACGAGGCGGACCGCAAGACCTCCACCGTGCACTTCCTGCGCGAGCTGAACCGCTTCGGCCTCACCTCGGCGGTGGACGCCGCCGGCGGCTTCCAGAACTTCCCCGACAACTACGCCACCGTCGTCGAGCTCGCCCGCGAAGGACGACTCACGCTGCGCATCGCCTATCACCTGTTCCCGCAGACGGCCGGACAGGAGCTCGACGACCTGCGTCGCTGGGTCGAGACGGTCCGCCCGGACGAGGGCGACGAGTGGCTGCGGCTGAACGGCGCGGGGGAGAACCTCACCTGGGCCGCCGCCGACTTCGAGAACTTCAGCGAGCCCCGTCCCGAGCTGGAGGCCGGCTACGAGGGCCGGTTCGAGCAGGCCGTGCGGCTGCTGATGGAGCACGGCTGGGGCTTCCGGCTGCACGCGACGTACGACGAGACGATCCGGCGCGACCTCGCGGTCTTCGAGAAGCTCGCCGCGGACGGGCTCTTCCCGGCCGGCAACCGCTGGCTGTTCGACCACGCCGAGACCGTTTCCCCGCACAGTCTGGAGCGGATCGCCGCCCTCGGCGGTGCGATCAGCGTGCAGAACCGGATGTCCTTCCAGGGGTCGGCGTTCGTCGACCGCTACGGTGCCGAGGCCGCCGCCCGGACCCCTCCGGTGACCGAGATGCTGGCGCTCGGCCTGCCGGTCGCGGCCGGCACGGACGCCACCCGGGTCTCCTCCTACAACCCCTGGGTGGCCCTGCACTGGCTGGTGACCGGGCGGACCGTCGGCGGTCGGGCGCTCTACCCGCCGCAGCGGCTGCTCTCCCGGGAGGGCGCGCTGGAGCTGTACACCCGCGGCGGCGCCCGGATCACCGGCGAGGAGGAGGTGAAGGGGCTGCTGAAGGAGGGCTTCCTCGCGGACTTCGCGGTGCTCTCCCACGACTACTTCACCGTCCCGGCGGAGGACATCCCGCACATCGAGGCCGTACTCACCGTGGTGGGCGGCCGGCTCGTCCACGCGGTGGCCGAGTACGAGGGCCTGGACGAGGCGGCGCCGCCGATCAGCCCCGCCTGGAGCCCGGTCGCCCGCTTCGGCGGCTACCAGGCCTCCCTGCCGCCGTCGGCCTCCGGAGCCCGGCAGGCCGACCGCGTGGCCGAGGTGGCGGCCGGCTCCGACGAGCAGTACCGGTGGCGGCTCGCCCGCGGGCTCGAACCCGCCGGCCCGGCCGGGTTCGTCGACCCCTGCTACGGGGGCTGACCTGCCGTCCGTCCGACACCGCTCGACCGACAGACCGAACCTGACCGACCGACCTGACCGACAGACCGAACCCGATCGTCCTCTCCCAAGGAGTTGACCGTGACCGACCTCGCCTTCGACCTCGCCGACGTCTCCGCCCGGCCCAGCCCGGACCTCATCTCGCCCGACAACGCGCTGATGCTGTTCGTCGACCACCAGCCGCAGATGTTCTTCGGCGCCGCGAGCGCGGACCGGGCCGGGGTCATCAACGCTACCGTCGGTCTGGCCAAGGCCGCCCGGGTCTTCGACGTGCCGGTGGTGCTCTCCACCGTCGCGGCCGAGTCCTTCTCCGGTCCGATACTCCCGCAACTGCGCGCCGTCTTCCCGAAGCACGAGATCGTGGACCGCACCTCGATGAACGCCTGGGAGGACGCCGCGCTGGTCGAGGCCGTCAAGGCCACCGGCCGTCGCAAGATCGTGCTCTCCGGCCTCTGGACCGAGGTCTGCCTGGTTCTGCCGGCGCTGTCCGCGCTAGCCCAGGGGTACCAGGTGTACGTGGTCGCCGACGCCTCCGCCGGTGTCACTCCGGCCGCGCACGAGCACGCCCTCCAGCGCATGACCGCCGCCGGCGCGGTGACGGTCACCTGGCTCCAGGTACTGCTGGAGCTCCAGCGCGACTGGGCCCGCACCGAGACCTATGCGGACACCCTGGACGTGGTCAAGGAGCACGGCGGCGCGTACGGGATGGGCGTGGTCTACGCGCAGTCCATGATCTCCCCGCACGCCGCGGGCTGAGCGGGAGAAGGAACGTGACCATGGACACCGGTCTGCTCGTTCTCCGCCTGGTCACCGGGCTGCTGATCGCCGGCCACGGCATCCAGAAGGTCAGCTTCCGGCTCGACGGCAGCGGCCTGGCCGGCGGCACGGAGGAGTTCCGGCACGACGGCTTCCGCGGGGGGACCCTCACCGCCCTCGCGGCCGGGGCAGGCCAGATCGGCTCGGGCCTGCTGCTGGCGGCCGGTGCGCTGACCCCGCTCGCGGCGGCCGGCGCGGCCGGGGTGATGACGGTCGCCCTGACCGTGAAGTGGCCGCACGGTCTCTGGGTGCAGAAGGACGGCTACGAGTACCCGCTCGTGCTGATCGTCGTCGCCACCGTACTCGCGCTCACCGGGCCCGGCCGCTACTCCGTCGACCAGGCCCTGGGCCTGGCGCCCTGGGCCGCTTGGTGGGTGGCGGTCACCCTGCTCGGCGGCGTCGGCAGCGGACTCGCCGTCCGCGTCCTGCTGCACCGCCCCGAGCCGGTGGCCCCCAGCCGCTGAGACCGGCTCCGTCTCCTCCCACCTCCAACGGCCCGCCCACCGCACGCGGCGGGACCACCTACTCCGGCCCGGCCCACCGGGCCCGGCCGTACCACCGACACCGAAAGGCACACCATGCCCTACATCACGCTCTCCGACGGTTCGCAGAAGTTCTTCAAGGACTGGGGCACCGGTCGTCCGGTCGTCCTCTCGCACGGTTGGCCGCTGAACGCCGACGCGTGGGACAGCCTCGCCGTCGCCGTCGCCGAGGCCGGCTACCGGGTCGTCGCCCACGACCGGCGCGGGCACGGCCGCTCCGAGCAGACCTGGGACGGCAACCACATGGACCAGTACGCGGACGACCTGGCCGAGCTGCTGGAGCAGCTCGACCTCACGGACGCCGTCCTGGTCGGCCACTCCACCGGTGGCGGCGAGGTGGCCCGCTACCTCGGCCGCCACGGCAGCGACCGGGTGCGCAAGGCCGTGCTGCTGGGCGCCGTGCCGCCGCTGATGCTGCGGACCGGGGCGAACCCGGAGGGCACCCCGATCGAGGCCTTCGACGACATCCGGGCCGGCGTCGCCGCCGACCGGTCGCAGTTCTACTACGACCTCAGCGAGGCCTTCTTCGGCTTCGACCGGCCCGGCGCCGAGGTCTCCGAGGGCAAGCGCCGCGAGTTCTGGCTCCAGGGCATGCAGGCCGGCCTCAAGGGTGCCCTGGACTGCATCGAGGCGTTCTCGGAGACCGACTTCACCGAGGACCTCCAGAAGATCGACATCCCGGTCCTGGTCGCCCACGGTGACGACGACCAGATCGTCCCGATCGCCGCTTCCGCCGAGAAGGCCGTGAAGCTGCTCTCCCAGGGCGTGCTCAAGGTCTACCCGGGTGCCCCGCACGGCCTGGTCGGCGCCTACGAGGCCGCGTTCACCAAGGACCTGCTGGAGTTCGTCGGCGCCTGACCCGCGCCGGTCGCGACCTCCCGCTCCCGACCCGAACCCGCGCGGGTCGCGACCTGCCGCTCCCGACCCGAGTCCGGACGATCCGGCCTGGCGGTTCCACCGGTGCATCGTCCACGCACCACTGCGGAACCGCCCGCCCCACGGGCCCCTCACCTGCGCCGACGCGCAGCCGAGGGGCCCGTGGGCGTCTCCGCCCCGGGCACGCGCACGGCTGACAGGCGGTTAGCCTTGACCCTGCCCGGCGACGGGTCGCCGTCGGGCGACCCGGCCTGCCGGCTGCCGCGCGCCAGCGTGGGCAGAACGATCTGCGGACCCCCTCCGGGCGGCCGCCGGCCCCGGGGGAGCGACGGTGTGGGAGAGGTGCGACCCGCACCTGATCGGTCGCCGGCGGGAGACGGACCTGCTGGACGCGGCACTCGCCGGGGCGGCCGACGGCGCGGGCGGTTCGGCCGTGCTGGTGCGGGGCGAACCCGGCGTCGGCAAGAGCACACTGCTGGAGCGGACGGCCCGCGAGGCGCGTGAGCGCGGGTTCACCGTCCTGCGGGCGGTCGGCGCCGAGGCGGAGACCGACTTCGCGTTCGGGGCGCTGCACCAGGCACTCTGGGCCCCGTTGAGCGACTCCCGCACGCTCTCGGCCCATCAGCGGGAGGCACTCGAAAGCGCCCTGGGCATCCAGGCCGGCGCGGCGCCGAGCGGGTTCGCCGTCGGCGCCGCCGCGCTGGCCCTGCTGGCCGAGCTGTCGCAGGGCGGGCCGCTCCTGCTGCTGCTGGACGACCTGCACTGGATCGACTCCTCCAGCGCCACGGTGTTCGCGTTCGTGCGCCGGCGCTGCGCCGAACTGCCGCTGGTGATCGTCGGCGCGAGCCGGCCCGGTGGCCCGGTGGCCCAGTCGTGGTCGGCCGAGCCCATCGAGGTACGGGCGCTCTCCGAGCCGGACGCCGCCCTGCTGCTGCACCGGAACCACCCGCAGCTGGCGGAGACCGCCGCCCGGCGGGTCCTGCGGGAGGCGGCCGGCAACCCGCTGGCGCTGGTCGAGCTGCCGCGCCAGCTGGCCGCGGAGCAGCAGCGGGGTGTTGTCCCGCTGCCGGACCGCCTGCCGCTGGGACGCCGGTTGGAGCGGATGTTCGCCGGGCGGCTCGCCGCGGTGACCCCGGCGGCCGGGCGACTGCTGCTGCTGGCGGCCCTGGCCGCCGGGCCGGACTCCTCGGGCGGGGTCTGGCTGCGGGCCGTCGCCGGAGCGGACGCGCGGGAGGCCCTGGAGCAGGTCGAGGCCAGTGGCCTGGCCCGGCTGGACGCGGCCGGGCGGCTGGTCTTCCGTCACCCGCTGGTGCGTACGGCGGTGATCTCGGCGGCCTCGCCGGCCGCCCGGCGCGAGGCCCACCGCGCGCTCGCCGACTGCCTGGCGCCGGAGGACCCGCAGCGACTGGTCCACGAGGCGTCGGCGGCGCTGTTCCCGGACGCGGACCTGGCCCGCCGCCTCCAGGAGGCCGGCAGCCGGCTGGCCCGCCGGGGCGGCGACGCGGAAGGGGCACTGCTGCTCGACCGCGCCGCCGCACTCAGCGCCGACGCGGACGAGCGCGCCCGGCGGCTCACCTGGGCGGCCGTGATGGCGGCCCGCGGCGGGCAACTGCGCTACACCGCGGCCCTGGTGGAGGAGCTGAAGAGCCGGCCGGTGCCGCCGGACATCGCCCCGCTGTTCGCCTACGCGGTGGTCTACGTCGACCAGAGCCACCGGATCGACTTCGAGTCGGCGGCCGCGCTGCTGCCCGCGGCCCTGGACAAGCTGACCGCCCCCGGCGCCGAGCCCTTCGACGGGCTGGCCGAGCAGGTCTTCTTCAAACTGCTGCTCACCGCGACCCACACCGGTGACCCGAGGGCCTGGCAGGCACTGGACCGCCACCGTGCTCACGTCTCCGAGCCCGGCCGGCTCTGCCACCGGGCCTGGCTCGACCCGGCCCGAACCGCCCGCGGGGTGGCCCGGGAGCTGGGCGCGGTGGTCGACCGGATGAGCGAGGCACAGGAGGCGGGCGCGGCCTGGCTGCTGCTCTGGACCGCCTCGGCGGTCGACGTGGCCGACGGGGACCTGTGGCGGCGCTTCACCGGCCTGCACGGCTACGCCACCCAGGGCTCGGTCGCGAAGGCCAAGTGCTACCAGGACTTCCTGCGCGGCCGCTGGGACCGCGCGGCCGTCTGCCTGCGCGAGGCCGAGGCGGCGGAGGAACTCGGCTACCACTGCAACGCGCTGCTGTTCCGGCACTACCACGCGCACTTCCTCGCCGGCCGCGGCGACGAGGCGGGGCTGGCGGCCGCGGCGGGGCTGATCCGGCCGGTGGCGGCCCGCGCCGGGATGAGGTCCGTGCTGGACCGGCTGACCCATCTGGAGGGCCTGGCCGCTCTGGCGCACGGGCGCTACGAGGAGGCGTACACACACTTCACCGGGCTGACCCCGGCCGGGCGACTGCCCGGCGGCCTGCCCTGGTTCCACCAGCTGGCCTTCGACCTGGCCGAGGCCGCGGCGCACACCGGTCGGCGCGGCGAGGTCCGCGCCCTCGTCGCCGCGGGGTCGGCCGAACGGCCCGGGGAGATCTCCGGCCACCACGCCTTCCTGTTCGCCGCGGCGGCCGCCCTGACGGCCGAGGACGACACGGCCGACGACGCCTACCGCGCCGCGTACCGGACACCGGGCGCCGAGCAGTGGGTCTTCGAACTCGCCCGGCTGCGGCTGGCCCACGGCTCGTGGCTGCGCCGACGCCACCGGGCCGAGACCCGCGAAATGCTCCGCGCGGCGCACCGGGCCTTCCGGCGGCTCCAGGCGGAGCCGTGGGCGCTGCGCTGCGAGGAGGAGCTGCGCGCCGCCGGCGGCCCGCTCGCCCCGGAGCCGCACCGGGCGACCGAGGCGCTGACCGGCCAGGAGCTGCGCATCGCCCGGCTCGCCGCGTCGGGCCTGAGCAACAAGGAGATCGGCCACCGGCTCGGGCTCTCGCACCGCACCGTCGCGGCGCACCTGTACAAGGTCTTCCCCAAGCTCGGCATCGCCTCGCGGGCGGCACTCACCCGCGCCCTGGAGGGCCACTGACGCCGAGGGGCCGGACGCGTGCCCGCCCGCTGCCGCCTCCGGCCCGGCGCCGCCCACTGTGCTCCTGGTGCACTCCGTCGTGCCTCACGGCGCACGGCCCCCCGCACCCGGCGGAGCGACAGTCAGATGACCTAGGCGACCCCGCACTCCCCGGAGCAGGCTGGTCGTGCGGGGCTTCGGCCGCGCATGTCGAGAGAAAGGGGCTGCCCGGTGAACCTGCGGGTCACGACAGCTGCGGTGCCGGACGCGGAGAAGGCGGTGCACTGGGGTCGGGCGGTGTCGTCCGCCCTGGCGCCGGTGGAGGTGGTGCCGCTCGCCGACGGCCCGTTCGACGGCCGGCTGGACTCGCACCGGCTGGGCTGCCTGCGGGTCTCCACACTGGAGGCGGACGCGACGCGGCTCTCCCGGACACCGGGCCTGATCGCGCGCGCACCCGAGGCGGAGGCCCAGGTGGCGGTGGGCGTCCAGGTGTCCGGTCGTGCCGTGCTGACCCAGGACGGCCGCAGGGCCGAGATGGCGGCCGGCGACCTCGTGCTGTACGACCTCGCGCGGCCCTACTCCGTGGACTACCCGCAGCGCTTCCGCTCCCACGTGTTCCACCTGCCGCACCGGCTGCTCGGTGTGCCGGAGGCCGAGATCCGTCGGGTGACCGGGTACGCCGTCACCTCGCAGGAGAGCCTCGGGGCCGTGCTGCTCCCGTTCCTCGACACCCTCGCCGACGCCGCGCCCAGCTACCCGCCGGCCGTCGGTGACCTGCTGGCCGGCAGCGTCGCCGATCTCGTCGTCACCCTCGTCGCCGAACTGGCCGGCCGGCCGACCGCCGCCCCGGACGACGCGAACGCCCACCTCGTCCGGGCGGTCCGTGCCCATGTCGACCGCCGTCTCGGCGACCCCGGGCTGACCCCGCAGAGCATCGCCGACGCCCACCGCATCTCGGTGCGGTACCTGCACCGGCTCTTCGAGGGCGAGGGGGTGACGGTGGGCCGGCTGATCCAGCGTCGCCGACTGGAGGAGTGCGCCCGGGAGCTCGGCCGGCGGGGCCGCACCGCGCCGACGGTCTCGGCGGTCGCCCAGCGCTGGGGGTTCGTCAACCCCGCGCACTTCAGCCGGGCCTTCCGGGCCGCGTACGGCACGTCCCCGCGCGAGTGGCGGGCACGGCGCGCCGACGAGGCCTGACGGCGGCGAGCGAGCCGGGACGGCCGTGCGCGGTGGGGCCGATTCCGGTTCCCTCTCGGCACTGTTCCGCGGCGGCCGCTGCCTAGCGTGGCGAGGAGCGCCCAGGCGCTTCGGCCCCCGGGCACGGTCACGGTACCCCCGGCCCGTGGCCGTGCCCGGGAGCGCCGCGGTCACCGCCCGCCGCAGGAGACGAGCGGATTCCGGCCCGACCGGCCACTACGCCAGGAGCGCACCCGTGTCCGACAGCACCACCTCCGACAGCCGGGGCCCGGTCCTGGACGGCGGCCTCGGGGAGTTCCTCGCCACCCGCGCCCGCCGCCCGGACGCGGCGAGCGGGGAGAGCGCGCCCCTGGATCTCTCCTTCCTGGCCGGACCGCACCCGTCGGACGCTCACCAGGACACGGTCGCCGGCTGGCTGGCGCTGCCGACTCCGGCCGGTCACGTCCGGATCCAGGTGATCCGGCCGGTCGACGCTGCCCGGCCGACCCCGGTCGTCCTCTTCCTGCACGGCCTCGGCTGGGTGCTGGGCGACGCCGACAGCTACCGCCACCTGCTGCGCGAGTTCGCCGTGGGTGCCGACGCCGCCGTGGTCTTCGTCGACTACGGACGGCCGCCCGCCGCCCGGTTCCCGGTCGCCGTCGAGCAGTGCTACGCCGTGGCGTGCTGGATCGCCGAGCACGGGCACGAGATCGGGCTCGACGGGAGCCGCATCGCCGCGGCCGGGGACTCGGCGGGCGCCAACCTGGTCGCGGCCCTGACCCTGCTCCTGCGCCGGCGCGGCGGAGCCCGGCTGCTCCACCAGGTACTGCTCTGCCCGGTCACCGACGCGGACTTCGACACCCCGTCCTACCGTGACTTCGCCGAGGGCTACTTCCTGCACCGGGCGGACATGCGCCGCTACTGGGACGCCTACCTGCCCGACCCGGCCGACCGCACGCAGCCCGCCGCCGCGCCGCTGCGCGCCCGCCCGGACGAACTCACCGGCCTGCCACCGGCCTTGGTGATCACCGCGGAGGCGGACGTCCTGCGGGACGAGGGCGAGGCCTACGCGGCCCGGCTGCGGTCGGCCGGAGTACCGGTCGTGTCCACCCGCTACCAGGGCGTCGTGCACGGCTTCGTGCTGCTCGACTCCCACTGCCGCACGGCCTCGGCCCGCGCCGCCCTCGTCCAGGCCGTGGACACCCTGCACCTCGCCCTGCACCGCCACCCCTGGTAGCGGGCGCAGCCGCTCGCCCGCCGGCCTCGGCCACCCGGCGGGCGACGGGCACGCGTGTCCTCCCGGGTGCGCCCAACGGCGGGACCTTCGCGTCCGCCGAAGAGGCCGACACCGGACCGGCCGCCTTCCCTGCTCGACAGCCGTGGGGCCGACGCGCCCGCAACGGCGGCGGAGGCGCAGTTCCTCCCGGGGTTCCTCCCGAAGTTCCTCCTGTTGTTCTTCCTGGTCACGCGCAGCCCGGCACGGTGGGATGAGTGGGCGGGCCTGAGCGGCTCGCCGGCAGGCCGGGGCGACGGCCCGGGCACCTGGCCGGTGCTGCCCCGCGCCCGACCCTCACCCCATGTCAGAACGCGGCCCTCCCGGGCACCACCCGGCGGCCACCGCAGGAGCACCGATGCCTGTCCTCACCCTCGCCCCACCGTCACCCGGCGCGGCGCCCGCCCCGTCGGCCGCGCGGCAGCCGACCTCACCCCGGGCCGTCCCCCATGTCGCGAGCGTCGCCGGTCACCGGCTCGGCCCGCTGCAGATCTCCACGATCGTGGCCGGACCAGGGCCGGCCGCGCTCGGCCGCAACGTCGTGCTGTGCGGCCGGGAGGAACACGTCACCCTGGTGCTGCCCCACCGGGGCACGGCCGCCATGCTCCTCGACGGCAGCCGGCTGTCGCTGCGGCCGGGCGCGTTCGCGGTCGCCCGGGCCGGCCGCCCGGTGGTCCTGGAGGTGTCGGAGGACTTCTCCGGCACGGCCTTCCACTGGCCCCGGGAGGCCGCCGCCGGGCTGACCGAGGACGATCTGCTGGAGCTGTCCGGGAGGGCCTTCGGGACGGACACCGGGACGGCCGCGCTGGTGGCCGCCTATCTGGGGCGGCTGGCCCGGCCGGTGGTCTCGCTGGACCCGCAGCTGACCGCCCGGCTCGTCACCACGGCCCAGGACCTGCTCACCGTCCTCGCCCACGAACACCGGCGGCGGGCGGCCCGACCGGTGCCCGAGGAGGTGCGCGCCACGATCGCCAGGACGAAGGAGTACATCCTGCGGCGGCTCGGCGACCCCGCTCTCACCCCGGAGGGGATCGCGGCCGCCCATCACTTCTCGGTGCGCTACCTCCACAAGCTCTACCAGTACGAGGGTGTCACCGTGGGCCGCTGGATCCAGCGTCGGCGCCTGGAGATGTGCCGGCGCGAGCTGGCCCGGCCGTCGGCCCGGCCGGCCACGGTGGCGGGTGTCGCCAAGCGCTGGGGGTTCGTGAGCACCAGCCACTTCAGCCGGGTGTTCCGGGCCGCCTACGGAGTCACTCCGAGCGAATGGCAGGCAGGCTCCCGGGAGCCGGACACCTGGCCCGCCGTGCCGGGCCCGGTCGGGCCGATCGGTGCGACCCGGCCCGGGACGGTGGCCTGACCCGGCGCCGGCCGCGGTGCTGCGGGACCGCCCGGAAGGTGCTGTTCGGGCCGGGCCGACCGCCGGGTTCCGTTCGGGCCGAGCCGGTCGGGTCAGTCCCCGGCCGCCGCCAGCTCGGTCAGCAGGGCGGTCGCCTCGGCCAGCCGGGCCGGGTCCCCGGCGGTCTCGGCGAACGCCCGGGCCTCCCGCGCGGCCCCGACGGCGCGCTCCGGTTCCCCGAGCTCCGCCAGGGCCCGCGCCTGGCCGAGCCCGGCGATGGCCTGGAGCAGCGGCACCCCGACCCGGGCGCCCGTCCGGCGTGCGTCGGCGTAGGTGTGCTCGGCTTCCCGCGGCCGGCCGAGCGCCAGCAGCGCCCGTCCCTTCTGGGCGAGCGCGTTCGTCCGGGTGAAGTCGCCGATGTGCGCGGCGGGCGCGGTGGCCGGGTCGGCGAGCAGGTCGAGGATGGCGTCGGTGGTGGCCACCGCGTCCCCGTGGCTGCCCGTGCGGGCCTGGGCGGAGGCCAGGGCCAGCAGCGCCTGCGGGTGGCCCTCGCGGTCGCCCGCCGTCGCGAACAGCTCCGCCGCCCGCCGGGCCCGGCGGACCGCCTCGTCCGGCTCGCCCAGCCGGACGGCGGCGGCCGCCGCGTAGAAGTGCGCCCACGCCTCCTGGGTGACATCCCCGGCCCGGCGGGCGAGCTCGGCCGCCTGCTCCGCGATCGCCGACGACTCGCGGGGTTGGTGAGAGCAGTAGTGCACCGCCCAGGCCAGGTAGTTGGCGTGGGTCGCCGCCAGGACGTCGTCGCCCAGCGCGTGGGCTGCCGTCCGGGACAGCCCGAAGACCGTGGGCCAGTGGCCCCAGTGGGTCCAGCGGTCGGAGAACCAGTGCATGGACTCCGCGGTCCGCACCACCTCGGCATGGCGGCCGGCCGCGGCCGCGGAGCGCAGCGCGGCCAGCCAGTTGGCGCTCTCGGCCTCCAGCCAGGCCTGCGCGGCCCGCGCCGAGCCGAACCCGCCGGCCGACGTCGCCCCGTCGGTCGTTGCCGGGGCGGACGCCGCCGCGCCGGATGGCGAGGGGCCGGGCTGGAACCACTGGCCGGCGGCCGCCGCCGTGTCGAGCAGCCAACGGTGCAGCGCGGCCTCGGCGGCGGCGCGCTCCTGGGAGCTCTCCTCCTCCTGGAACCGCTCGCGGGCGTAGAGCCGCAATAGGTCGTGGAACAGCAACCGGTCGGTGGCGGTGTGGCCGAGCAGGCCCAGGTCGAGGAGCTCGTCGAGCATCTCCTCGACGAGGTCCGGGCCCAGGCCGGTGAGGGCGGCGCCCGCCCCCGGGCCGAAGTCCGGCCCCGGGACGAGCGCCAGCCGGCGGAAGAGGCGTCGCACCGGCTCGGCGAGCTGTTCGTAGGAGAGCCGGAACGCCGAGCGGATGCGCAGGTCCCCCGCGGTCAGGCGCTGGAGGCGCAGATCCTCGTCCCCGAGTCGCTCGGCGAAGCCGCGCGCGCTCCACGCGGGCCGGCTCAGCAGCCGGTTGCCCGCGATGCGCAGTGCCAGCGGCAGGTGTCCGCACAGCTCGGCGATCCGCGTGAGCACCGCCGGGTCGGAGCCGTCCGTACCGGCTGCCGCCTCCTCCTCTTCCTCGCGTTGCGCGAGGATCGCGCCGAGGAGCGCGGTGGCGGCGCCGACGGGCAGCGGCGCCAGGACGAGCCGCCGCGCGTGCTCGATCCCGGCGAGCGTGCGGCGGCTGGTCACCCAGAGCCTGCTCGACCCCGGGCCGGGCAACAGGGCGCGGACCTGCTCCTCGTGGGCGGCGTTGTCGAGGACGACGAGGGCCTCCCGTTCCCGCATCAGGCGCCGGTAGAGCACCCGGCGCTCGTCCGTCTCGGCCGGCAGGTCGCGTTCGCGCACGCCCAGAGCCCGCAGCAGGCGCGCCAGGGCGTCGTGCGGCACGACGGGTTCGGCGTCCAGACCGCGCAGGTCGACGAAGAAGCAGCCGTCCGCGAACCGGCCGCCCAGCTGCGCCCCGGCGTGCACCACCAGGGCGGTCTTGCCCAGACCGGGCGCGCCGGAGACGATCGAGACCGGTGGGCCCGTCCGGCCGGTGACGCTCCGCCCGAGCCAGGCGGTCTCGGTCTCGCGGCCGGTGAAGTCGGGTACCGCGGGCGGCAGGTCGCAGAGTCCGGGTGCGGCGGCGGTCTGCTGGCGCCGCCGGCCCGCGCGGGCGGCGCCCGCCAGTTCCTCGGTGGCGGCCCGGGTGAGCCCCAGGGCGACGGCGAGGGCCTGGACGGTGCGGGCCTGGGGACCGCGGCTGTGGCCGCGCTCCATGTCGCCGATGGCGCGGGCGCTCACGCCCGACTCCTCCGCCAGCTCCTCCAGGGTCAACCCGGCGTCGTGGCGGTGCGCGCGCAGCAGCGGTCCCAGAGCCGACGGCTCGGGCTGGCTCATTCGACCCCCCGATTGGTGAGGGGCCATCATACCGGATAGTGGCCCTGACCTGCGAAGACCTGGTCTTTCGGCCGTTCGCACGTGAGTCGGGCCCGTCGGCCGGCGATCAGTTGTCGCCGGGGCGGGTTACGGTGAAGTGGGCGCCGCCTTCGGGGCCGTGGCCCCGGAGGGTGATGGTGGCGCCGAGGCGTCCGGTGAGCCGCTGGGCGACGGCGGCGGCGTCGACCAGGCGGCGGGCGATCCGCCGGGACCGGCACGGGGCCGGCGACGCACACGCCGCCGGCCCCGTCGAAACGCTCCACCCGTCCGGAGGAGTAGTCCGCGCCGGCAGCCGACGTCCTCGTCCTGCCGGTCGGAGCTTCGCGGCGGGGCGAGGACCTCCGCCGCGAACCCCTCCGACTCCTCACCTGGGGAGACCGGGCATCCGAGGCGGTACCGGCGCCGAACCGCCGATCACCGTCCCTGGCCGGCCCGCACAGCGCCGCGCAAAGGACTACTACTTGGTGGGAACGTAGTCGAAGCGGGGCGTGAGGGTGCCGAACGTCGAGTCGGTCTCGAGGGCGTTGCCGAAGAACTTCGCGGTCAGTGCGGCGGCGTCCTCCGTGACATGGAACGGCACCTTGTCCAGGGTGAAACCGGTGAGGGTGGGCCGGCCGTTGGCGAGTACCTCGGCCGGGGTGGTGTAGGCGATCAGCGTCTCCTTGCTGACCTCCTCGGCGTTCGCCTTGACCCCGGCCGAGTAGCCGGGCTGGGGCATCAACCGGATCCAGGTGGCCTGCAGCTCGACGACGGTGCCGCTGCTCTCCTGGGTGAGCGTCATGCCGCCCGGGTAGTAGATCCGGCCCTTGTCGTCCAGGTGGTCACCGGCGGCGGAGCCGATCGGCATGTCGAATCCGTAGCCGTCCGCGTCCAGGGTGAACGGTGCGATCGCGCCCAGCTTGATGCCGTTGGCGTCCAGCCATGACTTGGTGGTCTCGCTGACCCGGACGCTGGCGCTGCCCCAGGGCGAGATGTAGAGCCCGGGATCCCGCTGGGCCGCCCGGAAGGTCGGCGCGACGGCCTGCGCGGACGGCGCGAGGGCGATCGGGGCGGCCAGCGCGAGGGTGGTGGCGGCGATGGCGAGTTTGCGGAGGATACGCACGGTGGAACTCCAAGGAGGGGCTGGGCGGGCGGCGGAGAACGCCGGAGTAGAGGCCGAGCGGGCCGAGCCGGGGAACCGGTCGGCGCCGATCAGTGGAAGTGCTCGAAGGCTAGCGGTCGGCAGCGGCGATCCGTGCACGCATCACTCCCGAAGACACTGCCCCCGGCAGAAGTTGGGCCGGACGGGGGAACTGCACGACTCGCCCGCCGGAGTCGGCGGATGTCGGGCACGAGAAGATCCACTCGGGCCTAGGGTTGCCCTGGCCGTGCGCGCAGCGGGCCACCTCTCGCTGTCCAATGCCTCTTCTCCCGAAGGTACTTGGGCAGGCCATCCCGCGATTTCTGGAGCCGCGATGTCCGCCGGTGCCCACCGCCCGAGTCGCCGAGCCTTTCTCGGCAGTACCGTCACCCTCCTGACCGCCGCCTCGCTGGGCGGCCCGCTGCTCGGCCGCAGTCAGGCCGGCGGGCACTTCGACTCGCCCGCCGTGCTGGCCGACGGGCAGACGAACCTCACCGACGTGTACGCCTTCACCAGCCCGGACGACCACGACCGGGTGACCCTCGTGGTCGATGTCCAGCCCGGCCAGCTCCCGGGCTCCGGTCCGCTGAACTACCCCTTCGCCACCCGGGCCAGGTACGAGCTGCACGTCGACGGCCGGGGCACCGGACGGCCGGACACCACCTATCGGTGGACCTTCCGGAACGAGGACCGGCGGCCGTTCGGCACCGGACCGGTCGCGATCGGCCCCGTGCGCTCGCTCCAGGACAGCACGCTGCTGTTCAAGCAGCGCTACACCCTGGAGCGCATCAGGGACGGCCGGACCGAGACGCTGATCTCCGACGGCACCGCCGCGCCCACCCACACCGGCCTGGCCCTGATGCCCGACTACGGGGCGCTGCGCAGCGAGGCCACCCTCACTCTGCCGGGCGGCGGCCGGACCCTGGCGGGCCAGATCGCCGAGCCGTTCGTCGCCGACAGCCGGGTGTTCGGGCTCTTCACGGCCGGCACCGTCGGACCGGTGCCCGGCGCACTGCCCGCCGCCGGACCGCTCTCGGCGCTCAATGTCAGTGCCCTCGTGCTTCAGCTTCCCAAGCGCGAACTCGCCCTGAACGGCGACCCGGAGCGCAATCCGGTGGCCGGCGTCTGGGCCACCGTCTCCCGTGAGAGTGCCGACCTCTCCAAGGACCTCCGGACCCAGGCGGCGAGCTTTCGGCAGGTCGCCCGGCTGGGCAACCCGCACATCGTGTTCGCGCTCTGGGGCACCTTCGCCGGGCTCTCCAGGCCGGGCGGGCCGGAGGACCGGTTCAACGCCCGTCCGGCCGACCTCGACGCGCAGGACGAGGAGTTCCTTGCCGCGGGGCTCGACCCCGCACCGCCGCGCCGGATCGAGGCGGCCCAGGGATTCGCCGCCCCGGCCGGACCGCGCACCGACATCCGGGCGCTGTTCCTCAGCGGCTTCGGCAAGGACAACGGATCGCGCTTCGGCATCGACCTGAACACCCAGGCGATGAACGCGGACGCCGACCCGGCCGCCCTGCGCTGGGCCGACCAACTGCGGCTCAACCTCACCACCCCGGTGAGCTCCGCCCCCCATCCGTACGGCGTGCTGGAGCGGGACCTCCAGGGCTACCCCAACGGGCGGCGGCTGAACGACGAGATCGACGTACCGCTGCTGCGGATGCTCGAGGGCGAGCCCTCCGAGCGCTCGGCGGCGCACCTGCTTCCGCCGCCCTCCTTCGACTGGCAGCCCAAGCCGGCCTCCGACACCTTCCCGTACGTCAACCTGCCGCACGCGGGCCCGTGATCCGTCTCCCGGAGCCGGCCGGAGCGATCGGCCGCGGACTTCTGGTGCTGGTCTGCGCGGCCGGACTGCTGGCCGTCGGGTCGAGCGGTCCGGTCCGGCGCCCGGCCGGCGTCGCGGTGCTGCTCCCGCCGCCGTCGGCCGACCCGCTCGCCGCTGCCCGGCAGGTTGCCGGGCAGCGGCCGACGGACGCCACCGCCTGGGCCGAGCTGGGCATCGCCGCGGTGGACCGGGCCAGGTCCACTCTGGACGGCGGGCTGCTGGACGAGGCCGACCGCGCACTGACCCGCTCCCTCGTCCTGCGCCCCGAGCGCAACCACGAGGCACTGGTCGGCTCCGGCATGCTCGCCAACGCCCGTCACGAGTTCGACACCGCACGGGGGTTCGGACAGCGGGCGACCACGATGGCCCCCGACCGGGCCGCCGGATACGCGGTGCTGGCCGACGCGGAGCTCCAGCTCGGCCACCTGACCGCCGCCACCGCCGCCACCCAGCGTCTGCTGGACCTGGCTCCCACCACGGCCGCCTACACCCGGGCCTCGTACGACCTGGAGACGCACGGACGGACGGCGGAGGCGGTGATGGCGCTGGAGCGGGCCCTCGAGCTGGCGGTCACTCCGGGCGAACGGGCTTTCAGCGCGCACCGGCTGGGCGATCTGAACTGGGAGCAGGGCCGGCCGGAGGCGGCCGAGCAGTACTACCGGCAGGCGCTCGCGACGCAGCCCGACGACCACTTCGCGGCCTTCGGGCTGGCCCGGTCCGCCGCCGCGCTCGGCCGGACCGACGAGGCGCTGGGCCGGTACGCGGACCTGGTAGCCCGGATGCCGCAACCGCAGTTCCTGCTGGAGTACGCCGAGTTGCTGCTCGCCACGGGCCACCGGGGCGACGCCGAAGCGCAGTTCGCCACGCTGGGCGCCGAGGTCCGGCTCGCGACCGGGCCGGTCGACCTCCAGCTGGCCCGCTACCTGGCCGACCACGGCGAACCGGCCGAGGCGGTCCGGCTGCTGACCGAGGAGTGGCAGCGGCGGCAGAGCCCGCTGGTGGCGGAGGAGCTGGCCTGGGCCCTGCACCGTGCGGGGCGGGACGAGGAGGCGCTGCCGCATGCCCGGTTCGCGGCCACGCCGGGCGGCGCCGGGGCACTCGGCGCATACCGCCGCGGCGTGATCGAGCAGGCCCTCGGACTTCCTGGCGCGGCCGAGCTGCTCAACGAGGCGCTGAGTCGCAACCCGTACTTCTCGCCCCGGTATGCCGCGCACGCACGGGAACTTCTGCGGGCCGACCGCACTGGAGCGGCTCCACACCACTAGAGGCTCGATGCCAAGGGCTCGCTGACGCGTACGACACGGGGCGGGCCCGATGGAGTTCGGCGCCGGCGCGTCGTCGGTCTCCGAGAGCCTGGGCCGCACCGCGACCGAGCTACGCCGCAGCCGTCCGTGCTCGGCGCCGGCTCGGAGCCGTATCCGTCCGGACGGGTGAAACCGCGCCACCGGCGGGTGAGCCGGACGTGCTCCGGGACCGGCCGGAGCGGTTGACTGGGGCCCACTCCTCGGGAAGGTTCGTCGTATGCGGTGTGCGCCCCGGCACTGGCAGTCCGTGCTGCGGTGCGCCGTGACGGCGCTGCTGGGCGCGGCGCTGGTCCTGCTGGGCGGGGCGGACGCCGCCGAGGCCCGGCCGTGGGCGGCCGGCGCGCACTGCGTCACCGCCCAGGAGACCCCCGCCGGGGGAGCGGAACCGCTGCCGCTGGCCGCGCCGGGCACCGACGAGTGCCCGGAACCCGCCGAGCGTCGCCGAAGCCACGGAACCGTCCCGCTCCACGCCTGCGCCCACCGCGCGGGCCCGGCCTGCGCGACGGGCTGCGGTCAGCCACCACTGCCGCCCACCGAGGCGTACACCGTGCACGGTCCCGCCGGACCGGCCGCACCCTGGCCCCCGTACTCCGGATGGACCGGGGCCGAGGCCACCGGCGCACGAGGTGTCGTCCTCCGCTGCTGAGAGGTCCCGCCGGGCAACCTCGGGCCCACGCACCACCCACCCCGGCCGTGCAAGGCCCGGCCCGGCTTCCTGCGACCCCTTGTCCATGCCGTACCGCAGGAGATCCACCATGCCCTTCGACGTCTTCTCCGCCATCGGCGCCATGGTGCGCGCCGAGGCCACCCGGACCACCGAGTCCGCTCCGTCCGACCCGGCCACCACCGCCCACCCCGCCGAACCGCAGCCGGCCCCGCACCCGCTCCAGGAACCGGCCGCCGGACCCGCCGTCGAGCCCGCCGCCCAGCCCGGGGCCCTACCCCCAGCCGCGCCCCTGCTCCCCGGCCTGTCCACCTGAACACCCCCGGGGTCGGTCGGGCCGGACTCCCTCGGCCCGACCGACCCCGACACGCCGGCGCGGCAGCCTGCTCGCAGGTCTCGGCGGCCGTTCGCGGGGTATCGACCGTGAGGACCGGCCGCACGCGGCCGGTCGAGGCGGGCCGAGGAACCCCCGTGACGGAGAGGACTCCCTGAGCGATGAGTGCCGACTTCACCAGCGCGGACGCGATGATCACCACTCCCGGGGGCGAGATCCTGCTCCAGCTGAGGGACGACCTGCCGGACATCCGCTGGCCGGCCCACTGGGTCGTGCCCGGCGGCCACGCTGAGACCGGGGAGACCCCGTACGAGACCGCCCGCAGGGAACTCCGCGAGGAGACCGGTCTGGACGTCGAAGCCCTGCTGCCCTTCGACCCCGTCCGCGCGGAGGGGGACACCGGCACCATCCGCTACTTCCACGCGATCGTCGACGTCGACCCCGCCCGGCTCGTGCTCGGCGAGGGCCAGGAACTGCGCCTGGTGCCGATCCCCGAGGTGCAGGGCATGAGGGTACCGCCGGATCTCAAGGACTACGTCCGGCAGTTGGAGGGCCACCTCCGGGTCGGGAAGCCCCGGGTGTGGGCGCAGATCGACCGCATCCACGCGCGACTGGCCGCCCGCTGCGCCGCCTCCGGCGAGTCCGCGGTGGAGAACCGGCTCCGCCTGCTGGCGGAAGTCGGTGCCCAGGCAAGTGCGCTGGCGGCCGTCGAGGCGGATCCCGGACGTGCGGGGGAGCTTCAGGTCAGGCTGTGCGAGGCGATCGTGGCCGGCATGGTCGCACTGCGCGCGACGACGCCGGACGCGGCCACGTTCCTGTCGGACTACCTCGTCGAGGCCGAACGGGACTCGTCGGGTGGCGACCGCGCCGAGTTCGAGCGAGCCGATCACCGGACGGAATGAAGCGTCCCGGTCCGGATCGCCGAGCTGGCCGAGGCACCGACCCCGAGGGTGATCGCCGCCCATGTGATCGGCGGGTGACCCCGTCCCGGTGTGCGGTCCTCCGCCGTACCCCGGGACCCACGCCGGGACGCGCACCGAGGCACCGTCCGCCCGAGCATAGCTAATCCATCGACATATCTAAATCAATGATCTATGGTTCCCGTATGGCAGACCGTCAACTGCAGGAGCCGGCAAGGCTCGTACTCACCGCACTGGCCGACGAGCCCCGGCACGGCTACGCGATCCTCCAGGAAGTCCTGGCGATCACCGAAGGCCGCACCAGGATGCTCACCGGTACCCTCTACACGGCCCTGGACCGCCTGCTCCAGCAGGGCCTGATCCGGATCGCCCACGAGGAGGTCGTGGCCGGCCGGCTGCGCCGCAACTTCGAGCTGACCGAACAGGGCCGCCTCACACTGACCGAGGAGACACAACGGCTGCGCGCCGGCGTGGCGGAGGCCGAACGCCGGCTCGCCCTCGGCGCCCCGCGCCCCCGGCCCACGCTGCGCACGAACTGGGGGACGGCATGACCGACCGGCACACCTCTCTGCCCGCCCTGCTGCGACGCCTTCCCCTCGACAGCCTCTACCCGGCCGAGTACCGCGCCGCGCACGGCGAGGAGATCAACGCCGTCCTCGCCGACGCCGTCCAGCACGCCGGCCCCCGCACCGCTCTGCGCGAATGGGCCGCCCTCGCCGCACACGCCGTGCGGCTGCGGACCCGGCTCAGCTCCAGCGATCCGGCCGGCAGGATCCTCGCCGGTGCCGCGCCGTTCCTGCTGGCCGGCGGCGCCGCCCTGAGCCTGCTCCACCTGCTGTTCGGCGCCCTTGTCGCCGGTCCCGACGCGCACTGGGCGGTGGCCGCCGCGCAGAGCGCTCCCTGGGTTCTCGCCCTGCTGTGTCTCGCCCTCGGTCGCTGGACCCCGGCCCGGGCCCTGCTCCTGGTGGCCGTTGCGGTGGCCGCGTTCACCCCGCATCCCGAGCCCGGTCTCTGGGCCGTCACGGCCGTCCTGGTGCTGATCGCACCGCCCGACGCCGTCGACCTCTCCCGGCGGTCCCGCTCCTGGGCGGTCGGTTCCGCCGCCGCCGTCGCGCTGCCGCTGAGCGGCCTCACCGTCCTGTGGCTCGTCACCCGGCCCGAGGACTACGCCCACCTCGTCTTCCCACCCCTTCAACAGGTCATGCTCGACTTCTCCCCGGTCTGGCCCGCCCTCGTGCTGGGTCTCGTCCACCTCCTGCGCCCCACCGGGCCGGACACCGACTCCCTGCACACCGGCGGCATCGCACTCGCCGTCCTGCCCTGGGCACTCACGATCGCCCCGCCCCTCCATCGCGGCACCCCGACCGAAGCGCTCGGTCTGCTCCGCAACGTCGGCCTGGTCCTCGCCCTCCTGGCCGCCACCACCGCCGTCGGCCTCGCGCGCCGTCGGACCCGGCCGGACCGACCGGGGGAGTCCGGCCGCCCGTTGGCCTAGATCTGCTGTCCGAAGTGCTGGTCACAGCCCTCCTTCAGGGCTGTGACCAGCACCATTGGTCGGACCGCGGCCGGACGGAGGGGGTGTCAGCGCATCCCGCCGGAAGCGAGGATGACGTCCCCGGTGATCCAGCGCGCGTCGTCGGAAGCCAGGAACGCCACCAAGGGGCCGTAGTCGGCCGGGGTGCCCGTACGGCCCAGCGGGGTGCCGGCGACCGCCTGCGCCTCCTGCGCCGAGCCGGGGAATCCCATCGCCCTGGTGCCCTCGGTGTCCGACGGTCCGGGCATGATCGCGTTGACCCGGATGCCGCGCGGGCCCAGCTCCTTGGCCGCGACGACGGTGAACGCGTTGACAGCGCTCTTGGACGCGACATACAGCGAGGCGTACACCGGGTGGGTGAGCGTGCCCGCCGTGGAGACGTTGACGACCGACGCGGAGCCGATGTCGTCCTGCGCGGCCAGGGCCTGCGTGGTGAGGATCGTCCCCAGCAGGTTCGTGCTCATCTGGCGCTGGAACTCCTCCTCGGTGATGCCCGACAGCGGCGCGAAGGTGGCCACCCCCGCGTTGTTCACGAGCACGTCGACCGGTCCGAGCTCCTCGCGCGCACGGTCGAACAGGCGGCGCACGTCGTCACCGCTGGCCACGTCCGCCCGGACCGCCAACGCCCGGCCGCCCTCCGCGGTGATTGCCGCGACGACCCGCTCGGCCCCCTCCTCGTCCTCCCGGTAGTTCACCACGACGGCCGCGCCCGCCCCGGCCAGCGCCTTGGCGATCCCCGCCCCGATGCCCTTCGACGCGCCCGTGACGATCGCCGTACGTGCCTTGCTGCTCGTGCTCACAGTGACTCCTCCAACGTCGGTACCTGCGAAGTCACCGTAGGAAAGCTGATTACTACTGGGAAGTACGTACTTTTTTGTAAGCTCGTACCGTGATCGAAACCCAGCAGGCCGCGACGGCCGCCCGGCTCCTGGCCCACGACACCTTCGACCAGAAGTGCGCACTCAGACCGATCATGGACCGGACGACCAGCCGCTGGGCGACCCTGATCGTCTCGGCCCTCATCGCCGGCCCGCACCGCTTCGCGCAGCTGCACCAACGAGTCGGCGGCATCAGCCAGAAGATGCTGTCGCAGAACCTCAAGACCCTGGCCCGGGCCGGCCTCGTCCACCGCGACGTCACGCCCACCAACCCGCCCCAGGTCACCTACAGCCTGACCGAACTCGGCGTCAGCCTGGCCGGCCCGCTGACCGAACTCATCCAGTGGTTCGGCCGACATGGAGAGGAACTCCTCGCCGCGCAGGAGCACTACGACCGCCAGCAGGCGCCGCTGGGCGAGTAACGGGCCGCTCCTACGGGCCGGTCGGTCTTCGTGAGAGTTGCCGAACCCCGGCCCGCACGGCCGGATCCGGCGGTCCAGGGAAACTCACCGCCGGGACGGACGCCCGAACCGCCGACCGTGCTTCTTCGGCCCCGCTCCGATCACTTCGGCAGGTCGGCGGACAGGAAGGGGGCCAGGAGCGCGAGCAGTGCGTCGGGGCGGTCGAGTGGGATGATGTGGCCGCAGTCCTGGAGCCGGTGCCCGACCAGGTCGTCGGCGATGGGCCGGAGTTGGCGTTCGAGCCCGGTGCCGACGGGGTGGGAGCCGACGGCCATCGTGGGCACGGTCAGCCGGGTCGTCGCGACGGCGTCCTGGAGCTGCTGCGCGCTGGTGGGCAGGGCCCGGTAGTGGGAGAACGCGCAGCGAAGGGCCTCGCTTCCGGTGTAGGCGTGGACGAAGGCCGCGCGGATGTCGTCGGGTACTCCGCGCCCGAGCGTCCCCGAGTCGAGGAACCAGTCGATGTACGGCGCCTCGTTGCCGGCCAGGACGGTCTCGGCGAGGTCGGGAACGCTGTGGAAGCCGAACCACCACGGGGCGCCGCCCGCGACGACGTGTTCGGCTCCCGGCAGGCGGCCGAGCAGTGCCTCCATCACGACCAGGCGCCGTACGAGGCCGGGTCGGCGCAGCGCGAGCAGGACGGCGGGCGCGGTGCCCGCGTCGATGCCGACCACCGCTGCCGAGGACTCGCCGAGCGCGTCGAGCAGCCCCTCGGCGTCGGCGGCCAGGGTGCCCGCGTCGTAACCGTCGACGGCACGCTCACTGGCGCCGAGGCCCCGCAGGTCCGGGGCGATGACCCGGTGCCGTCCGGCCAGTGGACCGATGATGCTGCTCCAGACCTGCCAGGTGTGCGGGAAGCCGTGCAGCAGCAGAACGGCGGGTCCGTCCCCGGCGATCGCGACGTTGAGTCGGATGCCGTTCGTCGCGATGCGGTGCAGTCGGGGTGTGGTGCTGACGGGCACGGTGGCTCCTGCTGCTGATTACCATTGGTGACCACAGAACGATAGGTAACCGTCCGGCCGCTTCCTAGACGGCACTTTCAGGGAAGGTGGTGAGCCGCAGGTGACCACCCGAGGACCCCGGGCCGCCGATCGCGGGGCACGCGGCGATCTTTTCGATCCCCAGTGCCCGACAAGGCAGTTGCTCGATCGCATCGGCACGAAGTGGACGTCCATGGCCGTCAGGACGCTCGCCGATGCCGCACCGGACGAGGTGCGCTTCGCGGAGCTGAGACGCCGGATGCCCGGCGTCTCGCAGAAGATGCTGTCCGTGACGCTGCGAAGCCTGACCCGCGACGGTCTGGTGTCGCGCCGGGTCGAACCGACCGTGCCGCCGCGGGTCTTCTACCGGCTCACCGGCCTCGGGCTGTCCCTGGAGACCGCGCTCGCAGGGCTGCGTACCTGGGCCGAGGAGCACATGGCCGAGATCGACCGCGCCAACGAAGCCGCCGACCAGGAGGTCGACGAGGGGTAGGCAGGCCGGTTCCGTGTTCGGAACGGCCGGCTCGGGTCCTCGATCCCGGCAGCCGAGGTCCTCCTGCTCCTGTCGGGTGCGGTTGTCCCGGGGCAGAATGATCGCCATGACGACATGAAGAGCACCCACCGGCCGGAAGTCCTGGCGCAAGCGATGGGATGGCTGGTCGGTTCTCGACGGCGTCCGTCGGCTCTGCATCGTGTGCCACGAGCCCGTTCACTCCTACGAGTACCGCCTCCATCCGCCCGAGTCCCGCAGCTTCGAACGTTGCGTCGGTCTGGTCTGGTGCTCGGGCTGCCGGATCTACTCGGGCAGCATGGTCCACATTCCTCGCAGGAAGGTCCTGGTCGACGCCCTGGCATCGCTGCCCGCCGTCGACCGTGACCTGCTGCGCCGGAAGGAGGCCGCGCTGGTCGACCATCTCGACGGCCGAGGCGTCGGTCGGCGGTGAGCCGCGGATCGGGCTGAGCCGCCACCAGGAGCCGGGGCGACCTGCCCCGTCAGGGCCGTTGTGGGTGAGGCGCCTCGGGGCCAGGGGCTGCCCGTTCTGCCTGCTGCATCGCGGAGGGGACCGACGAGGGTCGATTCGGCCCCTGTCCGCAGCGTCGCCGCAGGAGGTGAGACCGCCGGTCAGTACGGCGTCGTCGAAGGCTGCCTCAACTCGCTTGAAGCAGAACCGTCCTGAACCCGGCGCGACCCCGCCTGGGGCCGACGGCTTTCGCCACGGGGGCGAACGCAACTCGGCGGGCGGTGTGGGCAGGCGCCGATGTTCGCGGTATCTTTGAACGCGTTCAAATCTATTGTGGGGGACACCGTGATGTCGATCGACCGAGCACCGTCACGGGCCAAGTACCTGGTTTCACTGGCCGTCCTGGGCTGTTTGCCGGCGGCGGTCCTCTTCCCGGGGCCGTTGGCCCTCGTCGTTCTCCTGATCGGGTCGGCGCTGGCATGCCGGGAGCGGGACGCGTTCCGCACGGTGTGCGTTGCGAGTGTCGCTCTCATCGCGGTCGGCTCGGTGGTCTGGCTGTACGACGGGGTGTTCCTGGCAGCGCCGACCGTTCCGGTGCTGTTGGTCGCGTGGTGGGTGGCGCGTCCGGGCGTCGATGCGGGGTGGGGACTGCTCGGGCTCGGCTGGACTGTTGGAATTCTGCCGGTGGTGGGCTGGCCGGTCCTTGTCCTGTGGGTCCTGTGACGGTGGCCCGGGCCTCCGGAGCCTCGTCGGCCGTGCTCCGTCCAAGCCGCGCCTGACGCGGTGGTGTCTCCGAAACCTGTTCTGCTCCCTTCGACGAACCAGCCGAGCGTGCCTGGGCGCGGGGCCGGGCGGCCTCCGCCGCTCGGCGGAGGCCGTCGACTGACCACTCTCGGGCCTTTCCCGGCTTCCTCGGCCGCACAGGACCGCCGCCGGGGCACCAGGGAAGTCCGTTGAATCAAACGTGGCAGCAGGGCTCACTCAAGTGGCTGTCGATCGCAGCAACCAGGTCCCGAGCCGCTGCCCTCACCACAGGATCACGGTCGTGCGTGAGCCGAGCCGCTGTCGGTCGGCGGCTCAGCACGGCCCGGTGGGCCTGCAGTTGCACGTTCGGCTTCGACGGGTTGCCGTGCTCGAGGACCGTCTGCAGTAACCTGATCACCCCGGCCCGGCACTTGACGGCCTCGGTGGCCGCGAGTTCCCACAGAAAGGGGACGGCGGCGACAGTCGCGTCGAAGACTGCCAGCTCACCGATCCAGAGACTGAGATCATCCAGGGCTTCCCGACCGACCCGGGCGTCGCCCCACGCGATCCGCGACAGTACACCGGGAACTTCTGCCGCAGACCCGTATGCATGCTTCAACTCGTTCCAGCGCACACGACTTACGCCTTTGAGTACTGTCCCCACCAAGCACCACACTTCGCTCTCGGACCCATGGTCGGATCGGCCTCATTCCACCTCACCGGTCGCCATGGCGGCCGGCCCGGGCCGAGACGTCGCACAGGTGCTCTCGGCCTCCGGCGACGTTCCGACGGCCGCGCGCTGCCGTGATGCCGGTCCGCGAGGTGGTGCCGTCACAGGTCCGAGGCGTCGATCCAGCAGATCGTCGCTATCAGATCGGGAGCCTTGTCGGTCGCCTCGGCTGCCAGAAGTGCCCAGTCCCGGCAGTCGGCGACGATCCGGTCCCAGGGCGAGCGGCGGTCGACATCCCAATCGACAGCTGGGCCGTGGTCTCTGTAGATCCCCTTGTCCTGCTTGATCCGCCACACCTGGAAATGGAGCACCGCCTGATCGTGAGCGGCGAGATCCTCGATGACTTCGGCGAGGTGAGCGGTCGGCCAGGCCGGATCCAGGGTGTCCGGCGAGGCCCGGAGGGCGGCGGCCCGAGGGGGGAGGACGGGTTTGCGGGCGCCGAGGTCCGTCAGCGCCCAGCGGAGTGCAGTTCCTTCGGAGTCGTCGGGGGCCTCGCCTCGCCACCGGAAGGCTTCGTAGGCTCGGCGAAGCGCCGGCACGGCGCTTTTGATCCCCAGGTCCGCCAGGGCAGTGGCTGCCCATTGGCGGACGGTGGCGTTCCCGCTCTCCAGCAGGTCGATCAGTAGGCTTCCCGGTCGCGGGTCCTTGAGTGCGGTGAAGACCTCGATGGCGCAGAGCTGCCCGAAGACCCCGAGGCGAGGTGTCGCCGCCGTCAACTCGGCCAGCACGTCGGGCCCCATGGCGATCAGCGCATACTGGGCGTCCTCCGCCACTTCGCTGGAGTCCGCGTCGAGTTCGCCGACCCGTTGAGCAATCGTGCTGTTCATGGCCACGAAGTCTGGCTCGTCCCGTGCGTCACGACCAGTCAATAAACGGGCCTGCCCGCGCCGCGCAGCGGCAGACGTCATCCGGCCGAGCGTCGGCGGGCTGTGCGCGCGCGTTCGGGGGCTGAAGTGTGTCGTCGGTGGTGAAGACCACGGCCGAGGACCGTCCGCGAATACGACTTCGAGAATGTCAGTGGTTCGTGCAAGTGTTCTCCCTGCTCACCTCACCTGACCGGAGACCTCTGTGACGATCCGCCGTACCACCCTGATCACCGCTGCCACGGTGATCGCCCTGTCTGCCGTGGCCGCCTGCAACGACGGCGACGCGTCCACCCCCGCGGCCGCCGGTGGCTCGACCGCGCAGAGCGCGACTGCGACCGCGAGCGCGACCGCGAGCGGCACTCCGAGCGTCCCCACGCCGACGCCCACCGCGACGCCCACGCCCACGCCGACCGCGACTCCTACGCCCACCGCGACGCCGACTCCTGCGGGCGCGCCGGTCGACGCCTCCGGTGCGTTCGACCCGGCGGTGGCCCTGGCGAACGCGGACCGGACGCCGTACGCCGCGACGCTGAAGATGAAGACGACGGCGACCGCGAACGGTCAGGGGACGGTGATGACCTCGACCGGCCGGACCAACATCAACACGCCGGGCCACGAGGGGCGGAACGAGGCGAAGATGACGATCAGCGGCAGCGACGAGCCGGTGCTCTGGATGGAGTCGGTCAACACCGGCAACGGCATCTTCATGCGCGACAAGACCAAGCCGGGCAGCACCTGGAGCCCGTCCGGCAGCAGCGAGGACGCCACGGACGACGACGGCGCCGGCCTCTACGCGAAGGCCCTTGTCGAAGCCGGCCCCGCCGCTCGCAAGGGGATGGAGCAGAAGAACGGCGTCCCGGCCTTCCACCTCGGGGCCCGTCTGACGGCAGCCCAGATCAAGGCCATCGACCCCGATGAGCACCGGCACATGGCCGAGAAGGGCGTCGCCGCGAAGGACTACGACGTCTGGATCGACCGGGCCGGACGCATCCTGGCCGTGTCGCAGTCCATGAAGGTGCCGAAGGACGGCACGACCGTCACCAGCGTCATCACCGTGGAGTACAGCGACTTCGGGCCCCGCGAGACCTTCACCGTTCCGACCGCGGCAGCCAGCTGACCCGACCCGATCACCGCTGCCGTGC
This sequence comes from Kitasatospora purpeofusca, assembly GCF_000718025.1. GTDB lineage: Bacteria > Actinomycetota > Actinomycetes > Streptomycetales > Streptomycetaceae > Kitasatospora > Kitasatospora purpeofusca. The sequence continues at coordinate 89,921 of NZ_JODS01000016.1, forward strand.
CCGCTGGAACGGTCCTCGGGTCGGCACGGTCTCGATCGGGTGAGCGCGTGCGTCGTCGCGGCCGTGGATCACCCGCTCCACGACCTCGCGGGAGCCGTCCGCCCGGGCGCCGACCGTTACCAGGACGTGTCCCGGTGTCGCGGGGGACTGGTCTTGCGGCAGGTGATCCAGCGGTTGGCGTCGAAGGGGTCGTGCGGGGTGCGGCGGAGGCGGGGGGTGGGGTGGTCGAAGGGGGAGCGGGTGGTGGTGTGCCACCCGAGGGTGGTGAGGCGGTCGGCGGTGCGGGGGCGGGGGTCGGGGGAGAAGAGGGCGAGGAGGTCGATTCCGAGCCGGTCGCGGGCGGTGGTGTAGACGGGGTGGGTGCGGACGGCGGCGGACTCGGGTGCGCTCTTGATCTCGTACGCGAGGGTGCTGCCGGGGGCGCTGAGGAGGTCGAGGGTGGTGGCGACGCGCAGTTCGGCCTCGGCGGGCAGGTAGAGGAAGAGCCCTTCGGCGAGCCACGCGGTGGGCCGGTCGGGGTCGAGGCCGCTTCGGCGCAGGGCGCCGCTCCAGTGGGTGGTGAGGTCGACGGCCACGGTACGGCGTTCGGCCCGTGGTGCGGCGGCGGGCAGGCTGTCCAGGACGTGCTGTTTGAAGGCGAGGACGTCCGGGCGGTCGAGTTCCCAGACGGTGGTGCCGGGCGGCCAGGGCAGGCGGTGGGCGCGGGAGTCGAGCCCGGCGCCGAGCAGGACGACCTGGCGGGTGCCGGCGCGGGCGGCGTCGAGCAGGTGGGTGTCCAGGACCCGTGTGCGCAGCGCGAAGTAGCCGGCCAGGCGCTCCCACATCGGGTCGCCCGGGGCGACCTGTACGGGGTCGCGGGGCCAGTCGGCGCAGCCGGGCGCGGCGCGCACGAAGTGCTCCGCGTACGGGTCGACGGCGAGCGGGTCGGGGCGGCGGGCCTCCAGGGCGCGGGCGTGGGCGACCAGCAGGGCGGTGCGGCCCACGCCCGCGCCGACGCCGGGGGTGCCGACGGCGGTCACTGTCGCGTCACCGGCTCGGGTGAAGCGGGTGGGGCGGGCACGGATGCCGGCACGAAGGGGCCGTCGGAGAGGTCGGTGACGCGGGCCCCGTACACCCGGGCCATGAAGCGCAGGACGTCCGCGTCGGCCAGGTGCAGTGCCGTGGTGCAGTCGCGCAGGACGGTCAGGTGGAAGCCGCGCTGGAAGGCGGTGCGGGCGGTGGAGTCGACACATACGTCGGCGAACAGTCCGGCCAGCACGAGGTGGTCGATCCCGCGCCGGCGCAGGTGCGGTTCGAGGCGCTCGTCCAGGAACGCGTCGAAGACGGCGCGCTTGGTGAACACCTCCTCACCCGGGCCGGGCCGGACGCCGTGGAAGTCGGCGCCCCAGCTGCCCTCCAGGCACTTGGGCTGCTTGCCGAGCAACTCGTCCCTGCGGCGCCAGGCGGGCCCCTGGTGGACGGGGTCGCCGAGGAAGCGGACGAACAGGACGTCGAGGCCCGCCGCCCGGGCCAGTTCGACGGCGCGGGCGCTGTTCGCGGCGGCGCGGGCCAGCCGCTCGGGGTCGCCGGGGAAGCGGGCGGCGGCGAGGGGGCCGGCGCAGAAGTCGTTCTGCAGGTCGACGACGAGCAGCGCGGAGCGGGGCGCGCCGGTCACCGGGCGCCCGCCCCGGCTTCTGCGGCACCCACGCCGGCCCCGGTCGCGGCTGCGGTGACCTCGGCGAGGACGGCGTCCGCCACCTCGGCGGTCCCGGCCTGCCCGCCGAGGTCGGGAGTGCGGATGCCGCGACCGCGGACGGCGGTGAGCGCGGCTTCCAGGGCCGCCTCGGCGCCGGGGCAATGGGCGTGCCGCTCGGCGATCCGGGCGGCGGCCCGGAGCGTGGCGACCGGGTTGACCACGTCCCGCCCGGCCAGGTCGTCGGCCGAGCCGTGCACCGTCTGGTATTCCGTCAATTCATGCAACTCCGGCGCCAGATGGACGTTCTCGGTGCACCGGTCCTCCTGCCGCTGCGCCCCGTACCGGTCGAGCAGCACCACGTGCATGATGTCCGCCCACTCGTTGCCGGCGACCAGCACGGTGCGGTCCTCGGGGCCGTGGGTGATCAGGTTGCGGTTGACGGTGTCGGGCTGGAACAGTTCCACGGCCACGCCGAGCCGTTCGGCCAGGCCCTCGGTCCAGTGGTCCAACGCCCCGTCCAGCAGGTGGTACTTGTAGGCCATCACGACCCGGGCGGGGCCCTGCGGCCAGAGCGCGCGGGCGCGGCGCACGGCGTACTCGAGGATCCGTACCGTGACGGCGCGGCTGAACTCCATGGTGCGCACCACGGTGTCGGGGGTGTGCCGGTTCTCGCCGGTGTAGAAGCCCTGCGCCTGGTCGCGGACCAGCAGTAACCGGGCCGGACCGGCCGTGAGCGGTTCGACCTTGACGGCGGCGAGCCGCTGACGGACCAGGTACAGCGACTGGGCATTGATCGCGGTGCGGAACACCGCCTGCACGCCGCGGGCGGCCTGTTCCCGGCAGAACCGCTCGTAGTGCGCGGCGTCCTCGCCCGTGAGCCGCTCGAGCTGCTCGGTGCCGCGGGCCTCCTGGCGCAGCGAGACGTAGGAGTGGTAGAGCCGCGGTGACCGCACCACCTCGGCTCGCGTGCCGTGCAGGGCGGTGATCCGTTCCAGTGCCCGTTCGAAGACGGGTGCGAGCTCGGGTCCGGTTCCGCGGCCGACGGCGAGGGCGATGCGCGGTGCGGTCATGCGTGGGTCCTCCGGGGTTGGCGTTGCCGAGGTGGGACGGGGGCAGAAGGGGCAGCCGGGTGTGGTCAGGCGGAGGCCGGGACGAGGTGGTCGCCCGGGATGCCGGCCTTCTCGGGGGAGTAGTAGTCGCGGATGCCGTCGGCCCAGGTGGTGACGGCGACGCGGTCGCCGGCGTCGGGGCCGAAGGCGTCGAACAACGCGGCGATGTTGGGCTTCTCGAAGCCGATCGCGGTCATCAGCGCGAGGAACCGCGGCCGTTCGACCAGTCCGTCGCCGTCGGGGTCGCCGAGCGTGGCCAGGGCGTCCGCGAAGACGGCGATGGTGGCGCCGAAGCGCTCGGGGTTCAGGACGAAGCCGCGGAACTCCTCGGGGCTGATCACCCCGTCGCCGTTGGCGTCCAACGCTCCGAGCAGCACCTCCCAGTAGCGGCGCAGGCTGTCGGCCAGGGCGTGGCGGTCGGCTTCGGCGGAGCCGTCGGCGACGGCCAGGATGCGCTCGGTCATCAGGTCGAAGTCCTCGCCTTCGAGCACCCCGTTGCCGTTGGCGTCGAACAGGGTGAAGACCAGCTCGGCGCGCCGGTGAGCCTCGTGGGCCATGGTGTTCCCTCTCTCGCGGCGGCCCGGCCTCGGCCGACCGGGCATCGGCCCCGACTGCGCCGTTCGGGTGCGGTCGGGACTTCCACTGTGCGGGCCGGGTCGGGGGACCGGGGTCGAAACCGGCGGAGCGTCACCCGGGAGGGTGACCGAGTGGGCCGTTCCTGCCGTTCCTGCCGTGCTCAGGACTCACCGTGCCCGCCTTCCGGCGCCTCGACCGTGTCCGGAATGTCGCCGTGGACAACAGATCTGACGGTCCGTCGGATCGGGGCAGGTCGTCGGGCTCCCGGTCCGGCATGCCTCATTTCGGCAAAGGGGAGGTAAAGGAAAAGTGGTCTGAACCTCTTGACTGGTTGGTCTGGACCTTTCTAGTCTCACCGAAGCACCCTGCGGCGGACGTCGCGCAGTGTGCGGTCACGGACTCCCCACCCCTGTCCGCCCCCACGTCGAGGAGCCCCCTCTTGCTGACTCGCTTCGCCCTGCCCACAAAGAGGTTGAGAGCCGCCGCAGCCGGCCTGACCGCGCTCACCCTGCCCCTGGTCGCCGTCGTCGGCCTGTCCACCCCCGCCCAGGCCGCCGCCGGGGCCACCGCCACCTTCGCCAAGGGCTCCGACTGGGGCTCCGGGTTCGACGGCAAGTGGACGGTGAAGAACACCGGTACCACCACGCTCACGTCCTGGACGATCGAGTGGGACTTCCCCGCCGGCACCAGCGTCGGCTCCGCCTGGGACGCCACGGTCACCAGCACCGGCAACCACTGGACCGCCAAGGACAAGGGCTGGAACGGCACCCTCGCCCCCGGTGCCTCCGTGACCTTCGGCTTCAACGGCGCCGGCCCCGGCGCGCCCACCGGCTGCAAGCTCAACGGCGCCTCCTGCGACGGCACCGACCTGCCCGGCAACAAGGCGCCCTCCGCGCCCGGCACCCCGGTCGGCTCCGACATCACCGACACCTCGCTGAAGGTGTCCTGGACCGCCGCCACCGACGACACCGGCATCAAGAACTACGACGTCCTGCGCAACGGCACCAAGGTCGCCACGGTGACCGGCCTCAGCTACAGCGACAGCAACCTCACCGCGGGCACGAGCTACACCTACACCGTCGTCGCCCGCGACACCGCCGACCTGACCGGCCCCGCCAGCGCGCCCGGCACCGTGCGCACCACCGGCGGCGACATCGTCACCGGCGACCAGGTCAAGCTCGGGTACTTCACCAACTGGGGCGTTTACGGCCGCAACTACCACGTGAAGAACCTGGTGACCTCCGGCTCCGCCGCGAAGATCACCCACATCAACTACGCCTTCGGCAACGTCCAGAACGGCAAGTGCACCATCGGCGACGCCTACGCCGACTACGAGCGCGCCTACACCGCGGACCAGTCCGTCGACGGCGTCGCGGACACCTGGGACCAGCCGCTGCGCGGCAGCTTCAACCAGCTGCGCGAACTCAAGCGCCTCTACCCGCACATCAAGGTGATCTGGTCCTTCGGCGGCTGGACCTGGTCCGGCGGCTTCGGCCAGGCGGTGCAGAACCCGGCCGCGTTCGCCAAGTCCTGCCACGACCTGGTCGAGGACCCGCGCTGGGCCGACGTCTTCGACGGCATCGACCTCGACTGGGAGTACCCGAACGCCTGCGGCCTGACCTGCGACACCAGCGGCGCCGACTCGTTCAAGAAGATGGCCCAGGCCATGCGCACCGAGTTCGGCAACGACCTGGTCACGGTCGCGGTCTCCGCCGACGCCTCCCAGGGCGGCAACATCGACAAGGCCGACTACGCGGCCGGTGCGCCGTACCTCGACTGGTTCAACGTCATGACGTACGACTTCTTCGGCGCCTGGGCGGCCAAGGGCCCGACCGCGCCGCACTCCCCGCTCACCGCCTACGACGGCATCCCGAAGGCCGGCTTCACCTCGGCCGAGGCCATCGCCAAGTACCGGTCGATCGGCGTGCCCGCCTCCAAGCTGCTGCTGGGCATCGGCTTCTACGGCCGCGGCTGGGCCGGCGTGACCCAGTCCGCCCCGGGCGGCACCGCCACCGGTGCGGCGGCCGGCACCTACGAGACCGGCATCGAGGACTACAAGGTCCTCAAGAACACCTGCCCCGCCACCGGCACGGTCGCCGGCACCGCCTACGCGCACTGCGGGACCAACTGGTGGAGCTACGACACCCCGGCCACCATCACGGCCAAGATGGCGTGGGCCAAGGGGCAGAACCTGCGCGGCGCCTTCTTCTGGGAGTTCAGCGGTGACACCGCCAACGGCGAGCTGGTGAACGCGATCCACACCGGCCTCAAGTAGCACAGCCTCAAGTAGCACCGCCGCAAGTTGCACAGCTGCAAGTAGCACCCCCGCACCACCCGCACCACCGCTCGCAGCGGCCCGCCCTCCCCGGCGGGCCGCTGTCGGCGTTTCGGCGCCGAGGAGCGTGAGCGTGCCGCAGGGGTGGTGAAGGGTAGTCCGCGCGCCTGCGGTGCGCCTGTTGAGCGGGCGCGGCGCGGCGGGTTCCACTCATCCGCCGACATGGGGGCGAGCCGGTGCGTGCCGTCCGTCGGCGGTCCGGCCGACGGCACGCACGTATCCGCAGGTCGGGGCGGTGGTGGCGAGGGCGGCCGGTGCCGACGCGAGCGCCGTCGCCCCTCCTCCCGCGGGCCTGCGCTCCGGTCCCACCAGCCGCTTCTGTCCCGTCCGGCACGAGAGGCTTCGGGGAAACCCGGCCGACACGGAGCCGGTTCGCCGAAGAATCAATTGACCGCAGCCACTGCTGACGGGATGCTGATCGAGCACGATGCAATCACCAGTGATTGTTTCGCGCATTTCGACCGGGTATTCGATTCGTGCGAGGAGAATTCGTGATCTCGAGGACGAAGAAGCTCATGAGCGTCGCCGCCGCCACGTTCGCCGCCGCCGCCGCGTTCACCGTGGCCGTGCCGAACAACGCGTTCGCCATCAACCACATCGAGTGCCGGGGAGGCGAGGACTACCTGAAGATCTGGTCCCACAGCGGCGGCAGCCAGAGCGTGGACTGCTACGCGAACGCCGGTCGGACCGACTTCGGCAACTGGTGGGTCGACCGGATCTCCACCGGGAACAACGACCTCATCTACTACGACGCCAACGGCGACTCGGTGAGGATCAACCGGTGGACCGACATCACGTTCCCGAACCACCCGCCGCAGGTGAAGTCCATCGAAATCCTGTGATGGGCGTCGGACCGAACGCATCGCCCGGAATTACTGTTTCCGTCCGACCTTGAAAATGGTCGTACATTCGGGTGAGCGTGTGCCGAGGCGCGGTTGACGCGCCGACGGGTTCACCGGACGACGAGGACCCGGCGCCCGCGGGTGTGGCCGGCCCGGCTGTCGATGTGGGCCGCCGCGGCCTCGGCGAGCGGGTACGCCTTCTCGACGGGGATGTGGAGCCTTCCTCGTGAGATGAGGTCCGCGGCCGTGGCGAGTGCCTCCGGCACGCTCCCGGCCGTGCCGGAGAACCGGACGCCGTGATCGGGTGCGCCGAGATCGGCGATGGAGACCACCTTCCGTGCGTCGCCGGTGAGTTCGACGAGTTCGGGGATCACGCCCGAGCCGGCCAGGTCGAGGGCGGCGTCGACGCGGCCGAGCCCGCGCACCCGGTCGGGCCAGCCCTCGCCGTAGGTGGTGGCGAGGGCCCCCAGGCTCCGCAGGTAGTCCTGGTTGCGGGCGCCGGCAGTGCCGACCACGCGGACGCCGCGGTCGCGGGCGATCTGCAGGACGGCCGAGCCGACGCCGCCGGCCGCGCCGCTGACCAGCAGGGTCTGTCCCGGGCGGACGCCCACCTCGCCCAGGATCCGCAGCGCGGTCTCGACCACCGAGGGGTAGCCGGCGGCCTCCTCGAAGGTGAGGCCCTCGGGCATCGCCGTCCAGGCCGTCAGTACGGCGAACTCGGCGTAGGTGTCGACGCCTTCGCCGAACACATGGTCCCCGACCCGCGTGCCGCGGACGCCCTCGCCGATCCCGTCGACGACCCCGGCGGCGTCCAGGCCCAGTCCGGAGGGCAGTCGGGTGGGGTGGGCGCCGAGGACCTGGCCTTCGCGGACCCGCCAGTCGACGGGGTTCACGCCCGCCGCGCGGACGGCTATGCGGATTTGACCGGGCCCCGGGCGGGGCTCGTCGGTGTCGAGGAGGTGCAGGACGTCGGGATCGCCGAACTCGGCGAAGATCACCTTCTTCATACGGACGACCATAACACTAACCGTTAGTGTTTTGTAGTTGTGAGGATTTTGGTCCTGGTAGCGTGGCCGGATGACCGAGAGGACCGAGCCGGCCGGGCGCCGCGAACGCAAGAAGGCCGCCACCCGCCAGAAGATCGCCGACACCGCCCTTCGGCTGTTCCTCGAACGCGGCTACGACGCCGTGGGGATCCGCGACGTGGCCGCCGAGGCCGACGTCGCCGTCACCACCGTCTTCGCCCACTTCGCCTCGAAGGAGGCCCTGGTCTTCGAACAGGACCAGGACTTCGAGCAGCGCCTCGTCCACGCCGTCACCGCCCGGGCCCCGCACGAGCCGCTCGTCCCCGCGCTGCACCGCGAGATCCGGGCCCTGGTGCACCACTGCACCGCCGACGGCGCCGCACCCCTCTGGCACATGATCGACACCTCGCCCGCCCTGCGGCAGTACGAGGAGGCGATGAGGCTGCGCCACGCCGAATCCCTGGCCACGGCCATCGCCGCGGACGTCGCGGTCACGGCGGACGATGTCGCGGCGGACGATGTCGCGGCGGACGACGCCACCGCAGACGCCGGGTCGGGGCAGAGCACCACGGCGTGCCGGACGATCGCACGATTCGCGATCGACGCCTTCACGCTGGCCCGGGAGGCGGCCGACCCGGACTTGGCGCTCGAGGAGATCTTCCGGATGATCGAAGCCGCGTGGAACACCGCGGGCGCTGGTGGGCACCCCGCCACCCCTGCGGGTCGCTGACCCCGCGAGTCCGGTCCGGGCGGCGACCGACACTGTCCGGGGTGGTTTGCGATGGCGGATCGGGGTGAGAAGAGGGTGCGGTGGGCGAGAGTGAGGTCCGGCCGGCGGATATCCCCCCTCTCCGCCGTCCGGACCCGCCCACCGCGCTCAGAGCCCGGTCACCGTGACGACCGCACACCGGTGACCGGGCGCCCGGGGCCTCTCGGACCGGCGGGCCGACACGCGGCTGCGGGCCGGCGAAAAAGTTTCCGGTACTGCTGTCACATCCGGTGCGGCCGGCGGGTCAGTGGAGTGTTCGAGCAAGCGCAGCGGTTCCACCGCTCCTCCTCCACACGAAACCGGGGTTCTCGCCATGTCCGTCGCCCACGTCGTCCTCGCCGTTGTCAGCGCCCTGTGGGTCGGCTTCTCCGGCGTCTCGCTCGCCCGCCGGGCGGAGTTCGTCACCCAGCCGCTGGTCGAGTACGGCGTGCCGCGCTCGTGGTGGGGCCCGCTGGCACTGGCGAAGCTCGCCGGTGCGGCCGGCCTGCTCGTGGGTCTCGTGGTCCCGGCCCTCGGCGTCGCGGCGGCGACCGGCCTGATCCTCTACTTCCTCGGCGCCGTCATCACCTGCCTGCGGGCCCGCTCCTACAAGACCGTGCCCTTCCCCCTCCTCTACCTCGCCCCCGTCGCCGTCACCCTCGGCCTGGGCCTGGCCGCCTGACGGGCGAACGCCTCCGGCCGGAGGGTCCCCACGACCACCCGGCCGGAGGCCCCACGCGGTCCCGGCCGGCGCGGACCGACCCCGGCTGCTACGGAGCATGACCGTTCACAGCGGCCCACCGTCTCCGGCGGTCCGCTGTCGGCGTTCCGGCCTCGGGGGTGAGGCAAGGTCAGATCATCTCTGGGTCCTGGATCAGAGATTGGCTCCAGTCGGCGAGCAAGGTGGCAGGCCGTCCGCGCCGATCCGGAACCCCGCACGATCGGGGCTGCCCCGACGCCCCCGCTCCTTCCCGCCACTGTCACTCCGAAGAGCGCCGAGCCCAGAGCAGGACATGGCCGCTGTCGCCCTCGGGCACGAACGCTTCGTGAACCACGTCGAGGCCGGCCCGCACGAGCCATGAGCGGCTCGTCGCGGCATCTGCGTGACTCCACCACATCGCCGCGCCGCCACCGAGCCAATTCTCATCGGTCCCGGTCCAGGCTCGATGCCCGGCGGTGGCCAGGAACCAGCCCCCGGGCCGCAGCCAGGAAGCGATCCGGCTCAGCAGGGCGGGCTGTTCCTCCACCGGAATATGAATCAGGGCGTACAGGCAGACCACGGCGTCGAAGCTCTCTTCGGGGAACTCCAAGGTCGTGGCGTCAGCCCGGACGAAGTCGGCGCCCGGCACGAGTTCCCGCGCCCTGCGGATCTGGACCTCACTGATGTCGACGCCCGTCACGCGGTGACCAGCCGTGATCAAGGACCGGACCGCGGGGACGCCGGTGCCACACCCGACGTCCAGGACGGTGCCTGCCTCCGGCAGTTGGCCGAGCAACTCCTCGATCCACGATCCGTACTTCGTCTCGCTGCCGAATGCCCGCTCATAGTGCTCCGAGAGCAGGTCGTACCCTCGCCGGACCACCTCTTTGGGATCTTCAACGTCCACGCGGCGCACGCTAACGGCGCATCGCAGAGAACGCGACTCCTTTTCGGCTCAGGTCCGGCTGCCAGAGCTGCCACCCTCGCGAGTGAACGCCGAGGTCGGGCAGCCCCGAGAGAGCGGCTCCCTCGGGGCTGCCCGACCGTCCACTTCTGCTGATCGGCCGGCCCGCGATGTCCGCCTGCCCGACAGCCCCGACCGCCGCCGAACGCGCGCGGTCGAAGAAGGCCGCCCACGGCCACAGGACCGAGCACCGACTGCGGGTACGCGACCAGGTCGTGCTGCATGCGGCGCGCGGTCGCGCGCACATCGCCCGGGAGACGGGGCTGCATCCGGACACGGCGCGCAAGTGGCGGGGCCGATTCGCCGAGATCCACCCGGCGTCGCCGACCGGCCGAAGACGCGCTCAAGCCCTGGCAGCACCGCTCCTGGATCCTCATCACCGACCCCGGCTCCAAGGCCGAGGCCGAGCGGGTGCTGGACCCGTATGCACGCACCTGTGGCGCGGGGGCGTGCTCGTACTGGTACCTCCCCACACTGCGGGGTTCCCGGTCACCGGCAGGTGCCTGGGCCCATTCGGTGTCGCGTGGCGAGTGCCGCTGGTGGCGATCGCTATCGTGCTGGCATGACCGGCTTCGCGCAGCGGCCGCTGCTGTTCCTCGACGTCGACGGACCTCTTATCCCGTTCGGCGCGGCGCCCGATCGGTATCCGAGTTTCGCGACGGGCGCTCACGCACTCGGTGATGACGCGAATCCGCTCCTGAGCAGGATCGATCCTGCTCACGGGCCCCGTCTGCTGGCGCTCCCTTGCGACGTTGTGTGGGCGACGACATGGATGGACGATGCCAACGAGTGCATCGCGCCCCGCATCGGCCTTCCCAGGCTCGCTGTGGTCAGCTGGCCTGAGCCGTCCGACAGCGACGAGCAGGACGAGCGGCACGGACTGCACTGGAAGACCCGTGCCCTTGTCGACTGGGCCGCGGGGCGCCCGTTCGCCTGGGTGGACGACGAGGTCACCGGCACCGATCGGGCCTGGGTCACCGCCCACCATCCGGGGCCCGCCCTGCTCCATCGCGTCGATCCCCGCATCGGCCTGACCGACGGTGACTACGCGGTCCTCGACTCCTGGCTCCGCCGGCAGATCCGCGTTCCGGACCGGTCACCGTGAAGCCCCGTTCGGATGAGGCGGCCGCAACGGTTTCCGGCTGTGGTGCCGCCGCGGCCTACTCCAGCAGTTCGCCCATGTGGCAGTCGTCGGCGCGGATCGGCCAGAAGTGGTCCTCGGTGGCCCAGGCGGGCGGGTCGAGGGCGCGCAGGACGCCCTCGGCGATGTCGTCGAGGAACTCGCGGGGGCGGAAGACGGCCCATGGCGACGGATCCACCGGACGGCTCCAGCGGCGGCGCTCCGCACGCAGCCGCTCGTACGTCCACAGCACATGGAGCATCGTGCCGAGATCGCGGTGGAGGTAGGGCGCGGGCCGGTCGTCGTCGAACTCGTCGGACAGTTCGATCCGCCCGGTGGCGCCGTCGAGTGCGACATCGAGGTCGTACATCCATCGGCCGAGCGCCACGTACTCGCCCCGGTGGCGGCGACCTTCCGACTCCCCGTCGTCGGCAGGTGCGAAGTCGTCGGAGTGACGCTCCGCCATGGTCACCAGCGGCCCGTTGGACGGTACCGCCAGGGCGCAGCGCCCGGAGACCGGCAGGCCGACGTCGGTGAGCAGGCGTCGTGTCGGGCCGTGGACGAGGCGGTCGGGAAGCTCGTCCGGCCGGAACCGCCGTACCGTGCCGTCGCCGGTCAGCTCGGCGAGATCCTCGACCAGGTCGGGACCGATCACGAACGACGTGTCGCCGGCCTTCCCCGGCTCGGCGCCCCACGCCAGCGCACGGACCAGCAGCGCGCTCTCCCAGTGCGCGGGCCTTCCACCGGTGCGCTCCCACAGCTCCGGGTCGGCCTCGCGCAGCTCCCGCAGACCGAGCCGCACGGCAGCGTCGACGGTCGCGGGCCCGTACGGTGCCCCGTCGTCGCCCTCGGCCCGCTCGTAGTCGCCCGCGGCGCACAGCGTGATGGACTCCACCACCATCATCAGCGCGATCAGGGCGCGCGGGCTGCTGGCCAGCAGGTCACGTCGGAGCAGCCCGTTCCCGTCGGGACACGCCAGGTACACCGCACCGCTCGCCCCGTCGAGCAGCACGACCACGTCCTCGCGCCCCGACGAGTACAGCGCCTCGCCCAGGACGAACAGCCCCTCGCCACCCTCGACGCCGAGGCCAGCGAACCGGTCCCCGACCGCCTCCGGGCGGCCGCCCGACGCGGCCCGCAGATCCAGATACGCGTAGCACCAGGACAGTTCGCCGTTCGCCAGCAGAGCCCGGCTCTCCCCGTCCGTCAGACCGGTCGGCCAGCTGCCGGCCTCCCCACTCTCGTCCAGTCCCACCGCTGCGCCCCTTGCCTGGCCCTTCGTCGTCGGACGAGAGTAGCCCGGGCCACCGACGGAGGTGCTGGAGACGGTCAGCGGTACGGCGCGGGTCCCTCGGCGTGGCCCTCCGCACGGAGCTGTCCGGACCATGAGCGGTGGCGCAGCGCCGGCCGTTATCGGGGCGGTTCGAGGGCGCTGGTCAGTCGTCCGGCGGGGGAGAGGTCGGCTCGGCCTGGGTGAGCTCGGTCCATCGCCACAGTTCCTGCGTGTGACTGCCCGTCGCCGTGGCGAGGGCCACGTCGGCCGTCTGCTCGGGTGTGGGTTCGCCGTCGCGGGCGAGCAGGGTCAGTGGCCAGGTCGGGGTGCGGGGCCGGTCGTGGTCGAAAGGGGACCAGGCCCAGGGGCCGTCGAACCGCCACGCCCGTCCCCGGCGATCGGCGACCTCGTCGCCCGCGGCGAGGAACGCGTAGGGGCGCAGGAGCAGTTCGAGGCGGATCGGCTCACCGCCTGCAGGGTCGATGGCGAATTCCTGCTCCTCGGACTCGGACTCGGGTGTGTGGCTCTCCCCTTGCGGCAGGACCTCCAGGAGGGACGCGGGCCGGGGCAGCATGCCGGTGACCAGGGGCGGGTCGAAGTGGTGGGTCGCCACGACATGGACCACGGTCGGCGGGATCCCCACCAGGCAGGTGTCACCTGCCCGGAGCCTGTCGGCGGTCGGCTCGGTCCGGTAGTACAGACGCCGCGCCTCGCGGCTCCCGGGTGTCGGAATCGCGAAGTCGCCATTCCAGTCGATGCCCCCCGGCGCGGGGTCGGGCTCTGCCCATGGCCAGCGCACGGAGATGTGGAAGCGGGAGATCGCGGTGACAGTGACCCGGGTGAACGGGCACTCCAGCATCAGCACATCTCCGGTCCGGAACCGGAAGTCACCGTGGCGGCCCTGTCGGTCTGCGCCCGGCGCTTGTGCCTGCTTGTGCACTACGTCCCCCTTCCACGCCGGTGATCATGGCAGATCCGGGCGACCATTACCGGCTCGTGGTGAAGGTCGGGTCGACGCCGACCAGGTCGCGGCTGGCCGACCAGAGGCGTGCCGCGACGGTGGTGTCGGTGAGGTGGTTCCAGAGCGGTTCGGTCGTGGGTGTGCCGCGCAGGCCGAACGCCCGGGGCCCCAGCATCTGGCCACCGCGGACGCTCGGGTCGAGGACGGCCCGGACGGCGGGCCAGGCGCCGGCGTCCTTGCCCTGGACGACGAGGCCGAGCGGCAGGTGGCTCAGCCGCTCGCGGGTGGTGCGGACATGGATCGGAGGGCGCGAGGGGGTGAGGGAGTCGAGCGCGCCGCCCGGGTGGACGAGCACGCTGAGGGTTGTGCTGCCGGCGGCGCGCAGGCGGCGGTCGAGGTCGAGGGAGAAGAGCATCTGGGCCAGCTTGGAGCGGGAGTAGGCGCGCTTCGGTCGGTAGTCGTGCGTGCTCTGGAGGTCGTCGAGGTCCAGGCGTTCGGACTTGGCGGCGAAGCTGCCGGTGGTGACGATCCGGCTCCCCGGGGTCGCCAGGAGCAGGGGAGCCAGGTGGTGGGTCAGCGCGAAGTGCCCCAGGTGGTTGGTCGCGAACATCAGCTCGTGGCCGTCCGCGGTCTCGCGGCGCGGTGGACGGTCGAGCGCCACCCCGGCGTTGTGGACGACCGCGTCGAGGCGGTCCAGCCCGAGCGCGTCCACGGATGCCCGGAGCGAAGCGTGATCGGCCAGGTCCAGGGGCAGGTGCCGCACCTCGGCACCGGGGACGCGCGAGCCGATGGACGCGATCGCGGCTCCGGCCTTCACCGGGTCGCGACTGCCGAGCACGACCGTGGCCCCGGTTCCGGCGAGCTGCTCGGCGACGAAGTACCCGATGCCCGCGTTGCCGCCGGTGACCAGAAAGCACTTCCCCTCGGCGCGGGGCAGTCGATGGACGTCCCACGGCGGGGCCTGGGGTACGGAGGGCATGGCGGGCTCCCGGAGCTCGGAGTGGTCTGACGGGCGGGGCGGCATTCACGGCTGCTCACGCCCAGTCCCTACCGTCCCGGGGGCCACCCACATCCCACCGACAGGTCACTGTCCCCGCTCACAGCCGACCGGCACCCGCGCCCCCGGCGGGGCATGGCGAACCGGCGTTGTGGGGCCGCACCGCCGTTCAGGACGACGAGATCGGGCTCTCAGCGCGGTTCACCATCGAGGAACCGACCGGGTCGCTCGTGGCGACTGCACAGTCATGAGTGCGGCGGTCTCAGGCACGACCGTCCCAGGGTGATGTCCCGCTGGACCGAGTGGTGGTGAGGGTCCGCCCGAGGGGGTTTGCGGCGATGGATCGGGGTGAGAAGAGGGTGCGGTGGGCGAGAGCGAGGTCCGGACGGCGAAAATCCCCTCTTCGCCGTTCGGACCCGTCCACCGCGTTCAGAGCCCCGGCCATCGTGACGACCGCACACCGGTCGCCGGGCACCGGTGACAATGTCGGGCTCGGTACTTCGGCGACGGGATCGACATGGCCGGTGGCGTGGTCCAAGGCGCGGACCGTGCGTGACGGGCTCCTCCGGGAGTTCAGCTGAGTCACCGTCGGCGTTCGGTCCTGCGGGAGTGGAACCGCGTCGGTGGGTGCCCGGTTTGCGGCGGCGATGGGCAAGGTGCCGACGGCGACAGCGACGGACCCTGTGGTGAAGGCGACGGCGACACCTGCCCCGGTACCGGTTGTGGACAGCTCTGTTGTGGCGGGCGGAACAGGTTGGTCGATGGTGAGGGCCGGCGTGGCCTGCGGTGGTGTCGTGGGTGGGGCGGGTGTGGGGAGCGTCGACGGCGGTGCGGCGGATCCCGGTTCTGAAGTGCGGTGGCTCGCCTCGGTGGTAGTTGTTGTCGCCGTGGTGGGAGCCGACCTGGACGAACCCGGTGCGGACGGGGTGGACCAGGTGATGTCGAAGGTCCAGCGGTTCCAGTGTCCGAACTGCACTGTGCCGAGCGGGATCAGGGTCTCGTACTCCGCGAAGGTGGCGAGGTCCTTGAGCCAGTGGACCTTGAGCCGCCGGTCGGCGCCGTGCACCGAGAGCACCAGGACCGGCTTGACGCCGTCGTTGCCGGGCTGGGTGCTGAACCACTGGGCGACGATCGTGTCGTCGTCGACGTGCTTCCAGTCCTTCGGGAAGTAGTTGGCGAAGTCGAAGCGGTGGCGCTCGGCGTTCAGGCCCTTCAGGGCAAGTTCGGCGCGGAACGAGGTCCCGTTGGCCGGCACGTTGAACTTCGCGGCGGTTCGTGTTCCGCCGGGTGGGGCAGGAGCAGCGTTCACGGCACCGAACCGGCCGCCCGGCCCGCGACGTTGCCCGACCGTGATCAGGTGCCGCGTGGACCCGTCAGCGGGCGGTGAGGACGCCCAGCAGCCTGGTCACCTCGGTGGCCACCGTGTCGCGTGCCGGACCGAGGTAGGTGCGCGGGTCGACGGTGTCGGGTGCCGCTCGCAGGCGGTCGGACACGGTGCGGGTGAAGAGCTTGTTGAGGTGGGTGGAGATGTTGATCTTCGTCATGCCGGCGGCGACGGCCTTGGCGAGGTCTGCGTCGCCGACGCCCGAGGAACCGTGCAGGACGAGCGGCACGTCGAGGCCGGCGCGCAGCCGGGCTATCAGGTCGAGGTCCAGGGCGGCGTCACGGGTGAGCATCGCGTGGGAGCTCCCCACGGCGACGGCCAGGGCGTCGACGGCGGTGGCGGCGGTGAACGCGCGCGCTTCGTCGGGGTCGGTGCGGACGCCCGGGGCGTGGGCGCCGTCCTTGCCGCCGATCTCGCCGAGTTCGGCCTCGACCCAGACGCCGGCTTGGTGGCAGTGCTCGGCGATCTGCCGGGTGGCGGACACGTTGGCGTCGTAGTCGAGCCTGGACGCGTCGAACATGACCGAGGTGAAGCCCAGGTCGACGGCCTCGTGGACGAGTTCGGGGGACTCCGCGTGGTCGAGGTGGACGGCCACCGGCACCGAGGCCGCCCGGGCGAGCGCGAGCGAGGCGAGGGCGATCGGGGCGAGCGCACCGTGGTAGCGGACGGTGTTCTCGCTGATCTGGAGGACGACGGGCCGGCCGGCCCGTTCCGCGCCGGTCACGATGGCCTCGGCGTGCTCGATCTGCACGACGTTGAACGCCCCGACGCCGTGGGCGCCGGTGCGGGCGGGGCCGACGATGTCGCCGGTGGGTGTCAGAGGCATGAGGGTTCTCCACGAAGGCGCTGGTGGTGTGCGCGGTGCAGGGAGTCCGCGCGGGGAGGGCGTAAGGGAGGGCGTGGCGGAGCGGAAGGGACGGGTGGTCAGGCGGCGGCGGGGCCTAGGATCACCGATCGGGTGAGGTTGCGGGGGCGGTCGGGGTCGTAGCCCCGGGCCTCGGCGAGGAGCACGGCCAGCCGCTGGACGAGGATCAGGTCGGCGAGCGGGTCGAGGGATCCGGATCCGCCCCCCGAGGCCTGCCGGAAGAGTCCGCCGACCCGGGCGACGTCGTCGGCGAGGCCCTGCGGCGCGGGACCGAACAGCCAGGCGACCCGGCCGGGGCCGGTGATGCTGATCGGGCCGTGGCGGTACTCCATGGCGGGGTAGGCCTCGGTCCAGGCGCCCGCGGCCTCGCGCATCTTCAGGCCGGCTTCGAGGGCGAGGCCGTACGTCCATCCCGTGCCGAGGAAGGTGAACTGGTCGGCGCCGCTCAGCTCGGGAGCCAAGGGGGTGTCGAGGGCGAGTCGGGCGTCCTGGACGGCCTCGGCGACCGGGCGCACCCCGGCGGGCAGGGTGCCCTCGGCCTCCAGGTGTGCGCGCAGCAGGACGAGCGCGGTGGTGGCGAACCGGGTCTGGACGACCGATTCCTCGTCGGCGAAGTCGAGCACGACGGCGTGGTCGGCGGCCGTCATCACGGGGGTCGCCGGGTCGGCGGTGAGGGCGGTGGTCGGGACGCTCCCCTTGAGCTTCGCCAGCAGGTCGACGACCTCGGTGGTGGTGCCGGAGCGGGTGAGGGCCACGACGCGGTCGTAGGCGCGGCCGAGCGGGAACTCGGAGGCCGCGAAAGCGTCGGTCTCGCCGTGGCCGCCGCTCTCGCGCAGTTGCGCGTAGGCGTGGGCCATGAACCAGGAGGTGCCGCAGCCGACCACCGCGACCCGCTCACCGCGGCGCGGCAGCGCGTCGGTGTGCGAGCCGGCGGAGCGGGCCGCCTGCGACCAGGTCGCGGGCTGCGAGGCGATCTCGACGGAGGTGCGGGAGGTTTCGAAGGTGGTCACGCGGGTTCCTTGCGGTGGGAGCGGGCGGAGGGGGCCGGAGGAGGTGGAGCGGGTGTCCGGTTGCTCAGCATGCTGTTTCACAAGCAGTCTTTCTGTCAAGAGTTGCTCGTAAATCGCAGATATCAATCACTATCGAGCAAACATCACGACGTGAGGAGAGTCATCGCCCCGGGCCCGGCGGGACCGCCTCGACGACGACCCGGGGGAGCAGCCGCCGGAAGACAGCGGTGTCGACCTCGCCGGCGACCGGGCAGGGGACGGCGGCGGCCGACAGGGCCACCGCCCTGCGGAGGATGTCCGGCCAGGCCGAGCCCGCGTCCTGCCCGGCGGCGATCGCAGCCACGCAGGCGTCGCCCGCGCCCGTCGGATTGCCGGCCAGACGTTCCGGGGGCACTGCCCGCCAGGTGCCCTCCGGGGTGACGGCGTGCAGACCGTCGGCGCCGGCGGAGGCCACGACCGTGCGGGCGCCCAGGGAGCGCAGCGCGGCGGCCGCACCGACCGGGTCCGACTGCCCGGTCGCCGCGGCGATCTCCTCGGCGTTGGGTTTGACCACGTCGGGCCTGGCTTCGAGGGCCCGGAGGAGGTCCGGACCGCTGGTGTCGAGCACCGTGAGCGCGCCGGCCGCCGCCGCAGTGCGCACCAACTGGGCGTAGGCGTCCGCAGGAAGGCCGGGCGGGGTACTTCCGCTGAGGACCACCACGCGTGCCGCCACGACCAGATCGGCGTAGCGGCGGTGGAAACGCTGCCACTCGGTCTCGGTCACCGACGGCCCGCGCCCGTTGAACACGGTGGCGTCGCCGTCGTCGCGCGAGACGACGGCGAGGGTCCGGCGTGACTCGCCGGCCACCTCGACGAACTCGCTCCGGATCCGGGCGCTGTGGAGTTCGTCGAGGATCCGGCGGCCGGTGGACCCGCCCACCAGGCCGGTGGCCACCGGGTCGTGCCCGAGGACGCCGAGCACGCGGGCGACGTTGATCCCCTTGCCGCCCGCCCGTTCCTGCGCGTCGTCGACGCGGTGGGAGGTGCGGGGGCGCAGGCTGTCGACGCTCCAGGTGGCGTCGAGCGCGGCGTTGAGGGTGACGGTGAGGATCATCGGACGGGTGCTCCCGTCCGGCCGGCGGTGACGGGGTGTCCGGCCGCCCGCCAGGCCGCGAGGCCGGCGCCGAGACAGGCCGCCCGGTCCCCGAGTTCGGCCCGCACGACCACGGGACGGCGCTGGAAGGTGAGCCGCTCCGCCAGGCCGGCCCGCACGGGGTCGAGCAGCAGCCGGTCCGCCTCGGCGAGACCGCCGCCCAGGACGATCAGTTCCGGTGAGAGCAGGGTGGCGGTGGTGGCGAGTGCTTCCGCCAGTCCGGTCGCGGCCCGGTCCCAGACCGCTCGCGCCACCGGGTCGCCCTGCGCGGTGAGGGCGGCCACGTCGGCCGCGCCGGAGACGGGCCGGCCGGTGCGGGCGGTGTAGGCGGACGCCACGGCGGCGGCGGAGGCCACCGTCTCCAGGCAGTCGGCGCCACCGCAGGCGCACGCCCCCGCCCCGGACGGGACGGGGATGTGGCCGATCTCGCCCGCGTACCCGCCGGCCAGCAGCGGCCGGCCGTCGCAGACGAGGGCCGCGGCGATGCCGGTCCCGATGGCGACGAACAGGACGTCGGCAGCCCCGCGGGCGGCGCCCATCGCGCATTCGGCGACACCGCCCGCGCGGACGTCGTGGCCCAGGGCGACGGGCAGGCCGGTGCGCTCCTCCAGCAGGGCGGCGAGCGGGAGGTCGCTCCAGCCGAGGTTCACCGACCGGACGGCGCGCCGGCGGACGTCGTCCACGATGCCGGGGACGGCCACCCCCGTGTGGTGCACCGGGAGTCCGGACCCGACGGCCGATCGGTTCAGGTCGAGCAGGGTGTCCGTGATGGCGTCGAGGACGGCGGCGGGCCCGTCGGCGCGCGGAGTGGGTCGGTGCACGGTGTGCAGCGGCCGCATGCCGTGGTCGAGCACGGCGCCCTTCATCCCGGTGCCGCCGACGTCGAGTGCGATCACGCAGCCCGGCGGGTGCTCGTCGGGCGGGGGCACGGCTGGGGGAGTGGGGTCGGCCGGGCGCGGGGAGGGGTTGCTGATCATGGGTGTCGAACCATCCTGGATGATCGAAGATGCGCACTGATTGCGCTTAAGATGCGAAATCCATCAAGATGTGTGAGCGCAGTATCCACGCGGAAGGCTTGCCGAGTCCAGAGGTCGGCCGCCGAATGTCGTGTGACGTGCGCGGCTTGCCCGTGCCACGCCTTGCGCGACGCTGCGGCGATACGATCAACTCCGCGCACACGTCCCGGGTCGGCGGACCGGCCGCCCGAGGCGGCATCCGTTCCCGCCGGGCGCGGTGCGGTGCCGGAGTTCCAGTCGAAGAAGGGTTGCTGCGCATGTCCAAGCAGGAGCGGTGGAGCAAGCTGCTCGAACTGCTCGCGGTCGACGGCAAGCTGGACGTCGACGAAGCGGCCGTTTCGGTGGCGGTGTCGCCGGCGACCATCCGGCGCGACCTCGACGAGCTGGCGGAGCAGCGGCTGCTCGTCCGCACCCGCGGCGGGGCGATCGCGCACGGCGTCTCCTACGAACTCCCGATGCGCTACAAGTCCTCGCGGCGGGTGTCGGACAAGCAGCGCATCGCGACCGCGGTGGCCGAGCTGCTGGGCGAGGGGGACGTCGTCGGGCTCAACGGCGGCACCACCACCACGGAGGTGGCCCGGGCGCTGGTGCTCCGGGCCGGCGGCGGGCCCGCGGAGCGGGGCGAGGCGGCCTCCGGGCCGCTCTACACCATCGTCACCAACTCCCTGAACATCGCCGGTGAACTCGCGGTCCGCCCGCAGTTCAAGCTGGTGGTGACCGGTGGCGTGGCGCGGCCCCAGACCTACGAACTGGTCGGGCCGCTGACGGAGGGCGTGCTGAACCAGGTGGTCCTCGACGTCGCGGTCCTGGGTGTGGACGGCGTCGACCCGAGGCTCGGCGTGATGACGCACCACGAGGACGAGGCCGGCATCAGCCGGCTGCTCGCGGAGCGCGCCCGGAAGGTGGTCCTCGCGACGGACTCGTCCAAGATCGGCAGACGTGCCTTCGCCCGGATCTGCGGCCTGGACCGGATCGACGTGCTGGTCACGGACTCCGGCCTGGTCCCCGAGATGGCGGCGCGGTTCATCGAGGCCGGTATCGAGGTCATCGCGGTCTGACCCTCCCGCACCACCCCCACGCCGCCATAACCAGGTGTACGAAGCACCCTCGCCCGGCGGGCTCCGCTCTCGCGGCAGCCCGCCGGGCGTTTTCCGTTCCGGTGCGGGCGGGAGGGCGGTGAGCCGAAGCGCGCCGGCCGCCCGGCGGCGCTGCCCGGCGGCGCCGGAACAGCGAACGCCCCTGTGCGGTGTGCTTCCTGTGCATCTCCCGTGCTCGAGGCCTGTCGTGTTGGCATCGTTTGCGTAACGGGTCTGGCTCGGGGCCCGCCTCCTCGTGTTTACTTTGCCCACCACAGATGCTCGTTCATGAGCGAAACATGCTTGGATCTTCCACATGTATGCACGCTCCGAACTCTGCGGCAGTTTCCGGACCCCCACTGGGCCGCGTCGTCGAGACCGGCCGGGAGACAAGGCGGTACTGACGATGAACAAGCGCTCTCTCGCAGCGGTCTCTGCCTGCGCCCTCGGGGCGCTCGCCCTCACCGCCTGCGGCAGTGGCGGCGGCAGCACGGCCTCCGCCGACAAGGACGTGACGCTGAAGCTGGTCGCCGCCGACTACGGCGACAAGGCCTCGAACAGCTCGGCGTCCTACTGGAAGGACGTGGCGGACCGGTTCACCGCCGCCAACCCGAAGATCAAGGTCGACGTCCAGGTGATCAACTGGAACGACATCGACTCGCAGGTCAAGACGATGATCCAGAGCGGCAATGTGCCCGACGTCCTGCAGACCGGCGGCTACGCCGACAAGGTCGCCGACAACCTCCTGTACCGGGCGGACGAGGTGCTGTCGGAGCCGACCCGGACCAACCTGATCGACAGCTTCGCCAAGGCCGGCGAGGTCGACGGCAAGCCCTACGGGATCCCGTTCGTCGCCTCGGCGCGGGCGTTCTTCTACAACAAGGCGCTCTTCGCCCAGGCGGGCATCACCGAGGCCCCCAAGAGCTGGGACGACGTCAAGGCCGCCGCCGAGAAGATCAAGGCGGCGGTGCCGGGCGTGACCCCCTACGCGCTGCCGCTCGGCTCCGAGGAGGCCCAGGGCGAGTCGCTGATCTGGGAGCTCGGCAACGCCGGCGGTCTCACCGACCCCAAGGGCGCCTACACGCTCAACAGCCAGGCCAACATCGACGCGTTCACCTGGCTGAAGACGAACCTCGTCGCCCCCGGCCTGACCTACGCCAACCCCGCGACGACGGACCGCAAGACCGCCTTCGCGGACTTCGCGGCCGGCAAGGCCGCGATGCTCAACGGCCACCCCTCGCTGATCCAGATGTCCAAGGACGGCAAGGTCGACTACGGCGTCGCGCCGATCCCCGGGAAGGCCGGTGCGCTGAAGTCCACGCTCGGTGTCGCCGACTGGATGATGGCGTTCAAGGGCCCCGGCCACAAGGAGCAGGTCCGCGCGTTCCTCGACTTCGCGTACGCCAAGGAGAACACGCTCAAGTTCGACGAGCTCTACAACCTGATGCCCGTCACCGAGGACACCCTCAAGGACATGACCGGCAGCGGCAAGCACCCGGACCTCGAACCCTTCTTCGCGCTGCTGCCGAACGCGGCCTTCTACCCGCTCGGCGACACCGCCTGGGACGCCGTCTCCGCCGAGATCAAGAAGAGCGGCGGCACAGCCGTGAACGACCCGGCGAAGGTCCTGGGGGAGCTGCAGAAGAAGGCCGAGGCAGCGGTCTCCGACAAGTAGGCAGCCCGCGCACCGCATTGTCACGGAAGGCAGGCACTCCCTCGTGTCCACCACTTCAACCACATCGGGCCCGGCCGGCAAGGGCAGCCCGCTCCGCAAGGACGGCTCGCTCCGCAAGGACGGCCCGGTCCGCAAGGACAGGGGCGGCCTGGCCCGGCTGGGACCGCTTCCCTGGATCGGGCCGGCCGTCCTGCTGATCGCCCTGGTCGTCCTCTGGCCGGTCTACGAGATGGTCCGCACCTCTTTCCTGAGGATCAGCAGCAGCGGATTCGTCCGGGGCTCGGCCGGGTTCGACAAGTACAAGCAGCTGTTCGCGGAACCGTCACTGCCCTCGGTCGTCCTGTCGACCGTGGTGTGGACCGTGGTCGTGGTCGGCGCGACCATGCTGGTCTCCCTGGCGCTGGCCCAGCTCTTCAACCAGAGGTTCCCCGGCCGGCGCCTCACCCGCTGGGCGCTCATCGCGCCCTGGGCCGCCTCGGTCGTGATGACCGCCATCGGCTTCAAGTGGATGCTCAACCAGACCGCGGGCGTCCTCAACACCCTCATGACCGACCTCGGTCTGATCGACAGCCCACGGGACTGGCTCGGCGACCCCGCGACGGCCTGGCCCTGGATGATGTTCGTCGCCGTCTTCGTCTCCCTGCCCTTCACCACCTACACCCTGCTGGCGGGGCTGCAGACCGTCCCCGGCGAGGTCTACGAGGCGGCCCGGGTGGACGGCGCCGGCCCCTGGCAGACGTATTTCCGGATCACCCTCCCGCTGCTGCGGCCGGCGTTCCTGGTCGGAGTGG
Source organism: Kitasatospora purpeofusca (assembly GCF_000718025.1). GTDB lineage: Bacteria > Actinomycetota > Actinomycetes > Streptomycetales > Streptomycetaceae > Kitasatospora > Kitasatospora purpeofusca. Next base: position 113,195 of record NZ_JODS01000016.1, read on the forward strand.
TCATCAACCTGATCAACGTCTTCAACTCCTTCCCGATCATCTGGAGCATGACCCACGGCGGCCCGGACAGTGACACCGCCACCACCACCGTGTTCATGTACCAGCTCAAGAACTCGGACATCGGGGAGTCCGCCGCGATGTCCGTGGTGAACTTCGCCCTCGTCGTCGTCATGGTCGTCGTCTTCCTCAAGGCCAGCCGCTGGAACCAGGAGGAGAACTGATGGCCCGCTCCACTCTCGCGCCGGCGGAGACCGCCCCGCCCGCCGTGACCGCCCGCACCGCGAAGACCGCCCGCACCACGAGGGCCGGCGCTCCGCGCTCCGCCCGAACGTTGCGCCCGCGCACCCTGCTGATCGCCGCTGCCGCCTGGCTGCTGGCGGCCGGATTCCTGCTGCCGTACGCCGAGATGGTGATCACCGCACTGCGGCCGGCCGACGAACTGCGCGACGCCGGCTACCTGCCGTCCTCGTTCGAGTGGGCGAACTTCGTCGACGTGTGGCGCGAGTCCCACCTCGGCGACAACCTCCGCGTCACCCTGCTCGTCGCCGCCGGGTCCACCCTGCTCGTGCTGCTGGTCGCCGTCCCCGCCGCGTACTACACCGCCCGGGTGCGGTTCCGCGGGCGCAAGCTGTTCCTGCTGCTGGTGCTCGTCACCCAGATGTTCCAGCCCACCTCGCTGCTGGTCGGCCTCTACCGCGAGTTCTACCAACTGGACATGCTGAACTCGGTGTGGACGCTGATCCTGTGCAACGCGGCCTTCAACCTGGCCTTCGCCATCTGGATCCTCACCGCCTACTTCGCCTCCATCCCGGTGGCCCTGGAGGAGTCCGCCATGATCGACGGACTGGGCAGGGGCGGAGCGCTGCTGCGGATCACCCTGCCGCTCGCGATGCCCGGGGTCGTCACCGCGATGATCTTCACCTTCATCGCGGCCTGGAACGAGTTCGTGATGGGACTGACCCTGTCCACGGTCCCGGAGAACCAGCCGCTGACGGTGGGCATCAACAGCTTCATCGGCAACTACACCGTCCAGTGGAACTTCCTGTTCGCCGGCTCGGTCATCGCCATCGTGCCGGTCGTCGTCCTCTTCGCACTGATCGAGCGCAAGGTCGTCTCCGGCCTCACCGCGGGATCCGTGAAGTAGCCCCGGACCGCGCCCCCGAACGCCCGTCCCCGGCCCCGAGCCCGGGGGCGGGCCCTTCGGCATGCCCGGCCCACCGGGTACGGAAGCGGTCGAAGCTACGACCGGGTAGGCCTTGACGCCCGCGCGGCGCCCTGACACCTTCGTGGTTGAAGCTGTTAGAAAAGCTCACTCTTGGAGCATGTTCGAGCGCCATTCATGCCCTGTCGCACTGTCGGCTCGATGTACTGCTGCCACAGGACGAGCAGCCTGCAGCCCGACACCCGCTCCGCCGTGCAGACCTGGACCGTCGACTGACAGTGATGATGTTCGTGGTGACCCGGATTTGTCGGCTCATCGGCTGCATCACCCCGCACGCGGCGGACGGGCGCTGTGACTTCACAGGAGCCTGGCCAGAGGCCCCGTCACTGTCTTGTCCACCCGCCCGACCGGCGCGTGCCGCCCCCGGCTCGGACAAGCGGCAAGGACGGACATGACCGGCATGACGCACGACGGCCCGGACATCACCGGCGGAGTCGACACCCACGGCCCGACCCATCACGCGGCGGTGATCGACACCTCCGCGACCGGCCGGGACTTGCCGATCCCGGCCTCGCCCTCGACCAGCACCACCGCCGGACGCACCCCGGACACCGTGCCCAGCAGCGCGCGCAACTCGGTGTCCCGCCCCGTGAAGGAGAAGCCCCGGGCGCCGTCGGGAGCCGTTCCACCACCGTGGTCGTCCACACCGTGCTCCCATCGGATCCGCGGCCTCCACGACGGAGGGGACGGACTGCCGCGCTCCCGCCCGTCCACCCTGGTGCTGTGACCGAGAAGGTTCACCGGGTGTGTTCGGTGGCCGCGTTGCCGCGCTGCGCTTCGCGGTCGTTGCGCTGGGGCGGGTAGACGTACGGAGTCGTGGTGGTCAGGACGGCGAACCCGAGTCGTTGGAGAATGGGGCGGCTCTGGTCGGTTGCGTCGACCTGGAGGTAGCGGTAGCCGAGGTCGGCGGCGATCCGGGCGCGATGGGCGACCAGGGCCCGGTAGATCCCCCGGCCCCGCCAGGCGGTCACGGTGCCGCCGCCCCACAGGCCCGCGAACTCCGTGCCCGGGTTCAGTTCCATCCGCGCCGAGCAGACGGGCAGGTCGCCGGCCATCGCGACGACCATGCTGACCGTGTCCGAGTCCTGGGTGAGTTGGGCGAGCAGCCGCTGCCGCAGACCGCCTCCGCTGGTGCCGAAGGCCTGCTCGTGGACGTCCACCACGAGATCCACTCCTGCGGGATCGGTCACCGGGAGCAGGCGGACGCCCTCGGGCAGCGCGATGTCGACGGGCAGATCCTGGATCCGCGCGACCATCACCGCTTCCTCGGGCTCGGCCGTGAACCCGGCCGAGCGCAGCCGCCTCCCGAGATCGCCGGGCCGGTCGTGGGCGTATGCCTTCCACTCGAACTCGCGCCCCAGCGTGCCGAAGTAGCGCACCTGCGCCGCGATCGCCGCATCCGCCGTGGCATCGTCGAGGTCCGACCAGAGGACGCCGTTCCAGTCGTGATCCTCGCCGACCTGCCGCACGACGTCGCCGTCACGCTCGACGCGGGCTCCGGCAGCGTCGGGCCGCGCGTCGCGCCTCATCCGGCGGTCGAACAGGGCGAGCACTTCTTCGTGATCCATCCGCCCACTCCAGCACGAGGTGGGCGGCCCCGCCATTGAGTTTCCTCCTGTTCCCCGCAGACGTGACCGATCACGCGGCACGCGTCGGGAGACGGCCGCCCCGGCGGATGCCTTTCTCGCTGCGGCTGCGGATCCGGATCCGGATGGGATGCGGGCGCGTTCGCGACGCTGCACGGCCAAGACGTCGGGGTGTCGGGCGTTGGCGTTGCGCCAGCGCAGGTAGGCGTGCAGTTCGCGGGTCCGGACCGTCTTCTTGCCGTTGTGGGCGGAGAGGTTGTCCGGGCTCACGTAGACCGGGGCGCCGTCCCGGCGGGCGGCGCGGATCGCCTTGAGTGCGGTGCCCTTGCGACGCCGGATGCCGAGCGGGCCGAACCGGATGCCGAGCGGGCCGAACTCGTCGAACGCGAACGTGCGGTCCGGGAAGCGCTCCAGAACGTGCTCAGTGCGGTCGGGCTTGACGTCGTACTGGGGGTCGGTGCGCTCCTTCCGCGTCCCGGACGACGAAGTCCTCGTCGTCAGAGCCGAGTAGGCGGGGACGGCCTCCCGCCCACCGAGGGTCCGGGCAGGGGTCCGTGAGTCCGGGGGCCCTGACCGGCTCTGCCGTCGCTCCCCTTCCGAGCTGAACGTCTCGCGACCTCCAACCGGCTGATGGCCCGGCAGCGCCAACCCGGCGAACCTCTGCGGTCCAGCACTGGCCCTGCCCCGGCGAGGCAGCGGGGCTGGAAAGGAAATCACGTCTCCCAGTATGTAGCAGCCCACTCCTCGATCGAACAGAACTCAACGAAAAGCAACGCCCGAACATGACGATGCGTGGTCGTACGTATGCCCCTGGTGGATGGTTCGGGTCCAATTGCCCCGCTTCGCCTGTCAATCGGTCAGAAGTCTTGACACAACCGAACAGCACTTTGAAACTCTCCATCACCCCGATTGTTTGCGCGAACATCAGCGACGGACGCGCTGTCGCCGACGGTCGGTGCCACCCCACCCACGATGCGCCCGCGAGAGATCCCGGCCGCCGCCCGGCCCGGGCGGAGGCGTCGGCGCGGCCGCGCGGACCACCCGCACCGGCCGCGCGGATCGCGCACCGGCCGGACGGTCCGCCGCGCCACGACCGGCCCGCGGGCGCGTCGTCGAACGAAGGACGAGTGTGGACATGCTGCGTTTGAGAACGGCCGTCGGCGCTGCCGTGCTGGCCCTGTGCGCCTCCCTGTTCCAGGGCGCCGGACAGGCGGAGGCGGTCACCGTGACGGTCACCAACGGGACCCGGTTCGCGGACACCGCGGGCAACCCGCTGCACGCCCACGGCGGCGGTGTGATCAAGGTCGGTGCCTACTACTACTGGTTCGGCGAGAACCGCAACGCCGACAACTCGTTCCGTTACGTCTCCGCGTACCGCTCGACCGACCTGAAGACCTGGGAGTTCCGCCGGCACGTGCTGACGCAGGCGACCGACCCGGAGCTGGCCGGCGCGAACATCGAGCGCCCCAAGGTGATGTACAACGCCGCCACCGGACAGTTCGTCATGTGGATGCACAAGGAGGGCAGCGCCACCGACTACAGCGAGGCCCGGGCGGCCGTCGCGGTGTCCTCCACCGTCGACGGCGACTACAGCTGGCGCGGCAGCTTCCGCCCGCTCGGGGCGATGTCCCGGGACATCACCACCTACGTCGACGACGACGGCACCGGCTACATGGTCTCCGCCGCCAACGAGAACCGCGACCTGCACGTCTACCGCCTCACCGCCGATTACACCGGCATCGACGCGCAGGTGCAGAGCCTGTGGAACGGCGAGTCCCGCGAGGCCCCGGCCCTGTTCAAGCGCAACGGCGTGTACTTCCTGCTGACCTCGGGCGCGAGCGGCTGGGCCCCCAACCAGCAGAAGTACGCGACCGCCGGCAGCATCACCGGCGCCTGGAGCGGACTGCGGGACGCCGGTGACGGCGTCACCTATGCCAGTCAGACCGCCTTCGTCCTGCCGGTGGCGGGCAGTCAGGGCACCAGTTACCTCTACATGGGCGACCGCTGGGGCAATTCCACGGGCGGCACGGTCAACGACTCGCAGTACGTGTGGCTCCCGCTGGCCTTCCCCACCGACACCACCCTCACGCTGGGCTACTCGCCGCAGATCACCGTGAACGCCGCCGCCGGCCGGATCGCCCCGCTCAAGGCCACCTGGCAGCAACTGGTCGGCCGGCAGAGCGGCAAGTGCGTCGACGTCGGCGACTACTCCTTCGGCGAGTCGGCCCGGCTGCTCCAGTGGACCTGCGGCAACGGCGCCAACCAGAACTTCTTCCTGAAGAACCTCGGCACCGGCTACGTGCAGGTGATGGCCCGGCACAGCGGCAAGTGCCTGGACATCGAGGGCGGGTCGACCGCCGACGGGGCCCTCGCCGTGCAGGGGACCTGCGCCGATGTCCCGTCCCAGCAGTGGCAGGTCCAGCGGGTGGCCGACGGCTCCGGGAACGTCCGGCTGATCGCCCGGCACAGCGGCAAGTGCCTGGACGTCGTCAACCAGGCCACCACCGACGGCGCCGCCCTCGAACAGTGGGCCTGCAACAGCGGCACCAACCAGCAGTTCGGGCGGCGGACCGTCACGGTCTGACCCCGGGCCCGGCCCCGCCCGCCCCACCGCCGGACGGGCACGGCCCCGCCCCACCCTCCTTCACGGCTCCCCGACGGCACGCCCCTCCCCCCACCCGAGGGGCGTGCCGTTCGCCTGCCCGCTCCCGTCCCTGGAGGACCGATGGCACCCCGAACGAAGCCCCGGCACCGCCCGGCCCGCAACTGCCTCACGGCGGCCGTCGCGGTCGCGGCCGCCGGCGCCGGCCTGCTCGCCCCGCCGCAGTCGGTCGCGGCCGCCGAACCGGCCCCCGCCGCCCACCTCACCGTCCGGCTCGACCCCTCCTACCAGCAGCAGCCCTTCCAGGGCTGGGGCACCTCGCTGGGCTGGTTCGCCAACGTCACCGGCGGCTGGCCCGAGGCCCAGCGCAACCGGCTGGCCGACGAGCTCTTCGGCGCCGAGGGCCTCGGCCTCACCGTCGCCCGCTACAACATCGGCGGCGGCGACAGCCCCGAGACCGCGCCGTACATGCGGCCCGGCGCGGCCGTTCCCGGCTACTGGAACCGTCCCGCGCAGAACGCCCCGCAGGCGGGCGGACCCGGCGGCGGTCCCGGACCGGCGGACTGGTGGAACCCGGCGAACCCCGACCACTGGAACGCCGCCGCCGACGCCGACCAGCGCTGGTGGCTCACCGCCGCGAAGAGCCGCGGCGCGGACACCTTCGAGGCGTACTCCAACTCCGCCCCGTACTTCATGACCAACAGCGGCCTGGTCTCCGGCGCAGTCAACAGCTGGCAGGACAACCTCCGCGCGGACCAGTACGAGAAGTTCGCCGCCTACCTGGCCGGGGCCGTCAAGCGGGTGCAGGAGTCCACCGGCGTCACCTTCGGCTCCCTGTCGCCGGTCAACGAGCCCGGTACCGGGTACTGGCGCGCGGGCGGCCCCCAGGAGGGCTCCCACTGGGACCACGCCTCCCAGGCGCGCATGATCGGGAGCCTGCGCGGCGCGTTGGACGCGGCCGGACTGGCCACACCGGTGGCGGCGATGGACGAGACCGACCCGGCCATGTTCCGCGACGACTGGAACTCCTACCCGGCCGCGACCCGGGCGGCGATCGGCAAGCTCAACGTCCACACCTACAGCCCGCGGGACCGCGTCGGCGCCCGGGACATCGCCAAGGGCTCCGGCAAGCCGCTGTGGATGTCCGAGGTCGACCTCGGCGGCAGCGGACCGCAGGACTTCACCGCCATGGACCCGGCCCTCGACCTCGCCGACCGCATCACCGGCGACCTCAAGGAGCTCGAACCGCGGGCCTGGGTGCTCTGGCAGGCCGTCGAGGACTACGAGAACATGACGCCCGCCCACGAGAACTCCAACTGGGGTCTGATCCAGGTCGACCTGACACCCGAGGACCCCGGTGCCGAGCCCGTCCGCAAGAACAAGAAGTACTGGGCGATGGCGCACTACACCCGGTTCGTCCGGCCCGGCGCCCGCGTCGTCGCCACCGACTCCGCCGCCACCCTGGCGGCGCTGCGGCCGGGTGGCGCGGGCACGGTCGTCGTCCACACCAACGACACCGGCGCGGCGCAGTCCCTCACCCTCGACCTGGCCGGCTACCAGAAGCCGGGCGCCGGCACCGTCGTCCAGCGCTACACCACCGACGCCACCAAGGACCTGCGGCGCGAGGCGGACCTGACCGTGACGGCGGCCGCCACGCTGACCACGACGGTCGGGCCCGGGTCGGTCACCACCTTCGTCCTGCCCGGCACGTCCGGGGTGAACGCCTCGACGGCGGCCACCCCGGCCGGTGACTCCCGGCAGCTGCTGAACGGGAACAGCGGCCTGGCCCTCGCGGCCGGACCCTCCGCCCAGGGCGGGCCCGTCCAGCGCACCCCCGACCCGGCCGACCCGGGCCAGAAGTGGAACATCACCCGGGTCGGCGGGAGCTGGGACAGCATGGCGACCTACCGGATCGCCAACGCCGCCACGGGCAAGGCGCTCGCGGTCACCGCAGGCGCGCTCGGCTACGCCGATCCCGGCAACGCGGCGAAGCAGCTGTGGATGCGCTCCAGCACCGGCGACGGGCGCGGCACCTTCGTCAACAGGGCGACCGGGCTCCTGCTGGACGTCGGCGACGCGGCCCGGTGGGACGGTGCGCCGGTGGGCGTCTGGCCCGCCACCGCCGGGAGCAACCAGTCCTGGTCGGTGCGCGGCGCGGCCGCGGACGTGTGGCAGCCGGTGACGGTCCGGCGCAGCGGCCTGTGCGCGGAGGCAGTCGGGGGCGTGGAGGCCGCCGGCGGCGCCGTCGTCCAGGCCGGCTGCACCGGATCCCCGGGCCAGCAGTGGTCGCTGCGGGCGGCGAGCCCCGGCCAGGTGTCGGTGGTGGTGCGCGCCGGCGGGCTGTGCCTGGACGTGGCGGGCGAGTCCACGGCCGACGGTGCTCCCGTGGTGCAGTACGGGTGCAGCGGGGCGTGGAACCAGGAGTGGTCGGTCCGTCCCACCGGTGGCGGCTGGTCGGCGCTGGTGGCGCGACACAGCGGCAAGTGCCTGGCCGTCGCGGCGAACGCCGCGGAGCCGGGAGCGGCGCTGGTGCAGGAGCCCTGCGGAGCGGGTGCCGGGCAGCGGTTCAGGATCGGCTGACCCGCCGGGTGGCGGCGCGTGTCCCCAGCCCGGTCGACGGCCGGGGACGCGCGCGTCCGTCGTGTGCGCCCGCGGTACCGGCCCCGACCGGTCAGGAGGTGCGTCGCGCGCGCCGGACGGGCGGCGGTGCGGCGGTGCTGGCGCGGACGACCAGTTCGGGCCGGACCACCACCGCCGTGACGGTGTCGCCCTCGCTGGCCGGCGGCTCGATCCGGTCGAGCAGCCGGGCCACGCACTGGCGCCCGACCTCGTCGAAGTCCTGCCGCACGGTGGTCAGCGGCGGCACGAAGAAGGCCGCCTCGGGGATGTCGTCGAAGCCGACCACGCTGACGTCCTCCGGCACCCGGCGCCCGGCCTCGTGCAGGGCGCGCAGCAGGCCGAGCGCCAGTTGGTCGTTGGCGGCGAGGACGGCGGTGACGTCCGGCTGCGCGGCGATCCGCCGACCGATCGCGTAGCCGGAGGCGGCGGTCCAGTCGCCGAAGTCGATCGGCGGCACGGGGGCTCCGGCCGCCTCGAGGGCGCTGTGCCAGGCGGCGGCCCGTCGGCGGGCGGCGTAGGAGTTCTGCGGGCCGCCGATGTGCCGGACCGTCCGGTGCCCGAGGCCGAGCAGGTGCTGGACGGCGGCGGTGACGCCCGCCGCCTGGTCGGTGTCGACGGAGGTGTACCGCCGGTCGGGATCGCCGTCCGCGACGACGACCGGCACACCGGAGGTGATGGCGAAGCCGGGCCGGTCGAGGATCTGGGCCTCGATGACGGCGAGACCGTCGACGGCCTGGTCGGTGAGCAGGCGGACGGCGCGCTGGACGGCCTCCTCGGTCTCGTCCTCGATGCAGACCACGTGGACCGAGTAGCCGGCGGCCTGGGCGGCCCGGGAGATGGCGGCGAGGGTCCGGGCGTTGCCCTGCGCGGTGACGTCGAAGGTCACCACCCCGAGGGCGTGGAAGCGCCCGAGGGTGAGGGCCCGGGCCGCGCTGTTGCGCTGGTAGCCGAGCATGCGCATGGCGGAGAGCACCCGCTCGCGGGTTTCCGGTTCGACGTTGGGCCGGTCGTTGGCGACCCGGGAGACCGTCTGCGAGGACACTCCCGCGAGGGCCGCCACGTCGGCCTGGGACGCCGGGCGCCGGGCGGAACGCGCGGCAGCGCCGGGCTTCGCCGCGCTGTTCATGCCGGCCCCTTCCCCTGATGTCTGCGCCGACATCGTAGCGGCCGTGATCAGCGGACGGAGCTGGTCGGCCGGACCGGGGAGGGGAGGGCCCGGCCGGACCGGGGAGGGGAGGGCTCGGCGGCGACAGGGCCGCGCGCCCGCGCCCCGTGCGGCGCGGCGTCCCGGAAATCGGCGGGACGCCGCGCCGCACGGGGCGTTCGAGGACGGTGAGCGGTCAGGCGGGCAGGCCGATGGGGCGTTCGCCGCTGCGGCGCTGCTGGATGACGACGGCGATGACCAGCAGGGAGCCCTGGGCGACGTTCTGCCAGAAGGAGTTGACGCCCTGGACGGTGAGGCCGTTCTCCAGGCAGCCGAGCAGGGCGACGGCGAGCAGGGTGCCGCCGATGCCGCCCTTGCCGCCCTTGAGGGCCGCGCCGCCCAGCGCCGCGGCGGTGATGGCCTTGAGTTCCAGGCCCTCGCTGCCGGAGACGGGCTGGCCGCTGCCGGTGCGGGCGGTCAGCAGGACGCCGGCGACGGCGGCGACGACGCCGATCAGGCCGTAGACGGCGATCAGGTACTTGTTGATGCTGATGCCGGCGAGGCGGGCGGCGGTGTCGTTGCCGCCGATGGCGTAGATGTTGCGGCCGATGTCGGTGTACTTGAGCAGGACGTGCGCGGCGACGGCGACCAGGATGAGGATCCACACCATCACGGGCAGGCCGGCGATCTTGCCGCGGCCGAGGAAGACGAAGAGGTCGTCGTTGAGGACGTAGCCCTGGGCGCGGCCGTCGGACAGGAGCTGGGCGAGGCCCTTGTAGGCGGCGAGGCCGGCGAGGGTGGCGATGGTGGGGTTGACGCGGCCGTAGACGATGACCAGGCCGTTGACGATGCCGACGAGGACGCCGACGGCCAGGGCGGCGGCGATGCCGAGGTAGGGGTTGGATCCTGTGCTGGTGAAGGCCATCGCGCTGACCACGGAGGCGACGCCGGCCTGGGAGCCGACGGAGATGTCGAGGCCGCCGATGATGATGACGACGGTCTGGACGACGGCGAGCAGTCCGGTGATGGTCGCGGCCTCGGCGATGACCTGCATGTTGCCCAGGCTGAGGAAGTTGTCGTTGAGGGTGCCGAACAGGGCGAGCACGACGACGAGGGCGCCGATCAGGCTGAGGTTCTGGGCGCCGACGGAGGCGAGGATCCTGGTCGCGCCGCCGGAGGTGTGCGGCAGGTTCCCGCCGGCCTTGGCTGCGGGCGGGGTGCCGGTGGTGGTGCTCATGCGGATGCTCCAGGAGTGGGGACGGTGGCGATGTCGTCGGCCATGGCGAGGCTGAGGATGGCCTCCTCGGTGGCGTCGGCGCGGTCGAGTTCGCCGGTGACGCGGCCGTTCTGCATGACGAGGACGCGGTCGGCGAGGCCGAGGATCTCGGGGAGTTCGGAGGAGATGACGAGGACGGCGACGCCGTCGGCGGCGAGGTCGGCGATGATCCGGTAGATCTCGGCCTTGGCGCCGATGTCGATCCCGCGGGTGGGTTCGTCCAGGATCAGGACCTTGGGCTTGCGGGCGAGCCAGCGGGCCAGCACGACCTTCTGCTGGTTGCCGCCGGACAGCTTGCGGACCTCGTGCTCGACGGAGGGCGTCCGTACCCGCAGCCGGTCGGTGTACTCCTGGGCGAGTTCGCGTTCGGCGGCGCGCTTGACGAAGCGGAAGCGGCGCAGGCGGTCCAGGACGACGGTGGAGGTGTTGTCGCGGATCGAGCGGTGCAGGAACAGGGCCTGGGCCTTGCGTTCCTCGGGGGCCAGGCCCAGGCCGGCGCGGATGGCGTCGCCGGGGCTCCCGGAGCGCAGCGGCCGGCCGTCGAGGGTGACGGTCCCGGAGCGGATCGGCCGGTCGCCGGCGAGGGCGAGGGCGAGTTCGGAGCGTCCGGCGCCGATGAGTCCGGCGAGGCCGACGACCTCGCCGGCGTGGATCTGCAGGCTGATGTCGTGGACGTCGTCGGTGGTGACGCCCCGGACGTCGAGGACGAGGCGGTCGGTGGCGACGCGGGTGCGGGAGAACATGGCGGAAAGGTCGCGGCCGACCATGAGGCGCACGAGCTCGCCCTCGGTGGTGGTGGCGGCGTCCTGGACGCCGGCGAGCGTGCCGTCGCGCAGGACGGCGATGCGGTCGGCGAGTTGGAAGATCTCCTGCATCCGGTGCGAGACGTAGACGACGGCGACGCCCTGGTCGCGCAGTCGGCGGATGAGGGCGAACAGGGCGTCGACCTCGTGCTCGGAGAGCGAGGAGGTCGGCTCGTCGAAGGCGATCACCTTGGCCTCGCCGGTGAGCGCGCGCAGGATCTCGACCAGTTGCCGCTGGGCGGGGGTGAGTTGGGAGCCGAGCAGGTCGGGGTCGAGGACCTTGTCGAAGCCCAGGCGCTGGAGGTCGCCGGTGATGCGGCGGCGCAGTTCGGCGCGGTCCAGCCGGCGGCCCGCGGCGCGGGGGAGGGCGCCGGCGTAGACGTTCTCGGCGACCGAGACGTGCGGGATGATCTCCGGCTCCTGCGGGATGATCCGGATGCCCGCGGCGCGGGCCTGGGCGGGCGAGGCGAGGTCGATGCGGCGGCCGTCGAGGACGACGTGGCCCTCGGTCGGCTGGTGGTCGCCGGTGAGGATCTTGAGCAGGGTGGACTTGCCGGCGCCGTTCTCCCCCATGAGGGCGGTGACCTGACCGGCCGGGAAGTCGAGGGTGACTCCGCCGAGCGCCTGCACCGCGCCGAACCGCTTGGTCACCTGGTGCACGCCGGCGAAGCCTGCCGGGCCCTGGCCGGTGGGCGGGCGCGGGGCGGGAGTCGGGTCGTGGGCTTTGCTCATGGAGGGTCCTCGGGAGGTCTGTCGGGGAGTGGGTGGGGCCGATCGGGGCGGCGGGGACGTCCGGCCGCGCGCCTCCGGCCCCGGGTCAGGGCAGCTGGTGGGGCCGGAGGCGGGTCGGGTCGGGGCCGCGTGGGTGCGCCGACCGTTCGGGGAGGTCAGCCGCAGGTGACGCCGGCGGACTTCCAGGTGGCCGCGTCGACCATGGTGGTGGGCGCGAACGCCTCCTTCGGGAACTCCTTGCTGTTCTTGAGCTTGTCGTACATGGTCTGGACGGCCAGCGCGCCGACGTCCTTGCCGTTGATGAACAGCGCGGCCTTCATGCCGGACGGCTTGCCGGAACCCCAGTTCTTGCAGGCGAGGTAGGCGCCGATGCCGACGCCGATCACCCGGTCCGCGCCGATGCCGGCGTTCTCCAGCGCGGTGACGCCGCCCTGCACGTTCTCGTCGTTGCAGCCCCAGACGACCCAGTTCTTCACACCGGGGTTGGCGGTGACGGTCGCGGCGATCTTGTCCTGGGCGCCGGTCGGGGTGTTGTCGGTGGCCACGTCGATGTTCTGGACGCCGGGCGCGGCGGCACCGAACGCCTCCTTGGCACCCTTGACCCGGTCGCCGCAGACGGTGACGTCCTGCTTCCAGGCGGAGATGGTGCGGGTCTCGGCCGGGTTCCAGCCCGCCTTCTTGTACTCCTCGGCGGCGCGCTTGCCGACCTCGCCGCCCATCTGGCTGCCGGAGAAGCCGATCCGGGGGACCAGGTTCTCCTTGGCGCAGGTGGAGGGGTCGGGGCCGTTGGTGCAGATCTGGTCGTCCGAGGTGAGCAGCGCCAGCTTGGCGTCCTTCGCGGCCTGGACGACCTGCGGGCCGACCGCAGGGTCCGGCACCACGATGATGATGCCGTTGGTCTTCTGGGCGACGGCCGCCTGGACCTCGCTGATCGTCTTGTTGGCGTCGTTGCCCAGGTTCACCACCTTGAGGTCGATGCCCAGCTCGGCCGCCTTCGCCTTGGCGCCGGCGGCCTCGCCGACGAAGTACTCCTGGTCACCCTGCTTCTGCAGGTAGGTGATCGAGATCTTGCCGTCGACCTTGGCGACCGCGGCGTCTCCGCCGGAGGCGGCCTCCTTGCCGGTCGAACACGCGGTTGTCAGGCCGAGGCTGAGCAGCAGTGCCGCTGCGGCGACGGTCCGGCTGGTGGTACGGAACATGGGGAGCTCCTTCGGGACCGCACCCGTTGACGGCAGGGTGCCGGGTGCGGTGGGGCGCTGGTACGTGGGGCCCGAGGTGGCGGACCACGATCTGGAGGAACGCGGCTGAGCGGGAACTACGTTGTCGGTGAACAGCAAAGCAAACACAATGCGTCAGAAACCAACAGACTCGAACGTAGTGGGGATATGACACCTCTGTTTCGGAAGTCACGTCAAGAGCACGTAGGTGTCGAGACCACCTTGTGACGTGTGGTCGGACGGAACGGAGTGGTCCGCTCCGGTGTCGGAGGGCGGTGAACCCACCATCGTCGTCCGCCCCGTGCCTCGTCCTCGCCGAACGGTCGCTGCCGACGAACCATCAGAAAGCACATCAGCAGTGGGAGATGGGAGGTCGGTGCACCTCCTCCCGTACCGCGCCGTCCGACGGAGGCGGCGGCGCCCGGGGGAAGCGCAGCACGCACCCTCCGGTCGGACGCCGTGCGGGCGGTGCTCCCTCGGTCGGGCGCTGCTGTTCCGGGCCTGGTCAGGGCCGACGGAGGTTCGGTCTTGTGGGGAGGTGGTCGGGCTACCCCTCGACATGTTGATTGCCGTGTGACGGTGTCGCTGGCTGTTCGGTTCGGATGAGGGGATCTCTCCGGCCGGACCTGGGCACGGGACCGGTAGCCCCCCAGTCCTCCGCGGCCGCACCGGCTACGGCGACGGACTCTCCCCGCGCGAGGAACAGATCTGCGACCTCCTCGCCACCGGCGTCACCGACAAGGACATCGCCGCCGCCCTCTTCCTCTCCACCCGCACCGTCGAGAACCACGTCGCCCGCGTCCGCACCGAACTCCGCACCACCCGCGCCGACCTCACTCGAACCGGTCGGCAACACGGCGGGCAGCACGGCGGGCAGCACGGCATGAGTTCGTCCAGCGTGCGGATGCCCTTCGGGTTGCCGTTCTGCACGATGATCGAGGTCCGGGCGACGAAGTAGTCCACGAAGTCCACGCCGGGGCGGCCTGTCGGCATACCGTCCTCGCCGAGAGCGTTGCGCCGTGCGGGCGTGTCGCTGATCCCCGACATCGCCACGTCGAGAAGCCCGCGGTCGACACCGGGCATCAGCTCGTCGAACGGCGTGTCGACGAGCTCGGTCCGCAGACCCAGGACCCGCCCGAGGGCTTCGGCGAGGTCCGGGTCGAGGCCGTCCGGCCTGCCGTCCGCGCCACGGAGCGCGACCGGCGGGTAGTTCAGGTCGGACCCGATCCGCAGGACCCCGGCGGCGCGCTGCGCCCCATCCGGTTCCGCGGCGAGAGGAGGGGCGCGTGTCACGATCCGCTATCGGCATCACCCGCGCCCCGAGGCCCCGCCTTCCTCCCTCGCCGCACCTCCGTCCTGGTCCGATGTCAGTTCGTGGTCACCGGGCTGCCGCGGTGTCGGACGGAGCGTTCCGGTCAGACGGAAGGCCTCCGCTGGCCCGGCACTCGTCCGGGGCGCTCGCCGACCGTCGCCGGGTGCTCCTGGAGGACGGTCGCGTGATGCTTCGGCAGCGCCAGGACCCGGGTGCAGCCGGCCGCGCTGAGGACCCGGAGCGACAGCCGGATGCGGCCCTCGTCGCTGGAGAAGACCCAGGGGCCCGGTATCAGCAGGAGTCGGTGGGTGCCGTCGATGACCGCGCGCACGAGTGTCTCGAACTGCGGTCGGGACCGGTGGCCCCACGAGGACGGGTGGACGTCGTCGAGGTAGAACACCGGAGCGGGCAGTCCGAGGCGGGCGGCGAAGTGCCTGAGGGCTTCGCCGTCGCCGTACGCCGTCCTCGGGTTCCTCGGGGGGCGGCACAGGTAGGCGGCCGGCTGCAGGGTGGGGGAGTTGTCGGATACGCGCATGGGCTGGCTCCACGGGATTCGAGGAGATGCCGGACCCGGAGGGGGTCCGGTCGTGCGGGCGGACGGCCGATCACGGTCCCGGCGGCGTTTCCGCCCCGGCTCTCCCGTTGTGATCGGCCTTGCGGTGAAGAATACCCGGCCGATTCGGACATTCAAGAGAATGGACTCCGATGGTGGTCATTGGGTATTCGACTCTTCGCCGGGGAAATGGTGGGGAAATGATGGGTAGTGGTCCGCCGGCGAATGCGGAGCAGAGGGTGGGGGGCGGTTGCAGGTACCGCCCGGTGTCGGCGCCAGTGCCGATGGAGCGGCCCGGCCCGGTGCGGGGGAATTTCCGGACGTGGCCCCGCCGGTCGTTCCGCGGAATCCGTCGCGGAAGGGATACGTGCGGGATCGGTGCCTCGCGGTGAATCCCCGGCCTCGACGGCCGGAAAGTCCGCGGGTGTTTCTTTGCGAGCACGACAACCAGCGATCCGCACCGGCGAAATGTGAGGGGGACACAGCGGGCGGCGAATGCAGCGCGCTTTCGGGCGCCCACCGCTCGTGACGGCCGGTGCCCGGTCGGACGGTCGGACGGTCGGACGGCGGAGCACCGGCACGCAGGCGTCCGCGGTGCCGGGGCACAGGCCGGCGGGCGCCGTGACGTGCTGCGGTCGGGGCGCCCGCCGAAGGATCAGGTGATGTCGTCCAGGCGCGCCCGGTGTTCCTGGTGCTCCGGGTGTTCCTGGCGCGGCAGGTGCACCTCGACGCTCGCGGACGGCTGGGTGGAGGCCTCGACGGCCGCCACCGCCGGTACCGGCCGCACCGTGAGGTCGACCTCCGAGGCCTCGTCGTCGTCGAGCCCGAGGTCGGGGTTGCGCCGGGCCTTGCGGCGGTCGTTGGCCACCGCGATCCCGCAGGCGAGGAAGTACAGGGCCCAGATCGGCGCGGCCAGCGCCAGCATGCTCAGCGGGTCGACGCTCGGGGTGGCGAACGCCGCGAAGACGGTGATGCCCATCACCATGCCGCGCCACCAGCCGAGCAGTCGCTTGCCGGTGACGATGCCGGTCAGGTTGAGCATGACCAGCAGCAGCGGGAACTCGAAGGCCAGGCCGAAGACCAGGACCAGCCGGGTGGCGATGTCGAAGTAGTCGTCGGGCGGCAGGATCGGTGTGGTGTTGTCGGGGGTGAACGACATGAGCATCCGGACCGTCGTCGGCAGCAGCACCATCGCCAGGCCGACCCCGGCCAGGAACAGCGGGGCGCCGCAGGCGACGAAGATCCGGGTGTACTTGCGCTCGTTGCGGTGCAGACCGGGCGCGACGAAGGCCCAGACCTGGTAGAGCCAGACCGGGACGGTGGCCACCACGCCGGTGGTCAGGGCGACCTTGAGCATCCAGTTGAAGCCGGCGGTGAGGCCGATGGTCGAGACCTGCGCGCACTTCTCCTTGCCCGCGGCGAGGATCTCCGGGGTGCAGCGGAGCGGCTGCAGCAGGAAGTCCTCGATCCTCTTGTGGAAGACCAGCGCGACGACCGTGAACAGCACGATCGCCAGGACCGACTTGGCCACCCGGTTGCGCAGCTCCCGCAGGTGGTCGGCGAGGGCCATCCGGCCCTCGGGGTCCTTGGACGCCTTGGGCGCCTTGGGCGCGCCGAGCGCCTTGGACGTCTTCGCTACCTTGATCAGCTTGCTCAACCCGGACCTCGGCTGGTGTTCGGAGGCCCGCCCGTCGGCAGGCCCCGGGCGGATCCGCGCCGAGGCGGGACCGGACAAGGAGCTCGCGGCGCCGCCGGCCCGCGGGCGACGGCCCGCGGTGGTGTTGATGGTCCGGACGGGAGCGCCGCCGGTACGCGAAGTCTGCGGGCTGCCCGGTCCGCCCGTCAATGCTCCCTTCCGGTGGGACCGTCCCGGCTGCCCGGAAGCTTGCCACGGGGTCGATGGTTACGTAAACATATTCGAAGGGGCAGGCCCACTGCCGCACCGCACCCCTTCCCACAGGAGCAAGACGCGCATGCCCGTTCTCCAGACAGACCAGGCCGGTTTCCTGCTCGACGGCCAACCCTTCCGGCTGCTGTCCGGTGGGCTCCACTACTTCCGGGTCCACCCCGCGCAGTGGGCGGACCGGCTGCACAAGGCCCGGCTGATGGGCCTCAACACCGTGGAGACCTACGTGCCCTGGAACCTCCACCAGCCCCGGCCGGAGCAGTTCCGGCTGGACGGCGGGCTCGACCTGCCCCGGTTCGTCGAACTGGCCGCCGCCGAGGGTCTGCACGTCCTGCTGCGCCCCGGCCCCTACATCTGCGCCGAGTGGGAGGGCGGCGGCCTCCCGTCCTGGCTGCTCGCCGAACCCGACATCCGGCTGCGCTCCCGCGACCCCCGGTTCCTGGCCGCCGTGGACGACTACTTCCGCCGCCTGCTCACCCCGCTCCTGCCCCACCTGGCCTCGCGGGGCGGCCCGATCCTGGCCGTCCAGGTGGAGAACGAGTACGGGGCGTTCGGCGAGGACACCGCGTACCTGGAACACCTCGCCGACTCGCTGCGACGCTGCGGGATCGACGTGCCGCTGTTCACCTGCGACCAGCCGTCGGACCTCGAACGCGGCGCGCTGCCCGGCGTGCTCGCCACGGCCAACTTCGGCAGCCGCGCCGCCGAGCACCTGGCCGAGCTGCGCCGCAAGCGGCCCGACTCGCCGCTGCTGACCACGGAGTTCTGGATCGGCTGGTTCGACCGCTGGGGTGCCGGGCACGTGGTCCGCGACCCGGACGACGCGGCCCGCGAGCTGGACGAGCTCCTCTCCGCCGGCGCCTCGGTCAACTTCTACATGTTCCACGGCGGCACCAACTTCGGTTTCACCAACGGCGCCAACGACAAGCACACCTACCGGCCGACCGTGACCTCCTACGACTACGACGCGCCGCTCGACGAGGCCGGGGACCCGACCGCGAAGTACCACGCCTTCCGCGAGGTCATCGCCAAGCACGCCCCCGTGCCCGAGGAGCCGGTGCCCGCGCGCGGCCCCAAGCTCGCCCTCCCCCCGGTCGTGCTCGGTGAGAGCGCCGAACTGCTGCCGAACGCCGCCGCCCTGGCACCGGCCGTCCGCTCGCCCCGGCCGCTCACCATGGAGGAACTGGCACAGGACTTCGGCTTCGTGCTCTACGAGACCGTGCTGCCGGCCGCCGGCCCGGTCCTGCTGGAGGTCGAGCAGGTCCGCGACCGCGCCCAGGTCTTCGTCGACGGGCGGCCCGTGGGCGTCCTGGAGCGGGAGAACCACGAGCACGCCCTGGCCTTCACCGCCCCCGCCGCCGGGAGCACCCTCACCGTCCTGGTGGAGAACCAGGGGCGGGTCAACTACGGCCCCGGCATCCACGACCGCAAGGGACTGCTGGGCAAGGTCCTGCTCGACGGGGCCGAACCCGCCGAATGGAGCTGCCGCCCGCTCCCGTTGAGCAGCCTGGCGGACGTGCCCTTCGCCGCCGGTGCGCCGACGCCCGTCGGGCCCGCCTTCCACCGCGGCGGCTTCGAGGTCGCCGCGCCCGCCGACACCTTCCTCCACCTGGAGGGCTGGACCAAGGGCAACGCCTGGGTCAACGGCTTCCCGCTCGGCCGCTACTGGTCCCGGGGGCCGCAGCGTTCGCTGTACGTGCCCGCACCGGTCCTGCGGGCCGGGACCAACGAGGTCGTGGTGCTCGAACTCCACTCCGCGCACCGCGCCCGCACGGTCGAGTTCCGCGGGACGCCGGACCTCGGCCCGATCGGGGAGTGACGGGGGAGCGGCCGGACGACGGGTTGTGCGACCCGGCGTCCGGCCGCTCCGGAGGGCCGCCGGTCGGTCGGCCCGTGGGACGCGTCCTTCGGCGCCCCTGTCAGCGCCCCCGTCAGCGCCGCCCGCCCGGCCTCTGCCGAGTCACGGCGGCGCCCGGCCGCGGGGCCGCCGTGCTCGCCCGCTCGACCAGGGTGGTCGGCACCAGCCGGACGCCCGTCACCGTCTCGCCGCGCAGCTCCCGCAGCGCCGCGTCCACGCACAACTCGCCGACCCGGGCGAAGTCCTGACGCATCGTCGTCAGCGGCGGAATGAAGGAGGCCGCCTCCGGGATGTCGTCGAAGCCGACCACGCTCACGTCCTGCGGGACCCGCAGGCCCCGCTCGTGGAAGGCCCGCAGCACGCCCAGGGCCATCTGGTCGTTGGCGACGAACACGGCGGTGCAGTCGGCCTGTTCGGCGAGCCGCAGCCCTGCCCGGTACCCGGACTCGGGCGTCCAGTCGCCGCGCTGCGCCGGCGGCACCCGTCGTCCCTCCTCGCGCAGCACCGCCTGCCAGGCGTCCGACCGGCGGTCCGCCGCGAAGGACTCCTCGGGGCCCGAGACATGCCAGACCGTCTCGTGCCCGAGGTCGAGCAGGTGCTGCACGGCGGTGCGGGCGCCCTGCCGCTGGTCGGTGTCGACGACGGGGAAGCGCCCGGTGGCGTCGGAGTCGACCACGACCACCTTGACGTGCGGCGGCAGGGTCAACGCGGTCGTGTCGAGCAGGTGCACCTCCATGATGAGGACGACGGCGTCGACGGCCAGCTCGTCGAGCCGGGTGAAGGCGCCGCGGACGTTGTCCTGCGTCGGGGCGTCGAGGGGGATCAGGGTGACGGCGTAGCCGGCGCGGGCGGCCGAGCCCGCGATCGCCTCCAGGGTCCGGACGTTGCCGGTGCTGGAGAGGCCCATGGTGATCACGCCGATCGCCCGGAACTCCCCGCGCTTGAGGGCGCGGGCGGCGCTGTTGGGCCGGTAGCCGAGCTCCTTCATGGCGTCCAGGACCTTCTGGCGGGTGCTGTCGATGACGGCCGGGTCGCCGTTGGAGACGCGCGAGACCGTCTGCGAGGAGACCCCGGCGAGGGCGGCGACGTCCGCCATCGAGACCCGGCGGGCCCGGCCCCGGCCGCGCCCGCCGCCGGCTGTCCCGCCGGCCTCCCCGTCGGTCGCCCGGCCTGCCTCCGAGCCGGATCCCGCGCCCCCCGCGCCCGTGCCGGCCGACCGGTCGCTCGTCTGCATGCCCCTCACCGGATTCCTCTCGTTCGTCTCTGCTTCGTGCTTGACGCTCCTCATCGGGAGTGCCACGATCGCCACACCGATGATTACGTAAACATCCTTCGTTGGCCAGTCGCCGCGGAGCCGTTCACCGGTCCCCGGGCACTCGCCACCCGTCCTCCGCCACCGCACTTTCCGGTCACCGATGCAAGGACCCCCGCCATGACGCTCCTTTCGACGCGCGCGACGGAAGCACCACCCCCGCGCCGACCACGTCCCCGCCTCCGGCTGCGCAAGGAGGCCCTCGTGGGCTGGGGGTTCGCCGGCCCGTTCGTCGCGGTGTTCGGCCTCGTCCTCCTCGCCCCGATCGGGTACGCGCTGTACCTGAGCCTCTTCAAGGACCGGCTCATCGGGGGCACCTCCTTCGTCGGCCTCGAGAACTACGGCGAGGCGCTCGCCGACACCCGCTTCTGGGAGGGCCTGGCCAGGGTAGGGCTCTTCCTGCTGGTCCAGGTGCCCGTGATGCTGGGTGTCGCGCTGCTGGTCGCACTCGCGATCGACAGCGGCCGACTCTACGGCAGGACGTTCTTCCGGGTCGCGGTGTTCCTCCCGTACGCCGTCCCCGCCGTCGTCGCCAGCCTGATCTGGGGCTTCATGTACGGCACCCGCTTCGGCCTGGTCGGCAACATCAACGACGCCCTCGGCGTCACCCTGCCCGACCCGCTCTCGCCGTCCCTGGTCCTCGCCTCCATCGGCAACATCGTGACCTGGGAGTTCGTCGGCTACAACATGCTGATCTTCTACTCCGCCCTCAAGGTCGTCCCCCGCTCGCTCTACGAGGCGGCGGCGATCGACGGCGCGGGGGAGTGGCGGGTGATCGCCTCCGTCAAACTCCCGGCCATCCGCAGCTCGCTGGTCATCGCGACGATCTTCTCGATCATCGGCAGCTTCCAGCTCTTCAACGAGCCGAGCATCCTCCAGAAGCTCGCCCCCAACGCGATCACCAGCGACTTCACCCCCAACCTCTACACCTACTCGCTGTCCTTCGCGGGCCAGCAGCACAACTACGCGGCCACCGTGGCCATCGTGATGGGCGTGATCACCGCGGTCATCGCCTACACCGTCCAGCTGCGCGGCATGCGGAAGGGCTGAACCGATGACCACCCCTCCCGTCCCCGCGCCCGCAGCGGCGGCCACCCCCGCCACCTCCGCGTCCGACTCCACCCCCTCCGTGTCCAGTTCCACCACCGCTGCGTCCATGACCGCACCGGCCGACCGCGCCACCACCACCGGCGCCCCGTCCGCCGCACGCTCCGATCCGAAGCGCCGCCGGCGGAGCCCCCGCACCCCGCTGAGCCCCCGTCCGAGCGTCCCGCTCACCCTGGTCACCGCGCTGGTCCTGGTCTACACCCTGCTCCCGCTCGCCTGGCTGTTCATCAACGCGACCAAGGACCAGAAGGGGTTGATGAACTCCTTCGGACTCTGGTTCGCCGACGACGTCAACCTGTGGGACAACATCACCCGGACCCTCACCTACGACGACGGCGCCTTCGTCCGCTGGCTGCTCAACACCCTGCTCTACGTGGCCGCCGGCGCGGGCGGCGCCACCGTCCTCGCCGTCCTCGGCGGCTACGCGCTCGCCAAGTTCGCCTTCCCGGGCCGCCGGGCGGTCTTCGCGGTCGTCATCGGGGCCGTGGCCGTACCCGGCACCGCGCTGGCCGTGCCCACCTTCCTGATGTTCAGCAGGATGGGGCTCACCAACACCCCGTGGGCCGTCATCATCCCCTCCCTGATCTCCCCGTTCGGCCTCTACCTGATGTGGGTGTTCGCCGCCGAGGCCGTGCCCACGGAACTCCTGGAGGCCGCCCGGATCGACGGCTCCGGCGAACTGCGCACCTTCTTCCGCATCGCCCTGCCGCTGCTGATGCCGGGGACGGTGACCGTGCTGCTGTTCTCGATGGTCGCGACCTGGAACAACTACTTCCTGCCGCTGATCATGATCAAGGACCCTGACTGGTACCCGCTCACCCTCGGGCTCAACGCGTGGAACGCCCAGGCGCAGACCGCCGGCGGCGAACCCGTCTTCGACATCGTCATCACAGGGTCCCTGCTCACGATCGTCCCGATCGTGGCGGTGTTCCTGCTGCTCCAGCGCTACTGGCAGTCCGGCCTGGCCGCGGGCAGCGTCAAGGAGTGACTGCACCACCCTCATAGCTTCCCCTCCCACCTGCACCACCCGCACCGCACCCTCTCCCACCCTCGTCCTCAGGAGCTCCCCCATGCGTATGCGCACCCCCGTCACCCGCAGACTGCTCGGCGCCGTCGCCGTGGTGTCCGCACTCGCCCTCGGCGCAACGGCCTGCGGCTCCGGCGGCACGGACGACGGCTCCGCCTCCGCAGGACCGAAGGACGTCGCCGCCGCGCTGGAGAAGGGCGGCAAGGTGACGGTGTGGGCCTGGGAACCCACGCTGAAGAAGGTCGCGGAGGACTTCGAGAAGAAGTACCCGAAGGTGGACGTGGAGCTGGTCAACGCGGGCACCGGCGACAAGCAGTACACCGCCCTGCAGAACGCGATCGCGGCCGGCTCCGGAGCCCCCGACGTGGCGCAGATCGAGTACTACGCCCTCGGCCAGTTCGCGATCGGCAAGTCCGTCGAGAACCTCGCCCCGTACGGAGCGGACAAGCTCGCCTCCGGCTTCACCCCCGGCCCGTGGAACGCCGTCCACCGGGACGGGGCCGTCGACGCCCTGCCGATGGACTCCGGCCCCATGGCGCTCTTCTACAACAAGAAGGTCTTCGACCAGCACGGCATCGCCGTGCCGACCACCTGGGACGAGTACGTGGAGGCGGCCCGTGCCCTCCACAAGGCCGACCCCAAGCTCTTCATCACCAACGACACCGGTGACGCGGGCTTCGCCACCAGCCTGATCTGGCAGGCCGGGGGCCGCCCCTACAAGAGCAAGGGCACCGACGTCACCGTCGACTTCGGCGACCAGGGCACCAGGACGTACGCCGGCACCTGGCAGAAGCTCCTCGACGAGAAGCTGGTCGCGCCGATCAGCTCCTGGAGCGACTCCTGGTACAAGGGCCTGGCCGACGGCACGGTGGCCACCCTGGCCATCGGCGCCTGGATGCCGGCCAGCTTCGTCTCCGGTGTGGCGGCCGCGTCCGGCGACTGGCGGGTCGCCCCGCTCCCGCAGTGGACCAAGGGCGGTACGGCGAGCGCGGAGAACGGCGGCAGCTCGCTGGCCGTGCCGAAGGCAGCCAAGAACAAGGAACTCGCCTACGCCTTCACCGAGTTCGCCACCACCGGCGCGGGCGCGAGCACCCGGGTCGCCGCCGGGGCCTTCCCCGCGACCCGGGCCGACCTGGAGTCGCCGGCCTTCCTGGACGCCGACTTCCCGTACTTCGGCGGGCAGCAGGCGAACCGGATCTTCGCGGACTCCGCCCGCAACGTCGGCGCCGACTGGTCCTACCTGCCCTTCCAGGTGTACGCCAACTCGGTCTTCAACGACACCGTCGGCAAGGCGTACGTCTCCTCCACCACGCTCACGGCCGGCCTGAACGCCTGGCAGGAGACCAGCGTCAAGTACGGCAAGGACCAGGGGTTCACGGTCAACAAGTAGCCGTCGTAGGCCAGTTGCCGCCCCGTCCCCCGCCCTGTCGGTCGACCCCGGCAGGGCGGGGCCGATGCCGTCCGGTGTGCGGCTGCCCCAGCGAGGCTCCCCGTGCTGCCCGGTCAACTCCCAGGTGGGCGGCCCGGTCCGGGGAGTACGCCGCCCCGTTGGTAGCGTGCGTCACCGTGATACGCCCATGGTTCCTGTCGTTGCTGTTCGTGCTCTGCGGCTCGTTCGTCGCCGCCGGGCTGCTTTTCTCCGGGAGCCCCGGCGCGGCCGCGGGGCTCCTGCTGGCGTTCCTGGCGCTCGCCGGCGTGAACTCGCCCCTGATCTTCCCGAGGTCGGTCGCCGCGGCGGAGGCGCAGCGCCGCAGCGCGGTCGACGGCCGACCGGTCGTCTACTGGAGGCCGGGCTGCAAGTACTGCATCCGGCTGCGCATCCGGCTGGGCCGTAGCGCCCGCCGCCTTCACTGGGTCGACATCTGGCGGGACCCGGCGGGCGCCGCCGTGGCCCGGGCGGCCAACGACGGCAACGAGACCGTGCCGACGGTCGTCGTGGCAGGTCGGTCCCACACCAACCCCGATCCCGAATGGGTGCGCGAACAGCTCTCCCGATCCGTGTGATCCACGGTGTCCGTACGGGACGGAACGTCTTTGTGCCTTCTTCGTGGATGGGCATGGACCTGTCATCGGTCGTCTGCGAGGCTTCTTCTGCTACCCCGGTTCCTCTGTCCTCTCGATCAGAAGGAGCACAGACCGTGGCACGGATCTCCCGTAGGACCTCTGTCGCCGTAGCGGCGGCAGCCATGATCGGCGGTGCGCTGTTCTCCGCGCCCGCCGCCTCGGCCACCGGCCAGGCCGTCCGGGCAGGGCTCGGCTCGTACCTGCAGAACATCAACAGCGGCAAGTGCCTGAGCCCGGCCGGTGGCGGCGGGGCCAACAACACGCCCACCGTCATCTACAACTGCGACTCCGACGCGTCCCGCCAGTGGTACCTGGTCAACAAGGGCAACAACACCTGGCAGGTGCT
The DNA here is from genome assembly GCF_000718025.1 of Kitasatospora purpeofusca. Taxonomy (GTDB): domain Bacteria; phylum Actinomycetota; class Actinomycetes; order Streptomycetales; family Streptomycetaceae; genus Kitasatospora; species Kitasatospora purpeofusca. The sequence continues at coordinate 137,881 of NZ_JODS01000016.1, forward strand.
CAACATCAACAGCGGCAAGTGTCTGAGCCCGGCGGGCGGTGCCGGCGGCAACAACACGGCCACCGTCATCTACCTCTGCGACGACGACTCGTCGCGGTTGTGGTACTTCAGCGGCACCTACCTGGTGAACTACAGCAGCGGCAAGTGCCTGAGCCCGGCCGGTGGCGGCGGCGCGAACAACACGCCCACCGTCATCTACAACTGCGACTCCGACCCGTCCCGCGCCTGGCGGCCGGCGTTCTGACCCCGGCCGACGATCACTGACCCGCTGCGGTGGGGCCGGCGCCCGGAGTGGTGCCCGCCCCGCCGCGAGCGGCGACGGCCGCAACGCGGAGGAACCACCCCGAGCCGGCTGGCCGGCGGGGCGATGGGGAGCACGGTCTGCCGTTGTGCCTTCGACGGGCACGGGCCCGGTGTAGTTTCGGTTCCTGGTGTGCGTCTTCGGGCGGTACTGGACGTCGCGTTCGGGTTCGGGGGGACCGGGCGGCCCCTGACGACCCGATTCCTTCGGGCGGGGGAGAAGAAGGTGAGGTGTCAGGTCCATGATGGAACCGGTAGATCCGGCCGTCCCGCAGCCTCGGTGGATGGCTCGCCCCGATGCGGTCCTGCGGGGGGAGGAGGTCGGTGCCGGACCGACCTACCTCCTGCTCCATGCCGGAGGTGAACGCCGCAAGGTGTGGGCTCCCGTCAGCGAGGTCCTCGTCGGGGCCGGCTTCCGCTGCGTCGCCTACGACCAGCGGGGCCACGGTGACAGTGACGGCCGTCCGCAGGCGCTGGCCCCGTGCGCGGAGGACATCGCCGCGATGCTCCTGGCCGAGCCGCCGGGCGCCGTGGTCGTCGGTGCCTCGCTGGGCGGACTCGCCGCCGTCGCCGCCCTCGCCGATCCGGCGACGCGGGCACGGGTGGCAGGACTGGTGCTGGTCGATGTCGTCCCCTGCCTCGACCCCGCCCGGGTCCGCCGCTTCCTCGCCGCAGGCGGCCTGACCGGCGCCTACACCCTGCTCGTCGAGGACATCCTCGGCCAGGTCCCACGGCTCCGGCGGATCACCGCGGAACTCGACCTCCCCGTCCTGCTCGTCCACGGTGACACCGGCTCCTCGGTCACCGCCGAGGACATCGACCAGCTGCTGCGCCTGGCTCCGCGCACCACCGTCCGGCCCGTCCAGGGCGCCGGACACCTCATCGCCCGCGAGCAGCCCGCGGCCCTGGCCCGGACCATCGTCGCCGTCACCACGGCGTGGCACGGGACGCAGTGATCGCGGGCTCGTGGGTGGAGCCCGGGCCCGCGCGCCAGACCCTCCGGGGATCTCCGTGCGCCTGAGGCCGTGTCCGTCAGCGGCCGCAGGCCCTCGACGTTCTCCAGGGCGGTGCCATGGAGGTCACCCCTTGGAGCGAATCGACCCCACCGCCGCCGCCGTCGTCCGACTCGCCGAACGTCTCGGACGGGTGCACGACGTGCGCCGGCCGATCCCCGAGCGCGTCGCGGGCCGCCGCCGAGCCTGATGCCCGGGGTCGACGTGCCCACTGATCCGCACCACCTGCGGGAACGCACCCACCTGCTGGAGCTCTTCGCCCTCCGGCACGACCAGGGACCGTGCGTCGACTGCTCCCGCACCGGCGCCGCGCGCACCGGTCAGTCCGGGGACGGGCCGGCGGGGGCGAAGGCGAGGGCGGTGTTGTGGCCGCCGAATCCGGCCGAGGTGCTCAGCGCGAGCCGGAGGCGTTGGCGGCGGGGGCCGTCGAGGACCAGGTCGATCCCACCGGTGTCCCAGTCGGGGAGGGCGAACCCCGCTGTTCCGGGCACGAGTCGGTGTTGCACGGTGAGAACCGTCAGGGCTGCCTCGATGGCGCCGGCGGCGCCCATCGTATGGCCGAGCACGCCCTTGGCGGAGGTGACCGACGGGGGGCGCCGGGCGAAGAGCCGGTGGATCAGGCGGGCCTCCGCGGAGTCGTTGAGCGGGGTGCTGGTGCCGTGCGCGTTGATGTGGTCGACGTCGCCGAGGCCGGCCCCGGCCTCGGCGAGGGCCAGTCGGACGGCTTGTTCGAGACCGCGGGCGTCCGGGTGCGGTGCGACCGGGTGGAAGGCGTCGGCGGCCGTCCCGGCGCCGACCAGCAGCGCCCTGGGGGCGGCCCGGCGCGAGGCCGCGTCCGCCAGGCGTTCCAGGACGAGGAAGCCCGCCCCCTCGCCGATGACGAAGCCGTCGCGGTCCGCGTCGAACGGACGGGAGGCGCGGGTGGGATCGGTGTTGCGGGAAAGGGCCTTCATCCTGGCGAACCCGGAGACGCAGACCGGAGTGATCATGGCGTCGGTGCCGCCGGCCAGGGCGACGTCGCAGGCTCCGGTGCGGAGCAGCAGGGCCGCGGTGTGGATGGCGGTGGCCCCGGAGGCGCAGGCGGTGGCGGTGTGCATCACCGGGCCCGTCGTGCCGAATTCGATGGCGATCCGGCCCGCGGCCATGTTCGGCAGGAAGGCGGGAAGCGCCGCGGGGGACACGGCTGCGGGTCCCAGGGTGCGCAGGCGCTCCGCCGCGTGCTCGTAACTGCCCACGCCTCCGGCCGCGGAGCCGAGGACCACCGCGACCCGTGCGCCGTCCCAGCGTGCGGGATCGAGGCCCGCGTCTGCGACGGCTTCCCGGGCCGCGGCGAGGGCGAAGCGGGTGGCGCGGTCCAGCTGCCAGGAGCGGCGTTCTCCGGCCTGCGTCGCGGAGTCCTCGGGGACCCGGCAGGACAGTACGACGGGCAGGCCGGTGAGCGCCGGGTCGGGGGCGGCTGTGCCGACGGCTCCCAGGACACCGCGCCAGGTCGGCCCGGCTCCGTGGCCGGCCGGGGTGACCAGGCCGATCCCGGTGACGGCGAGCGGTGGGTGAGCCGTGCTCATTCGGATCGGTCGGGCTCTTGGGCGGACTGCGCGAGCAGGGTCTCGATGCGGTCGACGAGTCGGCCCACCGTCACATCGCCGGTGGAGTCGCGGTCGTCGTCCAGGGGCACACCCCAGTGGTCCTGGAGGCTGAAGACCAGTTCGACCCGGGCGAGGGAGTCGAGGTCGAGGTCCCCGAGGGCGGCATCGTCGTGGATCGAGCCGGGCGGCGCCTCGAACTTCTCGGTGAGCAGGGTGACCAGGTGTTCGCGGACGGGGTTCACGGTGGGCTGACCTCCTGGTGGTCGTGGAGCGGCGGGCGGGGTTCGGGGGCGGCCGTCCGCACGGGTGCGTCCGGCCACAGCAGGGTCGCGGACGCCCAGGTGAGGCCGCCGCCGAAGGCGGTGAGCAGGGTGCGGGCGCCCGGGGCGCAGGCGTGCCGGGCGGCTGCGTCCGCGAGGGCGAGCGGTACGGAGGCGCCGGCGGTGTTGCCGACCTCGCGGATGTTGCCCAGGCGGTGCCGCGGCGGGACGCCGAGGCGGTCGGCGACGGCGTCCAGGATCCGCTGATTGGCCTGGTGCCCGATGAAGGCCCGGACCTCCTCGGGCCGCCAGCCGGTGGTGGCGAGCACGGCCTCGGAGGAGGAGGTCATGCGGCGCACGGCGTGGGCGTAGACCTGGCGTCCGCGCATCCGGAAGCAGCGGTCGCCGTGTCCGGGGGTGTCGATGCCAATGCCGGTGTCGATGCCGATGCCGGTGGCGGCGGCGGCGGGCAGCCGCGAGCCGCCCGCGGCGACGGTGATCAGGTCGCTTCCACCGCCGTCGCTTCCCCAGTCGGTCTCCAGCACGGCCCCGGGCTCGTCGGCGTCCCCGAGACGGAGCGCCACCGCGGCGGCGGCGTCGCCGAACAGCGGTGCGGTGTCGCGGTCGAAGGGGTCGACGATCGTCGAGTACTTCTCGGCGGCGACCACCAGGGGTGCCCGGCAGGTCCCGCTGCGGAGCAGGGCGGAGGCCGTGACCAGGCCGTAGAGGAAGCCCGAGCAGACGGCCGCGAGGTCGAACGCGGGGACCGTTCCGAGACCGAGCCGGTGGGCGACCTCCGGTGCGGTGGCGGGGCAGGGCCGGTCCGGCGTGGTGGTGGCCAGCAGCAGCAGGTCGGGTCGCGGGACGGCGGATCCGGCGGAGTCGATCGCCGCGCGGGCGGCGGCCGTGGCGAGGTCTCCGGTGCTGACGGCGGGCCCGGCCAGCCGTCGGCGGTGGATGCCGGTGCGGCCGGTGATCCACGCATCGGTGGTGTCCAGGTTGCCACGGGCGATGACCTGGGTGTTGGTCACCACCAGGGGTGGGAGGCAGGAGCCGATGCCGGCGATCACCGCCCTGGCGCGGTCGCCGGGGGCGGAAGGCGGGGAGGTCATGGCGCTGCGAACGGGGAGGGCGGCTTGGGGGTGCCCGCGAGTCCGCCGTCGGGGACCGAGAGGCCGCCGTCCAGGGCGATCGCCTGCCCGGTGAGGAAGGCGGACGCGGGCGAGGCCAGGAACAGCGCCGCTGCGGCGACCTCCTCCGGTTCGGCCCAGCGCCCCAGGGGAACGTGGGCCAGCAGCCAGTCGCTGAGCGCGGCGTCGCTGTGCACGGCGGCCGTCATGTCGGTGCGGACCCAGCCGGGACAGAGGGCGTTGACCCGGATGCCGCTGCGGGCCCAGCCGGCGGCGAGACTGCGGGCGAGGGAGACCTGGGCGGCCTTGGTCGCGGCGTACGCCTCCATCATGGGCGTGCCGACCAGACCCGCGACGGAGGACATCAGCACCAGGCTGGCGCCGTCGGACCGCTCCAGGTACGGGTGGGCGTGGCGGCAGATCGCCGCGGTGGCGTTGAGGTTGACCGAGACGACCTCGTCCCAGGCGGCCTGGGGGAGGTGCTGCAGCGGTGCGAGGAGCGTGCTTCCGTCGGGGTTGGTGGGCAGGACGCCGGCGTTGTGGACGACGATGTCGAGGCCGCCCAGGGCCTCGGCGGCGAGGTCGACGAGGACGGCCCGGCCGGTGTCGGCGAGATCGCCGGGCACCAGGACCGGGGACGCCCCGTAGCGGAGCACCTGGTCGACGGTGTGCTTCAGCGCGGGCGCGGTGCGGGCGGAGAGGGCCAGTCGGGCGCCGGCCTGGGCGAGCGCGACGGCCACGGCCCGGCCGATGCCGCGGGAGGCGCCGGTCACCAGCGCGCGGCGGCCGTCGAGGCGGAAGTGGTCGAGGACGGTCATGGGGCTTCCTCCGGTTTCCGGCGGGGTGTCAGTCGGCGCTTCGGGCGGACGCGCGCAGGGAGCGCGCCCCCGTCCAGGTGAGCAGGGTGCTGCCCCAGGTCAGGCCGGCGCCGAAGACGCAGACGAGCACGCGCGCCCGGTCGGCCAGCAGCCCCCGGGCGGCGGCGTCGGCGAGTGCGAACGGGGCGGAGGCCGCGCCGATGTTGCCCGTGAGGTCCCCGGTGATGTGCAGGCGTTCGGCCGGGATGCCGATCCGGTCCGCGACGGCGCGCAGGAGCACGGGATTGGGCTGGTGGGTGATGAAGGCGTCGACGTCGTCGAGGCCGAGACCGTGGTGGGTGAGGGCGTGCTCCACCAGGCGGGGGAAGATCTCGGTGATGAAGTCGCGTACGGCGCGGCCGTCCATGTGGATGTGGTGCAGCCCCGCGTCCAGGCTCGCCGTCCCGGCGGGGATCCGGCTGCCGCCGGCGGGGATGAGCACGTGGTGCGCGCCGCGGCCGTCCGAGCCGAGGTGGAAGTCGTGGAAGCCGCCGTCCCCGTCGACGGGGCCCAGGACCGCCGCGGCGGCGCCGTCGGCGAACAGGACGGCGGTGCCGCGGTGGGTGGGGTCGACGAACTTCGAGTAGGCCTCGACGCCGACGACCGCCGCGTGCCGGGCACCGGGCGTCGTGGCCAGCCAGGCGTGGGCGACCTTGGCGGCGAACAGCCAGCCGGAGCAGGCCGCGCTGACGTCGAGGGCGACGGCGTTGGTGGCGCCTGTCAGGGCCTGGACGCGGCAGGCGGTGGCCGGTCCGAGCTCGTCCGGTGTGGAGGTGGCCGCGACGACGAGGTCGAGCCGGTCCGGCGCGACTTTGGCGGCTTCGCAGGCAGCCAGTACGGCGGCTGCCGCCAGGTCCGAGGCGGCCTCGTGGGGTGCGGCCCGGTGCCGTTCGGTCACGCCGGTGCGTTCGGTGATCCAGGTGGCCGAGACACCGGCGGGCGGGCCGACCTCGTGGTTGCCGCGCACCGTGGCGGGCAGGTGGGTGCCCATGCCGAGGACGCCGATGCCGGGGGATCCGCTCGGGTTCACGAGGTGCTCCAGGTGCGTTCGTCGGCGTCGGTGGCGGCGCCGTGGGCGGTGAGGAGTGCGGTGGTGCAGTCGGGCCCGTCCAAGGGGGTCCGGGCGACGGCGGCGCCGGGATCGAGGGCGGCCACGATGTCCGGCAGGGCCCGGTGCAGCCGGTCGCACAGGGCGTCCATGGCCGCGGGCAGGCCGCGGACGGTGGAGGGTGCGAGCACGCCGGCGGCCAGCAGGGGGCCGGCCAGGCGTCGGGCCTGGCGGAGGCCGTCCAGCGCGGCGAGGTCGTCCGCCTGCGGAACCGGCCGGTCGTGCCCGTCCGTGTCCTTGCCTCCCGCAGCGGCCTCGGCCGCGAGCCGGCGGGCCTGGACGTCACCCAGTTCCAGGGCATCCTCCAGCAGCGGGTTCCACAGCTCCAGGTCGCGGTGGCCCGCCCCGGCGCGGGAGGACCGTGCCGCGGCGAGGTCGGCGGCGAGGCGGTCCTGCAGGGCGGTGACGACCGCGGGCCACCAATCCGGGTCGGTCGGGTCGGTCGGGAGTGCGCCCGGGTCGGTCGGCGGCGGACCCGAGCGGGCCCGTTCCTCGGCTTCCTCGGCGAGGGCGCGGCCGGCGTCCAGGAGGATGAGGGTGTTGTCCCCGCCGGCGTTGTCGAAGGCTCGGGCGAACCCGAGGTAGCCCGGGAGCCGGTTCCGGTCGAAGTGGCCCGACACCCCGCAGCGGTGCTGCAGGGAGCCGATGACCTCGGCAGCGGTCCGGGTGCTGTGCGCTTTGTGGAGGGCGAGCGAGCGGTCGACCGCGGCCCAGGGGGAGAAGGCCATCGCCGGGTCCGGCCCGGCGGCGGCCCCCGAGGCGCGCAGGTCCGCCCAGGTGGACAGGGCGGCCCGGGCGGTGCGGCGCAGCGAGTGGGCCGCTGCCAGGGCTCCGACGACGGCGTGCTGCTGGGTGCGGTACTCCAGGAGCGGCCTCCCGGGCGCCAGACGTCCGTTCGACCGGCGGCCCGCGTTGAACCGCCAGGCCATCGCCGCACTGCGGCCCGACAGGGCCGCCATCGCCGACGGCAGGGTGGCCCAGAGCCCCTGACCACAGCTCAGGGTTCGCCGGAGCCGGGCGTCGGGACCGGACAGGGGGTCGTGCAGTACGCCCGCGGGGTCGATCGCGGCGCCGTCCGCCAGCCACCGGCCGTACGGGACGCGGGCACCGTGGAAGCGGACGAGGCCGTAGGGCAGGGGGAGCGCGTCGACCGCTATCGGGTCGGAGACGGACACGCCCGGCACCGGGCGGCCGTCCGCTCCGGTGATGTCGACGAGGAAGGAGAACACGCCCCCGTCCTGGGCACCGGCCAGCAACCGTGCGCAGACCACCGCCTGTTGCGGCAGGCCGAACGCCGCGACGGAGGAGAACTTCGCGGCCCGACGGTCCGGGGTGTGCAGCGTGAACTCGCGGTGGACCGGGTCGAACCGGGCCTCGGTGCGGATCTCCAGGTGGCTGCCGGCCTCGCCGATCTCGGTGACCATGAAGGAGCCCTTGGTGCGGGCGTGGGCGAGCGCGCCGCCCCCGTCCGCGGCTTCGCCGCCGAGGAGGACGAGCGAGCCGACGCACAGGACGTAGTGGGACAGGAAGGTCTGGTAGAGCGAGGGGTCGGCCAGTGCCGTCGCCTCGCTGAGAGCGGCCAGAAGGGCCGGGTCGGCGACCACCTCGGCGGCGGGTGGCAGTGATGCCGCCAGGCGCGCCAGCCGCCGGTGCGCGCTGATGTCGGTGCGCAGGGCTTCGTGTCCTGCCCGGTGGTCCCCGAGGAGCTGCCCGAACTCCGTGGCCCGCCGGGGCGGGAGCAGTCCCGAGAGGCGCGTCAGGACGTCGATCGCCCGGGCCCGGTCGTCGGCCGGTCGTCCGGCGCTCATGTGTGCCTCCGCGCGGTCGTCGCGGTCGTAGGGGTCGTCGCGGTCGGGCTGTGGTGCGACGCACCCGTGTCCGTCGCGGTGGGGGACGGGCCGGGAGGCGGGGAGGGGAGCGGCGCCGGCGGGCCGGTGGGCCATCGGCCGTCGGCGATCGGGGCCAGCGCCTCCCGGTACGGATCGATCCGCCGCACGCTGTTCGTCAAGGTGCTGCCGGTGCCCGCCTCGACGATCAGCGAGGCGTCCGTCAGGCCTGCGCCGAGCACCGCCGGCAGGTCGAAGGGCCTGATCAGACAGGCGGACAGCGCTCCCGGCAGATCGGTGTCCGACCGGTGGAACCGGCCGCTCACCACCGAGTAGACCGGTCGGCGCGGGGGAGTCAGGCGCAGCCGCCCGGCGAAGTCCGCGAACGCTCGGGCCTCGCGGGTGAGCGCCGGATGGTGGCTCATGAACGGCAGCCGCAGCCGTCGCGCCGGTATGCCGCGCGCCGTCGCCGAGCGTTCGAGGACGGAGAGCCCGTCCAGGGGCCCGGAGAGCACCGTCTCCCCGCTGTGGTTGACACAGGCCACCACCACGGCGCCGGCGCCCGGCCCTGCCGCGGCGATCAGTCGGGCGGCTGCGGCCGGCCCCGTGCCCAGCAGCGTCATGCCGCCGCTGCGGCCGGTGAGCACCTGGCCGAGCCGGCATGCCAGGCGGGCCCCGTCGGCGGTCGAGCAGCACCCGGCCGCGGTGAGCGCGGGGATCTCGCCGAAGCTGACCGCCAGGAGGCGGTGCGCCCGGCAGCCGTCGGCTTCGAGGGCCCGGTGCACCGCCAGCGACACGCCGAACAGCGCGAGCTGTACGGTCCCGGGCGGGTCGGCGGCCAGTGCGCCGACGCTGAGCGGTGGGCTGCCGGCCAGGCGGGGGCCGATCGGCGGCACGCCGAATTCGGGGGCCACGGCGTCGGCCTCCTCGAAGACCTCGGTGACCGCGGTTGCGAGCGACCGGGCGCGGGGAAGTGTACGAAGCAGTGCCGTCAGGCCGAAATCCCCCTGACCCGGGAACATGTGTACGACACTTCCGGTGGTCGTGGGACTCTGTGGGCCGGACATCATGGATCCCGCCTCCGCCCTGAGCTGGGTTCGAAGAAACGTTCCGTCGTCCTTGATGGTGGAGTCTGCGACCGAACTCGCGGGGCCTTCCCGGCGGTCGGGCCGTCAATTGTTCGGATGTGTCAACTTCCACTGGAATCAGCGGAGTTGATGAGGAAAAGGGCATCCGTCGAAATGGTGCGGGCGGCTAGGATGGCGCAGAGTGCGGAGCGCGACCGCGTGCCTCGGAGGTCGGGTCGGGCATCCGTCGGCAGGGCCTCGAAGACCCGGCAGGAGAGCCATGGGCGTCCATCGTGTGCCGAACACCCGCCTTCGCGAACTGCTCGGCGAAGCCGAGTGGACCGGAGAACAACTGGCCCGGGCCGTCAACCGGATCGGCACGGAGTCCGGGTGCGCCCTGTCCTACGGGCGCGCCTCGGTGCACCAGTGGCTCACCGGCGTGGTCCCCCGCAAGCCCGTCACCCACCTTGTCTGCTCGGCCCTGAGCCGTCGGCTGCGACGGCCCGTCACCCTGGACGACGCCGGCTTCGGCGACTCGCAGCCGGTCCTCCCGCCACCGGTCGTCCCGCCGCCGGAACTCCCGGCAGCGCTCGTGGAGCTCGCCTCCGCGGCCGCCGCACCCGATCGCCACGGGTACCTCCTCCCGTACCGGGCGCCGTCCGTCGGCGGGGGCGTCACCGTGCGGCCGGGTCCGCTGCCGGTCCTGCTCGGGGACCTCGTCGGCCCGGTCGTGGCCGTGGGCGACGCGGGGCCCCCGGCACAGCCGGACATGCTGGAGCTGTTGCTTCCCGTCTTCTCCACGATCGACCGGGCCCACGGCGGAGGCCGGGCCCGCATCGCGCTCGCCGTGTTCCTCGCGACCACGGCGGCGCACATGCTCTCCGCGTCCGCGCCGCCGGTCCGGCGCGCCGGAATCCTCGGAGCCACCGCCCGGCTGTGCTACCTGTGCGCCTTCATGCACGCCGACGACGACCTCAACGGCCTCGCCGCCCGGTACTACCACCTCGCCCTCGACCTGGCCCGCCTCGCCGGCGACACGGCCACCCAGGCGATGACGCTACGGATCATGGCCGCCCAGGCCTACGAACTCGGCCATCGGCGGCAGAGCCTGAGACTGGCGCAGGCCGCCGCCGACTGCCGCATCAGTCCCTCGGCACCGCGCCTCCGGGCCTCCGTCCTGGGGCAGCTCGCCCTGTCCGAAGCCGCGGTCGGCGAGCGGAGGGCCGCACTGCGCCACATCGGCGGCGCCCGCGACCTCCTGGCGGACGTGACCGGCCCGCCGCCGCCGGTCGGCGACTACCACCGGGCTTCGTGGGACCACCAACGTGCCCTCGTCGAGGCCGAACTCGGCGATCCGGCCAGGGCGATCGAGTTCTTCGAGACGTCCGCCGCCCGCAGGTCGCGGACCGAGTCCCGCTCCCGTGCCGTCGTCCTGAGCAAGCTGGCCGAACGCCAGCTCGCCGCCGGGCGGGTCGAAGCCGCCTGCGCCACCTGGCACGAGTTCCTCGACGTCTACCCGATGCTGACCTCCCGGCGTGCCCGCGCGGCCAGGGCACGGATACCCGGCCTCCTGCTTCCCCACTCCCGACGGCCGGCCGCGCACCACCTCCTCCGACGCGCCGGCGCCCTCGGTCCCCGCTGAGGCGTCACGCGGTACGGGACCGCGAACGGGCTGCTCGGTCGGCCGGTGGCCGGTGGCCGGTGGCCGGTTGCTGGTTGCTGGTTGCCGGGGGACGGTGCCCGGGGCGGCCTGTCGTGAGCGCGTCTCGCTCACCGACAGGCCGGTCTCGTCGGCCTGGTGGGTGGATCAGGTGTCGGCGGCGGGTTGCTGTCCGGCGTCGCGGCGGAGTTGTTCGTTGATGCGCAGGGCTTCTTCGAGTTGGTCTTC
>NZ_JODS01000017.1 GCF_000718025.1 Kitasatospora purpeofusca
CCGGGCGGGGGTGTCGGATCCCGGGCATGACAATTGTGCTGGGGACGCCGGCCGTGGCCGGGGTGCGCGAGGCCATGGGCGCGCTGCGGGAGTGGCAGTACGACGGAGCGCCGATGCAGCTGCATGCGGGGGACATCGGCTGGAACCACCGCTTCGGGACGCCCGAGACGGCCGCGGTGGTGCGGACCTGGAGCCGGGGCGGACGGATTCTCGCCGTCGGGATGCAGGACACCCCGACGCTGCTGCGGATGACGGTCGCCCCCGACGCCTTCCGGGACGAGGACCTGGCGCGGCGGCTGGTCGCGGACGTCTCGCTGCCCGAGCGCGGTGTGCTGCCGGAGGGGGAGGTGGCCATCGAGGCGCCGTCGGGCCTGCTGCTGCACGACCTGCTGACCAAGGAGGGCTGGGGCGTCGACGAGCCGTGGACGCCGCTCTTCCGCGACCTCACGGAGCCGGTGGAGGACCCCGGAGTGCGGATCGAGACGATCGGCCCCGAGCGGGCGCAGGACTTCGCCGAGGTCCTGCGGTCGGCGTTCGGCACCTCGCGACCCACGCGCGAGTACTGGCACCGGATGGCGGCGGGACCGTTCTACGACGACGCCCGCTGCCTGGGCGCCTACGACAACCGGGGCGAGCCGGTGGCAGTGGTCACGGTCTGGTCGGCCGGCCCGGGGAGGCCGGGGCTGGTCGAGCCGATGGGCGTCCACGCGGCCCACCGCGGCCGCGGGTACGGCCGGGCGATCACCCTCGCCGGGGCGGTCGCGCTGCGGGAGGCGGGCTCGTCGAGCGTCCGGGTGTGCACCCCGAGCTCCAACGTCGGTGGCGTCGCCACCTACAGGGCGGCCGGGTTCGGGGCGGGGCCGGAGGTTCGCGACCGGATCCGCACGGCCTGAGGCGGGTGCCGCTGCCGGCCGGCACGTGGCCGGTGGCGGCACCCGCCTCAGGGGCGGGCGAAGAAAGAGGTGCGGTGGGCCAGGGCCCAGGTGCGTTCGGCCTCGAACGCCGGTGGCCTCCCGCTGTTCGAGCCGCGCCGCTCGCGGTGGCGGACCTGCTCCACCGGCTGCGGGACCACCGCCCGCACGTGCCCCTCGCGCAGGTGGGCGCGGATCGCTCGCGAGGAGTACGCCCGGTCCGCGAGCGCCACGTCCGGTCAGGTCCTCGGCCGCCCGCAAACAGTGCGAGGCACGCGGACGGCGGCCATCACCGCGGTGAACGCGGGCGCATCACCGGCCTGACCGGCCGTCAGGACAATCGCCAGCGGGCGGGCGTTGGAGTCGCCGGCCAGATGAATCCACGTTCCCAGGCCGCCCCGCGAGCGCCCCACGGTCCCCGCGGCACTACCCCCGCGACCGGCCCCTCCAACGCCAGCCGATGGCGAGGCCGGCCACCGGCAGCGAGAGGAATCTGAACGGCTCCGGGACCAGCCAGAACGTCAGCACAGCGAAGACGGTCAGCAGAACGACCAGCTCGACGGTGAACCGGTAGCCCCACGTTGCGGGCCACGCACTTCGGCCTCCGTCGCCGTTCCCGTCCGCGGAGGGCGGTGATTCTGCAGGCATACCGTGCAGCTCTCTCTCGGCAGGGTGACGACTGGACGGTGCAAGCCGGTGCGGGTGGGCACCGGCTTCGGTCCGCACCGCACCGAAACTCGGTCAGGCTGTGTTCTGTCTACCATCCGTAACGCCCTCGGTGTGCACCGGTTTCCCAGAAGAACCCTCCCGCGAAGAGAACTTCCAGGCGACCGCGTCGAGCACCTCGCGGCGGTCGCACCACCGCCCGCCTCGCTTCGGCGTCCAGTCCGGCAGCAACGGCTCTGTCCGCGCCCACTGCGCGTAGGTCAACGGCACGACCGGACCAAAGCGACCCCGGCAGGCTCACCACCGCCCTCGCCCAGGAAGGGCAGTACGGCGACTTCGTCCTGCTCAGCGGCATCGAGGTGTGGAGCATCTGCGAGCACCACCTTCTCCCCTTCCGCCTCGCCGTCTCCATCGCCTACACACCGGACACCGCCGCCCTCGGCCTGTCCGAACCGGTCCGGCACCTGGAGGCCCGCACCCACGCCCTCCGGCGCCCGGAAGAAGCCCTCCCTGTGCAACCTCGCCGACACCTACGGCACCGACGTCGAGATCTACCGGGGCAACGACGGCCTCGTCCGGGCCGACTGCCGCACCGCCCAGTTGATGAAACCGCCGCAATGGAATCGACGACGCCATCAACTACCTGCGCAGCAAAGGGCGCTACCTGCGCCACGACACAGCCCTCGCCCCAAAGCCAGCAGATCGCTACCCGCACCATCGAGCGTGCATGCCGCCACCTGGTCAATGACCGCCTCGACATCGCCGGAGCCGGCTGGGGCCTCGCCTGCGCCGAACCCGCGCTCAAGCTCCGGGCCGAGGGGCGCCACCGCGACGCGGTCACACGCTCGCAGCCTGACCGGCAGCACCCTTCACATCTGCAACGTCACAGATAGTCCTTCGTCAGCCGCACCTCGCCGATGCGCGGGAACACCGTGCCGATCGCCACCTCGTGTTCCTCCAGGGTCGGCGCAGACATGGCGTCGGCGACGAATTCGAGTTCGTACCCGAGGTCGCACGCGGCCCACGCAGTCGACGCGACGCCCATCGTCGTTACCAGCCCCGCCAGGACGATGGTGGTCACGCCGGCCGCGCGCAGCTTCTCATCGAGGCCGGTGTTGTGGAATGCACCGATCGTCCGCTTCACGACGACGACGTCGCCGTCCTGCTCCAGCCCTTCGGCCAGATCGCTGCCCGGCGGCTGCTCATCGACGCCTGGACGCTCGACGCGGACGAGCACGACGGGAGAACCCTCCGCGCGCAGCGCGGCGGCGAGGTCACGGCAGCGCACAAGCACGTCCTCGCCGGAATGCGGCGCGAGTGGGTTGGCGATGATGCGCGGCATGAGGTCGATCAGGACGAGAGCTCGGGTCATGTCGTCAGCCTACAGACCGCGGCCTCACCGGTCAGGGCTACCGGGTGCTGCTGGTCGGCGGCGCCGTCGACGACGCGGACGCCGACCGCGCCAACGGCGCGCACGCGGTGCTCCACACCGGCGGTCTCCATCACCCCGCCGAGCTCGCCGCCACCGACCACCCTCTCGCGGACTCCCTCACCGACGCCGTCGCCATCGGCTCCCGACTCATCGCGGATGCCGCCGAACCCGCTTGTGGCCAGCACGAGTCGGCGGCCGTGCCGAATCGCCGGATCTGCGGATCCTCATCCTTCCCGCACCCCTGGAGCCCACTCGTGAACAGCCGCAGAAGACCCGTCCCCGCCCACGCAGTCCCCGTCCGCCCGCACCACCTGGATGTGCCATGTCCGAACCGACCACGGGCGCCCCCGAGCCCGAACCGATCCGCATTCCCGAGGAAGACCTGGACGATCTCGCCAGCGCGCTCGCACGCACCATCGCCGAGGTCGGCCAGCACGGCGTCCTGCTCGACCGGCTCGGCACCGACCCCTTCGGGGGCGAGGAACCGAATCCCGCCGAGGCCGAACCCGAAGGCCCGACAGCGCTGTTCATCCTCGCGATAGCCTCAGGGCCTACGGGCCCGCCGCCGCTCTCCTCGACCGCTGGCCCGGCCCCGAGCGACGGCGCTACCGCTCCGCCCTCGCCGACATCCACGCCGTCGTGGACTCCCTGGTCGACGCGGAACCGGACACCCCCACCCTGACCCGCCTCTCCACCGGTGCCGACCGCGCCCAGCTCCACGACGACGTGACCTCCCTGCTCATCGGCGGCTCCCACACCAGCGCCCCCGCCGGGGCCTGGACGTTGATCCTGCTCGCCCGGCACCCCGCCGTCCGCCGCCGGCTCCACGACGAGGTCGACCGGACCGTCGGCGACCGCCCGGTACGGGCCACGGACCTCCCCGCCCTGGACCTCACCGGCCGAGTGGTGCGCGAGTCGCTCCGGCTCTACCCACCGATCTGGCTCTTCCCCCGGCACACCACCGGCGAGACCGAACTCGGCAGCCACCGGTTCCCCCAAGGCGCCCAGTTCTTCTACAGCCCCTACGCCCTGCACCGGGACCCCCGGTGGTACCGCGCCCCCGACACCTTCGACCCCGACCGGTGGATCCTGGACGGCCGTCCCGCTCCCCCGAACGGCGCCTACCTCCCCTTCGCCGCCGGCGTGCACGGCTGCCCCGACGGGGACTTCGCCCTGGCCGAACTGACCCTCCTCACAGCCGCGGTCTCACGCCGATGGCACCTCGACCCGGTGCCGGGCAGCAGGCCCCGCCCCGTCGCGGCGGCCACCCTCGGCCCCTCGCCCGTCACCATGACCGTCACCCGCCGCCCCGGCCCCGGCGGCGTCTTCCCTGGACCGGGGTCGTGACGGCGCCGGGCCCCGCTCAGTCAGGGACTCTCGCCGCCGACTCGGCGAGCCGTTCGGCGAAGGCCGCGACCAGCGTCCGGAGCTCCGCGGGCTCCTCGACGGCGAACGGCGCGTCCAGCGAGGCGAGCACCGCCGGCAACCAGTCCAGCCGGTCCACCCGGAGCTCCACCCGGCTCCACCGCGCCGCCCCCGGCTCCGCTGCCGGGAGCGCCTGCACCACGGCGACGCTCGCGGGCAGCCGCAGGTGGATCCGCTCAGCCGTCAACCGGACCCGCAGCACCACCCGGTACCGGTACGGGGCCGTGGCGAGCCCGCGCAGAAGGCGCTCCGCCGGGTCGACCGCGGCCGGGGGCTCGAAGGCGCCCGGCAGGGTACGTACGCCCACGATGCGATCCAGGCGCAAGGTGCGGTCCTCCCCCACCGCGGGATCCGCGCCGGTCAGGTACCAGCGGCCCTCGTGCGCCACGAGCCCGTACGGGTGCAGCGTGCGCTCGCTGCGCCGTCCGTCCGCCGCGGTGTACCGGACCGCGAGCGGCCGGTGGCCGCGCACCGCGTCCGCGACCGTGAGCAGGACCTGGGAGTCGGGCACCGCCGTCGCACGGGACCCGGGTGCGGCGGTGAGGGTGAGGGCGTCCAGCACGGCGTCGAGCCGGTGCCGGAGCCGCTCCGGCAGCACCCGGCGGATCTTGGCCGCCGCCGTCTCGCCCGCAGTGTGCCCGGCGTCCGCCACCGCGGTCAGGCCGGTGTGCCGGCCGGCGACCAGTCCGAGCAGGACGGCGAGGGCCTCGTCGTCGCTCAGCATCAGCGGGGGCAGCCGGTATCCGGCCCCGAGCCGGTAGCCCCCGTAGCGGCCGCGCACCGACTCGACGGGCACGTCGAGGTCGAGCAGGTGGTCGACGTACCGGCGCACTGTGCGCTCGTCGACCCCCAGGCGGTCGGCGAGCTCGGCCACGGTGCGGACACCGCCGGACTGCAACAGCTCCAGCAGCGCGAGGACGCGGGCGGTGGGACGGGCCATACAGGAAGTCTCTCAGCGATACCGGGCGGATTATGTCCAGTATCAGCCCTAGCGTCGTGCCGGAAGCACCGACCGCACGACCGAACCGCAGGAGACAGCCATGGACTTCCTCTCGATCCGCATCATCACGGCCGACGTCGCCCGCCTCGTGGACTTCTACGAGCGCGCCACCGGCGTCGGCGCCGACTGGTCCACCCCGGACTTCGCCGAGCTCAGGACGGCCTCGGCGACGCTGGCCATCGCCGGCACCCGCACCGTCCCGCTGTTCGCACCGGGATCGGCCGAGCCGGCCGCCAACCGCAGCGTGGTGCTGGAGTTCCTCGTCGACGACGTGGACAACGCCCACCGGCGACTGCGCGCCGACGTGCCGGAGTTCGTGACCGAACCCACCACGATGCCCTGGGGCAACCGCTCCCTGCTCTTCCGCGACCCGGACGGCAACCTGGTCAACTTCTTCACCCCGGTCACCGAGACCGCGAAGGCGAGGTTCGCCCGCTGAGAGGCCGGCCTGTCGGCGAACCAGCAGCCGGGCGGCACGCCGTGAAGGCCGCCACGAGCCCGGACGCAGAGTGCGGAGCAGTTCGGCGGCGCGGTGGGCAAGTACGGGCTCGCGGCAGATGAGGACGGCCTGGAGCCTGGCCGGTCCGTCCTGGTGGCCGACGAGGGCCAGGACGTAGCTCTTGCCGGGAGTGCGCTCACAGAAGAAGTCGCGGAGCACAGCGGTGGAACGGCCCTGGGGCATGCGAAGGACTCCGGAGGAAGGGGGTGTGCGGTACTGCCGCACAGGCGTGGAATTCCGCCGGTGGACGCGTTGCAGGCGCGTCCACCGGCGGTGGTGAAGGCGATCGGCCCCCGGCTGGTTCCGCCGAAACTGCTGGCCTCCCGGACGGCTTCGGCCTCAGGAGCCCCGGCACGTGGCTGCAGGTGGACGGTCAGTGATCGGCGAAGGCTGAACACCCCTCGCCGCAGCATCGGCGAGGCTCCGCGCGGCTCGACCGGGCACCGCGGCACGATCCTCGGTGTTCCGGAGCGTTTCAGGGGTTCGCCGGTCGAGCTCGGGCGGCACGTCGACCGTGACCGCTCTCCGCGACACGGCCCGCGGGCCTGCGGGCCGTCGCTCCGGCGGCCACGACCGGCACCGGCGTTGTCGGTCTAGGATGCGGAGCATGAACGGGACCACGCCGGCACACGGAGACGCCGTACCGATGGCGACGCGGCGAACCCGCTGGCAGGAGGCGGGCAGCAGCGAGGGCTTCGGCAAGCGGTTCGCCGATCTCGTCTCCGCCGGTGAGGACATCGACGGTGAAGCCCGACTCGCCGACACGCTCCTGCCGCGTGGCGCCCGGGTGCTCGACGCCGGCGCCGGCATGGGCCGGGTCACTGCGGCACTTCTGCGGCGCGGGCACGACGTGGTCGCGATCGAGCCCGACGGAGCACTGGTCCGACAGGCCCGGGAGACCTACCCCGGACTGCCCATCGAGGAACGCGACATCCTCGGCCTCGGCCCCGACGACGGCCCGTTCGACCTGGTCGTCTGCGTCGGCAACGTCATGATCTACCTGGCCGAGGGTACCGAACGCGAGGCCCTGCGCTCGATGCGCGCCGTGCTCGGCGAGAACGGCCGGATCCTGGTCGGCTTCCACCTCCAGGACCGGCCGCCGCACGCCCACGCCTACACCGCGGCCGAGTTCGAGGCGGATCTCGCGGCCGCCGGACTCCACGTCGACCTAAGGGCAGGAACCTACCAACTGCACCCCGCGAACGAGGCCTACGGCGTCTGGGTCCTGAGTCGCACCCGGGGTGCGGCCGACGAGTAGATCCGCGGACCGGGGGCCCGGGAGCGGAACCTGCCCCGGTCCGCAGCCGGCGGCGTGCCGACGCTCCTCGAAGACGTGAAACTCCTGCGCGGGCCGGAGACCGGTCAGGACGATCTTGCCGATCGCCTTGGCCGCCGCGTCGACCTGGCCCTGGAGGCGGCGGCGTTCCTCGCCGTTGAAGAGGTGGGTGGCGACGGTGGCGACGGCGCCGATCGCCTCCAGGGTCCGGTCGTAGTCGGAGTCGGTGCGGCCGACGGCCGCGATCCTGCCGCCAATCGTCGACCGCCGCTGAGGTCGGAGCGCCCGCACACGGCGACTCTCTACTGATTGCCCGTCAACTGATGCCAGCAGAAGTCAGCATCAGTACGAGTAGACCCTCCCGGATACGCGCACACTCGAGGATTCCACCCATGGCGCGCAGGCCCCGCCCACCTCGTATGCGGCCTGCGACCGCGCGGCCGGGAGCACGGAAAGTTGCTCCTTGGACCCCTTTGCCCGCACGATTTGTGCCGTTATGATCACGTTTCCGGATGGTTGACACGGCTCCGAGCGTGCCGGTCGGGGACGCAGTGACGGATTGGACTCGAGAGGTGACGCGTTGTTCGCCTCAGGTCTTCCTGGCCCTCTACAGGTGGCCGTACTTCTTCAAGTAGTGTCGCCAGCCGAGCCCCCCGGGGGCTCGTGACTTCCTTGCTGCTCACGATCCGTATCTACGGCTGGAGTTCACGGCGATGACGGCGGCGACCGGGATTGATGCGCGCTTTGCGTACCGTGTCTACCTCTCACTTCTTCGCACCGAGGAAAGCGGCATATGCCCGGAGGATCTCGCGCGGGACCTCGGTACCGGGGCCGGTGAGGTCCGGGAGGCCGTCGACTGGCTGGCCGGGAACGGGTTGCTCGACCGGGGGCCGGAGGCGGTGGTGGCCACGCCGCAGAGCATCCTGAGACGGTTGGTCGCCGATCAGCAGGAGCGTCTGGCGGAGTTCACCCGGGCGCAGGACCTGATCTCCGACCTCACCGACGGCTTCCTCGCCACTCCGGCCTCCACGGGGGAGAGTCCGGCGGTCGAGGTGGTCGAGTCACGGGCGCAACTGGGGCAGCGGCTGGGCGAGTTGCACGCCTCCAGCCGGTCCGAGGTGGCGGTGATGCTGCCCACGGCGGCCGAGCGGGAGGCGCTGCACCCGTGCATCCGTGAGGATGTCGAGCTGCTGCGCCGGGGTGTCCACTACCGGCTGGTGGCGCCGGCCTCCGCGCTGGGGAGCCCGGCCGTCGTGGAGTACGTGAACGCGCTCCAGGAGGCGGGCGCGGAGATCCGGACGGCGGAGTCGCTGCCGCTGCGGCTGGTCATCGTCGACCGGGAGAAGGTGGTCACCCGGTCGCAGGTCGAGGGACTGCGCCGCAGTGTGGTGATCGACGGAGGACTGCTCGCCCAGCTCTTCACCCGGGTCTTCGAGCACAGTTGGTCCACGGCCGCGCCGTACACCAGGCGGCGGCGCGGCGGCGGTTCGGCGCCGGTGCTGTCCGGGACGCACCGGCTGGTGCTGCGGATGATGGCGGCCGGGGCGACCGACAAGTCGATTGCCCGTCACCTCGGTTACTCGGACCGGACGGTGCGGCGGTTCGTCGCCGAGATCCTGCGGGTGCTGGAGACGGACAACCGGCTCACGGCGATGGTGCGGGCGACCCGGCTCGGGCTGCTCGAACACGAGGGCAGGGAGGGCCGGGAGGGCAGGGAGGCGAAGGAGGGCACGAAGGAGGCCAGGGAGGTGCGGGCGGCGCAGGGCTGAGATCGGCCTCCGCCCGGACGGCGAAGCGGCGCGCCAAGTCCGTTCACAACAGCCCCCGTTCGGCGGCGATCCGGGCGGCGTCGAAGCGGTTGCGCCCGTCGAGCTTGCGCATCGCGCCCGAGGTGAGGTTGCGGACCGTCCCGGCGGCCAGGTAGAGCTCGCGGGCCACCTCCTTCACCGAGGCGCCGGTCGCGGTGAGCCGGAGGATCTCGCGTTCCCGCGCGCTCAGCACCTGCTCCGCGACGGCCGTCCGGACCGCCGGCCCGTCGGGCGCCGGTTCGGCCTCGCCCGGGGCCGGGCGGCCGCCCGCGGCGGCGTCCCGGATCGCGTCGACCAGGCGGGGGATCTTGGTCTGCTTGGTGACGACCCCCAGCGCCCCCGCCGAGACCGCCCGGTCCACCAGGGTCCGGGTGGGCCGGGCCGCCATCAGGACGACCCGGCAGTCGGGTAAGCGTTTCCCGAGCTCCCGCACCAGGCGGAAGCCGCCCTGCGCGGTACCCATGCCCAGGACGGCCACGTCCGGCCGGCGGCGGACCGCGACCGGGACAACCATCGAACTCCGGTTCACCGCCCCCACGACCTCGAAGTCCTTGACGGACGCGAGCACTTCGGCGATCGCGTCCAGGGGCAGCAGTTGCTCGTCGGCTACCAACACACGAATGGTCATCACTAGGTCTCCCCCGAGGATCCCGTGAACGGAACTCATGGTGATCATTGCGGCCGCGCCCCAGTGTGTGGCGGACGGCCCGCTCCCGTCGACGGCACCCGGGCGTCCGGGTGCGGACATGTCCTCAGCAGGACCGGTGGGTCAACGTGGGTCAACGTGGGTCTAGGTGGGTCTACGCGTGTCATTCGGTGACCCCTCAACTTATCCCGGGTCCGGCGGCCGACCCGACGCCCGCGGGCAGGGACGTGACAAGTGTCAGTAAAAGCAGGTCAAAGCCTTGTCGCCGGTGACCGAGCGGGACCACGATGCGCACTGGTGATCGACTGCCGCGCGGGGCCCGTCCGCCCCGCGCGGCCCCCGTCACCCACTGCCCCCCGACCCCTCCGCCGCCCCGACAGCCTCCGCGCGGCATCCGGCCGCTCCCGGCCGTCCCGACCCGACACCGCCCGCGCGGCACCCTCCCGCGCGGCTCCCGTCCGCCCCGACCCCTGCCCGTGCCCCGCCGGCACCCCGCCCCAGCGTGCCCCCGCACGCCCCGGGCCGGGCGCCGGCCCGTGCCCGGACCGGCTCACCACGGATGCCCGAGGAAGAGGACATGCACACAGACCCTGTGGTCCAGGACCCGACCCAGGCCCTGGCCGTCGTAGGCATGGCGGGACGGTTCCCCGACGCCCCGGACGTGGACAGTTTCTGGCGGCTGATGATGGAGCGGCACGACGCCATCGGCCCCGTCCCCGCGACCCGTTGGGACGCCACCGCGCAGCTCGACCCGCAGCGCGAGATCCAGGCGGTCGGCGGATTCCTCACCGACGTCGACCGGTTCGACGCCACCTTCTTCGGCATCTCCCCCCGCGAGGCGGAGATGCTCGACCCCCAGCAGCGGCTGATGCTGGAGGCCGCCTGGCGGGCGCTGGAGGACGCCGGGACACCGGCCCGCGCGCTCGCCGGCAGCCGGACCGGTGTGTTCGTCGGCGCCGGCTGGCACGACTACGAGCACGTCGGCCGCAAGAGCGCCGCCGGGGTCACCCAGCACACCGCGCCCGGCTACGCGCTCGACATGATCGCCGCCCGGGTCTCCTACTTCCTCGGGCTCACCGGGCCCAGCCTGGTCGTCGAGACCGGCTGCTCCTCCGCGCTGGTCGCGGCGCACCTCGCCGCCCAGGCGCTGCGGGCCGGCGAGGTGGACGCGGCCATCATCGGCGGTGTCGCGCTGATGCTCGACCCGACCGCCTCGATCGGCCTGACGTACTTCGGCGGCCTCTCCCCCGACGGCCGGTGCAAGGCCTTCGGCGCCGGGGCGAACGGCTTCGTGCGCGGCGAGGGCGTGGGTGCCCTGTTCGTGAAGACCGTCGCCCGGGCGCAGGCGGACGGGGACCGGATCCACGGCGTCATCGCCGGGACCGCGGTGAACAACGACGGCGGCGGGCAGAGCGTCGTCGCGCCCAGTCCGCTCGGGCAGGAGCGGCTGCTGCGGGACTCCTACCGGCACTGGGGCATCCCGGCGGACCGGGTCGCCTATGTGGAGGCGCACGGCACCGGCACCTCGGTCGGCGACCCGATCGAGGCCGGCGCGGTCGGCCGGGTGCTGGGGCAGACCCGCAGCGCGGACGCCGGTCCGCTGCCGATCGGCTCGGTGAAGACCAACATCGGCCACCTGGAGGCCGCCGCCGGCATCCCCGGGCTGTTCAAGGCGCTGCTGGCGCTGCGCCACGGCGTGGTGCCGCCGAGCCTGCACTCGGCGGAGCTCAACCCTGAGATCGCCTTCGACGAGCTGAATGTGACGGTGGTCCGGGAGCCGCTGCCGCTGCCGGCGGACGAGCAGGTCTTCCTCGGCGTCAGCAGCTTCGGCTGGGGCGGCACCAACGCGCACGTGGTGCTGACCGGGGCGCCGCGGCCGGAAACGCCGGTCACCGCCGACGGCCCCGCCGCCGACGGCCACTCCGACGACAACGAACACCGCGCCCCCGTGCTGCTGCCGGTGTCCGCGCACTCGGAGCAGGCGCTCGCCGAGCGCGCCCGCGAGCTGCGCGAACTGCTCACCGGCGCGACCGACCCGGCGACGAAGCAGTTGCCGGAGCCGGAGCAGTTGCCGGAGCCGGAGCGGCTGGCGGCGCTGGCCGGCACCCTGGCCTGGCAGCGCGACCAGTTCCCGGTCCGGGCCGCCCTGCTGGCCGCCGACACCGCCGCAGCGGCCGGGCAGTTGGAGCGGCTGGCCGCCGACCCGGCCGGTGCCGAGCCCGTGCCCGGCGTGTTCACCGGACGTGCCGCGGCGGTCGGCCGGACCGCCTTCGTGTTCCCCGGCCAGGGCTCGCAGTGGCACGCCATGGGCCGCGAACTCCTGGCCGCCGAGCCGGTGTTCGCCGCGGTGATCCACCGCTGCGCGGCCGCGCTGGAGCCGTACACGGACTGGGACCTGGTCCAGGTCGTCTCCGGCGAGGCCGGGGAGGAGTGGCTGTCGCGGATCGACATGCTGCAACCGACCCTGTGGGCCGTGTCGCTGGGCCTGTGCGAGCTGTGGCGGGCGGCCGGCGTCGAGCCGGACGTGGTGGTCGGCCACAGCCAGGGCGAGGTCACCGCGGCCACGGCGGCCGGCATCCTCTCCTACGAGGACGGCGCGATGGTCGTCGCCCGGCGCAGCGCGATCGCCCGCCGGACCTCGGGCAAGGGCCGGATGCTGGCGGTGGACCTCTCGCTGGACGCGGCGAAGGCGGCGCTGTCCGGCTTCGAGGAGGGCGTGTCGCTGGCCGTGAACAACGGCCCGAACAGCTGCGTGCTCTCCGGTGACACCGAACTGGTGCTGGCGCTCAAGGAGTTGCTGGAGGCCGAGGGCACCTTCTGCCGGCTGGTGAACGTCGACTACGCCTCGCACAGCCCGCAGATGGACGAGCTGGAGGACGACCTGCTGGCGGCGCTGCGGTCGGTGCGGCCGGGCCGGGGCGGTGTCGAGCTGATGTCGACGGTGCGGGTGGCCCCGCTGGAGGGGCCGGAGCTGGACGCCCGGTACTGGGTGGACAATCTGCGCCGGCCGGTGATGTTCGCCGACGCGATGGAGCGGCTGTTCGACACCGGGGTGACCCATGTGGTCGAGATCAGCCCGCACCCGGTGCTCACCCCGGCGCTGGAGCAGTTGGCCGCGCAGCGGCCGGTGCCGCCGCAGGTGCTGTCGACGCTGCGGCGCGACCAGGGCTCGCCGGACACGCTGCGCGAGTCCGTGGCGCGGGCGTACGTGAGCGGTCTGGAGCCGTTCGGCGCGCTGCCCCGGAGCGCCTGGGCGCCGGTGCCGCCGTACCCGTGGCAGCGGGCCGTGCACTGGGTGGAGCAGGGACGCCGGCGCGCCGGGAGCGGGGCCGGCGAGGAGCTGCGGCTGGTGCCGTCGGTGACCGAGCAGGGCTCCTGGACCGGTCTGCTGGAGCTGGCCCCGGCGGACATCCCCTGGGTGCGCGACCACCGGGTGTACGACGCGGTGGTGCTGCCCGGCACCGGGATGCTGGAGCTGGCGCTGCGCACGGCGCTGGCCAGGACCGGCGGGGCGCACCGCACGCTCGCGGAGGTCGGTCTGCACAGCCATCTGACGCTCACCGAGGAGCCGGTGACGGTGGCGCTGGGCTGGCGGGACGACGTGACGGGCGGCGGCAGTTTCACGCTGTCCTCGCTGGAGCCGGGCGGGCAGGGCTGGGTGCGGCACGCCTCGGCGCGGGTGCTGGCGGAGGACACCGCGCCGGAGGCGCCGTCGTTCCCGGAGCGGCTGCTCGGTCTCGACGTCGCGCCGGCCGCCGCCTTCTACGCCGACTGCGCGGCGCGGGGCCTGAACTACGGTCCGGCGTTCCAGGGTGTGGTGGGGCTGCGGGCCGGGGCGGCGGAGTGCCTGGCCGAGGTGCGGCTGCCGGAGGGCTGCCTGGCCGGCGGCCATCCGCACCGGCTGCACCCGGCGCTGTGGGACGCGGCCTTGCAGGCCTCGATCCCGCTGTTCCCGGGCGAGGAGGCGGCGGTGCCGGTCGGGGTCGGGCGGGTGCATCTGCACCAGGACCTCGCGGAGCCGGTGACGGCGCTGTGGTCGCACGCGGTGCGGCGGGACGGCGGCGAGGAGGTGGACCTGTTCCTGTTCGACGCCGGGCGGCGGCCGGTGCTGAGCCTGCTGGGCCTGCGGATGCGGGCGCTGGCGGCCTCGGCCGATCCCGGCGCGGTGGACGCGGAGCGGATCCACCGGCTGGAGTTCCGGCCGAAGGAGCGCACCGACGGGGCTGACACCGACACGGCCGACACCGACGGGACGGACGCGCCGCAGCGCACCGGCCACTGGGCGGTGTGCGCCGCCGACCAGGTCGGCGGCACGGCCGCCTGGGCGCGGGCCGGGGAGCTGGCCGAAGCGCTGGGCGCGCTCGGCGGGACGGCGCTGGCCCAGGTGGCCGACGGCGCGGACGCGGCGCGGACCGAGGTCTGGCAGGAGCGGCTGGCCACGGTGGACGGGCTGGACGGTGCGGTGTTCCTGGCGCCGGGCGCGGACGCCGGGCCGGACGCCCAGCGGGCGGCCCTCGCGGCGCTGGCCGCGCTGGTGCGCGCCTGCTCCGCGCGCCCGGTGGTCCCCCGGCTGGTCGTGGTGACCGCCGACGCCCAGGTGCCGCCGTCGGCGGCCGGGTCCGTCGACCCGGGCGCGGCCCTGTACTGGGGTTTCGGGCGGGTGCTGCGCCGTGAGCACCCCGAGCTGCGGCCGGTGCTGGTGGACGTGGCCGGTGACGAGGCCGACTGGGCGGCGCGCTGCGCCGTCGAGCTGTCGGCCGAGGACGGCGCGGACCAGGTGGTGCTGCGGGGCGGGGAGCGGCTGGTCGGCCGGCTGGTGCGCGGCGCGGCGGGCCCGGTGGACGACCCGGCCGACCCGGCCCGGCCGCGCTGGCGCTCGGCGGCCCCGCAGCCGTTCCGGCTCGCCCCGGACGGCCGGGGCACCTGGGACGGGCTGGCGTTCCGGCCGCTGGAGCGGCGGGCGCCGGGTGCCGGGGAGATCGAGCTCGCGGTGGGTTCGGCGGCGCTGAACTTCATCGACGTGATGAAGGTGATGGGCACCTATCCGGACCCGACGGCCGACGCCCGGCTGCTCGGTCTGGACGGCGCGGGCGTGGTGACCAGGACCGGCGCGGGCGTGACCCGCTTCGCCCCCGGGGACCGGGTGGTCGCCTGCACCAGCGGCGGGGCGCTCGCCACCCACTGGACGGTCCTGGCCGACCACGCGCAGCACGTGCCGGAGGGGATGGCGGACGCGGACGCGGCGGCGTTCCCGGCGGTGACCATCACCGCCTGGTACGGCCTGCGGCACCTGGCCTCGCTGCTGCCGGGCGAGACGGTGCTGATCCATTCGGCGGCGGGCGGGCTGGGGCTGGCGGCGATCGCGGTGGCGCGGCTGCTGGGCGCCGAGGTGCTCGCCACGGCGGGCAGCGCGCACAAGCGGGCCCGGCTGCGCGAGTTGGGCGTGCGGCACGTCTTCGACTCCCGGGACCACTCCTGGGCGGACGAGGTGCGGGCGGCGACCGGCGGCCGCGGGGTGGACGTCGTCCTCAACTCGCTGACGGGCGCGGCGATCCCGCTGGGTCTGGAGGTGCTGGCCGAGGGCGGGCGGTTCGTCGAGGTCGGCAAGGCCGACATCTACGGCGGGCGCACGCTGGCCCTGGACGCGTTCCGCAAGGGCATCGGCCTGGCCTCGCTGGACCTCGCCGGGGTGATCGCCCGGCGGCCGGCGCTGTTCACCCGGCTGTTCGCCGAGGTGTGGGAGCGGGTCGAGGCGGGTGAGCTGGCGCCGCTGCCGGTGCTGTCCTACCCGTTCGCGCGGGCCGCCGAGGCGCTGCGGGAGATGTCCCACGGCCACCACATCGGGAAGTTCGTGCTGTCGGACCCGTCGACGGTCACGGAGGTGGCGCCGGAGCCGCTGCGGGACGGCCGGTTCCGGGGCGACGGCACCTATCTGATCACCGGTGGTCTCGGGGCGCTCGGCCTGTCGCTGGCGGAGTTCATGGCCGGGCGCGGCGCGGGCCGGCTGGCCCTGGTGGGCCGCTCGGCGCCGACGGCGGAGGCGGCGGCCCGGATCGGGGCGCTGCGGGCGCGCGGGGTGCTGGTGGAGACCTTCGCCGCCGATGTCGCCGACGCGGCGGCGGTGCGCCGGGTGCACGAGCAACTGCCGCCGCTGCGCGGGGTGGTGCACGCCGCCGGTCTGCTGGACGACGCGACCGTGCTCAATCTGACGACGGAGCAGCTGGACCGGGTGCTGGCGCCCAAGGTCGACGGCGCGGTCCACCTGGACGCGGCGACCGAGGGCGATCCGCTGGACTTCTTCCTGCTGTTCTCCTCGGCGGCCGCGCTGTTCGGCAACGCCGGCCAGGCTGCGTACGCGGCGGGCAACGCCTTCATGGACGCGCTGGCGGTGGACCGGCGGCGGCGCGGGCTGCCCGCGCTGAGTGTGCAGTGGGGCCCGTTCAGCGATGTCGGACTGGCGGCCGCGGACGACAACCGCGGGGCCCGGCTGGCGGAGCGCGGGATGGCGGGCTTCTCCACCGCCGAGGCGTGGCGGGCGCTGGAGGGGTTCCTCGGCGCCGACGAGCAGGTGGTCGCGTACGTGCCGATCGACCTGCGGCAGTACCTGGAGGCGTACCCGGACACCGCGACGCTGGACAGCTGGAGCGCGCTGCGCGAGCTGGCCCGGCACGGCGGGAGCGGCAGCAGCGCGGGCGCGGCCTTCCTGGCCGAGCTGCGCGGGGCGCCGCAGGAGCGCTGGCCGGAGCTGCTGGAGGCCAAGGTGCAGGAGCTGGCCGGGCGGGTGCTGCGACTGGAGGCCGGGGCGATCGACCGGGACACGCCGTTCAAGTCGCTGGGGCTGGACTCGCTGATGGGTCTGGAGCTGCGCAACCGGCTGGAGGCGGCGTTCGGGCTGCGGCTGTCGCCGACGCTGCTGTGGACGTACGGCTCGGCGCGGGCGCTGTCGGCGGTGCTGGCCGAACGGCTGCTGGGCGATCCAGCGGCGGGCGAGGACTCCTCGGGCGAAGGCGCTACCGAAGGCGAGGGCTGAGCGCATGACGGAGCAGCAGCAGAACGGCACCGCCGCGCCCGCGCCCACCCCGCTCACCCGGGCGCTCGACACCGTCCGCAAGCTGCGGGCGCAGCTGGACGCCGCCAGTGGCACCGGCCCGCTGGCCGTGGTCGGCATCGGCCTGCGGCTGCCGGGCGGCATCGCGGACCTGGACGGCTACTGGGCGGCGCTGGCCGAGGGCCGCGAGCTGGTGGGCCCGCTGCCCGCCGGGCGGCGCGGGCCGTTCGCCGCCGAGTGGGAGCAACTGCCGCACAGCGGAGGGTTCCTGGACGAGGTGATGGACTTCGACGCGGAGTTCTTCGGCATGGGTCCGGCCGAGGCCCGGGGTGTCGACCCGCAGCAGCGGCTGCTGCTGGAGGTAGCCTGGGAGGCGCTGGAGAACGCGGCGCTGCCGCCGGACCGGCTGGACGCGGCCCGCACCGGGCTGTTCGTCGGGATCACCGGCCAGGAGTACTGGGACTGGCACAGCGGCGAGTTGGACACCCACTGGGCCGGCGGCAACGGCCACTGCTTCACGGTGGGCCGGGTGGCGTACGCGCTGGGGCTCGCCGGTCCGGCGATCACGGTGGACACGGCCTGCTCCTCCTCGCTGGTGTCGGTGCACCTGGCGCGCCAGGCGCTGGCCCGCCGGGAGTGCGACGTGGCGCTGGCGGGCGGGGTGAACCTGGTGCTCTCGCCGCGCGCGACCCGGCTGCACCAGCTGGCGGGCACCCTGTCGCCGGACGGGCGGTGCCGGCCCTTCGACGCCCGGGCGAACGGCTTCGCCCGGGGCGAGGGCTGCGGCGTCCTGGTGCTCAAGCGCCTGGAGGACGCGCGGCGCGACGGCGACCGGGTGCACGCGGTGGTGCACGGTTCGGCGGTCAACCAGACCGGCCGCTCGACCGGCTTCACCGCGCCCAATGTGCTGTCGGAGGTCGCGCTGACCGAGGCGGCGCTCGCGGACGCCGGGCTCACCCCCGCCGACATCGGCCTGGTGGAGGCGCACGGCACCGGTACCTCGCTCGGGGACACCATCGAGATGGAGGCGATCGCCGCCGCGCTGGGCCGTCGCAACGGCGGCGCGGAGCTGAGCGTCGGCTCGGTCAAGGCCAATCTGGGCCACCCGGAGTCCGCGGCCGGGGTGATCGCCCTGGTGAAGGCGGTGCTGTGCCTGCGGCGGCGCGAGGTGCCGCCGCTGGTGAACTTCGGCACCCTCAACCCGCTGATCGACCTGGACGGCACCGCCATCACCCTGCCGACCTCCCTGCGGCCCTGGCCGGAGCGCGGCGGGCGGCACGCGGCGGTGAGCGCCTTCGGCATGGGCGGCACCAACGCCCAGGTGATCCTGGGCGCTGCCGAGGACGCCGCCGGGGCCGGGGCCGTTCCGGTGGCGGGCTTCGAGCTCTCCGCCCGGACCCCGGAGGCGGTGCGGGCGCTGGCCGGCGCCCTGCACGGGCGGCTCGCCGGGCTGTCGGACGGCTCCTACCCGGCGTTCGCCTACTCGGCCGGTGCCGGGCGGGCCCGGCACCGCTGGCGGGCGCGGATCGCCGCCGCCGACCGGGCCGCCGCGCTGCGGGCGCTGAGCGGGCTGGCCGAGGGCGGTGCGCCGTCCGGCGTGGTGCTCGCCGAGCGGGACCAGCACGACCGGGACGGGGCCGACAGCGGGTTCGCGGGGCTGCCCAGGTCGGTGCTGGACCTGCCGAACTACCCGTGGCAGCGCCGTCGGTACGCCCCCGAGGCTCCCGCCGTTCCCGAGACCCGGACGCGCGCCGTTCCCGAGACGCAGACGCCCGTCGTTCCCGAGACACGGCCGTCCGCCGAGGAGGGGACCGGGCGCGCCCTGTTCGCCCTGGAGTGGGCCGAGGCCGAGCACGGCACGGGCGCGCCGGCCGGCGCACCGGGCCGCTGGCTGCTGTTCGCGGACCGCGCGGGCACGGCCGGCGCCCTGGGCGCCGAACTCGTCGCCCGGCGCGGCAGCTGGGTGACCGTCACCCCGGGCAGCGGCTCCCGGCGGATCGACCCGCTGCGGTACGAGCTCGACCCGGCCCGGCCGGAGGACCTCGCCGCCCTGCTCAAGGAGTTGCGCGCGGCCGGTGACGAGCCGTGGGCCGGGGTCCTGTACGCCTGGGGCCTGGACGCGGCCGCCGGACCGGCGCCGGCGGGCCCGGTGCCGTTCCCGCTCCCGGCGGCGCGGGAGGACGCCCTCCGCCCGGCCCCGCCGCTGGTGCGGGAACTGGCCGGCGAGGGGCTGCCCGGTGCCCCGCGCCTGGTGGTGCTCACCCGTGGCGCGCAGCGGGTGACGGAGCGGGACGGTGCTCCCGACCCGGCGCAGGCGCTGCTGTGGGGTGCGGCCGGCGTGGCCTCGGCCGGGACCGGTGTGCCCCGCCCGCTGCTGGTGGACCTCGACCCGGACCCGGCGCGGGACGACGCCGCCCGGCTGCTGGACGTACTGCTGCGCCCGGCCGGGGAAGGCCCGGCCGCGCTGCGCGGACCGGTCGGGTACACGCCGGTCCGGGTGCCGCAGGACTCCGCGGACGGCACCGAACCCGCTTGGCAGCGACGGCCGTTCGACCCCGAACTGGACACCAACCAGCGGCTGCTGGCGGTCCGGCCCGGTCTGCTGGAGAGCCTGACGCCGACCCGCTGGGAGCGGACCGCGCCCGGCCCCGGCCAGGTGGAGATCGAGGTCGCGGCGGCGGGGCTGAACTTCAGCGACGTGCTCAAGGCGATGGGCGCCTACCCGGGCGCGGCCGGGACGGTCCCGCTGGGGGTCGAGTGCGCGGGCCGGGTGAGCGCGGTCGGCGCGGGCGTCGAGCGCTTCCGGGTCGGCGACCGGGTGATGGCCGTCGCGCCGTCCGCGCTCGCGGCCTACACCACCACCGAGGAGCACCTGGTGGCGCCGCGGCCGTCGGCGCTGGACGACGAGCAGGCGGCGGCGGTACCGGTGGCCTTCCTCACCGCCGTGTACGGTCTTGGCCACCTGGCCCGGCTGCGGGCGGGCGAGACGGTGCTGATCCACTCGGCGAGCGGCGGTGTGGGCCTGGCCGCGCTGGCGGTGGCCCGACGGTGCGGGGCGCGGGTGTTCGCCACCGCAGGGACGCCCGCCAAGCGCCGGTTCCTGCGCGAACTCGGCGGCGTGGAGCTGGTGATGGACTCCCGCTCGACGGACTTCGCGGCGGAGGTCGCGGCGGCCACCGGCGGGCGCGGGGTCGATGTGGTGCTCAACTCGCTGACCGGGGAGGCGCTGCGGCGCGGCCTGGCGCTGCTGGCGCCGGGCGGGCGGTTCGTCGAACTGGGCAAGCGCGACATCCACGACGACAGTCCGATCGGCCTCGGTGGCCTGAAGGCGAACCGGGCGCTGTTCGCGGTCGACCTGGACCACACCTTCCATGCCCAACCGGAGCTGCTGGCCGAGCTGTTCGAGGAGGTGGTGCGGGGATTCGAGGACGGCGGCTTCGGACCGCTGCCGGTCACCGTCCACCCGTTCGCCGGGGCCCGGGAGGCGTTCGCCACCATGGCGCAGGCCCGGCACACCGGCAAGCTGGTGCTGCGTCCGGAGCCGGCGCCCGAGCTCGCGGTGCCGCCGACCCGCTCGGTGGTCCGGGCCCGGGCCGGGTACCTGGTCACCGGCGGCACCACCCCGGTGGCACTGGCGGCGGCTCGCCGGCTGGCGGACCTGGGGGCGCGCCGGATCGCCCTGCTCGGCTCCGCCGGCTCCGTCGCGGACGCCGCCGCGGAACCGGCGCTGGCCGAACTGCGCGCCCGGGGCGTGGAGCTGGTGCTGCCGCTCGCCGACCTGTCCGACGCCGGGGCGCTGGCCGCCGCGGTGGCCGCCGTCGACATCCCGGCGGCGCCACTGGCCGGGGTGGTGCACCTCGCGGGCGCCGAGGCGGCGTACGCGGTGGCAGCCGGTGCGGCGGAGGGAACGGCGGACGGCGGCGGGCCGGAGGAGGCCGAGGACGACCCGCTGGGCGCCACCGGCCCGGCCGCCGACGCATGGCGCCTCCATCTCGCCACCGCTGGGCGGTCGTTGGACTTCCTGGTGCTGTCCGACCCGGCCTCCGCACCCGGCCGGGGGACGGCGCTCGGCGCCTGTCTGGACGCGCTCGCCGGGCACCGCAGGGCCGCCGGACTGCCCGCGCTGAGCGTGGACGGCGCGGGACTGGCCTCCCTCGCCCGGCTGTTGGGCAGCCCCGCCACGATCGTTCGCTCGACCGGCGGCTCCCCCGAGGCCGGCTCCACCGCCGACGCCGACTCCGACGGCGGGGAGGCCGTCCGGCGGCAGCTGCTGGCGGTCGAGCCGGGCCGGCGCCGCCGGGCCGTGCTGGTCCGGCACTGCCGGGAGCTGGCCGCCCGGGTGCTCGACGGGCCCGGCGCGCCGGACGCGGCGGCGATCGACAGCTCGGCGCCGCTGGCCGGCCTCGGCTTCGACTCGATGCGCACCCTGGAGCTGCGTTCGCGGCTGGAGCTGTCGCTCGGCGTCCCGCTGCCCGCCACGCTGGGCTGGCAGTACCCGACGCTGGACGCCCTGGTGCCGTTCCTCGCCGAGCGGATGGGGATCCCGCTGGAGGCCGCCGCCGGTCCTGCTTCCGGCTCCGGTTCCGCACCCGAAGCCGTGGACCGACCCGACCTCGACCTCCACGGCGGCCCCGAGGCGCCCGACGGCCCCGAGGACCTCGACGGGCTGTCGGAGCGCGAACTGGAGGCCCTCCTCCTCGCCAAGACCGAGCAGTTCGACACCAGTGCCGATCCGACCGACCGGGGGCAGGGACGATGACCACGCGCGAGCACACCACCCGGGGCGACACGCCCGAGGACCGCACCGGCTCGATGACGGCGATGAAGCGCGCCTATCTGACCATGGAGCGGATGCAGCGCCGGATCGACGAGCAGGAGCGGGCCAGGACCGAGCCGATCGCCATCGTCGGCGTCGGCTGCCGCTTCCCCGGCGGGGTCACCGACCCGGACTCGTACTGGGAGCTGCTGACCGCCGGCACCGACACGATCGGCGAGATCCCGGCCGACCGCTGGGACGTCGACGCCTTCTACGACGAGCAGCCGCGCACCCCCGGGAAGCACAGCACCCGCTGGGGCGGCTTCCTCGACCACATCGACCGCTTCGACCACGAGTTCTTCGGCATCTCCCGCCGGGAGGCGGTGTCGATGGACCCTCAGCAGCGGCTGGTGCTGGAGGTCGCCTGGGAGGCCCTGGAGGACGCCGGGCAGGCGCCGGACGCGCTGGCGGGCAGCCGGACCGGGGTGTTCCTCGGCATCTGCAGCAACGACTACGCCGGACTGCTGTTCCGCGAACCGCAGGACATCACCGCCCACGCGTCCACCGGCGTCGCGCACAGCATCGCCAGCGGCCGCCTCTCCTACCTGCTGGACCTGCGCGGGCCGAGCGTCTCGGTGGACACCGCCTGCTCCTCCTCGCTGGTCGCCGTGCACCAGGCCTGCCAGAACCTGCGGCTCGGCGAGTGCGACCTCGCGATGGCGGGCGGCGTCAACGCGGTGGTCGCGCCGGACGCGGCAATCTCGTTCTCGCAGTTCCCGGAGATGCTGGCCGACGACGGCCGCTGCAAGACCTTCGACGCGGCGGCGAACGGCTTCGTCCGCAGCGAGGGCTGCGGCGTGGTGGTGCTCAAGCGGCTCTCGGACGCGCGCCGCGACGGCGACCGCGTGCTCGCGGTGATCCGCGGCTCGGCCGTCAACCAGGACGGGCGCAGCTCGGGCCTGACCGCGCCCAACGGCGCCGCCCAGCGCGAGGTGTTCCGCCGGGCGCTGGCCGCCGCCGGGGTGGCCCCGGACCGGGTCGGCTACATCGAGACCCACGGCGCCGGCACCAAGCTGGGCGACCCGATCGAGGTGTCCGCGCTGGCCGAGGTCTACGGCCGTCCCGAGGGCGCGCCGCTGCACCTCGGCGCCGTGAAGACCAACCTGGGCCACCTGGAGGCGGCGGCGGGGATCGCCGGGCTGATCAAGGCCGCGCTCTGCGTGGACCGGGGGCAGATCCCGCCCAACCTGCACTTCGCCGAGCTCAATCCGCACATCTCCTTCGAGGGCACCACCTTCGCCCTGCCGACCGCGCTCACCCCGTGGCCGTCGGACGGGGCCGACGGGGCGCGGCGGCTCGCGGGCGTGAGCAGCTTCGGCTTCAGCGGCACCAACGCGCACCTGATCGTCGAGCAGGCACCGGACGCCCGGGCCACCGAGTCGGCCGCCGTTCCGGACGACGAGCCGGGCGAGGCCCGCCCGCTGTCGGTGCTCGCCCTGTCGGCGCGCAGCGGCGGCGCCCTGCTGAAGCTCGCCCGCCGCTACCAGGACCGGCTGGCGAAGGCCGGTCCCGCGAGCGCGGCCGACCTGTGCTTCTCCGCGAACACCGGCCGCTCGCACTTCCCGCACCGCCTCGCCGCCGTCGGGGCCACTCCCGGCGAACTCGCCGAGCGGCTGGCGGACTTCGTCCGGGACGACCCGGGCGAGGGGCTGCTGCTGGGCCGGTCCGGGGGCGCCGCCCCGGCCGGGCCGGGCCCGACGGCCGAACCGGTCTTCCTCTTCACCGGCCAGGGTCCGCAACGCGCGGGCATGGCCCGGCGGTTGTACGAGACGCAGCCGTACTTCCGGCGCGTCCTGGACCAGTGCGACGAGATCCTGCGGGACGTCCTGCCGGCGCCGCTGCTATCCGCCGTGTACCCGGCCTCGGCGGCGGACGGCGAGCTGATCAACACCATGGAGTTCGCCCAACCCGGCCTGTTCGCCGTGGAGTACGCGCTGGCCGGGCTGTGGCGCTCCTGGGGTGTGGAGCCGGCCGCCGTGATCGGCCACAGCCTCGGCGAGTACGCCGCCGCCTGCTTCGCCGGCGCGCTGCCGCTGGAGGACGGCCTGCGGCTGGTCGCCGAGCGCGGCCGGCTGCTCCAGCGGCTCGCCGAGTCCGGCGCGATGGCGGCGATCGCCGCCCCCGCGGACGAGGTGGCCGCCGAACTCGCCCGCCACGACGAGGCGCTGGTCGCCGTCGCCGCCGTCAACGGCCCGGCGAACACCACCGTCTCCGGGGTGCGGGAGGTCGTCGACGAGGTCTGCGCGGCCTTCGCCGCGCGCGGCGCCGAGGTGCGGCGGCTGCGCATCTCCACCTCCTCGCACTCCCCGCTGGTCGAACCGGTGCTGGAGCCGCTGCGGGCCGCGCTGGAGAAGGTCACCTTCGGCGCGCCGGCCGTCCCGCTGCTGTCCAACCTGACCGGCGGACTGTGGCCGTGGGACCGGCCGCTGGACACCGACTACTGGCTGCGGCACGCCCGGCAGCCGGTGCTGTTCGCCGACGGGGTGCGGGCTCTGTACGAGCTGGGGCACCGCACCTTCCTGGAGGTCGGTCCGGCGCCGACGCTGCTGGGCCTGGTCGGCGAGGTGCTGACCGGCGACGACGTGCTGATGCTGCCGAGCCTGCGGCCGAAGTACGACGACTGGGAGATCCTGCTGGGCAGCCTCGGGCGGCTGTACGCCGAGGGGGCCGAGGTCGACTGGGCCGGGTTCGACCGGGAGTACCGCCGGGCCCGGCTGTCGCTGCCGCACTACCCGTTCGCCGCCACCCGCTGCTGGCACGAGCCGAGCGGCGACGGCGCGGCCGCGGCTCCCGCCCGGCGGCCCTCGGCGCGGGCCGAGCGGGCCGAACGCGTCCAGCGGCCGGAACGACCCGCACGCACCGAACGCACCGAGCGCGCCGAACGCACCACGGCCGCCCGCCGGCTCCCCGGCGCCCCCGGCCGGGCGGCGGCGAGCGCGCTGCCGACCGCCGAGGAACTGCTCGCCGCCCCCGCCGAGCAGCGGGTCGAGACCCTGGTCGCCGGGCTGACCGCCAGTGTGCGCACCGCCCTGGGCTCGCGCGCGGCCGCCGTCGACGCCGACGCGCCGCTGTCCGCCCTCGGCCTGGACTCACTGATGGCCGTGGAGCTGCGCAACGAGATCCAGGGCCGGCTGGGCGTCAAGGTGACCGTCGCCGAGTTCCTCAAGGGCGCCACGGTCCGCAGCCTGGCCGGGCAGGTGGTCGAGGGTCTGACGGCCGCCGGGCCCGCCGCCGGCACCGACGTTGGGGAGGCGGCGCCGATCCGCCGGGCGGCCCGCTCCACCGACCGGCTCCCCGACGCCGCCCCCGACCCCACCGCCGAGCTGCTCGCCCTCCTGGAGCAGGTCACCGAGGTCTCGGAGCGGGTCGATGACTGAGCTCCACGAGCGCCTCGCCGCACTGACCCCGGAGCAGCGGGCGCACCTGGAGCGACTGCTCGCCGAGCGGCGGGCGGCCGACGGCGCGACCCCGGAGACCCCTGCCGAGGACGTCTTCCCGCTCTCGCTGTTCCAGCAGGGCATGTGGTTCCTGGAGCAGGTCCGGCCCGCGAACCCGGCCTATGTGGTGCCGGGCGCGGTGCGGGTGCGCGGCCCGGTGGACGCCCGGGTGCTGCGCGCGGCGCTGCGCGAGGTGGTCCGCCGGCACGAGGCGCTGCGCACCACCTTCGCGCTGCGCGACGGCCGCCCCGTCCAGGTGGTGCGGTCGTCCGTGGAGCCCGAATCCGCCGGGGCCGAACTGCCCGTGACCGACCTCCGGCAGGCCGGTCTCACGCAGGCCGAGCTGGACGAGCGGATCGTGGCGGCCGCCGTCGGCGAGCCGTTCGACCTGGAGGCCGGGCCGCCACTGCGGCTGGCCCTGCTGCGCACCGGCGAGGACGAGTCGGTGCTCGTACTTGCCCTGCACCATCTGGTCTCGGACCGCTGGTCGTTCTGGGTGCTGCTGGCCGAACTCGCCGCGCTGTACGAGGCGTTCGCGGCCGGCCGGCCCTCGCCGCTGCCGGAGCTGCCGGTCCAGTACGCCGACTTCGCGCTCTGGCAGCGCGAGCAGCACGAACAGGGCCGCTGGACGGAGCAATCGGCGTACTGGAAGGAGCGGCTGGCCGGGGCGCCGGCCGCGCTGGAACTGCCGACCGACCGACCGCGTCCGGCCGTCCAGGGCTTCAACGGCGGCACGCTGCCGTTCGAGCTGCCCGAGCCGCTGCTGCGCGGGCTGTCGGAGCTGGCCCACCGCCGGGGCGCGACCACCTACATGGCGCTGCTGGCCGTGTTCACCGTGCTGCTGTCCCGGTACGCCCGCAGTCAGGACGTGGTGGTGGGGGTGCCCACCGCCGTCCGCGACCGGCCCGAACTGGAGCCGCTGATCGGCTACTTCGTCAACGCCCTGCCGATCCGCACCGAGCTGGGCGGCGAGCCGTCCTTCACCGAGGTGCTGGACCGGGTGCGGGCCGCCTGCCTCGGCGCCTACGAGCACCAGGAGGTGCCGTTCGAGCTGGTGGTCGGCGAGCTGGGCACGGCCCGGGACCTCAGCCGGCCGCCGGTGTTCCAGGTGAGCTTCGCCTACGGCCGGGAGGCGGTGCCGGACCTCGCCCTGGGCGGCGCCCGGCTGGAGCCGGTGCCGGTGCGCGGCGGCGGCGCGCGGTTCGACCTGGAACTCCAGGCCTTCGACGAGAACGGCGGCCTGGGCGGCTGGTTCGAGTACGACCGCGACCTGTTCGACGAGTCCACCGTCGCCCGGCTGGCCGTCCTCTTCGGCCGGCTGGCCGGGCAGGCGGTGGCCGCTCCGGAGCTGCCGGTGGACCGGCTGGAGCTGCTGACGGAGGGCGAACGCCACCGGGTGCTGGTGGAGTTCAACGACACCGCGCGGGAGTGGCCGGCCGACGAGGGCTGGATCCACCAGGCTTTCGAGGAGCGGGCGCGACTGCGGCCGGAGGCGGTGGCGCTGCGCTTCGAGGGCCGTTCGGTGGGCTACGGCGAGCTGGACCGGCGGGCCAACCGGCTCGCCCACCGGCTGCGCGGGCTCGGCGTCGGCCGGGACACCGTGGTCGGCGTCGGCATGGAGCGGGCACCGGAGCTGGTGGTGGCGCTGCTGGCGGTGCTGAAGGCGGGCGGGGCCTATCTGCCGCTGGACCCGGAGCTGCCGGCGGCCCGGCTGGAGCACATGGTGCGGGACGCCCGGGTGCCGGTGCTGCTCACCCAGCGCCGGGTGCTCGGGCGGCTGCCGGCGGTCGACGCCGAGGTGCTGTGCGTGGAGGAGTTCGAGGCCGCGCCGGGCGGGGAGCCGGACACCGCCCCGGAGGTCGCGGTCGGCGGCGAGGACCTCGCCTACGTCATCTACACCTCCGGTTCCACCGGCACCCCCAAGGGCGTCATGAACGTGCACGCGGCGATCCGCAACCGGCTGCTGTGGATGCAGGACGCCTACCGACTGGACGCCTCGGACCGGGTGCTGCAGAAGACGCCGTTCTCCTTCGACGTGTCGGTGTGGGAGTTCTTCTGGCCACTGGCGGTCGGCGCGACCCTGGTGCTGGCCCGGCCGGAGGGGCACCGGGACACCGGGTACCTGGCCCGGACGATCCGAGCGGAGGGCGTGACGACGGTGCACTTCGTGCCGTCGATGCTGCAGGCCTTCCTGCGGGAGCCGGTGGAGGAGTGCGGGAGCCTGCGCCGGGTGGTGTGCAGCGGCGAGGCGCTGCCGCGCGACCTCCAGGACCGCTTCCTGGCCCGCTCGTCCGCCGCCCTGTACAACCTGTACGGTCCGACCGAGGCCGCGGTCGACGTGACCCACTGGACCTGCGGGCCGGACGACGACCCCCGGCGGCCGGTGCCGATCGGCCGGCCGATCGCCAACACCCGGATCCTGGTCCTGGACGAGGCGCTGCGGCCGGTGCCGGTCGGGGTGCCCGGCGAGCTGCACATCGGCGGCCGGGGCCTGGCCCGCGGCTATCTGAACCGGCCCGACCTGACCGCCGAGCGCTTCGTCCGGGACCCGTTCGACCCGGACCCGGCGGCGCGGCTGTACCGCACCGGCGACCTCGCGCGGTTCCGCGAGGACGGCGCGGTGGAGTACCTCGGCCGGCTGGACCACCAGGTGAAGCTGCGCGGCCTGCGGATCGAGCTCGGTGAGATCGAGGCCGTGCTGACCGAGCACCCGGGGGTGCGCGAGGCCGTGGTGACGGCCCGTCCGCACCGGACCGGGGACGTGCGGCTGGTCGCCCACCTCACCACGACCGACGCCGCAACGCCGCCGGCGCCCGCCGAACTGGCCGCCCATCTGCGCGGCCGGCTGCCCGGCTACATGGTGCCCGCCGTGTTCGCCGTGCTGGACGCGCTGCCGCTCACCCCGAGCGGCAAGGTGGACCGCAACGCGCTGCCCGAGCCGGGCGGGGACGACGGCCCGGCGGCGGGCGCGCCGTTCACCGCGCCCGGCGCCGGTCTGGAACGGTCGCTGGCCGGGCTGTGGCGCACGGTGCTGGGGGTGGAGCGGGTCGGCACCCACGACAACTTCTTCGACCTCGGCGGACACTCGCTGCTGATGGCCGAGCTGCGCTCGCTGCTCGCGGCGGACCTCGGGCACCGGGTGTCGATGGTCGAGCTGTTCCAGCACCCCACGGTGGCCTCGCTGGCCGCCCATCTGAGCCGGTCCGGGGTGGATCCGTCCACGGCCCCCGGGGCGGCCGCGCGCGAGCGCGCGGAGAACCGACGCCGGGCCGGTGCCCGGCGGCAACAGGCGGCCGTGCGCCGTGCCCGTTCCTGAGAGCACGATGTGAGAGAGCGACAGGTGACCCCGATGCCGGAGATGTCCGAAGAACTCGACCAGATCGCCGTCGTGGGGATGGCCGGCCGCTTCCCCGGTGCCCCCGACGTCGACAGCTTCTGGAGGAACCTGGAGGAGGGCCGGGAGTCGATCGAGGTGCTCTCCGAGGCCGGACTGCGGGCCGCCGGGGTGGACCCGGAGGTGTCCGGCCGGGACGGCTACGTCCGGGCCAAGGGCGTGCTCGCCGGGGCCGACCGCTTCGACGCGGGCTTCTTCGGCTACAACCCGCGCGAGGCCGAGATCATGGACCCGCAGCACCGGGTGTTCCTGGAGTGCGCCTGGGAGGCCCTGGAGTCGGCCGGCTGCGTGCCGGAGGACTTCGAGGGCCGGATCGGCGTGTTCGCCGGCGCCGGGATGAACACCTACCTGCTGCACAACGTCACCGCCAACCGCCGGGTCTTCGAGTCGGCGGGGCCGTACCAGACGCTGCTGGCCTCCGACAAGGACTTCCTGGCCACCAGGGTCGCCTACAAGCTGGGCCTGACCGGCCCGGCGATGAGCGTGCAGACCGCGTGCTCGACCTCGCTCACCGCCGTCCACCTCGCCTGCCAGAGCCTGCTGAACGGCGAGTGCGACCTCGCCCTGGCCGGCGGGGTGTCGATCGGCTCCCCGCTGGAGCAGGGCTACCAGTACGAGCCGGGCGGCATCCTCTCCCCCGACGGGCACTGCCGGCCGTTCGACGCCTCGGCGGGCGGCACCGTGCCCGGCAACGGCGTCGGCGTGGTGGTGCTGCGCCGGCTGGCCGACGCGCGGCGCGACGGCGACCCGGTGGACGCCGTGGTGCTGGGCTCGGCGGTCAACAACGACGGTTCACTGAAGGCCGGTTACACCGCGCCGAGCGTCGACGGGCAGGCCGCGGTGGTCTCCGAGGCGCTGGCGATGGCCGGGGTCGACGCGGGCTCGGTCGGCTACGTGGAGACCCACGGCACCGGCACGGCGCTCGGCGACCCGATCGAACTCGCCGCGCTGACCCGGGCGTTCCGCGAGGACACCGAGGAGACCGGCTACTGCGCGATCGGCTCGGTGAAGAGCAACATCGGCCACCTGGACGCCGCCGCCGGGGTCGCCGCGCTGATCAAGACAGTGCTGGCGCTGCGGCACGAGGCCATCCCGGCCTCCCTGCACTTCACCAAGCCCAATCCCGAACTCGACCTGGACTCGGGCCCGTTCTTCGTCAACGACCGGCTGCGGCCGTGGCCCCGGGGGGAGCGGCCGCGCCGGGCCGGGGTCAGCTCCTTCGGCATCGGCGGCACCAATGTGCACCTGGTGCTGGAGGAGGCACCCGCCCCTGCCCCCGAAACCGGACCAGCGGCCGCCGACGAGGGCAGCGCCCCCGTCCTGCTCCCGCTGTCCGGGCGCACCGCCGAGGCCGTCGCCGAGGGCGCCCGACGGCTCGCCGACCACCTGGAGGCCCACCCCGGCCTGCGGCTCGACGACCTCGCCCACACCCTGACCCACCGCCGCCGCGCCTTCGGCCGGCGCGCCGCCCCGGTCGCCCCGGACCGGGCCGGGGCGGTGGCCGCGCTGCGCGCCGTCACCCCCGCCGGCACGACGGAGGCCGCCGAGGGCGCCCGGGTGGCCTTCCTGTTCCCCGGCCAGGGCACCCAGTACGTCGACATGGCCCGCGGCCTGTACCGCCGGGAGCCGGTGTTCACCGCCGAACTCGACCGCTGCGCCGAGCTGTTCGCCGCCGAGCTGGGCGAGGACCCGCGCGCGCTGCTGTTCCCCGCCCCCGAGGAGGCCGAGGCGGCGGCGGAACGGCTGACCCGCACCGAGTACGCCCAGCCCGCGCTGTTCCTGGTGGAGTACGCGCTGGCGCAGCAGTGGACGGCCTGGGGCGTGCGGCCGGACGCGATGGTCGGCCACAGCGTCGGCGAGTACGTGGCGGCCTGCCTGGCGGGCGTGTTCGAACTGCCGGACGCGGTGCGGCTGGTGGCGGCCCGGGGCCGGCTGGTCGCGGCGATG
Source organism: Kitasatospora purpeofusca (assembly GCF_000718025.1). Taxonomy (GTDB): domain Bacteria; phylum Actinomycetota; class Actinomycetes; order Streptomycetales; family Streptomycetaceae; genus Kitasatospora; species Kitasatospora purpeofusca. Next base: position 30,306 of record NZ_JODS01000017.1, read on the forward strand.
CCTGCCGGATCGATGCTCACCGTGTTCCTGTCCGAGCGGGAGCTCGCGCCCTGGCTCGCCGACAGCACCGGCGACGCCAGCGGCGCCGACCTCGCCGTGGCCGCCCTCAACTCCACCGGGCTGAGCGTCGTCTCCGGCCCGACCGACGCCGTCGACGCGCTGGAGCGACGCCTCAAGGAGGCCGCCGTCCCCTGCCGCCGGCTGCACACCTCGCACGGCTTCCACTCCCCCGCCATGGACGGCGCCGTCGGCCCGCTGGTCGAGGCGGTCCGCGCGGTGCGGCCGAACCCGCCTCGGATCCCGTTCTGCTCCAACGTCACCGGCACCTGGATCACCGAGCAGGAGGCGACCGACCCCGAGTACTGGGGCCGCCACCTGCGGCAGCCGGTCCGCTTCGCCGACGCCGCCGCGCTGCTGCTCGCCGACCCGTCCTGGGTGCTGCTGGAGGTCGGCCCCGGCCACACCCTCGGCGACTTCGTCCGCCGCCACGGCAGCTGGCAGGAGGGCCGGACGGTGGTCGGCTCGCTGCGCCACCCGCAGGGGCGGGAGGACGACGCGCTGCTGCTGCGCCGGAGCCTGGGCGCGCTGTGGAGCGCGGGCGTGCCGGTCGACCGGGACGTCCTGCGGCCGGGCGCCGACGGGCGGGTGCTGCGGCTGCCCGGCTACGCCTTCCAGCGGCAGCGCTACTGGGTGGAGCCGGACCGCACCGCCGCGACCGACCCGGCGGCCGACCCTGCCGCCACCGGCGGTACCGCGACGGCCGGGCCGGTCCCGGTCGAGGACTGGTTCCGCACCCCCGGCTGGCGGCGCCTCGCCCCGCACACCGGCCCCGACGCCCGGACCGGCGCGGACGGCGGACCGCTGTGGGTCGTGCTCGGCGACGGCACCGGCCTCGGCGCCGCACTGGCCGGGCGGCTGACCGAGGGCGGCGCCGCCGTGGTCCGGGTCGGCACCACCGACGGCTCGGAGCGCACCGACGGGCTGCGCGTCCCCGGCCCGCACCCCCGCGGCGCCGACGCCTGGTCGCTGGACCCGGACGACCACGCGCAGGCCGCCGAACTGCTCGGCGCGCTGGACCTCCGGGGCGCGGCCTCGCTGCGGCTGGTGCACCTGTTCAGCCTCGGTGACGACCTGTCCGACGGCGACGTGCAGGACGGCGAGCCGCTGGACGAGGCTCGGCTCAACGCCGCCCGCCGGCTCGGCCTCGACAGCCTGGCGGCCCTCGCCCAGGCCCTCACCGACGCCCGCCCCGATGTCCCGGTCACCCTGGACGTCATCTGCCGGGGCGTCCACAGCGTCACCGGCGAGGAGCCGCTGCGGCCCGAGCAGGCCCTGCTGGCCGGGCCCTGCACGGTGATCCCGCAGGAGCTGCCGGACGTCGACTGCCGCCTGCTGGACGTCACCGGCACCGACCCGGCCGCCCCGGCGGAGGACGCGGTGCGCGCCGTGCACCGGCTGCTGCTGCGCGACCCCGCGGAACGCGACCTGGCGCTGCGCGGCCGGCACTGGTGGGTCCGCGACTTCGACCCGCTCCCGCTCCCGGCCCGCGACGCGTCGGCCGGCGACGCGTCGGCCGGCGACGCGTCGGCCGGCGACGCGTCGGCCGGGGACTCCGCCGAGGCCGACGGCCCGGCCGACCCTCCGGCGCACCCCCGCGAAGGCGGCGTCTACCTGGTCACCGGCGGCCTCGGCGGAGTCGGCCTGGCCCTCGCCGAGCAACTGGCCGAGGGCCTGCGGGCGCCGGTGCTGGGCCTGCTCGGCCGCTCCGACTTCCCCGCCGAGGAGGACTGGCCGGCCTGGCTGGCGGAGCACGGCGAGCAGGACCCGACCGGTGCCCGGATCCGCCGCCTCACCCGGCTCCGGGAGCGCGGCGCACGGATCGCGCTGCTGCGGGCCGACGTCACCGACGAGCGCGAGCTCGGCGCCGCGCTGGCCGCCCTGCGCGCGCGGTTCGGCCCGCTGAACGGCGTGGTGCACGCGGCCGGGGCGCCGTCCACCGGCATGCTCGCCCGCCGGACCAGGGCGGACGCCGACGCGGTCCTGGCGGCGAAGACCACCGGCACCCTGCTGCTGGACCGGCTGTGCGCGGACGACCCGCTGGACTTCCTGCTGCTCTGCTCCTCGGTCAGCGCCGTGCTCGGCGGCCCCGGCCAGAGCGACTACGGCGCGGCCAACGCCTTCCTGGACGCCTTCGCCCAGTGGCGGCGCCGGCAGGGCCGCCCGGTGACGGCGCTCGGCTGGGGCACCTGGGAGCGCGTCGGCATGGCCGCCGGACTCACCGGCCGGGCGGCGGCCGCCGTCGGACCGGAGACCGGCCACCCGCTGCTGCGCCCGGTCCGCGCCGAGGGCACCACCGTCGTCTTCGAGACGGTGCTCACCACCGCGGACAGCTGGATCGTCGACGACCACCGACTGATGGGCCACGGCCTGGTCCCGGGCACCGCCTACCTCGAACTCGTCCGCGCCGCGCTGGCCGGGCAGGCCGGGGAGCGCGAGATCGAGCTGCACGACGTGCTGTTCATGACGCCCGTGATCGTCCCCGACGGACAGCAGCGGACGGTGTTCACCACGATCGAGGAGCGGGACGGCCGCCCGCACTTCACCGTCCGCAGCCGCCCGGCGGCGGACGCTCCGTGGCGCGAGCACGCGACCGGCTCGGCCTCGTTCCACGAGCGCGGCCCGGACGTCGTCCGCGACCTGGCGGAGGTGCTGGAGCGCTGCGAGGTGACGGAGGTCCTGGAGACCGAGGAGGAGATCCGCCGCCGGCTCGGGGTGGAGCGCTTCGAGGAGGGCGGCGGGCCGCTGCGGTTCTGGTTCGGACCGCGCTGGCAGGTGCTGAAGACCATCCGCACCGGCGGCCGGCGGATGCTTGCCACGCTCCGGCTGGACGAGGCCTTCCTCGCCGACCTGGCGGACTACCCGCTGCACCCGGCCCTGCTCGACATGGCCGGCGGCGTCTTCCGGCTGCACGCCGAGGACCCGTACTACCTGCCGCTGACCTACCGCAGCCTGCGGATCCTGCACCCGCTGACCGGCACGGTGGAGGTCGCCGTGGAGATCAAGCACCCGGCCGGGTCGACCGGGGAGACCCTCACCTGCGACCTCGAACTCCTCGACCCGGACGGCCGGTTGCTGGTCCAGGTGACCGACTTCACGGTCAAGCGGATCAATGACGTCGAGGCGCTGCTGACCCAGATCGGACACACCGTCGCGGAGGCCGAGGCGGCCGGCACGGACACCGGGGCGGGTGCCGGGCCCGGCTCCACCGGGGCCGGTGGAGCCGGGGCGCTGGCCGCGCTCGCCGAGGGCTTCGACGAGGCGGAGGGCCGGGCCGCGTTCGCCCGGGTGCTGGCCCAGCCCGACCTCCCCGCTCACCTGGTCGTCACCCCGCAGGACTTCACGGCCCTGCGGCGGCTGGCGCGCTCGATCACCCCGGCGCTGCTGGCGCGCGAGCTGGAGCAGTTGGCCCCGCTCGGCGGCAGCCACCCCCGGCCCGAGCTGGCGACCCCGTTCGTGGCGCCCGCCACCGAGCAGGAGGAGGCCGTCGCGGCGCTCTGGCGGGAGGTCCTGGGTGTCGAGGAGGTCGGTGTGCACGACGACTTCTTCGCCCTGGGCGGCCACTCGCTGGCCGCCGTGCAGATCAACACCCGGATCCGGAGCCGCTTCGGCACCGAACTCGACCTGCGGGACTTCTTCCACTCCCCCACCGTCGCCCACACCGTCGACCTGCTGGCCGGGGGCGGCGGTGACGGAGGCGGCGACGGGGACACCATCCAGGCCCTGAGCCGCGCCGGGGACGGCGGGGAACCCGGGCAGCAGGACCTCGACGACCACGACCCCGACGGCCCGGACAGCCTGAGCGGCCTGAGCGGCCTGGACGGACTCGACGAGCTGGACGACCTCGACGGCCTCTCCGACGAGGAGGTGGAGGCCCGCCTCCAGGCCCTGCTCGCCGAGGAGACGGCCGACGAGGCCGCCGCGGACCGCACCGACCGGGGGGACCAGGAATGAGCGCCCGCGACACCCACGGAACACCCGAGGACGGACGTGCGATGACCACCCCCGACCCCGCGACGCTCTCCGCCGCCGAGAAGCGCGCGCTCCTCGCCGAACGCCTGCGCCGCAAGAAGGCCGCCCGGCCCCGGGAGCACCGGTTCCCGGCCTCCTTCCCGCAGCAGCGGATGTGGTTCCTGGACCAGCTGACGCCGGGCGACACCGCCTACAACGTCTGCGGCGCCACCCGGATCCGCGGCCCGCTCGACCTGGACCTGTGGCGGCGCGCCGTCTCCGCGATCGCCCGCCGCCACGAGGCGCTGCGCACCACCTTCCGGGCGGTGGACGGCGAGCCCGTCCAGGTGGTCACCGAGGGCGCCGAGCCGGGCTTCGCCGTCGTACCGTGCGAGCATCTGGCCGGACCGGACGGCGAGGAGGGCGTGCAGGCCCTGGCCCGGGAGGAGTTCTCCCGCCCGTTCGACCTCGCCACCGGTCCGCTGGTGCGGATGCGCTTCCTGCGGCTCGCCGCCGACGAGCACGTACTGCTGCTCACCATCCACCACATCGCCGGCGACCTCTGGTCCACCTCGGTGTTCCTGGACGAGTTGGTCACGCTCTACGGCGCCTACGCGGGCGGCACCGAGCCCGCGCTGCCCGAACTGCCGATCCAGTACGCCGACTACGCGGTGTGGCAGCGCAAGCGGCTGGACGGCGACGGCGCGCGGGCCGACCTGGAGTACTGGCGGCGCACGCTCGACGGGGCCCCGGCCGCCCTGGAACTGCCCACCGACCGGCCCCGCCCGCCCGTGCAGAGCACCCGCGGCGGCTCCCGCCCCTTCGCACTGTCCGCCGAACTGATGGACCGGGTGCGGGAGTTCAGCCGCGCCGAGGGCGTCACCCCGTTCATGACCCTGCTCGCCGCGTTCCAGGTACTGCTGCACCGCTACACCCGGGAGGAGGACGTGGTGGTCGGCGTGCCGGTCGCCAACCGGGGCCGCCCCGAAGTGGAGCGGCTGATCGGCTACTTCGCCAATATGCTGGCGCTGCGCACCGACCTCTCGGGCGCGCCGTCCTTCCGTGAACTGCTGGGCCGGGTCAGGCCGGTGTGCCTGGGCGCGTTCGCCCACCAGGAGCTGCCGTTCGAGCGGCTGGTGGAGGAGCTGCACCCGCGCCGGGACCTCTCCCGCACCCCGGTGTTCCAGGTCTCCTTCGTGTTCCAGAACATCGCGATGCCCTCCTTCGACGTGGCGGGGCTGCACCTGGAGCCGATCGAGGTGGCCGGCAGTACCGCCCGCTTCGACCTGGAGCTCCAGGTCTTCGACCGGCCGGAGGGCCTGAGCGGCCGCTTCGAGTACAACAGCGACCTGTTCGACGCCGCCACCGTCGACCAACTGGCCGACCACCTGCGGCTGTTGGTGGAACAGCTGCTCGACGGTCCGGACCTTCCGGTGGGCGCGGTGCCGATGCTGTCGGCAGAGGAGGAGCGGCGGCTGCGCGAGCGGGGCAACGACACCCGCCGGGAGTGGCCGGACCGGGCGCCGGTGCACCGCCTGTTCGCCGAGCAGGCCGCCCGCACCCCGGCCGCCGAGGCGGTGCGCTGCGGCGCCGAGGCGCTGGACTACGCGGAGCTGGACCGGCGTTCCGACCGGCTGGCCGCCCGCCTCCGCGGGCACGGCGTGCGCCGGGACGTCCTGGTGGGCGTGTGCACCGAGCGCTCGGTCGACCTGGTGGTGGCGCTGCTGGCGGTCCTGAAGTCGGGCGGCGCCTTCGTCCCGATCGACCCCGAGTTCCCGGCGGAGCGGATCGCGTACATGCTGGCCGACTCCGGCCTGCCGGTGCTGCTCACCCAGCGGCCGGTGGCGGAGCGGCTGCCCACGACCGCCGCCGAGGTGCTGTGCCTGGACGAGCCCTACGAGGAGCCTGCCGCCGAACCGGCCGAGGACCCGGCGGTGGCCGAGGACGACCTCGCCTACGTCATCTACACCTCGGGCTCGACCGGGCGCCCCAAGGGCGTGCAGGTCCCGCACCGGGCGCTGGCGAACTTCCTGCGCTCGATGCGGGAACGGCCGGGCCTGACGGCCGAGGACACCCTGCTCGCCGTCACCACCCACTCCTTCGACATCTCGCTGCTGGAACTGCTGCTGCCGCTGGTCACCGGCGCCCGGGTGGTGGTCGCCGAGCGCGGCGCGGCCGCCGACGGCGAGCGGCTGTCCCGGCTGCTGGCCGCCTCCGGGGCGAGCGTCGTCCAGGCCACCCCGTCCACCTGGCGGATGCTGCTGGACGCGGGCTGGCCGGGCGCGCCCGGGCTGAAGGCGCTGGCGGGCGGCGAGGCGCTGCCCGCGGAACTGGCCCGGCGGCTGCGGGCCGGCGGCGTGGAGCTGTGGAACATGTACGGGCCCACCGAGACCACCATCTGGTCGGCGGTGGCCGAGGTCGGGGACGGCCCGATCTCGATCGGCGCGCCGATCGCCAACACCGAGCTGCACGTGCTCGACGAGCAGGGCCGGCTGACGCCGCCCGGGGTGCCCGGCGAGCTGTACATCGGCGGCGCCGGCCTGGCCCGGGGCTACCTGGGCCGGCCGGAGCTGACCGCCGAGCGCTTCGTGCCGCACCCGTTCGGGGCGGGGCCGCAGGACCGGCTCTACCGCACCGGGGACCTGGTGCGCCGTCGGCGCGACGGCGGCATCGAGTTCCTCGGGCGGCTGGACCACCAGGTGAAGGTGCGGGGCTTCCGGATCGAACTCGGCGAGATCGAGAGCGAGTTGGCCCGGCAGCCCGAGGTCGGCCACGCGGTGGTGACGGTCCGGGAGGACGTCCCCGGTGACCAGCGGCTGGTGGCCTACGTGGTGCCGTCGGCCGACGGGGGCCCCGGCCCGGCGGAGGAGTGGCCGGACCAGGTCGAGGAGTGGCGGCGGATCTGGGACACCGCCTACGACGACCCGGACGACGGCCCCGCCCCCGTCGCCACGGTCCCCGGGATCCCCGGCGAGGACCTGCGCGGCTGGAACAGCAGCTACACCGGGGAGCCGATCCCGGCCGGCGAGATGCGCGAGTGGGCCGACCGCACCGCCGAGCGGGTGCTCGCCCTGCGCCCCCGCTCGGTGCTGGAGATCGGCTGCGGCACCGGCCTGATCCTCCAGCGGGTCGCCCCGGAGGTCGAGCACTACTCGGGCACCGACATCTCCGAGGTCGCCCTGACCGGCCTGCGCGAGGTCGTCGACGGCGCCGCCGGCACCCTCGGCGAGGTCGCGCTGCACCTCTGCGCGGCCGACCGACTGGACCGGCTGCCCGAGCGGCTCTTCGACGTGATCGTGCTCAACTCGGTGGTCCAGTACTTCCCGGACGAGCGCTACCTGCTGCGGGTGATCGAGGGCGCGCTGCCCCGGCTCGCCCCGGGCGGCTCGCTGTTCCTCGGCGACATCCGCAGCCTGCCGCTGCTGGAGTCCTTCCACCTGTCGGTCCAGCTCGCCCACGCCGAACCGGGCCTGCCGCCCGCCGAGTTGCTCGCCCGGACCCGCCGCCGGCTGGCCGAGGACGAGGAACTCGTCTTCGACCCCGCGCTGTTCACCGCGCTGCCGAGCCGCTTCCCGGCGGTCCGCGAGGTCCGGGTGCTGCCCAAGCGGGCCGCCACCGCCAATGAGCTGACCCGGTTCCGCTACGACGTCGTCCTCACCACCGGACCGGCCACCACCCGACCGGCCGCCACCGCCCCGGAGGCCCCGGCACCGGATCCGCTGGAGCCGGATCCGCTGGACTGGGCCGCCGAGGGCCTGACCGTGGCCGCGCTGCGCGAGCTCCTCGCGACCCGGCGGCCCGCGCTGCTCGCCGTCTCCGGCGTGCCCAACGCCCGCCTGCGCGAATTCGCCGACACCCTCGGACGGCTGGACGACGGCAGCGAACCGCCCGCCGACCGTCCCGAGGCCGTCGACCCCGAGGAGCTCTGGGCCCTCGGCGAGGCACTCGGCTACCGGATCGACCTCGACTGGTCCGAGCACGGCACCGACGGCGCGTTCACCCTGCTCGCCCACCGGCCCGACGCCGACGGCGGACCCCCGTCACTCGTCCCGCCGCCCGCGACCGAACCGGACTGGGGCCGCCTCGTCAGCGGCACCCGGCGCCGACTCGCCCGCCGCCTCGTCCCGGCGCTGCGCTCCGCCCTGGCCGAACGCCTGCCCGGCTACATGGTCCCGTCCGCGTTCGTCCTGCTGGACGCGCTGCCGCTGACCCCCAACGGCAAGACCGACCGCAAGGCGCTGCCCGCGCCCGACGGCGACCGCCGCGACCTCGACGCGGTGTACGTCGCCCCGCGCGACGAGCGCGAGGAGGCGCTCTGCGCGCTGTTCGCCAAGGTGCTCGGGGTGCCGGCGGTCGGCGTCCACGACAGCTTCTTCGACCTCGGCGGCCACTCGCTGCTCGCCACCCGGCTGATCTCCCAGATCCGGTCCGCCCTGGGCACCGAGGTCCAGGTCCGGGCGCTGTTCGAGACCCCGACGGTGGCCGGACTGGCCGCACGCCTCGCCGCCGAGGACCCCGACCGGACCCCCGGGGCGCCCCGCCCGGCGCTGGCCCCCGAGGCCCGGCCCGCCGAACTCCCGTTGTCCTTCGCCCAACGCCGGCTGTGGTTCCTCGACCGGCTGGAGGGCCCCTCCGCCACGTACAACATCCCGATGGCGGTACGGCTGACCGGCCCGCTGGACACCGACGCCCTGCGGGCCGCACTCGCCGACGTGGTGGAGCGGCACGAGGCGCTGCGCACCGTCTTCCCCGACACCGGCGGGGTGCCGCGCCAGCACGTGCTCGACCTGGCCGCCGCCCGCCCGGGGCTGACCGTGACCGAACTTCCCGAGGCAGCCGCGGCCGCCGAGGCCGTGCGTGCCGCCGCCCGCCACACCTTCGACCTCGCCCGCCGGATCCCGCTGCACGCCGAACTGCTGCTGCACGGGCCGGAGTCGCACACCCTGGTCCTGGTGGTGCACCACATCGCGGCCGACGGCTGGTCCGTCGCCCTGCTCGGGCGCGACCTCGCAACCGCCTACACCGCGCGCCTCGGCGGCCGCCCGCCGCAGTGGGCGCCGCTGCCGGTCCAGTACGCCGACTACACCCTGTGGCAGCACCGGCTGCTCGGCGGCCAGGACGACCCGGACAGCCTGCGCAGCACCCAACTCGCCTACTGGCGCGAGGCCCTGGCCGGACTGCCGGAGCGGATCGCGCTGCCCGCCGACCGCCCGCACCCGGCCTCGGCCACCCACCGCGGCGGTACCGTCGCCCTGCGCTGGGACGCCGAACTGCACACCGCCGTCGCCACGCTGGCGCGCCGGCACGACGCCAGCGAGTTCATGGTCGTGCACGCGGCCCTGGCCGCCCTGCTGCACCGCCTCGGCGCCGGGGACGACATCCCGGTCGGTGCGACCGTCGCCGGCCGCACCGACGCCGCCACCGAGGACCTGGTCGGCTTCTTCGTCAACACCCTGGTGCTGCGCGCCGACCTGTCGGGGGCGCCGAGCTTCCGCGAGCTGCTGGCCCGGGTCCGCGAACGCGGCCTGGACGGGTACGCCCACCAGGACGTCCCGTTCGAGTTCCTGGTGGACGCGCTGCGCCCGGCCCGCTCCACCGCGCACCACCCGCTCTTCCAGGTACTGCTGGCCTGGCAGAACGTCCCGGACGCGGTGCTCGGCCTGCCCGGTCTGACCGAGCAGGCCGTGCCAGTGGACAGCGGCGGCGCCCGGATGGACCTGGTGTTCTCGCTGACCGGCCGCCGCGCCCCCGGCGACGGCGCGCCCGCCGGGATCGACGGCGTGGTGGAGTACAACGCCGACGTCTTCGACCCGGCCACCGTGGAGCTGCTGGCCGAACGCCTGCGGCGGATGCTGCTGGCGGTGTGCGCCGCCCCGGACCGCCCGGTCGCCGAGGCCGAACTGCTCTCCGCCGACGAGCGTCAGCTGCTGCTGACCGACTGGGCCGGAGGCCGACTCCCGGCCCACTCCCCCGCCACCCTGCCCGCGCTGTTCGAGGCCCAGGCGGCCCGCACTCCGGAGCGGACCGCCGTCGTCGACCCCGGGCGGGAGCTGACCTACGCCCAGCTGGACGCCGAGGCCAACCGGCTGGCCCATCTGCTGATCGCCCGCGGGGCGGGCCCGGAGCGGCCGGTCGCGGTGGCGCTGGGGCGCTCGGCCCGGTCGGTGGTGGCCATGCTGGCCGTGGTCAAGGCGGGCTCCGCCTACCTGCCGGTCGACCCGGACTACCCGGCGGCACGGATCGCCTTCCTGCTCGACGACGCCCGCCCGGTGCTGCTGCTGACCGACGACGGGTCGGCCGCCGCCCTGCCGGAGAGCGAGGTCCCGGTGCTGCGGCTGGACCGGCCCGAGGTGCTCGCGGAGCTGGCCGCCCGCCCCGCCGTCGCACCGACCGACGCCGACCGCGCCGAGCCGCTGACCCCGGCCCACGCGGCGTACATCATCTACACCTCGGGTTCCACCGGCACCCCCAAGGGCGTGGTGGTCACCCACACCGGCATCCCGGGCCTGGTCGCCGCGCAGGCCGAGGGCTTCGGCCTGGACGAGCACAGCCGGGTGCTGCAGTTCGCCTCGCCGAGCTTCGACGCCTCGGTGGCGGAGCGCTGCGACGCGCTGCTGACCGGCGCCGCGCTGGTGGTCGTCCCCAAGGAGGAGCTGCTGCCCGGCGAGCCGCTGACCCGTACCTGCGAGCGCTACGGCGTCACCAACGCGACGCTGCCGCCCAGTGTGCTGGCCGCCGTGCCGGAGGGCGGACTGCCCGCCGGACTGTCCCTGGTGGTCGCGGGCGAGTCCTGCCCGGCCGCGCTGGCCGACCGGTGGTCGGCGGACCGGCGGATGGTCAATGCCTACGGGCCCACCGAGACCACGGTGTGCGCCACCCTGACCGGGCCGCTGACGCCCGGCGCCGGTGCCCCGCCGGTCGGCCGGCCGATCGCGGGCGCCCGGGTGTACGTGCTGGACGAGGGACTGCGGCCGGTGCCCGCCGGTGTGCCCGGCGAGCTGTTCGTGGCCGGCGCCGGCCTGGCCCGCGGCTATCTGGGCCGGCCCGGGCTGACCGCGCGCCGCTTCCTGCCCGACCCGTTCGGCGCGCCCGGCACCCGGATGTACCGGACCGGGGACCTCGTCCGGTGGCGGGCGGACGGCCGGCTGGACTTCCTCGGCCGCACCGACCACCAGGTGAAGGTCCGGGGCTTCCGGATCGAGCTGGGCGAGATCGAGTCCGCGCTGTCCGCCCGTCCGGACGCGGCCCGGGCCGTGGTGACGGTCCGGGAGGACCGGCCGGGGCAGCGCACCCTGGTCGGCTACCTGGTCCCCCGCCCGGGGGCCGCGCCCGACCCGGCGGAGGTGCGGGCCGCGCTCGCCGCCGAGCTGCCGCCGTACCTGGTCCCGGCGGCGGTGGTGGTGCTCGCCGAGCTGCCGCTCACCGCCAACGGCAAGGTGGACCGCGACCGGCTGCCCGCCCCCGGCTTCGCCCCGGGCGCCGGGTCCGGCCGGCCGCGCACCCCGGTCGAGGAGACCCTGTCCGCGATCTTCGCCGAGGTGCTCGGGCTGCCCGAGGTCGGCACCGGGGACGGCTTCTTCGACCTCGGCGGTGACAGCATCCAGGCGATCCAGGTGGTCTCCCAGGCCCGCAGCGCCGGGCTGATGATCAGTGCCCGGGACGTCCTGGCCCATCAGTCGGTGGGCGCGCTGGCGGCCGTGGCCGTCCCGGCGGACGGGACGGTCGGGCCCGAGGACGACGGCGTCGGTACGGTCGGGCCCACCCCGATCACCGAGTGGCTGCGCGAACTGGACGCCCCGATCGACGAGTTCAGCCAGGAGGCGGTGATCGCCCTGCCGCCGGCCGGGGTGCTGGACCTGCCGCGGCTCACCGCCGCGCTCCAGGCGCTGGTGGACCACCACGCCGTGCTGCGCTCCCGGTTGACCGTGGGCCCGGACGGCCGCTGGGAGCTGGAGACCGGCCCGGTCGGCTCGGTGCGGGTCGCCGACCACCTGGTCCGGACGGACGCGGCCGGAGCGGACTCCGGGCAACTGCGGGCGCTGACCGCCGCCGAGGCCGGCGCCGCCCGCCGCCGACTGGACCCGGCCGCCGGGGTGATGCTCCGGGCGGTCTGGCTGGACACCGGGGAGCACACGCCCGGCCGGCTGCTGCTGGTCCTGCACCACCTGGTGGTGGACGGCGTCTCCTGGCGGATCCTGCTGCCGGACCTGCGGGCCGCCGGCGAGGCCGTGCTCGCGGACCGTCCGGTGCTGCTGGCGCCGGTCGGCACCTCGGTGCGGCGCTGGTCGGAGCTGCTGGCCGCCGAGGCCGCGGCACCGCACCGACTGGCCGAACTCCCCGACTGGCAGCGGCTGCTGACCGGCACCCCGGCACTGCTGCCCACCACTGGCACGGTCACCGGCACCGGCACCGGCACCAGCACTGGCACTGGCACTGGCACCGGCACCGGCACCGGGCGGCTGGTCCTCACCCTCCCGCCCGAGGACACCGCCGCACTGCTCGGCACCGCCCCCGGCGCCTTCCACACCGGCGTGCAGGAAGTGCTGCTGGCCGCGTTCGGCATCGCCCTGGAGGAGTGGCGCCGCCGCCGCGCGCCGCTGGACCCGCCGGCCGACGGCGTCCTGGTCGCCGTGGAGAACCACGGCCGCCAGGAGGACCTCGCCGAGGGCGTCGACCTGTCCCGCACCGTGGGCTGGTTCACCGGCGTCCAGCCGGTCCGGCTCGCCCCCGGCCCGCTGAGCTGGGCCCGGGTCACCGAGGCCGGGACCGAACTGGCCGCGGCCGTGGTCCGGATCCGCGAACAGCTGGCCGCGCTGCCCGGCGACGGCCTCGGCCACGGGCTGCTGCGCCGGCTCAACCCCGCGACCGCCCCCGCACTGGCCGAACTGCCCGCCCCGCAGGTCGCTTTCAACTACCTCGGGCGCTTCGCCGACGCCGGACCGGACACCCCCTGGGCACCGGTCACCGCCGACGCGGCGCTCGCCCTGGGCGACCTGGACGCCCCGGTCGGCCTGCTCACCCACCCCGTGGAGCTCAACGCCGTCACCTACGACAGCCCCGACGGCCCCCGGCTGGCGGCCGGCTGGACCTGGGCCGAGGGCGTGCTCACCGAACCCGAGGTGCGCGAACTGGCCGAGACCTGGTTCGCCGCCCTCAGGGCCGTGGCGGGCTGCGCGGCCCTGCCCGGTGCCGGCGGTCCGCCGCCCGCGGGGAACACCGACCGCCGACGGCGCCGACCCGCCCGAACCGCCGGTCCGGTGCCGCCGGCCGACCGCACCCACGGTGTGCCGCTGTCCTTCGCCCAGCTGGACATCGTGCACCAGCCCGTCGACCCGGAGTCCTCGCACCACAACGTCATCACCGCGACCGTGCTCACCGGCGTCCTCGACCCGGGGGCGCTGCGGGCGAGCCTGGACACGATCGTGCAGCGGCACGAGGCGCTGAGGACCAGGATCGTCGAGGACGGGCCCGGCGACTGGCGCCAGTTCGCCGACCCGGTCGGCGGCTGGCCGCTCGCCGCCGTCGACCTGCGCGAGCACCCCGCCGCCGACCGCCGGGAGGCGGTGCGCCGACTGGTCGCGGCCGAGGTGGACCGCCCGTTCCGGCTGGCCGAGGGCCCGTTGGTGCGGGGCACCCTGATCGCCACCGAACCCGGCGAGTGGGTACTGGTGCTGGTGCTGCACCACATCGTGGTCGACCTGTGGTCGTACGCGCTGCTGGGGCGCGAGCTGGGCGAGCTGTACGCGGCCCGGGTGCTGGGCCGCGAACCGCGGCTGCCCGCGCCGTCCGTCCAGTACCCGGACTGGGCGGCCTGGCAGCGGCGGCGGCTCGCGGACGGCGTGCTGGACGAGCATCTCGCCTACTGGGAGAAGCTGTTGGCGGACCTGCCGGCGCTGCCCCGGTTCGAGGCGCCGGAGCACCAGCGGGCCGAGGCCGTCACCGGGTACACCAGCGGCTTCGTCCTGGAGCCCGCGATCACCGCGGCCCTGAAGGAGGCGGCGCAGCGCGAGGGGGTGACGCTGTTCATGCTGCTGCTGACCGGCTTCCACCTGCTGCTGCAGAGCTATGCGCGGGGCGAGGCGCCGGGGCAGGAACCGGGCGGCGACCTCGCGGTCGGCTTCCCGCTGGCCGGCCGGGAGCACCCGCAGACCGAGCAGATGATCGGCTTCTTCATCAACCCGGTCGTGGTCCGCCCCCGCCCGGCAGAGGACGCGACCGTGCGCGAGCTGCTGGCCGCCGTCCGGGCCGGTGTCCTGGACGCCCATCTGCACCAGGAGGTCCCGCTGCGGCAGCTCCGCAAGGACGCCGGGGAGGACCACAACCCGCTGCGACTGCTGTTCAACCTGCTGAACGTGGCCGGCGACCCGCTGGACCTGCACGGCCTCACGGCGGCGCCGCTGAGCCTGGACGTCGGCGACGCCGAGGTGATCCCGGAGCTGGTCACCGAGATGCGCCCGCACAACGCCGACCTCTATCTGATGATGCACGAGTCCGAGGCCGGGCTGCGCGGCCTGTGGCTGTACTCGCCGGACCGGATCGACCCGGAGTCGATGGCGGCCATGATGCGCCAGTGGCCCCTGGTGCTGGAGCTGTTGACGCACCGGCCGGACCTCCCGCTGGCCGAGCTGCGGCGCCGCGTCCGCGACCGCCCGACGGGCTGACCCGCCCGACCGCCCCTCACCGGCCCGACCTCCCGCGCCTCCCGCGCCTCCCGACCCGAAAGGCCTTCGATGAACCGCACCGCCAACCCCGTCGCGCTGATCACCGGCGGCACCCGCGGCATCGGCCGCGCCACCGCCCTGCGGCTGGCCGAGGACGGCTACGACATCGCCCTCTGCTACAGCGCCGACGCCGACGCCGCCCGCACCCTGGAGAAGGAGTTGCTGGACCTCGGCCGTGCCGCCTACGTCCGGCGGACCGATGTCGCGGACGCCGAGGCCGTCCGCGACCTTGTGGACGGCGCCGAGGACGCGCTCGGCCCGATCACCGCACTGGTCGCCTCGGCGGCGATCCTCCGCGACACCCCGCTGCTGCTGATGGAGGACGAGGACTGGCAGGACGTGCTGCAGGTCAACCTCAGCGGGGTCTACCACGCCTGCCGCGCGGTCGTCGACGGCATGGTGCTGCGCCGCCACGGCGCCATCGTCAACCTGTCCTCGGTGGCCGGGATCTGCGGCAACGCCGGACAGACCAACTACGCGGCGACCAAGGCCGGGATCATCGGCTTCACCCGCTCGCTCGCCCAGGAGGTGGGCCGCTACGGCATCCGGGCCAACGCGGTCGCCCCCGGCTACATCGACACCGACCTGGTCGCGCAGCTGCCCGAGGAGGCCGTCGAGCGCTCCCTCGAACAGGTGGCCCTGCGCCGCCTCGGCCGCCCGGAGGAGGTGGCCGACCTGGTGGCCTTCCTGCTCTCCGACCGGGCGAGCTACCTCACCGGCGAGGTGCTCCGGATCGACGGCGGCTTCCGCTGACCCGACCCACCGCCCCGACCTCCCCCGCCCTCCCCTGCTCGCCCCTGGAGCCCATCGTGCAATGGACCGTCCTGGTCAACGACGAACAGCAGCACGCCCTCCACCCCGCCGACCGCCCCGCCCCCGCCGGCTGGCACCCCACCGGCTTCACCGGCACCGAGGAGTCCTGCGCGGCCCACGTGGACGCGACCCGGCCCGACGTCCGCCCGCTTCCGCCGCGCTCCTGAGGGGCGCCCTTCACGTCTCCTCGAACCATTCGGAAACTTTCCTAACCAAATCCATTGACCCCGCGGCCCGGGACCCCGATTCTGTGAGACACCCGCCGCGGGCGCCGTCGTCGTCCGCCGCGGGCGGTCCTCCACCTCCCCCTGAGCTGCCGTCAGCCCCGTGCGGCGGATCGACGAAAGCGAGTTGGCATGCGCAAGACCATCGGAGTCCGCCTCACCGCCCCGCTGCTGGCCGCCACCCTCGGTCCGGCCGGCCTCCTGCTGGCCCCGGTGGCCTCCGCCGCGGCGGACCCGGCCGTCGCGAACCCCGCCGTCGCGGCCGCGCCCGGGATGGCCGCCGCGCCCTACGAGTACCTCGGCTGGGGCAACCCGCAGAAGCCGACGGACGTGATGAAGGCGACCGGCGTCAAGTGGTTCACGCTGGCCTTCATCCTCTCCGACGGCGGGTGCAACCCGAAGTGGGACGGCAGCCGGCCGCTCACCGGGGGCTCCGACGAGGCCGCGATCAAGTCGATCCGGGCGGCCGGCGGCGATGTGGTGGTCTCGGTCGGCGGGTGGAGCGGCAACAAGCTGGGCGAGAAGTGTTCCAGCGCGAGCGCGCTCGCCGGCGCCTACCAGAAGGTCATCGACGCCTACAAGCTCAAGGCCTTCGACATCGACATCGAGGACACCGAGTTCGGGAACGCGACGGTCCGTCAGCGGGTGGTCGACGCCCTGAAGATCGTCAAGACCAAGAACCCCGGCCTGGTCACCTACATCACCATGGGCACCACGCCCACCGGCCCGGACGCCACCGGCAAGGACCTCATCAAGCGCGGCGCGGCGGCCGGCCTCGCCAACGACGGCTGGGTGGTCATGCCGTTCGACTTCGGCGGCCACAGCGGCACCATGGGGCAGGCCTCGGTCGGCGCCCTGGAGGGCCTCAAGGCGGCGGTGAAGAGCGCCTACGGCTACAGCGACGACGCCGCCTACCGGCACATCGGGGTGTCCTCGATGAACGGGAAGACCGACGAGGCCGGCGAGACCGTCACCACCGCCGACTTCCGCACCCTGCTCGGCTACGCCCAGCAGCACCACATCGCCCGGTACGCCTTCTGGTCCGTCAACCGCGACCGCGCCTGCGGCTCGGGCACCGACGCCGACGCGTGCAGCGGCGTCGCGCAGTCCCCGTACGAGTTCACGAAGATCGTCGTCCAGTACCAGGGCTGAGCCCCCGGCCGGGGGGCGGCGGCCGGTCCGCCGCAGCCGCGCCCCCGACCGGTCAGCCCAGGTAGCGGCCGTCCCTGGCGACCACCCGGCCGGCCCGGACCACCAGCTCGCGCGGCGGCAGGTCGACGACGACCTGCGGGAGGCACTCGCCGGACACCAGCATGAAGTCCGCCGGCGAACCCGGCTCCAGGGTGACCCCCGGCAGGTCGAGCAGCTCGGCACCGCCGTCGGCGGCCAGCGCGAAGCACGCGGCCAGCTCCTCGTCCGTGCGGGCGTCGGTCGTCCAGCCGAGCAGGTGGGCCCGGTGCAGCATGTCCGCGTTGCCGAACGGGCTCCAGGAGTCCCGCACGCCGTCCGAACCCAGGCCCACCCGCACGCCGTGCGCCCGGAGTTCACGGAACGGCAGGACCTGGTGCGCCGAGGGGGCGACGGTGGTGAGCCCGACGCCGGACCCGGCGAGCAGCTCGGCGAGCTCGTCGAACCGCTCGCCGCCCAACTCCGGGACGCAGAAGGCATGGCTGACCACCACCCGGTCGGCCAGACCGGCCGCCCTGGTCCGCGCGGCGATGTCGCGCAGCGGGGCGAGTCCCCGGTCGCCCCGGTCGTGCAGATGGACGTCCAGCCGCAAGCCGTACCGCTCGGCCAGACCGAAGACCAGGTCGAGCTGGGCCGGGCCCTCGCCGTCCGGACCGCCGTCGAACCCGTCCGGGTCGATGCCACCGACCGCGTCGATCAGCCCGCCCGCCGCCGCCTCGGCCAGCAACGCCCCCGCCCCGGGGGTGCGGCGGACGCCGTGCTGCGGGAAGGCGACCAGCTGGACGTCCAGCGCCCCGGCCAGCCGCTCCCGTGCCTCGGCCAGACCGGTCACCCCGGCCAGGCCGAACGCGGGCGCGACGTCCACGTGCGCCCGGACGGCCCGGGTGCCGGAGGCCACGGCGTGGGCGAGCAGCCGGTGGGCGCGCTCGGCGAGCGGGGTGCGCTGGTGCCGGTGGAGGTCGACGTCGCCCTCCACGTACTCGGGCAGCGAACCGGCCGGGCGCCGGCTGTACCAGGGCTCGCCCCAGGCGGTCTTGTCCGGGTGGATGTGTGCGTCCACCAGGGTGGGCAGCGCGATCCGGCCGGCGCCGTCGACCACCTCCGGCTCGGCGCCCTCCGGCAGCCGGTCGACCAGCAGGCCGTCGACGGCGACCAGGTCGACGGCCCGTTCGGCGCCGTACGGGCGGACGTCGCGGAACACGGTGACGGCGGGGGCGGCCATGGGGTCAGCCTCTCGGTCAGGGGGCGCTGAGGACGGGAAACGTCCAGTGTCCCGCCGATTCCCGGCCGGGGGATCGACCGATCGGACGACACGGCCGTCCACCGACCGTCGCCCCCGGACGGGCCGAGCCGCCGATTCCCCGCCGGCGCCCGATGACGGAGGGTGGGAGGCGGCCCAGTCCGAGGAGGAGCCGTGACCACCCGCGCCGCACTCGCCCGCACCGCTGTCCTGACCGCGCTGACCGCAACCCTGCTCGCCGCCTGCGGCAGCCCGGCCCCCACAGCCGCGCCCGCGCCCACCGCCACGCCCACGTCCAGCGCACCGACCACAGCCACAGCCGCAGCCACGGCCGGGGCTTCCTCCCCCACCCTCCTCGTCACCGACTTCGGCGCCGACACCGTCACCTTCGTCGACCCCGCCCGCCCGGGCCGCGCCGCCGACCTCGGCTCCGTCCGCGTCGGCACCGCCCCGTACGGCCTCGCCGTCGCACCCGACGGCACCGCCTGGGTCGCCACCGCCGAGGGCGTCGCCGCCGTCGACACCCGGACCCGCACCCGCGTCGCCCTGGTCCCCCACACCACCCGCACCGGGCCGGTCACCACCGGCGAGTACCGGGGCGGCGGCATGGGCATCGCGCTCTCCCCGGACGGCGCCCGCGCCTACGTCGGCGTCAACGTGCCCGGCGGCAACGGCACCCTGGAGGTCGTCGACACCGCGACCCGGACGGTCGTCCAGGTCGTCCCGGTCGGCCGCCGGCCCTTCGACGTGGACGTCTCCGCCGACGGACGCCAGGTCTACGTCACCGACCACGACTCCTTCGACGTCACCACGGTCGACACCGCCACGTGGGCCACCCGCCGGACCGAGGTCGCGCCGTACGGCACCGAGGGCGGGCTCGGCTCCTGGCTGAAGCCGCACTACACCGCCGTCCGCCCCTCCGACGGCGCGCTGCTGCTCCCCTTCGAGGGCGAGCGCCTCGCCGTGGTCGACCCGTCCACCGGCCGGGTCACCGTCGAGCCGATGACCGCCAACACCCATCAGCACGGCGTCACCGCCGCCCCCGACGGCACCCTCTACATCGTCGGCACCGGCCCGATCGACCCCGCCGCCGACGCCGGACCGTCCCTCACCGTCCGCGCCCCCGACGGCAGCGAGCGCCTGGTCCCGCTGGACGGCCCGCACGAGACCGTCACCCTGTCCCCCGACGCCCGCACCGCCTACGTCTCCGGCGGCTTCACCCGCGAGGGCGGCTGGGACGGGCTCACCGTCGTCGACACCGCCACCGGCCGCACCACCCGCCTCCCCGTCGGCCACCTCCCGCTCGCCGTCGCCGTCCTCCCGGACCGCCCCTGACGGAGCGTCCCGGTCCCCACGGCCGGCTCCGCTCCCGGCCGGCTCGGCTCCCCACCGCCGTGCGGCGGGTTCACGCGCTGCGCCGGCGGATCGCCCGGCGTTCGGCTTCCGTCGTCCCGCCCCAGACGCCCTCCACGGCGACGTTCAGCGCCCAGTCCAGGCACTCCCGCGCCACCGGACAGCGGCCGCACACGGCCTTCGCCTCCTCGTTCTGCGCGACGGTCGGGAAGCTGGTGCCGCTCCCGATGGGGAAGAAGAGTTCGGGGTCCGTGCCCCGGCATCCGGCCGACGCACGCCAGTTCATCTCCCGCACGGTGCACTCCGTTCTCGCGGTCTCCTCCTCCATGACTGCGCAGGGGCGGCGTTTGTGACATCGGCCGCCGGGCGCGGCAGGAGCGGCCGGGGACCTCGCGGCGGTGCGGCAGCTCGCCGGGCAAGGGCGGCCGGTCCGGCGCCGAACGTCGACCGGCCCCCGGATCGAGCAATCACTCTGTCCTATAAGTCAGTTGACGTATCTTCCGCTTCGGATCCCCCTCGGTCGTTGACGACCGGCCGCCCGGAGGATTGGCTTTCCCGGAAAGCCCGCCACCGGGAGGGAGCCCGGCCGGGCCAACCGAGGGGAAGCCTTGATGACACGTACCAGCCGGACGTCCCGCAACCGATGGCTCGCGGGCGGCGGAGTGCTGGCCGCGGCCGCCGTGATCGCCGCCACCGCCGCCCCGGCCCAGGCCCTGGCCCGGCCGGTGGCGCGCGGTACCGTCCAGATCAGCACCGGGGTGAACGGCACCGCCCCCGACGGGCAGTCGTTCAGCCAGGGCATCAGCGCGGACGGCCGCTACGCCCTGTTCACCTCCTGGGGCACGAACCTGGTCGGGCAGCCCTCGAAGGGCGGACGCGACGCCTATGTGACCGATCTGCGCAACGGGCGCACCGAGCGGGTCAACCTCTCCGACGCGGACGAGCCGCTGAACGGCTTCACCGACTACGTCGCGATCAACGCCAACGGCCGTTACGTCGCCTTCGACAGCGAGGCCGAGGGCGTGGCCCCAGGCGCCCGGGTGACCGGGCGGACCGAGGTGTACCTGCGCGACCGCTGGACCGGGCGCACCGAGCTGATCAGCGGCAGCGCCGCCGGGACCGACACCGACCAGTACCACTCCTCCTACGCGCCCTCGATCAGCGCGGACGGCCGGTACGTGGCGTTCGTGTCCTCCCGGACCGACCTGGACCCGACCGTGGTGGACACCGAGCCCCCGGCCACCGGCGCCGACCCGTCGCTGGCCCGGCCGTACACCTGGAAGTACAACGTCTACCTCACCGACCGGCGGACCCACACCACCCGGCTGATCTCCCGGGACTTCAACGGCAAGCCGGGCGAGAGCCTCTCGGTGCACCCGACGATCAGCGCGGACGGCCGCACCATCGGCTTCTCCTCGCTCTCGGCGCTGCTCCCGGAGGACCAGCCGGCCCCGGCACCCGACCCCGCCGACGTGGAGGCGACCCCGGGCGCCGCCGAGGCCGCTCGCCGGATCACCCCACCGGGGGCGGCGCAGTCGCTCGCCTCCCACCCGACCTCCGCCGTCTACTACGTCTACGACGTGCCCACCGGGCGGCTGACCCCGGTGAGCACGGGCACCGACGGCGTCGTGGGCAACTCCAGCTTCGCGGCGACGATCAGCCCCGACGGGCGGCGCGCGATCTATACCCTGGCCGAGCCCGGCGGCTCGACCAACGGCCACCGCTACCACACGGTGCTCCACGTCCGGGACCTGCGGACGGGCACCGTGACCAAGGTCAGCGGCGGCCTGCCGGGCACCAGCTCGGTCGGTTCCTCGGACCACGGCTCGATCACCGCCGACAACCGCTGGCTCTACTTCGAGTCCGCCGCCGACAACCTGGTGGCCGGCCCGCAGCACGCGGACTGGGACGTCTACCGCCAGGACCTGCGCACCGGCCGCACCGAGCGGGTCTCCACCGCCGCCGACGGCTCGCTCGGCAACGGCTCGTCGCAGGAGCCCTTCGTGGACGCCGCGGGCCGCACGGTGGTGTTCGGTTCGACCAGCCGCAACCTGGTGGCCGGCACCGACGCTCCGGCGGCCGAGGACTCCCAGGTCTTCAGCACGTCCGTCGGGCGCCACCGGGGCGACGGCGACGACCGGGGCGAGAACGCGAACGACTGACGGGCCGGGAGCGCCGTTCAGTACGGCCCGACCGGCCGCACAGGCCGGTCGGGCCCGTTGCCGTCGGGACAGGAACGAGGGCCGCCCCCGCCCCGCCCCCGCCTCCCGACCCCGACACGCCGACGGGGCGGCGGCCTGCTTTGCGATTAATAATGCCCAGTATTAATCTTGGCCCCATGGCAAGGACGTCGGCGGGCCACGAGACCCGCGAGAGGCTGATCCGGGCGGCGGAGGAACTCTTCGCCACCCGGGGCGTGGAAGCCTCGCTCACCAAGGACATCGTCCGGCTGGCCGGACAGAGCAACCCGTCCGCCGTGCAGTACCACTTCGGCTCCCGCGAAGGGCTGCTGGACGCGATCATGGCCGCCCGCCAGGAGCGCACCGAGCGGGCACTCGCGCCCAGGCTCCCCACCCTGGCGGAACAGGACCTCCCCGGACTGCTCGACGCCCTGGTCACCGCCGAGGCCACCGAGCTGCGCACCGAGCAGGGCCGGCACTGCCTGCGGATCTCGGCCCAGATCAGCCACAGCAGCGGTGTCCGCACCCGGACCCCGCACCCCACCCTCGCGGGCGGCGGCTACTGGCGGCTGATCGAGCTGGCCGAGCAGCGGATCTCCGGCCTGCCGGAGCCGATCCGGCTGGAGCGGCTCGACCTCGCCCTCACCCTGGTCGGCGCGGCACTGGCCGACCGGGCGCAGCAGTACCTCACCGGGTCCACCCCCCTGACGGACGAGGAGACCTTCCTCGCCGACCTGGTGACGATGTCCGCCGCCATGCTCTCCGCCCCCACCCCCTCCAGGAGCACGCCATGAACGACCTGACCGGCAAGACCGTCATCATCACCGGCGGCGCCCGCGGCCTCGGCGCCGAGGCGGCGCGGCTCGCCGTCGCCGCCGGCGCCAATGTGGTGATCACCGACGTGCTGGAGGAGGACGGCCTGGCCACCGCCGCCGAACTCGGCGAGCGGGCCCGGTTCGCACGGCACGACGTGACCTCGGAGGAGGACTGGCAGCGCGTGGTGGACCACGCGGTGGCGGAGTTCGGCGCGGTGCACGGCCTGGTCAACAACGCGGGGATCTCCACCGGCACCCTGCTCGCGGACGAGAGCGTGGCGTACTTCCGCAAGGTGCTGGACGTCAATCTGACCGGGGTGTTCATCGGGATGAAGACCGTCGTCCCGGCGATGCGCGCGGCCGGCGGCGGCTCGATCGTCAACATCTCCTCGGCGGCCGGCCTGATGGGCCTCGCCCTGACCGCCGGTTACGGCGCCTCCAAGTGGGGCGTACGCGGCCTCAGCAAGATCGGCGCGGTCGAGCTGGGCACCGAGCGGATCCGGGTCAACTCGGTGCACCCGGGCATGACCTACACCCCGATGACGGCGGCGGTCGGCATCCAGCAGGGTGAGGGCAACTACCCCAACACCCCGATGGCCCGCGTCGGCGAGGCCCCCGAGATCGCCACCGCCGTGGTGTACCTGCTGTCCGACGACGCCTCCTACGTGACCGGCGCCGAACTCGCGGTGGACGGCGGCTGGACCACCGGGCCGACCGTCAAGTACGTGATGGGGCAGTGAGCCTGGCGCTCCGTCGGGCCGCCTGACCCGACCCTCCCGCGCGCCGCGTCCCGGCCCTGTTCGGGCGGGGCGCGCGGGAGTCCGCCGCCCGCCGGCCTACCGCACCCCGTCGAGCAGGACCGGGAGCTCGCGGTGCCCGTTGGAGATCAGCGACTCGACGGGCCGGAGGTCGGCGTCCGGGGCGAGGGCGAGGTCCGGGAACCGCTCGAAGAGCATCCGCAGCGCGGTCGCCCCCTCCAGCCGGGCCAGCGGGGCGCCGAGGCAGAAGTGCGGGCCGTGGCCGAAGGCCAGGTGCTCCTTGACCGGGCGGGTGACATCGAAGACGGCGCCGTCCTCGCCGTAGCGGGAGGGGTGGCGGCCGGCGGCGGCGTAGGAGGCCAGGATCGGGTCGCCCTTCCGCAGCACCACCCCGCCGGGCAGCTCGATGTCCTCGACGGCGAAGCGCAGCGGCAGATGCGCCACGGGCGCGTCGCGGCGCAGCGCCTCCTCGACCACGTCGCCCCAGCCGACCTTGCCGGCCCGGACCAGGGCGAGCTGCTCCGGGTGGGTGAGCAGTGCGGCGATGGCGTTGTCGATCAGGTTGACGGTGGTCTCGTAGCCGGCCGAGACGACGAGCAGCAGGGTGTCGCGCAGCTCCTCCTCGGTCAGCGCCGAGGCGCCGGCGTTCACCGCTGTCCCGCTGTCCCGCTCCGCCCCGCTGTCCCCCTCGGCCGCATCCTCCCCGTCGCCGGTGTCGCGGGCGGCGATCAGCAGCGAGGTCATGTCGTCGGCGGGCTCGCGGCGCTTGGTGGCGATCAGCTCGTCCAGCATGCCGTAGAAGGCCGTCAGGTTGGCGACGGCCTCCTCGGTGGTGCGGGTGGTGTCGAAGACCCGGTCGACGGTGGTGCGGAAGCTGTCCGTGAGAGCGTCCGGGAGTCCCAGCAGCCGGGCGACGACCTGGATCGGCAGCCGGTAGGCGAGGTGTTCGCGCAGGTCGACGGGGGTGCCGGGCGGCGTCGCGGCCAGGTCGTCCAGCAGGGCGCCGGTCAGCTGCTCGACCTGCCCGGTCATGGCGGTGATCCGGCGGACCGAGAACGCGGTGCCGACCAGCCGGCGCAGCCGCCGGTGCTCCGCGCCGTGGGCGGTGAACATGTTGCGGGCGGCCACCCAGATCGCCAGCGGCCAGGTGGGGACGACCTCGGCGAAGTCCGGCCAGTGCTGGAGGCCGTCCTTGGACACCCGGGGGTCCTTGAGCAGTTCCTCCAGCAGCGCCGGGTCGGCCACCGCCCAGGCCCGCACCCCCAGCAGGTCGACGGGCGTCGCCGGCCCGCGCTCGAACAGCTCGGCGGTCTCGGCATCGCGATTGCGACCGGTCGGGTCCAGCACGAGTCGTTCCACGGGGGCTCCTTCGGTCGGGTGACGGAGGCACGCGGCGATCGGGCCGCCACGCACGGGGACGAGCATGCCGCCGCGCGCCGGTCACGTCGAGAGGGCCTGTGTGGCACGGACGGTGACGGTTCATCAGGTTCTCGGGATCCCCGGCGCCGGAAATCGGGTGGCGGCCGACATCCCCGGCTGTTAGCCTGCTGGGACTGTTGATCTTTTCTGTGATCTTTCCCCTGATCACGTCCTCAAGGAGACCGGACATGGTGGTGGACGACGACATCTCCGGGTGATTACCCGGAGCCGACAGGCCGCTCGCCGGTGCATCGAAGCACCGCTGCCGCGGCCCGGCTGTCGTCCCCTCCTCCCCTTTGTCCGGCCCCCGGGCGGGTGTGTCCTCCCCCGCCCTGTCACTCCACGAGGTCACCACCATGTCCGGCGCTTCCGTCGTCTGCACCAACCTGTCCTTCTCCTGGCCCGACGACACCCCCGTCGTCCAGGACCTCTCCTTCGCCGTCGGCCCCGGCCGGACCGGCCTGGTCGCCCCCAACGGCAGCGGCAAGAGCACCCTGCTCCGGCTCCTCGCCGGTGAACTGCGGCCCTCCGCCGGGTCGGTGACCGTCGACGGCGTCCTCGGCCACCTCCCGCAGACCCTCCCGCTCACGGCCGGCCTCACCGTCGCCGAGGTCCTGGGCGTCGCCGAGGTGATCCGGGCCATCGACGCGGTGGAGTCCGGGGACGTCGACGAGCGGCACTTCACCACCATCGGCGACGACTGGGACATCGAGGAGCGCACCCGCGACCGGCTCGACCGCCTCGGCCTGGGCCACCTCGCCCTCGACCGCGACCTCGGCACCCTCAGCGGCGGCCAGATCGTCTCGCTGGGCCTGGCCGGCCAGTTGCTGCGGCGCCCCGACGTGCTGCTGCTCGACGAGCCCACCAACAACCTCGACCGCGACGCCCGGCACCGGCTCTACGACGCGCTGGACGACTTCCACGGCTGCCTGCTGCTGGTCAGCCACGACCGCGAACTGCTCGACCGGACGGACCGGATCGCCGAGCTCGACCGGGGCGGGCTGCACTTCTTCGGCGGCAACTTCACCGCGTACGAGGAGGCCGTCCGGGCCGAGCAGGAGGCCGCGGAGCGCACCGTCCGCAGCGCCGAGCAGGACCTGAAGCGGGAGAAGCGGGAGCTGCAGCAGGCCCGTGAGCGGGCCGAGCGCCGGCAGAGCAACGCCGCCCGCAACCTGAAGAACGCCGGGCTGCCCAAGATCTTCGCCGGCACCATGAAGCGCGGCGCCCAGGAGTCCGCCGGACGGTCCGGCCAGGTGCACGCCGGCCGGGTCGGCGAGGCCAAGGCACGCCTCGACGAGGCCGGGCGGGCGCTGCGCGAGGAGCAGCGGATCGTGGTGGAGCTGCCGGACACCCAGGTGCCCGCCGGACGCACCCTGTTCCTCGGCGAGCGGCTGCGGGTCCGGCTCGGCGGGCGGGAGCTGTTCGCCGAGCCCGGTGTCGACCTGACCGTCCGGGGCCCGGAGCGGATCGCGCTGACCGGGTCCAACGGCTCGGGCAAGAGCACCCTGCTGCAACTGCTCGACGGGAGCCTGACCCCGGACGGCGGCACGGTCCGGCGGGCCGAGGGCCGGATCGCGCGGCTGTCCCAGCGGCTGGACCTGCTCGATCCGGACCGCACCGTCGCCGAGAACTTCGCCGCGTTCGCCCCGGAGCGCCCGGAGGCCGAGCGGATGAACCTGCTGGCCCGCTTCCTCTTCCGGGGCCCCGGCGCCCAGCTGCCGGTCGGGCTGCTGTCCGGCGGCGAGCGGCTGCGCGCCACCCTCGCGTGCGTCCTGTGCGCGGACCCGGCACCGCACCTGCTGCTCCTGGACGAGCCGACGAACAACCTCGACCTGGTGAGCGTCGGCCGGCTGGAGAGTGCCCTGACCGCCTACCGGGGCGCGTTCGTGGTGGTCAGCCACGACGAGCGGTTCCTGGAGCGGATCGGGGTGACCCGCCGGCTGCACCTGTCCGACGGCGGACTGCGGGAGGCGGCGGTGCCCACCGCGTCCTGACCCGCCCGGCGGTGGTCGTCCCGGCAGCGGTACCGGGACGACCACCGCCGACGGGGCGACTACCGGCGAGTACGGCGTGCTCCGCGCGGCGGCCCGGGGACGCTGCTCCGGATCAATGCGCAACCGCGCCGAAGACCGGGAGCCGCTCATGCCGCCGTCCGATCCGCAGCCCGACCCGCGGTCCGCCCCGAAGCCCGACCCGCGGTCCACGCCGTCGTCCGGCCGCCGCGGCCCCTCGGCGGCCGCCGCGCCACCGGCCAAGCGCTCGGGGCTGCGGCGGCTCGGCGAGTGGTGCGCCCGCCACTCGGTGCTGGTCATCGTGCTGTGGATCGTGGCGCTGGCCGCCGTCCAGACGGCGAACAAGACGGTCGGCGGCGACTACTCGGACGACTTCTCGCTGCCCGGCTCCCAGGCGCAGCAGGGTCAGCAGGTCCTCCAGGCGCACGTGCCGGCCGCCGCCGGCACCAGCTCCCAGGTGGTGCTGCACGACGCCCAGGCCCTGACCGGCTTCGCCCCGCAGGTGTCCCAGGTGGTCGACTCGCTGTCGCAGCTGCCGCACGTGCTGGGCGCGCAGAGCCCGCTGCCGCCGGCCGGGCAGCCCGCCCCGCCCGGCGGGCCGCTGGCCGCGGACGGTCTGACCGGCTACATCACGGTCCGCTTCGACACCAACCCGACCCTGCTCGACCCGAGCTACCTGGACGGTGTGGACGCGGCGGTGGCCCCGCTGCGGGAGGCCGGCGTCCAGGTCGAGTACGGCGGCCCGCTGGGCGAGCTGGCGCAGCCCGAACCCGACGACCGCCTCAGCGAGGTGATCGGCTTCGCGGTGGCGATCGTCGTGCTGCTGATCGGCTTCCGCAGCGCGATCGCGGCCGGGCTGCCGCTGGTGACGGCGCTGTTCGCGGCCGTGGTGGGCCTGGGTGTGCTGGGGCTGATCGCGGCGCTGTCCACCTTCGCAACCGTCGCGCCCACCCTGGCCACCATGATCGGCATCGGGGTCGGCATCGACTACGCGCTCTTCCTGCTCACCCGCCATCGACAGAACCTGATGGACGGGGTCGATCCGGTGTCCTCGGCCGGACAGGCGGTGGCCACCAGCGGCCGGGCGGTGCTGGTCTCGGGCTGCACCGTGATCATCGCGCTGTCCGGGCTGTCGGTGTCGGGCATCTCCTTCATGGCCAAGCTCGGAATCGCCGCCGCGGTCACCGTGGTGTCGGCGGTCCTCGGCGCGCTCACCCTGCTGCCGGCGCTGATGGGGCTGATCGGCCGCCGGATGGACCGGATCACCGTCGGCCGCCCGATCGCCGAGAGCAACGGAGAGGACGGGGCCGAGACCGGCGTCTGGCACCGCTACGCCCGCCGGGTCGAGGGGCGCCCCTGGTGGTACCTGATCGCCGGCGTGGTCGCGCTGGGGATCCTGGCGATCCCGCTGTTCTCCATCCAGCTCGGCCACATCGGGGACGGCGCCGACTCCAGCGACTTCACCGACCGGCGCGCCTACGACCTGATGTCCGAGGCCTTCGGCCCCGGCTCGAACGGCCCGCTGACCCTCGTGGTCGACCAGAGCGCCGTTCCCGCCGAGAACCGGCCGGGCGTCCAGAGCGCCGTGCAGCAGTCCCTCACCGGCCTGCCGGGCGCGGCGAGCGTCGGCCCGCTGCAGCTCAGCCCGGACGGCCTGGTCCTGTTCAACACCGTCGTCCCCACCACCTCGCCGCAGGACCAGGCCACCACCGACCTGGTCAACCGCCTGTCGGACACCGTGCTGCCGGACTCGGTCGCCGGCACCGGCGCGGAGACCTACGTCACCGGCAACACCGCCGCCCAGGTGGACTTCCTGGACATCGTGTCGAGCCGGCTGATCCTGATCATCGCGGTGGTGGTCGGACTCGCCTTCCTGATCATCCTCGCCGTCTTCCGCGGCCTGCTGGTCGCCGTCAAGGCCGCCGTGCTCAACCTGCTGTCGATCGCCGCCTCCTACGGGGTCCTGGTGGCGGTCTTCCAGTGGGGCTGGGGCGGCCCGGCGCTCGGGGTGAACGGCACGGTCCCGATCGAGAGCTACGTACCGATGATGATGTTCGCGATCGTCTTCGGCCTCAGCATGGACTACGAGATCTTCCTGCTCTCCCGGGTGCACGAGGCCTGGCTGCGCACCGGCCGCAGCCAGGACGCCGTCGCGCACGCCCTGGAGATCACCGCCCGGGTGATCTCCTGCGCCGCACTGATCATGGTGAGCGTCTTCGCCGCCTTCATCGTCAGCGACAACATCGTGATCAAGATGATGGGCCTCGGCCTGGCGGTCAGCGTCCTGGTGGACGCCACCATCGTCCGCCTGCTGCTCGTCCCGGCGGTGATGACCCTGCTCGGCGCCTCCGCCTGGTGGACCCCCCGCTTCCTCGACCGGATCCTGCCCCACATCGACGCCGAGGGCGAGAGCGAGCAGGTCTAGGTCCTCCCTTTCGGATCACGTCCCCCGAGTGCCGTCCCCCGGCCCGGTCCCCCACCGGCGGGGGACCGGGCCGGGTGCCACGTCGGTCACGGCGACGCGGGGCAGGGCGTGCGGGTGGTTCTCGACCAGGTACCCGATCAGGTGCTCGCGCAGCTGGCAGCGCAGCTCGAAGGCGTCCTCGGCGTTCGCGGCGGTGGCGAGCGCCCGGACCACGATGGTGGTGGGCGTGGTGTCGACCACCTGGAGGGCGCTGCCCTCGCCGTCCCACAGCCGGTGCCCGGACAGGAAGGCGTCGAACTCCTCCCGCAGCTTCCCGACCGGCGCGTGGTGGTCGAGGTGGAGCAGCGCCGTGCCGGTGATCCGGCTGGTCCGGCGGGACCAGTTCTCGAACGGACGGCCCACGAAGTACGACATCGGCATGACGATCCGCCGCTGGTCCCAGGTCGCGATCACCACCGCCGTCAGCGTGATCTCCTCCACCGTCCCCCACTCGCCCGCCACCACGACCACGTCGCCGATCCGGGCGAGGTCCCCGAACGCCATCTGGACCCCGGCGAAGACATTGCCCAGCGTGCTCTGGGCCGCCACCCCCGCCACCAGACCGACCAGTCCGGCGGAGGCGAGCAGACTCGTCCCGACCCCGCGCACCGCCGGGAAGGTCATCAGGATCGCGCCCAGCGTCGCCAGCGCCACCACGGCCTGGCAGATCCGGCCCAGCAGATCGGCCTGGGTCCGCGCCCGACCGGCCCACGCCGGGTCCCGGCGGTGTACGGCGATCCGCACCGTGCCGTTCACCAGCAGCACCACCACCCGGGCCCCCAGCCAGCCACCGGCCGCGATCGCCAGGATCACCACCAGGTGCCGCAGCGCGTCCCGGGCGGCGGGCGGCGCGTCGATCCACGGCAGCGCGCCGAGCAGCAGCAGACACGCCGTCAGCGCCAGCAACGGCCGCCGGCACCGCGCCAGCACCCGCGGCACGCCCGTCGCCCCGCCGTCGGCGGTGACCCGCCGCACCACGGCCCGCTCGGCCCGGTCCAGGCCGTACGCGACCAGCACCGCCGCCAGGGCCGCCACCGCCAGTCGTACCGGACTCCACCCCATGTCCCGCTCTCCGTCCGCTCGCGCCGCCGGGCACCCCGCGCCCGGTCCGCCGCTCGCCTTTCCCACCCGGGCCGGGCCACACCTCCCCACGGACAGGTGGCATGGATCCGCCGGACCGGGGCACCCGAGCGGTACACAGCACCGGCACCAACGACCGAAGGGAGAAGGACACATGAGCGAGGGCGTCAACCTCTGGCAGTTCCGCGACACCTCCGGCCACACCGCCGGCACCGACCTCATCGGATTCCACGTGGAGGCCGTGGACGGCTCGGTCGGCAAGGTGGACCGCCTCTCCGAGGCGATGGGTTCGCAGTACCTGGTCGTCGACACCGGCCCCTGGATCTTCGGCCGCCTCGTACTGCTCCCCGCCGGCACGGTCATGCGGATCGAGATCGGCGAGCAGAAGGTCTACATCGACCGCACCAAGGACGACATCAAGCACAGCCCCACCCTGGGCGTCGAGGACACCGACCGCGGCCCGGACTTCCAGGACCGCTACGCGCTCTACTACAGCCCGTTCTACGGCGGCCGCCGCTTCTGACCGGCCCGGAGGGCGAACGCCCGAGGGCCGTAGGGACCGTGCAGCGGCCCCTGACCTGCACGAAGGTCAGGGGCCGCTATCACGGCTCCGACGTTTCGGCGCAGCTCAAGGGCTTGACCGACCATCCGGGGTCAGCAAAAGGTCAGCAGGTTCCCGAAGGTCAGCCGTCATGGCAACCACAGGTCTCGTCCGCGGCACGGGCAGCTTCTTCAAGGAGTGCGAGCACCCCGAGTCCCGCTGGAGCAGGTGCCCGCACGAATACCGGATCAGGTACCGCAACGCCTCGGGGCAGCAGTCGGAGGAGTCGGGCTTCACCACCCAGGAGTCGGCGAAGACCCGGCTCGCCGATGCCACGCAGAGCAGCACGGTCTTCCGCGGGAAGCCGCCCGGGACAGCGCGGCACCATGGCGGACGTGGTGGCAGCGGATCCATCCGCTCCCACAAGTCGTCAGGCACAAGATCATCCGACAGGTGCAGCGCTCTGCCGCGCAGACCTGTCAACTGCCGGCCCCTGAGCAGAACTCATTTCGAAATGATCAGTCACACGCGGGATACCGTAACGATCCACAACCGTCAGCCCCCACGACAGGACGCCTTCTCGGTCAGTGACGGACCTTCAGGAGGAGTTCGGCAGCTTCTGTGCGGGCGTACAGGACTGTGCGGCCGGTGCGGTGGCGGGCGGCGAGGCCGGCCTCGCGCAGCGCGGTGAGGTGGTGCGACACGTTGGCCGCAGACAGGTCCAGCCGGGCGGCGAGTTCGGCGGTGGAGGCGGGGCTGTCCAGCTCGGCCAGCAACCGGGCACGGGTGCGGCCGATCACCCGGGCCAGGCCGTCCGGGACGGCGGCGCCGGAGTTCTCCCAGAGCGTGGCCACCCCGCGCGGCGGATAGAGCAGGCCGGGTTGCCAGGGCGGGTTCTGCTGCGAGTAGACACCCGGCCAGGCGAAGACGGTGGGGGCCAGCACCAGGCCGCGTTCACCGTCCAACCGCCGCTGCACGTCCACCCGGTGGCCGATCCTCAGCGTGTCGCGCTCCCAGCTCACCTGCGGGTGCAGGTCGGCGAAGAGCGCGGCCGGGCCGCCGGTCGACATCTGGCGGGCCCGGCGCAGGATCTCGCCCTCGGTGAGGCGCTGGATGCGCGGCCAGTGCGGGGCGATCGCGGCCGCCCAGTACGCCAGGACCTCGCCCGCCAGACGGGCCAGTCCGGCCTCCGGATCGCCGTACAGCTCGGCGACCAGGGGCGGCAGTTCACCGGTGAGCCGGGAGAGGTCGCGGCGCACCGCGGCCGGATCGGTGGCGGCCAGCGCGGCCACCGCCTGTTCGATGCTGGGCGAGGTGTCGACCGGGACCGGGGTGAGGAAGTCCGGCACGTACACCGTGGGCAGCCGGACCAGTTGGGAGAGCAGCGACCAGTCGACGCCGGCCAGCCGCTGCCCGGCCTGCCGCACCCAGGGCAGGTGGACGGCGTGTCGGCCCGGCTCCTTCAGCACCTCGACGCTGGTGGCGACCTCGGAGAGCGGCGAGCAGGCGAACCTGGTCCTGGCGAGGTCCTGGGCGGAGAACTCCCAGACGAGCACGGCGGGCTCCCGGTGGGTTCAGGTAGCTGAGGATTCGACCAGGATCGAATCCGTTTCCGCCGATGATCATGCCAGTAATGCTCGTGCCATGACCACCGCAACACTCTCCCCGCTCCGCGACCGCCTCGGCCTGCCGACCACCACCGGCCGCAACCGCCTGGTCGGCGCCCACCTCATCGACAGCCTCGGCACCGGACTGGTCCTCGCCTTCACCCTGGTCTACTTCGCCCGCAGTACGGGCCTTGGAATCGCCGCGATCGGCGCTGCCGTCACCACCGCGCGGCTGCTCGCCCTGCCCACCGCGATCGGCGTCGGCCCGCTGATTGACCGGTACGGCGCCCGGGTGGTGGCGGCCGGCGGCAACGCCCTGTCCGCGGTCGCGTTCGGCGGCTACCTGCTCGCCGGGCAGCTCTGGCAGATCGTGCTGGTCTGCCTGCTCGCCCAGATCGGCCACGTCGCGTACTGGACCTCCAGCACCGGCCTGGTGGTGCTCGCCGCCGCCTCGGGAGAGCGGACCCGCTGGTTCGCACTGGTGCAGACGCTGCGCAACACCGGGATGGGCCTGGGCGGCGCGCTGGGCGCCCTCCTCGTGGGCGACGGCGGCACCGGCGGACTGCGGCTGTTGGTGGTGCTCAACGCGGCCAGCTACGTGGTCGCGACGGCACTGCTCGCCACCTGGCGGCCGGGGGCTGCCCCCGCTGCCGACGCTCCTGCTGCTGCCGAGCCTGCCGCGGCACCCGGCGGCTACCTGACGGTGCTGCGCGACCGCCGGTACCTGCTGCTGGTGGCGGTCAACCTCACCTTCGTCTTCGGCTCGATGATCCTCAGCATGCTGCTCGCCGTCTACGTCACCGAGGGCCTGCACCGCGAAGCCTGGCTGGCGGGCACGCTGCTGGTGCTCAACGGGCTGCAGGTGGTACTCACCGGCAGCGTGGTGGCCGGGCGGCTGGAGCGGTTCCGCGCAACCCGGGTGATCGCCGCCGCCTCGCTCGTCAACGCCCTGGCCTTCGCGCTCTTCGCCGCCGTCGCCGCCACCCCCGGCTGGGCTGTCGTCACCGGGCTATACGCCGCGATGTTCGTCTACAACCTCGCCGAGACCATGGCCACCCCGTTCCGCGAGGAGCTCAGCGTCGCCTTCGCCGACCCGGCACTGCGCGGCCGCTACCTCGCCGTCTACCAGCTCTCCTGGAACCTCGGCCAGGCGGTCGCCCCCGGCCTGCTCACCCTGCTGCTCAGCCGCGGCCCCGCCCTGCCCTGGCTCTTCCTGCTGCTGCTCTCGCTGCTGGCGGTGCCCGGCCTGCTCAAGCTGGAGCGGATGCGCTGACGGACTGTCTACTTGGTCGGGTACCCGGGTCACGGCAACGTGACCCGGCTACCCGACTTAGATGGGGCCCGTCCTGGCGGTCATGCTGCGTCGGTGGGTACGGACGAGATGTCGACAACGAGGTAGCCCGAATCGGTTCCTGCGACGAGCAGACCTTGGTACTCCACGAGTGCGTCGACATGTTCCGGCAGGGGCAGTTTGTGTGCGGTTCTCGTGCGCGGGTTCCAGATCCGCACGGTCCTGTCACTGTAGGCGGTGGCGAGGCGGGGGGTGCCGTCGAGTGCGACGAAGGCTGCCACCGCCTTGACGGCACTGGTGTGGCCGGCGAGTTGGAGGTGGGGCTCCCGGCGGCGGACGATGCCTGCAGTGAGGGTGGGGGGCCAGGTCTGTGAGCTGCGGGTGAGTGCTTCGGCAGGGGGCGGTGTGCCTTGGATGTAGGTGGTGCCGAGCCGACGCCACCACCGGCGTTGGCCGAGGCTGTCGAAGCCCGGCAGGTCGGTGCCGGTCTCGTGGACGTGGCTCTGGAAGAGGACGGTCCCGGCGATCGCGGGCGGCTGGTCGCCCGGAGCGAGGTCCGGGTGGAGTGTGTTGGTGGTGATGCTGGTGAGGTCGAGGTTGTCGAGGACGTCGGTCGGCAGCTCCAAGCTCCTCGACAGGGTCGAGCTCATGGCAGGCCAGGACACCCGGACCGCAGGAAGTCAGTTACCGGGTGAGGTCGGGGGTGTGACGGACCAACCCGGGAGGGTGGGGAGCACGGCTTCGGCAACGTGGCGAACGGTGGCGTCGTCGACGGGCCGGCCGTCGTTCCGGAAGACAGCGATCTCGAAGGTCCGGCCGCCAGGGATCCCGTGGTCCTGTGCGGCGATGAGGTGCTCGACGCGGGAGCCGATGCCGAAGCCGGCCTTCCCCCGGGCGTCGGACCCGAAGGTCATGGCGTCTGTGCTGTAGGTCTGGGCCGGGTGGTCCAGAAGGGTGACCGAGTGGGGCAGGTAGCGAGGCGTGCCGGCTATCTCCTCGATCGTGGTGGAGCTCTCGGTCAGGGCGACGACATAGGTGCCGAGGCGTACCTCCGCCATGGCGGTGCCGAGGGCGAACGGCGCGGGCTGAGCGATGGAAACGCGGTCCTTCGGCGTGCCGAGCAGAGCAGGCAGGTCGGGTCGGTTGAGCGCTGCGCACAGGGCCGCGTAGCCGGGCGGGTCTGTTGGCCGGGCAGCCACGCATGCGGCCGGCGGTTCGGCCTGTTCCGTACGAGCGACGGTCATCACCCACGTGACTCCGCCGAGTCCGGCAGCAGCCAGTGCGGCCGTCGTCACCTTGGCCGTCGTCACCGTGGCCTTGGTGTTCCTGCGGGTCTTGCCGACTGTCAAGGACGACTCCGTCCGGTACGGCTCGACCACCGCGGTTCGGGGATCTGTTGAGCCGGGATGATCATAGGATGCCGCCCCTACGGACACCTCTGCTTTTGCGCGGAGCCGTCCCGGCCGGAAGGCCGGACCGGCGAACAGAGGAAATCGCTGCAGGACCGTGTCATTTCCCTGATCGGGGGCACCCGAGCCACGACCGGACGAGAAGGGAAGTGATCCCGTGGGTATCGGAGGCTGCGTCCTGCTGGCCGCGCTGGGCGCCGTACTGGCCTTCGCCGTGGACTGGGAGCCGTCGGGCGTGAACCTGCACATGGTGGGCTGGATCCTGCTGGTCGCCGGGCTGCTCGGCCTGCTCGTCAACGCGACGGTCCTCCGCCGCCGGCGCCACGGAGGTCGGGTCGGACCGGACGAGGTCGTCGAGGAACGGCGCTACTACGAATGAGGCGCCCGTCGGACGGGCCGATCGCGCCGGACGAAGGAGCGCCCGGGTGGACGCGGGAAGGGAGGAACGGGTCGGCATGACCAGACTCGGAGCAGTGGGATGGGCCCGACGGCTACCGCTCTCGGCACCCGTGAGCGACGGCCGGGCCTGGGCGCGCAAGCACCTGCGAACCCTGGGCTGGGGCCGTGACACACCCGTGGCGGACGCGGTCGTGCTGGCGGTGTCCGAGCTGCTGACGAACGCGCACATCCACGCACGAAGCGACGCGGAGCTGGTGCTCACCTGGGACGGCCGGTGCCTGCGCCTGAGCGTCCACGACCACAACCCCGCACTCCCGCAGCCCCAGGACGCGGACCCCGAGGCGACCGGCGGGAGGGGCCTGACGCTGGTGGCGGCCATGGCCGACCACTGGCAGACCCACCCGCACGCCGACGGCAAGACCATCACGGCGTGCTTCCACCCTCCCGGGCCGGGCGAATGAGCGGTACCCCACGCCGGACACCGAGGGCTCCGAGCGGCTGTCGGAGCCGTGAGGTCGGAGTCGGGCGTCGGAGCTGGGCGTCGGAGCTGGGCGTCGGAGCCGGACGTCGGAGCTGGGCGTCGGAGCCGGACGTCGGTCGGAGCCGGGAGTCGCCGACGAGGACGTACTCGACCGGAGGAGTGTGTGGCTGCACGCTCCGTCCCCGGGGTGCCCCGACCACCCCTGACGACAGTGGATGAGAGCTGACGGCCCGCCAGCACGTCCCGCGCCTTCTTCAGCTGGTCGGCTCGCCTGCCGAGGAGATCGTCGAGGGCCTTCTTGTTCTTCTGTATCAGCTCCTGCTGATAGGCGGACTCGACCGCGTACCAGACGGCCACCAGGCCGGTCTCCTGCTTGCACCCGATGTCGGCCCCGGCGATCGCCTGCACGACTTCGCCGGTTGTCGACGGACAGTCCCGCGTTCCGGTGATCCGGACGGCCGCCGCACCGTGGTGGCCGATCGCCGGGGCGCCGCCGGGGCCCGGCCCGCCGTCCGGTGTCCCCGCCAGGGCTTCCAACTGCTGCGGGCTCAGCGGAGGGTGCTCCTGCGACGCCTGCGGGGGCGGGTGGTAGCCGTTGACCGCCGCTCCGGCCGGGTCGACGATGCCGTAACGCCGGTCGTTGCGACCGGGATCCGCGGGGGCCGGTCCGCTTGCTGCCGCTGGTGGCATCGGATGGCCCGCTCCGGCCATGCACTCACTGGTCAGCAGCGCCGGCGACCGCAGCAGCGTGCTGTGCCCCTGCGGATCGAGGACATAGGCGTCCAGCGGCAGTTCGGGGATCCGGCCGTCCGCGAGCACCGGGACCCGGCCGACGGCCGGGGACGGTACGTCGAGGCCCACACGCGGTGCCCCTCGGTCTCCGGACCCCGATGCGCAGCCGCCGACCGAGAGCGACGGCGGCCACGACGGCGAACCCATCTCGCATCCGAACGCCCGGGGCCACGGCCGCGCGTCCCCGGCGGAACGGCGGACAGCAGGCCGACGACGCGCACCGCGCGCCCTCCTCGGCCAGCCTGGCCGCCGCCTCGTTGCGGGGGCCTCGTCCTGCCCGGTGCCCATGACTCTCGCCGACCCCTGGCCCGGCGGACATCAGTCATCTGACTGCGGCTCGCGGACGCGGCGGGCTCACGGTCACCGCACCGGCTGCCGGACGGTGGGTTCAGGCGTCCTCGGGGTGGGTCGGGCCGGGTGGACGCGGCAGGGCGAGGGTGGCGAGGGCGCCGCCGTCCGGGGCGTTCGTCAAGGTCAGATCGGCGCCGAGCACCGCGGCCTGGCCGACGGCGATGGTGAGGCCCAGTCCGTGGCCCCGGCCGCGTTCGGCCGCGCCGGTGCGGAAGCGCTGCGGCCCGTCGGCGAGGAGGTCGTCCGGGAAGCCGGGACCGTGGTCGCGCACCGTGATCCGGGCACCGGTGACGGTGACTTCGACGGGCGGCGCGCCGTGCCGGTGGGCGTTGGCCACGAGGTTGGTGACGATGCGCTCCACCCGGCGCGGGTCGGTCGGGACGACGGCGGGGGCCTCCGTCCGCAGCCGGGTCTCGCCGCCGGCCTGCGCTGCCGCGTGGGCGACGAGTTCGCCGAGCGGAACCTCGTCGACCCGGGCCCGCTCGGCACCGGCATCCAGGCGCGAGACCTCCAGCAGGTCCTCGACCAGGACCCGCAGGGCGAGCACCTGGGTGCGGACCAGGACCGCCGCCTCGTCGTCCTCCGGGAGCAGCCCCGCCGCCGTGACCAGGCCCATCAACGGCGTGCGCAGCTCGTGGGCGACATCGGCGGTGAAGCGCTTCTCCGCGGCCAGCCGCGCCTGGAGCGCGGCAGCCATCGCGTCCACCGCCGCCGAGATCTCGGTGATCTCGTCCCGGGCCCGGCCCTGCCTGCCGATCCGGGCGTCGAGGTCCCCGTCCGCGATCCGCCGGGCGGCACGGGAACCGCGGCTCAGCCGCCGGTTCGTCCGCTCCGCCACGAGAGCGGCCACGGGCACGACGACCAGCAGCGCGGCGAGTGCCGCGGTGACCATGCTGCGGTCCAGCAGTTGGAGACTGCGTACCTGCGCACTCATGTCGGTCCGTACGACGATCACCTGGTCCTCGCCGACCGGGGCCGCCGCCCAGAGCCAGTACCAGTTGGGCGCCTTGACGTCGTACCAGAGCGCGTGCGCTCCGGGCGTCCGCAGGTCGGCCACGGCCTGCGCCAGCGGTGCCGGCAGATCCGCCGTGGTCCGCAGGTCCGCGAAGGCCGGACGACGGCCCGTGAGCGAGAACTCCTTCTGCGCCGCGGCCACCTGCGCGGCCGCCAGTTCGCGCCCGGCCCGCTCAGCGCTGCGGTCCGCCGCCCGGTGGACGAGCACCCCGATCACAGCGGCGACCGCGCAGCAGGCCAGTGCGACCAGGGCCGCGACCTTCCAGCGCAGGGACCGCGGGTCGAACAGTCGCGTGGCCATCCGCTCAGCCCCGCACGAGTTTGTAGCCGAAGCCCCGGACGGTCTCGATCCGGTCCGCCCCGATCTTCTTGCGCAGCCGCACCACGCACAGGTCGACGACCCGGGTGTCGCCCTCCCAGCCGTAGTCCCAGACGTCGCGCAGCAGACGGCGGCGGTCCAGGACCGCGCCCGGGTTCTCGGCGAAGGCCAGCAGCAGGCGCAGTTCGGTGGGCGTCAGCGGGACCGGCCGCCCGTCCAGGTGCACCTCCAGGCCGCGCAGGTCGACGGTCAGGCCGCCGAAGACGAGGAGGTCCGGTGAGGAGGGGGCCGTCGGCGACTCCGGGGACGCGGCCGGTCCGGTCGGCAGGTCCGACACGTCCGTGGCCCGTCCGTCCGGGGCGGGCTCCGGGGCGGGAGCCCGGTGGAAGGTGGCGCGGCGCAGCAGGGAGCGGATGCGGGCGACGAGGACGGGGATGTCCACCGGTTTGACCACGTAGTCGTCGGCGCCGGCCTCCAGCCCGGCCACGACGTCGAGGGCGTCGCCCCGGGCGGACATCATCAGCACAGGGGTGAGGCTCTCCTCGCGGATCCGTCGGCACAGGCTGATGCCGTCGAGGCCCGGGAGCATCACGTCCAGGATCAGCACGTCGTGCGCCCCGGCCCGGAACGCCTCCAGGCCGTCGAGCCCGTCCCCGGTGACGTCGACCTCGTAGCCGTAGCGTTCCAGGGCCAGCTGCACCGAGCGGCGGATGACCGCGTCGTCCTCGACGAGCAGCACGCCGACCGGTTCAGGCACACGAATGGCGGACAAGGGTTCTCCGAATGTGTTCGCCCGGGGAGCTGCACTCGTCCGGGCCCGCGGGTAGTCGATCGTAGCCGTACGGGCGGCGGGGCTGCGGCGGGCCCGGTGCCGTAGGCGCGGGTTCGAAGACGGGCCCGACGGTGGCGCACGGGCCGGTCAGAGCCGCAGGGACGCCGCGACCGGCAGGTGGTCGCTGCCGGTCGCGGGCAGTGTCCACGCCGCACGCGGTGTGATGCCGGACACCAGGATCTGGTCGATCCGGACCACCGGGAACGAGGCGGGCCAGGTGAATCCGAAGCCGTCGCCGGCCTCCCGTTGCGCCGACCGCAGCGACCCCGTGAGCCCGCGCAGCGCGGAGTCGTCGACCGAACCGTTGAAGTCCCCCAGGACCACGATCCGTGCGAGCCGCTCCGCCCGGACGGCCTCGGCCAGCCTGGCCGCCGCCTCGTTGCGGCGGGCCGTGGCGAAGCCGGTGGCCGGGTGGACCCGGACGGAGGCGAGGTGCGCCGCGTAGAGCGCCACCGGCCCCTTAGGCGTCCGGACCGTGGCGCGCAGCGCCCTGGTCCAGGGCATGATCTCCACCGGCTCCACCTCCTCCAGGGGGTATCTGCTCCACACCCCGACACCTCCCAAGACCTGGGAGTAGGGGTAGGCTGCCGCCAGCTCGCGGCGGAACGTCTCCTGCGCCCGGCTCGCCAGCTCCTCCACCGCGAGGACGTCGGCGCCCGAGGCCGCCAGCGCGCGGGCGGTGCGGCCAGGATCAGCGTTCTGCTCGTTCACGTTGTGGCTCACCACCGTGAGGTCGCCGCCGCCGGACCTCTTGTCGACGAGAGCGGGCCCGAACAGGACGGTCCACACCAGGGCGGGGACCAGCACGGCGACCGTCGCCAGGACCGAACGGCGCACCGCCGCGCAGCACAGCAGCAGCAGGACGCCCAGGCCCGACCAGGGCAGCACCGTCTGGCAGAGGCTGCCGAGGTTGCCGACGGCGTTCGGCAGGTAGGAGCTCAGGGCCATCGGGGCGGTGCAGAGCAGTGCGGCCACGGCGACCGGCCAACCGCGCGGCCCGTACCGCCCTCGCCGCCCCGTGCCTCGCCGTCCCGTGCCGCGGCGGGCCGGACGGTGCGCGACGGGGGTCGGAACGGGGACAGGGACCACGACAGGGGGCGGCGGGACCGTGCCCGGGTCCGCGTTCACGCCCACTCCCGACGACCGCCGTCGAGGGTCGGCAGGACCTGCGGCAGCCTGTCCCGCAACGCGTCGACGAGCCGACCGCTGTTCTCCAACGCCGCCCGCATGCCCTCGGTGGGCGTCGTACCGGCGCGCTGGCCCAGCACCACACCGAGCACGAGCCGCCGTCCCGTCCCGGCCCCGCCCTCCGGCACCTCCAGGGCCCACATCAGGTTGCCGCCCGCCGGTGTGCTCGAACCGGTCTTCAGCCCCACCACCCCGGGACGGTCGAGCAGCGTGTTGGTGTTGCGCAACGGCGCCGCGCGGCCCGGCAGCACGGTGCTGCGCAGAGCCACGGTGGCACGCAGCGCAGGGTCCTTCATCGCCTCGCGGGCCAGCACCAGCTGGTCGGCGGCCGTGGACACGGTCGTGGGTTCGATCCCGCTGGCCCCGGTGTAGGTCGTCGCCGGCATCCCCAGCCGGGCCGCCTCCGTGTTCATCCGCTGCACGAACGCCTCCTCGCTGCCCGCGTCCCAACGGGCCAGCAGCCGGGCCACGTTGTTCGCGGACGGGAGCAGCATCACCTCCAGCAGCTTGCGCTGGGTGAGCCGCTGGCCCTCGACCACGGGAGCCGTCGACTCGCTGGTCGACGCCGACTCGGCCGCCGCCTGCGCGTCCACCGTGATCGTCGGTCCGTCCTCGCCGTCCCGGAGCGGGTGGTCCCGCAGCACGACGTACGCCGTCATCACCTTGGTGACACTCGCGATCGGCACCGGCTGCTGCGGCCCGTTCACCCCCAGGACGCCGACCTTCGTCACGGCGACTGCCGACTGCCCCTCCTCCGGCCACGGCAGACCGAGCTCGACGACGGACGCAGGAGCCGGCAGCGTCGGCGGCCCCTCGACCCGGACGCCTCCTTTCCCGGCGCCGCCGGCCGCGGGCCCCTCGGGCAGGTT
This sequence comes from Kitasatospora purpeofusca, assembly GCF_000718025.1. Classification (GTDB taxonomy): domain Bacteria; phylum Actinomycetota; class Actinomycetes; order Streptomycetales; family Streptomycetaceae; genus Kitasatospora; species Kitasatospora purpeofusca. Next base: position 71,674 of record NZ_JODS01000017.1, read on the forward strand.
CGCCGCCACGCCACCGCCGGCGCCCGCGACCAGCACCGCGGCCAGCAGCCACAACACCCCGCGGCGGGGGACCGGGCGCCGACCCGGCACGGTACGGGGATCGTCGTCTTCGCATTTCGTCACGGCGGACACGGCAGCTGCCTCCCGGAGCAGAGGAACACGGAGCCCCGGTGGCACGGACGCCACCCGGGGTGTGTCCACAGACTCCGGGACGGCTGCTTCGAGCCGGTCGTCACCCGGCTTCCGCAAGCACGCGGTCATGTATCAATCACGTACCACCGGTGACGCGGAACGCCGGGACAGAGGCCTCGCGGCGCGCGACCGCCTCTCGCGCGCTACCGCGGCAGCCGCACCCTCACGGTCACCGCCCACGGAGAGACCACGGCGGCAGCGTCCGACCGGGCGCTCGCCGACCTCGCCGCCCGGGTGGCGGCTGCGACCGGGACGGGTCCAGCCGCTGGGTGGGTGAAGCCGACGGTGCGTCAACGAGATGTGCACGGGACACGAGGTGGGACAGCCCTAAGGTCGGGCCCTGTCGCCGGGATGTGTCCGATGTCCCCGCGTCAGCACTCGTCGGGCCCCGCTCCGGCCACTCGTCCCCACTCCCCCGGCAGGAAGGTTGCTGCTGCATGCGCATCCCGTCGTCGCGTTCGAGAGCAGGTCTGGCCGCCGCGGCCGTACTGCCCCTGGTGGCAGCCGCCCTGTCCGTCGCCCCGGCAGCGGCGGACACTCCCGCGCCGCGGGACCGGGCGGTGGTGCCGGACACGGCACCGGACTGGGCCCGGTCCACCGCCGACCAGGGCAGGGAGCGCGCCGACGCACCGGTCACGGTGCGGGTCTACCTCACCGGTCGCGACCACAACGGCCTGGACGACCTCGCCCGGCAGGTCTCCGACCCCGCCTCCGAGCAGTACGGGCACTTCCTCAGCCCGGAACAGCTGGCGGAACGGTTCGGCAGCAGCGAGGAGCAGAGCACCAAGGTACGCGGCTGGCTGGACTCGTCCGGGCTGCGGGTGACCGCCTCCAACGGCCACTACCTCACCGCCGACGGCGCCGTCGCCGACGCGGAGCGGGCCTTCGGCACCGAGCTGCACACCTACCGCAAGGACGAGCGGACCTACCGGGCGCCCGCGGGGGACGTCACCGTACCCGCGCACCTCGCGCACGACGTGCTCAGCGTCACCGGGCTCAACACCGCCCCCAGCAGGGTCAGGCCCGGCCGGCCGACGCCCAGGGACATCCTGCCCGGCCCCGGCAACGCCTTCGTCAACTCCCCGCCGTTCTCCGACCACTTCGGCTCGACACCGGCCACCGGCACGCCCCCGGCGTACGGCGAGGTCCGGCCGTACGTGATCCAGGGCTTCAACGGCGCCCAGCTGCGCACCGCCTACGGCGCGGCCGCGACCGGGCTCACCGGCCGCGGCGCGACCGTCGCCGTCGTGGACGCCTACGACTCGCCCACCATCGGCGACGACACCGCGCGCTACGCCGCCGAGCACGGTGACGCCCCCTACGGCAAGAACCAACTGCTGCGCTACGACCCGGCGGTGTGGACGCACACCGCCCCGCCGGACGTCGACCCGGGCGGCTGCGACGCCTCCGGCTGGTACGGCGAGCAGACCCTCGACATCGAAGCGGTGCACGCCGTCGCGCCCGACGCGGACATCTCCTACGTCGGCGCCGCCTCCTGCTACGACCAGGACCTCGTCGACGCCCTGGACCGCGTCGTCGACCAGCACCTCGGCGACATCGTCTCCAACTCCTGGGGCGAGCCCGAGAACGCCTCCGACCCGGCCTTCGACCGCGTCTACCAGCACCTGTTCAAGCGCGGCGCCGTCACCGGCATCGGCTTCTACTTCTCCAGCGGCGACGACGGCGACCAGTTGGAGAACACCGGCACCAAGCAGACCGACATGCCCGCCTCCCTGCCCTGGGTCACGGCGGTCGGCGGCACCTCGCTCGCACTGGACGCCTCGAACGGGTACCGCTTCGAAACGGGCTGGGGCACGCTGAAGTCCGTCCTGTCGGCCGACGGCACGTCCTGGACGGACCTGCCGGGCGGCTTCACCGGCGGCGCCGGCGGAGGCACCAGCGCCCGCTTCCCGCAGCCGCACTACCAGCGCGACGTCGTCCCGCCCGCACTGTCCGGGGCCAACGGCGGCCGCCACCGGGTCGTCCCCGACATCGCCGCCGTCGCCGACTCCAACACCGGCTTCCTCGTCGGCCAGAGCCAGACCTTCCCCGACGGCACCGTCCGCTACGGCGAGTACCGCATCGGCGGCACCAGCCTGGCCTGCCCCGTCATCGCCGCCCTCCAGGCCCTGGCCCAGCAGGCCAAGGGCTCCCCGATCGGCTTCGCCAACCCCGCCATCTACCACCGCTACGGCACCGGCGCCTACCACGACGTCACCGACCACCCCTTCGGCCCCGGCACCGAACTCGCCCAGGTCCGCGTCGACTACACCAACAGCGTCAACGCCGACGACGGCACCACCACCTCGCTGCGCACCATGGGCCACGACACCTCCCTCATCGCCGACCGCGGCTACGACAACGTCACCGGCGTCGGCACCCCCACCGCCGAGTACCTCACCTCCTGGGACTGCCCGCCCGACGGCCAGAGCCCCGAACACCGCACCACCGGCTGACAATCGCCACGGCGGACCCGCTCCCGGCCCGCCGCACACGGGAAGCACCCACCGCCGTTCCGGACCGCCGGTACCGCCTCGGCCACGGCCACGGCCCTCAGCTCGTTCCTGGCATCGTCCAGCCGGTACATCTCACGGCAGGTCGGTAAGATCGTTCTGCGGCCTGCCCGACCGGGAGCAGGCCGCAGAACGAGCCGGTCGACGTCACCGGTCACCAGGTGACCGGCAGTGCGTGGAGACCGTAGACCTCGTTGTTCACCCGGTAGGACACCTCCTCGGCGGGACACGCGAGCGCAAGACCGGGCAGCCGCCGCAGCAGCGCGGGCAGCGCGATCCGCAGCTCGGCGCGGGCCAGCGGCGCGCCCAGGCAGTGGTGCGGGCCGTGCCCGAAGGCCAGGTGCGACAGGGGTTTGCGCCCGATGTCGAGGCGGTCCGTCCCGGCGCCGAGCTCCGGGTCGCGGTTGGCCACCGGCAGTTGGCAGACGACCTGGTCACCGGCCTTGATCGGCACACCGCCGATCTCGGTGTCGTACCGCGCGGTCCGGGCCAGCGCGGTGCTGGACACGGACAGGTACCGCAGCAGCTCCTCCACGGCGCCGTCGATCACCGGATCCGCCTCGTCGGCCTCGCGCAACCGGGCGGCCTGTTCCGGGCGCGCCAGCAGGGCGAGCACGGCCAGGCCGATCGTGTTGGACACCGTGACGTGCCCGGCGAGCAGCAACAGCTCGCAGACACCGACCAGTTCAGCGTCCGACACCGCGTCGCCGTGCTCCCGCACGAGCATGCCGATCATTCCGTCGTCCGGGCTGCGCCGCTTCTCCGCCACCAGCGCGGCCGTGTAGGCGTGCGACTCCCGGCCGGCCGCGAGCCGCTCCTCCATCGGCAGCCCGAGGTCCAGCGTGGTCCGCGACCAGCGGTGGAACTCCCCCTGGTCGGGATCGGGAACGCCGAGCAGCGCGCAGATCACCCCGAGCGGCAGCGGCAGGGCGAAGTCCGCCATCAGGTCCGCCGCGGGGCCGCGCGCCTCCATGGCGTCGATCAGCTCGCCGGTCCGGGCGCGGATCATCGGCTCCAGGGCGCGGATCCGCTTCCCGGTGAACTCCGGCGTCAGGACGCGGCGCAGCCGGGTGTGCTCCGGCGGGTCCATGTTGAGGAGCTCGTTCGGCAGGATCGGCGCGCGCTGCGCGTCGTACATCGCGAAGGTCTCCTGGTCGGCCAGCACCCGCCGCACGTCGGCGTGCCGGGTGACGAGCCAGTACTCACCGGTCCGGTGCAGCCAGAAGTCCCTCACCCGCCGCACCGGGTCCTCGCGCTGGGCCTCCCCCAGCGCCGGACCCGGGTCGAGCCCGTCCCGGCGGTAGAAGATCGAGATCGGCGGTGCGTCCTGCTCACTCATGGGCCCTCCCCTGGACCGGCCGGTACCGCCTTCCCGATACCCAGGCACTCGCGCCGCCGCGCACACCGACCCCGGTCCCGTGCAGCACACGGGGGCACGGAACCGTCCCCCGCACGCCCGCGCCCCGCCGGAGCCGCCCCCTGCCGGCGGTACGCCCCGGCGAGCATGTCCAAGCCCTGGAATCCCCCATGTGGTGCGGACTGTGGGGGCGGCCCCCACCACCGACAGCCGGCCTCGGCCCGGGCCGAGGCCGCCGGGGTGCGGCGGCCGGGGTGCGGCGGCCGGTCCTGCTGGACGGCGCGCCGCTGCACAAGCCGTCCGAGGGGGCGCCGCAGGAACGGGGGTGTTGGGGGTCCGGGCGAGGGGATCCGCCATCGCACTCTTCCCCCCGCGAGCGCCCCGGCGCATGCTGAATTCCGGGCCGGACAACGGCGTCCTGCCCGCGGAGGGGGACCGGCATGGACTACAAGAACCTGTTCGAACGCATCGACGACGCCGTCCACCCCGTCCTGGCCGAGGGAACCGTCGCCCAGTACATCCCGGCCCTCGCCGCCGTCGACCCCCACCGGTTCGGCCTCGCCGTCGTGGACACCGCCACCCGCAAACCGCCGCGCGGCACCGGGGACTGGCAGGTCCCGTTCTCCATCCAGTCCATCTCCAAGGTGTTCACCCTCGCCCTGGTGCTGGCCGCCGACGGCGACTCGCTGTGGGCCCGGGTGGGGAAGGAGCCCTCCGGGTCGCCCTTCAACTCCCTCGCCCAGCTGGAACGTGAGAACGCGATCCCGCGCAACCCCTTCGTCAACGCCGGCGCGCTGGTGATCACCGACCGGCTGCTCACCCTCACCGGGGACTCCCGGGGCACCCTGCGCGAGTTCCTCCGCACCGAGAGCGGCAACCCCCACATCGACTTCGACGCCCAGGTCGCCTGGAGCGAGAGCCACCACGGGCACCGCAACGCGGCCCTCGCCCACCTGCTGGCCGACCACGGCCGCCTCGACAACCCCGTCCCGGACGTCCTCGACCACTACTTCTGGCAGTGCGCTCTCACCATGAGCTGCCAGGACCTCGCCCTCGCCGCGGGATTCCTCGCCCGGCACGGCCTGCGGGCCGACGGCACCCGGCTGCTCACCCGCAGCGAAGCCAAGCGCATCAACGCCGTCATGCTGATCGGCGGCACCTACGACGCCGCCGGCGAGTTCGCCCACCGCGTCGGCCTGCCCGCCAAGAGCGGCATCGGCGGGGGCATCCTCGCCGTCATCCCCGGACGCGGAACGCTCTGCACCTGGGGGCCGGCCCTCGACAGCCACGGCAACTCGATCGCGGGCATCACCGCGCTCGACACCCTCACCACCCTCACCGGCTGGTCCATCTTCTGACCGGCGGCGCACCCACCCGGCGGCCCGGAGCGCACCGGACGCATCCGGGCCGAACCCGGATGCCTCGGACCTGCCGGATCCTCGCGGCCCGACGGAGGCTCGCGGCCCGACGGGGGCTCAGGTCGTCTGGACGAGGCCGCCGTCGATGACGAAGTCGCTCCCGGTGACATTGCCGGTCCGGTCCCCGGCCAGCAGTACGACGAGGTCGGCGACCTCCTGCGGGAGGCTGAACCGGCCGGTCGCGGACTGCGCGGCCGCGGTCCGGGCGATGTCCTCCGGGTCCCCGCCGGTCGCCTTCGCGACCGTCGCGGCGACGCCGTCGTCGCCGAGCCACAGTGATGTGGACACCGGCCCGGGACTGACCGTGTTGACCCGCACCCCGCGCGGACCGACCTCCTTGGACAGGGCCTTGCAGAAGTTGGTGAGCGCCGCCTTGGCCGCGCAGTACTCGATGATCGTCGGGTCCGGCAGGAACGCGTTGACCGAACTCACGGTCACGATCGACGCGTTGCCGCGTTCGATCAGGTGGGGCAGGGCCGCTCGGGTGGTGCGGACGGCGGCGAGGAGGTTGATCGTCAGCCCCTGGATCCAGTCGTCGTCGGTGACGGACAGGAAGCCGGCCGGACGCGGGCGTACCGCGCCGACGTTGTTGACGAGAATGTCCAGTCCACCGAACACGGAGACCGCCTCCTCGACCGCGGAGGCGGGGCCGTCCGCGGTGGTGAGGTCGGCCGACACCGGATGCACCTGCGGCGCGAGGTCCGTCAGTGCTCCCGTGGTGCTCCGCGCCACGGCGACCACGTGCACACCCTCGGCGGCGAGTGCCCGCGTCACGGCGAGACCGATCCCCTTGCTGGCCCCTGTGACGACGGCGACCTTGCCCTCGAGATGAAGGTCCATCGGAGTCTCCTCGGCTGCTGCGGCGGAGCGGGCCGCGGCCCGCCGGTACCGCGCCGGAACGCGGTTCGACCGGCTGCCCGGCCGTCGGCCCACCACCGGCGCCGGGCATCGGCACCGCCGAGGGCGGCGGGTCGCACCGCCGAGGTCAGGACCCCTCGATCGCGGCCTTGATCCGGCGACCGAAGTCGGGGGCGTCCTTGCGGGCCGCGTGGAGCGCCGGGCCGGCCAGGACCTTGCCGAGTCCGTGGCCCTCCAGCGTGTTGAAGATCCGGACCCGGGTACGGCCGTCCGGCAGCGCCTTCAGGTCGTAGCCGCCCTCGGCGGTGATCAGGTTCTTGCTCTCCTCGCTCCAGCGGACCGTGTGCGGAGCCTCCAGGCCGGTGATGCGGAACCGGCGGGAGGTCTTCATCCCGGCGTCCTTCACGGTGCTGCGGAAGACCGTCCCGACGGCGGTCGGGCCGTCCGGGGTCTTCGCGATCTCCAGCACCCGGGGACTGAACTCGGGGTCGTGGCGGCCGTCGGCGAGATAGGCGAAGACCTCCTCCACCGGGCGGTCCACCTCTACGCTCGTCTCGAACTGTCCCGACATGTCGGCTCCTCGGCGTGTACGGCAAGCGCCTCACTGCCAGGATTCCAGAGAGTCCTGCCCCGCGCCTCCCGGCTCCCGGCCCGCGCCTCCCGACCCCCGGCTCTCAGCTGTGGCCGACGATGACGGAGATGCCCCAGCCGATCGAGGCGAGGACCACCGCGAAGCTCAGGACCGCCAGGGCGTAGCCGACCGGCCCGGCGGTGGGGCGGTAGGTGGCCGGTTCGCCGGTGGGACCGGACGGGCCGGGCGGGGCGACCGGGCCGGGCGGGTTGAGCAGGCGCAGGCCGAGGGCGAACAGCGCGGGCAGGCCGGCGCCGGTGAGCAGACCCACCACGACGATCTTCCACAGCGCGTCCAGGTTGATCCAGGAGTTCACGAGACCGCCCCGTCCTTCGCCACGACGGGCGCCGGCGCGACCGATCCCGTCCACTCGGCGTTGACGTTCTCGGGTGTCACGGCCGGGTAGCGGGAGGCGACGAAGAAGGCGACCGATGCCAGCACCAGCACCACGAACACCACCACCACGCCGGCCGTCCCGCCGATCCCGTTCGCGGTCCAGTAGGCCAGCGCGCCGACCAGTGCGGCGGCCGGCAGGGTGAACAGCCAGGCCGTCACCATCCGGCGGGCGAGCTGCCAGCGCACCTCGGCGCCCTTCCACCCGACGCCGGAGCCCAGGATCGATCCGGTGGCCACGTGCGTGGTGGAGAGCGAGTAGCCGAAGTCGGTGGAGCAGAGGATCACGGCCGCCGAGGCCGACTCGGCGGCCATCCCCTGGGCCGGTGCGATCTCCACCAGTCCCTTGCCCAGGGCGCGGATCACCCGCCAGCCGCCGGCGTAGGTGCCCAGGGCGATCGCCAGCGCGCAGGAGAGGATCACCCAGTCCGGGGCCTGCGCCCCGGCCGCCAGGTTCCCGTTGGCGATCAGGGCGAGGGTGATGACGCCCATGGTCTTCTGCGCGTCGTTGGTGCCGTGGGCGAGCGACACCATGGAGGCCGAGCCGATCTGGCCCAGCCGGAACCCGTGCTCGCGCGGGCGTTCGGACACCTCCCGGGTGATGCGGCGGACCAGCAGGGTGCCGACCACGGCGACCCCGCCCGCGATGAACGGCGACAGTGCCGCCGGGACGATCACCTTGGAGACCAGGCCCTGCCACTTGACGGCCGAGGTGCCGGCCGCCGCCACCGTCGCCCCGATCACCCCGCCGATCAGCGCGTGCGAGGAACTGGAGGGGATCCCGAGGTACCAGGTGGTCAGGTTCCACAGGATGCTGCCGGTCAGGCCGGCGCAGACCACGGTCAGGGTCACCGCGCCGCTGGAGACCAGGCCGTTGGCGATGGTCGCCGCCACGGCGGTCGACAGGAAGGCGCCGACCAGGTTCAGCACCGCCGAGACCGCGACCGCGACGCGTGGCGGCAGGGCCCCGGTGACGATCGAGGTCGCCATGGCGTTGCCGGTGTCGTGGAAGCCGTTGGTGAAGTCGAAACCCAGCGCTGTGATGACCATCAACGCCAGGACCGCGTCGTTTCCGGTCACGCAGCAGAACCTAGCCCGCGCACCGCCGGGACCGCTCCCGCGACGACGCGGCACACCGAACAGCCGGGGTCCGCCATCCCATCGGCCCAACACCACACGCCTCCCGGGCGGGGCGGGTGCGGAACGGCGTGGGGACCGGTCGGGCGGGCGCTCCGGGGAAGGTGCCCGCCCGACCGGGGCGGACGGGCGCGGCCGGTCAGGCGTTCGCGCGGGCCGGGCGGCGGGAGCCGGTGGCGAGCCACAGGACGGCCGCGGCGATCACGGCGGCGAGTACCAGGCTGACCGGGCCGGTGCCGAGGCCGAGGCCGCCGCGCTCCCGGCCGACACCGGCCCAGTCGGCGAAGCAGGCGCCGAGCGGGCGGGTGAGCACATAGGCCCACCAGAACGCGAGGACCGGCGGCAGGCGCAGTACCCGGTGGCCGAGTGCCGGTACCGCGATCAGGGCGGCGAACAGCAGGCCCGAGGGCAGACAGCCCCAACCGAGGGTCGCCGCGGTCAGGTCGCCGACGGCGGTACCGAGGGCGAAGGTCGCCATCACCGCCGCCCAGTAGAGGACCTCGCGGCGCCCGCCGCGGACGGTGTCCACGGCGAGGGTGCCCTCCAGGCGGTGCCACAGTCCGAAGACCGCGGCGAGCGCGAGGGCGAACGCGGTGGCCGAGAGGGCGTACGGGACGCCGAGGGCCAGGTGGGCGACGTCGGCCGCCATGGTGCCGAAGACGCTGACCATCACCACCGCCGCCCAGTAGACGGCGGGCCGGTAGCGGTCCGCCCTGGCCTGGGCGGCCAGCGCCGCCGCGAGCAGCACGGCGGCGCCGGCCACGGCCGGGACGGGGCCGAGGGTACGGGCGAGGTAGTCGGAGGTGGTCTCGCCCATGCCGGTGGTGAGGACCTTCACCGCCCAGAACACGGCGGTCACCGCGGGCACCTTGCTCGGTCCCGCGGCCGCCGGGACGTTCGGGAGCCGGGTCCGGAGCCCGGGTGCGCCGGCGTGCGTCGTGGTGTCGCTCACAGCGGAGCGCTCCCTTCCCGGCGCGGCCGTCCCGCGCCGCCGGGTGACGGGGCGTCAGCCACCGGTGACGGTGTTGGCGGTGATCGCGAAGGTGGTGCCGTCGACGGTGACCGCGTGCCGGACGCCGTCCGGGCCGAGGACCACCGCCTGCCAGGCCCGGCCGCCGCCAGTGGCGGACACCGGGTGCAGGGACTCGACCTTGCCGCCGGGCACCGCGGAGGACGCCTTGACCACGGCGTCCGCCGCGTCCAGCGACGGCAGCGGCGCGGGTGCCAGGTGCGGTCCGGCGTCGTCGGCGCGCCGGTCGCTGTCGTTCCTGCCGCCCTCGTGACCGCCGTCGTGCCCGCCGTCGTGCCCGCCGTCGTGACCGTCCGCGCGGTCCGCCCGGGTGTGGCCGTGGCCACGGCCGTCGGCGTGGGCGGAGGCCCGGTCCTCGTGCTCCTCGAAGCCGTGGTGCGCGGCGGCCGCGACCGCGCCGCCGGCTATCAGGACCGTCACGGCGACCGCGCCGCCCCACCGCGCCCTGCGCCCGGGCCGCCACCGCCCCGTCGACGCCTGCTTCGGCTTCAGCTTCCGCTCCTGGTCCTGCTGCGGCGCCTCGAACTCCTGCCCACCCGCGGACTCGTCCACCGTGCTCACCCCTGATCTCCCCTGCTCACCGACGTCTCCGGGCACCGTGCCCGGCCGATCGGGGCCCAGCATGGCGACAGCGGGCTGAAGGGTTGCTGAAGACCTGAGGACGTCTTCAGCATCCGGTAATCAGCCCCGGTGATCGGTCCCGGTGATCGGTCGTCGGAGGACCCGGACGCGCCGGTGCCCGTAGGCCGTTGTGGCCGACGGGCACCGGGCGCTGCGGGGTGCGGCGGCTACCAGCGGTACCACCGCCCCCGGCTGCCGGCGGTGGTGGTGCCCCGGGCGATGAAGCCGAGGAGCCAGATGGCGAGGACGACCAGGCCGACCCACCACAGGACCTTCACGGCGAAGCCGAGCCCGAACAGGAGGAAGACGAGCAGCAGGACCAGGATCAGACCGAGCATGGAGCGGACTCCTCACACTGGAAAATGGTTCGGGCCTCGGGTGCCCCGGTTCCGCCGGATCATGCGCAGACCGCTCCGACCAGCCGGACCACCCGGCTCACCCGCCGCCGCGGGCCTGCCTCCCGGGGGCCGGGATCCCCGTCGCGTGTTACGGGCGGCGGCTGCGGGGCATACGACTGCCGGCGCCGGTCGACGAGCCGGAAGGCGCCCCGGGCCCGGGTGTGAACGAGGACGGTGCCCCGGCCGCCGGCACCCGCGAGTGGCGGGCCACCGCTGTCGAGGAGCACCGACGGTCCGCCGCCGGACTTTCCGGTTCCGGTAAGGACTGGGGTAGCCTCCGAGGCGGTACGTGCCTGTGTTGTCGGTCGGCCTCCGTGCCCCGGCGCCGGGGTGGGCTCTAGAGAGGCGACGTTTCGATGGCTGGCTCAGCAACGCCCAACGGTTCGCGCGGGAGCGCGAATCCTTCCGCCGCCCAGGTCGGGGTGCCGGAACTGCGGCTCCTGCTCGCCGGTCTGACTGCGGTGCGCGACGGTGACTTCGGGACCAGGCTGCCGGACGACGCGGACGGCCTGCTCGGCGAGATCGCGACCGTGTTCAACGGCATGGTCGACCAGCTGTCCCGCTTCACCTCCGAGGTGACCCGGGTGGCCCGCGAAGTGGGCACCGAAGGGCGGCTCGGCGGTCAGGCGCAGGTGCCCGCCGTCTCCGGGACGTGGGCCGACCTCACCGACTCGGTCAACGCGATGGCCGGCAACCTCACCACCCAGGTCCGCGACATCGCCCAGGTGGCCACCGCGGTCGCGAAGGGCGACCTCTCCCAGAAGATCACCGTCGACGCGCGCGGCGAGATCCTGGAGCTCAAGAACACCGTCAACACCATGGTCGACCAGCTGGGCAGTTTCGCCGGCGAGGTCACCCGGGTCGCCCGCGAGGTCGGCACCGAGGGCATCCTCGGCGGCCAGGCCGACGTGAAGGGCGTCTCGGGGACGTGGCGCGACCTCACCGACTCGGTGAACTTCATGGCCGGCAATCTGACCGGCCAGGTCCGGGCGATCGCCCAGGTCGCCACCGCGGTGGCCGACGGCGACCTCTCGCAGAAGATCACCGTCAACGCGCGCGGCGAGATCCTCGAACTCAAGAACACCATCAACACCATGGTCGACCAGCTCAGCTCCTTCGCCGGCGAGGTCACCCGGGTCGCCCGCGAGGTCGGCACCGAGGGGCGCCTCGGCGGGCAGGCCGACGTGCAGGACGTCTCCGGCACCTGGCGCGACCTCACCGAGTCCGTCAACGTCATGGCGGACAACCTCACCGCACAGGTCCGTTCGATCGCCTCGGTGACCACCGCGGTCGCCCAGGGCGACCTGACCCAGAAGATCCGGGTGGACGCCCGCGGCGAGATCCTGGAGCTGAAGGAGACCATCAACACGATGGTCGACCAGCTGTCCGCGTTCGCCGACGAGGTCACCCGGGTGGCGCGGGACGTCGGCACCGAGGGCAACCTGGGCGGCCAGGCCACCGTCCGGGGCGTGTCCGGGACGTGGAAGGACCTCACCGACAACGTCAATGTGATGGCCTCCAACCTCACCGGCCAGGTCCGCTCGATGTCCGACGTGGCGACCGCCGTGGCCCGGGGCGACCTCTCCCGGAAGATCACCGTCGAGGCCAAGGGCGAGGTCGCGGCCCTGGCCGACGCGATCAACACCATGGTCGACACCCTGTCGGTGTTCGCCGACGAGGTCACCCGGGTCGCCCGCGAGCGGCTCGGCGGCCAGGCGGAGGTCGAGGGCGTCTCCGGCACCTGGAAGCGGCTCACCGAGAACGTCAACGAACTCGCCGGGAACCTCACCCGCCAGGTGCGAGCCATCGCCGAAGTCACCAACGCCGTCACCGCCGGCGACCTCACCCGCTCGATCACCGTGGACGCCTCCGGCGAGGTCGCCGACCTCAAGGACAACATCAACTTCATGGTGGAGTCCCTGCGCGAGACCACCCGCGCCAACGAGGACCAGGACTGGCTGAAGACCAACCTCGCCCGGTTCTCCGCGCTGATGCAGGGCCGGCGGGACCTGGGGGTCGTCGCCGAGTCCATCATGGACGAGCTGACCCCGCTGGTCTCCGCGCAGTGCGGCGCCTTCTACCTCGCGGAGGAGACCGACGACGGGACGGTGCTGCGCCTGGTCGCCTCCTACGCCTTCCCCAGCGACTCCTCCCGGCCCGGCCTGTTCCGGCTCGGCGAGTCCTTCGTCGGCCAGTCCGCCCGCAGCCGCCGCACCATCGCGGTCGACCAGTTGCCGCCCGGCTACCTGTCCGCCACCTCCGGCCTGGGCCGCACCGACGCGCTGGCCCTGATGGTGCTGCCGATCATCGTCGAGGACCAGGTCCTCGGTGTGATCGAACTCGCGGCCGTCCAGCCGTTCACACCGGTGCACCGCGACTTCCTCGGCCAGCTGATGGAGACCATCGGCGTCAACGTCAACACCATCGTCGCCAACGCCCGCACCGACGAGCTGCTCGGCGAGTCCCAGCGCCTCACCGCCGAACTCCAGGCCCGCTCCGAGGAGTTGCAGGCCCGCCAGGAGGAACTGCAGGTCTCCAACGCCGAGCTGGAGGAGAAGGCGGAGCTGCTGGAGGCGCAGAAGAGCGACATCGAGGCGAAGAACCTGGAGATCGAGCAGGCCCGCCAGGAACTGGAGGACCGCGCCCACCAGCTGTCCGTCGCCTCCAAGTACAAGTCGGAGTTCCTGGCCAACATGAGCCACGAACTGCGCACCCCGCTCAACAGCCTGCTCATCCTCGCCCAGCTGCTCGCCCAGAACCCCACCCGGAACCTCACCGCCAAGCAGGTCGAGTACGCGGGCATCATCCACTCCGCCGGCTCCGACCTGCTCCAGCTCATCAACGACATCCTCGACCTGTCCAAGGTCGAGGCCGGCAAGATGGACCTCAACATCGAGACGGTGCCGCTGGCCACCCTGGTCGAGTACGTCGAGGTGACGTTCCGCCCGATGACCGGCCAGAAGAGCCTGGCCTTCGCCGTGCGCACCGGCGACGGCGTCCCCGGCGAGCTGCGCACCGACGACTACCGGCTGCGCCAGGTGCTGCGCAACCTGCTCTCCAACGCCGTCAAGTTCACCACGCAGGGCGGCGTGGACCTGCGCGTCGAGGCCGCCGACGAGGCGGAGCTGCCCGACGGCGTGCGCCGGGACGGTCCGGTGGTCGCCTTCCGGGTCACCGACACCGGCATCGGCATCGCCCCGCAGCACCTGGAGACGGTGTTCGGCGCCTTCCAGCAGGCCGACGGCACCACCAGCCGCAAGTACGGCGGCACCGGTCTCGGCCTGTCGATCAGCCGTGAGATCGCCTACCTGCTGGGCGGTGCGATCACCGTCGAGAGCACCCTCGGCCAGGGCAGCACCTTCACCCTCTACCTGCCCATCACCCGGCCCGACCTGTCCGAGCCCGCCGCGGCCTCGGCCGCGGCCGTCGAGCCCGTCGGCGGTCCGCCGCTCGCCGACCGGCCCGCGGCGCCGCTGCCCGCCCGCCGCCTGCTCGTCGTCGAGGCCCGCGCCAACGGGCTGCTCGGCCTCGTCGCCGAGAACGCCCTCGCCGACCTGCCCCGCACCGACGGGCGCGAGGTGGAGATCATCACCGCCGTCGGCGTCCACGAGGCCGCCGCCACCCTGGCCGACGGGCCGTGCCACTGCCTGGTCCTCGACCTCGACCTGGCCGACGGCGCCGCGCTCGCCCTGCTGAAGGACATGGACGGCGACCCGGCCCTGCAGTCCGTCCCCGTGCTCGCCCACCGCAGCCGCGTCGTCGCCACCGACGACGACCTGCTCACCCGCGGCGCGGCCCGGCCCCTGGAGATCCTCTCCAGCCTCGACGAGCTGCGCGAACGCGTCGCCCTGCACATGAGCGCCGAACGGCCCGAGGACATCCGCCCGCGCACGGCCCGTACCGCACCGGCGTGGGACCCCGACGCCGACCCGAGCCTCGCCGGCCGCACCGCGCTGGTCGTGGACGACGACGACCGCAACCTCTACGCGATCACCGGGATCCTCGAACTGCACGGGATGAACGTGCTGCAGGCCGAGAACGGGCGCGCCGCACTGGACGCCCTGGCCACCCACGCCTCGATCGACGTCATCCTGATGGACGTCATGATGCCCGAGATGGACGGCTACACCGCCACCGCCGCGATCCGCGCGATGCCCGAGCACGAGCGGCTGCCGATCATCGCCGTCACCGCCAAGGCCATGCTCGGCGACCGGGAGAAGAGCCTCGCCGCCGGAGCCAGCGACTACATCACCAAACCGGTCGACGCCGCCGACCTGATCGGCCGGATCAGGGACCAGCTCACCGCCCGGGCACTGAACCCCGGACAGAGCTGACCCGCACCCGATCGTCAGGAGACCGCCGTGCACCAGCCCCAGGACCAGCCCCTGCATCAACCCGACGACCAACCCGCGGACCGTACTGCGGACCGTACTGCGGGGACATTCCCCCTCACCGGAACAGCCACGGTCGGACCGCAGCGCGAGCCCGCGGACGACCGGCCCGCCGGCACCCGCCCGGCCCCCGCGGCGGTCACCCGCCTCGCCGCCACGGTGGAGAACCTCCGCGCGGAACTCGCCCGGGCCCAGGCCGACGCCGCCGGCCGGTCGCTGGTCGAGATGGCCGCCGGCGTCCTGGTCGAACGGCTGCGCTGCGGACCGACGGAGGCGGCCGCCCAGCTGACCGCGCTCGCCGGGCAGGCCGGCCTGCCCGTGCTGGAGTTCGCCGCCGAACTGGTCAACCAGGTCGCCGCCGACCGGATCTCCGCCATCGCCCGCGAGTTCATCACCTCCTCCGTGGACCCTCAGGAGGAGGCCGCGGTACGGCTGCGCGTCGCCGAGGCGCACAGCCTGGCCGCCGGCGACAGCGAGTCGGTGGCCGGCTCGATGCTCGCGACCGCGCTGCGCCCGCTGGGCGCCGTCGCCGTCGCGATCTGGGCCGCCCACCCCGACCAGTCGCTGACCCTCGAGGGCAGCGCCGGCTTCAGCGAGGCGGAGGCCCGCCGCTGGCGGTACGTCCCGCCCGGGGTGTCCACCCCGGCCCGCCGGGCGCTCGACGAACGGGAGACGGTCGCCCACTCCACCCTGGTGCAGGCGGCGCTGCCGACCATCGGTCAGCACGAGTACACCGGCGGACGCATCGCGGTGCCGGCCGGGACCGGCGGACGGCTGATCGGCGTGCTGGAGATCTGCTGGCCCCACGACCTGCCCCCGCAGTCCCAGCCCCTCCAGCGCCAGTTCGAGGCGCTGGCGGAGCTGTGCGCCACCACCCTGGAGCCCTGGACCGAACCCACCGGCCCGGAGCGGGCCGACCGCGAGTTCGACGACCTGCAGCGGCTCACCGACGGTGTCCTCGACCCCTGCCTGATCCTCCGGCTCGCGCCCGGCCACGCCGAACTGCCGCTGGAGTTCGCCGTCCGGCACGTCAACCCGGCGTTCGTCGACTTCGCCGGCCGGCCGAACAGCGCGGTCGCCGGCGCGCGCCTGCTGGAGGCCTACCCGCTGGCCGCCGAGGCCGGGGGCCTGGCCGAGAAGGTGGAGCACGTGTTCGCCACCGGCGAGCCGTTCCGCACCACGGACATGCGGTTGGCCGCCACCGTCGACGGCATCCCGCTGCTCGCCCGGGCCCAGGTCAGCATCAGCCGGCACGGCCGGCACATCGTGGTGATCTGGCGGCTCGACGACGGCACGCCGCGGGTGGCCCGGCTGCTCCAGCACGCGCAGCGCCTGGGCCGGATCGGCGGCTTCGAGGAGAACGTCCAGACCGGCCAGATCGCCTGGAACGAGACCCTGTTCGACCTGCACGGCCTGCCCCCCACCGCCCAGCCGATCGCCCTGGAGCAGCTGCCCGAGCACGCCCACCCCGACGACCGCCCGGCGATCGGCCGGTTCCTGCGCACCCTGCTGCACCACCGGCGCCCGGCCTCCACCGCCTTCCGGCTGCAGCGCTCCGACGGCGTCGCCCGCCACATCCGCGTCGTCGCCGAACCGGTGCACGACGAGAACTCGGCGCTCACCACCGTCCGCGGCGCCTACCAGGACATCTCCGCCCAGCACTGGACCGAGGTCGCCCTCGCCGCCACCCGCGACCAGCTGGCGCACAGCGAGCAGCAGGCCGCCGAACGCAGCCGGCTCGCCCTCCAGCTGCAGCACGCCATCATGCCGCCCGCCCGCGGCCCGCTCACCCTGCACGACCTCCAGGTCGCCGTGCGCTACCGCCCTGCGGAGAAGGACCACCTGGTCGGCGGCGACTGGTACGACACGCTCGCCCTGCCCTCCGGCGAGATCCTGCTGTGCGTCGGCGACGTCGCCGGGCACGGCATCGAGGCCGCGACCGGCATGGTCGCCCTGCGCAACGCCCTGCGCGGCCTGGCCGCCACCGGCGCCGGTCCGGCCCAGCTGCTGACCTGGCTCAACAGCGTCACGCACCACCTCACCGACAGCGTCACGGCCACCGCCGTCTGCGCTCTCTACCACCCCGGGACCCGGCGGCTGCGCTGGGCCCGGGCCGGCCACCTGCCGCCGGTCCTGCTCCGCGAGGGCCGGGCCAGCGCCCTGCCTCAGCCGGGCGGGATCCTGCTGGGCGCGCTCGACCACGCCGACTACGAGGAGTCGCACCTCGAGCTGCGGGCCGGCGACACGCTGGTGATGTTCACCGACGGCCTCATCGAACGCCGCGACGAGTCCGTCCAGGCCTCCCTGGACAGCCTGCTGTCGCTCAGCGAGCAGACCTCCCTCGCCAAGGACGGCACACCCGACTCCCTGGAGAGCCATCTGGACCACCTGCTGCGCTACAGCAGCGCGGACACCGACGACGACACCTGCCTGGTCGGCATCTCGGTCGACCGGGCGGCCGGGACGTCGGAGGAGCCGGCGGAGTGAGCACCCGAGGAACGGACGCCCGGGACCGGCCCGCACCCCCGCGGTCGGTCCTTCACGAAGTCTTCACACGAGAGGCAGGCATGGAAGCCGAGGGACCGGGTAGCGGGGGACGGACCGCACCACCGAGGGAAAGGACCGGCATGGCCACGACCAGTGAGGACATCCTCCTCGCCAAGCCCGCGCACCGGACCGACCAGTCGCCTGCCGCCGCACCCGTCCCGACCCGGCCCCACCTCCCGGAGCTGGACGGCATCGAGGACCCCCGGGAGGTCGCACCGGCCGACGCCCGGGAGCTCACCCGGGTGCTCCTGGCACGACTCGCCACCCTGGAGGAGGGCACCCGGGAGTACTCCTACGTGCGCTCCACCCTGGTCGAAGTGAACCTGTCGCTGGTCCGGTTCGCGATCCGCCGCTTCGGCTCGCACCGCGAGAGCACCGACGACCTGCTGCAGGTCGGCTCGGTCGGCCTGATCAAGGCGATCGACCGCTTCGACGTCGACCACGGCGTGGAGTTCACCACCTTCGCCGTCCCCACCATCCTGGGCGAGATACGCAGGCACTTCCGCGACACCACCTGGGCCGTCCACGTGCCGCGGCGGCTGCAGGAACTGCGCATCACCCTCGCCAGGGCCCAGGAGGCGCTCTCCCAGCGCCTCGACCGGGCCCCGACCGTCGCCGAACTCGCCGAGCACCTGTCGCTGTCGCCGGAGGAGGTCGTCGAGGGCCTCACCGCGGCCAACGCGCACAGCACCGACTCCATCGACCTGGTCGGCGGCCGCGACGACGAGGGCACGAGCCCGCTCGCGGACCGCCTCGGCGAGCAGGACCGGCGGCTCGAGCTGGTCGACGACCTGGTGTCCCTGGAGCCGCTGGTGGCCGCGCTGCCCGAACGGGACCGCCTCATCCTGTCCATGCGGTTCACCCAGGACATGACCCAGTCCCAGATAGGCGCACAGCTCGGCCTGTCCCAGATGCACGTGTCACGTCTGCTCAGCCGCACGCTCCAGCAGCTGCGCCGCGGCCTCGACGGCGGCTGAGCGGGCCGCAGCACCCGGCCGCCGGACACCACCGTGTCCGGCGGCCGCCGTTCGGCCGGACCGCACCGTACGCGTAAGGTCGTGAGGACATCTGTGGAGGGGACGACCATGCCGATCCAGAACGACCCAGCAGCCGCGCCGCGGGAGGCCGCAGCCGTGACCACCGCCACCGCCCGGCCGCAACCGGCCGACGACCGTGCCGCCGTGTGCGTGCTCGTGGGCGACCTCGACATCGAGACCCTCCCCCCGGCCGAGCAGGCCCTCGACGAAGCGCTCCGGACCCGCCCGCAGGTCCTCGTGGTCGACCTCGAACAGGTCGGCTTCTGCGACTCCTCCGGCCTCAACCTGCTGCTCAAGACCCGCTTGAGCGCCACCGCGGCCGGCGCCGAGCTGCGGCTCGCGGCCGCCTCCCCGACCGTGCTGCGACTGCTGGAGCTGACCGGGGCCGACACGGTGTTCCGTCTGCACCCGTCGGTCGCGGACGCGCTCGCCGCACCCCGGTGAACGCGGGTGACGGACGAGCGGCGTGACACGCCCGGGGCACCGTGCATGAACCGGAGCCGGGCGGGAAGCAGAGCGGCGAAGAGCGCCGAACCGAAGGGGTACCCGTTCATGAACACTCGCCGGGAAACCCTGGACGAGACGCGCACCGAGGTCCGGTCCGTGGAGTCCGTCAGGTCGGTACTGCCGGCCGGCGGGCACCAGCGCCGCCGGATGCCCCTGGCCGGGCAGCACAAGCCCGTCGCGCGGGCCAGGGAGTTCACCCTCGCCGCGCTCACCGACTGGGCGTGGCCCGAGGCCGGTGACGTCGTCCTACTGGTTGCCGAGCTCACCGCGAACGCCGTGCTCCACACCGACGGCCCGCTGGAACTCGTGCTCGACCTCTCCCCCGCGCGGCTGCGGATCGAGGTCAGCGACACCTCCCCGGTCCTGCCCGCGCCGCGCCGGCCGCACCTCCCCGGCCTGCCCGGCGGGCACGGCCTGTACATCGTGCAGCAGGCCTCCGACCGGTGGGGCGCGGTGCCGCACGAGCGGGGCAAGACCGTCTGGGCCGAGATCGACACCCGGCCCGTCGCCGTACGGTTCTGATCCCGCGGGTCCGACCCTGCGGTTCTGATCCTGCGGTTCTGATCCTGCGGTTCTGATGCTGCGGTTCTGATGCTGCAGGTCCGATCCTGTGGCGCCGGGCCTGCGGGTCCGTACGTCGACGCCCGCCGCGAGCTCGTCCTGCCGACCCCGGCCCGCCGACGCAGGCATGCCCTTCCCGCAGGTATGCCCTTCCCGCAGGCGGGCAGACGCACCGGCGACCCCGAACGGAGGTGGCACCGTGACGAGCACCGCCGTCCCCGCGGCCGGACACCGGCTGGGGGCGGTGTGTCGGCGCGTGTGGCGGCAGGGCCGCGAGATAGAGCTGATGCAGCGCTCGCTGGCCTTCGCCGCCCTGTTCTTCGTCACCCTGGTCCCGCTGCTCATGGTGATCGCGGCGGCCTCCCCCGCCCGGGGTGACGGCATCGCCCAGTGGATCACCGACGGTCTCGGGCTCACGGCCCGCGGCAGCCGGTCCGTCGGCGTGCTGTTCGGCTCGCGCGGACAGGTCCTCAGCACCACCACCGGTCTCGGCCTCGCCGCGCTCGCCGTGTTCGGCGTCTCCCTCACCGGCGCGATGCAGTCCGCCTACGAGCGGATCTGGGACCTTCCGGCGGGACCGTGGCACGGCGTGTGGCGGCAGGCCGTAGCCCTGGCCGCCGTGACCACCTACCTTGTGCTCGCGGCCTGGAGCGGCGTGCCGGGGCACGGCACCGACGCCCAGCCCGCCCTGCGTATCGCCACCACCGTGATCGGCGGCGTCCTGCTGTTCTGGTGGCTGCCGCGCCTGCTGCTCGGTCCCCGGGCGCCGTGGCGCAGTCTGCTGCCCGGGGCGGTCGCCACCATGGCGGCCCTGGCCGGGCTGCGGCTGTTCTCCCGGCTGGTCTTCGCGCCGCTGCTGGTGTCCAACGCCGTCTCCTACGGCACCGTCGGCACGGTCCTGGTCGTGCAGGCGTGGCTGATCGGGGTCGGGTTCACCGTCTACGGCGGGAGCGTCGTCGGCCGGGCGCTGCAGCGGCCCGGTGACGCCCACCACCCGGACGGTGCCCCGGCGACCGGCGCGCCGGACCGCCCCGTCGAGGGGACCGGGCCGACACCGCCGCGGCACCGTCGGCCAGTCTGACGGGCGGGCCGGCGGGCTGGCGGGCGACTGGGGCGGCAGTTCCGGGTTCGGGGATATCGCCCCGGGATCAACCGGTTTGCCTTTCCGGATCGGGGATACCCGGGGAGCATGGAAGATCTTGACCCCACGACCCTCAGCGCCTCGCACACCGCCCTCGGCGCTCCGGACTGACCGGGCAGGAACCCGCACACGCCCCCCGACAGACAGGAGACCGCACCCATGGACACCGTCCCCGTCCCCCCGAACCCCGACCTCACTCCGACGCCGCCGCCCGTACCGCCTGCCCCACCGGCTCCGGCGGTGCCGCCGACACCGCCGGAGCCGGGAAAGCCGCCCGTGACGCCCGACCCGCCGGCCCCGCCCGGCCGGCCCGTCCCACCTGAGCCGGACCCGGAACCCGCCCCTGAGCCCGGCCACGGCCGACCGGACCCCGGGCGGCACAGCCCCGCCGAGCCGCCGGACTGAGGACGTGTCCCGCGGGTGGGGGCGCGGGCGGTCGAGGCGCGCGCCTCCGCGGCCGTGGTTCCCGGACTATCCGCGGTCGCCGGTCGCGGCCGCCGCCGCGCGGTGGACGTGGTCGCGGGAGGCCGCGGCCTCCGCCCGGAGGGCCGGGAGGTCGACGTCCAGCAGGCGCCCGGCCCACTTGCGGACGCGGCCGGCGATCAGCACGGTGTCGATGTTGCGGGCGTCCGCGCCGAGGACGACGGTGCCGATGAAGTCGTTCAGCGGGAGGTTGTTGATCTCGTCGGCGGTGATCATCAGGACGTCGGCCTGCTTGCCCGGGGTGAGCGTGCCGATCGTGGCGCCGAGACCGACGGTGGCGGCGCCCTGGCGGGTCGCGAAGTCCAGCACGTCGGCGGTGGTGATCCGGTCCGGCGGCCCGTCCGCGCCGCGCACGGCATCGGCGGCGCGTCCGGCACGGGCAGCGTGTACGCCACGTGCAGCGTGCACGGCATGGACGGCGCGCATCCGCTGGATCGCGTGCAGCGCCCGCATCTGGGTGAACATGTCGTTCGCCAGCGCCACTTCGACGTCGATGCCCAGGCCCGGCCGGACGCCCGCCGCGAGCGCCTCGTCCACCGCCGGGACGGCGTCCTCCAGACCGATCTGGGCCTCGGAGGTCGGGGCGAGCGACACCCGGGTACCGCTCGCCCCGATCGCCCGCCACGCCTCGCCGGTCAGCCCGGTGGCGTGGATCAGGGTCAGCCCGTCGCCGAGCAGTCCCTCGCGCTCCCAGTCGAGCACGGCCGCGGAGGACGCCCGGCCGAACACCGCGTCCACGCTGACGCCGACGCCCAGTTCGGCGGCGACGCGGGCCAGCCCGGGCCCGAACGCCAGTGCGGGGCCGGCGATCTCCGCCGTCGCGAGGGCCGCCAGACGGAACGTGACCAGCCCGCTGCCGCCGCCGAAACGGTCGACCAGCCGGCCGAGGTCGGCCGGCCACTGCCGGTCCCAGTCGCCGAAGTGCGGCCCCATCGCCGCGTGGATCCCGCGGATCCCGCTGTCCACCAGCGCCTGCACGGCCGCGTCGGAATGGGCGGCCGTCCGGGAGTTGTGCGAGAAGTCGAGCATTGTGGTGATGCCCGCGTCCACGGCGCCGAGGGCGGCCAGCCTGGTCCCCGTGTACATGTCCTCGGGGCGGTACACGGGCGCGTACCGGGCCAGCGTGGCGCCCACGTAGCCCGCCAGGTCGTCGACGTCGGGGATGATCCGGCGCAACTGGCCCTGCCAGGCGTGGCGGTGGGTGTCGACGAACCCGGGTACCAGGATCGTGCCGGAGGCGTCGACGACCACCGCGCCCGCCGCGTCGCCGCGGGCCCGCAGATCGGTGCCGACGGCGGCGACGGTGCTGCCGGCCACCAGCAGGTCACCGGTGGCCAGGGTGCCGAGGGCGGGGTCCATGGTGACGACGGTGGCGCCGGTGAACAGGATGCGCCGCCCGGGGTCGCCGTCGGTGCGGCGCAGCAGGTCGAGCAGCTCGGGCCGGGCGGTGTCGGTGGGTCGGTGGAAGGCGTGCAACGGTGGTCCGTTCGTGAGGAGAGGCGGCGGGCGAGGGTGTCCGGGAGGCGCGTTCGGCGGGTGCCGGGGACGGCCCGCGTCCGGGGTCTCCACGCTGCCACCAGGGCCCGGCCGCCTCCAGGCCGCGCTGTTCCTGGGTGCGGCCCACCCCCGCTCGGGGCTTCGCACCGCCCCGGGCGGCCCGTAGCCTCGACCGCATGCACACCGACGAACCCCCGCGCCCGCCCGAACACCCCGACGGACGGCGGGACGACGGCCCGCACGGTTCAGGACGGGCCGGGCAGGCCGGGCGGGCCGGGCGGCACGACAACCTCCTCGGCGAATACCTGCGGGCCCGCCGGGAACACCTCGCCCCGGACCTGGTGGGCATCCCCCGGGTCGGCCACCGGCGGGTACCCGGACTGCGCCGCGAGGAGGTCGCCGTGCTGGCGGGCGTGAGCACCGACTACTACACCCGGCTGGAACAGGGCCGCGAACGCAGCCCCTCCCCCCAGCTGTTGAACGCGGTGGCCCGCGCCCTCCGCCTCGACGAGCACGCGGCCACGCACCTGCTCCGGCTCGCCGCCCCGCGCCTCGCTCCCCGGCCGCGCCGCCGGGCCCCCGAGCGGCCGTCACCCGCGCTGCAGCAGCTCCTGGACAGTCTGGACACCCCCGCCGTCGTCGTCGGGCCGGCCTTCGACGTCCTCGCCCTCAACGGGCTCGCGGCCACCCTCTACACGGCCTTCGACCCGGTGGACAACCTGGTCCGGATAACCTTCCTCGACCCGGCCGCCCGCACCTTCCACCGCGACTGGGACCGTGCCGCCCACGACGCCGTCGCCGCCCTGCGCGCCGCCGCCGGCCGTGACCCCGAGGACCGCCGCCTCATCGAGGTGGTCGGCGAACTCTCCCTGCGAAGTCCCGAGTTCGGCCGCCTGTGGGCCCGCCACGAGGTGCACGGCAAGACCGGCGGCAGCAAGCTGCTCCACCACCCGCGGATCGGCGACCTCGACCTGCACTACGAGACGCTGACGGTCAACAGCGCCCCGGGCCAGCAGCTCGTGGTCTACCAGGCCCGGCCGGGCAGCCCGTCCGCCGAGGGCCTGCTGCTGCTCCGCGCGCTGACTCCCTGACGGCCCGCAGGGCCGAACGCTCGGGCACCCGCGCCGGGCATCAGGTCCGGGCATCAGGTCCGGGCGGCGTGGATCGCGCGGCGTGGATCGCGCGGCTCTTGCGGGACTTGACGGTCTGCGGGTGGAACTGGCCCAGCACCCGGTGGCGGTCGGCCGCCACGAGTTCCAGCAGCCGTGCGGCCTCGCCGTGCTGCCCGGACTCGCCCAGGTTGCAGGCGTGGTTGTGCCGGGCGGTGAGCGTGTGCGGATGGTCCGGTCCGAGGACGCGCCGGCGGTCGGCCGCCACCTGTTCCAGGAGCCGGGCCGCCTCCTCGCGGTAGCCGGCCTCACCCAGGTAGTAGGCGTGGTTGTGCCGACTGGTGAGGGTGTGCGGGTGGTCGGGCCCCAGGGCACGGTGCCGGTCGGCCGCCACCTGTTCCAGGAGCCGGGCCGCCTCCCGGTACTGCCCGGCCTCACCGAGGTTGTACGCCTGGTTGTTGCGTGCCGTGAGCGTGTCCGGGTGGGCCGCGCCCAGCAACCGGGCCCGGCCGTCGGCCACCTGCGCCAGCAGGGCGGTCGCCTCGTTGTGGCGTCCCTCCCGGCTGAGGGAGTTGGCCAGCTCGTGGGCGGTCGTCAGTTCGGCCGCGGTGGGCGGCCGGACGGCCGCGGGCGGGTACGGGGGCGGGGCCGGTGACGGGACCGGTGACGGAGGGAGGTCGAACAGGGTGGCCAGTGCGGTGGCGACCGGGGCCGACGGGGCGACCGCCGCCCGCAGCGCCCCGGCCACGGCCAGGGCCGAGGCGGGGCGGTCCCCCGGGTCCTTGGCCAGGAGTTGCAGGACGATGCGGTCGAGCCCGGCGGGCAGGTCGGGCCGGTGGTGCCGCGGTGGCACGGGTTGCTCGTTGAGATGGGCGTTCATCGCGGCGTACACGCTGTCGCGGGAGCCGAAGGGCGTCGTGCCGGTGAGGAGTTCGTACAGCACGCAGCCGAGCGAGTAGAGGTCGGCGCGGCCGTCGGCCGGCAGCCCCTTGATCTGCTCCGGAGCCATGTACGCCGGGGTTCCGAGGCCGCCGCCGGTCGGGGTGAGCCGGGTGTGGCCGGCCATCAGGTAGGCGGCGATGCCGAAATCGAGGACGACGACGGCTTCCGTGCCGTCCGCCTGCCGGGACAGGAAGAGGTTCGCGGGCTTGATGTCCCGGTGCACGACGTCCACCGCGTGGGCGGCGGACAGCGCGCTGCAGATCTGCGCGGCCCACTCCACGGCCTGTACGGGGTACCACCGCTGACCCGCTCTCAGGGCGTCGGCGACGGACCGACCGGTGAGGAGGCTCATCACCAGGTAGGGCGTCGCCCGACCGGCCTCCCGGTGAATGCCGTAGTCGTGCACGCCGATGATGTTCGGGTGCTCCAGCTGCGCGGTGATCCGGGCCTCCCGCTCGAAGCGGGCCTGCGCTCCGTGGTCCTCCGCGCCCTCGTGCTGGGGCAGCAGGACCTTGACGGCGACGTCCCGTCGCAGCCGGGTGTCCTGGGCACGCCAGACCTCCCCCATCCCACCGGCGCCGATCGGCCCGTCGATCCGGTACCGGTCGTTGATCAGCGCACCCTGCCGCATCCGCTCCCCCACCCCGAGTGCCGTCCGGTTCACCGTAGTGTGCGCGGGCGGCCCCGCGCACACTCGTTCGGGGATTCCGACCACCGGCCCCGGTCGCCCGCGAGCGCGGAGGTCACCGGGCCGGGGACGGCTCCGCGACGGCGGGCGCCTGCTGGACCGGCCGCCGTGCGTCCGCCGCCGCCTCGCGCACGTCCGGGTGCGGGTCCTCGGCGAGGACGGCCAGCAGTTCGGCGACCCCGGGTGTGCGCCAGTTGCGGATCGCCCACGCCAGGGACTCCCGGACCCGGTGCTCGGGATGGGCGGCGAGGTGGGCGAGTTCGGCGATCGGGCCCCGGCGGCGCCGGAGCAGCATGAACCGGTCCAGGACCGCCTCCAGCTCGGCCGGGTCGCCCGGGTCGCCGGCGGCCGCGATCCGGGCGAGCAGCACACCGGTCGGCGGCGGCGGGCCGTCCAGCGGGTGCGGGAACCGCTCGCGCAACCGCCGCGCCCCGTACCCGCCGCGCACCCGGCAGCCGAAGCAGGTGCACGGCCGGGTGCCGTGCGCGTCGGGGCAGTACCGCCAGCCCACCACCTGCGGCGCGGCGCGGACCCGGTGCACCTCCGCCCGCCCGACCGCCCTGGGCACGAACACCTCCCACCCGCGCGGGTCGTCCAGCGCCGCGATCCGCCGCACCGCCTCCGCCGCGGGGACCTCGGCCTGGGCGCTCAGGCTGCGGTCCCCGTAGGAACCGACCAGCACCGGCTGGGTGTCGTCCAGCCGGACGTGCACGGCCACCCGCCCGCCCCGCCGGTCGAAGCGGCCCAGCTCGCGCATCCACTGGTGGGTGAGCGTGTACGACGGCAGCACCGGGAAGCAGTACACCCCGCGTGCGCCGTCCTGGCCGTGACTGGCCGCACGGATCCCGGCCCGCCGGATGCGCGGCGCGTTCGCCGCCGCTGTGAGGTGCACAAACATCGCCATGGCTCGGCATGTTAGGCGATCGGCTCCGCGGAGTCCCGGGAATTACCGGGCGCTCAGCGGTGGTTCGGCAGACCCTCCGCGAGCGGTGCGAACAGCAAGTGCCAGTTGCCCGGCAGATGCCGTACCGCTGCGGTCAGGTGGAAGTGCACGACCGTCCACTCGTCGGGCCGCGCCTGCCTCCCGCGCTCCCGGACAGCGTCGAGGCAGTGGTCGACGAACTCCGGATCGTCCTCGTCGAACCCGAGCCGCTCGTACGCCCGCCGCACCTCCGGTGCCTCCTCGAACCAGTCCTCCCAGCCGGTGGCCGCGCCCAGGAGGTAGAGCAGATGGCCGCCGGACTCCGGCAGGCCGCCGCGCAGGTCCGCGGAGGCGACGACCCGGTCCGCGTCGTCGCCGGTCAGCGCCGTGCCGTCGACCGCCAGCGCCACCAGGTCCGCCCAGTAGGCCGCGTCGTGCCTGCCGGTGCGCTGCCGCATGTACTCGCTCGCGAAGGCGGCCATCGCCTTCGGATCGTCGATCAGCGGGGAGACGACCAGATCGCTGCTGTAGTCGAAGCCGAAGTAGTACCGCCGCCCGTCCAGGGTCAGCGACTCCACGCCCCCGACGTGGCCGATCCGGTCGGGCAGGGGCGGAAAGCGCTCCAGGAGGTCCTGTTCCATGACGCGGACCCTAGCCTCCCCCACCGACACCCGACCGGCCCTGACGGCAAGGTCCCGTTCGGCAAGCTGCCGGTCGTCCGTGCGGACGACCGGCAGCTCGGCTTCGCGGCTCCGAGGGGCGCTGGCTAGCAGGGGCTGAGCCAGTAGACCCAGCCCCAGGGGGCGTGCCGGTCCTCGCTGTAGCCGCCGGGCGAGGTCCAGCCGACGTTGTGGTTGCGGTCGTAGAACCTGGCGTACAGCGTGGACCGCTGGTTGTTGATCCACGACCCGGTCCCGGCCCAAGTGATGTTGACCGGGTAGTTGCAGGTGAACAGGCGCAGCTCGTCGCCGGTGAAGTCCTCACCGCTGTACGCGCACACGTAGGTGTACGGGCAGCCTGCGGACAGCCCCGGGTTGCCCGCGGCAGCCAGGTCGCGGGCGCGTTCCTCCCCCGGCAGGGTGAGCAGCAGCTCGCCGCCGCCGCTCAGGGTGATCCTGTTGGCGGCCACCTGGCTCGCCCCGGGGGTCTTGGCGAGGTAGCCGTCGACCCGGTTCTGCAGGTTCTTGGCCTGGGAGCTGTCCAGTCCGAGGCTGCGGGCCTGGGCCGAGAAGCCGGCGCGAGCGGCGCCAGGGTCGGTCGCTGCGGTCGCAGCGGTCGCAGCGGGGGCGACGCACACCGCCAGGGCGGCCGCGACGGCGAAGGGTACGGCCAACAGACGCTTCTTCATGGTTCCCACGTGCAGGCGTTCCATCGTGCAACCTCCTTGCGGGGTCCTTCGGAGCTCCATCGTGTCCGGGCGCGGTGGCTGCGGTCTTGTAGGAATGCGTGCCGCCGGTTGCCGCTCGGAGCCGTTGTGCGCCCCACCGGGCGGCCCGCGACCGCGTCATGGGTCCGTCAAGAACGCGCCTCCCGCCGTCATGGTGCCGTCAGCGCCCGCCCGGGCACCGCGGTGGGAGCGTTCCATGGACAAGGGTTCCCCGGAGGCGGGGAACACCGGGGGTCACGCGACCGAGGCGGAGGCGAGCAGCCATGACCGGCACCACCAGCGGCACCACCAGAGTGATCGTCGGACTCAGCGGGTCCCTGGGCAGCCTCGCGGCGCTCTACCGCGCCGTGGCCGAGGCCGCCCGGCGGGAGGCCGTGCTCGTCCCGGTCGCCGCCTGGTCGGCCTCGGACGGCGACCGGCGGGGACCGCGCCCGCTGTCCGAGCTGGAGCACGCCGCCCGCCGCCGCATCGACACCGCCTTCGAGCAGGCCTTCGGCGGCTACCCGGCCGACCTGGTCGTCCACCCGCTGACGGTCCGGGGCGGCGCCGGGCCCGCGCTGGTCTCCGCCGTCACCGGACCGGACGACCGACTGGTGATCGGCACCGGCCGGCACGGCCGCCTCGGGCGGCTGCTGCCCGGTTCCGTCGTGGGCCACTGCCACGCGCACGCGACCTGCCCGGTCGTCCCCGTCTCCCCGTCCGAGCTGCTGGAGCGGCTGGAGTTCAGTGCCCGCAGCGGCGCGCCGCTCCCCTTCGCCGTCGGCCAGCACGGCGCCGGTCACGCCCTCCCCCGGCCCGTCGGCGTGCGCTGAGCAGCGGGCCGGGGGTTCGGAAAACCGAACCCCCGGTTCGGGGGGCCGCACCATCGATCGGCGCGCGGCGGCCGCCCAGGATGGCGGTATGAACGGAACGACACAGACCACCGGTACCGCAGCCGCCGCGAGGGCGGACGAGCTGTACCGCGAGTACGGACGCGGCACCGCCGCGGTGCAGGCACTGCGCGGGGTGTCCGTGGCCTTCGCGCCGGGCACGTTCACCGCGGTGATGGGGCCGTCCGGCTCCGGGAAGACCACCCTGCTGCACTGCCTCGCCGGGATGGACCGGCCCACCCGGGGCACCGTCCGGTGGGGCGACACCGAGGTGTCGGGGCTGCCCGAGCGACGGTTGGCGGAGCTGCGGCGCAGCCGGGTCGGGTTCGTGTTCCAGGCCTTCAACCTGATGCCGGCCATGACGGTCGCCCAGAACGTGGAGCTGCCCGGCCGGCTGGCCGGGCAGCGGCCCGACCGGCGGCAGGTGCTGGACGCGCTGGCCCGGGTCGGCCTGGCCGGGCGCGAGCGGCACCGGCCGGGACAGCTGTCCGGCGGTCAGCAGCAGCGGGTGGCGATCGCCCGTGCCCTGGTCTCCGGCCCCGAGGTGCTGTTCGCCGACGAGCCGACCGGCGCCCTGGACCGGTCCACCGGGCACGAGGTGCTGGGCCTGCTGCGGTCCGGGGTGGACCGGGACGGCCGGACCTGCGTCATGGTGACCCACGACCCGGTGGCCGCCGGGTACGCGGACCGGGTGCTGATGCTGGCCGACGGCCAGTTGGTCGACGAGTTGGAGCGCCCCACCGCCGCCGAGGTCGGCGAGCGCCTGAGCAGGCTGGGCGGGTGAGCGTGATGATCTCCCTCGTTCTCGGACAGCTGCGTCGGCGGCCAGCCGCCTTCGCCGGAACCGCGGTCGCCCTGCTGCTCGCGATCGCCGCAGTCACCCTGTTCGGCTCCCTGTTCGCCGCCGACCTCGCCACCCCGGCGGCCGTCCGGAAGGCGGCCGCCGGGCCGGGGCTGATGATCATCGCGGGGGCGTTCGGCGAGATCGCCGTCCTGGTCGCGTTCTTCGTCGTGGTCAACGCGCTGGGTTTCGCACTCCGTCAGCAGCACCGTGAGCTGGCGCTGCTGCGCACGGTCGCGGCGACGCCCCGGCAGACCCGGCGGCTGGTGCGCGGCGAGGTCCTCGTCACCACCCTGCTGGTGACCGTGCCGGGCTGGGCACTCGGCGCGGTGGCGGCCCGCTGGTTCCTCGCCGCACTCCAGCGGCGCGGCATGGCGTCGCCGGACGTCCGGGTGCCGGGGACGCCGGTGCCGATGCTGGTCGCCCTCGGTGTCGTGCTGCTCGTCGGACTGGCGGCCTCCGCCGCGGCGGCCCGGCGGATCTCCCGCATCGCGCCCGCGGCGGCGCTGACCGCGAGCTCGACCGAGCACGCGCGGACCGGTGTGCTGCGGCTGCTCGCCGGGGCCGGCGCGCTGGCGGGCGGTGTCCTGCTGCTGCGGCTGTCGGCGACGCGGCCGGCCGACCAGGTGGACAAGGCGGGGCAGGCGGCGCTGCTCGCCTCGCTGGTACTGCTGGTCGCGGTCGCCCTGGCCGGACCGTTCGCGGCACGGGTCCTGGCGGCCGTCCTGGGCGGGCCGCTCCGGGTGCTGGCGCCCGGCGCGGGCTGGCTGGCCGACGCCAACCTGCGCGGTTACGCGCGGCGCCTGTCGTCCGCGGTGGTGCCGGTCGCGCTGCTGGTGGGGCTGTCGGGCACCATGTCGATCATGACATTCACCGCGGGGCGGACCGCAGCGGCAGCGGGGGGCACCGCCTCCTCCGTGACCTCCGCCACCGACATCTGGCTGCGGCAGGCCGAGCTGGGGATGCTGGTCTGCTTCGCCGCGGTCTCCGTCGTCAACACCCTGGTCGCCGTGACGGCCGACCGGCGCCGGGAGTTCGCCCTGCTGCGGCTGGTGGGCGCCACCCGGCCGCAGCTGCTGCGGATGCTCTCGGCGGAGGCGGTGCTGACCACGGCGGTGGGCGTCGTCCTCGGCGCGGCGGTCGCGGGCGCCGCGACCTCGGCGTTCAGCGCCGCGGTGACGGGCTCGGCGGTGCCGCCGGTGCCGGTGGCGACCTGCGGGTGGATCGTGGCGGGCGCGGCGGCGCTGGTCCTGCCGGGGATCCTGGTGACCGGCCGCTGGGCGGTCGGCGGCCCGGCGGCGCAGCTGGTGGGCGGCGGCCGTGACTGAGCGTGCCGAGGGCCCGGCCGACGACACGGCCGACGACACAGGCAGGGGCGCGCGCCGGGGCGCCGCACCCGGGTGGCGGCGCCACCTCGCCGTCCGGGGCGGGGACTGGGCCTTCGCGGTCCTCGGGCTGCCGGTCGCGCTGCTCGGCGGGCTGTGCGCCATCGCGGTCCTGTACGCGGGAGTCCTGCTCTCGCTGACGGTGGTCGGCCTGCCGTTCGTCGCCCTCGCGCTGCTGGGTGTGCGCCGGCTCGGCGCACCGCAGCGGTGGCTGGTGGACCGGCTGCTCGGCGAACGGATCGAGGCGCCGGCCCCGCTGCCCCGCCCGGCGGGGGTACTGGCCCGGGGCCGGGCGGTGCTCACCGATCCGGTCGCCTGGCGGGTGCTGCTCCACCTGGTGCTGCGCCTGCCGTTGGGCGTGCTCGGATTCGCGGCCGCCGTGCTGCTTCCGCTCGGCGGCGGGTGGCTGGTCGGCTTCCCGCTCTGGATCCGGCTGCTGGAACCCGGCCCCCGGACGGCCGGCTGGCCCGAGTTCGTCGCCGTGCCCCTGGGCCTGGTGCTGCTGGCCTCGGCGCCTGGTGCGGTCCGGGCGCTCAGCGGGGTGAACCGGCGGCTGGCCCGGGTCCTGCTCGGACCGGTCCGCACGCAGCAGCGCGTACGACAGCTGGAGAACGCCCGCACCGGGCTGATCGCGGCCAACACCGACCGGCTCCGCGGCCTGGAGCGCGATCTGCACGACGGCACACAGGCGCGGCTGGTCGCGCTGGCGATCACGCTCGCGCTCGCCGAGGACGCGCTCGGCCCCGAGAGAGCGCCCACGCCGAACCCGTCCGCCCCCGCGGACACCGCCCGGCTGCGCGCCCTCGTCACCCGCGCCCGCGGGCAGACGGACGACACCATCGCCGAGCTCCGCCTGCTCACCCGGGGCATCCACCCGGTGACGCCGGAGGGCGGCCTCGGCGAGGCCCTGCCCGGTCTCACCGCGACCTGCCCGGTACCGGTCGACCTCCGGCTGGACCTGCGCCAACGACCGGAGCCGGCGATCGAACAGGCGGTCTACTACTGCGTCGCCGAGCTGCTCACCAACATCGCCAAGCACAGCGGGGCCCGCTCGGCGGAACTCGCGGTGCGCGCGGCCGACGGCCGGGTCCGGGTGCTGGTGCGCGACGACGGCCGGGGCGGGGCGGCCCCCGGCGGCGGAGCTGCGCCCGGCGGCGGAGCTGCGCCCGGCGGCGGCAGCGGCCTGGCCGGTCTGACCGAGCGGCTGGCGGCGGTGGACGGGGTGCTGCGGGTGGACAGCCCGCCCGGCGGGCCCACCACGGTCACGGCCGAGCTCCCGACGACCCTGTGAGCCGCCGTCACCCCTCCTGGTCGGCCAGGTACGCGAGCACCGCCTTCACCCGCCGGTTGTCGACGTCCGTGGCGGGCAGGTCGAACTTGGTGAAGACGGCGGCCACGTGCTTCTCCACCGCCCGCTCGGACACCACCAGCAGCGCGGCGATCGAACGGTTGGAGTGGCCCTGCGCCATCAGCTCCAGCACCTCGCGCTCGCGCGGCGTCAGGCTGTCCACCGGGCGCCGCCGCGCGCCGCGCATCAACCGGGTGACCACCTCCGGGTCGAGTGCCGTGCCACCGTCGGCGACCCGGTGCAGCGCGTCCATGAACTCCGAGGTCCGGGCCACGCGTTCCTTCAGCAGGTAGCCGATCCCCGCGGCGCCGCCCGCCAGCAACCGGGCCGCCCAGGTCGTCTCGACGTGCTGGGAGAACACCAGGATGCCCACCCCCGGGTCGGTCGAACGGATCTCGACGGCGGCCCGGATCCCCTCGTCGGTGTGGGTGGGCGGCATCCGGATGTCCACCACGGCGACGTCCGGCCGGTGCTCCGCCACCGCGGCGAGCAGCTCGGGCGCCGTCCCGGCCGTCGCCACCACCTCGCACCCCCGCGCGCCGAGCAGCTCGACCATGCCGTCCCGGAGGACGACGGAGTCCTCGGCCAGTACCACGCGCAACCGCTTGTCGATCATGAAGCCATTATCGGGTCCGCCCGATCCGGCCGGGAGCCGCAGGTGGGCGGGCCGGATCGGGCGGGCAGATCTCGTCGGTCAGGAATCATTCGTCCCTACGGCGCATCGTGCCGATGAACCCCACGATCGGAACGAGCAGGACGGATGCCCGGCCCAGAGAACCTCGTAGGACCGGGAACCACGCATTGTGCAAACCCATCAAGGGTGGCGGCGCCTCTTCTGCCGCTCTCAGGAGATCCAAGGTCTCGTACTCGAGCCAGCGACGGCCGGTGGTGCCGTCGGGCTCTGCCACCACACAACTCTCAGTGACGGAAAGCAGGTCCTCATAAGCCGTGAGGTGATGTCGGACGACGCACTGCTCCGGTGGTACACCCAGGAGGAGCATGCGCGCATCGGACTCCATCAGTCTCCCGAGCGGCGACTCCGGACCGAACGCGTATCCGATGTGGCTTTCAATCAGGGCATGCTCAGCCATCAGATGATCGGCGTCCCGGCCCAGGGCGACGAAGGACTGCTGGGGATGGCGGCTGCGGACGCTTCCCGGTAACTGGCGCAGGAGTTCGGCCAGACGCCCCGCCCGCGCGGAGACCGGCGTACGGTCGGGGTCGAAGGGCGGCATAGCGTCGCGGTAGGCCGCGGCGGCCTCCGGTGTCAGTCCTTCGAGGGCGCGTCGGGTGAACGGTGAACGGAGGGAGTTCTCGGGGGTCGCGGCCGACATCACCAGGGTGCCTTGCTCACCGAGCACGTCCAGTAGCGCGGTGAGAAGCCGCTCCGGGTGGACCTCCGGTCCCAGTTCCTGGTCGTCGACCTCGACCAGGAGCAGTTCGCCCTGCCGGACGCCGAGTTGGCGGAGCCGTGTACGGAGTTCGGCAACGGAGTAGCCGGAGGCACTGTTCCGGGGAATACTACGCGTGCCTACTGCCCGCAGCAGCCCGATGATCTCAGGGGCCGTACGCCCGGGCAGGCCCAGCCACGCCTGCTCGCTCCGACGCTCCTCATCACGCACGAGGAAGGGCATGAAGGCCCGCACCGTCCCGGCCGCGGCGCTGTCGGTCAGCTCCCGGTACAACTCGTCGGACACCACGATGGCGATCGGGGAGTCCGGGTCCTGGTCCAGGACGGCACGGCCCTCCTTCGTACCCAGCAGCGTGACGG
Source organism: Kitasatospora purpeofusca (assembly GCF_000718025.1). Lineage (GTDB taxonomy): Bacteria > Actinomycetota > Actinomycetes > Streptomycetales > Streptomycetaceae > Kitasatospora > Kitasatospora purpeofusca. The sequence continues at coordinate 105,648 of NZ_JODS01000017.1, forward strand.
CTCGTTGCAACGGCCTCAGGTCGTCCGCAACCCAGCTACCCGCGTCGGCCTCGAAAACAGCGACACACAGTTGCGTCCGGTCCGCCCGGGACGCTGTCTCCGTGCGGCGCAGTGCCTCGACGTTGGTGCGGAGCTCGGGGAGGTGGTCGGTGAACAACGCAGCCACCGGAATCGACCTGTCCCAGAGATTGACCTGTCCGCCGGGGAACGACCGAGTGACGAGAGGCGTCCGCACGTCCTCGGCCCAGCTCCGGGACCGCGGCAGGTCCGCCAGCCGGGCAAACCGGTCCGACCAGACCCACAACGGATCCGCCCGCCCGGCGGCGGTGTACGCCGTGGCGCGTCTTCGGCCGGCCGACTCGTCCGTGAGCACCACCGGGATCCGGAACAGCACCGCACAGGCCGTGCCCGATCCCGGGGCGGGGACCACACCGACATCCGGGGTCAGGTTCAGCAGGTGGTCGAGCCGGGCCCCTCCGGTGCGGTCGAGCAGGAACACGATCCGGAGCCTGGCAGAGGTCCGGTCCGGAACGGCGAGGCTCTCGACCGCTGGTCCGTCACCGGTGACCGTCCGGACATCGATCAGCGCACGAATCCCTCCGTCCGCCCGTCGACAGGAGAAGTCCCACCGGCCCTCGTCTCCCCCGGTCTCCCTGACCAGGGTGAACGCCGGTTCCAGGAAGTCCTTGAGCGAGTTCGCGAGAGACCGGCTCAGCTGAGCGGGATTCCACGCGCCGGCCGCCGTCAGGTCCCGGCCGTGGGCGAAGGACACCAAGGCCCGCATCAGTTCCTGGTCCTTCCGCGGGATCCCCGCGTTGCGGGCCTTCAACTCCGCCGCGACCGCCTCGTAGGCATGTCGAACCGCCGGGTCGAGGAAATCCTCCGCCAAGCGGTTGCGCAGCAGCGCCAACGGCGCTGCCGGGCCGAGGAACCACAGGCCCGGGTCGGACGTCGAGCTGCGGGTGTGCTCCTGGGCGAGTACCCGGTCGACCGTGTCCAGGTCCAGCACGTCGGGGCCGCCGACCAGGCCCTGCGCCGCGAGGTGCGCGAGTCGCACCGCGAAACTGCCGTCACGTTCGGGGAGGAGCGACCGGCTCACCAGAACGGACAGCCCGTACCCCGCGCCGAGCGTCTCCAAGTCCAGTGCCCGGGCCAGTTGCGGCGCGCCCGCGCCGTCCAGGAGCAGCACCGTCGGGGCGTTGCCCCGTGCCCGCAGAATCCTCGCGAGGTCGCCGAACGGCAGAACGGCGACCGGTCCTTGCAGGTACACGAGCAGTGAGTCCTCTGCCAGGGCGGAGGACTGTTCGATCGCCGTCAGGATCGCCGCGGGATCCGCAGGGTCGAACAGCACCCGGCACCGGTCGGGGCCGAGACCCCAGCTGGTCGGCGAGGTCAGCACCTCGTGGAGTGCGTCCAGTCCCGCTCGGTCTCGTGGACGCGCGAGGGGCCCGATGCGCGGGGGGAGCCCGATGAGCACCGCCGCGCTCCGGGCCGGGTCGGGGAACCTCGGGGTGGCCGGTGCCTCACGATCGGCAGGAGCCGCAGCCGTTTTCGCGCGCGGCCTCCGCCCCGCCTCCAACAGCGCCCGGATCTCCGCCGAGGCCACCGCGAACGGCCGCAGGTCCGGCGGCAATTGCTCCGCGTCCGGCACCGCGATCCCCTCCAGTGCCCGCGCCGCCCCCGGGTGCCGGGAGGCGATGTGGCGGGTCAGGGCGGACTGGACGGTCCAGGCGTCGTGGCGGGTGAGTCTGGGGGCCAGGGCTTCACGGGCCTCGGGGCGGATCGTCAGGACCACGGACCCGTCGTCGCTGCGGAGGTCGAACAGTCCGGAGGTCAGGACCTCGGCGAGGTCCTCCGTGCCGGCCTCCGGCACCACCTCCTGCCGGACGAGCCGCAGCAGAGGGAGGCTCAACCGGCCGAACGGACTGCACAGGGCGGCCATCCGCCGGGCCTCCGGGGACGCGGTGTGCAGGAAGGCGGCGATGCGTCGATGGGTGTCCTCGGGCTCCGGTTCGCCCTCGGGGAGGAAGGGCGAGGTGAGGGTGCCGCTCGCGGGGACGAGCACCGCGTCGAAGCCCGCGGGGGCGCCGCGCATCATGCCGTTCGCCCAGCGGCCCAGCGAGTGCGGGGTGAAGGACAGGGTTGGCAGGGGCACCCAGCCCGCGTCGGCGCCGAACAGGGCTGTGAGCATCAGGGGGACGGCGTGGTCGAGCTCGGTGTTGCGGCCCGGTCGGACGCGGTGCCGGGCGCGGACGGCCGGCAGGTCGAGGGCGGTGCGGTTCCAGAGCCGCCCGGGCAGCGGGTTGAGCAGGGCGACCGGCCCGGCGGTGCCCCAGTGTCGCAGTAGGCGCCAGACCTCCCCGTCGTGCCAAGCGGGGGCCGCGCAGTCGGAGAGGACCACGACGAGCCGGCGGGTGCCCGCCAGGCGTCCGTGGGCCACCGGTCGGCCGTGGAGGTCCTCGACAGCCGGTTCGGGGCCGGGGTCGAGCCGGAGCGAGGTGATCCGGCGGAAGGCTCCGAGGCCGGCCAGGAGGGTGGTGAACTCGTCCGCGCTGTCCTGCCAGATCGCCATCGTCGGTGAGGAGTCGGTCAGGACGACAGCCTCGAACCACGGTTCGGGGGCGGGGCGGAAGACCGGCGCGAGGTCGCCGTCGCGGGCGTAGGCGGCCATGGTCGCGCCGAAGTCGAGGACCTGCCGGGGGCCGTGCGGATAGCGGCGTTTGAACGGGCGCAGGGCGCGTCCGAGTTCCAGCGTGTGCGGCAGGGCGCGGGCGGCGGCCACCCGGACCCGAACGCCGGTCGGTGCGGATCCGGCCGCGAGGCCGTCGTAGACGGGCGGCCCGGCCTCCGGTGGGTCCGCTTCGGGGAGGTCCTCCGCTGCGGGAGCGTCGGGGTCGGTCGGCCGTGACGGGGCCGGGGCCGGTGGCGGGGTGGTGGCGAGCGGTGATTCCGGGACCGCTCCGGACGGTACCCGGCCGGCGGCGAGCCACAGCGCGTCCGCGAGAGCGGCGGGGTCGGTGTCCGGTGGCAGGAACCGGCTGAGCGCCGTCAGAAGGTCGGCCGTGCGGTCAGGCACCGGAGAGGTCCCGGAGCAGGAGTCCGAGCAGCCGGTCGAGCTGTGCCCGGTCCGGCGCGTCGGGGTCCGTCACCAGGCGGACGGCGTTGAGCAGTTGGTCGACCGCCAGGTTGTCGCCCCGGGCCACCCGGTCGGCGAACTCGGTGATGAGCTCCTCCGCGGGTACGAGGTCCGGGCCGGCCAGGCTCAGGTGGGCGGCGACGGCGCGGCGCAGGGTGTCGGCCGTCGGCTTCGGCATGTCGAAGCGGACGCAGCGCCGCAGGAAGGGCGCCGGGAAGTCGCGTTCGCCGTTGCTGGTCAGCACGATGATCGGGAAGGTGGTGCACCGGACCCGGCCGTCCACGACGGTGGCGGTCTCCCGGGAGTCCCACTCGCGGACCTCGACCTCGCGCCGCGCGTGGCGGACGAGCTCGGGGATCTCGAACGCCCCGCTCTCCAGGACGTCGAGGAGGTCGGTCGGCAGGTCGATGTCGCTCTTGTCGATCTCGTCGACGAGCAGTGCCCGCGGCTTGTTCCCGCTCGGGAGCAGTGCGGTGCCCAGCGGGCCGAGTTGCAGGAACGGCGCGATGTCGGGAAGGCCGTCCGCCGAGGTCTCCTGGACGCGGACGGCGTGGATGTGGCCGAGGGCGTCGTAGCGGCAGAGGGCCTCGGGGAGGGTGCTGCGCGAGGTGATGTGCCACTTGAGTACGGGGCCCAGCTTGAGTTCGGCGGCGACCTGGGCGATCACCGACGACTTGCCGGTGCCGGTGTTCCCGGTGATCAGCAGCGGCCGGTGCAGGTACAGCGCGGCGTTGACCGCGTCGGTCAGTCCTTCCGGCGGCTGGAAGGCCCGGTGCGGTTCCTCGCCGTCGAACCGGCGCCAGGGCGGCGGCGGCGCGAAGGTCACGTCGCGTGGCTCGCCGTCGCCGCGGTAGTAGCTCTGCCAGGACATCAGGTGCTCCTCGGGGCCGGGGCGTCGGTCGGTGGTGCGATCGGAGAAGTCGGGATGGTGGGAGGTACCGGTGCCATGGGCGGCGCCGGGTGCCGGTCGTACCGGCCGCAGAAGTCGAGCCAGTCGAGGTCGTGCCAGGCGGTGCGCAGCGCGGCCAGTCGGAGCAGGTGGGCGTCGGTCACCGGGGCGGGGTCGCCGCCGGCCTGCATCTTGTAGCGGTAGGCCGCGCCGAACCCGTCGGGCAGGCCGTCCCACAGGTGGTCCAGGCAGCCCCATCCCTCCCCGGTCGGCTCGGTGTCCCGGTGCGGCCACAGCACGATGGGGGTGTAGGGCAGGAACGCGGTGACGAGTTCCAGCAGCCGGGGCACCGGTACCGGCTCGGTGAGGCCGACGGCGCGTTGGTAGCGGCCCCGGGTGAGGTCCGCGAAGAGTTGTTCCGGTCCGGTCCGTCCGGGGTCCACCCAGTCGACCGGGACGCCGTCGTCGAGCGGCTTCTGCTCCAGTTGCTCCAGCTGGCTCCGGGCCTCCCGGTTGATGCCCCGCAGATGGCCGCGTTCCACGAGCCGTCCGGCCCAGCGCAGGGTCACCGTGCGGGTGACGCCGAGGAGGCGGCGGCCGACGAGCACCTCCTCCGGATGCCAGTCGACCAGGACGGGGGCGTGCGCCACCAGGTCGACGAAGGCGACGGGCGAGCGTCCGGGCAGCAGTGCGTCCGCCCAGTCGAGGATGTCCGGCAGCGCCCGCTCGACACCGTCCCGGTCGGGCCGGCAGTCGAAGTGGCGGTGGTGGACGCAGTCCGGTCCCTCGCGCAGGCAGACCGAGAGGGAGTCGGGCCAGTCGACCTGCGCGGCGTCCAGGCTGATGACCAGTCGGCGGCCCCGGTCCCCGGCCGGCCCGTCGCCGTGCTGGGCCAGCGCGTCGTTGAGGGCGATCTCGGCCCCGGTCCGCCGGGCCCAGTCCCGGATTCGGGGGTCCTGCGGGTCGGCGCCGCAGGCGTGGGCACCGGCGACCAGGTACCAGGCGACCGCCGCGTACACCGAGGCGCCGCCGGCCGCGCCGGAGGCCCGGAGCGCCGCGTGTTCGAGCAGGTACTGCAACAGGGCCCGGCCGGTCAGGGCGCTCGGCGGCCGGACCGGTTCGGGGATCACTCCGGCCCACCGGCGGTTGAACCCGGCCGCCAGCCGGCGCAGCACCGGGCTGGTCAGAGCCGGTCCCGCCACGTCGACGAGCAGGGCGACGGCCTGCATGGACGCGATGACGGCCTCGGCGGTCTCCTGCACCCGCCACGCTCCTGCGGCGGCGGCGCGGTCCGCGAGCGCGGACAGGGCCCGAAGGTCGCGCGGCGGCGGTCCCGGCGGTGCGTCGGGCCATTCGGCCAGCGCCGCGGCGAGGTCGGCGGCGCCGAACCCGCTCGGGCTCGCGGCCTGCTGGCGAGGCGGCCACTGCCGGTTCCGGGCGAGCCAGAGCGTGTCGCCGTCACCGTTGTAGGTGAACCCGGCGACGGTCTGCTTCTCCGCCACCGCTCCGGCGACCGCCTCCCGGACGGCGTCGAAGGACAGGAACTCCTCCCCCGTCGGCAGTCCGCGTCCGAGCACGGCGGCGAGTCGGTGGCTGAGGCCCAGGGCGTACGCCTTCTCCAGGGCCGAACAGGCCGCGAGCACCGAGACCCGCAGGCCCCCGACCCCGAAGCCCGCGGCCAGCTCCTTCACGTCCGGCATTCCGGCCGCCGCATGGCAGGTGTCGACGACCACCACGACGCCGGCCACACCGGGATGGTTGGCGGCCGTGGTGACCGCCGCCCCGATGTCCACGCAGTCGAGGGCCCGGCCCTCCTCGCTGTCGGCGGCCATGTACCAGAGCTTCGGCGAGCCCTGCGCCGTCTGGCCGTGGCCGAGGAAGGCGAGCACAAGGGTCGCCCCGGCCTCGCCGGCCACGCGGGTCGCCGCGCGGACCGCGTCGTCGATCTCCCGGCGCCGCACCGTTCCCGAGCGCAGCCGGAGCGCGTCGGCCCCCGGGCTGGGGACGCATCCTCCGACCGCCGGATCGGTGAGCGCCGCGTAGAGCTCCTCGGCCGCCGTTTCGAGGGTCGGCAACCCGTTGTCCGCGCCGTTCGACTGGGTGGCGACCAGCAGGAGGTGTCGGACCGGCGCCGGAAGCGCCTCGCTCATGCGCGGGACGCCGGCTCGGCCAGCGTCCTCAGCACGGTCGCGGCCACCTCCCGTCGGCGCAGGTAGACGGTGGCATCGTGGGGCCAGAGCAGGGCCGACTCCATCCGGTCGGAGACCGGTCCGACGCCCCGCGCGTTGGGAACGACCGCCTCGGCGAGCCGGCGCTTCGGCACCACGAGGTCGTCGCTGTCCCGGAAGTCGGCCCACGCGGCGACGGTCGCCGGGGTCGCGGGGGGCCGGGGGCGCAGGAGCGGCCACACGACCGCATGGGTGGTGATCGGCGAGCCGAGGGTGACGAACAGCGGGACGGGGCCCGGGTATTCGGACAGTGCCTCCAGCGCGACCACGGTCCCGAGCGAGTGGGCGACCACGATCGCCGGGCGGGACGGGTCGAGACGGGCCAGGATCCGGTCGCGGATCCGCCGGTCCAGGGTCAGGCCGGCGGCGTCCGGGTAGCCGCGGCGCAGGTAGCGGCCCGGCTGGGAGAGGATCCGCAGGAAAGCACCGCGGCTGAGTGCCCGCGCGCCCAGGTGCAGGCCGGGGATCGCGCCGACCGAGGCGAGGCCGGTCGCGAGCAGCCGGCCCACGTGCCCGACACCCTGAGCGTCGTCGAGCGGCCCGAGCTGCCGACGCAGGCGGCGGAGCCGGACGTTCTGCCGGTGCTCCGGGAGTTCGAGGAGTTCGTCCAGGAACTCGGTCATCAGCGCCAGCATGATCGCGGCCTGTTCCTCGTCGGCGGCCTCCGGGGAGTCTGCGCCCTGGGCTCCCTCGGACGCGAACAGGTCGCCGTAGTAGGCGAAGGAGCAGTCGGCGGAGCGGCCTTCGATCAGCGCCTCGGCCTCCGGGGCGAGGCCCGCCCCCTGCGCGCCCTCGGCCAGCGCCTGCTTCCACTCGGCGAGTGTCGCCTCCGGGTCGCGGGGACCTCCGATGCCGTGCACGAAGACCAGCTGCGGAACCGGTCGATCGATCGCCATTTCGCTCCCACCCGCCCGCACGTGCCGTGTCCCGCCCCCGCCCGGCAGCCGCCGTACGGTTCGGCCGGGCGAGGAGAACGGTACCAACCACCGTTCGGGCCAAGGAAACTGTCGATCCGGGACGGGACCGGAGTGACAGGGGAGGTGCAAGGGACAGGAGGGACGGCCGATCCGTGCCCGGACCGGTTCGGGATACTGCCGGGATGACAAACGAACTGACGGCCCGGCCGGAGACAGCGGCGGCCGGGGACGGGGAGCGTCGGGCACTGCGGCGCGATGTGTCGGGGCCGGCGCTGCTGGCGGGCCTGGTGTGTGTCGCGGTGTCGTTCTCCGGGCCCCTGGTGGTGGTGCTCGCGGCGGCGGCCGCCGGGCGGCTGGACACGGCGCAGACGGCCTCCTGGATCTGGGCGGTGGCGATCGGCAGCGGGGTGAGCGGGTTCGCGCTGAGCTGGTGGACGCGGACGCCGGTGGTCACCGCCTGGTCGACGCCCGGGGCCGCGCTGCTGGTGACCAGCCTGGGCGACTACCCGTACCGGGAGGCGATCGGGGCGTTCCTGGTGAGCGCGGTGACGGTGACGCTGTTCGGAGTGACCGGGTGGTTCGGGCGGCTGATCGCCGCGGTGCCGGTGGGGATCGTGAACGCCATGCTGGCGGGCATCCTGTTCTCCTTCGGCGCCGGGATCTTCGGTGCCGTGCACAGCGCGCCGACGCTGGTGGTCGGCGCCTTCGCGGCGTTCCTGGTGGCCAAGCGGTTCGCGCCCCGGTACGCCGTGCCGGTGGCGCTGCTGGCGGGCGGGGTGCTGGCGGCGCTGACGGTCGGGCTGCCGCTGCGCCTGGGTTCGGGCGGGCCGACGGTGCCGGTGCTGACGGCGCCGGCGTTCTCCTGGTCCGCCCTGGTCGGTCTGGCGCTGCCGCTGACGATCGTGGCCCTGGCCTCGCAGAACGCGCCGGGTCTCGGGGTGATGCGGGCCTTCGGCTACCGGGCGGACGACCGGCTGCTGATCGGTTCGACCGGCGCGATATCGGTGCTGATGGCGCCGTTCGGTTCGCCGGGGGTCAATCTGGCCGCGATCACGGCGGCGATCTGCTCGGGCCCGGAGGCGCATCCGGACCCGCGCCGCCGGTATGTGGCGGGGATGTCCTCGGGTGCGCTGTACGTGCTGGTGGGCAGCTTCGGCGGGGTGCTGGTGAGCCTGTTCACCGGACTGCCGAAGGAACTGATCGCGGTGATCGCCGGGGTCGCGCTGCTGGCCTCGCTCCAGGGCAGCCTCGCGGCGGCGGTGGCCGAGGAGCGCGGGCGGGACGCGGCGATGGTGACGTTCCTGGCGAGCGCCTCGGGCATGAGCCTGTTCGGGATCGGATCGGCTTTCTGGGGGCTGGTGTTCGGTCTGGGCACCCACCTGGTCCTGGACGCCCGGCGGTAGCGGTATCGGCGGCAGGCGACGGGCGGGGCCCGGGAGTGCGCGACACCGGAGGGGCGTGCACGAATCGTTCCGCTCCCCGGGAGGCGCCCGGGTCGGGCCCGTCCGAGGCCGGTCCGAGGTGCCGCGGCCGTCCGCCGAGGCCCGTCCGGCCAGGCGCCACCGGCCCGGACCGGGCGAAACCGGCGTGCGGGAGCGCGGTCCCGGGCCGGGCGCGACACCGGGCGCCATCCGCCCGGCCTTGGCAGGGATCACCGCGACGGCGGACGCTCTGTGCACAGCCGATCATCGGCTGATCCCAACGCACCAGTCAGCCCCGGGAGGGCACCCATGTCGTTCTCGCGCACCCGCATCGCCGCCGTCGCCCTGCTCGTCGCCGGCGCCACCGCCCTGGCCGTCCCGGCCCAGGCCGCCGGCGGCAACCGGGCGCTCAGCCGGTTCGACGACGGCAGCTTCGAGACGCCCAAGGCCCCCGTCAACTCCTTCACCCCGCTGACCGCCGGTCAGACCATCGGCCCGTGGCGCGTCGCGAGCGGCAGCGTCGACCTGATCGGCGCCGGCTTCTGGCAGGCCGCCGAGGGCGACCAGTCGGTGGACCTCAACGGAACCAGCGCCGGCACCGTCACCCAGAGCTTCACCACCGTCCCGGGCGCCACCTACTCGGTCACCTACTCCCTGGCCGGCAACCCGGCGGGCGCGCCGGCCCTGAAGACCGGCCGGGCGCTGATCGACGGCCAGAACTTCCAGGACTTCTCCTTCGACGTCACCGGCCGGACCTTCGCCGCCATGGGCTACGTGGGCCGTCAGTTCACCTTCGTCGCCCAGGGCGCGTCGACCACCCTGGGCTTCACCAGCACCGTCGGCGGGTCGTACGGGCCGGTCGTCGACGACGTGCAGGTGAAGGAGTGCAAGCCCTGTTGCGGCTGACCGGTCCGACGGCCCGACGTCCACCGAGCCTCCGGGTGCCCGGCCAGTCGGTGGACGTCGGGCCGTCGGTGACCCCCGGAGCGGCTCAGCGCCGGCAGAAGACCTCCGCAACCACGGAGAACCCGCCGCCGCTCGGCTTGACGTCGGTGGCGCGCAGGTAGCACTGGCTCCGCAGCCAGCCGGCCCGCTCCGCCTTCGCGAAGGCCGCGTCGGACGCGTTGGCGACTGCCGCGGACTGCGTGTAGCCGTAGCCGCTGGCGGTGAAGGACGCCGACTCGGTCGCGGCGACCGCGGCGGGGCCCGCCGGTGCGGCCCCGGCGACGGCCGCACCGCCGAGCAGACAGGCCGAGGCCGCGACCGCCACGGCGGCGGCACGCAGACGGAACGAGGAAGAACGGTTCACGGGGACTCCTCCGGAACGGATCCGATGTCACGGCGACGACCCGTGCCCCGGACGGGCGCCGGGGCGGACGGGGTCGGCGGAGCAAGTCTCCGGGCGCCGACCCCGGCCGGGCAAAACCCTTCGAGCACCGTCGAATTCGGACGACGGACGCCGCCGGCGGGCCGGCCGACCGTTCAGGGAGCGGCGAACAGCCCCGGGAACGAAGAAGCCAGCCACGGCCGGCGGCCCCAGGCGAGCACCTTGCCCCGGCGGAGGGCGTCGGTGGCGGTGAAGCGGCCCAGGGCGATGAGGAGGAACGCGACCGGTTCGGTGAGGACGGTGCAGTCCGGACGGCGCGGCGGCTCCTCGCTCACCACGGCCGCACCGTCCGTGAAGGTCACCGCGAAGCCGTCCAGGCCCCGCACCCGCAGGCGGTAGCAGGCGCTGTGGCCTGCCGCCGCGCGGGCGTCCACCACCAGCGGCATGGCCGTCCGCAGGAAGGGCATCGTCAGCCCCACCCGCCGCCGGTCGATCGGGTGCGGCCGCCCCAGCGCCACGGCGATGTCGTAGAGGTGGCCCAGCATGTGGGTCAGCAGATAGGCGCCGAGCGTGTCCAGGTCCATGCCGCCCAGTGGGGTCAGGACCGGCTCCGCGCCGCCGCGCGGCCCGGCCGCCGCGGTGAACCGCCGGGCCTGTCGGGCGATCTCCGCGCCGAGCACGGCCGGGTCCCGTTCCGGCCGCTCGGCCAGCGAGGCCGCGTTGGCCGCCGCCAGCGAGCCGGGGGTGCCGTCCCCGTACGGCCGGTCCGCGCCGGCCGCGAGTTCCGCCATCAGCTCGTTGGCCATCGCCAGGTGCGCGGCCGCCTCGGCGACCGTCCACTCCGCGCCGGGTATCGGGGTGGCGCCGCGGCAGCCGGCGAGCAGGGCGACCGCCGCGTCACCGACCTCGGTGACCGCGTCGAACAGCGCGCCGCGCCCGGCGCCGGGCCCCTGCGCGGGGAGCGGGAGTGTCATGAGGGAGAACCATGGCCGACTCCCCGGTCCCTGTCCAGACCCGCGCCGCAGGCCGGGCCGGGAGCCGGCGGGTACCCGCACCCGGAGCGGGGCTCCACCGCGTCAGTCCGCCACCGGGAGCGGCCCGCCACCGGGACGGCTCGGCGAACCGGGCGGACGGCGGTCGAGGACGCGCAGGCGCAGCCGGTGCGGCCGCAGGACGGTGGTCAGGCGCATCGGGCGGTCGTCGGAGCGGCGGCCGCCGGACAGCGCGACGGGGCGCCGGCGTGCCAGCAGGGTGGCCAGCGCGACGCCGGCCTCGGTGCGGGCGAAGTCCGCGCCCAGGCACTGGCGCGGGCCGTTGGCGAAGCCGGCGAACGCCCAGCGCGGCAGCGCGGCGGCCCGCTCGGGCAGCCAGCGGTCCGGGTCGAAGCGGGCCGGGTCGGCGAAGATCCCGGAATGGTGGTGGGCGACGTAGGGGCTCAGCACCACCTGGGTGCCGCGCGGCAGGGTGCGGCCGCCGAGCTCGGTGTCCCGGGTGCAGGTGCGCAGCAGCACCCAGCCCGGCGGGTACAGCCGCAGGGCCTCGGTCAGCACCCGGTCGGTGTACGGCAGTCGGGGCAGGTCGTCCCACCGGGCGGCCCGGCCGTCCGGCAGGACCTCGTCGAGTTCGCGGTACAGGGCGGCGAGCACGTCCGGGTGGGCCGTCAGCAGGCGCAGGGTCCAGGAGAGCTGGGAGGCGGTGGTCTCGGTGCCGGCCAGCAGCATGGCGACGACCTGGTCGTGCAGTTCGGCGTCGGACAGCGCCGTGCCGTCCTCGTCGCGGGCGGCGACCAGGCCCGCCAGCAGGCCGGTGCGGTCGCCGCCGTGCGCCCGGTGGTCGCGCACCAGCTCGGCGACGGTGCTCCGCAGGGTGCGGACGGCCGCGCGGTAGCGGGGACCGGCGGGCAGCCGGACCACCCGCCGCAGCGCTCCGGCGAACGCGGTCTCGAACGCCCGCTGGAGCCGGCCGGCCAGGGCGTCCGGCACCTCGGTGCCGAGCAGGGTGCGGGTCACCACCCGCAGGGTGAAGCGGTAGCAGGAGGGGAAGACGTCCACCACCTCGCCGGGCCGCCAGGAGTCGGCGAGCAGTGCCGCCTCCCGGGTCATCACCTCCGCGTACTCGGCGATCCGGTCGGGCCGGAACTCCGGTTGCAGCATCCGGCGTTGGCGCCGGTGGTCGGCGTGGGCGCAGGTCGCGACCCCGTTGCCGAGGATCTCCCGGAAGCGCCCGTAGATCGGGCCGCCCTTGTCGAAGGTGCGGTCGTCGGCGTAGACCTGCCGCAGCAGTTCCGGGTGGCAGGGCACCACCAGCCGGTTCGGCCCCAGCCGCAGGTCCACCAGGTCGCCGTGCCGGTGCAGCCCGGCCAGCAGGGCGGCCGGATCCCGCACCAGTGCGGGCAGGTGCCCGAGCAGCGGCACCGCCCCGGGCAGGCTCGCGTGGACGTAGGCGGGGGGCGCGGCATCCCGCGCGGACGAGGACACGTACAGCAGCGTAGGGACGGGCGCGGCCCGGCGACAGTGTCCGCGCGCGCCGCGCCCGGGGCCCGGGGGGCGCCCGGGCGCGAACAGGGGGCGTGGGGTCAGGCGCCGGTCGCGGCGGAGGCTGCGACGGTGGCCGCGGTGGTGGCGGCCAGGATCGCGACCTGGGTCGCGCGGATCGTCTCCTGGACGGCGTCCGCCGCCCACTGGCCCTCGGCGAGGGCGGCCATCCTCGGCTCGACGCGCTTGCCCTGCTCCCCGGGGAAGGCCAGCCGGTACAGGCGGGCGCCGTGCAGGAGGCCGATCAGGCCGGCGGTCCGCAGGTCCGGCTCGGCACCGTCCAGCACGACGCGGTTCAGCCGCTCGCGCAGCTCTCGCTCGGCCGTGCCGTCGGCCTCGGGGAAGCGGCGGACGGGGAAGAGTCCGAGCACCCGGTGCCGTTCCTCGGTGACGATGCCGCGCCCGCGCAGGCTCTGCAGGGTGGCTTCGACGCTCCTGGCCTGGTCCTTCCGCAGCCAGGCGGCCACCGTGGCGGACTTGGTGCTCCCGGCCCAGGCAGCGAGCGACTCCAGCCGGGCGTCGAGCAGCGCGTCGCCGGTCGGCGAGCTGTCGGCCACCTCGACCCGGCCGTCGTCGACCCGGATGCGCTCGGCGAGCGCCAGCTCCAGCAGCAGGCCGGCGGCGACGATCCAGCCGACCGCCCAGCGGTCCTTGGCCTGGCCGCTGTCGTCGTCCAGCGACAGCAGCATGATCTCTTCGGCCAGTGTGACGTGCATGGTCCCATCCCCCGTGATCAAGGTACGAGCGCCCGGGTCCGGGGACGGTGGTCCTCGGCCGGAACGTTCGAACGATCGAGTGATGATAGATCATTTCGATCGGAAAAACAGGAGGTCAGGAGGTCAGAGGCTCAGAACGACGCGGCCGGTCGGACGGGCCGGACCGCGCGGGCGGCGAGCAGCTCGTCCAGGCCGACGATCCGGTAGCCGCGTCGGCGCAGGCCGGTGATCACCTCGGGCAGGGCGGCGACGGTCTGCGAACGGTCGCCGCCGCCGTCGTGCATCAGCACCACCGAGCCCGGACCGACCCCGTCCAGCACCCGCTCCGCGAGGACTCCGGCCCCGGGCCGCGACCAGTCCTTCGCGTCGACGTCCCAGAGCGCCGTGGTGAGGCCCGACCCGGCCACCGCCGTGAGGAGTTCCGGGCTGCGGCCGCCGTACGGGGGGCGCAGCCAGCGCGACGGGCGGGTGCCCCCGCAGGCGCTGGCCAGGGCGTCGGCGGTGAAGCCGAGTTGCTCGCGGAGTCCGATCGGGCCGAGGTCCGGCAGGTAGGCGTGGGACCAGCTGTGGTTGCCCAGGGTGTGGCCCTCGGCGGCGATGCGGCGGACGACCTCGGGGTGGGCCAGGGCGTGCAGGCCGATGCAGAAGAACGCGGCGGGGGCGTCGTACCGGGCGAGCACGTCCAGCACCTGCGGGGTGTACTCCGGGTGCGGGCCGTCGTCGAAGGTCAGTGCCACCAGCGGGGCGATTCCCCCGCCTCCTGCCAACAGCAGCCCCTGTTGGGCGAGTTCGTGCTCGACCGGTCCGCTGGCCGCCTCCTCGGCGGCGATCCCGTCCTCGCGGCCGGCCATGGTCCAGCCGTCCGGCGGCAGCGCCGTCAGCGCCTCGGGGCGGGAGCGGCCGAGCGCGGCCAGGGAGCGGGCCGTGGTCCGACCGTCCGTCAGCACCGGTGGGTCGGCCCGGAGTACGGGTATGCCGAGGGCGGCGAGGGGGGCGTCCATGATGCCGTTGGCGCTGTCGAGGACCACCGCGAAGCCGTCCGCCGACTCCGCCGCCAGTTCGGCCAGCCGCGCCACCGGCCGTTCCAGACCGCAGTGTTCGTACACCTCGTCCGCCCCGGACGGCCCGTCGTCGGCGCCCGCCACGGCGATCCGGTAACCCTCACGCGTCAGACCCACACCTGCGAACCGCACTGTGCTGCGCCTCCCTTGGACCGTTCGAGGCCGGCGGGACGGCTGCCGGCGGCTGCGGACGGCGGCCGACGACGGCGGGCCGGTACGGACCGCTGCGGGCGGGCACCCTCGGCATCCGCCCGGCGCGCACCCCGGTCGGCGGGCAGCCCAGATCATACGGACGCCGGGCCTCCGCGACGACAGGTACGGCAGGCAGCTTCCGGCCGAGGGGCGGAGGCCGGGAGGCGGAGGCCGGGTCCGGGGTCCGGGGTCCGGGGTCCGGGGTCCGGGAAAACGGAAGGGCAGGCGCCGGTTAGGGTCGGGGCCATGTCTACTGCCGCCCCCACTCCCACCCTGCGCCCCGCCACCCGCGCCGACCTGCCCGCCGTGCTGGCCCTGCTGGCGGACGAGGACCGGGTGGTTGACCCGGCGACGGTCGTGGTGACGGAGGCGTACGAGCGCGCCTTCCACGCGATCGACACCGACCCGCGCAACGAGATGCTCGTCCTGGCGGACGCGGACGGCGCCGTGATCGGCTGCCTCCAGGCCACCTACATCCCGGGCCTCGGCAAGGGCGGCGCCGAACGGGCGCTGCTCGAAGCGGTGCGGATCCGCGCCGACCGGCGCGGGGAGGGGCTCGGCCGCGTCCTGATGGCGCTCGCGATCGACCGGGCCCGTTCGCGCGGCTGCGGGCTGGTCCAGCTGACCAGCAACAAGCAGCGCGAGGCCGCGCACCGCTTCTACGCCGGGCTGGGCTTCACCCGCAGCCACGACGGGTTCAAGCTCGCGCTCTGAGGCCGGTGCTCCGTGCGCCGTGCGCCGGGGCACCCACCCGGCGGGCCGCGGCGGCGGGGAAGCCGCCGGGAAGCGGCAGCGGAGCGGCCGGTTCCGGCCAGGCCGCGGACGGGGCGGGACGGGTGCGGTGGGGCGGCCGGTACCGGTGCGGGGGCGGACGGGGCTGGGCGGGCCGCCGGGGCGGACGGGGCGGTGGACGGCCGCCGCGCGAACGGCCGACGGCGGACCGGGCGGCCCGTGCCGGAGGCCTGTGCCACCGCCCGGCGCGCCCCTACGATGTGAGCGCCGTCGGGCCTGACCCCCGACCCCGTCACTGCCGGCCGACGCCGGACCGCACCGGTCCTCCCTGAGGGGCCGTCGTCCCGTCGGCCGCCGCGCCGGCCCCCGCCACGGGCCCGGGCGGAGCAGCAGTGCGGGCAGCACCGCGCAGGCCACCCGTGATTCCTCACCGTCCAAGGGGTATGCCCATGCACGCCGGTACCTTCGCACCACCGGTCAGACCCGTCGGCGGCGCCCGCGCCGTCCGCGCCCTGCTCCTCGTCCTCGCCGTGCTGGCGGCCCTGGTGGGCGTCAGCCTCCCGGCGGCCGGCCCGGCCCACGCCGCGGTGCCCGACCGCTGGGGCTTCGCCTACCTCGACAACCCGAACCCACCGCTGGGGTACGTCCCCGACCCCAGCCGCCAGTGGGGCAGTTGGCCCACTCCGGCCGCCAACCCGGTGAAGGTCGACCAGCTCGGCACCGGTTCCTACGTGGTGCACTTCCCGCTGATCGCCGGGCCCGGCGGCATCGCGCACGTGACGGCCGTGAGCCGCACCGGCAGCTGGTGCCAGGTCCGGAGCTGGGGCACCGCCGGCACCGGCCAGGACGTCACCGTGGGCTGCTACCGCCCGGGCGGCGCGCCCGAGGACAACCGGTTCACCGTCCTCTACACCACCAGCAGCGGCGTGCCGTCCCCGCCCGGCGGCAGCTACGGCTATGTGTTCGCCAACCCCACCGGATCGGTGATCACCCAGTACAACTCGGCCGGCGGCACCAACACGGTGGGCCCCGGCGGCACCGGCATCTGGAAGGTCTGGCTGCCCGGCCTGGGCCAGTCCACCCCGGTCGGCAACCTCCAGGTCACCGCCGTGGACGCGACCGCGGGCGCCCGCTGCAAGGTCGCCGACTGGTCGCCCTCCGCCACCGGCCAGACCGTCGTGGTCGCGTGCTTCAACGCGTCCAGCGCGCCGTACAACACCCGCTGGACGCTGAGCTACGCGGAGAAGCGGGCCGTGCACGGCCCGGCCTTCCCGCCCAGCAACTTCGGCTACCTGTGGTTCAACGGCGGTCTCCCCCCGGGCACCAACTACAACTCCTCCGGGGCCGTCAACACCCTGACCGGCTCGGTGCCGTACACCGTCAACCTGCCGAACGTCGCGGTGCCCTCGGACACCGCCCAGGTCACGGCCTTCGGCCCCGGCCCGGACTACTGCGGGCTGGCCACGCCCTGGAACCGCAGCGCCGGCACGGTGAACCTGTTCGCGCTGTGCTTCAACAGCTCGGGCTCGCCGATCGCGTCCCGCTTCTTCACCGCCTACACCTCGGCGTTCTAGCCGCGCCGACGGCCGGGCGCGCGACGGTGGTCGCGCGCCCGGCCGTGGAGCGGTGCCGCCTCAGCTCCGGGTGAAGGTGCCGAGGCCGTCGTGGTCGAACTGCTCGACCACCACGGTGGCGGCCTTCCCGTCCGCCCCCACCGCGAAGGTCACCCCGGACAGGCCGGCCGCGTTCTCGCCCCGGGTCCGGAAGCTGAACACGTCGCCGTCGTAGTGCTGGAGCGGGAAGCGCAGGTTGTCCGGCCCCAGGCTCATCACCAGCCCGCCGCCGTCCCCGGGGCCCACCGTCAGCGGACCGAAGTAGTCGTTGCCGTAGGTGCCGAGGTAGGCGCTGTCCGGCTTCGCCGGGGCCGCTCCGGCCGGCGGGGAGGCGTAGTCGGTCGGCGACACCGGGCTCGCCGCGGCGGCGGGCACCACCTTGCCCAGGAAGCCCAGCCAGTCCACCGTCTCGTGGCCGTACTGGGCGAGGTCGAAGAACTCCTCGGCCACCGCCTCGGGGACGCCGGTGGGCTGGCCGTTGGTCAGGACCACGATCCCCAGCTGCTCGGAGGGCAGCAGGGTCACCACGGTCGCCGCGCCCAGCGAGAAGGCGCCGGAGTGGTTCAGCCGCAGCCGGCCCTCGGCGTCGTAACTCACGTTCCAGCCCAGGCCGTAGAAGCCGCTCCGGCCGGCGGGCGCCGTGGTCGGGCTGGAGACGGTCTGCGGCAGCCGGGTCTCGTTCAGTCCCGCCGGGTCGACGATCTGCTTGCCCTCGAAGGTGCCGTCGGCGAGCTGCAGCCGCATCCACCGGCCGAGGTCCTGCACGGTGGAGCTCACCCCGCCGGCCGGGGCCTGCGGGTCGGGGTTCTCGGTGGTGCTGACCTGCCAGCCGGCGGCGTCGCGCACGTGCGGCGTCGCCTTGTTCGCCGCGCTGTCGTAGGCGGAGCGCAGGGAGCTGGTGGAGTTCATCCCCAGCGGCTTGTAGAGCACGTCCGCCGCGAGGTCCTCCCAGGCCACGCCCTTGGCCTTGGCGACGGCCACGGCGGCCTCGGTCAGGCCGTAGTTGGTGTAGGCGTAGCTCGCGCGGAACGGCGCCAACCGGTGCTCCCGGAGGTGCTGCAGGATGTAGTCGCGCTGGTAGCCGAGGTCCTCCAGCAGGTCGCCGGCGTGGTCCGGCAGACCGCTGCGGTGGGCGAACAGGTCGGCGATCGTCACATGGCTGCTCACCCAGGGGTCGGCCAGGGCGAAGCCGGGATCGTGGGCGGTCACCGGGTCGTCCCACTTCACCGTCTTCTGGCCGACCACCCCGGCGACCACGGTCGAGGAGATCGGCTTGGACACCGAGGCGAGCTGGAACACCGTGTCCGGGTCCACCGTCTCCGGCTTGCCGAGCTGGCGGACGCCCAGGCCCTTGGCGTGGATCACCTTGTCCTTGTACACGACGGCGAGGGCCAGCCCCGGCACCCCGGTCTTCGCCAGGGCGTTCTGCGCGTAGCCGTCGATCCGGGCCACGGCGGCGTTCACCTGGTCCTCGGTCAGTTCGGCCGGGGGCTGCCGCGGCGGCGCGGTGGCCGGGGCGGACGCCGAGGTCGTCGAAGCGCCGCCGGAGGACGGGGAGGCCGGGCTCGTGGGGGCGGGTTCGGGGTCGCCGCCGGACGTCGAGGTGCATCCGCCGAGCAGCGGGACGCCCAGCAGCAGACCGGCCGCCAGCAGGGGCGCGGTGCCGCGCGGCACCGGGCGGGGCGTGGTCCGGCCGGGCCCGGCGGCGGTCCGCCGGGGTGCGCCGTGACGATGCATCGGGATCCTCCCTCGTCCGGGCGGCGCGGCCCGCATTCGGCGGCGCCGCCGTCCGCCTCACGGCGCGAGTATTCGACGCCCCGTCCGGCGCCCGCTCCCGCCGCGCGCCCGGCCGTCCCGCAATCCACCCGTCCGGCGGCGCGGGGCCGGAGGGGGCAGCGGCGCGGGTCGACGAGAGCGGACGGCCCGGCCCCGGTCGCGGCGCCGGTCCCGGTCGGGCCCCGGTCAGGTGTCGGACAGCAGCTCGCGGATCAGGCGGACCAGGGCCGGCACCGCCGGGTGCGGCGGGGTGTCGGCGCGCCGGGCGAGGAACAGCGGCACCGGCGGGGCGTCGGTGAGCGGCCGGTAGGCGATCATCGGGTGGCTGTGCAGCCGGGGCGTCGCCGCGGTCGAGACGCCGACGGCGCGGCCCCCGGCGATGGCGGTGAGCCACTCGTCGGTATTGTCGACCTCGATCGTCGCCGGTGGCCTGGCCCCGGCCGGCCAGAGGTCGAGGGTGGTGGTACCGGCGACCGTGTTCAGCGCAACCGGCCGTGCGGCGAGGTCTGCGAGGGTGAGGGTGGCGCGCCCGGCGAGTTCGCTGTCCGCGGGGACGGCCGCCACCCGCTCCTCCTCCAGCAGCAGTTCGGTGACCAGCCCGGGTTCGGTGACCTCGCCCCGCAGCAGGGCGACATCCGCCCGGCCCCGGGCGAGGCCGGCGGTGCGGTCGTCGATCCGGCGCAGTTCGAGCGGCTGGTCCGGGTGCTCCCGGTCCCAGCGGCGCAGCAGCGGCACGGTGTACTCGCCGAGGGCCGGCCAGGGGTGGCCGAGGCGCAGCGGGAGGACGGTCAGCGCGCGGGGGTCGAGGGCGACGTCGACGGCGGAGAGGGCGGCGGCGGCCCGGTCCCGGAAGGCCAGGCCGGCGGCGGTGAGCTCCAGGTGGTGGGTGGAGCGGTCGACCAGGCGGGTGCCCAGGTGGTTCTCCAGTTGGCGCAGGGTGCGGGACAGGGCGGGCTGGCCGATGTGCAGGCGGAGCGCGGCGCGGGTGATCGTCCCTTCCTCGGCGATGGCGAGGAAGGCTCGCAGGTGGCGCAGCTCGATGGTCATGCCCGGGGAGCATAACCGCCGTCGGATCGGCATTTCACGCGCCGGGGTCGGATTCCTAGCGTGGACGGCATGACGAGAAGGACGGACACGATGTCAGAGATCGCGACGGCGGTTGCACCGCCGAGGTTCGCAGCGGGCCTCCGGAGCGGCGGACAACAGGCACGGGGCAGGCCCCGGACGGTGAGCGTGCCCGCCCGGGCGGGCAGTGCCGCCGGTGTCGGCATGGTGCTGGCCGGCACCCTCTCGGTGCAGTTCGGCTCCGCCGTCGCCGCCCTGCTGTTCCCCCGGGCCGGCGCCCTGGGCACGGTCGCGCTGCGGGTGACGATCACGGCCGTGCTGCTGCTCGCCGTATGCCGCCCCCGGCTGCGCGGGTACGGCCGGGCGGACTGGGCCGTCGCGGGCGTCTACGGGGTCGCGCTCGGCGGGATGAACATCCTCTTCTACCAGGCGATCGACCGGATCCCGCTCGGCCCGGCGGTGGCCCTGGAGGTGCTCGGGCCGCTGCTGATGTCGGTCGTCGTCGCCCGGCGGGCGGCCGGCCTGCTGTGGGCGGGGCTGGCGTTCGCGGGCGTGCTGCTGCTCGGGCGGGACGGCTTCGACCGGCTCGACCCGGCCGGTGCCGGGTTCGCGCTCGGCGCGGGCGCGATGTGCGCCGCCTACATCCTGCTCGGTGCCCGGGCCGGGCGGCGCTTCCCCCGGTTGGACGGGCTCGCGGTGGCGATGACGGTGGCCGCGCTGATGAGCCTGCCGCTGGGGATCGGCTCGGCCGGCGCCACCCTGCTGGAACCCGGGGTGCTGGGGCTCGGGCTGGCGGTGGCGCTGCTGTCCTCGGGCCTGCCGTACTCGCTGGAGCTGCTGGCGCTGCGGCGGCTGTCCGCGCCGGCCTTCGCCGTCCTGACCGGGCTGGCCCCGGCGGTCGGGGCGCTGGCCGGGTTCCTGGTACTGGGGCAGGAGCTGTCGGCGGCCCAGTGCCTGGCGGTGGTCCTGGTGGTGGCGGCCGGCGCGGGCGCGGTCCGGGCGGGCCGGGGAGCGGCCCCCTCGCCACGATCGGCCCTTCGCCGGCCGAACGCGGGATCGACGGAAGGACCGCCCGGACGCCCCGGGGCGTAGGAACTGCGCCAGTCCGACGGTTCGGATCCGGCCGATTTCCCCGCGGCACTCCCGGAGCGCCCGCGCGCCTGCCATGCTCACCAGCGGCAATGCGCTCCGAGTAGTCGGAGCGTCACACACCGTTGACGAAAGTCCGGGTGGGCACGTGCAGTACTCGATCAGCGCGGCGGCGTTCGTCGCGATCATCATCCTGATCCGCCTCCGGCGCCGGACCGAGGCCCGCAGTCGGGGCGACGAGGCGTTCACCGTGTTCAGCAGCATCGTGCTCGGCGTCCTGATCGCCGGCACGGGCTGGGGGCAGGCGATCCTCCAACTCGTCGGTGTGGTCACCCGGGCCACCCACTGACCGGGACGGAGGACGGTTGACCGGACGCCGAACTCCCGTACGCCGCCGCAGGCGTGGCCGCCGCCCGCCGGGCGACGGGCTGGCCTGGCTGGTGGGCGCGGCGGTGGCGGCGACGGTGCTGCGCTGGCTGGCGGCGCACTGGTGGCTGCTCGTCCTCGCCGCCGTCACGGCCGCCGCCGCGGTCGCAGCGGCGGCACACCGGCGTCTCCGCGCGGCGCGCGAACAGCGGTTGCACGCCGCGCGGTTGCGGCTGGCGCTGACCGGTCCGGGCGGGCTCGACCGGCTGGCACCGGACGCCTTCGAGTACGCGGTGCGCGACCTGCTGGAGCGGGACGGCTGCCGCGCGCGCAAGGTCGTCGGGGCGAACGACCGGGGCGTGGACGTCCTCGCCGAGGACCCGGCGGGCCGCCGCTGGGCGGTGCAGTGCAAGCACAAGCAGGATCCCGTCGGCGGTAGACCGGTGGGCGTCGGCGTGCTCTACGCGCTCGCCGGCACCTACCGGCGCAGCCACGGCGCCCACGTCGCGGTCGTCGTCACCAACGGCCGCTTCTCCCGCGAGGCGCTCAAGTGGGGCGCCGAGCAGGGCATCCTGCTCGTCGACCGGCCCTCGCTCGCCCGCTGGGCCGGGGCTGGCCGCCCGCTGTGGGAGGTCCTGCCCCGCGTCCCGGCCCCCCGCCAGGGGCGCCACCGCTGACGTCCGACCGCCGGCCTGCCGACCGTGGGGCGGTGTCGCGCCCGAACGGGCTCTGGCAGGATCGGCCGGGTGGAGAACGACGAGGGGACGGGGCCCCGATTGGTCGTCGGGGCGGGGTACGCGCTGTACCGGGGACCGCTCGCCGACAGCCACGCCCACCGGCACGCGGCCTTCCAGGTCGCGTTCGCGTCCGGGGCGGCCGAGCCCGTGCCCACGGTGACGGCCACCGACGGGGACGGGGTGCGGCACCGCGGTGCCGCACTGGTGGTGGCACCGATGGTGCGCCACCGGATGGCGCCGGTGCGGGAGTTGGTGACCTACTTCGTCGATCCGCACTGCGCGTTCGCCGACCGGCTGCGGAGCCCCGGCGGCCCGGGCATCACGGTGGCGCCGCAGTGGCGCGGCCTGCGGGAGGAACAGGTCCGCCCCGCCGGGGCACTGCCCTCGGCCCGGGTCGATCCCCGGCTGCGCGCGGCGATGGAGGCCGCCGGCGACGACGCCCTTCCGCTGGCCGGTCTGGCCGCACAGGTCGGGCTCTCCCCGCAGCGCCTGCGGGCGCTGGCGCAGGAGCAGTTGGGCCTGCCGCTGGCCCGCTGGCGGATCTGGCGGCGGCTGGCCCGCGCGGCCGACGCGCTGCGCGCGGGCAGCACCCCGGCCGAGGCCGCCCTCCTCGGCGGCTTCGCGGACCAGGCGCACTTCGGGCGCCGGATGCGGGAGATGACGGGGCTGACGCCCGCCGCGGTACTCCCCGCCCTACGCCCGGCCCTGCTGCCGGCCCTGCGCCCGGCCCTGCGCCCGGTCGGTGGTCAGGACCGCCTGGCCACGTAGAGCGAGAGCGAGCCCGTCAGCGTCGCGACGGTCTCGCTCTCCCGCACGTTCTCGAAGCCCGCCTCCGCGATCAGCCGGGGCAGGACGCCGTCGGCGTTGGGCTGGGTGTCCGCCTTCCCGTCGGCCAGTTGCACGAACCGGAACGCCAGCCGCATCGCGGCCGTGCGCTGCTTGCCGTAGTCGGCGATCACCAACTTGCCGCCGGGGCGCAGCGTCTCGTGCATCGCGGCCAGTACGGCGCGCTTCATCGGCACGGGGCACTGGTGCAGGACCAGGCTGGAGACGACGGTGTCGGCCGTCCCGGCACCCACGATCGCGGCCACCTCGTCGCCCATACCGACCCGCCACTCCGTGGTGCCGCCCGGGGTACCGCCCGCGACGGCAGCGGCGGCGGCCTTGCGCCGGGCCACCGCCAGGGCCTCCGGGTCGGGATCGACACCGATGACGGTGGCGCGCGGTTCGACCCGGTTCAGCAGCACCGCCAACGAGCCGGTGCCGCAGCCGACATCGACGACCACGTCCTCCGGTCGCGGCGCGACGTGCATGGCGACCAGGCTGCGCCACAGCCGCTCCCGGGTGAGGGCGACCACCGGAT
Organism: Kitasatospora purpeofusca; assembly: GCF_000718025.1. Lineage (GTDB taxonomy): Bacteria > Actinomycetota > Actinomycetes > Streptomycetales > Streptomycetaceae > Kitasatospora > Kitasatospora purpeofusca. The sequence continues at coordinate 128,810 of NZ_JODS01000017.1, forward strand.
CGTAGAGGCGGACCGGCGCGAAGCGTCCGGCGGCGGGGGTGAAACGGCGTTCGTCCATGGGCAGCAGTCTTGACGTGACGTCAGTGCCGCGTCTTGAACGAATCGCTCGCCCGGCGGCCGGGGCAGGACGGCCCCGGCCGCCGGGGTCAGCCCGCCGCGGCGACGAGGCGTTGGAGCTGGGGCGTCACCAGCTCCGGGCGCAACGCCGGGGCGTGGGCGGTGTCGTCGGCGGTCAGGAACAGCACCCGGTTGTCACCCACGGCCGCCCAGAGGTAGACCCTGGTGAGGCCGCCGGGCGAGGTGACGGCCCCGGTGGGGGTCCGCACCTGGAAGCCGACGGCCGGGACGTCGAGCCCCGGCCACGGGACCGGCTCGACCGTCAGCTGCACGCCGCCGTTGCCGTTGTCGAGCCGGACGCCGGTGCAGCCGCCCCCGGTCACCGCCGCCCGCAGCGCCTCGAAGCGTTCCCGGGAGAGCCCGTCGGCGAGCCCGGCCACGTCGATCTGGGTCCGGTTGGCGAGCACGTTGTTCCCGGTGACGTACCAGCGGCGGACGGACCCGGCCGGTCGCTCGAACATCGCGCGGAGCACCGGCGCGCATTCGGGGTGCTGCTGCGCGGCCGCCTCTGCCTTCGGGTCCAGGGCGGTGGCCGTCGACGCGACGGCGGGGGCCTCGGCGGTGCTGCCCGGCGGCAGGTCGGCGTCGGGCAGCAGGGCGGCGGCGAGCCGTTCCCCGAACAGGGCGGCACTCGGGCGCCACGCCGCCCCGGGCGGCGGGGCGGCGTTGTCGTCCCCGGTCTGCGTGCTCGCGGCCGGGGACGACGTGCTCACGGCCGGGGCCGGAGTCGGGGACGGTGACGGAGACGAGGCGCAGCCCGCCGTGAGGGCGAGCAGCGCCAGGATCGCCGGTGCTACGCGTGCGGTCGGCCCGGTCAAGAGGTCTCCATTCGTCGTTCCCGGATGTCCACCCGTCAGGAGTGGGCGCGTTCCCAGAGCTCGGTGACCTTGCCGGAGGCGTCGACGGCCACCTTGTAGTCGCCCGCCGAGCAGGGGTACGAGCCCTTCTCACTGTGCGGGGAGGCGAGGCACTCGTTGATGTGCTTGACCACACCGGCCAGGTCGACGTCCTTCGGGGCCGCCATCACCGAGCTGAGGTGGCCCTTGGCGGTGGGGGCGAAGGCCGCCGTCCGGTCGGCGCCGACCGGTTCGAAGGACACGTCGTTGACGCCGCAGGCGTCCTTGGTGTCCCGGTAGGCGAGGGTGGTGGTGCTGGTCCCCTTCACCGGGTAGATCCACTTCTGGCCGGCGGGCAGCGGCGCGTGGGTGCAGAAGCCCTCCGGCTCGTCGGAGGCGGACCCGGCGGGCGCGGTGGCCGGCGCGGCACCCTTGGTGGCGGGCGCGGTGGCCGGCGACGTGGCGGGCGCGGTGGCGGCGGGCGGCGCGGTGGTGCCCTTGGCGCTCTGGTCGGGCGAGTTGTCCGGACCGCAGGCGGCCAGACCGAACGCGGCGGTCGCGACCAGAGCCGTGGCGAGCAGTCTCCTGGAAACGGGCATGACGAAGGAACCCCCGTGTAATGCATGATCAGATGGACGGTGCGGCCGACAGACTAGCGTCTTTCGCGGGCGAACCTCCCGCGGAGAGACCCCTCCGGCAGCCGCACCGTCGCTGCCCGCTACCGACGCTCGGGCCGGCGGGCGTGGAGGAGGGCGGCGTCGAGCGGGAGCGGGTTGTGGGCGAGGAGGTCGAGGCCGGCGGCGGCGAGGAGGTCCGCGTAGTGGTCGGCGCGGCGCTCGCGGCCGCCGACGTTGCACATCATGTGGACGTCCCAGGCGGTCGCCAGCGAGGCGGATCCGTCGGCGGGCAGCAGGCGTTCGACGATCAGCAGGTCCGCGTGCGCGGGCATCGCGCGCTCGCAGTGCCGCAGGATGGCGCGGCAGCGGTCGTCGTCCCAGTCGTGCAGCACCCGGGACAGCAGGTAGACGTCGCCCTCGGCGGGGACGTCGGCGAAGTCGCCGACCCGGTAGCTGCAGCGGTCGGCGCAGCCCGCCTCCGCCATGGTGCGGCGGGCGGCGTCCACGGCGTGCGGGCGCTCCAGGAGGACGCCGCGCAGCCCCGGGTGGGCGGTGAGGACCCGGGCGAGGAGTTCGCCGTTGCCGCCCGCGACGTCGACGACGGTGCCGCCGTCCGGCCGCGCGGCCGCGGCGGCGAGGGCCGGGTGGGCGGGGACGGGGTCGAACATCCGGGTGCTGGCGGCCATCGAGCGGTCGAACAGGTCGGCGAGCTCGGGGTCGCGGGCGAAGTGGTCGAAGTGGTTCTCGCCGAACAGGTGGTCGAAGGCGGTCTCGCCGGTGCGCACGGTGTGGTCGAGGGCACCGAAGGAGCGGTAGAACGGCCCGCCGTACATCAGGGCGAGCGGCCGCATCGAGGCCGGGGCGTCCTCGCGGAGCAGGGCGCCGACCTCGGTGAGGCGGACGCGCTCCCCCTCGGCCGTCACCACGCCGAGCATCGCGAGGTAGCGCAGCAGGGTGGCCAGCGCGCGGGGGTCGGTGCCGGTGCGGCGGGCCAGGGCGGCCCGGTCGATCGGCTCCCCCGGCGGGACGGCGTCGGGCAGGCGCAGCCGGGCGCAGGCCGCCAGGGCCTGGGTGGCCCAGGCCCCCGTCAGCAGGCGCAGGAGCGTTTCCGCAGGCTGGTCGGCGGACGGGCGGGTGCCGGACTGCTCGGCCGGGCGGGCGGCCGAGCCGTCGGCCAGGTGGCCGGCCAGGACGTCGCGGTGGTCGCCGGGCGCGTACAGCTCCACCCGCCGGTACCCGGCCAGGGAGGCGGCGGGCGCGGTGAAGTAGAGGACGGTGCCGTTCTCGTGCGGGTTGTAGCCGCCGCCGTCGGGGGCGGCGCCCCGGTCGGCGAGCAGGGCGCACAGTCCGCGCAGGAGCAGCGGTTCCGGGCGCAGGACCTCGAAGGCGAGGTGCGCCTCGTGCTGGTGGGCCCGCTCGTGCTCGGCGAGGGGCCGCAGGTCCGAGCCCGGCGGGACGGTCAGCGCGAACACCTCGACCGCGCGCCGGGTACCGTCCGCCGCACGCACCCCGGGGCGCAGGATCGACACGTCCAGTCCGGCGGCGTCGCGGCGGTGGCGGGCGGCGAGCCGGTCGCGGACGACGGAGCTGGGGAGCGGTGGGGTGTCGGCGGCCAGGCCGCAGGCGGCGAGCTCGGCGCGCAGGGTCGCCGGGTCGGGCGGGAACACCAGCAGGGCGGCGTGCGCGAACGACAGGTGGCGGGTGAGGGCGTGGAGTTGCGGTCCGGCGAGGCCGGGGAGGAGGAGCGGCAGGAGGGTGGCGGTGTCGTGGTGACGGACGAAGTCGGCGGCCGCGCGCAGGCGGGCGCCGTCGTCGGGGGTGCCGGCGGTGTTCTCGTCGGCGCCGATGGCGGTAACCGTGGCGGTCATGGCGGGAGTGGTCATGGCAGGGGTGTCCTCGGTGCGGTGCGCCCGCGGCCGGTGCTGCTCGATGGGCCGACGGGGAACGGTGAGCCCTCGGGGGCTCGGGAAAGTGCGGTGAGGGGCGCGGCTCAGAGGCCGACGTAGTTCTCGGCGAACCAGTCCTGCTGGGCGCGCGAGGTGCGCAGCGCCTCCAGCCGGGCGCGGCGGAGTCCCGCGTCGAAGCCCGACGGGACGCCCTGCGGGGTGGGGGCCGCGTGCAGCAGCCGGACCATCCAGTGCGAGAACTCCATCGCGCGCCAGATGTGTTCCAGGCAGCGCCGGGAGTAGTCGGCCAGGGCCCGGCCGTCGCCGTGGGCGAGTTCGTCGACGAGGGCGGCGGCGAGCAGCTCCGCCTCCAGCACCGCGAGGTTGGCGCCCTTGGCCGCCGAGGGGGTGGGCATGCTCGCGGCGTCGCCCGCGAGCAGCAGGGCGCCGTGGCGCAGCGGTTCGACGACGTCGCTCTCCAGGTCGACGACGGTGCGCGCGACCACGCTCCCCCGGTGCAGCGGGCCGTGTTCCGCGGCGCGCATCCGCAGGTCCAGTTCGTGCCAGACGCGGTCCTCGTCCCAGTCCTCGGGCGCGGTGCCGCGCTCGCACTGGAGGTAGTAGCGGGTGATGTCGGAGGTGCGGGCCATGTGGCCGGCGAAGCCCCGCTCGTGCACCGCGTAGCCGACCGCGTCCAGGCTGGGTGGCGCCTCGACCAGCAGGCCCAGCCAGGACAGGCCGTGGTCGTGGCGGTGGACGACCGTGCCGGGCGGCAGCGAGCGGCGGGCGGCGCCGTGCCGGCCGTCGCAGCCGGCGACGTACCGGGCCCGCCAGCGGAGGGGCTCCCCGTCGGGCCCTCGCGCCTCGACGGTCGGGCGGTCGCCGTCCGCGTCGAGCACCCGCAGCGCCTCGGTGCCGAACCGGATCTGCCCGCCGGCGTCCAGGAAGGCGGCGAGCAGGTCGGCGACGAGGTACTGCTGCGGGTAGACGGTGTGGCGCTCGCCCCGGCCGAGCCGGGCGTAGTCGAGGCGGAAGCTGCCGTCGTCGGTGCGGAACTCGCAGGTGGCGTGGGGTCGGCCGTGGCGGTGCAGGCCCTCGGCGAGACCGTGCCGGTCCAGGATCCGGACGGTGTTCTCGGCGAGGAAGCCGGCCCGGGCCCGGCTGTGCAAGCGGGCCCGGTCGGCGCGTTCCAGGACGACGCAGTCGATGCCGGCCCGCTGCAGCAGGTTGGCGAGGACCAGGCCGGCCGGGCCCGCGCCGAGGACGACCACCTGGGTGGTCCGGTCAGCCGTGCCGTTGCCCGGATTGTCGGTGTTCAAAAAGTTCTGACGCTCGGTCACAGGAAGTGGATCATAATCACCGTCGGATACATGAAACGACGTAAATCACCCTCACGGGTGAATAGGGTGACAATGCTTCCTTTCCGGTCGTGGACGCCGATCGTCCGCCCGCGGTCCGGTTCGCCGCCTCCTCCGCGGCCGTGGCAGAGTGGCGCGATGAAGACCATCGGCCTGCTGGGCGGCATGAGCTGGGAATCCACCGCGACCTACTACCGCCTCCTCAACGAACTCACCCGGGACCGGCTCGGTGGCCTGCACTCCGCCAAGTGCGTGCTCTACTCGGTGGACTTCGCCGAGATCGAGCGGCTCCAGGCCGCCGGGGAGTGGGAGGCGGCGGGCCGGCTGCTCGCCGACGCCGCCCGCGCGGTCGAGGCGGCGGGCGCGGAGCTGCTGCTGATCTGCACCAACACGATGCACAAGGTCGCCGACCAGGTGGCCGGCGCGGTGTCCGTCCCGCTGCTGCACCTCGCCGACGCGACGGCGGCGGCCGTCCTGGCCGCCGGGGTGACCCGGGTCGGCCTGCTGGGCACGGCGTTCACGATGGAACAGGACTTCTACCGGGACCGGCTGGCCGCCCACGGTCTGGACGTCCTGGTCCCCGACCCGGCGGGCCGGGCCCTGGTGCACCGGGTGATCTACGAGGAGCTGTGCCTCGGGGTGGTCCGCGAGGAGTCCCGGGCCGAGTACCGCCGGGTGATCGCCGAGCTGGTCGCGGAGGGCGCGCAGGGCGTGATCCTCGGCTGCACCGAGATCGAGCTCCTGGTGGGGCATGGCGACAGCGCGGTCCCGGTGTTCCCGACCACCCGCATCCACGCCGAGGCCGCCGTCACCGCCGCGCTGTGAGGGCGGTGCCGCATTCGACCCGACGGGGAGAGCCAGCCCGGTCGAGCGGAGTGCCGCGCCCCGTCCCGGCGACGGCCAGGACGGGGCGCGTTGTACAGGTGCTCGGTCCTTACGAAGTGCCCCCCAGGCCGATCAGCAGATGGCAGACGAAGACAGCCGGCAGGTAGCCGACCACGGCTCCGACGGGCCAGCGGGCCGCCCCGGTCCGGTCGAAGCGGCGGGCGGCGAGGGCGGCGACGGCGACCGGCAGCAGCGCCAGCCAGCCCCACCCGGCCGGTCCGCCCGTCCACGGCCGCAGCACCGCCAGCGACACCGCGGCGGACGCGACCGCGGAGCCGAGTGCGAGCGCGACGGTCGTGCGCAGGCCGAAGACCCGGACGTAGGTGCGCTCGTGCGCGCCCGGCTCGCGGACGACCTTGCGGACCAGTTCGTGGTGGGTGGCGGCCAGCATGATCACCGCCAGCAGCGGCAGCACGTGCCTCCCGGCCCGCGCGACGGTGTCGCCGTCCAGCCCGGTGTCGTGCAGGAACACCGCGTACAGGTAGAGGTTGAGCAGCACCTGCACCGGGGAACTCAGCAGGACGCCGGTGACGACGGCATCGCCGCGCGGCCACCCGAACCGCAGCTCGGCGCCCACCAGCAGTACGGTGTAGCCGAGTTGGGCCGCGATCAGCAGCAGGGCGGCCCGGTTGCCGGCGTTCAGGAGGAGCAGGAACGCGGCCCCGGCGCCGAACAGCAGGTACAGGTCGCGCGGCAGTACGGCGCCGCGCGCCAGCGGACGGGACGGGTTGTGGCGCCGGTCGTACGGCAGGTCGCGCAGGTCGTCGGCGGCCCGCATCAGGAGCAGGTCGACCAGCACGGTCAGCGCGGCCCCGACCGTGCCCCAGCCCGGCCGCCAGTCCACGACCCGCGCGTCGGCGGCGGCGAACAGCCCGGTGGCGCCCACCGCCCACACCCCGGCGAACACCAGCGACAGGGGCAGCGGGAAGCTGCCGCGCAGGAAGGCGCCGAGGCGGACGGCGAGCGGGCCCGGGTCGGTGGGGCCAGTGGTCGGGGCCGGTGCCTCCGGCACGGTGGCCGCCTCCGGCCCCGTCGTGGCGCGCCGGGCGGCCGGAGGGCTCACACCGGCCGCCCCTCCGCGGCACCGGCCGCCGTCCAGCGGACCGGCAACTGCCAGACGCCGTTGATGAACATCGTCCGCCGCCAGTCCAACTCGTCCTCGGTGGCGGCGAGTTCCAGGACATCGAAACGGCGCAGCAGCGCGTGGACGCCGATCTGCAGCTCGGCCCGGGCGAGTTCGGCGCCCAGGCACAGATGACGGCCGTAGCCGAAGGCGAGGTGGGAGCCGACGTCCGAACGGTCGGGGTCGAAGGCGTCCGGGTCGGTGAAGACGGCCGGGTCGCGGTTGGCGGTGTCGGTGAGCGGCACCACGATCCGCCCGGCCGCCACCGGGCAGCCGCCCAGTACCGTGTCCTCGGTCACCAGGTGCGGCGCCCCGCCGGTGTTGTTGAGGGAGCTGAAGCGCAGCATCTCCTCGACCGCCGCCGGGATCCGCTCGGGCTCCGCGCGCAGGCGCTTCACCAGGTCGGGGTGGCGCAGCAGGAGCAGCACGCACATGCCGAAGGAGTTGCCGGTGGTCTCGTAGCCGGCCATCAGCATGCCCGAGCCGAGCGAGACCACCTCCCGCTCGGACAGCCGCTGGTCGGGGTCGTCGTCCGGGCGCAGCGCCAGCCTGGTGAGCAGGTCGTCGGCCGGGGTGCCGGCCTCGGCCGCGCGCCGCTTGCCGTCGACCAGGGCGGTGAAGTAGTCGTCCATCCGGGCCTGGGCGGCGGCGACCTCCTCCCGGGTGTGGCCGGAGGTGGACATCAGGATGTCCACCTCCGCGCGCAGCATCGCGCTGTCCTCGAGCGGGACGCCGAGCACCTCGCAGATGACCCGCATCGGGAAGGGCACGGTGAAGCCGCCCACCAGGTCGGTCTCGCCGGCGGTGGCACCGGCGGTCAGGTCGTCGAGCAGCTCGTCGGCGAGGGCCTCCAGGCGCGGCCGCAGCAGGCGGACCTGGCGGGCGGTGAACGCCGGGAGGATCGCGCGCCGGCGCCGGGTGTGGTCGGGAGCGTCGGCGGTGGCCAGCAGGACGGACTCGGTCTTGCGGGCGAACAGCGGGCGGGCGAGCTCGGTGTAGCCGGCCCGGCTGAAGCGGTCGTCGCCGAGCACGGCCGTGACGTCCTCGTGCCGGGTGACCAGCAGGGCGGGCCGGCCGCTGGACAGCTGCACCGGGTGCGGGGCGCGGGCGTGCAGGACGTCGTGGTAGGCGTCCGGCGGGCGCACGTCGCCGGCGGGCGGGAAGGGGAAGCGGGCCGGGTCGTCGGTCATGTCCTGTCGCCCTTCTCGGTGCTGGCGGGTCCGTCGGTGGGGGCGGTTCCGTCGGTCTGGGCAGGTCCGTCGGTCTGGGCAGTCCTGTCCGACTCCCCCGGCTCCCCCGACTCCTCGGGGTCCTCGGGCTGTTCGGACGGCGGCAGCAGCCGCACCGTCCCGGCCGCACCGTCGATCTCGATCCAGGCGCCGTCGGGTATCGCCGTGGTGGCGCCCGGGACGGCGACCACGGTGGGGACGCCGAGCAGGCGGCCGGTGATCGCCGTGTGGGACAGCAGGGTGCCGCGTTCGACGACCATGCCGGTGGCGGACATCATCAGGAACAGCCAGCCCGGGTCGGTCTCCCGGGCGACCAGGATCCGCCCGGCGGCGAGGTCCGGGTCGGTGGACGGGTCCAGCACCACCTTGGCCCGGCCGCGCACCACGCCGCCGCTGGAGCCGATGCCCCGCAGCAGGCCGTCGTCGGCGGCAGCCGCCTTGCCCACCGCGCTCGCCCTCGGCAGGGCCCGGGCGAGCGGCAGTCCGGCGGGCGTGCCCAGCAGGGCGGGGCGCTGCGGGTTCTTCGCCCAGCGCTCGCGCTGGGTGCGGCGCAGCGCGACCAGGGCGCGCAGGTCGGTCACGGTGCCGGTGCCGTCGAAGGCGCCGATGACCTCCTCCACGGTCAGGTCGGCGACGTCGAGCGCGTCGTCCAGGACGCCGGTGCGGGCGAGTTCCGCGCCCAGCCGCCACATCACGTCGCGCGACAGCCCGAACAGCTGGGTGCGGCAGAACCGGGTGTCCTCGCGGATCCGGGCCAGGTCGCGGGCGAGGGAGGTGACGCCGAGCAGGACGGCCCGCCGGGCCGGGTTCGGGAGCACCTCGCGCAGTCGTTCGCGGGCCTTGCGGGCGGCCGCCTGCTCGTCGGCGCGGCTGGCCGCCACCGTCGCGCCCTGGCGCACCAGCGGGCGGATCAGCGCGAGCACCGTCCACGGGCGCTGGCGGGGCGTGGGCTCCTCCAGCTTCAGGTCGTGCAGCGCGCGGTCGCCGTAGCGGGCGACGTAGCCGCGCGCCGCGTCGCCGACGGCCGCACCGTGCTGGCCCTCGACGATCTGCTGCCACAGCTGCTCGGGGTCGCTCGCGTCGTCGAGCACGGCGGCCCGCAGTTCGGGGACGGCGCCGACGAGTTCGGCCAGGCTCATGGCCGCGCGCACCGCCTCCAGCGAGCGGTTCTCCCGCCCGCCGCCCATCAGGCCGACCAGGACCTGCGGGCCCTCGCCGGTCCAGCGGCGCAGCAGGACGCTGCCCGCGCCGAGCACGACGAGCGCGATGAAGGCGTTGACCAGGGTGACGCCCCAGCGCTCGCCGGCGCGCTCCCAGAGCCGCCGGTAGAAGGCGATCAGTTCCTCCGGCGAGTCGCCGATCGTCTCGGCCTCGGCCATCTGCCGGTCCCACCAGCGCAGGAAGCTCTTCACCTGCCACGGGTGGAGGGCGCTGCGCCAGGCCAGCCGGGGCAGGGCCAGGGCGACGGCCGGGGCGGCCCAGCGGCGCTCGCCGCGGGCGGGGCCGGTGATGCCCATCGCCTGTTCCCAGCCGCGGCGCACGAGTTCGAACATCGGCATCTGCCCGTGCAGGGCGTGCCAGTCGTCCAGCCGGTAGTAGACCTGGCCCTCCAGGTAGCCGACCATCCGGGCGAGGCGGTGGGCGTTGTCCCGCACCCAGGACTCGGGGACGCCCATCCGCCGGTAGAGGTCGGTGAAGGAGCGGCGGTAGAACTCGCGGGACTGGGAGAAGGTCAGCGCGCCGGAGACGCCGGGGAAGCTCTCGGTGATGTTGTGGTTGCCCCAGTAGACCTGGGCGGTCCCCGGCTCCTCCGTCGCGGCGGCGGCGGTGGCAGTGGCAGTGGCGGTTGCAGCGGCGGTGGCGGCACCGGCCGCCGGGGCGGTCCCGGCCGTGGGCGGCGCGGTGACCAGCGGGCGGGCCTGGAGCAGGTGGACGGCGCCGTCCTCGGTGAGGGCGCCCTCGATGTCCTGGGGGACGCCGAAGAGTTCCTCCACCTTCGCAGCCAGCTCCGCCACCTCGCGCACCTGGCCGTCGTCCAGCACCGGGACCTCGGCGAGTTCGGCGGCCACCGGCAGGAGCGCCGGCGAACCGGCGGCGGCGCCCTCGGGCAGGCCCATCGACCACTGCTTGCGCACGGTCCGCGCGGTCACCTCGTCGGTGGCCGGGTCGTGGAAGAAGTGGTCGATGTCCGCCTTCTCCTGGACGACGCCCTCGCCGATGCCGTAGGCGGCCGCGACGACCCGGAGGACCGCGCCGTCGCGCGGGTCGCGGGTGAACGCGACGAACGAGCGGGTGCCGAGCACCATCCGCTGGATGCCGACCGCCACCCGGGCCCGCAGCGGGTCCAGGCCGCGCAGGGTCCGGTAGCGCACGGCCTGCGGGTTGAACGCGGAGGCCCAGCAGCCGAGGACGGCGTCCTCGAGGCCGTCCTCGTCGACGTAGAGGAAGCTGTCGCTCATGCCGGCGAACGGGTCGACCGCGCTGTCCTCGCCGATCGCCTCGGCCTCCGGATCGGTCTCCGGATCGGCTGCACCGGAGGCGTCATCGGCACCGGTGGCGGCCGGGACCACGCACGCACGCACCGCGACCAGGCCCTCCGGTCCGGCCACGGCCGCGAACTCCTTGCGGATCCGCTCGGCCAGCGTCACCGGCAGCCGCGCGCCGACCAGGGCCTCCCGGGCCGCCGCGCACCAGCTCTCCACCTCGGCCCGGTCGGCGCCGTCCGCCGGCTCGGCCGGCAACGACGGGCGCAGCGCGTCCAGGGCCTGGTCGAAGGCGGCGGCGGGCAGGCAGAAGAACTCCGGCACCCGGAACCCGGCCCGGCGCAGCACCTCCTGCCGGGCGAACTTGTTCCCGACCCGGGCGGCGTCGGCCAGCACCTCGCCGCCGTCCGTCGCCGCGGTCACCACGAGTTCGGTCATGCGCCCCCACCACTCCGTCCCGTGCCGCCCCAGCCGTCCAGGTGCAGCACGCTGTCCACCGGCCGGCGCGGCGCCGGTCCGAATCCGTCCCCCAACACGTGCGCGGTGGGGATCAGGGCCCCCTGGCGCACGTCGCCCGGCAGCCCGAGGAGGTCGGCGACCTCCTGTTCGGCGTCCAGGTGCACCGTCGTCCACGCCGTTCCCAGGCCGCGGACGCGCGCGGCGAGCATGTAGCTCCAGGCGGCGGGGAGGAGCGAGCCCCACACCCCCGCCTGGTTGGCCGCCGTGAGCGGGCGGCTGCCGAGTTCCAGGCACGGGATCACCAGCACCGGCACCTCGTGCAGGTGCTCCGCCAGGTGCCGGCCGCCGGCCAGCATCCGGTCCGACACCCCGCCGGCGGACGCCCCGGCGGCCGGGGCCCCGCCCGTCGGGACGCCGACCGCCGCCGCTTCCCCGGCGGCGGCGGGCGGCGGGTAGCGGGCCTCGAAGGACCGCCGGTAGACCTCGGCGATCCGCTTGCGCAGCCCGGCCTCGGTCACCACCAGCCAGTGCCAGCGCTGGGTGTTGCCGCCGTTGGGCGCCTGGAGCGCGATCTCCACGCACTCGCGGACCTGGTCGAGGTCCACCGGGCGCGACAGGTCCAGCCGCAGCCGAACCGAACGCGTGGTGGTGAGCAGTTCGTCCGGCGTCGTCGGCACCCCGACCCGCGGCGGGCGGGCGGCGGCGCTCACCAGAGACCCGGCACGAGGCGGGAGTGCCCGGCCGCGTAGTCGCGGTAGCCGGGGATGTTCAGCAGCATCCGCTCCTCGGTGCGGATGCGGAAGGTGATCGCACCGGCGAGCACCACCAGCAGCACCACGCTCAGCGGGTTCAGGAAGAACACCACGAAGCCGACGTGCGCCGACAGCATGCCCGCGTAGGCGGGGTGCCGGATGAACCGGTAGACGCCCCAGGTGACGACCTGGTGGTCCGTCTGCCGGGTCACATGGTGCGAGTAGAACCGCCCCAGCGTGCGGATCGCCACCTGCCGCAGCACGACCCCGCCGACGAACACCGCCGCCGGGAGCAGCAGCAGCGGCGACCACTCGTCCCAGGGCAGCGGTCCCAGCACGGCCGCGGACACCGTCGCGATCCGGGCCGTCGCGTAGAACAGCAGCGACGCCGACTCGCGCGGCGCCGAGCCGGAGGTCCGGAAGGTCACCGGGATCTCGACCGCCAGCCACGCCAGGTAACAGGCGGCCAGCACGGCCGCCACCAGGTCCACCCCTTCGCCCGCGTGCCGCAGGTGGACCACCAGCCCGGTGGCCACCGCGAGCACCGCGACCACGAACAACAACTGCGGTGCCCGCACCGCCCACGACGAGCCCGTGCCCGTCACCTGTTCCGCCCCGCTCACTTCGCCGACCTCCGCTTCAAGTAACCCGCGCGGCTGAGGGTGTGGACGCCGATCTCCAACCGGCCGTACCCCTCGCCGCTCTCCGCATCCACCACCGCGAACCCGTACACCGCGCGCGCCCCGCGCGCCGGTGCGAACTCCCACCACAACTCCAGCGGCACCTCGATCGGCAGGCCGGTCGGCAGATCCGCCTCCAGCGACAGCCAGAGCATCTGCGCGTCCGAGTCCCGCCCGTGGGCCGTGTGGCCGAGCATGGTCGCCATCTGCCGGGCGGACTCGACCAGCGCGCCCAGGGTGTGCACCCCGGCGCCCGCCAGCCGGTGGCCCGGTGGCGGCACCAGTACCGCGGCCCGCTCCACCCGCACCGCCTCGCCCAGCAGGACGTTCTCCGGCCGGTGCCGGTGCACCAGCGCCGGATCGGCGGGAACCGCACCCTCCCGGCCGGCCGGGGCCCACGTCCCGCCGAAGCGGATCGAGGCCCGGCTGACGGCCTCGCCGTCCTGCAGCGCCACCAACTCCCAGGCCGGTCCGTCGTCGGCCGCGATCGGACCGCCGCTCAGACACACCGGGGAATCCAGCTCGCACATCCGGTCGAAGCTCATCGAGAGCCGTAACCGGCCACCGTCCGCGTCGACCCACTCCGGTGCCCTGGCCCCGAGGACGTCCAGGACTCCCGCCACCAGCACCATTCCGGGCACATGGTCGAGCGGATGATCGAAGAAGCAGAGGTCCTTCTCGTCCACCACCACCGGGACGACCAACCCCGGACCCGATCCGCCGACAATTACGGACGGAACCCCATCTCTTTGGTCGAATCCCTCCCCCCGGAAGTCTTCTGACGAACTGTCATGAACCGATGGAACGTCAGTTCCATATGAGACACCTGGTACCAGCGAGGTCACGAGGACCGAGGTAACCATCGATCACCTGTCCGAGCAACCCGGACCGGCCCACACCCCGACCGGGCCCCGCCCGCGACCAAAAACACCCGCAGCGATGGCCGAAAACCCCATCGCCGACACCTGCCCCGGGGTGGCCCGGGACGGCGGAAGCCGCCGCTCCGGGCCGGGTCCGGTCCGACTACGGCTGCAGCATGACGAGCAACTCCGTACCCGGCACCAACTTCCGGTTGACGGACGTCGACTGGACGAACACGGTGTAGGCGGGGTTGTCACCGGGCTTGACCGTGGTCTCCGAGGCCGGCAGGCCGAGCAGCCGGCGGGCCGCCGGACCCGAGAACACCTTGCCGGTCATCCGCCCGGTGGCCGGGTCCTTCTCCGCGACGGCGAGCTGCTTGCCGCCCTGGATCCGCTCCCGCTTGGACAGCTCGTAGAAGGCACAGCCCGTCCGGTAGGTGTGCCCGGCGCCGGTGACGAACTCGCGGATGGGCAGCGGCCGGTCGACCGGGACCAGGGCGTACGCACCCGCGTCCAGGGCGTCGAGCTCGGCGGTGACCACCGCGGCGCTGAGGTCCTGGCCCATGGTGAAGAGGTTCTTGGTGCCCCGCACGCCCTTCTCCCGGCCGCGGAGGAAACTCGTGGCGGCGGACTTGACGGTACCGATCGCCTCCTCGACGCCCTTGCTGGAATCGGCGTCCCAGATCGCGATATTGCCCGCGGGGAACCCGTACTCCTGGGCGGTGCGCTTGGCCAGGGAATTCGGGACCAGGATCGCCGATGTCCAGTGGTCGGGCAGCCCGGCCATGGCCCCGTGGATCCGCTCCATCCAACCGCGCAGCACGGCCTTGCCCTTGGCGCCCGGTATACGGATGTGCATCTTGCCGCTCTCGGAGCAGCCGGAGGCGTTCTCCTCCCCGTCGGTGACGACGACCTGGAGGAAGGAGTGCTCCCCGTACCCCTCCCAGATGTTCTTCAGATCGTCGACGGACTTCACGGCCGCCTCGATCAGCGCCGTCGCGCCGTTGTCGACCCGGTAGAGGCCCTTCAGGGAGGGCAGGTGCTTGACGTCCATGTCCCAGACGAGGTTCCGCACTTCGTGGTCGAAGGCGTAGAGGCTGATCCGGGTCTCGTGCCCGAGCCGGTCGGACTCCTCCTGGAGGCCCTTCACGAACTCGTCCACGACCCGGACCAGCTGCTGCTCGTGCTGGCGCATCGAGCCGGACTTGTCGACCACCAGCGAAACGTGGTTGACCTTGTGGTCGATCCTGTTCGTGGACATTCTTCTCCCCTTTTCCCAACGCCTTTTCCGGCGCCTTCCGGCGCTCCCCTCGGCGTTGTTCCAACCCTATGGGGAGGCACTGACAATTCCGCCGGACCGGGGGCGCCCGCGGCCGGGGAATCGCGCCGGGCGTCGGACCCGGGCAGCAAACCGGAAAATCGGGTCGGGGATTCGGGTCGGACTGTCGGGTCGGAGCTCCGGGGCGGGATATCAGGCCGGGCCGGCGGCGGCGCCCGTGGCGCGCTCCTGCAGCAGGGCGGCGAGCGCGTCGGCGTACGGGCGCGGCCGGCGACGGCAGGGCAGGGCGAGGCCGAAGTGCCGGGCGGGGCGGGGCGGGGTGACGGGGACGACCCGGGTGCCGGGCTGCGGCGGGTCGAGGGCGACCTGCGGGACGAGGGAGACACCGACGCCGGCGGCGACCAGCGAGCGGGCGAAGAAGTAGTCGGTGGTGGAGCCCGCCACCCGCAGTTCGAAACCGGCCATCAGGGCGTGGCGGCGCAGGAAGGCCTCGGTCTTGGCGCAGCCCAGCACCCAGGGGTCCTCGGCGAGTTCGGAGAGGTCGAGGACGTCCCGGCCGGCCAGCGGATGGTGCTCGGGCAGGACGACCGACAGCGGGTCCGTCATCAGCGGCGTCCACTCCAGGCCGGATCGGTCGCCGGGGACGACGGGCAGCGGCCCGTCGAAGTGGTAGGCGAGGGCGAGGTCGGCGCTGCCGTCGCGGACCATCGGGAGGCTGTCCTCCGGTTCGCGCTCCACGATCCGCAGTTCGACCTCCGGGTGCGCCGCCGCGAACCGGGCCAGCACCGGGGGCAGCAGGTGGCGGCCGCCGCTGGTGAAGGTGGCGAGCGTCAGCCGGGGCCGGTCCGCGCCCAGGCGGGCGATCCGCTCCTCGGCGTGCCGCAGTTCGGCGCCCACCGCGACGGCGGCGTCGACCAGCAGCCGCCCCGCCTCGGTCAGCCGCACCCCGCGCGTCGAGCGTTCCACCACGACGGTGCCGAGGCCGCGTTCGAGGGCCGCGATCTGCTGGGAGACGGCGGAGGGCGTCAGCAGCAGCGCGGTGGCGGCGCGGTTGAAGCTGCCGTGCTCGGCCACGGCCTGGAGCATGGTGAGCCGTCTGACGTCGAGCATGGTGGTTCCCCCCGGGTCCGCGCTGGTGCCGCCGCCCTGCTCCCCGGCGGCGTGCGGCGGGCGGGCGCGGAGAGGACAGTACCCCGATGACACCGCATCCGGGTACGGACGGTCGGCCGGCCGACCGCTCAGCCCTCGGCGGGTCCCGGCCCCGGCCCCGCTCCCGTTGCCGAGCCCGGCGGAGCGGGCGTCAGGACCGTACCGACCAGCTCCGCCAGCCGGGTCCTCAGCTCCTCCCGGCCCAGGCCGCCCGGCCCGGCCAGGTGCTCGACCAGGTCGGCCCGGACCGCGGCGAGCAGGACGTGGGCGGTGAAGCCGCTGTCGGCCGCGACCGGGATCCGCTCCAGCAGCGTACGGAGCAGGGCGTGCCAGCGCGCGTAGTGCTCCGCCCGGTACGGGCCGGCGTCGCCGTCCTCCAGGGCCAGGGCGAGCGCGCGGTTGTCGAGCTTGAAGCGGAGCAGGGCGTCGAGCAGTGCGGGGACGCGCTCGGCCGGCGAGGCATCGGGCCCGAGCGGCGGCGGCCCGGCCGCGACGGCGGCGCCGAGCGGTTCGAGCCGGGCCTCGTACAGCGCCCGGAGCAGCCCGGCCCGGTCGCCGAAGGCCCGGAACAGCGTGCCCTTGCCGACGCCGGCCGCCGCCGCGACCTCGGCCATCGTGACGTCCTCGGCGTTCTCCCGCCGGGCGAACAGGGCGTCGGCGGCCGTGAGAACGGCCTCCCGGTTGCGGACGGCGTCCTTGCGGGACCTGTGCTCCGACATGCGTCCGCTCCCCTCCTGTGCGGGCCCGGGATCCGTGCACGGGCGCGCCGGATCCGCGCCGACGAAACGGACCGGTGGTCCGTACGACCGGAGGACGAGGATACCCAGGCCGACCCGGCGAGGCCGCCGAGGCCGCCGCGCGGCACGGCGGGGAGGAGCGGGCCGACGGGTCTTCACCAAAGATCCGCGAGGTCGACCCCCAAGAGATCTTGACCCCGGCGGGCAGATAGTATGTACCCGCACGTGAGGCCCGGCAGAAGGCCTCCCGTTGCGTGCGGCCGCCCATGAGGCCTCTTCCGCGCACCCTCCTCCCGTCTGCCGACACCCGTGGCGCCGTCCGTGACCCTCGACGCCGGACGGGCAGCACCGGGTCGCCGACCCGTCCCGCCCGCACCACCGCGCGCGGGAACCCCGCACCGGACCGTGGCCCCGCGCGGGCCGTTCCCGTGCGCGTCCATCAACGAAACGTCAGCTCAGGTAATCTCATGCACCCCCACCACGCCGTCATCGACGGCTTCCACTACGGCTGGCTCAACCCGGTCCTGTCCTACCTGGTCGCCTGCACCGGAGCCGCGCTCGGCCTGCGCTGCACCGTCCGCGCCCTCGACCTGCCGCCGCGCAGGCGGCTCGGCTGGCTGCTGCTCGGCGCCGCCGAGATCGGCTGCGGCATCTGGACCATGCACTTCCTGGCGATGCTCGGCTTCACCGTCAGCGGCTCGACCATCCTCTACAACGTGCCCCTGACGCTGTGCAGCCTGCTGCTGGCGATCGTGGTCTGCGGCCTCGGCATCCTCTATGTCGGCTACCGGCCGCGGCGCCCGAGCACCCTGCTGGTCGGCGGCACCGTCATGGGCCTGGGCGTGGCGGCGATGCACTACCTCGGCATGGCCGCGATGCACGTCCAGGGGCAGGTGTCCTACGACACCCTCACCGTGGCCGGCTCGATCGCGATCGCGATCGCCGCGTCCGCCACCGCGCTGTGGATGACCCTCAACATCACCGGCATGCTGGCCTCGCTCGCCTCGGCGCTGATCGCCGGTGTCGCGGTGGTCGCGATGCACTACACCGGCATGGCCGCCGTGTCGGTGGTGCTGGACGGCCGGACCCCGGTCGGCGGCCTGCCCGCCTCCCAGTTCATCACCCCGCTCGCGGTGGCCGTCCTCGTCCTGCTCTCGCTCGGCGGGATCGCGCTGATGCTGTCGCCGCACGACGCCTCGCTGTCCGGCCTGGACAAGGACCGGCCGGAGCCGGTCCGGGTGCCGCTGTTCGAGCGCCAGGGCTGACCGGCCCCCGGCCCCGGCTCTGACGGCCGGGAGGTGTGACGTCGACGGCCCGGCCGCGGGGATTTCCCGTGGCCGGGCCGTTTCGGCGTGTCCGTTCCTTGCGCCGGGCCGCGTTCCGTGCCGCGTCAGACGGCCGTGAGGGTGCGCCAGGGGCGGGTGCCGAGGTCGGCGGGGGTCCCGTCGAGGACGGCCGCGGTGCGGGTCGACGGGTCCAGGGTGACGGTGGCGAGACTCGCCCAGCGGCGGCCGAGCGCTTCGGCCGGGTCGGGCAGGCAGGTGACGGGTGGTTCGCCGGGACCGGTGACCAGGCAGCGCGCGAGCGCCGCCGAGGTGTCCGGGAGCGGACGGAGGCCCGCGAGCCGGGCGCGGACGAAGTCGTGGCGCTCGCCCGAGTCCGGCTGGTAGAGCCAGGACTTCTCCTCCGCCGCCGGTACCGGTGTCAGGAAGTGGTTGGTGCGCACCAGCAGGCCGCGCTCGTCCGGGGCGACCGCGAACACACCGGCCGGACTGAGGTCGAGCAGGGTGGCCTCCGTCCCGTCGAAGAGCGCGAACGAGCCGGAGGAGGCGAGCGGAGCGGAGCGGACCAGGTCGACGGCCTCGGCGACACTGCCGGCCTCCGCGAGGACCACCGCCGCGAGGACGTGCACCGGCACGCCGCCGACGCCGTCGCGGGCGTGCCCGAGGATGTTGAAGTGCAGGGCGAGACCCGCGCTGTTGATCCCGACCTTGCCGAGGATGCCGTCCTCGGTGAGGCCGACGACGGTGTGCCGTCCGCCCCGTGACTCCAGGGTGTGCCAGTGGGCGCTCAGTTCGACGTGCCAGTCCCAGGTCTGCACGCCGAAGGTGCGCACCGGCTCGGCGGGACCACCGGTGCCGCCGGTGTCGGCGGGGGGCTCGGTGGTCCGGCGCACCAGGGTGGTGCACTCCCCCGGCGGGACGGTGGCGCTGCGGGCGAGGATCTCGGTCCGGGCGTTGAGGGCGGCGAGGCGCCAGGGGTCGATCCCGGCGCCGTGGGCGATGCCCTCGATCTCGGCGCGGGCGCCCGGGCGGAACTCCCCGACGGCGTCGAGGGCGCGTTCGGCATCGTCACGGACCTGGCCGGGGGTGATGCCGCCGAGGGCGAAGAGGCGGTCGTACACGTCCAGCGCGGCGGGCAGGTGCGCGCGCAGTTGTTCGCCGCGGGCGGTGCCGCGCCGGTGCGGGTCGGCGGCGTCGACGTGGACGTGGCGGCGGTGGTCGGGGCGGGGAATCGGCGTCGGGGTCACGGCTGGTCCTTCGGGGCGACGACGGTGCCGGGGGCGGCAGCGGCGGGGGTGGGGGCGATGCGGGGGTGGAGCTGGACCGAGCCTCCGACGACGGTGGCGAGCACCGGGTTCACCGCCTGGGCCTCGGGGTCGAGGTCCAGCGGGTTGGCGGCGAGGACGGTGAGGTCGGCGGTGAAACCCGGGGCGATCCGGCCGAGTTCGCCGTCCGCCCCGGCGGCGTAGGCGGCTGCGGCGGTCATCGCCCGGTAGGCCTCGCGCGCCGTGACCGCCTGGCCGGGCTGCACGGGTGCGGCGTCCGGTTCCTCGACGGGGCGGCGCAGCTGGCAGTCGGCCAGGCCGACGCGCGGGTCGCCGGGCCCGATCGGCCAGTCCGATCCCAGCGCGACGACGGCGCCGTGGTCGAGCAGGTCGCGGGTGCGCCAGCCCCGGGCGGCCCGCTCGGGCCCGATCCGTCGGGACCAGTTGTCGGTACCGTCCGCACGGGTCTGCCGGGTCGCGTGGACCGGTTGCAGACCGGCCACCACGTCGAGGCGGGCGAACCGGGGCAGCAGGTCGTCCGGGACGGATTCGAGGTGCTCGATCCGGTGCGGCGCGCGCGGGGCCCGGCCGGTCTCCTCGAAGACGTCGAGGGCGAAGCGCACGGCGCGGTCGCCGATGGCGTGGGTGGCGGTGGGGATGCCGCGTTCGGTGAAGAAGCGGACGGCGGCGCGGTAGGCGTCGGTGTCGCGCCAGAGCGGCTCGCGGTTCTCGCCGTGGACGTCGGGGTGCTCGAACCAGGCGGTGCCGTTGTCGGCCGTGCCGTCGAGCATGAACTTCACCCCGTCGACGTGCCAGCGGCGGCCGCCCAGGCCCTGGAGCCCGGCGATCCGCTGCCACACGTCGGGGGCGGAGTCGGCGGGCACCAGCGGGGAGCAGCGCACCCGCAACGGCAGCTCGCCCTGCTCCTCCAGGTGCCGGAACACCTCCTCGGAGGGCTCCCCGAAGTCGAGGGCGTGCAGTCCGGTGAGGCCGCCGCGGGCGAAGCGTTCGAGCTGCGCGCGGACGTGGGCGGCGGCGGTGTCGAGCGGGACTTCGGGGTAGTGGGCGAAGACCAGGTCCATGGCCTGGAGTTCGAGCACGTAGCCGGTCGGGCGGCCGTCCCGGTCGACCACGACGGAGGAGGCGTCGGTGAACGACTCGCGGCCGGTGAGGCCGGAGAGTTCGACAGCGCGGGGGCTGACCACGAGCGCGTGGGCGTCGCGGGTCAGCAGGGCTACGGGGCGTCCGGGGAGGTGCTCGGCGAGGAAGGCCCCGTGCGGTTCGCCGTCGAACACGTTGACGTCGAGGTCGAAGCCGGTGATCCAGTCTTCGGCGGGACGACCGGCGGCGGCGTCGGCGAGGCGGGCGAGGACCTCGGCGAGGGTGGCGGCGCCGGAAAGGTCGACGCCGCTGCCGGTGGAGATCGCACCCCAGACGGGGTGGGCGTGGGCGTCGACGAGGCCGGGCAGGATCGCGGCGTCCGGGAACTCGTGGACCGTGGTGGCGGGGCCGCGCAGCGGGGCGAGGAGCTCGGCGGGGCCGACGGCGGTGATCCGGCCGGCGGTGACGGCGACGCCTTGCGGGGTCCGGTCGTGGGAGCGGTCGTGGGAGCGGGGGCCGGTGGCGGTGGCGGTGGCGGTGTCGGCCTCGGTGTCGGCGTCGGTCAGGAGCTCGACAGTGCGGGCCAGGAGGATGGTGTCGGCGTGCACGGTGGGTTCTCTCGGGTCGGGGCGGAGCGGGACTGCGGGTGTGCGGGACTGCGGGGGCGCCCGGGGGACGGGGCGTGCGGGCCGGTCAGGAGCGCGGGATCGTCCCCAGCGCGCGGGTGGCTGCCCAATAGACGGCGGCCGCGACGGTCATCCCCGCCGGGACGGAGAGGTCGACGCCGCCCGTGGCCGCCGCGACCGGTCCGGTCCAGAAGGTGGTGCGCACCCACAGCACGGCGGTGAGCCCGCCGGTGGCCAGGGCCAGGACACCGGCCCAGTGGACGCCGCCGTGGTACCAGAACGGCCCGCCGCGTCGCTGGGCGAGCAGTTCGGGCCCGCTGTAGCGGTTGCGGCGCAGGACGAGGTCGGTCATCGCCACCGCCATCACCGGGCCGGTGACCACCACGACGAGCTGGAGCACGGTGCTGACGCTCGTGAGGAAGTCGAAGACGAGGATCGCGTAGAGCGTCATGGCCGTGCCCAGGACCCCGATGACCAGCACCGCCGGGATCCGGGCCGTCCGGACGCCGACCGACTGGACGGACAGGCCCGCGCTGTACGCCGTCATGCCGTTGTTGGTCATGGTGTTGACGACCACCGCGACGACGAAGACCGGCACGAACCAGCCGGGCAGCACACCCTCCAGCGCGGCCTCCGGGTCGGTCATGTCGAGTCCGGTGGCGGCGAGCGCGCCGACCGCGGTGAACACCACGCTGGGCAGGTACGCCCCGAGCGCCGTCCAGCCGGCGACGGCGACCGGGCTGCTGTCCCGGGGCAGGTAGCGGGCGAGGTCGGGACTGTTGGTGTAGGACAGCGGCGCCGAGGCGACCAGCGTGAACCCGGCGCCGAGCGCGGCAACCAGCGCGGCGCCCCGCAGCGGCTCGGCCGGAGCGTACGAGAGGTCGGCGGCGGCGAGCACGTACCCGGTGACCACCGCGAAGACGACGGTCAGCGCGACACTGAGCCCGGTGTAGAGGCGCACGATGAGGCCGTACCCGAAGACGGCGATCAGCAGCGTGCCGGCCGCGATGACGCAGATCACCGCCGCGTCGACGACCGGGGAGGCGGGCAGACCGAGCCGGGCGGCGAGGCCGATGCCCGCCACCGAGGCGGCCGACCAGTTCAGGGCGAGGTAGGCGGCGGCGATCAGCCAGCCGGTGACGACCACCACGGCCCGGTTGCCCCGCACCCCGTAGAGGGCGCGGGAGACGACCGACCCGCTGGTGCCCGCGGCGGGGCCGGCGGCCGCGACCACGCCTGTGCAGATCCAGACCAGGTTGCCGGCCAGGACGACCCCGAGCGCCTGCGGGAGGGTGAGGCCCATCAGGACGAGCGCGGCGCCGACGACGAAGCTGAGGTAGCTGACGTTGGGCGCGGCCCAGACGGCGAACAGGTCGCGGGGGCGCCCGCCGCGCTCCTCGTCGGGGACGAGGTCGATGCCCCTGGCCTCGGGGCCGCCGACGCGCGGGGCGGGGGTGGGGGCGGGTCCGTCGGAGCCCGATCCGGGACCGGCGCCCAATTCGGGGCCGGCGGACCGGGAGTCGTCGGCGGGTCTCGGGGCGGGGGTGGAGTCGGTCGGTCTCATTCAAGGCCTCTCGGGTCGGGCAGGGGTCCGTCCGCCGGCCGTTCCAGCCTTATTGGTCAGATGGCCAACTACGTGTTGGGCACACATCCAATAGCGTGTCCCCCATGACGTCAAGACCTCAGGCCGCCCGCACCCGCAAGCCCCCCGGCGAACGTCGCGCGGAGATCCTGCACACCGCTGCCCGCATCGCCCTGGACGAAGGCCTGGAGCGCATCACCCTGCGGCGCGTCGCCGACGAGCTCGGCGTGCGCCCCGGACTCATCGGCCACTACTTCCCGGCCGCCGACGACCTGGTCAGCGAGGCCTTCGCCCACGCCGCCGCCCAGGAGCGCGACACCCTGCTGCCGCCCGGCAGCCACGAGGCGGACCGCTCCCCCACCGCCCGGCTCGCCGGCTTCCTGGTCCGCCTCACCGGCGCCGACTGCCTCGACCTCAGCCGCCTCTGGCTCAACGCCCGCCACCTCAGCCGGTTCAAACCGGGCCTGCGCGCCACCGTCCGGGAGCAGGAGTCGCTCACCCGCACGGCACTGACCGGGCTGGTCGAGGAGGGCGTGCGCCGCGGCGAGTTCCGCACCGACGACCCGCTCGGCGCGACCCTGCACATCCTGGTCACCGTCGACGGCCTCGGCGCCTACGCCAACGACGACATCGACAGCGGCAGCAACGGCGAAAGCAACGGCGACGACCTGAACCACCCCGCCCTCCAGGACCTCGCCCTCACCGTCGCCGAACACCGACTCGCCCTCACCCCTGGCCTGTTGCGCGCCGCCGCGATCTGACGCGCACCACCTGGGCGCTGTCCCGCGCTCCCGCGGCCCCTCGCCCCCGCCGTCCGACGCCCCACCCCGGTGAGCGCGCCGTCAGCAGGAGGCGGAGGCGCGGGGAGGCGGGGAGGCGCGGAGGCGCACCGGGGCGCGGGCCGGCCGGGCGTACGCCGCCCGAGTGCGCCCGTGCGTCCCCGGCCGCCGTCCGCCCAGGTCGGGCCCCCTGCCAGCGGGAACGCCCAGGGGCGTGCACGACCGGCCACCGGAGCACGTTCGGACCGTGCCCGAAGGGGGGAACCCGTCGATCCGTGGCCGCGTCGACGGCTGCGAGACGACTCGCGGAGGGGGCCCACCGTGCGCGACCGGGAACAGGGACAACAGGGACAACAGGACCCGCAGGACCGAAGACACTCACCGTACGACGACCCGGCCGCGGCGCCCGCCGACGGGTGGTGGCTGCCGGAGTACGACCACGAGCGGGAGTTGGGCGCGGGCGCCAGCGGCCGGGTGTGGCTGGCGCACCACCGCCCCACCGGCACACCCGTCGCGATCAAGTACCTGCACGACCCGGCGGACGGCGCCGCCCTGCGCCGGGAGGCGAGCGTCCTGGCCCGGGTCGACTCGCCGTACGTGACCCGGCTCTACGAGTACGTGGAGGCCGGGCCGAACGCGGCCATCGTGATGGAACTCGTCGACGGCCTCTCGTTGCGCGCCCTGCTGCGGGCGGAGGGCGCCACCACCCCGGAGGCGGCGCTGGTGGTCCTCAAGGGCTCGCTGCTGGGGCTGGCAGCCGCGCACGCCGTCGGCCTGGTCCACCGCGACTACAAGCCGGCCAACGTCCTGGTCGCGGTCGACGGCACCTCCAAGCTCGTGGACTTCGGCATCGCCGTCCCCGGCGGTGACGCCCGGGACATCTCCGGCACGCCCGCGTACCTGGCACCCGAGCAGTGGACGGGCGCTCCCGCCTCGCCCACCGCCGACGTCTACGCGGCCACCGTCACCTTCTTCGAGTGCCTGACCGGCGCCCGGCCGTTCGACGGCACGACGACGATCGAACTCGCCGTCCAGCACCTGGAGTCGCCGGTGCCGGACGGGCTGGTCCCGGAGGCCGTGCGGCCGCTGGTCCGGGCCGGGATGGCGAAGCGGCCGGAGGAACGGCCCCGCGGTGCGGCCGAGTTCCTCCAGTTGCTGGAGACGGCGGCCGCCACCGCGTACGGGGAGCTCTGGGAGGAGCAGGGCCACGCCGATCTCGCCGTCCTGGTCGGGCTGTTGGCCGCGCTGCTGCCCCGGAGCGCGGCCGCCGCCCCCGGCGGGGCGGCCGCGCCCCCGATGCAACTCGTCGCCGCCGAGGGCCCGCTGCCGGACCGTTCCCTTCCCCGGGAGGGTGGTGGTGGTGCGGCAGGGAGCGGCAGTTCGGGTCCGCCGCGCGGGCGGGTCACGCTCGCGGGCCGGTCGCGCCCCGCGCGCTCGCGCCGCCTGCGGCGCACCGGGGCGGTAGCGGGCACCCTCACCCTGGCCGTGCTGGCCGGACTGGCGCTCGCCGGGACGACCCGGTCCGAGGACCGGACGGTGACGGGCAGCCCGATGCTGCGGATCACCACCACTCTGGACCCGGCGGACGGCGGGCCGGTCCCGACGGCGGCGCCGACACCCACGGCCGCCGCTGGCACCACCCGCACCCCGCACTCCGGATCCCCCTCCGCCCCACCCTCGGCCGACCGGTCCGCACCACCGTCCCCGTCCCCGTCCCTGTCGCCGTTCCAGCCACCGTCCCAGCCGCCCACCTCCTCCCCGCTCGGACCGCCCTCCTTCGCGCCCTCCGCGTCCCGCACCCCCTCCGCTGCTCCCTCGCCATTGCGTCCGCACCCACCGGCCACCGGCTCACCGTCGACCGGCACGTCCACCCCCGCCCCCACCCCGGACGCCACCTCGTCCTCCCCCGCGCCACGGCTCACCGACCGACCGGCCACCTCCGCGTCCCCGGCCACCGGCACCACCTCGTCCTCCAACACCCGTGCACCGCAGCCGTCCACCACGACGTCCCCGCCACCGGCGCCCGTCCGGGTGGAATCGCTGA
This sequence comes from Kitasatospora purpeofusca, assembly GCF_000718025.1. Classification (GTDB taxonomy): domain Bacteria; phylum Actinomycetota; class Actinomycetes; order Streptomycetales; family Streptomycetaceae; genus Kitasatospora; species Kitasatospora purpeofusca. Next base: position 153,940 of record NZ_JODS01000017.1, read on the forward strand.
CCGTCGACTCCCTGGGCTGTCTGGACAGCAGCCGCTTCGGCCTCCAGGCGCGGATCACCGTGGTGGCGTCGGGGCCGCCCGGCGCCACGCTGGTCGTGTCCTGGCAGCACCACTCCGGCGCGATCGACCCGCCCGTGACCGTCGCCACCGAGACGGTGCGGCTCGGCACCGGATCCGTCACCCTCACCCGCTCCCACGACTTCGGCAACGACGGGTCGCTCCAGTGGGGCGTCCGGGTGGGCAGCGACCCGAGGCCGGAGAGCACGCCGACCGCCTACCGCGAGCTGCCCGCCATCGACTGCCGCCAGCCCGGCTGAGCCGGCACCCCTCCCGGAGGCTCCGATGACCCCGTTCCCGCCGCACCGCCACCCCGACCCCGACCCCGACCGCACGCTGCGCATCGCGCCGGCCGCCTCCACCGCACCCGTCGACGACGCACCCGGCTGCGCCACCGTCCTCGACCCGACCGCCTGGGGCAGTCCGGTCGCCGTCACCCCATCAGCACCCTCACCGGCACCCCCACCAGCACCCCCGCCGCCGCTCCTGCCTCCGCCACCCACGGCACCCCCGCCACCCACCGCCCCGCCGCCGTCCCCGCCCCGGTACGAGGTACGCCGCTTCGGCCCCGGCGTTCCCCCGGCGGTCGCGGCCGCGTGGCACGGCACGCCGCCGCGACCGACGCGCCGACCGACCCTCCCGTGGCTCGTCCCGGCAGCCGTCGTACTCGCCCTGCTCGCCGTGCTGCCCGCCCGCTGCCGCGCCGAACCTCCCCTCACCCCGACCGGTCTCACCCTCACCGCCACCCGGACGGACGGCCCGCCCTGCGACGGCAGCGCCGTGTTCACCGCGACCGTCACCACCGACGGCCACCCGGGCACCGTCCGCTACCGCTGGCGGCGCGACGACGGCTCCGTCTCCGGCGAACTGCGGCAACCGGTGCGCTCCGGCGAGTACCGCACCGACCTCGTCCTCGGCTGGTCCTTCGTCGGTCACGGCACCCTGCACGCGACGGCGACCGTCGAGATCCTCTCGCCCCGCAACCTGAGCGCGACGGCTTCGTTCGACTACACCTGCCCGGACTGAGCGCCCCTTCGCAGCCCCGGCGGGGGCGTGCGCTCCCACGGTCGCGAGACCAGCACGCTCCCGCGCGCCCCCGGAGCGGAGTGCCGGAGGGCTGGGCGAAGGGGCGCCCGGGTGAGACGGTGTCCGGTCTCGGGAGCCGAGCGCGAGGAAACGGGGGCACGGAGCATGACAAGACGTTGGCTGGTGACGGGGTGTTCGACCGGGCTGGGCCGAGCACTGGCCGCGGCGGCGGCCGGGGCCGGGGACCGCGTGGTGGCGACCGCGCGCCGGGCGGAGACGCTGGACGGGCTGGTCCGTGAGCACCCCGGCCGGGTCCTCGCCCTGCCCCTGGACGTCCGCGACCCCGAGCAGTGCGAGCGGGCCGTCGCCGCGGCGGTGAAACGTTTCGGCGGGGTGGACGTGCTGGTGAACAATGCCGGGAACGGTGTGTTCGGCACCGTGGAAGAGGTCGGCGACGACGAGCTCCGCGACCAGCTGGAGACCCTGGTCGTCGGCCCCTGGCGGCTCGCCCGGCTCGTGCTGCCGGTGATGCGCGCCCAGGGCGGCGGGCTGGTCCTGAACGTCTCCTCGCTCGCCGGCCGGACGGCCTTCCCCGGCCTGGCCGCCTACGTCACGGGCAAGCACGCGCTGGAGGGCATGACCCAGGCCCTCGCCGCCGAGACGGCCCCGTTCGGCATCCGGGTCGCGGCGCTGGCCGCGAGCGGCTACGCCACCCACTACGGCGGCTCGGTCACCGACGCCGCCGGCCGTTCCGCCGCCTACCGCGCGACCACCGAGCCGATGCGCGAGCAGCTGCGCGGCATGGCGGCCCTGCCCGACATCGGCCGCCCCGAGGACTTCGCGCGCGAGGTGCTCCGCCTCGCCGACACCCCCGGCCCGCTGCCCGTCCGGATCCCGATCGGTCCCGGCAGCTTCGAGCACCTCACCGCCGCCGCGCGCGCCACCCGCGCCGAACTCGCCACCGCCCGCGCCCTGCTGGCGCAACCAGGCCCGCAGCGGGACTGACGGCCGGTCCGGCGACTCCCGGAAGCCGCCCCGAGCTGCACCGCCGTCCGCGTCCGGAGCAGCGCCCCGGCGGGTTCGGCCGCTGTTCAGCGGGGCGTGGCCCGGTAGATGATCTCCGACCAGATCGGGTACCTACCGTCGGGGGCCGGACCACCTCCGGGAGCGAACATGCACGACAACCACGAGTCCGAGCTGCCCTGCGAGTGCCCGCGCACCGCCGAACTCGACGGGGACGGGCCCGCTGCGGCCGGGCGCCGCCGGTTCCTGCGCGGGGCGGGCCTGTTGGGTGCCGGGGTCGGCACGGCGGGCCTCGGCCTGCTCGGCGCGGTGCCCGCACACGCGGCCGGCCCCGGACCAGCGGCCGGCTCCGATGCGTCCGGCACAACCGCCGGAAAGGCCAGGAAGCCCGCCGGGAAGCAGCGTTGGCAGCCCGACCCGGACGCCCGCCGGTTCACCCTCGTCGTCATGCCGGACACCCAGTACCTGTTCGACCAGGACCGGATCCACCCGGCGCCGGTCGAGGCCGCGCTCCGCCACGTGCTCGACGGCGGGGTCAACCGGGAGGACGGCACGGACGACAACATCGTCTTCCTGGCCCACCTCGGCGATGTCACCGAGAACGGGCTGGCCACCGAATTCGCCGCCGTCAGCGAGGTGTTCGGCCTGCTGGACGACGCCGGCGCGGCCTACGGCGTGCTCGCCGGCAACCACGACGTCCGCTCCTCCACCGACGACCGGCGCGGCAGCACCCCGTACCTGGAGACCTTCGGCCCCGCCCGGGCCGCCCGCACCTCCGGTTACCGCAGCTCCAGCCCGGACGGCTACAACACCTGCCACATCGTCACCGCCGGCGGCCGCCCGTGGATGCTGCTCTCGCTGGACTGGCGGCTCTCCGACGCGGGCTTCGCCTGGGCCAACGCGGTGATCGCCGCCAACCCGAAGGTGCCGGTGATCCTGACCACCCACGAGCTGGCGTACGCCGACGAGGGCGGCCGGGCCGAGCTGTCCGACTACGGCCGGCAGCTCTGGGAGCGGCTGATCAGCGGCAACGACCAGATCTTCCTCACCGTCAACGGCCACTACTGGCCGCCCGGCCGCACGGTGCTGACCAACAAGGCCGGCCACGACGTGCACGTCCACATCACCAACTACCAGGACCGCTACTACGGCGGCGCCGCGATGATCCGGGCGTACCGCTTCGACCTGGACCGCAACACCGTCGACGTGTCGACCTACTCGCCGTGGATCCAGGAGATCGCGGCCGAGGAGCGCAACACCCTGGCCGCGCAGCAGGTCGAGCTGACCTCGGACGTGGACCGCTTCTCGCTATCGATCGACTTCGACCGCCGCTTCGCGGGCTTCGCGCCCGTCCCGGCGCGCCCCGCCCGCCGGGCCTCCGAGCTGCTGGTCCGGGACACCGCCGCGTACTGGCGCTTCGAGGGCGGCGGCGACGGTACCGCGGTCACGGCCCGGCAGGTCGTCAAGGACCTGACGGGGCAGGGCAACGACCTGTACCCGCAGAGCGCCCCCGGCACCCCGGACGGCGGACTCAGCTGGTCCTCGGAGCACCACCCGGACCAGCCGGGCCACGGCAGCCTGCTGTTCAGGGGCACCCGCTCGCCGGTGCGCGGCACCTGTCTGCAGACCGCGCCCAACGCCCCTCTGAACCGGGAGACCTTCGAACGCGGCTTCACCGTCGAGGCGTTCTGCAAGCTGCCCGCCGACTGGGACTCCGGGCAGAGCCGCTGGTCCGCCCTGCTCAGCCGCTGGGGAACGGCGGCCGAGGCGGGCCGGAGCGGACCCGGCACGGACGCCGACGAGCCCGTCGTGACGCTCAGCCTCTCCGAGGCGCCCGCGCTCCAGTGGTGCGTCTACCCCGTCAACCAGACCGGGGCGTCGACCTGTTGGGGCCACCAGCTGCCGCTGGACCGCTGGTGGCACGTCGCGGTCGTCAACGACGGGAAGCTCAGCCGGATGTACGTGGACGGCTGCGAGGTGGCCCGCAACCCGGCGACCCCGGCCGTGGGGCTGACCACCCTCGGGCGCCCCTGGATGGTGGGCGGCTACGCGTACGCGGGGGTGCTGGACAAGGTGTTCCACGGGTACATCGGCGATGTCCGGATCGTGCGCCGGGCCCTGCGGGTGGGGGACTTCATGACCGCGTGACGAGGTCGGGGAGCGGCAGGTCGGGGCCGGTGCGCGGAATCGTCCGCGGAACCGGCTCCGGCACCGGCACCGGCTGCGGCACCGGAGCCGCCGCCTCCGGGGACCCCGTGCCCGCGCCCGCGCCCGTGCCCGTTCCCGTGCCCGTTCCCGGGGCGCACAGCGTCTTGGCGACGAGCGAGCCGACCGGCTCCTCGGCCCCCGAGCCGTCCCGACCGACGAAGGGGTTGTACGACAGCGCGAACTGCCGCTTGCCGTCCCGGCTGCCGAGCAGCAGGGTGCCCCAGCCGCCGAGGCTGCCGTCGTGGCCCCAGGCCGCCTCGCAGCCCGGCCCCAGGTCGAGCCGGAACACGCCGAGCCCGTACCCCATGTCCGGGACCGTGCCCGGGACCGTGCTCGGCACCGTCTCCGTCAGCGCGGACATCTCGGCGGGCCGCAGCAACTTCCCGCCGAACAGCGCGGCGTGGAAGCGGTCGAGGTCGGTGGTGGTGGAGATGCCGTTGCCGGCCGCGTCCACCACGGAGGGGTTCAGCCGGGTGATGTCGGCCGGCCCGGCCGGCAGGTCCAGGTACGCGTGGGTGTGCGGGCCGCCGAAGCCGGTCCCGGAGCCGGGGAAGACGGTGTCCTCCAGGTGCAGCGGCCGGACGACCCGGCGCTCCACCTCCTGCTGCCAGGCGCGGCCGGTGACCTTGCGGACGATCATCCCGGCGAGCACGTAGTTGGTGTTGGAGTAGTGCCAGCCCTGCCCGGGCGCGAAGTACGGCGGGTGCTCCGCGGAGACGGCGGCGAGCTGCTCCGGCCGGTAGTCCCGGTAGCGCCACGTCCCGTGCGCGTAGTCCTCCAGATCGGCCTCGCTCGTGATCAGGAAGCGCGTGTCCTCGGTGTAGTTGAACAGGCCGCTGGTGTGGTTCAGCAGTTGCCGGACGGTGATCGCGGCACCGTTGGGGACCACCCCCGGCAGGTGGCGCTCGACCGGGTCGTCCAGCCGCAGCCGCCCCTCCCCGACCAGTTGCAGCAGCACCGTCGACACGAAGGCCTTGGTCACGCTGCCGATCCGGAACCGGCCGTCCGCCTCGGCCGGACGCCCGGTGGCCAGGTCGGCCACCCCGGCGGCGCCCCGCCACGGGGAGCGGCCGACACCGCGGATCTCGGCGAGCGCGGCGGTCGTTCCGCCCCGCTCCACGAGGTCCCGCAGCTCCTGCTGCCCGTCGACCCGCGGCCGACGCTCCGCCGAACCGCCGTCGCCACCGGCCGCCACGGCCGCCGTCGGAGCGAGCGCGAGGACGGTGGCACCCGCCAGGGCGACGGCGGCGAGCTGTGCCCCGAGCCGCCCGCGCCGATGGTCCGTCCGAACCCGAACACTGGTCATGGTGCCCCCTCCCGGCCCGGCCCTCGGGCCGCCGGCACCAGGATTTCAGCCGCCGCACGACCGCGCCTCCTCCTCAGGGGGACATCGGCGGTCCGCCCCGAGGACGGGAGCGCCGGCCGATCGGCGGGGGCCGGGGCTGTCGCGCCCCCGGCCCCCGAACTCCCGTCAGGCCGCCCGGCGGCGCAGCACGGTCAGGGCGACCCCGAGGGTGAGCAGCGCGGCGACGGCCGGCAGCAGGTCGATCGCCCGGCTCCCCGTCGGCGGGAGCACCGGCACCACCACCGGCGGCACGACGGGAGGCACGACGGGCGGAACCACCGGAGGCACGACCGGGGGCACCACCGGCGGCCGGACCGGCGTCTCGGTCCCGCAGCCCGGCCCGGACGGCTCCTCGCAGTTCGCCCCCGGCGTCCCGGAGCTGACGGCGTTGCGCAGCGTGCGCGCCCCCGTGAGGTCCGCCCGGACGGTGACGGAGTAGGTGACAGTGACGGTCCGCCCGACGGCCAGGGGCCCGCGCCAGGTCAGCCTGGGCGCGGTCCAGTCGAGCGCGCCGCCGTCGGCCCGGGCGTCGCTGTTCCACGCGGCGGCGTCCAGCACCCCGCTCAGGTCGTCGGTGAAGGAGGCGTTCTCGTACGCGGCGGCGCCGGTGTTGGTGACGGTGATGCGGTAGCGGACCGCTTCGCCGGGCGCGGCGGTGGCGGGGGTGGCGGTCTTGAGGAGGGCGATGGAGCGGACGGGGGTGGTGGTGGCGCAATCGGGGTCGACTGCCGCGCGGCGCCGGTTCCCCATCGGCAGGGGGCAGTTGGTACGGTCGGGGCTGGTGACGGTGTTGCGGAGGGTCTTTTCCCCGGTGGGCTCGCGGGTGACGGTGACGGAGTAGGTGACGGTGGCGGTGGCCCCGGCGTCGAGGGTGCCGGTCCAGCTGAGCAGGGGAGCGGTGTAGCGGACGGTCCCGGTGTCCGCCCGGGCGTCACTGTTCCAGTTCGCGTTGCCGAGCACGCCGCCGAGGTCGTCGGTGACGGAGGCGTTCCGGTAGGTGGAGCCGCCGGTGTTGGTGACGGTGACGGTGTAGTGGACGGTGCCGCCGGGGGTGGCGACGGCCGGGGTGGCGGACTTGCGGACCTTCAGCAGCGGCGCGGGGAGGATCTCCCGGCAGGACGGATCGGTGGACCCGGCCTCGCAGTTGGAGCCGGGGGCGGTGACGGTGTTGGTGAGCCGCTGGTCCCCGGCGAGGGTGGCGGTGAGGCGGTAGACGACGGTGGCCCGCTCCCCCTTGGCGAGGGTGCCGGTCCAGCTGAGCAGGGGCGCGGCGTAGCGGACGGTCCCGGTGTCGGCGCGGACGTCGTCGTTCCAGGTGGCGTCGTCCAGCACGTCGGTGAGGTCGTCGGTGAAGAAGGCGCCGGGGTACGGGGCCTCGCCGGTGTTGGTGACGGTGACGGTCCAGGTGACGGTGTCGCCGGCCTTGACGTCCTTGGGGGTGCCGCTCTTGTCGATGCGCAGCGAGGGCAGCGGGGTGACGGTGCCGCAGTCGCCGTCGCAGGTGGAGTCGGCGGGACCGGTGACGGCGTTGCGCAGCACCTTGTCCCCGGCGGGCGGGCTGCCGACGGTCACGCTGTAGGTGATGACGACGGGGGTGCCGGGGGCGACGTCGCCGGTCCAGCCGAGGACCGGCCGGGCGTAGTCCAGGGTGCCGGCCGTCGCCCGGGCGTCGTCGTTCCAGGTGGCGTCGTCGAGGACGCCGCTCAGGTCGTCGCGGACGGTGGCCCCGGTGTAGGTGGCGGTGCCGGGGTTGGTGAGGCGCAGGGTGTAGGTGACGCGGCCCCCGGGCACCGGGTCGGCCGGGTCGGCGCTCTTGCGGAGGGTGAGTTCGGCGACGGGGGTCTCGGTCCCGCAGCGGCCTTCGCAGGTGGAGTCGGCGGGGCCGGTGACGGCGTTGCGCAGCACCTTGTCCCCGGCGGGCGGGCTGCCGACGGTCACGCTGTAGGTGATGGTGGCGTGGGCGCCGGCGGGGAGGTCGCCGCTCCAGTGCAGCCGGTCCGCGCGGCGTTCGACGGTGCCGAGGGTGGCCGTGGCGTCGTCGTTCCAGGTGGCGTCGTCGAGGACGCCGGTCAGGTCGTCGGTGAAGGAGGCACCCGGGTAGGGGGCGGTGCCGGGGTTGGCGGCGGTGACGGTCCAGGTCACCTTGGCGCCGGGGCGGGCGGTGGCGGGGTCGGCGGTCTTGGTGAGGACGAGGCGGGCGACCAGGGTCTCCGTGGTGCAGGCCGGATCGGTGCTGCCCGCCTGGCAGTTGGAGCCGTCGGGGCCGGTGACGGCGTTGCGCAGCCGGTGGTCCCCGGTGGGCGGGGAGGCGACGGTCACGCTGTAGGTGACGGTGGCGGAGGCTTCCCGGGGCAGATCGCCGGTCCAGGTGAGGCGCCGGGTGGCGGGGTCGAAGGCGGCGGTCCCGGTGGAGGCCGTCACCGCGTCGTCCCAGACGGCGTCGTCGAGGACGCCGCTCAGGTCGTCGGTGAAGGAGGCCCCGGGGTACGTGGCGCGGCCGGTGTTGGTGACCGTGACGGTCCAGGTGATCCGCTCGCCGGGCCGGGCCTCGGCGGGGACGGAGGTCTTGGCGATGGCGAGGGTGGCGAGCGGGGTCTCGGTGCCGCAGGAGGGGTCGGTGGTGCCGGGCGGGCAGCTGGAGTCGGCCGGGCCGGTGACGGCGTTGCGCAGGAGCTTGTCGCCGGTCGGGGGCTTGGCGACGGTCACGGTGTAGGTGACGGTCACGGTGGCCGAGCGGGGCACGTCCCCGGTCCAGGTGAGCCGTCGGGCGGCCGGGTCGAAGGCGGCGGTCCCGGTGGAGGCCGTCACGGCACCGTCCCAGACGGCGTCGTCCAGTACTCCGGCCAGGTCGTCGGTGACGGTGGCGGCGCGGTAGTCGGCGTCGGCGCTGAGGTTGGTGACGGTGAGGGTGTAGGTGACGGTGTCGCCGGGCCGGGCGGAGGCGGGGGCAGAGGTCTTGCGGACGTTCAGGGTGGGTCGGGGGATGACCGAGCGGCAGCTCGGATCGGTGGAGCCGGGCGGGCAGTTGGAGTCGGTGGCGGTGGCGGTGTTGCGCAGGTAGGTGTCCCCGGTGTTGGTGACGGTGACGGTGTAGGTGATGGTCGCGGTGGCGCCGACGGCCAGGTCGCCGGTCCAGGTGAGGACGCGGGCGGCGGGGTCGAAGGCGGTGCTGCCGGTGGTGGCGCTCGCGGTGTCGTTCCAGGTGGCGTCGTCGAGCACGTCGGTGAGGTCGTCGGTGAGCCGGGCTCCGGGGTAGGGCGCGGTGCCGTCGTTGGTGACGGTGAGGGTGTAGGTGACGGTGTCGCCGGTCCTCGGGTTGTCCGGCGTGCCGCTCTTGGCGACCTTGAGCGAGCGGACGTCGGTCTCCGTGGCGCAGGCCGGATCGGTGCCGCCCGCCGGGCAGTTGGTGCCGTCGGGGCCGGTGACGGCGTTGCGCAGCCGCTTGTCCCCCGCGGGCGGGCTGCCGACGGTGACCCGGTAGGTGACCGTGACGGTGGCTCCCGCCGGGACGTCGCCCCGCCAGTCGAAGCGGCGGGTGCCCGGGTCGAAGGCGGTGGTGCCGGAGGTAGCGGTCACCTCGGCGTCCCAGGTGGCGTCGTCCAGGACGCCCGTGAGGTCGTCGGTGAAGGAGGCGCCGGGGTAGGCGGCGCGGCCGGTGTTGGTGACGGTCACGGTCCAGGTCAGCCGCTCGCCGGCGGAGACGGTGCCGCTGGAGGCGGTCTTGGCGATCACGAGGGTGGCGAGCGGGGTCTCGGTGCCGCAGGAGGGGTCGGTGGTGCTGGGCGGGCAGCTGGAGTCGACCGGGCCGGTGACGGCGTTGCGCAGCACCTTGTCGCCGGTGGGCGGGGTCCGCACGGTCACCGAGTAGGTGATCACGACCTTCTGGCCGACCGCGATGTCCCCGGTCCAGGTCAGCCGGGCCGTTCCGGCGTCGTAGGCGGGCTGGGTGGGCGTGGGGGCGCTGCCGCTGCCGGCCGCCGCGTCGCCGCGGTAGTCGGCGTCGTCGACGAGGCCGGAGAGGTCGTCGGTGACGGTGACTCCGGTGCGGGCCACGCCGCCGGTGTTCTCGGCCGTGATGGTGTAGGTGACGGTGTCGCCGGGCCGGGCCGAGGTGGTGGAGACGCTCTTGGCGAGGACGAGGCCGCTGACGGTCTCGTCCGTGGTGCAGTCCGGATCGGTGCTGCCCGCGGCGCAGTTGGAGCCGTCGGGGCCGACGGCCCGGTTGGTGAGGCGCTTGTTCCCGGGGGGCGGGGAGCCGATCCGCACCGTGTAGGTGACGGTGACGACGCCGCCCCGGGCGACCGTCCCGGTCCACCGCAGGGTGCGGTCGCCGGGGGTCCAGGTGACGGTGCCGGCCGTGGCGCCGTCGGCGGTGCGGGCGGTGGCGTCGTTGTTGTAGACGGCGTCGTCGACCACGTCGGTGAGGTCGTCGGTCAGGGTGGCGCCGGTCCAGTCGGCCGCGCCGTCGTTGGTGAGGGTGACGGTGTAGGTGACGGTGGCGCCCGGCTGCGGGGCCTCGGGGGACACGGACTTGCGGATCGCCAGCCGGGCGACCGGGACCTCGGTGGTGCAGGCGGGGTCGGTGGAGAGGGCGCCGCAGTTGCTGTCGGGGACCGTGACCGCGTTCCGCAGGACGCCGTCCCCGCCGGGCGGGTCGGCGACCCGGACGGTGTAGGTGATCGTCACCGTGGCCCCGGCCGGGATGTCCCCGCTCCAGCGCAGGGTCCGGTCCGCCGGGTCGTAGGCCGGGCGGTTCGCGGTCGGGGTGCCGCCGACGGTGGCGGTGGCGTCGTTGTTGTAGGCCGCGTCGTCCACCACGCCGCCGAGGTCGTCGGTGACCACCGCGCCGGTGACGGGCACGGCGCCGTCGTTCCGGGCGGTGACGGTGTAGCGGACGGTGCCGCCGGGCTTGGCGGTCGCGGTGTCGGCGGTCTTGGCGACCACCAGCCGGGAGGTCAGGTTGGGGGCGACGGCGCAGCTGGCCAGGTCGGTGATCGGCCAGGAGCCGCCGGACTCGGAGCTGATCCGCCCGGTCTGGTTGTCCTGGGCGTTGCCGCCGGCCACCTGGACCGAGACGCCGGTACGGGGGTCGGCCCGGTAGAGCGCGCCGCCGTAGTAGCCGAGGTAGACGGCGCCGTCGAAGAAGGCCATGCCGTAGTTGTTGAAGCCGTTCCCGGCGCCGGCGCCGGTGATCCGCACGGCCTGGGCGGTGGTGCCGGTGGCGGGGTCGAGGCGGTAGATGTAGGTGGAGCCGGAGTACACGATGCCGTAGTACACGCCGCCGTCGACGTCGACGAAGATGTCCGGCACCAGGGTGCCGCCGGCGAACACCGGGTCGTTCGCCGGGACGGAGGTCAGGGTGCTGCCGCGCGACCAGGTGCGGGTCGCGCCGGTCGCCAGGTCCATCCCGAACAGCACCGGGGCGCCGCCGTTCTGCGCGCCGTAGAGCATGCCGGTGCGCGGGTCGGCACCCAGGCCGCCCCAGTTGACGCCGCCCGGCAGGTTGCGGGTGGCGCCGCCGGCGATCTGGTCGGTGACCGTGTCGGTGCCGCTGACGTGCTTGTAGAGCTTGAGGTTCGAGGTGGTGTAGCTGGAGTAGAAGGCGGCGACCCGGCCGGTGTCCGGGTCGGTGCCCATCGCCATGTTCGTGGACCAGTAGTCCGGCAGGCCGCTGCCGACCCGCTTGCTGATCACGGTGTTGCGGACGGTCGCGGCACCGGAGGCGTCGTTCGTGAACTCCATGCCCGAGCGGAAGTTGCTGTAGTACAGGTGGTCGCAGTCGAAGGCGGAGGGGACGTTCTGCCCCTCCACCGTCCAGCTCTGGGCGAGGGCGGGTCCCGCCCCGGAGAGCACGAGGGAGGGCAGCACGAGCAGCAGGGCGAGCAGTTGCGCGAGCCTGCGCTCGACGGACGGACCGAAAGCGGCGAGATGCCTCACGACACGACTCCTGTGGGCTGGCGGCGGCAGTCACAGAAAGTCACAGCATGAGCTGATCATCAAACACCCACTCCGACGGGTGATCGGATGATCACTCATCCGGCTGCGCCCCGCGGGTCCGGCCCCGGGCCGCGCGGCGGGACTCAGTCCCGGGGAGCGCTCCGGAGCAGCCAGAGCGCGGTGTCCGGCGGCAGCAGGCGCCCCGTCAGGTCGTCGCTGGCGAGCAGGTGCTCACCGGCGATGTCGATCGCGACCGGCCACGGTGAGAGATTGACCAGGCAGGTGAAACCGGGCCCGCGGTCGAAGGCGAGGACGCCTTCGGGGGCCGGACGCCAGCGGAGCCCGCCGGTGATCGCGGTGCGGCGCAGCCGCAGGGCGGTGCGGTAGAGCTCCAGCATCGAGTCCGGGTCCCCGGTCTGGGCCTCGACGGTGAGCGCCGCCCAGTCGGCGGGCTGCGGCAGCCAGGGCTCCCCGGCTTCGGCGCCCGGGGCGGTGAAGCCGTACGGCGGCGCCGTGCCGGACCAGGGCAGCGGGACGCGGCAGCCGTCGCGGCCGGGGTCGGTGCCGCCCGAGCGGTGGTGCATCGGGTCGCGGAGCCGGTCGAGGGGCAGGTCCTCGACCTCCGGCAGGCCGAGCTCCTCGCCCTGGTAGAGGTAGACCGAGCCGGGCAGGGCGAGGGTGAGCAGCGCGGCGGCGCGTGCTCGGCGGCGGCCGAGGGCGGGGTCGGTCGGGATGCCGAAGGCCTTCGCGGCGAAGTCGAAGCGGGTGTCGGCGCGCCCGTAGCGGGTGACGGTCCGGGTGACGTCGTGGTTGGCGAGCACCCAGGTGGCGGGCGCCCCGACCGGCGCGTGGGCGGCGAGCGTGCTGTCGATCGACTCGCGCAGCTGCGCCGCGTCCCAGGGGCGGGCCAGGAAGTCGAAGTTGAAGGCGGTGTGCAGTTCGTCGGGGCGCAGGTAGCGGGCGAACCGCTCGGCGTCGGGGACCCAGACCTCGCCGATCAGGGCCCGGGGCGGGTGGTAGGAGTCGGCGACGGCGCGCCAGGAGCGGTACACCTGGTGCAGATCGTCGCGGTCGACGTAGGGGTGCGGGCCGTCGGGGGTGAGGTCGGGCAGGCTCGGGTCCTTGACCAGCAGCCCGGCGGAGTCGATCCTCACCCCGGCGGCGCCGCGGTCGAACCAGAACCGCAGGACGGCCTCGTGCTCGGCGCGCACCTCGGGGTGGTCCCAGTTGAGGTCGGGCTGCTCGGCGGCGAACAGGTGCAGGTACCACTGCCCGTCGGCGGTCCTGGTCCAGGGGCGGCCGCCGAACTCCGAACGCCAGTTGTTGGGCGGGAGTTCGCCGTGCTCGCCGCGGCCGTCGCGGAAGTGGAAGCGCTCGCGTTCGGGGCTGCCGGGCGGGGCGGCGAGGGCGGCGCGGAACCACGGGTGCCGGTCGGAGACGTGGTTGGGGACGATGTCGACGATGGTGTGCAGGCCGAGGCCGGCCGCTTCGGCGATGAGCTTCTCGGCCTCGTCGAGGGTGCCGAGGGCGGGGTCGACGGCGCGGTAGTCGCTGATGTCGTACCCGCCGTCCTTCTGCGGGGACGGGTACCAGGGGTTGAACCAGACGGCGTCCACGCCGAGTTCGACGAGGTGGGGCAGCCGGGCTCGGATCCCGGCGAGGTCCCCGACGCCGTCGCCGTCGCCGTCGGCGAAGCTGCGCGGGTAGACCTGGTAGACGGCGGCGTCGCGCCACCAGGGCGGGGACTCGGGCTGCTGGGCCACGGGGCCCTCCTTCGGGTCGGGGTGTGTCAGCCCTTGAGGCTGCCGGTGGTGAGGCCGGCCATGATGTTGCGCTGGAAGATCAGGAAGAACACGATCGTGGGGGCCGAGGCGATCGCCAGGGCGGCGATCAGGACGTTCTGCGGGACGCCCAGGGAAAGGGAGTTGATGCCGGTGTTGAGCGGCTGGTCGCGCGGGTCGGGCAGGACCAGCAGCGGCCAGAGGAAGTCCTTCCAGACGTTGACCACGGCGAAGATCGAGACCACGCCGAGGATCGGCCGGGACATCGGCAGGACGACCGACCACAGGGTCCGCAGCGGGCCGGCGCCGTCGATCGCGGCGGCCGCGAGCAGTTCGTCCGGTATCGAGTCGAAGAACCGCTTCAGCAGGAAGACGGAGAAGGCGTTGGCGACCGTCGGCAGCCAGATCGCCCACGGGGTGCCGACCAGGTCGAGGTGGAGCAGCGGCAGGTCGAGCACGGTCAGGTACTGCGGCACGACCAGCACCGCGGCCGGGACCATCAGGGTGGCCAGCATCATGCCGAGGAGCAGCTTGCCCAGGACCGGGCGGAGCTTGGAGAGCGCGTACGCGGCGGCGACGTCGAAGACCAGTTGGAGGGCGAGCGCCCCGAAGGCGTAGACCAGGGTGTTGGACAGCAGGCGCCCGAGCCGCAGTTGGCGCCAGGCCTCCGCGTAGGTGCCGGGGTGGAGTTCGTGCGGGACGAGGGTGGGCGGGCTCTGGACCACCTCGCGGGCGGATTTGAGGCCGCCGGTGACCAGCCAGTAGAGCGGGCCGAGGAAGACCAGGGTGAAGCCGGTCACGACGACGACCAGGACGATCCGGTGGACGAGCCGGCCGCGCGGCCGGTTGAGCTGGACGTCGGAGATCAGGGTGCGCATGGGCGGCCTCAGTCCTGGTCGGTGTGGCGGGCGAGCCGGGCGTAGAGGGCGGAGAAGCCGGCGAGGACGATCAGCATGACCAGGCCGAGGGCCGAGGCGCTGCCGTAGTTGTTGAAGTTGAAGGCGTACTGGTAGATGAGGTGGACGACGGTGGTGGTGGAGCCCTCGGGACCGTTGCCGCCGGTGAGCAGGTAGGGCTCGACGAAGACCTGCATGGTGGCGACGATCTGGAGCAGCAGGAGCAGGGAGAGGATCAGCCGGGTCTGCGGGATGGTGACGTGCCGGATCCGGCGGAGCAGGCCGGCGCCGTCGAGTTCGGCGGCCTCGTAGAGCTCGCCGGGGATGTTCTGCAGGGCGGCCAGGTAGATGAGGGTGGCGCTGCCCATGTTCATCCAGGTGGCGGCGAGCACCACCGAGACCATGGCGGTGTCGGCGGAGTTCAGCCAGGCCGAGGTCGGCAGGTGGAGGAGTTCGAGGATCCGGTTGAACAGGCCGTGCCTGGGGTCGTAGAAGTACTTGAAGAGCAGCACGGAGGCGACCGGCGGCATCATCACCGGCAGGTAGACCAGGACCCGCAGGTAGGTCCGGGCGCCGCGCAGTTCGTTGAGCAGCAGGGCGACCAGGAACGGCAGCGCGAAGCCGAGCAGCAGGGCGAGCACGGTGAACAGCAGGGTGTTGCGCCAGGCCTGCCAGAACGCGGGGTCGTGGACGACGCGGTCGAGGTTGTCCAGGCCGACCCAGGTGGTGCGGCCGCGCCTGGTCCGCTGGAAGCTCATCACCACTTCGCGGACCATCGGGTACCAGGAGAAGTACGCGAAGCAGAGCACGGCGCCGAGCAGGAACCCGTGGGCGGTGAGGTGGTGCCGGACGCGCTGCCGCAGGCGGCCGGGGCGGGGGCGGGGGGCGGTGGCTGCCAAGGGGTGGGCTCCTGACGGCGGGCTTCGGGGCGCTTGCCGGGCGGACGGAGGTCAGAGGTTGGCCAGCACCTGGTTGACCTGGCTCTCGGCGGTCGCCAGCAGCTTGTCGAGGTCGGCGTCCCGGTCGGTGAGGACGGCGGAAACGGCGGTGTCGAGGATCTTGTAGATCTGCTGGGCGTTGGCGGGCTCGGTCCTTCCGGGCACCTGGGCGGCCAGGTAAGGCGCGTAGTTGGCCACCGGGACGGTCGCCGCGGCGGACTTGGCCGCGTTGTCGGCGGCCAGGCTGGCGCCGGTGAAGAAGGAGGGCTGGGGGAGGCCGACCGGCAGGCCGTCGTTCCTGGTGCGGGCGTAGTCGAACTGGCCCTTGCCGACGGTCAGGAACTTGAAGTCGATCCAGGCAATGCCGGCCTTGATCTGGTCGGGGGTCAGCCCCTTCTTGAACAGGTAGTCGTTGCCGCCGAGCAGCGCGGCCTTCCCGCCGGGCATCGGGCCCATGCCGTAGTCGGCGTAGTTCCCCTTGAGGGTCTGCACCATGTACGTGATGTCGTCCGGCGCGCCGACGTACATGCCGAGCTTGTCGGTGGACATCTGGGTCATCAGGTCCGGCCACTTGAGGCCCTGGGTGGCGCCCATGGCGTTGTCGGTCCAGCGCAGGTCGTGCAGGTTCTGCAGGACCTGGCGGCCCTCGGGGGTGCGGAAGGCGGCCTTCTTGCCGTCCGGGGTGGTCATGGTGCCGCCGAGGCCGTACAGCTCGGCGGTGTAGTGCCAGCCGCCCTGGTTGGTGGCGCTGTAGTCGCCGTAGCCGTTGACGCCGTCGCCGAGGGCGGCGATCCGCCGGGCGGCCTCGCGGATGCCGTCCCAGGTCGTCGGCGGCTTGTCGGGGTCGAGTCCGGCCTGCTGGAAGAGCTTGCGGTTGTAGATCAGACCCATCCGGTAGTTGGAGAAGGGCAGGCCGTAGAGCTTGCCGTCCGCCTTGAGGGTGGCGAGCACGGAGGGGTCGATGTCCTTGAGCGCGGGGACGGACGTCTCGTTCACGTAGGCGGAGATGTCCTGGACGGCGTCGGCGTCCAGGGCCTGGTCGAGGTCGGTGAGGTAGCTGTAGAAGATGTCGGTCTGGGTCCGGCCCTTGAGCTGGGCGGTGAAGGCGGCGGGCTCCTCGCAGGGGAAGCCGTCCTTCGAGTCGATGGTGACGTTGGGGTGGAGCTGCCGGAAGGCCGCGATGTCCTCGGCCCACTGCTTGCGCTCGGCGGGCTTGTTGGCCGGCGGCTGGCAGTCGATCGAGATGGTCACCTTGGCGGCCGGGTCCAGGGGCGCGGCGGCGTCGGCGGCGGGGGTGCCGGGGGCGGCGGCGCCGTCGGAGCCGTCGGAGCCGCTGCCGCAGGCCGCGGTGGTGAGGGCGAGGCCGGCGGCGGCGAGCACGGCGAGGGATCTGCGGACGCGCGGGTGTCTGGTCATGGGTGGTGGACCCTTTCGAGCGGCGGGGCGGGGCGGGAGACGCCGGGCCCGGCAGTTCCGGGTGGGGGGTGCCGCGGCGGAAGGGGCATCGCCGGGCGGTGGCTTCACTTAAGCAGTCCGCAAGCGGGGTCCGCAATATCACGACGCGAACTCGCAAACTTTTGACAGACTGCTTGCGAAGGGCGCGGCTCGCCCTCGACCGGCTGCGGGCAGCCCGAGCAGGGCGGGCGCGCCGGGGCGCCCGCCCTGCTCGGGCCGTGAGGCGGGGGCCCTACGGGTTGACGTTGATCCGGAAGGTGGAGGTCGTGTTCCGGATGTCGACCGCGTTGCCGCTCAGCGTGAGGTGGTTGAACGTCACCTCGCCCACCGCCGGGCCCTGTCCGGGCTCGGGCAGTTCGTTGGCCCAGACCCCGAAGCCCGACTTGGCGTCGAAGGCGTCACCGCTGCGCCGGGCCCCGCTGATCGCGATGTTGGTGAACACCGTGTCGGCGACCGGGTTCTGCGGCTGCCCGCCGCTGTAGTTGGTCTGGAACATGATGCCGCTGTAGGTGGGGTCGACGATGTCCACATCGCTCACCCGGATCCCCTGCAGCTTCTTGGAGGCCGAGAAGACCCAGATCCCGGGGAAGGTCTGCCCGCCCCAGAAGTGGCCGCCGGCCCGGACGATGGAGATGTTCTGGAGGTTGGTCGGATCGGTGCCGAAGCCGTTCATCGGGTACCCGAAGTCCAGCGAGGAGATGGTCACCCCGGCGTAGCAGAGGGTGTCGGCGATGTGGATGTTGCGGAAGGTGTTGGCGTAGCCGCCGTACACGGCGATGCCGGCCGCGCGCCAGGTGAGGATGCTGGTGAGGTTCTCGTAGACGTTGTTCTTCTCGTCCGCGCCGCCGGCGTCGATCGCCGAGAACAGCGCGAAGGAGTCGTCACCGGTGGCCCTGGCCTCGTTGTTGGAGACCAGGTTGTCGGTCGAGCCGTTGGTCATGTTGACGCCGTCGGCGAAGGTGTCGCGGATCCTGGAGTTGGTGATCCGCATCGAGTCCGTGTTGGCGCCCCAGTACATGCAGACCATGTGCTCGGTCCAGATGTTGTCGATGGTGATCCCGGAGACGTTGGAGAAGTCGAAGACCTTGCCCGGTCCGTCGATCCGCGAGGTGTAGTTGCCGAAGTAGGCGAAGCCGGCGAAGGTCGAGCCGTTGGCGCTCGCCTCGGCGCGGAAGCCGACGTCCGTGTTGGCCTGGTCGGCCGGGGCCCGGAAGCGGGTGAACCAGGGCCCGGCGCCGATCACCTTCACCGGCTTGCCGTACACCTGGAACTTGCTCGCCGTGCGGTAGTCCCCGGCGGGCAGGTAGACGCCGACCAGGGTCCCGGTGGTGTCCATCCGCACCCGGTCCAGCGCGTCCTGGACGTCCTGGTGGCCGAAGCCGGCCGGCACCGCGTACTTCGCCGGGTCCGGGTTCGGCTGCTGCACCGCCTGCTCCAGGCTGACGAAGTCGATCGCGTAGCTGCTGGTGTTCGCGGCGTCCTTCTGCAGCCGGATCCTCGCCCCGGCCGGGACGGTGGTACCGAGCAGCAGGTTCGCCTCGTCGTAGATGTGCCGGGGGCTGCCCGCCGCGGGCGAGTTGCCGGGCGAGGCCTCGCTGCCGTACAGCCACGCGTACCGGGAGGTGAGGTCGACGGCCTTGAGGAAGGTGCCGTCCACGTACACGTCCAGGGTCGCGTCCGTGCCGCCGCCGGCGGGCGAGTCGGGGATCGAGAAGCGGGTGACCAGGGTGTTGGTGGGCGCCTTGGTGGTGAACTCCACCGAGGCGCCGGTGCGGTCCAGCGTCACGGCGCGGCGCCCGGAGGCCTCGCCGGCGAGGTCGCCGATGGTGCGGTTGGGCCCGACCACGGCCGCGCCGCCGGCCAGTACGCCGTCCTCGGCCTCGTAGGTGTCGAACGGCAGGTTGGCGCCCCGGCCGACGTAGAGCTGCTGGACGCTGGTGTTGTTGCCCTGCTTGACGGCCGGCTCGTTGGCGTCCGGCGCGATCACCGTCCGCACGGCGTAGCGGCCGTTGCCCGCCGTCCAACTGCCCAGCCGTACCGGGGCGGTGGTGGTGCCCGGGGCGATCACCCCGGTGTAGGAGCCGGTCAGGGTCTTCACCACGGCGCCGGTGGCGGCGTCGGTGACGGTCAGGGTGAGGCCGTGGGCTCCGCCCGCCGAGGCGGTGCTGCCCTGGTTGCGGAGCGCCACGGTGAAGTCCACCGGGTTCCCGGCGGCCGGGTTGGCGGGCGACCAGGCGACCGGGGCGGCCACCAGGTCCGAGCCCGGGACGGGGCGGACGGTGAGCGGGGCGGGGCTCGTCCAGCTGTTGTTGGACTCGTCCTGCTCGATCACGGCGTTCGCCTCGTCGGCCTTCGCGGTGAGCGGGTAGCTCCCCGCGGCCTGGGGACCGGCCTGCGCCGAGACCGTGGCCGAGGCGCCGGCGGCCAGCGGACCGACCTGCGCGGTGCCGACCTTGGTGGTGCCCAGGTAGAAGGTGACGGCGCTCGGTCCGGCGGGGGCCGGGCCGGAGTTGCGCACCGTCGCGGACAGCGTGACCGGGTCGCTCTCCACCGGTTCGGCCGGGGCCGCGGTGACGCCGGTGACCACCAGGTCCGGGTTGGGGGCGGGCCGCCCGATCACCTGGAACTCGGCGATCTGCCCGGCCGGGGCACCGGAGTTGGCGGTGATCCGCAGCTGGACGTCGGCCACCCGGGCGCTCACCGGGACGGTGACGGTGTTCCCGCTCGGCTGGTCGAAGGTGTAGGACTTCGGCGCCACCAGGGAGGTGAACGCCGTCGCGTTCTGCTCCCGGCCCAGCACCTCGACGGTCTGGGTCCGGGTCGACCAGGCCGCGGCCGGGTCGAGCTTCAGCACCACCGACTCGGTGTCGGCGTTCGCGCCCAGCGCCACCGTGAGCACGCTCGGGTAACTGCCGCCCGCGCCCTCCCAGTAGGTGGTGACGTCGTTGTCGTTGGCGTTGGTGGCGACGAAGGTGTGGACGGTGGAGGAGGCGGTGATGGAGCGGCCCGCCGCCAGGTTGGTGCCGCCGGTGCTGCCGGCGCGGGTCACGGTGTTGCTGCTCGCGGAGCGGTTGCCGGCCGCGTCCCGCGCCGTGACGTAGTAGGAGACGGTGGCGCTGTCCGGGCGGCTGTCGGTGTACGTCAGCACCGAACCGCCGACGCTGGTGAGCAACTGCCCGTTCGCGTAGAGGTCGTAGCCGGTCACCCCGACGTCGTCGGTCGACGCCTGCCAGCTCAGCCGGATCTGCCCCGGCCCCGGCTGGGTGTACGCCAGCCCGGTCGGCGCGCTCGGCGCCCGGGTGTCGCCGCCCTGGCCGGTACGGGTGACGGTGTTGCTGTTCGGCGACTGGTTGCCGGCCGCGTCCTTGGCCCGGACGTAGTAGGAGACGGTGGCGCTGTCCGGGCGGCTGTCGGTGTACGTCAGCACCGAACCGCCGACGCTGGTGAGCAACTGCCCGTTCGCGTACAGGTCGTACCCGGTCACCCCGACGTCGTCGGTCGACGCCTGCCAGCTCAGCCGGATCTGCCCCGGCCCCGCCTGGGTGTACGCCAGCCCGCTCGGCGCGCTCGGCGCCCGGGTGTCGCCGGCCGTCGGGCCGTAGACCTCGAAGGAGGCCAACTGCGCTGCGGGCCAGGCCGAGTTGGCAGTGACCAGCAGCCGCAGGAAGCGGGTGGTCACGGTCGGCAGGTCGACGGTGGCGGTGTTCCCGCCCTGCGGGTCGAAGGTGTAGGCCGCCGAGGGCAGCAGGTCGGTGAAGGCGTTGCCGTCGGTGGAGCCCTGGACCTTCAGCGTCTGGGTGCGGCGCTCCCATCCGGCGGGCAGCCGCAGCACCAGCCGGCTCACCGGGACGGCCGACCCCAGGTCGCCCTGGATCCACTGCGGGAAGGCGTTGTTGGCGCTCTCCCAGTAGCTGGCCGCGTTCCCGTCGCCCGCGTTGGCCGCCGGGTAGGGCGCGTTGGCGCTGCTGGCGGTCAGTGGGCGCCCCCGGAGCAGGTCGGTCGAGGAGGTGGCCGCGCCGTAGACCTCGAACTCGGAGATCTGGGCGGCCGGCCAGACCGAGTTGGCGGTCACCTGCACCCGCAGGTAGCGGGTGGTGGTGGCGGCGAAGCCGATCCGGACGGTGTTGCCGCCGGCCTGGTCGAAGGTCTGCACGGCGGAGCCGGCCACGGTGGCGAAACCGCTGCCGTCGGTGGAGCCGAGCACGGTCAGTGTCTCGGTGCGGCTCTCCCAGGCCGCGGGCAGTTCGAGCACCACCTGGTCGACGGCGGCCGCGCTGCCCAGGTCGACCTGGATCCACTGCGGCAGCGCGCTGTTGGCGCTCTCCCAATAGGTGGACCGGTCACCGTCGTTGACGTTGCCGGCGACGTACTGGCCGTTGGCACTGCTGGCGGTGACCGGGCGGCCGGCCGCGAGGTCGGGTCCGCCCGCCGCGTGGGCGACCGGTGCGACCGGCCCCCCGAGCAGGAGCATCCCCACCGCGACCGACGCAGCCGTCAGTCGTCGGAGGATACGGGTCAGGTGCATGAGTCCCTCTGTCTCTGATCGATACCGGTACCGGTGGACCGACCGGGCGTGGGCCGGCCGGCGGGGCGGGCCGACGGCGGCTTCGGCGGCGGCCCGGGACGTACGGAGCTGGCCACGTCGAAGAGCTCGACGGGCGCGATCAGAAAAACGACAAGATTCTGTCGCAGTTTTGCGGCTGAGCACCCAACAGTTACAGCGGGGATACGGCCATGTCAACGGACCGCGTCACGGTGGGTACACGAAAATGCGGCGGGCACCCGAAGGTGCCCGCCGCTGTCCCGCTCCCGTGCCCGGCTCCCGGCCGGGCCCGCGTCAGTCGCGCCCGCGCGCCGGCGCGGTCGACCCCCGCACCACCAGTTCCGGCTCGAAGAGCAGCTCGTCGTGGGTGACCCGGACCCCGCCGATCTCCCCGACCAGCAGCTCCACCACGGCCCTGCCCATCGCGTCGATCGGCTGCCGCACGGTGGTCAGCGGCGGATCGGTGCAGGTCATGAAGGAGGAGTCGTCGTAACCGATCACCGAGACGTCCGCCGGCACCGAGAGCCCCGCGCGCCGCACCGCCCGGATCGCCCCGAGGGCGAGCGGGTCGCTCGCGCACACCACCCCGGTGACGCCCCGGCGCAGCAGCCGGGTGGTCGCCGCCTGCCCGCCCTCCAGCGAGAACAGCGCCCGCTCGACGCAGTCGTCCGGCAGCTCCAGGCCGAACTTCTCCGCGGCGGCCCTGGCCGCGGCCAGCTTCCGCCGGGACGGCACGTGGTCGGCCGGGCCGAGCACCAGGCCCACCCGCCGGTGCCCCAGCTGCCGCAGGTGCCCGAGGGCCTGCTCGACCGCGACCGCGTCGTCGCAGGAGACCCTGGGGAAGTCGAGGTCGTCGATGGCGGCGTTCAGCAGCACGGTGGGCAGGCTGCGCTCGGCCAGCCGGGCGTAGTGGTCGTGCGGGGCGTCGCCCTGCGCGTAGAGGCCGCCGAAGAAGACCACGCCGGAGACCTGCTGGGCCAGCAGCAGGTCGACGTAGTCCGCCTCCGACACCCCGCCCGCGGTCTGGGTGCAGAGCACCGGGGTGAACCCGTGGCCGGACAGGGCACCGCCGACGGCCTCGGCGAAGGCCGGGAAGATCGGGTTCTGGAGCTCGGGCAGCACGAGACCCACCAGCCTGGCCCGCTCCCCGCGCAGCTGGGTGGGCCGCTCGTAGCCGAGCACGTCCAGCGCGGTCAGCACCGCCGCCCGGGTCGCCTCCGAGACGCCGGGCTTGTCGTTGAGCACGCGGCTGACCGTCGCCTCGCTCACACCGACCTTCTTGGCCACCTCGGCAAGTCTTCGCGTCATGACGGGGAGTCTAGAGCAGGAACGCAAACGGCTTGCATCTTTTTGCAAGACCGTTTACGTCGGGACGGTCACGGGGGGACGACGCACGGGGAAGACGCACGGGGAAGACGCACGGGGCTCAGTGGACATCGCGCGCACAGCGCTCTCAGTAGACGTCCCGCACATAGCGCTTGTCGGCGGCCAGTTGCTTGAGGTGCACGGCGGCCTCCTCCTCGGTGAGGCCGCCGTGGGTGCGGGCGATCTCGCGCAGTGCGCCGTCCACGTCCCTGGCCATCCGGGCCGCGTCGCCGCAGACGTAGAGGTGGGCGCCGTTCTGCAGCCAGTCCCAGAGTCCGAGGCCGTGCTCGCGCATCCGGTCCTGGACGTAGACCTTGTTGCGCTGGTCCCGGGAGAAGGCGAGGTCGAGGCGGTCCAGGTGGCCCGAGGCCCGGAAGTCGGCCAGCTCCTCGCGGTAGTAGAAGTCCGTCGACTGCCGCTGCTCGCCGAAGAACAGCCAGTTGGGGCCGGTGTGGCCGCGGGCCCGGCGCTCCTCCAGGAAGCCGATGAAAGGGGCGACGCCGGTGCCGGGGCCGATCATGATCATCGGGGTGGCGGGGTCCGCCGGGGGCCGGAAGTGCGCGGTGGGCCGGACGAAGACCGGTACCGGGCCGTCGGCCGCGCGGTCGGCGAGGTAGGTGGAGCAGACGCCCTTGCGGATCCGGCCGGCGCCGTTGGGGTGACGGACCACCGAGACGGTCACCCGGATCTCGTCCGGGTGGACCAGCGGGCTGGAGGACACCGAGTACAGCCGGGGCTGGAGCGGCTTCAGCACCGCCGCCCAGTCGGCGGCCCCGGCCCGTACGGCGAGCGTGCCGACCACGTCGACGGCCTGCCGGCCCCAGGTCCACTTGGCCAGCTCCCCGGTGTTGTCCGGCCGCAGCAGCCGCTTGAGGACGCGGTCGCCGGACCGCTCCCCGACGAAGCGGAGCAGGTCCGGGGTGATCCGGGCGATCTCCAGGTGGCCGCCGAGCGCTTCGGCGAACGGGAGCTCTCCGGCGCCGGGGACGATGACGGCTGCGTCCGGGTCGAGGCCGGTGACGGCCAGCCACTCGGCCACCAGCTCGGGGCAGTTCCGGGCCCGGACGCCCAGGACGTCGCCGGCCCGGTAGCCGAGGTCGCCGTGGCGGTCGGTGCCGCCGAGGCCGTCCCTGGTGGCGAAGGCGAACTGCCGGACCTCCTTGGCGGAGCCGGGCAGGCTGAGCAGCCGGTTGCCGGTCACCCGGGCGCCGAAGGGCGACTCCTTGGAGTACCCGGACCGGGGCGCGGGGGCAGCCACCGGCGACGGCGCGGCGGTGGGGGTCGGGGCGGTGGGGGGCGGGGCGGCGCTCGGGGTGCCGCCGTCGGTCGGGGCGGCCGGGGCGGCCAGGGCGGCCAGGGCGGCCACCACCTGCTCCAACCACCGGTCGGCCGCGTCCTGGTAGTCGGGCTCGCAGTCCGCGCGCGGGGCGATCCTGGTCGCGCCGAGCTCCCCGAGCCGCTGGTCGAGGCGGCGCCCGTGGCCGCAGAAGTCGCTGTAGCTCGAATCGCCGAGCGCGAGCACGGCGTAGCGCAGCCCCTCGGCGCCCGGCGGCGCCCCGGCGAGCACCCCCTCCCAGAAGCCGGCGCCGTTGTCGGGGGCCTCGCCGTCGCCGAAGGTGCTGGTGATCAGGAGCACCGGCGCCCCGGCCGCCAGGACGGCGGGCCCGGCCCGGTCCATGGCGAGCAGCAGCGGCTGCCAGCCCTCGGCGACCAGGCGCTCGGCGACCGCGGCGGCGATCCCCTCGGCGGTGCCCGTCTGCGAGGCCCACAGGACGGTCACGGTCCGCCCCGGTTCTGCGACGGCCGACGGGCCGGCCGTGGCCTCGGCCGCCTCCGACGCCTCCCCCGGCCCGAGCGCCGCCGGTCCGAACGCCGCCACCGGTCCGGCCGGGAGGCGGGAGTACGCCCCGGCCAGCATGCCGTTGACCCACCGCGCCCGCTCGGGGTCGACCGGCGCCTGCGGCGGCAGTACCGGCACCCCGGCGGTGCCCGGCGGCGCGGCCGGGACACCGGCCAGGAAGCCCGCCAGATAGGCGCGTTCGGCGGCCGTCAGCCGCGGCGCCTCGACCGGGTCGAGGCCCAGCAGCCCTGCCAGCGCCGTGAGTTGCGGTCCCACGACCGGCTGGGACGGCTGCTCCGAGGTCACCGGCTCGGTCGACGGCACGGACTCCGCGACCGCGACGGGCTCGACTGCCGGCGGCGCTGCCGCCTCCGGCGGGACCGGGGCCGCGACCGGCCGCAGCGCGACCGCGCAGACCTTCAACTCCGGCTGGAACGACACCGGGTCGACCGCGTCACTGGTGACCGCGTTGATGCTGAGGTACTCGCCGAACAGGTCGTTCCAGTGGAACGGCGCGAAGCAGTCCCCCGGCCGCACCCGGTCGGTGACCACCGCCGGCAGCACGGCCCGGCCGCGTCTCGACGCCACCTCCAGCCGGTCGCCGTCGACCACGCCCAGCGCCTCCGCGTCCTCCGGGTGGATCTCGACGAACGGACCCGGGTCGAGCCGGTTGAGCCTGGCGACCCGGCCGGTCTTGGTGAGGGTGTGCCACTGGTGCTGCAGCCGCCCGGTGTTGAGGCAGAACGGGTAGTCCTGGTCCGGCAGTTCGGCGGGCGGCAGGTGCGGCCGGGCGAAGAACACCGCCCGCCCGGACGGGGTCGGGAAGGCCAGCCTCGGCCGGCTCCCGTCCTGCCGCTCCAGCAGCGTCTGGCTGACCCCGTCGTTGAGGTAGCGGACCGGGTTGCGCTCCGGCCCGTCGGGGTCGGCGGCCGGCCACTGCACCGGGGTCTCCCGCAGCCGGGCGTAGCTCACACCGCGCAGGTCCCAGCCGGTCTTCGGGTTCCAGGCCCGCTTGAGCTCCTCGAAGACCTCCTCCGCGCTCGCGTAGTCGAAGGCCTCGGCGAAGCCCATCTCGCAGGCCACCCGGGCGACGATGCGCCAGTCCGGCAGCGCCCCGCCGACCGGGTCGGCGGCCGGCCGGGCCAGGGTGAGGCCGCGCTCCGAGTTGACCAGCACGCCTTCCGTCTCGGCCCACAGGGCGGCGGGCAGCACCACGTCGGCATAGGCGTTGGTCTCGGTGTCGGCGAACACGTCCTGGGTGATGACGAGTTCGGCGGCCTCCAGTCCGGCGATGACGGTCTTCCGGTTGCCGACCGAGGCGACCGGATTGGTGCAGATGATCCAGCAGGCCTTGATCTCCCCCTCGGCCATCCGCTCGAACATCTCGACGGTGCCCCGGCCGGCCTCGGTGCGCAGCGTGCCGGGCGGCAGGCCCCACAGCTCCTCCGTGAAGGCCCGTTCCGCCGGGTCCAGCACCGACCGCTGCCCGGGCAGGCCCGGCCCCATGTAGCCCATCTCCCGGCCGCCCATCGCGTTGGGCTGGCCGGTGAGGGAGAACGGGCCGCTGCCGGGGCGGCAGATCGCGCCGGTGGCCAGGTGCAGGTTGACCAGGGCGTTGGTGTTCCAGGTGCCGTGGGTGGACTGGTTGAGCCCCATGGTCCAGCAGCTCGTCCACTCCGCAGCCGCGCCGATCATCCGGGCGGCGGCGCGGATGTCCTCCTCGGCGAGGCCGGTGGTGCGGGCGACCTCGGCGGGCGGGTAGTCCGCCAGGAAGCCGGGCATCTGCTCCCAACCCTCGGTGAACTCCTCGATGAAGGCCGGGTCGGTGTCGCCGTTCTCGACCAGCAGGTGCAGCAGTCCGTTGAGCAGCGCCAGGTCCGTACCGGGCCGGATCTGGAGGAAGAGGTCGGCCTTGTCGGCGGTGGCGGTGCGCCGGGGGTCGACGACGATCAGCTTGGCGCCCGCCTTCTTGACCCGGTCCATCATCCGCAGGAACAGGATCGGGTGGCAGTCGGCCATGTTGGAGCCGATCACCAGGAACACGTCCGCGTGGTCGAGGTCCCGGTAGGAGCCGGGCGGCCCGTCCGCGCCCAGCGACAGCTTGTAGCCGCTGCCCGCGCTCGCCATGCACAGCCGGGAGTTGGACTCGATCCGGCTGGTGCGGACGAAGCCCTTGGCGAGCTTGTTCACCAGGTACTGGGCCTCCAGCGTCAGCTGGCCCGAGACGTAGAAGGCCAGCGCGTCCGGCCCGTGCTCGTCGAGCACCGCCCGCAGCCGGCGCGCGGTGGCGGTGATGGCGGCGTCCACGTCCTCGGCCACGGGTTCGGCTCCGCGTTCGGCCCGGACCAGCGCGGTGGTCAGCCGCCCGGGCGCGGCGAGCATGTCCGCGGTGGTGGCGCCCTTGGTGCACAGCCGGCCGGCGTTGACGGGGTGGTCGCGGTCCCCGGACGCCTTCAGCACGGTGCGCCGCCCGGTCTCCCCGTCGACGGCCACGTCGAGCAGCATGCCGCAGCCGACACCGCAGTACGAGCAGACGGTGCGCACACGCTGGACGGGATTCGGGTCCGGTACCGTCACCACGGCTCCCTCTCAGGTAGCGATCTCCGGCCTCGGTCCTGCCGGTCCGTGCCGTCCGACGGTGAGGAGGCCCACCACCGGCACCGTAGGAAGACGGCGTTAACACGGGATCACGAACCCGGACGCCGTGCGTAAACCCCGCCGCACGGCCGGTGCCCGGCCCCGGTGAGTCCGGGGCCGGCCGCACCGCCCACCGGACGCACCCGACCCCGCGGACCCGGCCGACCGACCGCCTTCGCACACTGGCACGGCGGGTGGCCCGTTGCCAAGACGCCGCCGCGCCCGCACCCGCCGGGCGGCGGGGACGGACGCGGGGACGGGCGCGGGGACGTACGTATTGCGGCGTCAGCGCGACGCCGGCGGCACGGTGACCGGGGAGGACGCGCCGGGGAGGACGAGGCTCGGCGTCCCGCTGCCGTCGGCCGGGGTGGACCAGACGTCGGTGGCCTTGCTCCCGTGGGCCGGGAGGGCGTAGGCGAGGGTGCCGTCGTCGAGCCAGGCGGCCTGGTCGTCGACGCTCCGGGTCTCGGCGAGCGGGTGCTCGCGGAGGTCGGCCAGGTCGAGGACGTAGAGGCGCCAGGGGGCGACAGGGTCGGCGGAGACCTTCTTCTTGAAGGCGATCCGGGTCCCGTCCGGCGAGAGCGAGGGGCACTCGACGTTCTCCCGCAGGGTGCGGGCCGACCAGGCCTTGAGGTCGCCCTCGACCAGGTGGGTGCGGCCGCCCGTCGACACGGTGGCGTAGAAGCGGTTGTCGTCGGCCGCGAAGTTGACGCCCCAGTAGTTGATGTCGGCGGCGTGGTAGCGGGTGTCCCCGATCGTCAGCGGGATCTCCTCCACGGACTTGATCAGATAGCCGGTGCGCAGGTCCAGGACCGAGGTCCGGGTCGAGAACCGGCCGGCGGCGTAGGAGTCGCCGACGGCGAAGGTGGTCCAGGACAGCACCTGGCCGGAGGGCGACACCCGGGCCCGGTTGGGGATGCCGGGGACGGTCACCTTCCGGAGCTCGGTGAACCGGCGGTCGTAGACCACCGCCTCGGTGCGGGCCGGGGTTCCGGGCAGGGCGCGCAGGCACAGGGCCCGGTCCCCCGCGGCGTAGAACCGGGCACAGGACGGGCCGTCCGCCACACCGCCCGGGCTGCGGGCGACCCGGCCGGTGGCGGTGTCGCGGTAGTAGAGGCCGGGCTCCTCCAGGGTGAACGAGGCTTCCGCCGCGACGAGTTGCGGCCCGCCGCCGCGTTCCCTGGCGTGCAGCACATAGCCGAGGGCGCCGCCCAGGAGGACGAGCACGGCGAGGACCAGCGCGGTCGAACGGGACTTCATCGGGCCTTCCTTCCCGGGAGGATCCGCCAGGCGGCGGTGAGGGCGACGGCCAGGGCGAGGGCGGCCGCGGCCAGGGCCGGGCGCGGCCCCCACCAGGTCCAGGCCGCGCCGAAGCCGGCGGCGCCGACCAGGCGGGCCAGGGCCTGGCCGGTCTGGAGGACGGCGAGCCCGCTCGCCCGGCCCCGGACGGGGAGCGCGGGCGCGGCCAGGGCCATCAGCACGCCGTCGGTGGCGGCGTAGAAGACGCCGAGCAGGACGAGCACCAGCACCGCGACCGCCGGTCCGGCCGGGGCGAGCAGGGTGAGGTAGGCGGCGAGCAGGGCGCCGTGGCCGAGCAGGAACGGGATCCGCCGTCCGCTCCGGTCCGCGAGCCGCCCGGCCGGGACGGCGAGCAGCAGGTAGCAGGCCGCCGAGCCCAGCGGCAGCAGGGGGAACAGCGCGGCCGGGAGGTCGAGGCCGCGCTGGAGCAGCAGGTAGAGGAAGGAGTCGCCGATGGTGGCGGCACCGAGCAGGGCCGCGGCCACGACCACCCGCCGGAAGGCGGGGTCGGCGAGCACCCGGGGCGCGGTCCTGACCGGCTTGGGGGACGGGGCAGGCTTCGGGACCGGGGCCGGCTTGGGGGACGGGGCCGGCTTCGGGACCGGGGCCGGCTTGGGGACGCGCGTCGGCCGTACGAGGGTGGTCGGCGCCCCCGGGTCGGCGGGCACGAACAGCCCCAGCACCACCACGCCGAGCAGGCCGGTGGCGAAGCTGACCACGAACACCGCGTCGTAGGCGTCCGCCGTCGCCCACAGGACCAGGAACGCCACCAGCGGACCGAGCAGCGCCCCGGTGGTGTCCATCGCCCGGTGCACACCGAACGCCCGGCCGAGGGCCTCCGGCGGCGCGCTGAGCGTGATCATCGCGTCCCGGGGCGCGGTGCGCACCCCTTTGCCGAGCCGGTCGGCGGCCATCGCGGCGGCGATCCCGCCGGCCGCCCCGCCCGCCAGCAGCAGGCCGAGCCGGGAGAGGGCCGAGAGCAGGTAGCCCGCCCCGGCGACGGTCCGGTGGCGGCCGCCGCCCCGGTCGGCGAGCCGCCCGCCGAGGAGCCGGACCAGCGCCGTGGCGCCGTTGAACAGTCCGTCGAAGAAGCCGAACTGGAGGGGTGACAGGCCGAGGCCCAGCACCAGGTAGAGCGGCAGCACGGCGGTGACCATCTCCGAGGAGATGTCGGTGACCAGGCTGACCGCCCCGAGCGCGACGACCGTGCCGGGGACGCGCCGCCCCACCCCGACGGGGCGGGGCGGCGCGTCCGAACGGCGGCCGGTGGTGGCCAGGTACATCATCAGTGGCAGCTGTAGGTCGGGCTGGTGTCCTTGGCCTTGCCGTCCGTGCCGACGTAGCTCCAGCCGTACCCGGAGTCGGTGAAGTCGAGCTTCAGCACGCCGTACTCGCCGCTGATCCGCTTCTGGCTGTTCGGCTGGACCTGCTCGATCGGGTAGGGCTCGGCGCCGCCCATGCCGCCGACGATCTCGACGATCCCGTCCGCGGTGGCCTTCCCGTCCGGGTCCTGCGGGGCGAACCGCTCGTAGTGGTGGTCGTGGCCGTTGAGCACCAGGTCGGCCTTGGCGTCGTAGAGGATCCGCCACACCGGCCGGGAGACCGGGTCGTTGCCGTGCCCGCCCGAGGAGTACAGCGGGTGGTGCCAGTAGGCGGCGACGCACTTCTTGCCGTTCGCCGCGAGGTCGGCCTTCAGCCAGTCGATCTGGGCGCTCTGGTCGAAGGCGTTGGAGTCGAGGGCGACGAAGTGCCAGTTGCCCTCGTCGAAGCTGTACCAGCTCTTGCCCTGCGGATAGGCGATGCTGCCGAAGTAGGACTTGTAGCCGGCGAGGGAGCCGGCCGGGTCGTAGGTCTCGTGGTTGCCGGGGACGGGGTGGGTCTTCGCCTTGAACGCGCCCCAGGTCTTGTCGTAGTAGTTCTTGAAGTCCGCCAACCGGGCGTCGTCGTACTGGTTGTCGCCCATCGTCAGATAGAACTTCGGGTCGATCCGCTGGGCCAGCGCCGCGGTCTTCGGGTGCGCGCAGGCGCTGTCCGAGGCGGTGCACTGCGCGGCGATGTCGCCCGCCGCGACCACGGTGAAGGCCCCGCCCGGCGTGGGCCCGGTCGGGGACGGTCCGGTGGGCGTGGGCGTGGGCGTCGTGTCGGCCGTCCCGTAGACCTCCATCTCGATCAGCGAGTAGCCGTAGGAGGTGCCGCGCGCCGTCCCGTACATCCGGACGTAGCGGCCCTTCCCGCCCAGGCCGGTCCAGTCGTCCGTCCCGCCGTTGCCCGCCTTCTCCTCGGCGACCTGGGTCCAGGTCGTCCCGTCCGCGGACACCTCCAGGCGGTACGCCTTGGCGTAGGCGGCCTCCCAGACCAGCTTGATCCGCGAGACGGCGGCGCCCGCCCCGAGGTCGACCCGCAGCCACTGCGGGTCCTTCCCCTCGGCGCTCGCCCACCGCGTACCGGTGTTCCCGTCGAACGCCTTGCCCGCCGCGTACGACGAGCCCTCCGTGGACGAGGCCGTGGCGGCCTTGCCCCGCGAGAGCAGCGGATCGCCCGCCGCTCCCGCCCGCCCGGACCAGCCGAGCAACAGTCCGCCCACCAGCACGAGCACGGCGGCGAACACTCCGATGTGTACAGGCCTCACTGAGACTTCGGGACGCATCCCTGGACTCCCTGACCTCGAACGACGGCGAGAGCTGGACTCCGGCCCGGCCCGCACGCGGGCACGCCGGCCGAGCGGCGGCCCGCACCACCGCAGCGGCCGGGTCAGAGCTCTCGCTGAGCACGTCACGCCCCGCGGTGCGGGCGCCGCGCCAAGCCGCCGACGGGGAGCCTAGTGGTAAGTAAAGTTTCCTGACAATACCCGGACCGCGCCGAACTCCCTTGCGAACACCCGGGCCTACGTCGACCGACCGCCCACGCAGGCCCGGAAAAATACCCCCGGGGGTACAGTGGAGGAGAAGCACGAGCACCACGCACGGGCGGCACGGACGGAACCGCGCCGCCGCACCAGGAACGGAGCACCACATGGACCACGGGATCGCCGTCACCCTCGACCTGCCCTTCACCGAGGCCGTCGAACAGGTCCGGACCGCCCTCGCCGAACAGGGCTTCGGCGTGCTCACCGAGATCGACGTACGGGCCACCCTCCGGGCCAAGCTCGACGAGGAGCTCGAGGACTACCTGATCCTCGGCGCCTGCAACCCGCCCCTCGCCCACCGCGCCCTGACGGCCGACCGCCACATCGGACTGCTGCTCCCGTGCAACGTCGTGGTCCGCGCCGTCGACGGGGGCACCCTGGTCGAGGCCATGGACCCCCAGCTGCTCGTCCGGGTCACCGGCAAGCCCGAGCTCGCGGCCGTAGCCGACGAGGCGGCCGCCCGGCTGCGCGCGGCCCTGGACT
Organism: Kitasatospora purpeofusca; assembly: GCF_000718025.1. Taxonomy (GTDB): domain Bacteria; phylum Actinomycetota; class Actinomycetes; order Streptomycetales; family Streptomycetaceae; genus Kitasatospora; species Kitasatospora purpeofusca. The sequence continues at coordinate 185,678 of NZ_JODS01000017.1, forward strand.
CGCTCACCGCCTGACCGGCGGACGAGCGGGCGGGCCCACCCGGAGTGGGCCCTTTTCTTCGCCCTTCCGGATACCCCCACCCGTATTTTTCGCCCCTCGGCCGCCGAGGACCGGCCGCCCAAGAATTCGGAGCAACACGTGAACCACCCGGACACCACCCTCGACCGGCCGCCCGCCGCAGCACCCGCCGGACCGCCCGCCTCCCCGGGACCGCTCGGCCGGCTCGGCCTCTGGTCGGCCCGGCACGCCAGGACGGTCCTGGCCGGCTGGCTGCTGGCCGTCCTCGCCCTCGGTGCCTTCGCCCCGCAGGTCACCACCGCGCTCTCCGGCGCCGGCTGGCAGGCAGACGGCTCCGAATCGGTGAAGGCCCGGCAGGTCGCCGAACAGCACTTCGGCGGCAACGCCTCCACCGCGCTGCAGATCGTCGTCACCGCCGACCGGCCGATCGACGATCCGGCCGTCCAGCAGGTCCTCGCGCGGGCGTCCGCGCTCGCCTCCGCCGACCCCCGGGTGTCCACCGTGCTCCCGCCCCAGCCGGGCGCCACCATCGGCCCGGACGGCCGGACCGCCGTACTGCTCGCCGGGGCGAAGGCCTCCCCCGACGACATGGTCCGCGCCGCCGACGACCTCAAGGGCCCGCTGAACGCACTGTCCGGGGACGGCATCGACGTCCACGCCACCGGAGCCTCGGTGCTCTGGAGCGACTTCAACAAGGCCAACCACGACGCCATGATGAAGTCCGAGATCATGTCCTGGCCCGTCACCCTGGCCATCCTGGTACTGGCCTTCGGATCACTGGTCGCCGCCGGACTGCCGCTGCTGCTCACCCTCGCCGGGCTGGCCGCCTCCGCCGGGTCGCTGGTACTGATCGGCCACCTGTTCCCGGTCTCGGTCTGGGCGATGAACTTCGCGATGATGTTCGCCCTGGCCCTGGGCATCGACTACGCCCTGTTCCTGGTGGTCCGCTTCCGCGCCGCCCGTGCGCGCGGACGGGCCGACGCGGTCGCCGAGACCATGGACACCGCGGGCAAGGCCGTCCTGCTGTCCGGCGCGACGGTGCTGGTCAGCCTGTCGGCCGTGATGCTGGTGCCGTCGCCGGCGTTCAGGTCGATGGCCGGCGGCATCATGCTCGCCGTCCTGTTCGTGCTCGCCGCCACCCTCACCCTGCTGCCCGCCGTCCTCGGCCGGCTCGGCCACCGTGTCGACGCCCTCGCGCTGCCGCGGCTGAACGCGGGCCCGCACCGGTCGGCGCGCTTCGCCGCCTGGGGCGAGCGGCTGTGGCGGCACCCGCTGCGCTACGGCGCCGGGGCACTCGTCGTCCTGGTCGCCCTCGCCGCGCCCGTGCTCGGACTGCGCACCGCGATGCCCTCGATCACCGTCGTCCCGGAGGACAGCAGCGCCCGCGCCGGGTACGCGGCGGTCCAGCAGGCCTTCGGCCCGGGTGCGCCCGGCACCCTGCAGATCCTCCTCCCGGCCGAGGCGGACACGGACACGGGTGCACCGGACCTCGCGCGGGCCGCCGCCCGGGTCGCGGCCATGCCCGGGATCGCCGGGGTGCTGCCGGCGCAGCCCGCCGCCGACGGCTCCGGCTGGTCGATGCTCCAGGCCGTCCCGACCGTGGACCCGTCGAGCCCCGACCTCGCGCGCACCGTCGACACCCTGCGGGCCGAGCTCCCCTCGGACGCCCTGGTCGGGGGCGCCGCGGTGGAGAACCTGGACCTCCAGCACCTGCTCACCGCGAAGACCCCGCTGGTGATCGGCGTGGTGATGGCCCTGGGCTTCCTGCTCCTGCTGGTCGCCCTGCGGGCCCCGCTGATCTCGGCCCTCGGCACGGCCGCCGGCCTGCTGTCCACCGGTGCGGCCTTCGGCGTGGCCCGGCTGGTCTTCCAGGACGGCCACGGCGCGGGCCTGCTCGGCTTCGCCCCGCAGGGGTTCCTCGACGGGTGGGCGCCGGTGTTCTTCTTCGCGATGATCTTCGCCATCGCGATGGACTACACCGTCTTCCTGCTCGCCTCCGCCAAGGAGCACTACGAACGCACCGGCGACCCGCGCGAGGCGATGGTCGGCGCCCTCGCGCACTCCGGCCGGGTGATCTTCGCGGCGGCGGGCGTCATGGTCGCGGTGTTCTTCACCTTCGCGCTCTCCGGTCCGCTGCCGCCGAAGGAGATGGGCATCGTCCTCGGGGTCGCCGTACTGCTGGACGCCGCCCTGGTCCGGCTGGTGCTGCTGCCGGTCCTGCTGCGGCTCGCCGGCACCGCAGCCTGGCACACCCCGGCCTGGCTCGACCGCGTCCTGCCGCGGATCTCCTTCTCGCACGACTGAGCGGTGCCCTTCGGCGGCGGCCCGGACGGCCGGGCCGCCACCGAAGGGCGGCGGGTAACGAACACCAAGCGGCGGCGGATCCTCGCCGGCAGGTCATCACGGCGAGCGGCAGGTCACCACGGCGAAGGTCTCCGCGCACCTCGGGACCTCGTTGGCGGCAGGTCCCCCGTTCGGGAGTGCGGCCACCAACGGCCCGATCGGTGCCCCGCGAGCCGCCTACTTCTGCAGAGGCGATCCGTCCAGCGCCTCGGACACGAACCAGCATTCGAGCGCGAAAATCAGGCCGAAGACCACCGCACAGGCGATCGCCGAGATGGTGAACTGCCCGACCACAGTCTTCGCGAACCGCTTCACACGCCGCCCCCACCATCCGTTCCGCATCGGCCACAGTGACGCCTCCCGCCCCCGGCCGGTTCCACCGTCGCCGAGCCGCTTCTCCCGCGCCGGGCGGCCGGGCGACCCCGATCGCCCGGCCGCCCGGCCGTGCCGCGCTCAGCGGCGGCCCAGGATCCTCGCCAGCAGGCCGCCGACGCCGCCACCACCGCCGCCCGTGCCCGGGGCGCAGGCGCAGCGGTCTGCCTTGGGGACTCCGGCCAGGACCTGGTCGACGTGCATGCCGCACCCCGCGTAACCGGCCTTGCCGCAGGTGCGGCACGTAGTTCGACGACACATCTCGGGACTCCTCGGATCGGGTGGGGGAAGGTTCTCCCTCCGCCTCCAGGATACGGGTGGGGGTATTTTTCCGTCGTCGCCCCCCGGGTCAGGCGGTACCGACGAGGCGGAAGGCCAGGCAGACCACGGCCGTGCCGTCCTCGACCGGGGTGCCCAGGCGGCGCCAGTAGCCGCGATGCCCTTCGCGCCACTCCGCGAGCGAGGCGTCGCCCTCCCCCTCGGCCCGGGCGTGCTCCCAGGTCACCGCGCCGAAGGTGGTCACCTCCACGCCGGTGATCTCGATCTCGGCGACGAAGCCCCCGTCGTCGTCCACCAGTGCCAGCCGTTCACCGGGCAGCTCCAGTTCCTCCGACTCCTCGACGTACAGCGCGAGCAGGCCGGTGGTGGCGGTCTTCCGGCCCGCCAGGACAAGGGAGTTCAGCTCGGCGCGGATGCCGCCCGGGGTGCCGAGCTCCATCGAGCGCATGCCGTTGACGCGGGGCCACATCCTGGCCGTCCCTTCCGTCGAGCACTCCCGGCACCCGGACTCCGGCCCGCGGACCGAAGCCGCGCAGTGGCGGTAACGGTCGATTTCGGTTCGATTACGGTGTGTCGCTTTGCTGACCGATTGGGCGGGAGTGTGGTGATTGATCTTGTTGGCACCGGGGCGGAGCCGCTCTCATAATTCCAGCCAGACGCGTGTTGCGCGGCCAATGACGGCCGCCGAGGTGCCCGTGAGCGGCCGCGCGCGAAACCTTCTGCTCCTTTCCTGGGGGAACCCCTTGTCCGCGCACGATCACGTGCCGCCTGCCGCCGATCCGGCGCAGGCGTCCGCACCGGACCGATCCGCCGTCCCCGTCCCCGGCACGCCGCCCGAAGGGCCGGCCCACGCACCTGGCGCACCCGTTCCGGCGGCGCCGCCCGCCGGAACCCCGGACGCACCCGGCACCCCTGACGCCCCGGGCCGGAAGCTGCCGCGGGCCGTCGGCGTCGCGCTGGCGACCGTCGGCCTGCTCGCCGTGACGACGGTCAGCGCGACCGTGACGGTGGCCGTCGGCAAGCCGGACCACCGGCCGGCCGTCGCCGCCGCGACCGCCCCCGCGACGGCCACCACCTCGGCCGCCGGGACCGCGAGCACCGCGCCCACCGCCGCCGCCACGCCGACCACCGCTCCCCCGGCCGCGCCGGCACCCGCGCCCGTGCCCACGCCGACGAGCACCCTCAAGGGCACGGTCAGCAACGGGCGGCACGACGGCGACCTCCAGTACTTCCTGCTCCCGATCCCCGAGGGCGGCGAGTCGTACGGCCCGGCCGACGGCATGCTGCTGACGGACAAGGACATGGGCGACCAGATGGGCGGCGCCGAGGCCATCAAGGCGCTCAAGTCCTTCGGCTACAAGGACTCCGCCACCCGCACCTACCGCACGGCGGACGGCAAGGCCGAGGTCACCGTGACCCTGCTGCGCTTCTCGACCCCCGCCCGGGCCGCCGAGGTCGCCCGCAACTACACCCTGGACGGTCTCGACCCGATCGAGATCACCGGCGACCCGGCCGCCCACGGATACGTCGACAAGCCCAAGCAGCAGGCCTACACCGGCTCGATGAGCGGCATCTCCAGCCAGGGCGACGTGCAGTACATCATCGACGTCGAAGTGAAGGGCACCCCGGACAAGGCGCTGCTCAGCGAGCTGATGAAGCGCCAGCGCGACTGGCTGACCTCCGGTCGCTGAGCCCCCCGGCCCTCCCCTTCCCCCTTCCTGGAGCACTCGCATGACCACCGATCCCGTGGCGCCGTCGCCCGTCGACGCGCCACCGCCCACTCCGCCCGCCGGGGCGCCGGCCCTGCCGTCCGCCCCGCCGGAGGCCGCGCCGCTCGCGGCGATGCCGTCCGAGGACAGCCCCGCCGAGCCGCCCGCGCGCGGCCCGCGCCGCCCCCGCCCGGTCCTGCTGCTGGTCTCCGGGCTGGTGCTCGGCACCGTGGCCGGTGGCGGCGTCGGCTACGCGATCCAGGCGAACCGGCCGCCCACGCCGCTGCCGCCGGTCCAGGTCGCGCTGCCGTCCTACCCCGCCGGGGCGCTGGACCCGGCCGTGGCGGCCGCCGCCGCGCCCTCGCCGCTCGCCATCGACGGCGACCTGCGCAAGCTGCTGCTGACCGCGCCGAGCGGCAGCAGTGCCTGGGACGACTACCCGGACACCCCGAGCTGGGTCACAGCCGGCGAGCTGGCCGAGCACGAGGGCAGGACCGCCGCCGTGTTCAAGCAGCTGAACACCCGCGGCTTCCGGCGCGCCGTGGAGATCGACTGGAAGCAGGGCGACCTCAAGGTCCGGGTCTCCCTGATCCAGTACACGGCCGACCGGGCCGCCGAGGCCGCCGCCCGTACGCTCGGCCGGCCCCTCGAACCGTTCGCGCCCGAGGCCAACGGCGGCTACGAGGTGGACTCCAAGGCGTCGTACTGGGCCGAGACCACCGAGCCCTTCTACGGAGCCGACGCCGTCGCACAGCGCGGCACCGTCGTGATGGAGGTCAAGGTGTTCGGCACCCGACCGGTGTCCCCCGAGGTCCTCAAGGACCTCGCCAAGCGGCAGTGGGAGCGGCTGGTATGAGCGACAGCGACGTCATCGTCCCCGGCGCCCCCGCCGTGACGACGCCCGAGGTCCCGGCAGTCCCGGACGTCCGGACCGCCCCTGCGTCCGACGTACCGCCCCCGCCCCGGCCCCCGCGCCGGCTGCTCCGCGCGGGTGGAGCGACCGTGGCCGCGGCCCTGGTCGGCGTGGTGATCGGGATCGGCATCATCGAGGTCCGCTACGACGACCCCACGCCCGCGACCGCCGCCGCGACACCGGTCTCCGCGCCCGCGCCCAGTGCCACGGCCACCCCGTTCGGCGCGAAGTCCAACGGCAACCACTTCGGCTCGCTGCGCGACCTGCTGCTGCCCGTCCCGGCGGGCTACACGCTCGGCGCGGACGACGGCGGCTTCGGCAACGACGTCGAGCTGACGGGGGAGCAGCTGCTCGCCGCCGAGCTGGACGACGCGGTCCTGCCGATGCCCAAGGAGCAGCAGGACAGGCTCCGCAAGTACTGGAACGACCTGCACGTGAAGGCCGCCGGAGTGCGTACCTACACGACCCAGTCGGGCGAGCTGGCGATCAGCATGAAGCTGCACCAGTTCAACCAGCAGGAGGTGCAGAAGCTGAACGAGTACACGGCGATCTTCACCGGTGAGACCGGCATCTTCCGCACCGGCCCCACCGTGCCCGGCCACGCCGAGGCGCACTGCTACCTGCTGCCGGCCCCGCCGTCCGCGCCGATCGACCGCCTGGAGTGCTCGGCCGCCGAGGGCGACCTCCTGGTCGTCATGGCGGTCGAGGGCGTGGCCCCGCTGCCCAAGGACCGGATCGTCGCCCTCCTGGCCCAGCAGCTCGACCGTCTCGCCATCCCGGGAGCGTCCGTATGACCGACAGCACCACGCCGCAGGAAACCGCCGCCCCGGCGGAAGGTCCCGTCCTGCCCGAGGAGATCGACGGCCCTGCGGTCGGGGTGCCCTCCACCGGCACGCCGGCGGACGGCGAGCGGACGGCCCGCCGCGCCCGGCGTCGCCGTGCCGCCGTGCGGTGGGGTGCGGCCGTCGTGGTCTGCGCGCTGGCCGGCACGGGTACCGCGCTGGCCGTGACGGCACCGGAGCGCACCGACCTGCCCGGCCTGGCGACCCCGAAGGACGGCCGGTACACCTTCCCGGCCCTGGTGCTCCCGCAGCTGCCCTCCGGTCAGTCGGTACCGAGGGAGAGCAAGGGCCGGCACGCGGCCGACCTCCGTACCCTGCTGCTTCCGGTTCCCGTCGAGGCGGGCGGCTCACTCGTACCTGCTGCCGCCCCGTCGGCCCCGGCTCCGGGCGCCAGCGGCTCGGCGTCCCCGTCCGCTCCGGGCTCCACGTCGGCCTCGCCGGCCGGCACCTCCTCGGCGTCCCCCGCTGCCCCGGTCGGCCCGACCCCGGCGGGACGGGTCTCCTGCGAGGCGATCACCGCCGACTGGAAGGACCCCGGCTCGCTGCGGGCGCTGCTGCTGCAGAACGCCTGCCGCGATGCCGCCGTCCGCGAGTGGACGGCCGCCGACGGCACCCGGACGCAGATCCGGCTGCTGTCCTTCGGCTCCCAGGCCGAGGCATGGCCGATGTTCGACAAGCTGCGGAGGACGGGCGAGCCCAAGGACTCCTCGGGCGGCGTGCGGACCGGTGACACCCAGGGCTGGGACACGGTGTTCGGCGTCGACCTCGCCACCCGCGAGGTGCCCGGCGCCCCGCCCGCCACCCGGATCGCCTTCCTCTCGGCGGGGAACGTCACGGGCGTGATCACGATGACCAACCCCAAGGGCGTGCCCACCGCGGCCTTCCGGCAGGTGGTGACGCTCCAGTCCGACCTGCTGGCCTGAGCCGGACGGCGGACAGCGAACGGCGACGAACGACGAACGGACCGGGCGGAGTCACCGCCCGGTCCGTCCACTCCCCCGTTCCCCCGCTCCCCCGTCCCCCCGTTCCCCCGTTACCGGGAGGTCAGGAGCAGTTGGTGAAGGTCGGGCTGGTGTTGGCGATGTACAGCGTCGCGCCGGCCTGCGGGTCGTAGGTGAGCGGCACGGTGAGGGTGTCCTCGGCCGTCCAGGGCAGGCCGCGGGCGTCGAAGGTCCAGGTGCCGGTCACCTTGCGGGCCAGCTCGGCGAGCGTCACCCAGCCGTACTGCTGCGGCGGGACGGACACCGCGACGCTGTTGTTGACGGTGGTCGACCCCTGCCAGACGTTGTTGTAGTGCAGTGCGGTGCTGACCACGGTGGTGAGCGCCCCGCCGGGCACGCCGCCGGAGATCTGCGTCCCCATGTCGGCGCCGATGCTGTTGGACCATCCGCTCATATTGGTGACCGAGAAGGCCTGCTGGACGGTGCCGGAGGTGTTGTTGAACCAGACCGAGGAGACGCAGACCTTCGGCAGCGGGGCCGCCGGGGCCTCGCTCTTCAGCGCCCAGGAGCAGGTGGAGATGTCCTTCTGGCACTGCTTGGCGGCGTGGTCGACGGCGAGGTTGCGGGCCGCCGCGGGGAAGCCGGTGGACCAGCGCTGGTTCACCGTCCCGTTGCAGGCGTACTGGTCGGTCCAGGCGTCGTCGTAGTTGCCGCCGAGCAGCAGGTCCAGACAGGTGTTGTCGCCCTGGTGCCGGATCATGAACGAGTCCTCGGCACCCGGGACCGGCTGGAAGAACCACTTCTGGCTGGCCTGGCCGGCACAGGTCTGCTGGCGCAGGGCGGGGGTGAGCCAGGCGAGGTCGATGCACTTGCCGGTGGTGTTGTTGACGATCGTGAACGAGGAGTCCGAGGCGTCGACGTTCAGCCGCCAGGACTGGTGGTAGCCGGGCGCCGAGTTGGTGACGATGTACGCGCCGTCGCCGGTCGAGCCGTTCTGGACGTCGAGCCGGCGGCCGTTGCTCAGCGAGGTGATGGTCAGGCACTGCTGCGGGGTGGCACAGGCCGCCGCTGCTCCGGTGACGGCCGCGTCGGCCCGCGTCGCCGTGAACGGCGCGGTGGTGAGGCCGAGCGCGGCGCAGCAGGTCACCAGGACGGCCGCGAGCAGGCGCAGCCAGGGGGCGGTTCGGCGGCTCGGGGCCGCGGGCGGGGCGGAGGTCGACAGCACGGGTCGGTCCTTTCGTCGGGAGGGGAAGGCTGGTGCGGTGCGGACGGGCGAGGCGCCCGGAGCGCTCGTTCCTACGGAGGTCAGGCGGCGAAGGCGGCTTCGAGGCGCGGCACGTAGTCCACGAGGTCCTGGGCCCAGCAGCCGTAGCTGTGGCCGCCGTCGCAGGCGGTGCCCCAGCCCGAGCCGTTGCCGTAGTTCACGTAGCGGTGCGGGATGCCGAGGGCGGTCAGGCGGTCGGTGAAGCGCGTCGCGGTGCCCTCGGCCCAGAACTCCATGCCGGCGGGGTTGCCGTTGCCGTTGCCGGTGTAGACGGCGATGCCGGTGTCGGCCAGCAGTCCGGCGTGGCCGGTCGGGTCGGCGGCGTTCCAGCGCCAGTCGGCGCCGAAGACCGGGTACGGCGTGCCGAAGACCGCGTCGCTGGACACCGTGGGTCCGAAGTCGAAGCCGCAGGGCTGGCCGCCGCTCGGGGCGCACAGCACGGTTCCGGCGTTGGTCAGGGTCCCGACGACGGCGCCGCGGATGACCATCTCGTCGGCCGAGAGGTCGTTGGCGCCGGACATGGTGAGGACCTGGCCGAAGAGGTCCGGGCGGGCCTGGGCGTAGTGCAGCGCGCCGAAGCCGCCCATCGACAGGCCGCCGACCGCGCGGTGCTTCCGGTCGGTGAGGGTGCGGAGGTTCGCGTCGACGAAGGGCACCACATGGGTGAGGTGGAAGGTCTGCCAGTTCTGCGCGCCGGCCGCCGTGCCGCTGTCGAGCCAGTCGGTGTACCAGCCGCGCAGGCCGCCGTCGGGGATGACGGTGATCATCGAGGTGGCCGCGGTCAGGGCGGGGTAGGCGAGGCCCGGGTTGGCGGGGTTGTCCGAGGCGCCGTGCAGGAAGTACAGGACGGGGTACCGCTTGTCGGGGCGGTCCGCGTAGTCGTCCGGCAGCAGGATCCGGATCGTGTGCTCGCCGGCGACCTGCGGGGTGGTCACGGTGAGGACGAAGTTCGTGGCGCTGCCGGTCACGGCGCCGACCCGGGTCAGTCCGAAGCCGTCCTTCATCGGCGGCGGGGCGGGCGCCGCGGCCCGTGCGGACGACACGCCGGGCACGAGGAGCAGGAGGAGGGCGCCGACCAGGGCGGCGACCGCCGTCCTCACGGGTGCGGACCGGGCGGCGGGCGGAGCAGCTGTCATGGGTCGTCCTTGGGCGTGAGGGCGTGAGGGGACGAGTGCGCGAGGGCGCGGCCGTGCGCCGGCCGTCCGGAGGGGACGCCCGGCGAACTGTGCGGACACCGAGCAACTCTCGCGATCCGACCCGGCCGCGCGCCAGAGCGCCCGGCGGCCCGCTTGGGCCACCGGCGCATGTGCGCCACCGGCACGGGTAGGCTTCGACGACTTGTCATATCGCCATGGACATGGCGAAATTGGAGGTCACGTGCTCCACGACGTACTCGATCCCGACTCCGAGCGCGGCCGGATCTACCACCGGCTGATCGGCCGGCCGCAGGCGCGCCTCCCCGACCTCGCGGCGGAGGCCGGGATCGGCGAGGAGGTCCTGCTCGCCCTGCTGCGCGAACTCGCCGACGAGGGCATCGTGGTGGCCTGCGACCACCGGCAGCTCACCTGGGAGGCGCTGCCCCCGGGCCAGGTGGTCGAGGCCGCGCTCCAGCGCGACGCGGCCCGGCGGGCCGACGCGCGCCGGGCCGGGGCCGAACTCGACCGGCTCTACCGGCTCGCCCGCCGCGGTGGCGGCGGCTACGCCGCACTGGAGTTGGTCGAGGACCACGCCGAGGTCCTCGCGGCCGGACGGCGGCTGCAGCTCGCCGCCCGCCGCGAGGTGCGGGTCATCGACGTCCCGCCGTACTCCGGGGACTCCGCGCACTACCTCGACCAGGAGGTGCTGCAACGTCGGCGGATGGCCGCCGGCGTGGTCTACCGCTCGATCTACGGCGGGTGCGCCTTCGACGATCCGGTGGCCGGCCCCAACATGGCGCGGATGATCGAGGCCGGGGAACAGGCCCGGACGCTCGACGAGCCGCCGCTCAAGCTCGCCCTCGGCGACGACGACCTCGCCATCATCACCCTGCCCGCCGACGACCGCCCCGGGGTCGTCTCGCTGCTCGTCCGCCCGTCCAGCCTGCTCGGCGCCCTGGCCGCGGTCTTCGAGACGCTCTGGCGGCTCGCCGTCCCCGCCTCGACCTCCGGCCCCGGGCTCCAGATCGACGACCGGGACCGCCGCATCCTGGTCCTGATGGCCAGCGGGGCCACGGACGACGCGATCGCGCGGCGGCTGGGCCTGGGGCGGCGCACCGTCGTGCGGCGCGTCTCCACCCTGCTGGCCAGACTCGGCGCCACCACCCGTTTCCAGGCCGGGGTGCAGGCGGCGCGGCGCGGCTGGCTCTGACCGCCGTGGGGCGGGCCGACTCGGACCAGTCACCAGTTCAGCTGATGACGCGTTCAGCAGATCGGCAGTTCTGCTGGTGACCGTACGGCGGCAGAGTAATGGCCATGAGCCACTCCGCCACGAGCCACCCCGCAGCACGAGAAGCCTCCGGGAGCACCGCCCCCGCCACTGTCGCCGTCACCGCCGGGGACCGCGTTCCCCGCCGGGTCGCCGTGATCGGCGGGACCAGGTACTTCGGCCGCCACCTGGTCGCCCTGCTGCGCGACGCCGGTACCGAGGTCACCCTGATCAACCGGGGCTCCGCCCCGCCGCCGCCCGGCGTCGACCACGTCCTGGCCGACCGCGACGACGAGGACGCGCTGACCGCCGCCCTCGGCGACCGCACCTTCGACGCCGTGATCGACCAGGTGCTGTACACGCCCGCCCAGGCGGTGGTGGCCCGCCGGGTCTTCGCCGACCGGACCCCGCGGTACGTGATGACCTCGACCATCGAGGTCTACAACCCCGCGACCTCGCCGCTGGTCCGCACCGCGCCCGGGGTGCCGGTCCCCGAGGAGGCCGTCGACCCGGTGCTGTGGCCGGTGGACCTCGACCTGCCGTGGCACGACCAGGCGGCGCTGCTCCGGCACTTCGGCGAGGCCACCGCCTACGCCGAGGGCAAGCGCCAGGCCGAGGCCGTGCTCGCCGCCGGGCGGCCGCCGTTCGGCTGGGCGAGCGTGCGCAGCGCCCACGTCCTGGGCGGCGGGGCGCTGGACTTCACCGGCCGGCTCGCGCACTTCACCGGCGCGGTCGCGGCGGGGCGGCCGGTCGCGGTGCACGAGCACCCGCAGCCGTCCTCGTTCGTCCGGCACGAGGAGATCGCCGCCGCCCTGGTCGCGGTCGCCGCCTCGTCCTCGGTCGGCGCGGTCAACGCCGCCTCGGCGGAAACGCTCGACGCGGTCGGGCTGTCCGAGCTGATCGCCGAGCAGCTGGGGACGACCGCCCGCTTCCGGCCGGCCGAGGGCGCGGACCACGCGCCGTTCTCCTTCGACCGCTGGTACCCGATGGACACCCGGCGGGCCGGAACGCTCGGTCTCGCCTTCTCGCCGCTCGGCTCCTGGCTGCCGGCCGCCGTGGCCGAAGCCATCGCTGCCACCGGAACCGAAGCCGCCCGAGCCCTCGAAACCACCACCGGAAAGGACGTGTGACCGTGCGACAGCGCACCCTCGGCGGGCGGAGCATCGGCGCGATCGGGCTCGGCGCGATGCCGCTCTCGGTGGAGGGGCGCCCCGACCCCGACGCCGCCCTCACCACCCTGCACGCCGCGATCGACGCGGGCGTCACCCTGCTCGACACCGCGGACTCCTACCACTGGCACGCCGGTGAGGCCGGCCACAACGAGCGGCTGATCGCCCGCGCGCTGGCCGCCCGCTCCCCCGCCGACCGGGCGAACGTCCTGGTCGCCACCAAGGGCGGGCGCGGCCGCCCGGGGGACGGCTCGTGGACGGTCGACGGTCGGCCCGAGCACCTCCGGCGGGCCGCCGAGGAGTCGCTGCGCCGCCTCGGCGTGACCGCGATCGACCTCTACCAGCTGCACAAGCCCGACCCCCTGGTGCCCTGGGCGGAGTCGGTGGGAGCCCTGCGCGAACTGCTGGACGCGGGGAAGATCCGCGCGGCGGGCATCTCCAACGTCGACGAACAGCAGATCCTGACGGCACGGGAGATCCTCGGCCCGGGGCTGGTCTCGGTGCAGAACCGGTTCTCCCCGGCCGACCGCGGCTCCCTGCCGCAGCTGCGGCTCGCCGAACGGCTGGGCCTGGCGTTCCTGCCGTGGAGCCCGCTGGGCGGCCTCGCCCGGAGCGTGCTGGACGGTCCGGCGGACGGCGTCCCGGCGCGCACCGCCTTCCACCGCGTCGCCGAGGCACGCGGGGTCTCGCCGCAACAGGTCGGCCTGGCGTGGCTGCTCGCCCTCTCCCCCACCGTCGTCCCGATCCCCGGCGCCCGCCGCCCCGCCAGCATCCGCGACAGCGCGGGGGCGGCCGGGCTCGTCTTCGACGCGAACGAACTCGCGGCCCTGAACGGCCAGTTCGCCGATCTCGCCGACGCGTCCGGCACCGCCTACCCGGCCGCCCCCGCCAGCCCGGCCGCCTCGGCCAGCAGGCGGTAGGAGGTGAGCAGCTCCGCCCGGTCGTAGGTGTTGGTGGTGACCAGGAACTCGTCCGCACCGGTCCGCTCCAGCAAGCCCGTCAGTGCGTCGAAGGCCTGGTCGGGGGTGCCGGCGATGTGGCCGGTGAGGGCCTGTTCGAAGGCGGTGCGCTCACGCGCGCCCATCGACCGGGCCAGGATCTCCTCGGCGGGTTCGAGCGGCGGGAACTCGCCGTGGGTCCGGCTGTAGGCGCTCGCCCAGGCCTCCGGGACGAGCAGCGCCCGGGCCCGGTCCTCGGTCGCGGCCACCGCGACCGTCCCGGACACCACGACGTAGGGCCGCTCCGCACGGGCGGAGGGCCGGAAGCGCTGCCGGTAGCGGTCGATCGCGGCCCGCATCGCCTCCTCGCCCCGCACGGCCGCGATCACCAGCGGCAGCCCGGCGTCGGCGGCGACCTCCGCGCCCGCGCCGGTGGCCAGCACGTACGCGGGGACGTCCAGGCCCTCGGCGGGGCGGGCGTGCACTCCGCCGGGGCCGCGCGCGTCGGGGTCGAACCAGGAGAGGAGTTCGGCGAGTTGCTCCGGGAACCCGTCGGCGGCGTCCTTCTCCCGGCCCAGCGCGCGGCGGACGCCGTCGGTGAAGCCCACCGACCGGCCGAGGCCCATGTCGATCCGGCCTGGGAAGAGCGCCGCCAGCACGCCGAACTGCTCGGCCACGACCAGGGGTTGGTGGTTGGGGAGCATCACCCCGCCGGTGCCGACCCTGATCCGCGAGGTCGCCGCGGCCACCGCCGCCGCCAGCACCGTCGGCGCCGAACCGGCCACGCCCGGCACACCGTGGTGCTCGGAGACCCAGAACCGGTGGTAGCCGAGCCGCTCGGCCTCCACCGCGAAGGCGACGGTGTCCCGCAGCGCCTGCGCGGGCTCCTCCCCCCGGCGGGTCCGGGAACGGTCCAGTACGGAGAGGCGCAGGGCGGGCGAGGCGGTCACATCCGTGGCAACAGCCCTCCGCGGCGGAGGCATTCCCCGGCCGGGCCGCCACCGGGCGAAAACCGTTTGCCGCGCGCGGCCAGGACCGATAGCAATGTGACATGCTACAAACCTCCCGCATCGGGCTCCGCGCCCGCCACGACAGCGACGTCGCGGTACTCCAGAGCGAGCTCTACGACGACGTGCCCACCCGCTCCCGGGCCGACTCCCGGCCCTGGCGGCCGATCTCCCCCGGCGCCGCGGAGTCCCCGTACGCCGTGGCACCGGCCGGGGACGACGCGGCCTGCTTCTCCGTGGTGGAGCTGTCCTCCGGCGAGCTGGCCGGCGAGGCCCTGCTGTGGGGCATCGACACCCACAACCGGGTCGCCCACCTGGGCCTCGCGCTGCGGCCCGGCTTCCGCGGGCGCGGACTGGCGGGCGATGCGGTGCAGTTGCTCTGCCACTACGGCTTCACGGTGCGCGGCCTGCACCGGCTCCAGGTCGAGACGCTGGCCGACAACCTGCCGATGGTCGCGGCCGCGACCCGCGCGGGCTTCGTGGTCGAGGGCACACTGCGCCGGTCGGCCTGGGTGACCGGGGAGTTCCTGGACGAGGTCCTGCTCGGGCTGCTGGCCGAGGACTGGAGCGAGGAGCCGAAGCCCGGAACGCAGGCCGTCCGGGCCTGAGCTCCGACCGCCGCCGCTCCCGTCGGCCGAGTCCGTCAGCCGAGCCCGAACCAGTGCTCGGCGAGCGACTCCAGGGTGTCCACTCCCGGGGGCGGCGGCACCTCCCGCAGGTACCGGGGCAGGTTGCTGTACACGTGCAGCAGCGTCCAGGCCATGGCCGCGCGCGGGTCGACGGCCCGGCCGTACCCGGCCGCGAACCGCGCCATCAGCCCCGGTTCGGCCCGGGTGACGAAGACGCCGACGCCGACGAAGTCGTACGCCCGGTCGCCGATCATCGCGGGCTCGAAGTCGAACAGTCCGGACAGCCGCCCGCCGGCCGGGTCGAACAACAGGTGCTGGCGCATGAACTCGGTGTGCAGCAGCACGCGTTCGGGCTCGCGCGACAGCTCCGCGGCGTCCAGGAAACCGGGGATGCGCTCCAGCCAGGCGTCCGGCAGGCCGCGCTCGCGCTGGCGTCCGACGGCCCCGGCGCGCTGCCGGTCGGTGAAGGCGCCCCAGTCGCCGGGGCCGAGCACATCGGCGAGCGGCCCCGGGTCGAGCGCGTGCAGGGCCGCCAGCGTCTCCCCCGCCTGGACGGCGATCCGCTTCCGTCCGTCGGGCGACAGGTCCGCCCAGGCCGGGGCGAGTTCGGCGCCGCGCAGCCGGGACATCAGCACGTACTGCCAGCCGTTCTCGTACTCGCCGGCGTCGTGCAGCTCCGGTGTCGGCACCGGCAGTCGGCCGCCGACATGGGCGAGCACCCTGGCCTCGGTGCGACCGTCCTCGGCGGCGGCCTTGGGGTAGAGCTTGAGGACCAGCTCCGCGCCGAGGGCGTAGACCGGCTGGGAGCCCTCGGGGAAGCGCTCCGGGGCGGGCAGTCCGCGCAGCCCCAACCGGGCGCAGAGGTCCTCGACCCCCGGGCGCATGACCGCCTCGTCCGGGACGACCGCGTCCCACTGTTCGTCCGTCTCGACCAAAGGCAGCATGCGCCGGACGATAGGCGGCGGACACCCGGGCAGCAACCGGATTTCAGCGGCTCCGGGCCCCTGACCGGCGTGAACGCACGGACCCCGGGGCGGCGGACGCCAGGACGCGGGCGCCGCCGCCCCGGTGAACGCGGATCAGCCGCGCGGCAGGACCAGCGACTGCACGGCGGGGAGCTTACGCCAGTCGCTGGAGACGATGCTCGCGTGGGCGCGGGCCAGCTGCTCGGTGCGGGCGCGGGCCTGGTCGGCGGTGGGGTCGGTGCCGCTGATCGCCGGGGCGACGTTGTGGGCGTCGGTCATCGTCAGCAGGTAGTGGTTGGTGTCGTACCAGGAGGTGTCGATGCCGTTCACATAGGCGGCGGCGTCACCGTCGAAGACCACGAACCACGGCCGGATCGAGGTCTCGCTGTACCGGGTGCGCGGGTCGCCGGCCGCCGCGCCGAGCGCGGTCGGGAACATCCGGGCCTCGCCGATCCGGCCCGCCGCCGCCAGGTCGCGCAGGTAGCGGCCGTACTCGACGTCGGTGTGCAGGGTGTCGAAGGGGTTGTCCAGCTCGACCGTGCCGGGGATCACGTACACCAGCACCCGCCCCGCGAGCGCCGACCGGGTCGGCCAGTTGCCGGCGCGGGCCGCCTCGTCGAGGCTCGGGTAGCTGCCGCCGCCGGGCTTGGCGAGCAGGTCGGCCGGGCGCAGCGCGGCGGAGCCGAGGTGGGCGGCGATCACCGCGTCCAGCTGGGCCGGTCCCATGCCGAGGTTGCCGGAGAAGCCCGGCTTGAGCTCCAGCTTGATCACCAGCGGCCCCGCGGCGGGGTGGGCGGCGAGCCAGACCCGGACGTCGTCGAGGCAGGTGTCCAGGTTCTTGTTGCCGCTGCCGGAGTAGAGCTGGGAGGCCGTGGTGGCGCTGACGCAGTTGTTGCCGTTGCCGAGCGGGTTCGAGTGGCTGACCTTCCACTCCTTGGTGATGGCGTTCGGCCAGGCGTCCAGCTCGATCATGCCGGTGCCGGTGTCGAGGCCCTGGGCGAGGTAGCCGAAGGCGGCCGGGTCGTAGGTGTTGTGCAGGCCGACGGTGGTGGCGGAGCCGAACGGCAGCTCGCCGGGGGTGCGCTCGGCGGCCTCGGCGGCGGAGCCGATCGGCACGAGCGCGGCGGCCGCGGCGAGCAGACCGACGGCGAGGGTGCCGATGAGGGTGCGGCGGACGGTCACGATGGGTGTCCCCTTGTCAGTGCGCCTGAGGGCCGGCGCGCCTTCGGCGGTGGCTTCCGCCGGTGCAGAGCATGACGGGGCCGGCCGTCGGACCGGTGAAGGGGACATAACAAATACGTGACCGTCAGCTGCCGGACCGTCACCGCGCGCTGCGACGGCGGTCCGTCCGGACGGACCGGGCGGGCGCCGGGGTGCGGGGACGGACGCCGGAGCGGGTAAGGCCGACGGCACGGGCGCGGCGGACGGCACGGGCCGGGCGGGTGATGTGCTCATCAGAAGATGGACCAGCCGGTCGCCGTGGTCAGCGCGTCCAGGGCGGCCACGCCGAGCACCGAGTTCCCGGCCGCGTCCAGCCCGGGGCTCCAGGTGCAGACCGTGCCCCGGCCGGGCAGCACCGCCAGGACGCCGCCGCCGACCCCGCTCTTGCCGGGCAGGCCGACCCGGTAGGCGAACTCGCCGGCCGCGTCGTAGGTGCCGCAGGTGAGCAGCACGGCGTTGATCCGCTTGGCCTCGCTG
Source organism: Kitasatospora purpeofusca (assembly GCF_000718025.1). Taxonomy (GTDB): domain Bacteria; phylum Actinomycetota; class Actinomycetes; order Streptomycetales; family Streptomycetaceae; genus Kitasatospora; species Kitasatospora purpeofusca. Next base: position 203,168 of record NZ_JODS01000017.1, read on the forward strand.
CGCGACAGCAGCCGCGACCCGTCGGCGCGCACGCCGTGGCGGGCGAGGAAGAGGCCGGACAGGGCCAGGTCGCGGCAGTTCGTCTCGATCGCGCAGTGCGCGTAGTAGTGCGCGAGCACCTCCTCGACCGGATTGCGCAGATTGCCGTAGCCGGCCATGAAGTGCGCCATCGCGGCGTTGCGGTGGCCGTGCTCGGCCTCGGAGGCGGCGACCGCGCGGTTCACCGCGACGGCCGGGTCCCCGGACTCCGCGCGCAGGAAGTCCAGGACGGAGCCGACCGCGTCGCCGGTGAGCTCCAGCAGGCGGTCGGTGACCACGAGGGCGCCCGCGTTGATGAAGGGGTTGCGCGGGATGCCGTGCTCGGTCTCCAGCTGGACCAGCGAGTTGAACGGGTTGCCGGAGGGCTCGCGGCCCACGCCGCTCCACAGGCCGTCACCGCCCTCGGCCAGCGCGAGCGCGAGGGTGAAGAGCTTGGACACCGACTGGACGGAGAACGGCTGCAGCCAGTCCCCCGCGCCGAACACCCGGCCGTCCACGGTCGCGATCGCCATCCCGAAGGCCGTCGGGTCGGCCTCGGCCAGTGCCGGGATGTAGTCGGCGACCCGGCCGCGCAGCGGCGAGCGCACGGCCGCCGCCATGGCGTCCCGGACCAGCTCCTGGTAGTCCACGCCCGGGTCCGACGGCTGCTGCGGGCCGTGCGCGCGGGGCGGGTCGATCGCGTCGTTCACCGCGCCATTGTCCTCGTCGCGGGTCCGCCCTCCGCAGGCGGGGTCCGATCGGGGTGTCGCCGGGGTGTCGCCCGGGGCGCCGCACGGGTCGCGCCGGGCTGGCCCGGGGGTTTCGTCCGGGGTGTCCGAGGTCTGTGGCAGGCTGTCCGCCATCCGACGGAGGGGGACGACGATCATGCACAGGCCGAGCCGGCCCGAGGACCTCGACGACGCCGGGCAGGTGTGGGCGCGCGCCGTGCTGCTCGCCCTGCTGGACGCCGCCCAGGGGAACCGCGAGCACTGGCTGGACGAGCAGGGTGTGTGGAGCGAGAACGGCGGCGGCTCCTTCTGGTGGCGCCTCACCCTGGTCGACGACGGCCACGCGGTGTTCTGCGGCCAGGACTCCGACGGCAGCCACACCCACGTCGACGGCCGGCAGATCGACTTCCTGGCCGGCGGTCCGGAGTGGCTGCCCTGGGAGCAGTTGCGCGAGGACGCCCAGGGGAACCTGTTCGGCTTCCTCTACTGGTGGCAGGACGGCGCCTGGCACCGGATCCCCTACCCGGACGCCCTGGCCGAGGACGGTCTGGCCGCCGCCGCGCCGTGGCTGGGGTCCGAGCAGTTGTTCCTCACCGAGGCGGCGGAGCTGGCGTGGGTGCTGCGCGAGGACGGGCCGGCCTTCGCCGCCGCCGTGACGCGCTTCCTGCGCCGCGCCGAGGAGCGCACCGTCGACGCCGGCGCGGTGGCGGAACTGCTCGCGGCCGCCGGTGTCGGGGACGACGACCGCGAGGTGCTGCGCTTCGAACCGGCACTGGACGTCGCCGTCCGGGCCGGGCTCACCCGGCACGCGCCGGTGCCCGGCTGACGGGTGCCCGACGCGACTCAGGGGCAGCGCACGTCGGTGCCCCGCACGCCGACGAGGCCGTCGTTGAACGCCGCGCCGTCCTGGTACTCGTAGTACACGTAGGAGTAGAAGTCGACATTGAGCCCGTCGCCGCAGGCCGAGTCGGGCGCAACGGCGTACGTGAGGGTGAAGCTGGTACTGGCGCCCGGGGCCAGGGGCAGCGCGTAGAGGGCACCCCAGGCACCGGACTGCGGGTTTCCGCAGGGAGATGTCACCGGCGAGCCGTTGCACGCGGTGGCCGCGTACTTGAGCCCCTGGTACGACACGTCGGTGAAGGTGTCGTAGCTCTGCTGGACGGTCTGGAAGACGAACCGGATCGGGGTGTCGTGGGGGTTGGTGAGGGTCACGGTCACGGTGAACGAGCCGCCGGGCGGCGTCGTGGCCCGGTCGCTCACCGAGGTCACCGGGATCGGCAGGGCGGCCGTCCGGGCGGCGGCGCGATGGGCCGGGGCGGCTTGGACCGGGGCGGCATGGGCCGGTACGGCCGCGAGCAGCGGACCGGCGAGGAGAAGGGGCAGCACTGCGCGCACGGCGCGCTTCCACGATGTCAGGCGCATGACGACGCAGCGTAGGGGCCGGGGCCGCGGCCGAGGCCGCCCTCGGGGCGCGACCGTACCGATGGACGAGCGGCCGACGGACGGACCGGCCCACCGCACTCGCGTTCGAGCGCGGCCGGGCGGCGGCGGGCGTACGCTGCGGTGCCCCGTCCGTCGCCCGGCCGCCGTCGTCCCGTCAGCCGCCCCGGCCGCCACCCTTTTCACTCGCCCCCCGGCGAGCACCCGCCTGTGCCGCCGACCCGCCGGCGGTCGGGTCAGCGGCGGACCATGCGCACCCCGGCGACCTCCAGCAGACCGTCCAGCTCGACCTTGCCGACCTGCTGGTCCGGGCTGGGCACCAGGCCGTCCCGGCGGACGATGTCGAGGATCCGCTCGGCCAGCGGCAGCACCATGTGGCGTCCCCAGCAGCGTTCACTGGCGTGCCCGAACGGCAGGTAGCCGGGCTGGTTGTCGGGGTCGAGGCCCTTCCATCGCTCCGGCCGGAAGGTCTCCGGGTCGTCCCACAGCCGTGGGTCGCGGTGGCTCAGCAGCGGAAGCAGCAGCAGGTCGTCCTTGGGTCCGATCCGCCCGTCCACGGCGCCGAACTCCGGGGAGGCGACGCGCAGGATGTTCCAGGAGGGCGGCAGCAGCCGCAGTGCCTCCAGCAGGATGTCCCGGTTCGGTACGTCGTCGTCGAACGGCGCGCCCAGCCAGACCGCATTGGTCACGAGCGCGGCCACGGTGAAGCAGATCGGACCGGCCACCCGTCGGTAGAGGTACATCGCGTAGCGACGGTCTTCGTAGGTCTCGGCGTCCAGCACCCGGGCCGCCAGATTCGACAGCGGAATTTCGGTACCCGGCTTTCCGAGCATCGCGGTACCGGCCGTGACGGCCATCCAGGTCAATTTGGGTGTGAGTTCCAGGCGGCGGTCGACCAGGATCCGGAAGCGGAAGCTCTCCTCCCCGAAAACCAGGTCCCGCAAATAGATGTGCGGGGTGTGCGGCCATTTCCCGGCGAGATCCGTCCGGTCGCCCAGCGGCTTCTTCAGCGCCGTCCGGACGTCGGCCGACACGGCCTGCATGAGTGCCGCCGCGTCGGGCTTGGTGACGAGCCGCCCCCGCACGGGCTTGAAGGTCGGCCGCTCCTCGGCATTGGCCGGCCTGCTGCTCAGCAGCCCGTCCATGAGGTCGACCCCGGACACGCCGACGGTGTCCGCCTCCAGACGGAAGAGGTCCTGACCTCGGTACTTGTTGAGGAGTTCGTCGATCCGCGGCGCGAAGACGGTGACGCGGGCGCTCCGCCCGGTGCTGGAAATGGCCATCCGTGGCTCCAAGGGTGAACGGCTGTGGTGACAGGGGCCCGCCCTCGGCGCACGGCCCGCTCGCGGCGAGCTGGCCGTGCCCGGCGGGTCCGCTCGGGACCCGCCGGGCACGCTTCCGGCAACGGACCGCCGGAATTAGATCCAGCCGTACCAGGCGTAGGCCTTCAGGCTCTTCTCCGGCATGACCTTCTTCACGAAGTGAACGAGCTTCATGACAGCACCTCCATGTCTCAGAAAACGATGACGAACAACATTCCGGCGAGCGGCGCCCGGAGCGAACTCCTAGGAATTTCGGGTTCCGTTTGCCCCCCGCTGCAACGAGTGAATACCGGCCGCAAATCACGGTCAAGTGTGACGCAGGTCACTCCGACGAACGCCCGGTCGGGCGGTTTGACGCCCCGCCGGCGAGCCCCGGCGATGTTGACGCGAGCGCGACAGTGCTGGTCAGCGCCACGTCCGGCCGGTGGCTGCCAGGTGAACGGCACGCTCCCGTCGAGGGTCCACCGGGGGGCCGAACGCCCCAACGGAACGTTCGGTCTGCCTCATGGGGCATCGCGACTGCCCGGTCGTGGCACCGGGGCCGCCGCACCGGGGCGGCCCGACCCGCCGCCGGAGGCAGACCGGCGGGCCGCCGCCGCCGCGATTCCCCCCGCCCGACCCGTGGTTGAGCCCCGCCCACGCGCGTACCCTCGGTCGCGAGGGCAGGACTCCGAAGCCTGGGGGGCGACGAGTGGCTGTGGGACTACTGGTGGGCTTCGCGCTGGGCTGCCTGGTGACGGCAGCAACCCTGTGGCGCCTGACTTTGTCGGCCGCCCGGAAGGCCGCAGGTTCGGCAGCCAGGGCAGAAGCCGCCGCCCTGAGCGCTGCCCGATCCGACGCCGCCCCCGTCACCACCGTCGCCGCGACACCGGCGGCCGCCCCCGTACCCGCAACGGCACCCGCCGTCGCCGTCGCGAAACCCGCTGTCGCGGAAGCCGTCGTCGTCGTCGTCGCGAAACCCAACGCCGCAAAACACACCACCGCGAAACCCACCCCGCGCGTCGAAGCGGCCGGCCCCGCCCCGACACCGCCGCGCCCCCGGTCCACCACCGACTCCGCACCCGCGCCCGTCCTCCCGCCCGCCGAGGACGGCCTCCCCCGGCTGCGCCCCGCCTCCGGGCCCAGCGACAAGCGGGGTCCGGTCCCCCGGCGGCAGGCCGGTGAACGGTTCCACTTCTCCGGACGGTGCGGGGAGCGAGAGGCCGAGTACGAGTTCCCCATCGAGTGGCCGGAGGGTGCCATCACCGTGGCGCAGATCGAGGTCTCGACGAAGGGCTACCTCAGCATCAGGCCCATGACCAGGACGCTCGACCGCGTCGAGTCGCACTCCTCCCTCATCTACCTCAGCTCCTCCGACAAACGGAAGGGCGTGCGCACCGTACTGACGCACGACTTCACCCACCTCCTGGTCGACTCCCGCGGCATCGGCGAGTGGTCCGTCCGGCTCTACGGCTCCGACGAGATCGACGAGTTGACCGGCACCGTGGAGGGCTACGGCTCCACCGTCCTGGCCGTCCGCCAGAACCTCCCGGTCAGTTGCGTCATCCACGTCAAATCGTCCTCCTGGTCCGCCGAGTTCATCTGCGCCTGCGGACGGATCCCCGAGTCCTTCGGGAGATGCGGGTGCCCGATCCCGCCCGGAGTGCCCAGCAGCCCGCCCCTGGGCGCCTGGGAGTCGGGCGAGGCGATGCGGACACTGCTGTTCCCGAGAGCCGGCGTACTCAAGGTGAGGACCAGCGAGCCGTCCGACCCGTGGCGCCTGGAAGTCCGCCCGTACGCCGGCAAGCCCAAGACCCGCTGACCGGCGGGCCCGCCGGCCCCCGGCCCGCCGCCCACTCCCCTGCGACCGGTGCCGCCGGTGCCGCCCGGAATCCGCAGGTCGGACCGAGCCGGAACGCCCTCTCCGACGGATCGTTACCCGCTCTTTGCGACCGGACGCGCGGGTACGGCGACGGCGCCGCTACCCTGTGCTCCGCAGCGGAACGACCGCCCGGCCGTTTCCGCTCTCGCTGGGGGCGATTGTGGTCGAACGTCTGGTGGTGGACCTCCACGCCGACGGCCGGATGCTGGTGACGGAACAGCCGTCCGGGGACGAGTCCCCGCCGCCCGCCGTCGACGCCGGATGGCTGCGCCGGCCCCTGGCCGACGCGCCGATGGAGAGCCTGCGCTGGTACCTGGAGGAGTACCTGCGAACCCCGCTCGGCGCCTACGGCGAGCGCGGTCCGCAGATCGCCCGGCAACTCCCCGACTGGGGCGCGCGGGTGTTCTCCGCACTGTTCGGCACCGGACCGGGCCGGGACGCCTACCTCCGGGCCCGCGGCCGCAGCAGCGGCGGGCTGGAGATCGTGCTGCGCTCGGGCTCCCTGCAGTTGCTCGCCCTCCCCTGGGAGTTGATGACGGACCCGGACCGTCCGGTGCCGCTGGTACTGGACGATGTCGTACTGAGCCGCCGGACACCGGACACGGAGGACGGGGGCAGCCACGGCCTCGGGCTCCCCGGGACCGGCGCGTCCCGGCTGCGGGTGCTGCTGGTCGTCACCGCCCCCGACGACCCGGCCCGCCCCGGCCACCGGATCCTCGCCCCGACACTGCTGCGGCGACTGCGCGCGGAACACGGCACGGTCGAACCCACCGTCCTGCGCCCGCCGACGACGGAACATCTGGCCGAGGTGCTGCACCGGGCCCGGGAGGAGGGCCGGCCGTTCCATGTCGTCCACTTCGACGGGCCCGGTCCGACCGACGTGCCGGCCACGGTCCCCGTCCCGCTGGTGGTCCTGACCACCGGCCGCTCCGCCCCCGAGCCCGGACTGCCGGAGGCCGTGGCCGCGTCCCGGCTGCTCCGGGAGGGCGCGCACGCCGTGCTCGCGCTGCCGTACCACCTCGACACGCCGGCCGCCGCCGGGTTCCTGGCCACCTGCTACGAGCGGCTCCGCACCGGCGAGCCGGTGACCCTGGCCGTGGCCGCAGGGCGCCGCCGACTCGCCACGCAGGACCGACGCACCTCCCCCAGGGGCCCACTGCCGCTGGCCGACTGGACGGTCCCGGTCCTGTACAGCCGGCCCGGGGCGGCACTGCCCGGACCGGACGCCGCCCCAGCGGTACAGGTGGCGGCCGCGCACGAGGCGACCGGGGCCACGGCAACAGCGAAGCCCTCGGACCACCATGACGAGCTCGCGCCCGACGGCGGGTTCGTCGGGCGGGACGGTCTGCTGCTCGGCCTCGACGCCGCGACGCGGTCGCACCGGGTGGTCCTCCTCCACGGTGCCGCCGGCATCGGCAAGACCGAGCTGGCCAAGGCGTTCGGCCGCTGGTGCCGGGAGACCGGCGCGGTGGACGGGCCGGACGCGGTGGTGCTGCACCCCTTCGAACCGGGCACGGCCGGGCCCGCCGCGGCCGGGGTGGTCGAGCGGATCGGCCGCCGGCTGTTCGCCCCCGAGGAGTTCGACCCGCTCCCGCCCGCCGAGCGCCGGGCGGCCGTCGAACAGGCGCTGGCCACCCGCCGCCTGCTGCTGATCTGGGACGGCGTCGACTCCCTGGCCGCGGATCCCGGGGCGGCGGACGAGGAGCGCGCCGGACTCCGGGCCCTGCTCGACCTGGTCGCCCGGCAGGGGAGCAGCACCGTCCTGCTCACCGGCCGCACCCGTGAGGACTGGCTCGGCACGGCGGCACTGCGGATCGAGGTGCCGGGCCTCGACCCGGGCGAGACCGTCGAGTACGCCGAGCAGCTGCTCGGCCCCTCCGCCGACACCCCCTGCTCCCCCGACACCGTCCGCCGACGCGGGCTGCGGGTGTTCGGCGAACTGCTGGAGTGGCTGGGCGGGCACCCGCTGGCCATGCGGCTCGCGCTGTCCTCGCTCGACGCCCACGAGCCGTGGCAGACGCTGGACACCCTGGTGCGCGGCGCGGCCGCGCTGCCGGACGCCCCCGCCGACGCGGACCGGCTCCCCGCCGCCGAGGCCGTTCCGGCGGCGCTCGCGGTGAGCACCGCCTACGCGCTGGCCCGCCTCGGCGCGGCCGACCGCCGGGCACTGACGGCCGTCTCGCTCGTGCACGGGGTCGCCGACGCCACCGTGCTGGCCCTGCTGTCCCGCCATCCGCTCGCGCCCGAACGCTTCCGGGGCCTCGGCACCGAGGACTGGCAGCGGCTGCTGCTGCGGGCGGCGGAGCTCGGTCTGCTGACACCCTGCGGCCGCACCTCCCACCGGGTCCACCCGACGGTCGCCGCCCAGCTGGACGCCGGGTGGCGCGCGTCCGGGCCCGGCTTCGCCGAACAGCACGAGGCCGGGCTGCAGGCCCTGCTCGGCGCCCAGGTCAACTTCTGTCTGCTGCTCACCCGCGAACTGCACAACGGCAGCGCCGAGTTCGCCCTGACCGCGCTCGACCTCCAGCGGCCGACGGTCGGCGCGATGCTCGCCCGGGCCCTCGACCGGGGCCTGTGGCTGCAGGCGCTGGCGCTCGTCCGTCCGCTGCACGACCACTGGAACGCCCGGGGCACGGACCTGGAGGCCCGGCACTGGGTCGACCGGGTGCGGCTCGCCGTGGAGGAGCCCGACGGCACCCCGCCCGTCCTCGACAGCCCGGCCGGGTCCCTGTGGCTGTACGTGGTCGGCGCCGACGCCCGGCGGCTGCTGCGGCAGGGCGCGGTGGACGGGGCCGAGCGCGCCCTCCAGGAGATCCATCGCGCCGCCGAACTGCACCCGCCCGGTGCCGAGCAGCTCGACGAGCTGGCCGACTGCCACCAGCGGCTCGGCGGGATCGCCGTCGACCGGGGCGACTTCGGCGAGGCCGAGGAGTGGTACCTGCGCTCGCAGGCCCTGCTGGAGCGGCTCGGGGACGTGGACGGCCTCGCGATCGGCCAGCACCAGCTGGGGGTGATCGCGCACCGGCTGGGCCGGCCGGACGAGGCCGAGCGGCGGACCCGGCAGGCCCTGGAGGTCTTCGAGCGCCTGGGCGAGACCGGCCGGGCGGCCGCCTGCCACCACCGGCTCGGCGTCCTGGCCGAGGAGCAGGGCCGCTTCGAGGACGCCCACGGGTGCTTCGCGCAGGCGCTGGCGGTCGTTCGCGCGACGGCCGTCGGTACGGCGGCCGACCTGTCCGTCACGGCGGAGCTCCACCACCGGCTCGCCGCCGTAGCGGCCGAGCTGGGCCGGCTCGACGAGGCGGAGGACTGGTGCGAGCGGGCACTGGACCTCGCCGAGGAGTCGGGCAGCCGGGCCGGCGCCGCCGACGCCCACCACCGGCTCGGTGTGCTGGCCACGGCGCGGGAGCGGTTCGCGGAGGCCGAGGCCCGGCACCGCAAGGCGGTGGAGATCCGGCAGGACCTCGGCGACCTGGCCGGCACGGCGGCCGGCGAGCACCAGCTCGGCCTGGTGGCGGCCCGGCGCGGGGATCTCGCCGAGGCGGAGCGCCGCCACGCCCGGGCACTGGCGCTCCGGGAGGAGCTGGGCGACCGGGCCGGGGTCTCGGCCGGGTACCACCAGCTCGGGCTGACCGCCCAGGCGGGCGGCCGGGCGGCGGAGGCCGAGGCCCGGTACCGCAAGGCGCTGGACGTCTCGCACCGGATCGGCGACACGCCCGGACTGGCGCGCACCTTCGGGCAGTTCGGGCTGTTCGCGGCGGAGCAGGGGCGGCCCCGGGAGGCGATGGAGTGGCTGGTCCGCAGCATCACCGCCTTCGAGGAGTTCCCGCACCCGGCGACCTGGCCGAGCGTGGTCGGCCTGCGTCGGCTGGCGGTCGACCTCGGCCCCCGTGCCGTCGAGCGCGCCTGGCGCTCGGTCACCGGCCGCCGGCTCCCGGACGCCGTCCGGGACCAGGTCGCCGACTGACCCCGGGGCCGGGCCGAGGCGGTCACTGGCGGACGCGGTCCCTGGCGGACGCGGTCGCCGGCCGGGCTACTCGGCCGGGGCCTCGCCCAGCAGGAGGCCCCGGATCCGGGTCAGGGTCGCCGCGTCGCGGGCCGTGGTGAAGGGAAGGGCGTTGCCGCCGGCGAGGCGGAACGGCGCGCCGGTGAGGGTGGCGTGGGCGCCGCCCGCCTCGGCGACCAGGAGCAGCCCGGCCGCGTGGTCCCAGGCGTTCTCCCAGGCGAACACCGTGGCGTCGACGGCGCCCCGGGCGATCGCCAGGTACTCCAGCCCCGCCGAGCCCGCGCACGGCCGGGTGCGCACGCCCTCGGCGCGCAGACCCAGCAGCGCGCGCTTGTGGACGGGCGTGGTGAAGCGGGGGTGGGAGGCCGCGATCTCCAGCGGGGCCCCGGCCGCGGGCGGGCCGGCCCACAGCGGGACGCCGTCCAGGTGGGCGCCGCCGCCCCGCAGGGCCGTCGCCATCTCGTCGCGGACCGGCGAGTAGGTCCAGGAGGCCAGCAGCTCGCCCCGGTGCGCGAGCGCGACCAGGGTGCAGAAGCCCTCGTCGCCGCGGACGAAGGTACGGGTCCCGTCGATCGGGTCCACGATCCAGACCGGCCGGTCACCGCCCAGCTCCGCGTAGAGGCCCGGGTCCGCGTCGACCGCCTCCTCCCCCACCACGACCGAACCGGGGAGCAGCTCGGTGAGCGCGGCCGTCAGGTGGGCCTCCGCGCCCCGGTCGGCGACCGTGACCAGGTCGTGCGGGCCCTTCTTCTCGGCCACCTGGTCGGCGGTCAGCGAGCGGAAACGCGGCATGATCTCGGCAGCCGCCGCCCGCCGGACCGCTTCCCCCACCGGGCCCAGGCACTCCGCGGCGAAACCTTCGTCGATCATCCGTCCATCACACCACAGATGCGGGCACCCCAGCTCCAACCGAACAAACGGACGGGGTGAGCGCCGGCGCAGTGCCCGCCCCGCACCGGCGCACTCCCCCGCCCCGCACCCGCTCAGCCCTCCGCGTCGAGCGTTCGAGCTGCCTTCCGGGCCTGCTGAGCCTGCTCGGCCTGCCTGGGCGCGTACCAGGTCAGCAGGGAGGCCAGCGCCAGCACCGCCGCCAACCCCGCGACGCCGCACAGGGCGGCCCGGAGGCCGACCGAGGAGGCGGTGAGGCCGACCGCGGCAGGCCCGAACAGGCAGCCGCCGTAGCCGATCGAGGCGACCACCGCCACCGCGGACGAGCGGGCCTCGGGGCGGGCCTGCTCCCCTGCCAGCGAGAGGATCGTGGGCGTGCACACCGAGATGCCCAGACCGGCCACGACGAGCGCCGCCAGCATCGACCGCACGCCCGGCGCCAGCGCGGCGCCCAGGGTGCCGACGGCCGCCACCGCCGCCCCCAGGGCGAGCAGCTGCCGCTGCGGCAGGCGGGCGGTGAGACCGTGCCCGGCCAGGCGGCCGACCGCGGCGGCGGCGGCGAACACCACCGGACCGGCGGCGGCCGCGCCGGAACCGGTGTGGAAGACCGAGCGCAGCATCACCGCACTCCAGCTCTGCCAGGCGTTCTCGACCAGGTACGCGAGGCCGCACAGCGCCCCGAGGACCAGCAGCGGCCGGTCCGTGACGCCGGACCGCCGGTGGGTCCGGCGGGACGCGCCCGACGGCGGACCCGCCGGGCCGGGGAACCCGACCACCACGGCCGCGCCGGCCAGCAGCACGGTGGTCACCAGCAGCACCCGGTCCACCGCGAGGTCGCGCTCCAGGGCGAGACCGGCGCCGAGGGCACCGAGCACCACGCAGGCGGAGAAGCAGGCGTGGGCGGCGTTCATCAGCCGGCCCGAGCGGCTCTCCTCCTCGCTCGCCAGCGTGTTGATCCCGACGTCGACGGCCCCGGACGCCGCGCCCAGCACGGCGAGCGCCGCCATCAGCGCCCTCGCCCCGTGCGCGAGCCCGGGCAGTACGGCGGCGGCCGCCATCAGCAGGAGGATCACCGCGACGGCCGAACGGCCGAAGCGGTCCACGGCCGCTCCCGCCGGACGCATCGAACCGAGGGCGCCGAGTCCGATCATCAGCACGGCGACGCCCAGTTCAGCGTTGCCGACCCCGGCCTGCCGCTGGACCTCCGGGATCAGTGCACCCCAGGCACCCCAGAACACCCCGAACGCACCGAACCCCACCAGCACCTGTACTCGCACCAGAACCACCAGTCCCATCCGTCACTGACGGACAGGGCCATTCCCACCGCTGCGCCCCCGCAGCACACACCCCCCAGGGCGCCAAAGAGCGCGCCCCCAGCGCGTCCGGCGCCGAAGGTGCTGCCGTTCCGGCGCGGGCGCCGGGGCGGACGCCGGGGCGGGCGGGCGCGGGCGCCGGGGCGGGCGGGCGCGGGCGCCCGCGCCGGCCGGAGTGGCCGTCAGCGGCCGTGGGAGGCCGGGGCGGTGCAGTGGTCGCGCGCCTCGGCGAGCGCGGCGGCCAGGGCGGCCGGGCGGCGGGTGGAGAGGTAGACGTAGGGGCAGAGCAGGGAGGGCTCGGCGACCTCCACCCGGACCGCGCAGGGGAGGTAGGTGCGGATGAGGAGCCGGGCCCGGGGGCTCGCCAGCCGGGTGCGCCAGGCGAAGGCGGCGGCCTGGTCGAGGACCTCGACCGCGCCCGCGTGCTCGCCCCGCAGCACGATCCGACCGGCCACCAGAACACCGTCGCACACCCGGATCCGCGCGCCGCCGTACCAGCCGAACGCCGGCGCGAGCGCCATCAGCAGCACGGTGCCGGCGGCGACGGCGAACAGCGGGGAGAGCGGGAGCAGCGCCGCCGCGAGCGCGGCGGCGGCCACCAGCGCGGCCAGCCACCAGCGCAGCGGGACGGAGAGTCGTTCGTCGTAGATCACCACACCCGGGATGTTGCCATGCCGTCGGCCGACCGCCGACCCCGGGCAGGTGAGGTCGGGTCGGATCGGCTCAGGTGCGGTCGTGCCAGGAGAAGGCCGTGATCCGCCAGCCCTCCGGGGTCCGCACGAACTGGATCGTCTTCGTCCCGCCGCCCTCGTAGGGCTTGCCGTCGAAGAGGCCGTACTTGCGGTACTCGCCGAAGCGCGACGCGACGTCACCCTCGATCTCGGTCCGCTCGGAGGTCTCCCACTCCGAGAAGCCGACCAGCCGCCCCTCCGGTGCCAGCAGCCGTTCGCGCGGCTCGATGAACTCCTCGACGGAGTAGACCGTGAAGGCCGGAGCGGTGGTGACGATCACCCCCTGCGGGAGCATCAGGCGGCGCAGCCGGGCCACATCGGCACCGCGGCCGTCCCGGTTGTCGAACGCTCCGAAGAACTCGGCGGTCAGCTGGTCGATTTCGGCCTTGGACATGATCCGACCGTAGCACCGGGAGCCACGCGGATCACCCCTCTGGCGCAATGTCACACACCACACCGGGCCGAATCCTCCGTCCCGGGACCGCACGTCCAGGTGTCGCGCATGTGATGATGCCGCGCCCCTATGGTGAACACGGGTGAATCGCTAGCATGACCGTGCCGTCGAACAGGAATCCGCCAACCCGCATGGGAGGAAGCACTCATGAGCGCTCAGGTCCTGGACATCCGCGACGCAGGCCTGCTGGACATCGACGAGGACACCATCACCTTCGAGGACGAGTTCGCCGCCGACCTCACCCCGGTGGCGTGCCTCGCCGACCCGTGGGTCACCTATGTCCCCACCCGTTTCGAGTGTGGTTTCGACTCCTGATCCCCGCCGGGCGGTCGGAGTAGCAGCGGCGACCGCCGGGCAGCCCGGCCCGGCGGTCGCACCGGCCCCGCGCACACGAGGGCGCGGGTGGGGCGGACCCCGGGAAGGGAGCGGCGGAGCATGGCGGCAGCGGCTGCGGGCGGGGAGCCCGACGACGGACCGGCGGGGGACGTACGGTCCCGACTGGCCGCCCACCTCGCGGCACCGCCCGGCGCCCTGCGGCGACTGCACAGCGGCGACGGCTGGCTCTACCTCCAGGACCCGCGGATGCCCGAACTCGGCCACGGCTGGAAGCTCCACCTCTCGTCCCGGCCCGACCACCTGCCCGACCTGGTCGACCTCGTCCTCCCCGTCCTGCTCGGCCGCACCTGCGACGCCAAGTTCGCCGCCTCCACCGCCGTCCTGCACCAGCTCAACTCCGGGCTCCGCGGCCCCGCCGGCGTCGGCAAGGCCGTCACGGTCTACCCGGCGCCCGAGGAGGCCGCGCCGCTGGCCGCGGAACTGGCCGGGGTGCTGGCGGGCCGCACCGGTCCGCGCGTGGTCAGCGACCGACGGCTGCGGTTGGACGCCCCGGTCTACTACCGCTACGGCCCGTTCCGGGTCTCCGGCGAGGACCCCGACCTCGTCATGACCGGCCCCGACGGCCGGACCTTCCCGGGGCTGGCGAAGTCCTCCTACCGCCAACCGCCCTGGGCGGCGGACCCGTTCACGGCGTCCGGCCCGACCACCGACCAGGCCGCCGACCCGGCCCGGCCCCCGTCGCCGTCACCGTCACCGTCGCAGTCCCCGTCTCCGTCTCCGTCTCCGACCACCCGGATCGGCGACGGCCGCTACCGGATCACCGCCGGGATCACCCGCTCCCCGAACGGGCACGTCTACCGCGCGGTGGAGGTCGCCGGCGGGCGGGAGGTGGTGGTCAAGCAGGCCCGCGCCTTCGTCGCCGAGGACCGGACCGGCACCGACGCCCGCGGCCGGCTCCGGCACGAACGGCGGGTACTGGCCGCGCTGGCCGGCGTGCCCGGAGTGCCCGACCTCGTCGACTACTTCCGGCACGGCGAGGACGAGTACCTGGTGAGCACCGCCCGCGGACCGCGCGACCTCCGCCGCGCCGTGCTCGAAGCCGGCCCGTACGACGTCCTCGGCGACCGGGCGCCCGCCACCGCGCCTGCCACCGCGCACGGAGCCGCCACGGCGCCGGGCCGCGACTGGTGGGCCCTGGCCCGGGACCTGCTCGCGATCCTGGACGCCGTGCACGCGCGCGGCGTGGTCGTCCACGACCTCAAGCCCGCCAACGTGGTGCTGAACGCCGCGGGCGGCTGCTCGCTCGTCGACTTCGGTGTCAGTTCGCTGACCGGCGAGCGGCCGGAGGGCACCACCCTCGGCTACGGCCTGCCCGCCACCGCCGGGCCGGACCCCGCCGGACCCCGACCCACCGCCGATTACTACGGGTTGGGCGCCACCCTGCACTGGGCCGCCACCGGCCTGGACCCCGTGGTGATCGACCCGGACCCGGCCGTCAACCGCGAGCGCACCCTCGCCTGCCTCGCCGGCGCACTGCCCACGCGGGCCACTCCCCCCACCCGGCCCGGCCTGCCCGGCAGGTCCGCGGACGCGGCGGTCGCCCTGGTCGCCGGGTTGCTGAGCCTGGACGCCGAGGAGCGGTCGGCGGCGGCCGCCGACCTGCGGCGGGTCCCGGCCGAGCCCGACGCCCGACCGGCCGCGCCCGGGCCCCGGCCCGCGACACCGGCGCAACCGCCCCGGACCACCCACCGGCCGCCGGTGGTGACGGCGGACCTGCTCGACCGGGCCGTCCGGCACACCCTCGACCGCAGCGTCCGGATGGCCCACGACCTAGTCGACGGCCGACCCTCCACCTCCCCCGGCACGGGCCGCCCGTCCCGCCCGCGCACCCTGCTCTCCCGCTACGACGGCGCCGCCGGCCTCGGCCTCGAACTGCTCCAGCACCCGGACCGGCCGGAGGTCCGCGAAGCGGCCGCCGCACTCGCCCGGTGGACCGCCGCCCACCCCGCCCTCGGCCGGCTCGGCCCGGGCCTGTACGACGGCCGCGCCGGGGTCGACCTCTTCCTCGCCCAGGCGGCCCACCTGCTCGGCACCGAACCCGTGGGCCCCGAACCCGTCGGCACCGGGGCCGCACCGCTCTCCCCGGACCTCCCCACCGAACTCCCGGCCGACCTCCCCGCCGACCAGGTGTCCGGCGCCGCCGGCCTCGGCACCGCCCGGCTGCTGCTGGCCCGGCTGGCCCGCGCCGACGGCCGCCCCGAGGAGGCCGAACGGCACACGGCCGTCGCGGCCGCCTGCGCCCGCCGGCTCACCGACGGCCGCCCCACCGATCCCCGGGAGGCCCCGAATCCCGGCACCGCCGCGCTCGTCGAGGGCTTCGCCCACGGCCGGGCCGGCCTCGCGCACTTCCTCCTCGCCCTGCCCGGCGCCGACGGTGCGGCGGCGGAGGCCGCCAGGCGCCTGGTCGACGGCCTGGCCGAGGACGTCCCCCGGCTCGCGACCGCGGCTCGCACCCCCGGTGCGACCCGCCGCTACGGCTCCTGGTGCCGCGGTCTGGCCGGCCTCGGAGCGGTCCTGCTCCAGGCCGGACGGCTGTACGGCGAGCCGGCCCTCGTCACCCGCGCCGCCGAGGCCGCGGCCGCCGCCCTCGTACCGGCCCCGCGCACGGGCCCCGTCGGCCAGTGCTGCGGCCTCGCCGGCATCGGCGAACTGCTGGTCGACCTGGCCGTGGCCACCGGCGACGCACGCCACTGGCGCTCCGCCGAGGAGGTCGCGGGCCTGATCCTGGCCCGCGCCGGCGGCCCGTACGGCCGCCCGCTGCTGCCCGGCGCCGACCCATCGACGGAGTCCGCCTCCTGGGCCGCCGGAACCCCCGGGGTGCTCGGCTTCCTGCGTCGGCTCAACCGACGGGGCGGGCCGCGCCCCGGCACCCTGTTCCCGGCCTGACGGCCCCCGCCCGACGCAGGCCCCCCGCCTCCCCCGCCCGACGGCCGGGGCAGACTCTCCCCATGACCCAGCTGCTCTCCCGTGCCGACGTCGAGGCCGCCCTCGACCTCCCCGCCGCGCTCGCCGCCCTGGAGGCGGGCTTCCGCACCGCCGACCGGCTGCCGCCCGCCCACCGCGTGGGCAGCGCGCTCCCCGGCCCCGGCACGGCGATGTGCCTGCTCCCCGGGCTGCTCCCCGACGTGCCCGCCTACACCGTGAAGGTCAACGCCAAGTTCCCCGGCGCGACGCCCGCGCTCCGCGGGATCGTCTGCCTGCACTCACTGGCCGACGGCGAACTGCTGGCGCTGCTGGACTCCGCCTCCGTCACCGCCTGGCGCACCGGCCTGGCCGCCGCGCTGGCCACCCACGTGCTCGCACCGGAGCACGCGCGGACGGTCGCCGTGATCGGCGCCGGCGCCCAGAGCCGGACCGCGCTCCGGGCCCTGCGCACCCTGCGGCCGGTCGACGAGGTGTACGCCTACGACCTCGACCCGGACCGCGCCGCGGCGCTCGGCCGGGCCGTGCCCACCGCGCGGGCGGCCGTCGAGGCTGCGGACATCGTCATCACCGCCACCTGGTCGCGCGAACCGCTGCTGGACGCCGACGTGCTGAGGCCGGGTCTGCACCTGACCGCCCTCGGCTTCGACGAGCGCGGCAAGACCGAGCTCTCCCCCGCCCTGCTGCGCGCGAGCCGGCTCGTGGTGGACGACCGCGCGCTCGCCACCGCCTCCGGGGTCCTGCACGGCTCCGGCCCGGACCCGGACCTCGCCGACGAGTTCGCCGACGTCCTGCGCGGCACCGTCCCGGCCCGGCCGGACGACCGGCCCACCGTGTTCGCGCCGATCGGCCTCCCCTGGCAGGACCTCGCCCTCGCCTGGCCGGTCCACCTCGCCGCCCGCGCCACCGGCACCGCGCCCGCCTTCGACTTCCACTGACCCGCCGGGCCTGCTCCCGGCCCGGCCCCGAGGGAAAACCGCTGGCGGCGCGCCTGACGACCCGGTAGGAAGACCCCCATGAGTCCTTCCGCCCCCGCCCCCGCACCCACCCCCGCCGACGCGGACAGCGTCGAGCCGCGCACCTTCCGCCGCACCACGCTCGACCTGGGCGACGCGGTGCTCCGACCCTGGGGGCGGGCCGACGCCGAGCCGGGCGCACTGCTGGACAGCCTGGTCGCCGCCGCGGCCGATCCGCTGATCGCCCTCTGGAACCCGCTCCCGACCCGCGACCCCGCCGCCGCCCTGACCTGGCTGGCGGCCCGCGAGGACAGCTGGGACAAGGGCACGGCCGCGCCGTTCGCCGTGCTGGACGCCACCGACGGCGCCCTGCTGGGCTGCGTCAACCTGCGCTGGACCGACCGCGCGGACGGCCTGGCGATGATCGGCTACTGGGCACCGCCTTCCGGGCGCGGCCGGGGCTTGATCGGCCGCGCCACCAGGGCCGTCACCAGCTGGGGCTTCCGGACGGCCGACGCCCGCCGGATCGAGGTCGCCCACGCGGTCGGCAACGAGGCGTCCTGCCGGCTGGCCCTGAACTGCGGCTACCTCCCCGAGGGCACCCTGCGGGCCTCGTACCGCTTCGGCGACGGGACGTACCACGACGAGCACCTGCACGCCCGCCTGGCCACCGACCCCGAGCCCGCGCCGGTACCCGCGCCTCTGGCCGCGCCCCGGTAGTGCCCCGGTAGCGCGCGGCAGCACGCCCGGAGCTCCACCGGACCACCCGCCCGGCGGAGCTCACGGACCGTCGACGACGGATCAGCCGACGTTGAGCGGGTGGTCCGGGGCGAGCAGGGCGGCGATCCGGCCGGCCACCTCCTGCGCGGTGTTGCGGTCCGGGGCCGCGCAGTTCCGCGTCGTGCTGACGGCGATCGCCAGGTGCTCGTCCGGCAGGTAGGCCTCGATCGCCGCGTAGCCGAAGAAGGAGGGGTTGGACAGGATCCAGCCCCGGTCGACGATGACCCCGAGGCCGAAGTGCTGGGCCTCGGTCTGCGGCAGGCAGACGTCCTGCGGGCAGCCGTGCACCGGACCGGGCAGGCCGACGGTGCCGGGGTTCAGTTGGGTCCGGAAGGACTCCGGGGAGAGCAGCGCGCCGGTGCCGACGGCCTCCACCGAGCGGGTCAGGTCACAGATGTCGCTGATCAGCACCGCGCCCGGGGCGGTGGTCCAGGACGGGTTCCAGAACGTCGACTCCTCGTACGTGCCGCGCGAGGCGGTGAAGGCGTGCTGCACCGGGGTGGGGATGTCGGGAGTGAAGCTGTTGACGGTCTGGCGCAGGCCGAGCGGCCCGAAGATCCGCTGCTCCAGCAGGTGGTCCAGCCGGGTGCCGGTGATCCGCTCCAGCGCCTCGCCGAGCAGGACGAAGTTCGCGTGCGAGTAGCTCCAATTGGTCCCGGGGTCGTACCAGAAGTTCTTCCCGGTGGAGATCGCGACCAGTTCCTCCGGCGTCCAGTGCCGGAACGGGTCGGCGGCGAGCGCGTCCAGGAAGCCCTGGTCGGTGACGTAGTCGGCGAGCCCGGAGGTGGTGTCGCCGAGCATCCGCAGGGTGATCCGGTCCGCCTGCGGCAGGTCGGGCAGCCAGGGGGCGACCGGGTCGTCCAGGCCGATCACGCCCTCCTCGGCGAGCTGAAGCAGGACGATGCCGAGGAACGGGAAGGCGACCGAACCGGCCCGGAAGTGCATGGCGGGTTCGGCCGGAACGCCCGTCATCGACTCGCCGAGGGCGCCGGTGACGAGTTCGTGGCCGTCGACGGTGACCCGCAGGATCACCGACTTCAGGTCGAGCTCCTGCTGGACCTGCCGGGCGATGTCGAGTACCTCGCGGGCCCGGGGGTCGGCGTCGGGGTCCGAGCGGACGCAGGAGTGCGCGGGCGAGGGGTTCTTGGCGAGGGCGCGGGCGGCGGCCGGCGGTCCGGCCGGGAGCGCGACGGAGGTCAGGGTCGCGACCGTGAGGACGGCGGCGGCGAGCGCCCTGGTGCGGGAGAAGGTCATGACCGCACTATGGGCGGACGCTCCGGGCACGATCCGGCGCAACACTCCGCAGCGTCCTCCGGTGGAAGCAGCGCGAGGCCCGGCGGACCGCCCCGCCGGACGCGCGCGAACGCCCCGGGGCCGCGGCCCCGGGGCGTTCGAGGAGCGTGGGATCAGCCGTTGGAACGGTCGAAGTACTGCACCCAGCTGCCGCGCGGGCCGACGAGGCCGACCGCACCGTTGCCGGCCTGCAGGCCCGACGAGGCGGACGGCTGCGAGCCGCCACCGTGAGCCACCGCAGCGGTCGGCGCGATCACGGCAGCCGCGGCGGCGACGGTGGCGATCACGGCGAACTGGCGGAGCTTTCCACGAACCGACATCTCAGGTTCTCCTTGATGGATGGTCAATAGCCTTGGCCGACCGCCTCCGAGGACGGCCGGACGCGACACACGTTTGCACACGAACGTGGAAAACCGGATGCTCCCGCAACCCGTACAGGCCGAACGGGTGAGAACTTACGCCCCCGGGGTGACCTCGACAGGTCCGTCCGGCCGTACGTCGCCGCACGCCCCCGGGCCCCGCGTTCGCGGCACCGATCAGCCCTCCAACAGCCCTCCATCAGCGGGAGTCGGCGGCCTCTTGGCGTGCGGCGACGGCGGCGATCAGCGATGACACGCCCCGCACCCTAGGGCTTGTCCCCCGGCCGCTGTGCGGCGGGTGCGTCGCCGGCGGCGAGGTGGGCGTCCATGGCGGCGTTCAGCTCGGCCATGAACTGCTCGAACTGTTCCAGGAGTTGCGGCGGGTAGGGCGACATCGCGGCGTCGAGGCGGCCGGCCAGCGGGCCGAAGAACTCGTCCGCCCGCTCCTGGATGTGCGGGCCGCCGCGCAGGGTGACGACGCGCCGGTCGGAGTGCTCGCGGGTGCGGGTGATGTGCCCGGCCGCTTCGAGGCGGTTCAGCAGCGCGGTCGTGGCACCCGTGGACAGCGGGATGCGCTCGCTCAGCCGGGCCGGCGACAGCGGGGTCCCGCGCTCCTCGGCGGCGGCGATCTCCAGCACCGCGGTCGCGTCGGTGGAGTGCAGGCCCAGCCAGGCCGCGAAGCGCCGGCTGAGCTCGGCGTAGTGGCCGCCGTAGATCCGCAGCCCTTCCATCAGTCGCTCGCGCTGCGCCGCGACACCGTCGCCGATCGCTTCCTCCACCGGGCCAGCCACCTCTTCTCTCCTGCGGAGTGTCCTCGCTCCTGCCGGGCGTCCAGGTGGGCGGCCCGCTTTGACAACCTACCGCCACCACTTTACCTTCATGGTGGAATTACTTCACCATGGAGGTATCTGACGTGCATGACCCGTCCCCCGCCCAGGACGAGGCGACCGGGCCCTACCGGTGGCGGTGGCTGATCCTGGCGGTGATGATCGTCGCGGAGATCATGGATCTCCTGGACGCCTCGATCGTCAACGTCGCCGGACCGGACCTGGAGAAGTCCCTCGGCGCCGGTTCCGTCGGACTGCAATGGGTGATCGGCGGCTACGCCCTCACCCTGGGCGCCGGCCTGGTCCTCGGCGGCCGGCTCGGCGACCGCTACGGCCGCCGCCGGATGTTCCTGATCGGACTCGCGGCCTTCACCACGAGCTCGCTGCTGTGCGCGGCCGCGCCGAACATCGGGTCGCTGATCGCCTTCCGCCTGCTGCAGGGCACCGCCGGAGCGATGCTGCTGCCCCAGGGCCTGGGCCTGCTGCGGGAGAACTTCTCCGGCCCCGAGCTCACCAAGGTGTTCGCGATCTTCGGTCCCGTCCTCGGCCTGGGCGGCATCATCGGCCCGGTCCTGGGCGGCTTCCTCATCGAGGGCGACTTCTTCGGCCTCGGCTGGCGGTCGGTCTTCCTGATCAACCTGCCGGTCGGAATCGCGGCCCTGGTCGTCGCCGCGAGGTTCGTCCCCAGGAAGGCGGGCGACCGCACGGTACGGGTCGACCTGACCGGCGCCGCCCTGGTCGCGATCTCCTGCGCCCTGCTGGTGCTGCCGCTGAACCAGGGGCAGGAGAACGGCTGGCCGCTCTGGACCTGGCTGTCCATGGCCGCCTCGGCGATCGGCTTCGCCCTCTTCGCCCTCCAGCAGCGCCGCACCGCCGCCGCGGGCCGCGAACCGCTGGTCACCCCCGGCCTGCTGCGCAAGCCGGCCTTCACCGTCGGCCTCGGCGGCATCGCCCTGTTCTTCGGCGGACTCATCGGCACCCAGCTCGTACTGACCCTGTTCCTCCAGATCGGCCACCACTTCACCGCCGGCGAGGCGGGCCTCGGCAACCTGCCCCTCGCCGTGGGAACCGCGATCGGCGGCGCGGTCAGCGGCGCGTTCCTCGCGGACCGGATCGGCCGCAAGGTGCTGCAGATCGGACCGCTGGTCCAGCTGGCCGGCGCGGCCGTGCTGTGGTTCGAGCTCGACGGCCTCGACGCCGCCTCGTTCTCGATCTGGGCCATCGTCCCCGGCGTGGCGGTGGCGGGCATCGGCGCCGGCATGGTGATCGCCGCCCTGTTCAGCTTCGTCCTGGCCGCGGTCGACGACGAGGAGATCGGCTCCGCCTCCGGCGTCCTCTCCGCCGTCCAGGCCGTCGGCGGCTCCATCGGCGTCGCGGTCTTCGGTTCGGTCTTCTTCGCCCGGGCCGAGACCGGCGACTTCACCGGCGGATTCCACCGCGCACTGATCGTCCAGGCAGGCCTGCTGGCCGTCTTCCTCGCGATCACCTTCCTGCTGCCCAAGCAGGGCCGCCCCGAGGACGAGCAGCACGGCACCACCGAGCCCGCCACCGACCCGAAGCAGCACCTCGCCACAACCTGACCCGACCGCACACCACGGCAGGAGCCGGGCCCATGGCCGCTGTTGACCGGATCGGCACCCCTGCAACGGGACTTGCCGAGCATAGGATGCGACCCGGCCCGGGGGAGGCCGTGCCCGGCTGTGCGCGGAACGAGCCCTCGGCTCGCTCGTGTCCCGCACAGATCCGAGGAGTGCCATGAAACGTAGCCTGTCGAAACCCGCCCGCCTGCTCGCGCTGCTCGGCGCCGCGCTGCTCGCGCTGGCCGTCGCCGCGCCGCCCGCGAACGCGAACATCTTCCACCCCCAGGTGTTCGTCATCAACGCCACGACGTCCGCATGCCTGGACGTACCGGGCTACGGGGTGCCGTCTCCCGGCGACCGGGTCGGGGTATACGAGTGTGCCTCGGGCGACAACCAGTACTGGGACCTCGTTGGCACTGGATCCTTCACCTACACATACCCGAACGGTGTCCAAGTGGAGTTGGACAAGTTCGTCATCGAGAACAACCTGAGCGCCTTCCTGTGCCTGGACGTCCCGGGCGAGGGCGGCGATCTGCCCAACGGAACCGAGATCCGCCTGCACGGCTGCATCCTCGACCGCGACAACCAGGAGTGGTACCGACTCCCGTGGCCGTACGGGGACACCGGCCCGAAGCTGCTCGTCAACTACAAGACCGGGAAGTGCCTCGACGTCGACGGCGTGGCCGCCAATGGCACCGACCAAGGCAACCGCACAACGTGGCTCTACGACTGCATCGTCCCCGGAGGCAGCACCGACGACCACCGCTGGTACGCCCCCTGACGGTCCCCGAGACCGCCCCCTCCGCCCCGCCGGCCCCCGGCGTGGCGGAGCCGCTCCGCCGGGCACCCGCAGGGCGATAAACACGGCGAGGGCCGCCCCTCGGAGTATTCGAACGAATGCACAGCGTATGGTGGTCTCCGATCTTTCGGTGTGGCTGGGGGCCGCATCGGCCTTTGACTCCGGGGGGAGATTGCATTGGCAGACGTCAAAGTCGTCGTGCAGGGACTGCATGCGTCGGCGCAGGTCGCCAAGGGGCTCGCGGAAGAGCTCCGTACCCCTGTCCAGGCCGCGCTGACCTCGGCCACGACAACGAGCGGTCAGCTCGTGGGTTGGTCGATCGCCGCCGGGCTCGGACAGTTGGGAAGCAGTTGGAGCGCTCCGCTCTCGGCGCTCCAACAGCGGATCGTCGCCACGGGAAGCAACCTCGATGCGAACGCCACCGCTCACAACCAGAACGAGCTGACGGCGGCCGGTGTCTGGAGCCAGCAGGGGGCAAAGCCGTGAGCAACCCCTACGAACTGCTGCTGAAGTTCGACCCACAGGGGTTGCGCGAGGTCGCGAGGAAGTGGAAGGCGCTGGCGCACACGGCGGAGACGGTGGGCTCACGCCACCGCAACCAGGTGAATGGGCCCCTCCACCAGCAGTGGGAGGGGGCCGATGCCCGGGTGGCATTCCCATTCATGGCGCGCACCGAGCAACAACTGGACGTGGTCCGAGTGGAAGCAGAGACGGTCGCGCTGACACTGAACACGGTCGCCGACCGGATCTACCAAGCGCAGACGAACCTGACGAACGCGGTGCACCGCGCACAGGACTCCGGTCTGACGGTCTCGGCCGACGGGAGGGTCGACCTCACGCCGGAGCTCCCGGAGGACCGCAACGACCCGGATGCCCAGAGCGCCCGCCGCACCCTCATGGGCCTCAAGGCTGGTTACCAGTCCCGGATCGACCAGGCTCTGAAGGACGCCCAGGCGGCGAGCGACCAGGGCAACACCGCCCTCGGGCGCTTGGGCGGGGACATCCTTGACGACCGGCGGGCCAACGGCGCAGTCGCCGAGACACGCACCGATGCCGCAGACGTGATGAAGGATCTGGGCCTGGCCGAGTCCTACATCCCGGACGGCAAGGACCCGCAGAAGAACGCCGAGTGGTGGAAGGGGCTCACGCCCGACCAACAGGAGACCTATCTCGCTCTGGACGCAGTCAGGATCGGGAATCTGGACGGCCTGCCAGCCACCGCCCGCGACGAAGCCAACCGACTCGTGCTGGACCAGAAACTCGATGCTCTGCAGGCCGGCAGCCCTGCATCGCTCGGTCTTGACCAAGCGACCTACGACAAGCGCAAGGCAGCACTGGCCGAGATCAAGAAGAAGCTGGAGGACACTGCCGACGCGAAGGACGAGAATCACCAGATGTTCCTCCTCGGGATCGATCCCGAGGCCTACGGCGGAGACGGACGCGCCATCGTCTCGACGGGCAACCCGGACAAGGCCACCCACACCTCCGTCTTCGTACCCGGGACCAACACCGAGCTGCCGGGCGTCCCTGGTCAGATCGACCACATACGCAAACTTCAGAGATATGCCAGCGCGTCCACGAAGGAGGGCGAGACCGTTGCCGTGATCTCCTATCTCGGCTACGACACCCCGGAGAGCATCACAAAGGCCGCCAACCCCATGCGCGGCCTCGATGCCGCAGATGACATGCGCCGCTTCTCCGACGGGCTCAGGGTGGCACACGGCGAGCCAAGGACGCACCTCAGCTACATCGCCCACAGCTACGGCAGCTTCGCCGTCGGCGTCGCCGACAGTGAGAAGGGCGGCCTCCAGGCCGACGACATCGTAACGCTCGGCAGTCCGGGCATGGGGGTCCTGACCGCAGACCAGCTGACAGTCAGTCCGGACCACCTCTGGATCGGGGAAGCCACCGACGACGCCACCCGCCTGGTCGGCGGATTCTCCCTGGGGCCAAGCCCCCACATCGTGGGATTCGGAGGTCACAACATCAACATCGACACTTCCGGGCACGGCGGCTACTGGGCCGACGATTCACAGAGCGTGATCAACCAAGGCAAGATCATCGCCGGCCGGAAACCCGCCACGACCCCCAAGGAAGACCCGCTCTGGGGCTCGATCCCCCACTGAGCCCCCGTCCGGGAGAACTCATGACTCGCCCACCCATCCGCCCGGCCGCCACGGCACTGAGGTATCTCGTTGCGGCGACCCTGACGGTCTCAAGTCTTGGAGCCTGCATGGCAAACACCGACTCCGGCAAGGACGCCCCGCTGCCGGTCAAGTCCCGTGACGACGCACTCAGCTGGGCGCAGCAGATCACCGAGCACCTGGCGCAGAGCGCCGGCATCACGATCAACGCAGAGCCGGTCGACCCGCTCTTCTCGCCCTGTGTCGGCAAGAAGGGGGAATCCGCACCCGACGACCGCTACACCCTGTTCTACGCGGTGCACAGCTACGTCCCGAACGCTCAGCACAACGAGGTGGTCCGCAAGGTCAGGGACCTCCTCACCGGCGAAGGGCTCAAGATCTCCGCCTACCAGGAGACGCCCGCCAGCGAGCCGAACTCCACCGTCATCGCACGCCATCCCGGGAGCCGGTACGTCGTCGACGTCTCCAGCACCGCCGGCGACAACCGTATGGTCCTGGGCATCACCACCCCCTGCCTGAAGCCCCCCACCGAACCGACCACTGCCACACCGTAGTCCCGGGTGGGAGTCGACGGGCTTCGGCGGCCGGTGCCGGGTCGTCCGGGAGTACCGGGCCCTGCGGGCGGCGTCCGGTTCCCGTCCCGGCCAGTCCTCCCCGCCGACGGTGACGGAACCACTGGCTTCGGCGCCCCGGTTGACTGCTCCCGCGTTCGCGAGATCGTTCCCCGGGATGGCGACCGCGCCGGACTGTGAGGTGTCGGTGCCGATCTGGAGGACACCACTGAGTGCATGGCCAGCCGCAGGGCCAGCTGGAGACCCGCGCGCACGGCACGGCCACGGTTCGAAAGCACATGATTCCGCCGAGCATTGACAGGCAATGAGGGGTCGTTCGCACACTCCATAGAACTGTCGCCACGTAGGCCGTCCGACACCCTGACACCCACAGCCGAAGTCTCCCGACCTGGACCGGAGGTGGTGGGTGATGGGCCGTGCTGCATGATCGGCAGCGTGGGGGACTTCCCTGGGGGCGCCGCCGGTGACGCGCGTCACAGGAACCGGCCGGTCCGCCCGGACAAGGCTTGACGTGAACCATCCGCACTCCCGGCTCCGAGCCGGGGAACCCGAAGCATTTCGCGAGCTCTTCCGGGAGCACTCCTCCCTGGTGTACCGCCATGCCGTGCGTGTGACCGGGAACTGGGCGCTCGCCGAGGACGTGGTGTCGCTGACCTTCCTGGAGGCCTGGCGCCTGCGCGGGAAGCTGCGCGACGAGGGCGACAGTCCACGGCCGTGGCTCATGGGCATCGCCGTCAATGTGCTGCGCAACACGACGCGTGCCGCGCGCCGCCACAACCTGGCGATGGCCCGGATGCCCGTGGCCGATCCGGTGCCCGACTTCGCCGACGAACTCGTCGGCCGGATGGCCGACTCCGAGCAGCTCGCGGCCGCCCGGAAGGCCCTGGGGCGGCTGCGGCGCTCGGAGCGCGAGGTCTTCGCGCTCTGTGTCTGGTCCGGGCTCGGCTACGCCGAGGCGGCGGCCACCCTCGGCATTCCCGTCGGCACCGTGCGCTCGCGCCTCTCGCGGGCCCGCACCCGGCTGCGCAAGCTCGCGGACGACGAACTGCGCGCCGCGCGGAAGCTCGCCGCGAAGAACGGCACGAAGAACGGCGCGGAGTACGCCACGGAGAACACCTCGCAGAAGAACACGGAACCGCTCCCGATCCCCGGACAAGTACAGGGCGGCCGCAGCATTGCGGCCCGGCCGCACAAGGAGACGCACCGATGATCCGCAACCCGTGGCGGCACAACGAACCGCTCGACCACGCGGAACTGGCCCGTCTGTTGCCGCCGCCGGCCGATCCCCGCCTGGCGGCCGACCGCCAGGACCTGCTCGAGGAGTACTTGATGAGCGAGATCCACCAGTCCGACCACGCCCCCGCGGCCACCCCGGCACGGCGGCCGCTGCGCCGCGCCGTGCTGTTCGCCGCCCCCGTCGCCGCGGCCGCCGCCCTGGCCGTGGTGGTGTCCGTCGGCGGTTCGCCCGGCGCCAACACCGTGGCCGCCCCTGAGCTGGTCAAGGCGCCCGTCGTGCAGATCGAGGAGGGCAGCACGGTGCAACTCGCCTCGACGGTCCGCGAGATCGCCGCCGCCGCGACGGCGCGCAGCACGCCCCAGCCGGGGCCGGGCCAGTTCATCTACATCAAGAGCCGGGTCTCCTTCATGTCCACCCGCAACAACGTGGACACCGGGGAGTCCACCACCTGGGTGCAGCCGCTGCACGACCGCGAGGTGTGGAAGTCGCCCGACGGCACCAAGGGCTGGCTGGACGAGCCGGGTTACCAGGACAAGGGCGGTATCACGCTGGACAACAAAGAGCCGCGCATGCAATCGACCTACACGTGGCTCGCGGCCCAGCCGAGCGACCCCGGGGCCCTGTTGAAGTCCGTCTACGCGACGGTGAGCGGCGACCGGGACCACGACCAGCAGGCGTTCAACGAGATCGGCTCCGTCATCCGCGAGCAACTGGTGCCCTCCGCGCTCGCCGCCGCGCTCTACGAGGCCGCGGGCAGGATCCCGGGCGTCGTGGTGGTCGAGCACGCGCAGGACGTCTCCGGCCGGGACGGGATCGCGCTGGCGCGGCTCGACCCGCAGACCGGCGTGCGATCGGAGTGGATCTTCGACCGGGAGAGCCACCAGTACGTCGGCAGCCGCGGCGTGCAGGTCCGGGAGTTCGACGGCGTCAAGCCCGGCACCGTGGTGGAGCGCACGACGATCGTGACCCGGGCGATCGTCGACGCGAAGAACCAGCGGCCCGGCGCCGGTGAGGCCACCGTCTGACGGTCCCGCACCGGGCGGCCCGCGGGGTCACCCGTACGGGCGGTGCCCCGTCGTGCCCCGCCGTGTCCCGCTCCGGCGGCGCGGCGGGGCACCGATGCTGGCCGTGGCAGGCCCGGCCGGGCCTGCCGCCGGTCCCGAGCCGTGGTCCGGCGGGTACCGAACGAAATTGGGTGAGCGTGATGTCCCGACTGCTGCTTTCCAGGGCCCTGCGGGCGGCGTGCGCGGCAGTGGTCCTGGCCGCCGGTCCGGCGGCGGCCGCCGACACGTGCGCGGCCGGCGCGGACCTCGTGGTCTCGGCCGCCGACCCCGCCCCGGTGGCCGACGGCGACTCCACCCTGCTGCACCCGGCGGTGACCAACGCCGGCGGAACCGCGACCGCCGTACCGTTCACGCTGTACGTGCACCTGCCGCCGGGGGTGGTGGGCACCGGAACGTCCTCCGGCGCGACCTGTTCCACGCTGCCCTTCGGCCACACCGTCGCCTGCGCCGTCCCGGCCGGCCTGGCGCCGGGTGCCTCCGTCACCGCCGAGGTGCGGATCTCGGTCGCCTCCGGCATGGACCCCGAGGTGCTGGACGGCACCGTCGAGGCCGAGCTCCCGGACGACCCGACGCCGGGCAACAACAGCCGCACGTTCAGGATCACCATCGTCTGATCCCTCCCCCTCCCCCTCCCCCTCCCCCTCCCCC
>NZ_JODS01000018.1 GCF_000718025.1 Kitasatospora purpeofusca
CCACGCCGCCCGCCGCCACACCGACACCCAGACCGGCCTGGTCCTGCCCCTGCGCAAGATCCTCGCCACCGACCACACCCCCACCCGACTCCTCCCCGAGGCCCTCCACCTCGTCCACTGGGGCGGACGCCTCAGCCCCGCCCAGGAATCCACCGTCGCCCGCCACCGACCCCCGCACACCGTCACCGCCGCCCACTGGCTCCACCGCGCCCAACTCGCCGACAACATGCAACCCGACCACCACCGCCGCACCACCCACGCCCTCGACGCCCTCACCCGCGGCGCCCACCTGCAAGCATCGAGTCCTCGCCAGACCGGAAGCCAGCAGGTCGGTTCGGGCCTCGGGGGAGTGGGAAGTCGACTCCGTCGACTTCCCACTCCGGACCCCCAGCACCCGTGGACGGCGTGCGGCGGGAGAAGTCCGCCAAGCTCCGCCGCCGATCGTAGGGGGCTGCAAAACTGGACGATGCCGTCAGACACGGACGAGTGACCCGACTCGGCCGACCGGCCGGCTGGCCCCAGGCCACACCATCCCACCTGCGAATTCAAGATGAAAAGTTCTCAATGCCGGGCGGATGCGGATGGCCGCCGAGTACGGCCTGTTCGACGATGGACGCGAGTTCCTGATCGGCA
This sequence comes from Kitasatospora purpeofusca, assembly GCF_000718025.1. Taxonomy (GTDB): domain Bacteria; phylum Actinomycetota; class Actinomycetes; order Streptomycetales; family Streptomycetaceae; genus Kitasatospora; species Kitasatospora purpeofusca. The sequence continues at coordinate 634 of NZ_JODS01000018.1, forward strand.
TCGACGACTCCGAAGAGGTCGACGAACCGCAGCAAGCCCGGGTGGGGGTCTGGCTTTTGGGCGGGTGGGATTTCGTCGACAGCGAAGTCGAGCAGTTGCGGGGAGGCCGGCTTGTCGGTGCTCGGATCTAGTATGCGGGGCATGACGCGATATGTGGACGAGGATCTGCACGGTGTGGAGTTCCGCGAGTGCGATCTGAGCGGGGCACGCCTGATCGGCGTCGTCATGCAGGATGCCGTGATCGACGGGCTCGTCGCCAACCTCGTGGTCAACGGTGTCGAGGTCGGCGAGTACGTCGAGGCAGAGCTCGACCGGCGTCATCCGGTGCGGGTGCTGATCCGCTCCGAGGACCCTGACGATCTGCGCGAGGCATCGCGTCAGCTCCATGCCGGCTGGGCCGCCACGGTCGAGCGAATCCGCCGCAGGCCCGGCATCGAGCGCCGCAGCGTGAACGACGAGTGGTCGGCGGTGCAGACGATGCGCCACCTGGTCTTCGTCCACGACTCGTGGTTCCGCCGCTGCTGCCTGGGCTCGACGGAGCTGTTCACACCGATAGGCATCGGGACGACCGTCGAGCCCTACCGTGGAGCGCACGGGCTTGACCTCTCGCTCGATCCGACCCTCGACGAGATCGTGAGCGTGCGTGACGCGCAGGCCGCCGAGATCGAGGCCTGGCTCGACGAGGTCACCGCCGTGCAGCTCGCAGAGCGAGCGCCGGTGCCCGACGACGATGTCTGGCCGCCGTACGCCCGGGGCCGCTTGGTGCGGCAGTGCCTCGCCACGGTGCTCAACGAGACCTTCGAACACCACGGCTTCTGCGTCCGCGACCTCGACCTGATCGAAGCACAGGACGCCGAGTAGGGCCGGCTACGGACTCAGCATCTTTGCGGATGCGGGCATCACCGACCGTCTGCGCGGTGCCGAGCTCCTGGGCAGGTGCCCGCCGGGTCGGCGGCCGTCGGGAGCACGGCGAGCTCGGGTGCGCACCAGACGCCGCATCGGTAGACAGAGTCGGCGCAACTACTTCGGGAAGCACAAGGCCCACGGGCTGTTGGTCCTGGCCGTCACCGACGAGCGCGGGAACCTGCTGTGGATCTCGGCGGCCAAACCCGGCCGCGCCTCGGACCTGACCGACCCCAGGCCACCCCATCCCACCTGCGAATTCAGGATGAAAAGTTCTCATTCTTCCTGAGCTGCAGTTGTGGGACTCGAAGCCGGCACTGTGCTCACCACACCCCGGCGGCCTGACGGACGCCGGGGTGACCCGCAGTCGTCTTGCTCAATCCAGTCCATGCAGGTCAACGCGATCCGGCCGACTGACTTCGTGTCGGGCCTTCGGTGCGTTCTACGGGCCCTCGATGCCGACGATGGTGCCGAACGGGTCGCGCAGCTGGGCGATCCTGCGTCCGGGCTCGATGGTCAGCGGGCCCCGGTGGTGTTCGCAGCCGGCCGCCAGCAGCCGGTCCCGGACCCGGTCGACGTCGTCCACGCCCCAGTACACGACAGGGCTGCCGCCCCGGGGGTTTCGCTCGTCGTCCACCGGATGGAAACCGACCTCGACCCCACCGATCTCCACCCAGGCGTAGACCGCCCCGGTGCCGCTGACGTCCGTCTTCACGGGGACGTCCAGGAGCTGACCCCACCACCGGGCCGACGCCTCGGGGTCTGCGGCGAAGGTCATCACGGTACGTACACTGTTGAACACGTCCCACCTCGACAGGGGGCCTCGGGAGTTCCGGTCTCTGATTCCTGCGCTTCGCGTGGGACGGGAGCCAGTGTGTGTCGGAATCAGTCCGGGCCACCACCGCCCCCAATCCGGGCTCTCCATTCTGACTGGGATCATGCCCTCGGGGAAAACCGCAGGCCCGTGCGGCCGTCCGCCAGGTGTGAGACGCGTACGGGCGGCAGTACCGCCGCAGGAACTGGACGAGGGGCAGCCGCTCCGACGAGTGGCCCAGGGGGACCGGGCCACTCTCGTAATCGCCTCACTGACCCCCGGCAGGCATCGCCTCCTCCCGTTCGTCCCGGACATAGGTCAACAGGTCGGGCTGCGTGGTGGAGAGTGGGAAGTCGGCTCCGTCGACTTCCCACTCCGTCCTCACGGCAGCCGTGCTTCAGCGCTTGGTCCCACCTCTGCTCCGCCGTCGCGGCGCCTTCGAAGGTGTCGTCGCTGCGCTTGACGATGGCCGGCATCACGGCGAGAACGGCGAGGCTGTTCTCGACGAGGCTGCCGTTGTGGCCGCCATCTGCCCGGACTAGGGTCAGCCGGCGGTGTGTGGCAGCGACCCGGCCGAGCAGCACCTGGGCGGCGGCACGGTCGCCGACATCTGCGGCCGTGACCATCACCGCGAGCAGCTGTCCGAGCGTGTCGACCACGACGTGCCGCTTGCGGTCCGCCGGGGCCGCCCGCGCCCCCTCGGCGCGGGCCCCGGCGCGCCCCCGTTGATGGGCTTGCCGCCGTCGAAGCCGCGGCTGCCGGCGCCGACAACGGCGTCGGCCTTGACCGCGCTCGGCTCGGGATCCCGCCCGGCCTGTTCGCGAACCTGGCGGCGGAGCCGGTCGTGGAACTCCTTGACCAGGCCGTGGTCGCGCCGGCGGCGGAAGAACGCGTAGACGCGGTCCCACGGCGGGAAGTCGATCGGGATCGCTCTCCACTTCGTGCCGTTGTCGACGGGACAGCGGATCGCATCAAGTATCGCCGGTGGCAGTACGCCGCAGGCTGGCCGCCCCGGCCGCGCAGCCAGCCCGATGCCGAAGCAGCGGCCTGGCCACCCCCTACTCGGCGTCCGACATGTCGGACGGGTAGCGGCGCTCGCGGACCGGGTGGTCGCCGGCGTTCCCGAACCTGTGAGCCACGCAGTCACACGCGATAGCGGCCGCAGTGGACCCCGCCTCCGCGATGCCGTGGAAATACGACAACAGAGCCCCCTGGAGGACTCGTTGGTGCAGAAACCCACTGAGCTACCAAGGAGTCCTGCCTTCATGCCTGACGGTCACCCGATCGGCCTGATCGCGGGAAGGGGTTCGTGCACGCCAGGGGTACGCCCGCAGTGCGCCTTTCCGGTGTGCCCCGGTGCTCGACCGCCCAATGCGCCTCCTCTGCCTGGCGGCGGTACGGTTGCGGGAAAGCTGCGGGGCCGACCGCGGCCCGGGGCGTCGGTTCCCGGAGTTCAGTCCGTCGGGGGTTCGTCGGCGATGAGGTCCAGGAGCTGGTCGGGGGTGAGGGTGGCGAAGTCGACGGAGCGGTCCGCGTGGACGAGCCGTACCGTCGTCTGCCCGGTGGAGAGTTGTCCCGCTCGTTCGATGAGTTCGCCGGCGCGGCGCCGCTTGCGGATCCGATCGGCGATGTCTGCGACCGCGAGCACGGCGGAGGGCACGGACAGGAGCAGTGCCGTCACCGCCACGGGGTCGACGCCCTTGGTGTTCGAGCCGGTCACCGTTGCGCTCGACGCAGTGGTGTCGGCGGGGTGGCCCCAGTCGGCGGTGATCGCTGAAATACTCTTCCGGGCGGCTTCGGCTTCCGGGCCGACAATCTCGATGATCATGATTCCTCGTCTTCGTCGCTGATGGTTTCCATGAGCTGCTCGGCCTGGAACACGATGTCTGCTGCGCCGATCACAGCGGCAGCGGCTCGGCAGGCCTGGAGCACTTGTCGGGCCTGAGCCCGTGCACCTGAGGCCAGCATCACCTGCCCCAGAGTGATCCCGACGACCGCGATACCGTCCGGCCGTTGTAGTTCCAGGAAGTGCTGGAACGAGGTGACCAGCCTCGGCACCGCTGCGTGGAGGTCCCCACCGTCCAGGTCGATTCTGGCCAGGTCCCAGTTCGCTGCTGCGATGCCGTCGATATCGCCGAGCCGTTCATTGACTTCCAAGCGCTTCAGCTGCAGCTCAACGGCTTCGCCGGCCTGACCGCGCTGCTGCAGGATGTGCGCGATCTTTCCCCAGGTGATCGCGGTGGAGCGGGTGTCGCCGATCCGTTCGAAGGCCGGCAGTTCGATCTCGTGGCGGATCCGCAGGGCCTCGTCGACTTCCCCGCGCTGCTGCAGGATGTCCGCGATCTGCCCCCAGGTGACTGCGGCTTCGCGGGTGTCGCTGACCCGCTCGAAGGCCGGCAGTTGGACCTCGTGGCGGATCCGCAGGGCCTCGTCGACGTCCCCGCGCTGCTGCAGGACATCCCCGATCTTTCCCCAGGTGATCGCGGTGGAGCGGGTGTCGCCGACCCCCTCGAAGGCAGGTAGTTCGATCTCGTGGCGGATCCGCAGGGCCTCGTCGACTTCCCCGCGCTGCTGCAGGATGTCCGCGATCTGCCCCCAGGCGATCGCGGTGGAGCGGGTGTCGCCGATCCGCTGGTACTCCGGCAGTTGGACCTCGCGGCGGATCCGCAGGGCCTCCTCCATCTCCCCGCGCTGCTGCAGGACATCTGCGATCTGCCCCCAGGTGGCCGCAGTGAAGCGGGTGTCGCCGATCCGCTCGAAGGCTGGCAGTTGGACCTCGTGGCGGATCCGCAGGGCCTCGTCGACTTCCCCGCGTTGTTGCAGGATGTCCGCGATCTTTCCCCAGGCGATCGCGGCGGAGCGGGTGTCGCCGATCCGCTCGAAGGCAGGTAGTTCGACCTCGTGGCGGATTCGCAGGGCCTCGTCGACGTCCCCGCGCTGCTGCAGGATGTCCGCGATCTGCCCCCAGGCGATCGCGGCGGAGCGGGTGTCGCCGATCCGCTGGTACTCCGGTAGTTCGACCTCGCGGCGGATCCGCAGGGCCTCGTCGGCTTCCCCGCGTTGTTGCAGGATGTCCGCGATCTTTCCCCAGGTGATCGCGGCGGAGCGGGTGTCGCCGATCCGCTGGTATTCCGGCAGTTGGACCTCGTGGCGGATCCGCAGGGCCTCCTCCACCTCCCCGCGCTGTTGCAGGATGTCCGCGATCTGCCCCCAGGTGATTGCGGTGGAGCGGGTGTCGCCGATCCGCTGGTATTCCGGTAGTTCGACCTCGCGGCGGATCCGCAGGGCCTCCTCCACCTCCCCGCGCTGTTGCAGGATGTCCGCGATCTGCCCCCAGGTGATCGCGGCGGAGCGGGTGTCGCCGAGGTCGGTGAACAGTTGCCGGGCCTGGTGGAGGAGGGTCTCGGCCTGTCCGGTCTCGCCGCGGGTGAGCAGGCGGTTGGCGTGGTCGTGGAGGACTGCCGCGTGGTTTGCCGGGTCGGTGTGCTGCGGGTCGGTCTGGATCTGCTGGACGGCGCGGTGCAGGAGGGTGTCGGCACGCTCGCCGTCGCCGCTGGTGACAGCCGCGTCGGCGACGGCGCGCAGCAGGGGCAGGGGGACGGGGTGGTGGTGGCGGTCGAGGAGGGCGATGGCACGCTGGCCGAGTGCGGCGGCGGCGGAGGCCGGGCCCCGGCGCAGGGCGGACACGGCCTTCGCGGCGCAGTCGGCGGTGACGGCGGGGTTGTCGGCGTCCAGTGCGAGGCGGGTCAGCTGCAGGTCCAGGTCGGTGCTGCGGCGAGGGCGGGGTGAGGGTCCGCCCCATCGGGTGTGGAGGGGTTCGACGGCGAGGGCGGCCAGGGTGGTGCGTTCGTCGGGGCTGAGGGGGGTGAGGTGTCCGGCGGCGAGGGCGTTGACGGCCACGGCGGTCGTGGGTCGGTGGTAGTCGTCCGGGTAGGCGTCCAGGAGGCCGAGGCCGCGCAGACGGGAGGCCGATCCGCCGACTGCTTCGGCGAGGGTGTCGACGACGGGTTGTGGGACGGGGAGGGTGAACAGGGTGCAGGCCCGCAGCAGGTCTTGGTGGGCGGGGCCGGCCTGCTGGAGGAGGGTGTCCAGGGCCAGGTTCTCCAGGAACGCGGCCAGGTCGGGATCGTCGGCGGGGTCGCCCTGGCGCAGGTAGTTCTCCATCGCGGCGATGGCGGCCTCGGCGCGGGCCGGGTCGACGTGCTCGCCGTAGACCAGGCGCAGCACAATCAGGTCCTGCAGGCCGGGATTGCCGCGGCTGACCTCCATGGCCCGTCGGGCCAGATCCGTTCGCCGGGCCGGTTCGGTGTCCGGGAGGCGGTTCTCGGTGGTGGCCAGGTCCTGCTGGCGGCGGCGGAGCTTGTGCCGGGCGGCCGGGGAGAGCGGTTGGAGCTGGACCGGCTCCAGGCGCCTCTCCAGCCCGTCGAGAGTGAAGGTGTAGCGGCTGGTGAGCAGGAGCCGGCTGTCGGTGGTGGCCGGGTCGAACGCGGAGATGACGTCGGCGAGCACCTCGTTGTGTGCGTTGTCGACCCGGTGCGGGCCGTCGGGGTGGGCGGTCAGGATCTGTTCGAGGTCGTCGACGACCAGCAGGAGGGGCCTGCGGGTGCCCTGGGCCTGGGCGCACGGCCCGGCCAGCAGGTCGACCAGGAGCGCTCTGAAGCGGTCCGGATGCTCGCGGACGTCGGCGCGCCTGTCCCTGAGCAGGTCGCGGGCGTCGGGAAACGGTTCGACGGCTGTGGCAACGGCGTCGAGGACCGCTGCCCGGGTGTAGTCGCCGAACACGACCGCGACGGCCCGGTCGGGGAGGCGGTCGGCGATCCGGGCGGCCAGGCTCGACTTGCCCAGCCTGCCCTGCCCGTGGAGCAGCACGCCCCCGTGCCGCCGGCCGCGCAGGGCCCGCAGCGCCTGCTGGAGTTCCGGGCGTCGGCCGACGAACATCCCCGCTGCCGCGACCGGGACGTCGTGCTTGCTGCCCAGGAACGTCGTGGTCGCGTGGTGCGCGGGCGCCATCCGGCGCTTGACGGTTCCCGCGACGAGCGGGCCGCCGCCCGCGGGCCCCAGCCACAGCCGTGCCAGGTGCCAGTCCGCGCGCACGTGCTCGTCGGGGGACTCCAGCAGTTCGCGGCGGGCGGCGGCCACCGCCTCCGCCACGGTGACGCGGAGGCCGAGCCGGGCGTACAGGTGCTCGGCGAACAGGGTGGCGGCCCGGTCGCTGACCGAGCCGTCCCAGCCGATCACCGCGGGAATCCCGGCGGCCACCAGCTCCGTGGCCAGCGAGTGCGCCACCGCCGCCCCCGCACCGGTGCCCGGGGCGCCGCGGCGCCCCGCGCCCGCGGGAAGGTGCCCGCCGACATCCGCGCCGGTGGCCGTCAGGCAGGCCGACACGAACGCCAGCCGCGGCCGGGGCGTCAGCAGGCCCACCAACTCCTTCGCACTGGTCGGACGCCCCTGCCCCAGATCGTCCTCCAGCAGCAGGACCGGCGTGGGGCGATCCCCGGGGCGCTCGCGCCAGTTGTGCAGCCCGTGGCACGACAGGTGGACCACCGGCATGCCCCCCAGCTCCGACAGCCGCACACCCAGGCGCTCGGGATTGCCCGAGTCCTCGACCACCAGGTCCAGGCCCGTCTCCCCGACAGCCCCGAGGATCGCCAACTCCTCCGCCTCGTAATCCAGTTCGTTCTGCCCCCGGGGGGACGAGGCCATGAACGCGACCCCCAGCCGCCGGTCGTCCAGGGCATCCGCCGGGCCCGGGCGGCCGAGCCGCCGCACCACCGCGAACTGCTCGGGCTCCTCCACGAGGAACCCGCCCCCGGGAGCCGCCAGCAGTTCGAACGGGGCCCGCAACAACGCCCACTCCGCGGCCGACGGCCTCCTCGGCCCCCGGACCTCGAACAACACCGGCACCGGAGCCTCGTCCAGCAACCGGGTCAACCGGCGGCGGTCCCCGTCCAGCCACCCGTACAACTCCCGTCCCAGCGCGAGCAGTACCTCCCGCCGGGAGCCGCCGCGCACCGCGTCCACGTACCGGCCCGCGACCGCGGTCAACCAGGCGACGTCGGAGTCCTGCAGCAGCCTGCGCGGACCGATCCCCTCCCCGCCGACGACCAGCTCGAACCCGCCGGTCTCCACAACCAGCCCAGTGATCATCTCGTCCCCCTGACGTCGCACCCGGCCCGCACCAGGACCACACCCCCGTGCATAGTGCCACTCAGGTGCACGAGTTGGGCGCCGGACGCAGTTTTCCTCCAGCTGGACCGAGCCTCAGAAACAGTGCGAGGAAGCCCCGCCCCAGCCGGGCTCGGGTCCTGTTCACAAGGGGTCGGCCCACGGCCGACAGGCAGCTCGCCCGATGCAAGACACCAGTTCGATCGATGCCCCTCAAGAACGGAACGACAACAGCTATTTAGTGACGTGCAATCATGTTTGGAGCATTAAAAGGACATTGACCTTCCCATGGCAGTGGTGTGGTTCATCATCGCTGACCATGCTTCAAAATGAGATCTGGGACGACCATGCCGCTCTGAGCTATGACACCCCTGGGTCCGGCATGTTCGCGCCGACGGTGCTGGGGCCGACAGTGGACCGCCTCGTGGAGCTCGCCGAGGGTGGGCGGGCACTGGAGTTCGCCATCGGGACGGGGCGGGTGGCGTTGCCGCTCGCGGCGCGGGGAGTCCCGGTCAGCGGTATCGAGCTGTCGAATCCGATGCTCGATCGGCTCCGCGCCAAGGCGGACGAGGCGACCATTCCGGTCGTCGTCGGCGACATGGCCACTGCACGGGTCCCCGGCAGCTTCCAGCTCGTCTATCTCGTCTACAACACCATCTCGAACCTGCTCACACAGGCCGAGCAGGTCGCCTGCTTCCGGAACGCCGCACGCCACCTCGCGCCGGGTGGACGATTTGTCGTCGAGCTGTGGGTCCCCGAACTCCGAAAGCTGCCACCCGGCCAGCAAGCCATGGTGTGGGAGTCGGCGAGGGGCTATATCGGGCTCGACACCTACGACGTCCTGCGTCAGCAGGTCGTTTCGCACCACTTCCGGTTCGACGCCGAGGGCGGCCGTGACGCCCAGGTGTTCCGCAGCCCGCACCGCTACATCTGGCCGGCCGAGCTCGATCTGATGGCCGAGCTGGCCGGAATGACACTGGAGTCCAGGCATGCCGACTGGGTGGGAGGGGAGTTCACCGCGGAGTCGCGTTCCCACGTCTCGGTCTACCGGACGGCCGACCCGCTCTGACGGGTTCCGGGGGTGGGGCGGTCTTCGAACGGGCGCCCTCGGCGCCCAGGAAGGTGTTCCGCACCCGGGGAGGACTTCGGCCACTCGCCGACCGGATCAGGCCGCATTGCCGAGCGCCTCCTGCCGGGCAACCGGCTACTGGCAGTCTCTGACGCGCGCTGATGCGCCCCAGCTGTCATCTGTCATCACACGCGCCCTGCCGAAGGAGCTCTCCATGCGCCTGTTCCGTACCCGTGCGGCCGCCCCGTTCGCCTTCCTGCTCGCCGGCGGGCTGCTCGCTCTCGCGCAGCCTGCGCAGGCCGTCGGACCTGCCGATCTCTACGCCACGGTGACGGCCTCGGGCGCCCCCGGGGCCGTCACCTACCGCGTCTTCTTCGGCAACGCCGGGCCCAACCGGGCGGCGGGCACGGTGACCGCCGTCGTGCAGCTTCCGTCCCGGACGACCAGCGCGAGCGTCGACCTCTCCGGCTGCGCGTACGACAACACCGCCAAGACCCTGACCTGTGATCTGACGGGGATGCCGGACGGGCAGGGCTTCGTCCCGACCCTGACCGCGCAGGTCGGCCTGCTCGCGCTCGGCGCGCTCACCGCCACCGCGACCATCACGGGCACCGACCCGGACCCCGACCCGAGCAACAACTCCGCCTCGGCCTCGTGCACGGCCCTGACCGGTGCGGTCATCATCTGCTGACCAAACACCTGGTGCGCCTCCACGGGGCCCCGCCGATCACTGGCTCGCGCACCGGCCGGACGGGCGCTCATGCCCGTCCGGGCGGCGGCGGGTCAGGGCAGGGGACACGGACCGGCGCCGTCACTTCCGTCCGGTGCGTTGCGGCAGACCATCGGCGGCCCGCCGCAACGGAGCCAGGCAGGAAGCCAGCAGGTCGGTTCGGGAGGCAGGCCGGAGTGGGAAGTCGGTGCCGTCGACCTCCCGCTCCGACCTGCGGCCCTCGCTCTGTCGCGTGTCTGTAGGGCGTCCGGCCGAGGCCGCTCCTCGCGTGTACGCGGTGGTCACCGGGCTCGCGAGCCTGCACGACCCGGACCGGTGAACGCCGAAGCGTCTGGTGCCCCGTCGACCACCACGGCCGGGTGGGGCACTGGGCGTTCGGCACCTCTGCCACGGGCACTCGATGCCGAGGAACTGTGTCGCCGTCATTCATTGTCCCGACCGCTCCGAGTGGCCGGGAGAATGCGCTACCAGCGGAACCGGCACAACTGAACCCCCTGGCAGGCTGTTTCGCTGCCGCCAGTCGTCCGGGCCGATGGGTCGGCGGGAGTTGCCCGGTGTTTCTTTTCGCGGGGGCGTCGTAGCGTGAAGTCTTGAGGGGTGCAGGAGTTCTGAATGCCAGTTGAGCCAGGGGGAATCGTGCGGAGAGCGACCACGGAATCGGCCACGGCAACAGGCGGCGGCCAGGAGGATTCTGCTGCAACGGGCGGTCTAGGTAGAGGAGTTCGGTACGCTAGGCGACCCCGGCGGCTCGCAGCTGCGGCGGTTCTCCTGACCGCCGCGGCACTGGTGACGGCATGTACCGGCGACGGGACGACACCCTCCGAGCCGGGCGCCCCGTGGGCCCTCGACGGGCTGGCTGCCGCGCCGGTTGCCCCGTCCGTCCAGGCCAGTGTCGACGCGCCCCCGGCCAAGGGCGCCGCCAAGATCCTGGGCATCGCCGAGGTGGAGGGCACCGATGTGGTTCTCGCGGTGAGGAACGACATCTGCCAGGTCGCGTTCCTGGCGGCTCCGCCCACGGGGGCGGACGCCACTGCTTCCGTCTCGGTCGGAGCGCAGCGCCCGACCGGAAGCGTGTACTCGGACAGCCACCAGGGATTCCCCGGCAACGTTCTCACCGGAAAGCACACCCAGGCGTCCGCGCAATTTCCGCCGTTCAGATTCGTGGCCGTGGGATGTTCCGAAAAGGCCATGGCGGTGAGGGTGGAAGGTGCGGGCGCCTCGGCCGACGTTCGGAACAAGGCGGGGGATTCCCTGAGGATCTGGCGGGACGGCCAGGACCTGGTGATGGCCGTCGGGAAGCCTGAGGCAATTCGCCGGGAGCCCGTTCCCACTTCCTGAGGGCGCCCTCGAACCCTCGTCGGAAGTTCGACAGTGCGGCAGGACAGCGCGCGGGGAGTGGGAAGTCGGCTCCGTCGACTTCCCACTCCGGACCCACGGAACCCGTGGCCGGAGTGCGGCGCCGCCGGGCGGACGTCGCCTCCTCGCGTCGCAACCGCGCTGCCCCGGTGCTCCCATGACGCGCACCCGGATGGTGCGGTGGTCCCGGGACACGGTCGGGACCGCCGCCTCATGTCACCGTCCGCACGGATTCCTACCGTTGAGGCATGCGTTGAGCGCACGGACGGTGACACCCGACCGGCGCCGCGCAACGCCGGGTCTGCTCGGACGGCCCGGCGGCCCACGGACCGGAATCCTCCCGGCCGGCGGGTGACGGAAGCGAGCTCCTGGAGGTTCGTAGATGAGTTGGAACCGATTCACGCTGGCGTCGGCCGACAGCGCCTCGCTGTCGAGCCGGGTGGCCGCGGTCTCCCGGATCGACGGCAGCATGGAGGTCTGGTGGGTCGCCCCCAACGGCTCTGTCCAGGGCGCGTACTGGTACGAGGGGTCGCCGTGGCGGCGCTACGAGCTCGCGCCCGCCGGTAGCGCGTCCGCCAACGGCGGCATCGCCGCCGTCTCGCGTGTCCCCGGAAGCATGGAGGTGTTCTTCGTCGGGGCGAACGGCTCCGTCCAGGACCGTTTCTGGTACGAGGGCAGTACCTGGCAGGGTTTCGAGCTCGCTCCCGCGGGGAGTGCCTCGACGACCGGTGGCATTGCGGCGGTCTCGCGGATCCCGGGCAGCATGGAGGTCTGGTACGTTGGCAGGGTTTCGAGCTCGCTCCCGCGGGGAGTGCCTCGACGACCGGTGGCATTGCGGCGGTCTCGCGGATCCCGGGCAGCATGGAGGTCTGGTACGTGGTCCAGGACCGCTTCTGGTACGAGGGCAGTACCTGGCAGGGTTTCGAGCTCGCTCCCGCCGGCAGTGCGTCCGTCACCACCGGGCTCGCCGCGGTGTCCCGCGTTCCCGGAAGCATGGAGGTGTGGTTCACCGGTGGGGACGCGTCGATCCAGGACCACTTCTGGTACGACACGTCGAGCAAGAACTTCGACCAGGACGTCACGACCGACATCGCGATCGGCGGCTCGGTGCACGTCGTGATGCGGCAGGACGGCTTCTTCTCGTTCAGCACGCACGCGCACGACAGCGGCTTCGACAACATCGACTACACGATCTCCGCCGCCGTGCTGACGCCGGACGGACACGTGTTCACGTTCCAGCACTCCGGCCACACGGAAGGCACCGTCGCCGGACTGCCCTTCGGTACGCCGGACCGCAACGACGACTTCACGTTCGTCGGGAACAACCCCGAGATCACGGCCCGGTGGGACGGCATCCTCAACGGCACCTTCAAGGCGAGCCTGGACGCCACCGACACCCTCGCGGCCGGAGTGACCGGAGCCCTCGGCGACCTGGTGAAGGCGGTCCTCGCCGCCGCGGGGAAGGCGGCGGCGGACGCGGTCGTCAAGCTCGTCTCCTGACCGGGCCGGTCCCACGCGGGCCGGTCCCCACCCCCGGGCTCCGGCCTGGGCCGGGCGGCCGGGAGGTCGAAGCCGTGGGGCAGCTGCGGGGGAAGCACGAGGGTGTCCGTCGCGGTCCGTGAACGACCGCGACGGACACCCTCGTGCGTCGGCTAGGCCGGGAGGAAGAAGCCGGTGATGTCGGCGAGGCGCCCGTCCTCGTGGTGGTGGGCGGTGCTGATGCCGGCCGACGCGGTCCCGCCCTGTCCGTCGAGCTGGGTCCAGCGGGCGAGGGAGCGGTCGTGGTGCTCCAGCACCTCGTCGATGCGGAACCGGTGGCCGGGGAAGGCTCCGGCGAAGCCGGCCATGTAGGCGGCGAGTTCGGTCAGGTTGCCGACCTCGGTCCCGGGGTCGCGGTAGGCGACCTCGTCCACCGCGACCGCGCCGAGGGCGGCGGTCCGGTCGGCGGGGTCGGCCGACCAGCAGGCGGCGTAGTCGTTCCAGAGCCGCTGGGTGTCACTCATGGTCGTCCTGCTTTCGTGGGGCCCTCAAGGATCCGATCGACGCCATCGCGCCGTCGGTGACGCTGTGCAGTGTGGTGCGGGGCAGGCCGGCCCGGACGAGCACCAGCAGGCCCTGGTAGAGCGCGAGCAGATGGGCGGCCGTGGTTCCGACGTCGAGGTCCGCCGGCGCGTCGCCGTGCTGCCGGGCGCGGGTCAGCGCGTCGGCGAAGCCGCCCTCGATCGCCGCCAGGCCGTGGTGCACCCCGGCGGCGGCCTGGGGGAGGGCGAAGGACTCGACGGCGGTGTTGGTGAGCAGGCAGCCCGGGTCGGGCTCGGGGCCGGTCTCGATCGCCGAGGTGAAGAACGAGCGGATGCCGGCCAGGGGGTCCGCCGGCTCCAGCAGGTGGACCCGGACCCGGCCCCGCACCACCCGCTCGTTGTAGGCGTCCAGTGCGGCGTGGAACAGGCCGTCCTTGCTCCCGAAGGTCCGGTACAGGCTCCCCGGGTGCAGTCCGGTGGCCTCCTCGATGTCCCGCAGCGAGGCGCCGAGGTACCCCCGGTGGCGGAAGAGCCGCATGGCCGAGGCCAGTACCTCGTCCTGGTCCCAGAGCTGCTTGCGCCCCATCCCCGACCTCCGTAGTTGAACGATTGCTCACAAAAAATAGCACGGCCCGGAGTCGATCGGCTCCGGGGCCGGTCGTCACCGGCCGGGCCGGCTGCCCGCCCGGCCGCCGCTTCCCGACGAACCCGGTGTGACCGGGATCACTCCCGGGAGAAAACCCGCAGGCCCGGCCGCCCGTCTACCAGGTGTGAGACGTGTACGGGCGGCAGCACCGCCGCAGGAACTGGACGAGGAGCAGCTGCTCCGACGGGTGGCCCGGGGGGACCGGGTCGCCTTCGAGGAGCTGTACCGCCGCACTTCGCCGTGGCTGGCGGTGCGGCTGCGCCGCCGCTGCGCCGACGAGCAGATGGTCGCCGAGGTGATGCAGGAGACCTATCTGGCGGTGTGGCGGGCGGCGGGGTCCTTCGCCGGGAGCGGGGCCGGCGGGTCGGCCGTCGGCTGGCTGTGGACGATCGCCGCCCGCCGCCTGGTCGACGCGTTCCGGCGCCGGGCCCACCACGCGGAGCCGCCGCCGGCCGCCGCCCCGCACCCGGTGGCGCCCGCCGCCGAGGAGGAGGCGCTGCTCGCCACCGTCGGCGGCGACGTCGGGGACGCGCTGGGCCGCCTCGCGCCCGAGCTCAGGGACGTCCTGCGGGCCATGGTGCTCGACGGGCTGTCCGTCCGGGAGACGGCCGTCGTCCTCGGACTGCCCGAGGGCACGGTCAAGACCCGCGCCCGCCGGGCCAGGATCGCGATGCGGGAGGCACTGGCATGACCGTCGAACACCCCTCGGCCCGGCTGCTCGCCGCCTATGTCGACGACGGCGTGCCCGGCGCCGCCGCTCCCACCGTCGCCCTCGCCGCCGACGAACTGTGGGCCGTGGAAGCCCACTTGGAGGCCTGCCCGGCCTGCCGGGAGCGGCTGTCGGCCGCCGTCGGCACCGGGGCGCCCGCCGTCGCGGCGCTCACCGCCGCCGTCTGGTCGGAGCTGGAACCGCAGCTGGCCGTGGCCGCCCCGGCGCCCCCACGCCGCCTCGCGGCCCGGCTGTCCACCTGGACGACGCCCGCGATGACGCCGTGGCTGGCCATGGTGCTGGTCGTCACCGCGCTCGCGCTGCTGCTGGACCGGGCGAACGCCGGGCCGGACCCGGACCGGATCTCCCTGCTGCTGGTGCTCGCCCCCGTGCTGCCGGTCGGCGGCGTCGCGGCCGCCTGGTCGCGCGGCCTGGACCCGGCGTACGAACTGACCGCCGCCACCCCCCGCGCCGGACTGCCGCTGTTGCTGCGGCGCACCGCCGCCGTGCTCGCCGTGGTGCTCCCCGCGCTGCTGATCGGCGGGTGGGCGACGGGCGTGACGGCGGCGCAGTGGCTGCTGCCCTGCCTGGCGTTCACCTCGACCACCCTCGCGCTCGGCGCGCTGCTCGGGGTGACCAGGGCGGCCGTCGCCGTGGCGGCCGGCTGGCTCGCGGTCGTCGTGGCCCCGACCGTGGCCGCCGGCCGGACCGCCGCCGTCCTGCGGGCGGACGGCCTGCCGCTGTGGGGCGCGGTCCTCGCGCTCGGCGTGGCGGTCGTGGTCGCCCGCCGCGGCGCCTGGACGGCGCCGGGCCAGAACCGCTGACCTTCCCCCCATTCACAGACAGGAGGACGCGCACCGTGCGTGCCGTCACCAGGGCCGAACTGGCCCCCACCACCTACGCCCGGGAGATCCGGGCGACCGGACTCCAGGTCAGGGCCGGCCGCAAACGGCTCGCCGTGGACGGGCTCGACCTGTCCCTCGGCACCGGCGTCCACGGACTGCTCGGCCCCAACGGGGCGGGCAAGACCACCCTCATCCGGGCCCTGGCCACCGTGCTGCGCCCCGCCGGCGGCGAGCTGGAACTGCTCGGCGAGACCGTCCGCGGCCCGGGCGAGTACCGCGCGCTGCGCCGCCGGATCGGCTATCTGCCGCAGGAGTTCGGCTACTACAAGCGTTTCACCGTCCGGGAGTTCGTCGAGTACATGGCCTGGCTGAAGGAGGTCCCGGCGGCGGAGATCCCGGCCGCGACCCAGCGCGCCGTGGAGCGGGTCGGCCTCGCCGACCGCGCCGACGACCGGATGAAGGCCCTGTCGGGCGGCATGGTGCGGCGGGCCGGCATCGCCCAGGCCATCGTCAACGACCCGGCGGTCCTGCTGCTGGACGAACCGACCGTCGGCCTGGACCCGGCGCAGCGGCTGCGGCTGCGCGAACTGCTCCAGGAACTGGGCACGGAGGCCTGCGTGGTGGTCTCCACCCACCTGGTCGAGGACGTCGCGGCGGCCTGCACCGATGTGCTGCTGTTCGCCGAGGGCCGGCTGGTCTTCCAGGGCACTCCGGACGCGCTGGCCGCGGCGGGCGGTCCCGAGCACGAGGGCGACAGCCCGCTGGAGCGCGGCTACTCGGCGCTGCTGGTCGACCCGGCGCGACGGACGCGGGGTGCCTGGTGAGCCTCTCCCGCCCCGTGAGCCTGCCCTTTGCGCCCTCCGCCCTCCGCCTCCTGCGCACCGAACTGCGCCGCTCCGTCGCCCCGTGGGCCGGCGCGGTGGTCCTGGCGGCCGCCCTCGCGTTCCTGACCCTCGCCCCCGGGCCGTGGTCGGCGGGCACCACCCGGTGGACGGCGCAGTGGACCTCGATGGCCCTGTGGACCCGTCACCTACTGGTCTTCCTGTGGCCGCTCGCCCTCGGGCTCGGCGCACTCCAGGGGCTGCGCGACCACCGCTCGCGGACCGCCGAACTGCTGGCCTGCACCCCGCGGCCGGCCCGGCAGCGGGCGCTCGCCCAGGCCGGCCCGATCGTCCTCGCGCTCGTCACCGGCTACGGGCTGCTGCTCCTCGTCGGCGGGGTGCGGGTACTCACCGGCGACACCCGGTTCACCCCGGCGGGCTGGCTGCCGATCTCGCTGGTCGGGGCGCTCGCGCTGGCCGCCGGGGCGGTGCTGGGCCTGGGCGTCGCCCGGGTCCTGCCCTCCGTACTCACCCCGCCCGCGCTGGCCGTCGGCGCCTTCCTGCTCACCAGCCTGCTGCGGCCGACCACGGACGCCGCGATCCCGACCTCCGCCGTGTCCAACCGGCTCTCCCTGCTGTCACCGGTCACGGCGCCCGTCCGCGACACGCTGCTCACCGTCGCCGTCCCGGTCCACCTCGGGCAGGTCCTGTGGCTGCTCGGTGCGGCCGCGACCGGCCTGGCGCTGCTCGCCGCCGCCACCCCGCGCGCCCGGCTGCTCGCCCTCGCCCCGCTGCTGGCGGGCGGCGCGCTCGCCCTGGCGGTGCTCCCGGCCGACCCGAGGGACACCTATGTGGTCGACCGGGCGGCGGCCGCGCCGGTGTGCGACGGACCGGTCTGTGTGACGGCGCTGCGGCAGTCCCGGCTGGACGAGTTGGCCGGTCCCGGCCGGGAGGCCCTGCGCCTGCTGCACGCCGCCCTCGGCGACCGGGCACCCGGCACCGTCCGTGAGACCGTGGAGTCGCACGCGCTCGGCGAGCGGCCGGAACGCTCGGCGGACGCGGTGCTGGTCGACTTCGACGATCCGGTGTTCGCCGCCGCCACCGGCGACCGGCTGACCAGGGCCCTGGTCGCGCAGGGCATCGCCCCGAACTGCCGCCCGCGCAGCGAGGTGGAGAGCGGCACCCTGGACGACGCCGCCGCCCAGAGCGTCGCCGCGGCCTGGGTGTTCGGCGACCTCCGCCCGCTCGACGGGACGATGCACCGGACGAGCGACCAGAACGACCTGGCCGGGCCGGTCTGGGAGCGGTTCCGCGCCCTGCCGGAGGCGGAGCAGCGGCGCCGGATGGCCGCGCTGCACGAGGCCGCGGTCGGTTGCGCGGACGATGTGCTCGCCACGCTGACGGGGGTGCCGACCCGATGAGGTGGCTGACGCTGTACGCGCGCTCGCGGCAGGTGCCGGCCGCGCTGGCCGCCGTGCTGGCCGGGGCCGTGGCGGTGTCCGTGCTCGGCCGGGCCGTGGGCGGGGCGGACGACCCGCGACTGTCGGTGCTGGTCCTGGCGGCCGGGGCGACGGCGCTCGCCGTCGGTCTGGCCGGGCCCGACCTCGCGCTGGACCGCACGGCCGCGGTCCGCTGGCCGCCCCGGCGGGCGGCGCACCTGCTGGGCGGCGCTTTGCTCGCGGCCGGCGTGCTGCTGGCGGCGCGGGCGGGCGTCGGCCTGTCGACCGACCTCACCCTCGTCGTCCGGGACAGCGCCGGGCTGACCGGG
This sequence comes from Kitasatospora purpeofusca, assembly GCF_000718025.1. GTDB lineage: Bacteria > Actinomycetota > Actinomycetes > Streptomycetales > Streptomycetaceae > Kitasatospora > Kitasatospora purpeofusca. Next base: position 18,481 of record NZ_JODS01000018.1, read on the forward strand.
CTGGCCGCGCTCGGCGCGGCCTGGTGCGGGCGGTCCTGCGCGTGGCTGCCGCCGTTCGCGGCGCTCGCGCTCGCATTCGTCCTGCCGCCCGGGCCCGGCACCCTCGCCCAGGTGCTGACCTGGCCGATGCTGCCGCCCGGTACTCCGGTCGCCACCTGGGCCGCGCTGGTGGCGGCCGCCGTCGGCACCGCTGTGTACGCGCTGGGCGGGCCGAGGCGCTGACCGGGCGCTGCGGGCCGAGGAAACCGGGTTGCCCTCCGGCGGAAGATCACATTGGGTGGGCGCCATGACCGATCTGCACACCGACCGTCTCCTGCTCCGCCGCTGGCAGGAGTCCGACCTCGAACCCTGGGCGGCGATGAACGCCGACCCCGAGGTCCGGCAGCACCTGGGCGAGCCTCTCAGCAGGGAGCGGAGCGACGAGTCCGTGGCGCGCTTCGAGGCCGCCTTCGAGCGGCGCGGCTACGGCTGGTGGGCCGTCGAGGTCCGGGAGACGGGCGAGTTCATCGGTTTCGCCGGACTGGACGACATCGACTACGAGGCGCCGTTCACCGGCGTGGAGATCGGTTGGCGGCTCGCCCGTTCCGCCTGGGGCCACGGCTACGCCACCGAGGCCGCCCGCGCCGTGCTCGCGTTCGGCTTCGACACCCTGGAGCTCCCCGAGATCCTGGCCGTCACCACCGCGACCAACCTCCGCTCCCAGGCGGTGATGACCCGCCTGGGCATGACCCGCGACCCGGCCGGTGACTTCGACGACCTCGACGCCCCCGAGGGGCCGCTGCGCCCCAATGTCCTCTTCCGGCTGGCCCGGCCCGCCACGTCCTGACCGGCCCGCCCCGACGTCGTCCTCCGGATGCCCGTCACGTCCTGACCGGCCCACCACGTCCTGACCGGCCCGCCGGTCGGTGACCGGCGGGCCGTGACGGCGCGTCCCCGCGGCGCCGTCGGTAGGAGCCGTCAGTACGAGCCCGACTCCAGCTCTGCCACCGCGCCCGGCCGGTCCGGCTTCCAGCCGAGCGCGGTGCGGGCGGCGGCTCCGCTGACGCTCTGGTCGAGGGCGAGCGCGTCCGCGAACAGCGGGCCGAAGACCTCGGCGGCCTGCGCGGCCGGCACGGCCTTCGGGTCGCCGCTGACACCGGCCACCCGGCCGGCGGCCCGGGCGATCTCCCGCACCGGGACGGCCGACTCGCCCACACCGTGCCAGACGCTGCCGGCCTCGGCCCGCTCGACCGCCGCCAGGAACAGTTCGGCGAGGTCGTCGACGTGCACGGTCGGCCAGCGCACGCCCTCCTCGCCGTAGTACTCGGGCGCACCCTGGGTGCGGGCCCGGTCGACCAGGATCGCCGGGATGCCGCCGCCCCGGCCGTACACGATGCCGGGCCGGACGACGACCGCGCGCACGCCCTCGGCGGCCTCGTCCAGCACCCGCCGCTCGATCCGCGGGCGGTAGCCGACGATGTCGATCGGGTTCGTCGGGGCCTCCTCGCCGACCTCCTGGGCCGCCCCGGTGGCGCCGAGCACCCAGACGCCGCTGGTGTAGACGAAGGAGCGGCCGGTGCCGCGCAGCGGAGCGGCGAGTGCCTCGACGACGGCGGTGTCGACCTCGGCGTCGCCGCTCGGCGGGGCGAGGTGGATCACGGCCTCGATGTCGGGCGTCACCGCGCCGGCCAGCGAGGCCGGGTCGGCGGTGTCGCCGACCAGCTGGCCGTGCCAGCCGCGAGCGGGCTGCGGCTCCGCGCTGCGGGTGAGCGCCACGACCTGGTGGCCGGCGGCGGTGAGGTGCTCGGTGACGGCGGAGCCGATGTAGCCGGTGGCACCCGTGAGCAGGACCTTCATGACCATCCCCCTGTACTGGACACGCCTCGTCGGACACGCCCTGTCGAACATGTCGAACATTTCGATGTCGAAACTATAGGGAGACATGATCCGCGATGTCAAACACTTCCATGTCGAAATGTTAGACTCCGGCGCATGACGGACACGACGGAACAGCAGCCGCAGCACGACGGCGTCGACCGCATCACCGCGCAGTGGCAGGCGGTCCGCCCCGACCTCGACGCCTCGCCCATGGCCGTGATCGGCCGCCTCTCCCGCGCCTCCCGGCTGCTGGAACGCGGGATCAAGGAGAACCTCGCCGCGCACGGCGTCGAGCCCTGGGAGTTCGACGTCCTGGCCACCCTGCTCCGCTCCGGCCCGCCGAACGTCCTCACCGCCGGCGAACTCAGCGCCGCCGCGATGGTCAGCTCCGCGGCGCTCACCAACCGCATCGACCACCTCGTGGAAAAGGGCCTGGTGGACCGGGCCGTCGACCCCGCCCACCGCCGCCGGGTGCTGATCTCCCTCACCGACGCCGGCCGGGAGCTGACCAACCGTCTCGTCGAGCACCACCTCGCCGGGGAGGAACGCCAGCTCGCCGGGCTCACCACCGCCGAACGCGACCAGCTCACGGGCCTGCTCCGCCGCGTCCTGCTCACCCTCGGCGACCACGCCGACGGCACCCCCTGAACGCCGGATCGCCGTCGCTGCCGTCGCGGTTGTCGCCGTCGCCGTCGCCGTCGCCGTCGTCGGAGGGGCTTGACTCTCGGGTGGCACGAGACGGCACAGTCGGGGCCGTGGACAGGAGAAACCTGCTGCCGATCGGGCAGTTCTCGCAGGCCAGCGGCCTCTCGGTGACCGCGCTCCGGCACTACGACGCCAGTGGCGTGCTGCTGCCGGCGTTCGTCGACCCGGTGAGCGGCTACCGGTACTTCCGGCGCGACCAGGTGCGTACGGCGCAGTCCATCAGGGCGCTGCGGCAACTGGACATCCCCGTCGAGGAGGTGGGCCGGCTGCTCGGCGGCGGCGAGGAGGAGCTCGCCGCCGCGCTGCGGGCGCGGCTGCTGGCCGCCGAACGGCGGTTGCAGGTGCAGCGCTCCGTCGTGCACGGCCTGTTGGACCGACTCACCGAAGGAGCAGGGATGACCCACCGCGTCACCGTCCGCCAGGGCGCCGCCGAACGGATCCTCGTCCGCGGGGCGACCGTGGACAACTCGGGGCTCGACGCCTTCCTCCGCACCGCCTACCAGGAGATGTACCAGGCCGCCGGCCGCGGCCCGCTCACCTTCAGCGGGCCCGCGTTCGTCCGCTTCCACGGGGTGTGCGACGACGAGAACGCGACGCTCGTCGAGGCCTGCCTGCCGTTCCGGCCGGACGGCGCGCAGCCCGCGGACCTGCCCGAGGGCATGACCGTGCGCGACCTGCCCGCGAACACCCTCGCCTGCCTGGAGGTCGAGGGCGAGGCCGCCGCCTTCCCGCGGATCCTCGGCGGGTACGACGCCGTCGCCGACTGGATCACGGGGCACGGCTTCGCCTTCGCGGGGCCGGTCCGGCTGGTCCACCGGCGCTGGACCGGGACGCCGGACCACCCGGACAACCGCCTGGAGATCGCCTGGCCCTTCGACGAGCCCGCCGACGAGCCCGCCGACGGGTCCGCCGGAGAGTCCCGTTGAACCGCAGCCCTGTTCAGTCCTGCCACAGGAACAGCAGCGTGTCGACGTCGAGCTCCGTCCACTCGCCGAAGTAGCGGGCCAGGAGGCCGGGAACCAGTGCCCCGCCGCTTCGCAAGTCGATCCAGTGGAAGCCGGCCTCGGTGAAGGCCACCCGGTAGCGGTCGTCCCAGTCGTCGCCGTTCACGAACAGCCCGAGCTGCGACACGTACAACTTGCCCGGGTGGTCGGGGTCGTCGCGGTCGTTGTCGTGGACGATGACGTCGTAGTTGCCCCCGCCCCCGTCGTGGTAGAGCCCGCACGGCATCGGCGCCCACGGGTTCACCCCGAGCTCGGCCAGCACCGCCCACGCCCGGCCGAGCCGCTCGGCGGAGTCGACGGGCGGGGGCGGCTCGGTGAACAGCGCCTCCACCCGCCAGCGCGGATCGCTGCGCTCGCCGCAGACCGGCACGTACGCGTGCACGATCGCTGCCCTGACCTCCTCCGCCAGCCTGGGCACCTCCACCCGGGGGCGTCCCAACCGCTCGTACAGGACGCGCAGTTCGTCGAGGTCGCCCAGGTCGAGCGCGGCCCGCAGCCGCGCCTCGACCGAACGCGCGACGCCGTCCTGCGGTCGGTCCGTGAAACCGGTCATCGCCCCTGCCCCTCCGGGTAGTCGACTCGCGGGTCTACGCTGGACGGGGATCTTGCCCCCGCACAGGAGGATGCACACACATGAGCGGAACGGTCACGGCGGTCAGCAGCAGCGGCGAGTACACCTTCACCAAACCGAACCGGGCGAGCATCACCCTGATCGCCGGCCTCGGCGTGGCGGGCGACGTGCACTCGGGGGTGACCGTCAAGCACCGCTCCCGCGTCGCGCAGGACCCGACGCAGCCGAACCTGCGGCAAGTCCACCTCATCCACGAGGAGTTGTTCGCCGAGGTGGCCGAGCAGGGCTTCCCGGTCGCGCCCGGCGAACTGGGCGAGAACGTCACCACCCGCGGCATCGACCTGCTCGGCCTGCCGGTCGGCACCCTGCTGCGGATCGGCCCCGAGGCCGTCGTCGAGGTCACCGGCCTGCGCAACCCGTGCCTCCAGATCGACGCGTTCCAGGACGGCCTGCTCAAGCAGGTCGTCGGCCGCGACGAGGAGGGCAACATCGTCCGCCGGGCCGGGATCATGGGCGTGGTCCGCACCGGCGGCACGATCCACCCCGGCGACCCCATCAAGGCCGAGCTGCCCCCGGGCCCGCACCGCCCGCTCGACCGCGTCTGAGCGGACCTGCGGGTGGTCAGCCCTGCCGCCCGGAGTGCCGGGGCCGGTTCCGGCTCAGGTCGCGGGCGTGCAGCAGCGCCGCACGGGCCAGGTCCGCGGTCCGCGCCTCACCGTCGGCGCCGTCGAGGCCGGGTACCGCGGGCGGCACGGACCGCCACTCGCCGTCGGTCAACGGCGGTACCGGGGGGCCGGGTTCGATGTCCTCCGGCAGCGCGGGCAGCCGCACCAGCAGCCCGCGCACACCGACCGCGACGGCCGCCGCCACCCCCTCGAAGGCGAGCACCGGCACCCCGTAGGCCCCCTCCAGCGGATGCCCCGGCACCAACGAGGCCAGCCACTCGCAGTTGTCCGGGTGCGTGCGCAACTGCCAGGCCCCCAGGGCATGGTCCGTCGGCCCGCTCGCCGGCGTCGCCCGTTCCCGGAAGTGCGCGAGCAGGGTGCGGTTCTCGGGCAGTTCGGGCAATGGTCGAACCGGAGCGGGCCCCGGTCCGAGTCTTCGCTTCGCCATACGGCCGACCCTAACGACCGACCCGCCCCCGCGCACCGTCGCCCGCCCCCGAGGCGGACCGCACTGTCGCCGTCCGGCGGGCCCTGTCCTCATCATCCGTCAACTCACGCTGTCCCATGGGCCCGTACCGGTGTCGGAGCTGTCGCCCCGGGGTGCTGACGGAGGACGGGGCTAACCTGACGCCGTGACGAATCGAAACCGAACCTTCCGTACCGGCGCGACTGCCCTTGTGGCCGCGGGCCTGGTTCTCCTCACCGGGTGCGGCGGCGGTGACAGCAGCAGTGACAGCAAGGCGAAGCAGGTCGGCTGGTACCGCACGGTCGGTGACCTCTGCGCGGTGGTGGGCGATCCCGGCCTGCCGGGGGAGTTGAGGAGCTCCATACCGGTGACGAGCGCGGGGATCGCGAGCGACCCGTCCAAGACGCTCAGCTGCAGCTACGACGGCGGTCCGGCCACGGAGGACTGGCGGGTGAGCATCGACGCGACGGTCTTCGAGGCGGCCCGCGGCTGCCACTGGCTGGAGGTCTCGGCGGAGAACGCCAGGTCGCCGATCGGCGGGCCCAAGCCGACGGAGACGCGGAAGTTCGAGAGGACCGACGGCGGTGGGCTCGGCCAGGAGGGGTACCAAGTGTCGGTCCGGCACCCGCTCACCGACACCATTCCCGGGCCGGTCGACCGGCTGAGCTTCACCTCGGCGTTCTGCGACGGGAATCTGCGCCTGGCGGTCGAGGTCGACTACGGCGCCGGCTCGGGGATGTCCGCGGACTACCCGGGCGCGCTCGACAAGGCGGAGGAGGCGTCGCGGAAGAAGGCCGCCGAACTGCTCGCACGGGCGCGGGAGAAGCTGTACGAGCGGGCGATGAGCCCCCAGCCGACGGCTTCGTGACGCGCGGGCGCCCCGGCCGGGGCGCCCGGTAGTCGGGGCTCGGGGGGGTCGAGCCGTTCACCCCCGGCCGTCGTGGGCTGCCGCCGTCAGGTACGTGTTCAGGTGGGCGGCCGCGCTCAGCATGGCCAGGCCGCGGGCGGTGAGCCGTTCCTGCCAGTCGGCCAGTGCGGCGGCGAGGGCGCTGGTGCCGCCCGCGGTGCGGATCTGGCCGACGACGGCCGCGATGTGCGGGAGGCGGTAGCCGCCGCGGCGCAGCAGGTGGGCGAGTTCGGCGTCGCGGACGTCGCCCGGGTGGAAGAGGCGGTGGCCGGTCGCGCGGTCGCGGGCGGGGAGCAGGATGCCGGCGGCCTCCCAGGTGCGCAGGGTGGCCGGGGTGAGCCGGAGGCGGTGGGCGACCTCGCCGATGCTGAGCGGGAAGGGGCCGGTATCGCCCCCGGTGTCACTCCCGGTGCCCTCCTCGGGCGCGGAGTCGTCGGCCGCGGCGTCGGCCCCGGCCAGGTGCTCCACGGCCCCGCGCACCGAGGCGAGGGTCTCCCGGTCGCGGAGCAGTTGGGCGTGGCCGTGGTCGAGCGCGGTCAGGGCGTCGTCGGTCCGGTCCGCGTGGACGGCGTTCATGACGGCCCCGGCGGTCGCGTGCCCGTAGGCGCGGACGAGGGCGAGGAAGGTGCGCAGCGCCGCCGCGTGCAAGTCGGTGTAGATCCGGTACCCGGTCGGCGTCCGCTCGGCGGGCGGCAGGAAGCCGTCCTGCTCGTAGTTGCGGACGGCCTGCGCGGAGAGGCCGTGCTCGCGTCCCAGGTCGACGGGTCGCAGTCTCTTCATCGGTTCTGATGGCACTTTGAAACTTTACAGTCGATTCCTCGGGCCGAGAGCAGCAAAGTTTCAACGGGCACATCAAAGATACGCTTGAGGTGGTGAGGGCAGGGAGCGGCGAGGGGGAGTGGCGGAGATGACCTGGAACGGCGCCGACCGCATCGTGGCCGCGCTGGTCGGCGGCGAGGACTACCTCTTCGTCGCGGGGGGTCGCGGCCGCCCGGCCGCGCCGGCGGCGCGCTCCTGCGCGCCGACGGCGCCCCCGCGCTCCTCGACGGCGCCGCGTCACTCCAGCGAACCCGCGCGGACGGACGGGGGCGAACGACCTCTGGGGTAGGTTAGCCTTACCTAAATTGAGGTGAGAGGAGACGGCCCTGACCAGCACCACCGCCCCCGCGCGGTTCCTGCTCTTCCCGCTCGAGGTGGTCCGGACCGCCAGGATCACCCGGCACATGGCCCGCATCACCCTGAGCGGCCCCAGCCTCGCCGGGTTCGTCAACGGCGGCCTCGACCAGCGGGTGAAACTCCTGCTGCCGCTCCCCGGACAGAGCGAACCCCTGATGCCGGAGGGCGAGGACGACTTCGCCTGGTACCAGCACTGGCGCACGATGGATCCGGCCGTCCGCCCGGTGCTGCGCACCTACACCGTCCGCGCCCAGCGCCACGACCCCGACGAGGTCGACATCGACATCGCCGTCAACGGCGACCACGGCCCCGGCTCCCGCTGGGCCGAGACGGCGGCGCCCGGTGACCGGGTGGTCGTCTGCGGGCCGGCGGTCGAGGAGGCCGGCGGCGTCGAGTTCCACCTGCCCGACGGGGCCGACTGGGTGCTGCTGGCGGGGGACGAGTCCACCCTGCCCGCCGTGGCCGCGATCCTCGACGAACTGCCCGCCGACCTGCCGGTCCGGGTGTTCGCCGAGGTCGAGGGACCGACGGAGCACGCCTACCTCCCCGCCGACCGGCCCGGCACCACCATCACCTGGCTGCACCGCGGCACGCCGGGCACCCCCGCCCTCCCCGCCGCCGTCCGCGCCGCCGAACTGCCCTCCGGCACGCCGTACGCGTGGATCGCGGGCGAGGCGGCGGCCGTCCGCGAACTCCGCCGCCACCTGGTCGGCGAGCGCGGCTACCACCGGCGCGCCGTCTGCTTCATGGGCTACTGGCGCCTCGGCACCACCGAGGACCAGCGCGCCGACGAGCCGGCGGAGACGGACACCGACTGACACCCCGGTACCCGGCGCCGGGCGCCCGGCGGGCCTCGGCCTTCCGGGCGGTTTGCCCGAAAGGGCCGTCCTTCGCCCGCGCCGGAACCGTCCGGTCGGTGCACGAAGTCCTCTACGGGGTGACCTCCGACGTGACCCCCGACATGCACCCGACCGAGCCCGCAGCCCCCGCCGGCGCTCCCCGGCCCGCGATCCACCGCCGCCGCCTGCTGCTCAGTACCGTGGGCGGCCTCGGCGCGCTCGCGGTCCCGGCCGGCGTCCGGTGGTGGGCGGACCGGGTGCCCGTACGCGGACCGCGGATCTGGAGCACGGCCGCCACCGGCGGGCGGATGGTCCTGCCCGCCGGTCCGCGCGAGAGCCTGTACGTGTCGGGGTACGACGGCACCGTCCGGGCCCACGACACACGCACCGGCACCGTCCGCTGGACCCGGGCGGTGCCCGCGGCCGACGCCTACGACCCTCCGGGCGGTTGGCCGCTCGCCGCCGGGAACGGCACGGTCTGCGTGAACTCCGCGACCGGCGTCCGGGCCCTCGACGCGGCTTCGGGACAGGTGCGTTGGGAGGTCGCGGTCCCCGACTGGCGGGACCTGTCGGCGGAACAGGGCATCGTGGTGGCCGGCGACCGCGTCCTGACGGGGTACGGGAACGCGCTGCGCTGCCACGACCTGGCCACCGGCGAGGTCCGCTGGAGCACCGCGGCGAACGTCTCGCCGGTGCCGCTCGTGGCCGGCGACACGGTGTACGTACCCGGCCGGACGGGCGGACTGTTCGCCTTCGACGTGCAGAGCGGTGAGCGGCGCTGGGCGCAGGAGGCCGTCGGCACGGTCGACTTCGCGCCGACCGTGCACCGGGGCACCCTTCACACGGTGTGCAACGACCCCGCGACCGGAGGTTCGACCGTGCACGCCCTGGACGCGGCCTCGGGCCGACCGCTGTGGCGGCGGGCGCAGCGCCACAGCCTGGGCGAACTCGCGGTGGCCGACGGGACGGTGTGCCTGCTGAGTGGCACCGCCCTGACCGCCCTGGACGCGGGCACGGGCGACACCCGCTGGACCGCCACCGTCCCCATGGGCCTCGGCCGGGGCATGAGTTCGGCGGCAGCGGCGGGCGGCACGGTCTACGTCGGGACGAACGACGACCGCCTCTTCGCCCACGACCTCGCCACCGGCCGGCTCCACTGGCGCGACGAACCGGACCGCCTCACCGCCGACACCGCGTACACCCGCATCGCCCTGGCCGCCGTCGGCCCCGCCGTCTTCCGGGCCGGCCGCACCGGAATCCAGGCCCTCGGCACCCTCCCGGCGGCCTGACGGCGCGGCCCGCGCACAGGGTCGATTCGCCTGTGCGGCGAAGAGCTTGCCGCTCCGCTCCGGCCGGTGGTTCTCTGGCGGAGTCAACTCCCGCCACCGGGGCGGGAAGTGAACGGGGGAGACTGCATATGCCGGACATGACCGGAGGGTTCGCCAAAATGGCCGCCGTGAGCGTTGTCGTGGCAGGTGCCGCGTTCGGTCTCGCGACGCCGTCGCACGCTGCCGAGCGGGAGGCCCCGGCGCCCGTCGCCCACGAACTCGCCCAGGACGCCGCCGCCACCCACCCGGTGCCGGACCGGGCGAACCAGGGCCACTACTGATCAGGGGGCGACGGCCCTGCGCCACGCGGCGCAGGGCCGTCGCCCGTCCGAGGCCGATCCCACGCATGCGGCCAACTCACCTGAACGGCCGTGCGGTTGCCGGGCATGCGTGACCACTGCCCGGATCGACCGCTACCGGGCGGACGACTCCAGGAAGAAGTCCGCCAGAGCCGGGGCCACGGCGGCGGGATTCGTCTCGGGCCCGAAGTGGTCCAGTCGGGGGAGGAGCAGCAGCCGGGAGCCGGGCAGGACCTCGTGCACGGCGGTGGCCGCACGTCCCGCCCCGGTGCTCCGGGCCTCCTTGCCCGCCATCAGCAGTACGGGCCGGTCGAGCCGCCCGTACTCGCGGAAGGTGTTGTCCCGGGCGGCGATCTCGGCGTGTTCGCGGATCGCCGCGGCCAGCAGGGCGTGCTTCTGCAGCCGCTCGGGCTTCTTGAGGGCGAGCGGGAGGATCAGCCGCAACAGCCAGCGCGGCGCCTTGCCGCTGGTCCCGGGGTTGACGCCGCGGACGAAGGTCAGGAACGCCTCGGCGGGCTTCCCGGCGTCGAGTTCGCGGCGGCACCGCTCGGCCCAGTCGAAGGGGATGGAGCCGTCGACGGACACACCGGGCTCGTAGACGGCGATCCGCTCGAAGGCGGAGCCGGCCAGCGCGGCCTCCAGGGTCAGGAAGCCGCCGAAGCTGTGGCCGAACACGAACCGCGCCCCGGTGGCCGCGCGGACGGCCTCGATGTCCGCGCACTCGGCGGCCGCGCTGTACGTGTCACCCTGCGGGCCGCTCGTACCGCGCCCCCGCCGCTCGACGGTGTGCACCGTGAAGCGGTCCGCCAACTCCGCCGCCAGTCCGTCGAAGTCGGCCGCGAGCGCGAACGCCCCGGGCACCAGCAGGAGCCCCGGCCCGGAGCCGGTGCTGCGGTAGCCGACGGTGGTGCCGTCGGCGGAACGCACCGATCCGACCGTGGTGCCCGGTGTTGTGACGTGCGTGGTCATTCTGTCTCCCCCTGTTGGAACGATCACCTGGCCCGTGCACAGTACGCGGCCGCCGGGCGGACGGGGAGAGCCGTTCCGACGGGTGGGCAGGGCGTGCCCGAAACCGCGTGAACGCCCCCGCCGGAGCGAGGACGACGGTCCGGAGGCTCCGCCTTACGAGCCCTGCCGCCGCGGCGGGTCGACGCGGGTGCGGGCCGGGGCGAGCAGGAGGTTGAGCAGGGCGGCGCCCTCGGCGGTGTCCAGCGGGACGGGGGCGGCGTCGGCCGGCTTGACCAGCGGGGTGGCGGCGTCGTGCTCGTAGAGGATGCAGGCGCTGCTGCCCAGGTCGCGCTTGGACGGCCAGCGCAGGCCGAGTGCCTCCGGGGCCTGACCGCGGATCCAGGCGGCCCAGCGGCGGGTGCGCGGGTAGGCGTCCGGGGTGGAGTGGATCAGCCACTCGTCCTGGTGGACGGCGGCGAGCTGGTCGAGCGTCATCAGGCCGACGAGCGGGATGTCGCAGGTGGTCTCGATCCGCGACAGCACCCGGCCCCGCACCGAGGCGCGCCGGATCCGGCGCCAGCCGCGCTCGTCGAAGGGGATGCCCCGGACCAGCGTCTCCATCACGGCCGTGCGCTCCGAGAACCCGGCGTACAGGTACGGAAGATGGCTGCCGTCGCCCTGGTAGGAGCAGAACCGGCCGCCCTCGTAGTGGCTGTCGGACGGGTTCGGGTTGAACGAGGTGGCCGGGTAGGCGGCCGAGTGCACGCGGTGGAGCACGGTGCCGGCGGGCAGCACCTCGAGGTGCGGGGTGGCGCGCGCGGTCGGGGCGGGGACCTTCACGTCGGGCATGAGGTCACCACTCCGCGATCTCGGCGCGGGCGGCGGCGAGCAGGCCGTGCTCGCCGGGGGTGCCCAGCAGACGGGCGGGGACGGCGTCCAGCCAGGCGTTGGCGCCGAGCCACCAGTCGGCCACGCCCCACGGGTCGTCGTCGGCGTCGAGCAGGCGGTTGACGGCGACCACCACGGGTAACGGCCGGCCGGAGGCACCGTCGAACTGGAACGACGGCAGGCGGACGGTGCCCTGGCGGTCGGTCAGCCGAATCAGATCGGGATCGGCGGGGTCGTGCCCGCCGGACCGGTAGTCGGCGGCGCTGACGGAGTCGGCGGCGAGCAGCCAGTCGTCGGCGTCCTCGGGCGGGACGGGGAGGGCGTCCGGCTCGGGCTCGGGAGCCGCCTCGGGCCCGCCGCCGTCCGTCGACCGTCCGCGGACCAGGGCGAGTACCTGCAGCACGGCGTCACGGTTTGCCGATTCGAACTGGACGGCCTGTGAGTAGCGGACCGAGTCCGCCAGGGCCGCGCGCACCGGGTGTTCGTCCGGAAGGGCCGCCAGCACCAGCCGGACGATCCTGCGGGCAGTCCGCTCCGGCGCGGCGGACGGTGCGTCGAGCAGGGTCGCGATGGCGTCCCTGGCGGACTCGTCCAGGTACTCCTGGACCTCGTCCCAGTGCTCGCGCAGGACATCGAGAAAGTCGGTCGTCATCCTCGCCCTCCGCCCTGGTGTCCGTGTCCGTCGGTCACGCGCCAATGTAGCGTGCCAGCACGCGCCGCGGGCGATGATCCCGGATTGGCAAAGGCGGAACGCGACCGCCTGATCTGCGGCATGATGGGCCCTCAGCAGCACTTCGGGGGTGGTGCCGGTTCGCGCGCGGTCGATGATGTCTCGTGCACGACCCGCACCGGCCCCGGCGGCGCGCGAGGGGTGAGAACCGGACCGGTGCCAACTCCCGGGCGGTGCGCGCCGCAGGTCATGAATCGCGCTCGGAAGGCGGCCGGTGAGCAGTTCCGCGGGATACGGGTGGTCCTATGTCGACCAGGAGGCCGAGCGCCGCCGGCAGTTGCGTGCCCGCCTCGCCGCCGAGGCGCAGCGGGCCGAGAACCTGCGCCGGGCCGAGGCGCGGCGGGCGGAGCTGCGGGCCCGGCTGGGTGAGCTGAACGAGCAGGCCCAGGGGCTGCGCGGGGAGGCCGGCCAGTTGCGGCGCGCGTACCGGACGGCCCGGGTCACGGTGGAGACGGTGACCGTCGGCGCCGGGGCGGACGAGGCGGAGCTGACCCGGGCGGTGGAGCGGGCCCGGGCGGCGAACGCGCGGGCCGCCCAGGAGCTGGCCGAGGCGGTGCAGGACGTGTGGTCGGCCGTGCTGCCGGAGGCGGTGGCCGAACCGGAGCGCACCCGCCGGACCCGCGCCGAGGCGCGCCGCAGCGCCGGGGCGACGAAGGCGGCCGCAGAAGCGGAGGCCGAGGCCGCCGCCGAGCGGGCCCGGGCCGAGTCGGCGGACCGCGTCGAGCGGGTCCGGGCCGGCGCGCTCGTCGAGGCCCAGGCGGTCCTGGACCGCGACGTGCCCCGCTGCGACCCGGCCGACCTGGAACGGGTGGCGGGCCTGGTCCGCGCCCTCCGGGCGGCCGCCACCGTTCCCGATGTGCGGGCCACGCTCACCGACCTCGCCGCCCTGGTCCAGCACTCGGTGGGGCGCCGTGCCCGCGACGAGGAGCGGGCCGAACTGCGCGCCGCCCTGTCCGAGTCGGTGCGGGAGGCGGAGCCGGACGAGCGGGACCGGCTGCTCGCCGAACTCGCCGCCGCCGAGGACCCGGCCTTCCTGCGGCCCGCCGTGGAGGCGGCCGTCGCGCGGGCCGACGCCCGTCGCCACCGGGTGCCGGTGGCGGCGGCGCTCGCCGAGGTGCTGCGCGAGCGGGACTACCTGGTCGGCGAGGACTTCGAGGACCTGCTCGCCGCCGAGGGCGAGGTGGTGGTGCCGTTCGGCGACCCGGATCCGGACCGGGCCGCCGCGGCCGCCGGTGGGCAGGTCGAGGGTTTCGAGGCCGGCGGCGAGCCGCCGGCCGCCGGGTACGGGCTGCGCCTGGTGCTGGCCCCGGACCGGGCGACCCTCTCCACGGCGGTGGTCCGCCGGGAGGACTCCGGGACCGGCGACGCCTGGCAGGACGAGGAGCAGGACGAGAGCGTCCAGCAGTGGTTCTGCGAGGAGCAGTTGCCCGCGATCGAGGAGGGCGTCCGGCAGCAGGGCGTGCGACTGGAACGGACGTCCGCGATGGCGCCGGGCGCGATGGCCGCGGGCACCGTTCCCGGTGGTTCGTGGCCGCAGCCGCCGTCCGCCGCGACCCCGCGCCGCCGAGGCGGCCGGTCGAAGCGCTCCGGCGCCACCGGGGCCGCCGCCGTGCGCAAGCCGCAGGAGCGTGGCCGTGAGCGCTGACCAGCAGGGGGACGGGCCGGCCGGTCTGCGCAAGGACGCGCCGCCGCCCGGCCCCGACGCCGCCGGAAGCGCCCGCAATGGCGCCGACCCCCGCCCCGGGACGCCCAGTTGGATCCGCGAGCTGGACATGGCACTCACCGTCCACCCGCAGGTGCTGCTGACCGGGAACGTGCGCGACCAGTACCTGCTGCCCGACGACCACGCCGCCGGCCGCAGCACCACCCTCGCGCCGTACAGCCTCGGCGGGGTGATCGAGTCGCTCTGCGCCGCCCGGGGTTACGGCGCGCTCGCCTTCCTCGACCAGGTGCACGAGCGGATCACACTGCTGCGGCTGAGCGCCACCGAAGCCCAAGTACCGCCGGTGCTGCGGGAGTTCGCCGAGCGGGACGAGAAGTGGCGGCGCGGCCGGGACGGTCAGGGCGCGAACGGCGCCGACGACGAGGACGAGCCGGAGATGCTGGACCGGCTGCGCGACGCGATGGTGGGCGTCGTGCATCACCCCGGCCCGCCGATCGGACTGGTCGTCCCCTACTCCGGCCGGCTCGGCTCGCCGCAGGCGCCCGTCGCCGGGGAGGCCGCCCGGCTGTTCGCGGCCGCCGAGGAACTGGGCCACACCGCCCGGCCGGTGCAGGGCGCGAGCGCCGTCACGCCCTACAACACGGTGTTCTGGGTGGTGGAACGGCAGGAGGAACTGCCCCGGGAGTTCGCGGTCGGCAGCCGTGCGGTGCGGGTGATCAGCGTCCCGCAGCCACCGCACGACCAGCGGCTCGCCGCCGCCCGGCACGTGGTCGGCGGGCTCGCCCGCTACCAGGCGGCGACCGGCGGACCGGCCCTCACCGAGGCCGAGACCGCGACGGCCGCCAAGGCGCTCGCCGACTCCTCGCACGGCATGGGCAGTTCGGAGGTGATGGCGATCGGCCGGATGGCCCTGGACCGCAACCTGCCGGTGCAGCGGCTGGACGAAGCCGCCCGCCTCTACCGGATCGGGGTGCTCGACAACCCGTGGGCCACCGCCGAACTGCGCGAACGCATCGCCACGGGCGAGGAGTTCCTCAACGGCAAGGTGATCGGCCAGCCGTACGCGGTGCGCCGCACCCTGGAGATCTTCATGCGCTCGGCGGCCGGGCTGAACGGCGCCCAGGCGTCCAGCTCGCCCAGCCGGCCGCGCGGCACCCTCTTCCTCTCCGGCCCGACCGGTGTCGGCAAGACCGAACTCGCCAAGGGCGTCGCGGAGATGATCCTCGGCAAGGACGCCCGGCCGATCCGCTTCGACATGAGCGAGTTCGCCGAGGAGCACGCCCGGGACCGGCTGATCGGTGCCCCGCCCGGCTTCGTCGGCCACGACGCCGGAGGTGAACTCACCAACGCCGTCCGGGCCAACCCGATGAGCGTGCTGCTCTTCGACGAGATCGACAAGGCGAACCCCCGGCTGTTCGACCTCTTCCTCCAGATCCTGGAGGACGGCCGGCTCACCGACGGCCGGGGCGCCACCGTCTACTTCACCGAGTGCGTCCTGATCTTCACCTCCAACCTCGGCATCACCGCCGCCATCGTGGGCGAGTCGCCGAAGGACGGGGCGGGCGCCGGGGACGCGGGCGGCACTGCCGGCGCCAGTGGTGGCACCGGCGCAGGTGGTGGCACCGGCGAGGCCGGGAGCACCGGCGCCACGGAGGTCGCTCCCCGCACCAACCGGCGCCCGCTGAGCCGCCACGACGATCCGGCGATGGTCCGCCAGAGCCTGCGGGAGGCCTTCGACGCCTTCTTCAACGACACCATCAAGCGGCCCGAACTGCGCAACCGCTTCGGTGACAACTTCATCCCGATGGACTTCATGCAGGAGAAGTGGGTGCCGCAGATCCTCGACAAGGCCATCGCCTCCGTCGCCGGCCGCGTCCTGGAGACCCACGGCGCCGAGCTGACCCTCGCCGACGACGCCTGGGAGGTGCTGCGGGTCGAGGCGGTCCGGCGGCTGGACCACGGCGGCCGAGGGGTGCTGACCGCCGTCGAGTCGGCGCTGGTCAACCCGCTCGCCAAGGAGGTCTTCCGGAGCCCACCCGGCCGGGGCGAGCGGCTCGCGGTCGTCGCGATCGAGGGTGACGGGGACGGCGAGGGCTACCGGCTGGAGGTCGAACGGTGGCAGGGCTGAGCCCGGACGGCGGCGGCCCGACGGCGGCGGTCGCCGCACGTCCTGCCGCTGACGTCGCCGGGGCCGCCGGCCGGACCGCCCCGGCCGCCCCGACTACCCCGGCCGTCGCGGCGCTCGTCGGCCAGGTCTACCGGCCGGTGACCTCGCTCGGGCCCGGCCGACGGCTCGGCATCTGGTTCCAGGGCTGCACCCTGGCCTGCCCCGGCTGCATGTCCCGGCACACCTGGGAGTCCACCGGAGGGCGGGAGTTGACCGTCGAGCGGTTCTCCGCCCTGTGGCGTGCGGCACTCGCCGACGGCCTCGACGGCCTCACCGTCAGCGGCGGCGAACCGCTGGAGCAGCCGGCCGCCCTCGCCGCGCTGCTCGCCGCCGCCGACGCCGAGCGCCGCCGCGCGGGGCACCCGGCCGACCTGCTGGTGTACACCGGCTGGGAACCGGAGGAACTGGCCGCCGACCCGGCCACCGCCGCCGCACTGGACGGCGCGGACGCGGTGATCACCGGCCGCTACCGGGCCGGGCAGCCCACTCGGCTCGCCTGGCGCGGCTCGGCCAACCAGCAGCTGACCACCCGCACCGCGCTCGGCCGGGAGCGGTACGCGCCCTACCTGGACCACCGGCCGGAGCGGCCCGAGCTCCAGGTGCGGGTGAGCGAGGGCGAGGTCCGGGTGATCGGGGTGCCGCGCCCCGGGGACCTGGGCCGGATCGAACGGGACCTGGTCCGACGCGGCGTGACCCTTCGGGAGACCTCGTGGCGACCGTGATCTACCGCTGCCCGGTGGGCGCGCCGGGGGAGTGCCCACCGTCCGGCACCCGGGGGTACTGCCAGGTGCACATGTTCCAGCAGTTGGAGCGCTACGACCCGGCCGAGGACGTCCCGCCGGCCGGGACTGCGGCCGAGATGCCTGCCGGCACCCCGGTTGACGCGCCGTCCGCCGGGCCCCGGCCGGCCACCGACCCGGAGGCCGCGACCCGCCCGGCGCGCCCGCCCCGTCCGGCGGAGCACCGGAGCCAGCACCGGCAACAGCAGCAGGACCACCGGCCCCGGCCGCGACCCGCCCGACCGCCGGTGCTCCGGCTGGCCCTGGTCGTCGCCGGGGTGCTGCTGCCCGTCCGCGCCGAACACCGGCGCGGGGGCGGCGGACTGGCGATCGGCCGCGACGAGCCCGACTGCGCGGCGGTCCCCGGACTGGCCGGCCTCGACCAGCTCTCCCGGCACCACGCCCGGCTGCGCTGGATCGACGGCGCGCTGTACGTCGAGGACCTGGGGTCGACCAACGGCACCTTCGTCGACGGCCGCCGGATCGAGGAGCCGACCCGGATCGGACCGGGGCACCGGCTGCGGTTCGCGCTGGACCTGGACGTCCAGGTGGTCGAGATCGACGAGTTCGGCGCGCCCCGGTGAGCCGGGGCCGTGAGGAGGAGAACGGCGCGATGGCCGACACACCGCCGGAACCCGGCCCGCCCACCCGCGTCCAGCGGCCCGGCCGGGTGAAGGGTCGGGCGCAGGCGCAAGGCCAGGCACAGGGGGAGGAACCGACCCCGGACGCGCCCGTCGGCGCCGCCGCGGAGAGCCCACGAACCCGCGTGCAGCGCCCGAAGGCCGATCCCGGCGCCTCCACGGAGAGTCCGCGTACTCGCGTGCAACGCCCGCAGACCGATCCCGGCGCCTCCGCCGAGAGTCCGCGTACCCGTGTGCAACGTCCGAGGACCGACCCCGGCGGCCCCGCCGCCACGGGTACCGTTCCCGGCGCGCGCACCCGCGTCCAGCGCCCGGGCGGCCCGGTCCCGCCCAGGACCCCGGCCGAACCGTCGCCCGCCGCCACCCCGCCCGCCGCGGTCCCACCCACCACCGTCCCACCCGCCGGTCCCGCCGACTTCCCCGCCGCCCTCACCGACCGCTACCACCCCGTCGGCCGGGTCGGCTCCGGCAGCGAGGGCACCGTCTGGCACGCCCACCGCGCCGACACCCACCGCGCCGACACCCACCGCGCCGACGGCCGCGGCGCCGACGGAGGCCGTGGCAGCGGCGGCAACAGGAGGAGCAGCAGCGGGGCGACCGGCGGCGACGCGGCCGTGAAGGTCGGCAACCCGGGCGTGCGCGCGGACACCGAACTCCTCGCCCACCTCGCCGGTGACCCGCTCTTCCGCCGCCACGTCCCCGAGATCCTCGGCCACGGCCGGGTCGAGCACGCGGGCGCGCTCTGCGACTGGCTGGCGATGGAGTACCTCCCCGTCACCCTCGCAGACCACGTCGCCGCGCTGCGCGAGGAGGGCCGCCTCGGCCGCAGCGGCGAGACCCAGCGGATCATCCGCGAACTCGTCGACCTGCTGGAGTTCTGGCAGGTGAGGATCCAGCGCAACCCGGTCGACTTCAAGCCCGCCAACATCCTGGTCCGCCAGGGCGGCCGGAACGGCGGCTCCGCCACCGAGTTCGTGGTGGCCGACTTCGGCGGCGTCGCCAAGCTCACCGCCAGCCGTCGCTTCTCCACCGACATGCAGGTCACCGTCGCCTACATGGCACCGGAACAACTCGCCGGCAGCAACCACCCGGCCGGGCCGTGGTGGGCGCTCGGCACCATCCTCTACGAGGTGTTCACGGGCGCGAGCCGCTACCGCCGCGCGGACGGTGGCCTGGTGAGCGACGAGGCCCTGCAGTTCCGGCTGGTGATGGACGACGAGGTGGACCTCGCCGCCGTCCCCGACGAGCGCCACCGCCTGCTGCTCCAGGGCCTCTTCACCAAGGACCCGGCCGACCGGTGGACGGCGCCGCAGGTCCGGGCCTGGCTGAAGGGCGAGAGCCCGGAGGTGGTGCGCAGCCGGGTCGTCCCGCCGCCGCCCGGACCGACCCCGCCGCCCGGACCCAAGCACCGTCCGATCGCCTTCCGGGGCGAGGACTTCCACGAACCGGCCGCGCTCGCCGGGGCGTTGCTCACGCGTTCCGCGGACGCGGCCGCCTGGCTGGTGAGCGGTGGCGCCCGGCGGCTGCGCGACTGGCTCCGGGACGAGGTCAAGGACACCGTCCTCGACCTGCACTACCTCAAGGACGTCGAACGCGGCACCTCCGCCGAGAAGTCGGCGGCGGCCTCCCGGGCGGTGCTGGCCCTCGGCGCCGCGTTCACGCCCGAGGCGGTCCCGTACGTGCGGGACCGCCGGGTGGACGCGGCGGGGCTGGTGGAACTGGCCGAGCGGCCGGACGCGTTGACCGTGGTCGACGAACTGGTCGCGGCCGGGCTGCTCGGGCTCGCCGCCCGCTTCCAGTGCGGTCACCCGGCCTGCCCGGAGCGGGCCTGCGCCAGGCTGCTCGGGCTCACCGAGCTCGCCGCCGTGCTGAACCGGGTCGAGCGCGAGGCCCGCACCCTCGGCGGCCGCACCGGCAACAACGCCAACGCCAACAACGCCAACTCGAACAACGCCAACTCGAACAACGGCGACGGCCGCCTCACCGCCGCCGAACGCAAGGCCGCCCGCCGCTGGATCCTGCTGCTCACCCTCCAGCCGGACGGGCAGCGGCGCGCCCTCGTCCGACGACTCTCCGCCCTGCCCGGCCCGCTGGGCGCGCTGCCCGCACCGGTCCACTCGACCGTGACCGCCGTCGCCGACGGGGCGGGCGCGGTGGCGGCGCGGGTGCGCGGCGGCGGCCGGGAGCGGTTCCGCCGCGACTGGTCGGACCTGCGCCGCCGGGCGCTCACCGCCGATCCGGCGACGGCCGACGGGCGGGGCACGCTCGCCGCGGCGGCCGTGCTCCAGGTGCGGAGCGTCCGTTCCGGCGGTGCCCGGCGCGGCCGCAACCGGGGGGCGTGGAAGGCCGACCTGCGCGCCTGGCGGAGCGGCGCGCGGAGTGCTCTGCCCCGGCGCGCGGTCGCGGGCGTGCTGCTGCTCCTCTGCCTCGCCGTCAGCCTCTGGGCCGGCGCGGTCTGGCGGATCTCCGTCGACGCCGGGGTGGGCGGGGCGGTGTCTCCCGACGGCGCGTTCGGCGGCCCGCTGCGGACGGCGGGGGAGGCCGCCGCGCGCGCGACGGCCGGTCAGCTCGGCGCCGCCCTGGTCGCCGCCGTCGCGGTGGCCGCGTTCCCGGCCCGGATCGGGCGCCGGATCCTGTTCCTCGCCGCAGCCGCCTCCTTCGCCGTCGGGTATCTGCACCTCGGGCCGCCGATGACCGTGCTCAGGGCGCCGCAGGCGGTGATCGACCGGGTGGTCGTGTTCGAGGGCGGGACGGCGAGTTGGGCCGGCTTCGTCGCGACGGCGACGCCCGTGCTGGTGCTGATCGTCAACGGCCGCTCGGTGCGCTGGCTGCTCACCCCGGCGCACGAGGCCGCGCAGCGGGCGGCCGGCGACCGCCGCAACCTCGCCACCCGCCGCCGCGCCCGGGGCAACGGCACCGGCGCGGCCCGGGGTTGGCGCCCCGGCCGCGACGGCTACCGGGACCGGTTGCTGTTCTGGCTCGGCGGGACGCTGGTGCTGACCCTGGTCCTCTGGGCGGCGGTCGAGGTCCGGCTGGCGGTGGTCCACCGCGACCACCACCCGACCCCGGAGTCCTGGGGCACCGGCCAGGTCGGCGCGGCCTACCAGGCCGACTACCTGCTGCTGCTGGCCTTCCTGACCCTGGTCGCCTCGGCCACCGTCCCGCGCGCGGCCCGCCGCCTGCTGGCCGCCGCCGCGCTCGGCACGGCGGTGCTCGGCGCCTGGCCCCCGCCGCTGGGCCCGCTGGAGGCGCTGCGGATCCCCGTCCTGGGCCCGTGGTTCCGCGCGCTCGCCGAGATCTGGGGCCACGCCGCCTTCTGGGCGGCGGTCCTGGTGATGCTGCCGCTCGCGTGCTACCTGGCCGTCTGGACCTCCCGCCGGATCGGCGAGTAGGAAGTCGGCCGGTCCGACTTTCCGCGCCGACAACCACGTGCCCGCCCGGACCCGCTGTCCGGGCGGGCACGCGCAGTAACGGGTTACGGGCAGACGCGGCCGGGGCGGCACTCGGGGTCGGCGTCGGCGGGACGGTAGTTGGACCACCACAGCGCCCGCTGGCCGTAGTAGACGACCAGGTTTCCGCCGTTCTGGACGGCGAGGTAGGCGCCGGGGTGGCCGGCCGTGCGGCTCTCCCACAGGGGGCGCCAGGCGGCGTCGTAGGCGGTGAGGTTGCCGTCGGCCTGGACGTAGAAGGACGAGCCGAGTCCGTAGGTGCCGACGGCCGTCCAGATGGCGACGCCGTTCTTGTACAGGACCACATGGCCGTCGTACTGCTGGAACAGCACGGTGCTGCCGTCCGGTGAGGACCAGCTCTCGCCGCGGTTCAGGGCGGCGGTGGCCCGGACGACGGTCTGGTCGGCGTTGGACACCGTCGACACTGCCGACACCGCGGCTGCGGCTCCGGCGGGGCCGCTCGCGGCCGGGGCGCCGCCGGCGGCCTGGGCGGTCCCGCCCAGCAGGCCGGCCGCCATCAGCACGGCACCGGCCGCGACACCGGCGCGGGGGACGAGGGATCTCGCGATTCTCATGACGGACACACTCCCGAAGTCGTCTCTGCCTGGGTGCGGCCAGTCTCACGGCGCCCGCCGCGCCCGGGCAAAGCCCTTCGACGCCCCTCGAATCCGGGCGCACGGCGGCGGGGCGGGTGAGCGCTCCGAGGCGGCGCCCGGCGGGGCTCAGTGCGGGCGCAGTCCGGTGAACACCACGTCCAGGACACGCCCGTGGGCCTCCGGATCGGGGCCGAGCTGCTCCAGGGTGGCTCCGGTGCCGACGATCAGCGCGACCAGTTCGGGCAGGGTCAGGTCGGCGCGGACGGCCCCGGCCCGCTGGGCGCGGTCCAGCAGTTCCGCCAGCCGGGTGCGGATGACGTCGGAGGACGCGCGCAGCGCGGAGTGGACGTCGATGCCGGCCGCGGCGAGGGCCCGGGCGAACTCGTTCTTGCCGGCGGACAGTTCGACGATCAGCCGGAAGCAGCTGAAGAAGGCCTCGGCGGGTTCGGCCCCGGCGGCCAGTTCGGCCGTCCGGGCCGCGATCGTCTCCAGCCGGCGCACCATCACCGCCTCCAGCAGGGCTTCCTTGGTGGGGAAGTGCCGGAACAGCGTGCCGACGCCGACACCGGCGGCGCGGGCGATCTCCTCCGTCGGCACACCGACGCCGCAAGTGGTGAACACCTCGGTGGCGGCGTCCAGCAACTTGGCCCGGTTGCGGGCCGCGTCCGCCCGGAGCGGTCGCTCCTGCGTGTCGCTCATCCTCTCAACTCCCTTTCGTCCGAAGGCGGGAACGCCGACCGGCCGACCCTGGACAACCGGACTGCCCAGTCCGTATCGTCGTACCGGAGTCGCTGGTCCGGTTACGGCGGCCACATTCCTGTCCTTGTCGCTCCGTCCCTAGTCGTTCCGGGGGTTGATCATGTCCGAAACGCGGTCACCGCGCGAGACCTTCCACGCACTGCTCGACGGCATCACGGCCGGCCGCTTCACCGAGCTCGCCGCGCTCTACGCCGAGGACATCGTGGTGGAGACGCCCCTCGAACCCGGCGGGCCGGGCCGGTTCGAGGGGCGGAAGGTGCTCGCCGAACGGTTCGCCCAGCTCGGCGAGCAGTCCCCGCTGGAGCTGAGCTCCCGGAACGTGGTGGTCCGCGAGACCGACGACCCCGAGGTGATCGTCGCCGAGTGGGACTACGAGGTGCACCACCGCACCACCGGGCGGAGGCTCACCGCCGCCAACATCCAGGTCCTGCGGGTGCGGGACGGACTCATCGTGCACAGCCGCGACTTCCACGACCACCTGGCGCTCGCCGCGCTCACCGGCACGCTGCCGCAGCTGGTCGCGGCCCTGGAATCCGAGTAGCCGCCCGTCGGACCGGCCACCCCCGGATCAGCTCCGGAGGACGCGCCGCAGCCAGCGCAGCCGGGCGTCCCGGGCGTCGCGGCTGACGGCGGCCTCCGGGGCGTAGGTGTCGAAACCGTGGCACGCGCCCGGCCAGACGTGCAGCTCGGCGGCGCCGCCGGCCCGCCAGATCGCGTCCGCGTACGCCACCGCCTCGTCCCGGAAGGTCTCGGCGGAGCCGACCTCCAGATAGGCCGGCGGCAGCCCCGTCAGGTCCGTGGCCCGGGCGGGCGCCGCGTAGGGCGGCAGGTCGGCGGCGCCGTAGCGCTCGCCCAGCACGGCCCGCCAGGCGGTCGCGTTCGAGGTCCGGTCCCAGGTGTCGTGGCCGGCCAGCTGACGGGTGGAGAAGGTGCGGTCCCGGTCGTCCAGCATCGGGCTCAGCAACAGCTGGCCGACCGGGACCGGACCGCCCCGGTCCCGGGCCAGCAGGGCGAGCGCCGCCGCCAGACCGCCGCCCGCGCTCTTGCCGCCGACGACGATCCGCCCGGGGTCCGCGCCCAGCTCCGCCGCGCGCGCCGCCACCGCGAGCAGCCCGGCCCAGCAGTCCTCCACCGCCGCCGGGTACGGCGCCGCCGGAGCCAGCCGGTACTCCGCCGAGACCACGGCCAGCCCCAGCGGCTCGGCCAGTTCGCGCAGCAGGCGCGGCAGCACCGACCACGCGTTGCCCATCACCATGCCGCCGCCGTGCAGGTAGTAGAGGAGCGGCAGCGGCCCGCCCGCCCCGGCGGGCCGCGCGCTCACCAACCGCACCTCCGGCCCGCCGCCGAGCCCCGGCGCCACCAGCTCGGCCACCTCGAACCGGCCGCCGTCCCGCAGCTCCGCCACCCCGGGCCTCGGCCGCGCCGCCGCGTCCCGGGCCTGCCGGTCGGCGAGGTTCTCCGGCGTGAGCGGGTCCCCGGCCGCCACCCCGGCGGCCCGCACCTCCGCGTCCACCGCTGGTGGGACCGCCCGCCCGCCGCCGTCATCGTTCACGCCCGCCCGCCCGCCGCCGTCACCGTTCACGACCCGCCCCTCCGTCCGGCCGGGGTGGGGGACCGGCCCGGCCACCCACCCCTCGTCGCCTCCCCGAGGCTACTTGCCGGGCGGGATGTCGTAGACGTGATCGGGCGTCACGATGCTGGTGACCGCCTTGCCGACCAGCGTGCTGGGCTCCGAGTTCTGGGCGGTGATGTCGGAGTTGAGCAGCAGCACCAGGGTCGCGCACTCCTCCGGCAGATAGATCGTCAGGCTCTCGTAGCCGGGCAGCGAGCCGTTGTGGCCGATCCAGCCGCCGATGTTGAAGATCCCGAGCCCGTAGTCCGCCCCGGGGATCCCGGTCGGCAGCATCTTCAGCCGCTCCGCCTGGGTGGCGGGGGACAGCAGGGTGCCGGTGGCGAGGTCCTTCGCCCAGTGCTTCAGGTCGCGCAGATCGGAGACCATCGCGCCCGCCGACCACGCCCAGGAGGGGTTCCAGTGGGTGGAGTCGGCGATCTCCCCGGACAGCGTCTGGTCGGTGTAGCCGTGCGCGTACGGCACCGGCAGCTCGGTGCCCTCCGGGTAGAGGGTGTGCCCCAGGCCGCTCGGCGCGGTGATCCGGTCATGGACGAACTGCTCGATGCTCTGCCCGCTCAGCTTCTCCACCAGCAGGCCGAGCAGGATGTAGTTGCTGTTCGAGTACTGGTAGCGGGTGCCCGGCGGGAACACGTTGTCGTGCTTGTACCCGTACGCGAGCAGCTCCTGCGGGGTGAAGACGCGCTGCGGGTCGCCCAGGAAGTCGTTCCCGAAGTCCGCGTCCGCGCTGTACGGGAACAGCCCGCTGCGCATCTCCAGCAGCTCGCGCACGGTGATGACCTCCCCGCACGGGACGCCGTCGAGGTAGGTGGCGATCGGCTCGTCCAGGCCGACCAGGCCCTGGTCCACCAACTGCAGCACGGCGGTGGCGGTGAAGGTCTTGGTCTCGCTGCCGATCCGCTGGTTCAGCCGGTCCGTCATCGGCGCGCCGGTCTCCTTGTCGGCCACGCCGAACGAGCGCACGTACCGCCCCCGCCCCGGCAGCCACAGCCCGACCTGCACCCCGGGGATGCCCGCCTCCCGCATCACCCGCTGCACGGCCTCGTCGAGCTTCGCCCGCAACTCCGGGTCGAGCTCCCGCGCCTCCTCGTCCTCCACGCCGCTGTACACGGCCCGAACGGCGGAGGGCACGGCAGCGGTCGCGAGCGTGGGCGCACCGGCCGCCGTCAGCGGCAGCAGTCCGGCGACGGCGAGTGCCGCCACGACGAGCGTACGGACCGGCGAACGTCTTCTCATGATCCAGGGCCTCTCTGCGATTCGGGGCATCCGCTCCGCCGATCGTCGGCGAGGAGCCCCCGCGAACTACCCCGTTCATCTGTACGAACCATCACGAACCGCTCCGATCCACCCGATCGGCGGACCCGGAGCGGGGTGAGTGGCCGCAGACAGGGGCGCAGGCCGCACCGCTCCACCGACCCGGGGCGGGACGCGCCCCTGCCCGGTTCATGGGCCGGACGGTTCGGTGGCCCAGTCGGCCAGGGTGGTGAAGTCGGCCGCCGTCAGGCCCACCCGGGGGTCGATGCGGTGGAGCAGGGCCGGGCCCGGGTGGTGGGTGGCGACCCAGGTGCGGTCGGCGTCCGAGATCTCGTCGTCCACCCAGGCGAACGGGCGGCCCCGGGCCCGGGCGACGACGGTGGGGGTCTTCCAGAACACGCCGCCCCCGGGCTGCGGCCGGGGGTCGGGCCAGGTGATGACGGGGAGTTCGGGCAGGCCCAGCAGCGGGGCGACGAACTCGTTGGCCTCGGCCTCCCAGGTGGTTGCCCAGGCCAGGTCGAAGGGCAGCGCGGCGAGGGCCGGGCCGTGGTCGGGGCTGAGCCACACCCGGAGGGGCTTGACCGGCTTGTTCGGCAGGCCGTGGGCACGGAGGCGGGCCCGTTCGGCGGCGTGCCAGCGGGGTGTCAGCAGGCGATGGGTCCGGTAGCCCTCGGGGCGCCGGTGCGGCTTGGCCGCGTACGGGTTCAGGGGGCCGTCGACGTCCAGCAGGAGCAGGGGTTGCACCGGTTCACCTCCGGGGAGCGTGCCCCGCACCGTAGCGTGTGGGCGGTGTGCGGGGCACCGGGATTGTTGCGGCGGAGGGGAGCTCCGGGTGGTGGGGGACGACGAGGTCGGCGGGCTGGTCGGGCGGGGGCGGCGGCTGCTGGACGAGCACGACGCGGCGACGGATCCGCGGCAGGCCGCGATGGCGCTGTCCGGCGCGCTGACCGCGTTCACGGCGGCGCGCACGCTGCTGGAGGACGCGGGGCCGGCCGCGCCGCGCGGGGCGCTCGCGGAGGTGCGGCGCCTGCTCGGGCTGACGCTCGCGGTCCGGTACTGGAACGCCGTCGAGCGGCCGGAGTTCGCCGAGGACGAGGACATCCGGGCCGCGGTGTGGGCCGAACGGGACGATGCCGTCGGGCTGTTGACGCTCGGCGCGGCGGTGCTCGACCCGGCCGCGCCGGAGCGGGCGGTGGTCGCGGCGAAACTCGGGCTGCTGCTGTACTCGCGCTTCGAGGACGGGGAGGAGGACGGGCGGGCGCGCCCGGAGGACCTCGACCGGGCGGTGGAGGCGCTGCGGCTGGCCTGCCCCGTGCCGGTGCCGCTCGGCCCCTGGCAGGTGCTCGGCCCCGGCGGACCGGACCGCGGCAGGGACGGGCAGGACCGGCGCGACAACTACGACTCCTACGACGCCTACGACCCCTACGACGCCTACGACGACCAGGACCCCGGCCACCTGATGGCCCTCGGCTGCGCGCTCGCCGACCGCCACGACCGCGACGGCGCCCCCGCCGACCGTGCCGCCGCCGACGCCGTCCTGACAGGCCTGCTCGACCGGCTGCGCCCGCAGCCGTGGCACGAACCGGGCACCGCCCCGCCGCGCCCCGACCCGGCCGCCGATCCGGGACCGGCCGACCTCGCCGACCAGGTCGAGCTGCTCGCCCGCCAACGCCTGGCCCGGCTGCTGCTCGACCAGGAGGAGGACGGCGGCGGGGACCTCGGCACGGCCGACCGGGCCGTCGCCCACCTTGAGCTGGTAGCGGCCACCACCGAGCCCGACGCGCCGGCCCGACTGTGGGCCGGCCTGGTCCTGGTGGGCCAGTACGAGGTTCGCGGCGGTGGCACCGTCCGCCCCGAGGACGCCGACCACCGGCTCGCCCGGCTGCGCGACCTGCGCCGGCTGGTCCCGCCCGGGAGCCCGGAGGGCGGCACCGTCCGCTGGCTGCTGGGAACCGCGCTCGGCGCCCTCTCCCGGCTCGACCACTACCTCCTCACCGCCGAGGCGGGCGAGGCCGTCGAGGTGCTGCGCGAGGGCCTCGCCGGGATGGCCGAGGACGACCCGGTCCGGCCTCCCTCGCACGCGGTACTCGGCACGATGGTCAACGCGCTGCGCGAGCACGAGCCGGACTCCTACCGCCTGGAGGAGGCGCTCCACCACCTCGAACGGGCCGCCGGCACCATGGCGGAGGAGGACCACGGCATCCGCCGCAGCGACATCCTCCAGCAGCTCGCCCACGCCTCCATCGCGCGGGACGAGTTCTCCACCGACCGGGCCGCGCTGGACCGGGTGATCGGCCTGCTCGACGACGCCCGGGCCCGGCCCTCCGGCAGCCTGGGCGCGGAGGAGCACCTGGACGGCTCGCTGGCGGCCGTGATGAGCAAGCGGTTCGCGTTCACCAACGCCGCCGCCGACCTGGACGCGGCGATCCGGCACGAACGCGCCGCGTTCCGCCGGACCGCGCCCGACGACGTCAACCGCGTCGTCCACCTGGAGAACCTCTCCGTCAGCCTCTACCGGCGCTACCTCCTCGGCGGCGACCACCAGGACCTCGAAGCCTCCCGCCGCTACACCGACGAGGCGGTCGCCTTCCTCGCCACCAGCGACCACCCGGGCGTCGGGCGGCTGCTCGGCGGGCAGCGGCCGATGCTCGAACGGACCCGGCTGATGCTGGAGTTCCAGGCCGCCCTGGTGGTCCTGGACGTCGAGGCGATGGGGCGGGTGGTGGCCGAGCTGGAACCGCTGGTCGCGGCGGTGCCCGAGGACGACCCGCTCCGGCCGATGGCACGCGGCGACCTCGGCGTGGCGATGTTCTTCCACGCGGCGCACGTGGGCCCGGTGGCCCGCCTGATGGACGCGGTCGGTCTGATGGCGGAGGCGGCGGAGGAGACGCCGCCCGGGCACCTGCACAAGGCCGTACTGAGCCTGCGGGCCGCCGGCGCGCTCGTCATGCTCGCCATGAGGCGGCCGTTCAACGAGACCCTCGCGGGGGACGCGCTCCGCTGTGTCGACGCCTTCCTCGCGGAGACCGACCCGACCGGCCTGGAGGGCTCCCGGGGCCTGCTGCTGCGGGCCGTCCTGCTGCTGGAGCGCTACCGCCACGCCCGCCGGCCCGCCGACGCCGCCGAGGCGCTGGCCGCCGCCGGTGCGGTGCGCGAGCGGATGCGGCAGGGGACGCCGACCCGGCTGCTGGCGAAGGTCAGCGGGATCCTGGCCGCCGTCCACCGGGCCCGGCTCGGGCCGGAGGACCGCCGGCCCGGCCGGGAGTTCGGGCTGGCCGGGCTGCGCGAACTCGCCGCCGCGACCCTGCTCCAGGCCTCGGCCGAACCCGCCCTGATGCTGGCCAGGGACGCCGCGTCCGAGGCGTTGACGATCGCCGGGTGGTACATCGCCGACCGGGAGCACGAGGCGGTCCCGGACGGCGACGCACCGCCCGGCGAAGATCCCCACCTGCGGGCCGCCGTCGAGACACTGGAACTCGGCCGCGGCCTGGTGCTGCACGCCTCCACCGCCACCACCGACGTCCCCGACCTGCTGCGGATCGCCGGGCACCATGACCTCGCCGACGCCTGGCTCGGCGGCGGCTCCGACTCCGGATCCGGCTCCGGGCCCGAAGGCGGATCCGACGGCGGGCCCGCCGACCCCTTCGACTTCGACGCGCTGCTCGGCCTGCCCGGCACCCTGCTCGAATCCCTCCCCGGCGGCGCCGACATCCCCATGCCCGACGACCTCCGCCGCCGCGCGCTCACCGCCCTCGCCGCCTCCCCGGGGACGGCACTCATGTCCGCACCCCCGGTCGAGGAGATCGCCCGGAGCCTGCGCACGGCCGACGCGGACGCCCTGGTCTACCTGCTGCCGCCCGCCGACGGACGCAGCGGCCAGGCCCTGCTGATCACCGCCGGCGACGAAGGCGGCGCCGTCGACCTGCTGCCGCTCACCCTGGTCAGCAGCTCCGCACTCGGGATGCTGCACACCTACCGGCGGGCGCACCGCGAACGCCAGGCCACCCTGGACGAGCTGCCGCCCCGTCACCCGGAGCGGGTCGCCGCCCGGCGCCGCTGGCAGGGCACCCTCGGCGAACTCTGCGACTGGGCCGGCACCGCCGTGATGCGCCCACTGCTGCGCCACCCGGCCCTGCGCTCGGCCGCCGCCCGCCGGGCGCCCGGTGCGCCGCCCCGGCTGGTGCTGGTGCCGTTCGGCGCGCTCGGAGGCGTGCCCTGGCACGCGGGGCTGCTCAGCAGCGGGCTGCGCGACGGCGGCCGGCCGGTGCGCGCCGTCGAACGCGCGGTGGTCTCCTACGCCGCCTCCGCCCGGCAGTTCTGCGAGGTGGTCCGGCGTCCCCGGCTGCCGCTCGCCGAACGGCCGGTGGTCGTCGGCGACCCCACCAGGGACCTGATGTTCGCCGAGGTCGAGGCCGAGTACCTGCACGCCGACCACTACCCGCACGGCACCCTGCTCGGCTATGTCGAGGACGCCGTGGGCGCGGGCACCCCGGCCGAGGTGCTGGCCGCGCTGCCCGCGCCCGGACGGGCCGGGGCCTCCGTGCTCCACCTGGCCTGCCACGCCCTGCCGTCCGGGCGCTCGCCGCTCGACGCCCACCTCGCCCTCGCCCCCGACCCGGACACCGGGGACCGGCACGGCCGCCTTCCCGTCGGCGACATCCTCCGCCAGGCCCTGGGCCGCCCGCCGGGCTCCCCGGGCGGGCTGGTCGTGCTCGACGCCTGCGTCAGCGACCACACCGGCGAGGACCTCGACGAGGCACTCACCCTCTCCAGCGCCTTCCTCGCCGCCGGCGCGACGGGCGCGATCGGCTCGCGCTGGGAGGTGTCCGACGAGATGGTCTGCGTCCTGATGTACGTCCTCCACGCCCGCCTCACCGCCGGCGACCCACCCGCCGACGCCCTGCGCCACGCCCAACTGTGGGCCCTCGACCCCGACCGCCGCCTCCCACCGGACGCCCCACCCGAACTCCACTCCCTGGCCCGCCGCGCCCCGGACGCCCTGGAGGTCTGGGCGGCCTTCTCCCACCAGGGCTACTGACCGGCGCGGGGCACGCGACCCGGCCCCGTCCTACGGGAGCGCGAGTTCCTTGCGGGCCTCGGTGATCTGGTTCAGCACGCCGTGCGCCTCGGCGGTACCGGCCAGTTCGGTGGCCTCGGCGAGCAGGGCGGCGGCGTCCTCGCGGCGGTCCTGCTGGGCGGCGAGGTGGGCCAGGCCGACCAGGTTGGCCGCGACGCCGGGCAGGAAGCCGAGTTCCCACCGCAGCCGGGTGGACTCCTCCAGCCGTTCGCGGGCTGTCGGCAGGTCCCCGGCGATGTGGGCGGCGATGCCGAGGTGGCGCAGCGCGTAGCTCGTGGTGAGGAGGTCACCGGTGCGGGTGGCGAGGGCGAGCGCGCGCTCCAGGGCGGGGAGGGCGGCGGCCGCGTCGCCCCGGACGACCTGGTGGAACGTACCGGTCCAGAACAGCGCCTCGCCCTCGCCCCGGGCGTCGCCGAGTTCCCGGTAGCGGGCGGCGGCCCGCTCGAACAGCGCCAGCTCGCGCGGGTCCTCGACCCGGTCCGCCAGGAACCGGGCGTGCAGCACCCGCCCCCGGGCCAGCGCGAGGTCCGCCTCGACCCCGTCCAACCCCCGCTCCGCCGCCGCGAGTCCACTCGCGTCGCCGCCGAACACGGCTGTCTCGTAGTGGAGTCCGGCCTGTTCGATCCGTATGTCCCTGGTCATGCGCCGATCCTAGGCGGTCCGTTCGCGGCTCCGACGCCTCGTCACCCCCGAAGGGAACCGCCGGTCGGGGTCCGTGCGTGATCGGGGGTGTCCCGGTACTTCCCGTCCTCGCACACGCTTGGAGTCCCATGACCGACTACCGGACCGTCGGCCTCGTCCATCTGTTCATCGCCGCCGTCTCGGTCCTCGTCCCGTTGATCGGCGCCGTGGTGGCGGGCACGTACATCCGCCGCCGGGGGCGCAACGCCCGGCTGGCGATGATCGGTTGCCTGGTCGCGGCCCTGGGGCCGATCGTCCTCGTCCTGGGGACGGGTTTCGGCCTCGACACCCTGTTCGGGAGTGTGGGGCCGCTCGTGGCACTGAGCGTCGTCTCGGCGGTCTCGGCCCTGTTCCACCTGGCCGGTCTCCTCCTGATCCTGGCCGGGGCCCTCACCGTTCCGGCCCGGCCCGCCGCTCACCAGGCTCCCTATCCCTACGCTGCGCCGTTCTACGTCTACCCGACCGACGCGCCCCCGGGGCACTGACGCGGGGGAGACGTGCCGGTGCCCGCCCCGCGAACGTTGCGGGGCGGGCACCGGATCGGTCGAGGAAGCGTCAGAAGAGCGGGAGGCGGCGGCTGAAGGCGTCGGTGACGGTGTTGGTGTCACCGGGGACGAGGGTGCCGTCCTCCGAGGTGAAGACGAGGGTGGTGCCGAAGGCGTCGATGAGGGGCTCGGAGGAGAAGCCGGCGGTCTGGGCGCCGTCGGAGGAAACGCTGACACGCTCGGTACGGCCGGTCCACAGGTCGTGCCGGAAGATGTCGTCGGTCAGGTTGGTGTCGCCGGGGACGAGGTTCTCGGCGTCGGACATGAAGTAGACCCAGCGGTTCCCGGCGGCCATGACGGCACCGTAGGAGGACCCGGTGGTCACGGTGCCGGGCAGGCCGGCCGGGAGGCGGCGGACGGTGCCCTGCCGCAGGTCGCGCACGAAGACCTCGTAGTGGCGCTGCGAGCCGGAGCTGTCGGGGGTGTTCGGCACGAGGACGGCGAACAGCGCGTAGCGCCCGTCGGGGCTGAAGGCGCCGTCGGAGGAGCCGACCAGCTGGCCGGTCTCGTCGATGCTGCCGCCCTTGAGCTGCCCGGTGGCGACGTCGTGGACGTAGAACGGGTACTGGCGCGGCCTGGTGACCTCCGCGCGGGCGCCGGTGGCGGCCCCGGCGGCGGGGGCGTAACCGTGGCGGGCGGGGCGGCCGGGCACGTGCTCGTCGGCGGTGGCCGAGGCGTCGGACGCGGCGAGGGAGGAGACCTGGCCGCCGCCCTCCTCGGGCGGGAGCAGGTTGGTGGCCTTGGAGATGAAACCGACCCGGCTGCCGTCGCCGCTGATCACCGGCGCGGCGGACGGGCGATCGGCGGGCGTGCCGTCGGCGGCCCGGGTGACCAGCCGGGTGGTGCCGGTCCACCGGTCGAGCAGGTAGACGTTGGCGACGCGGTTGACCGGGTCCGGGACGAGGTCGGTCCGGCTGGAGGCGAAGGCGACGTAGCGGCCGTCCCAACTGATCGACGCCAGATAGGAGTTGAGGTCCGGTGCCTCGCGGTGCGGGTCGCCGGTGGTGAGCCGCTCGGTGCGGTCGGTCCAGCGGTCGCGGAGGTAGATGTCCTCGGCGCCGTTGGTGTCGCCGGGCACGAGCGCGGCGGTGGAGGTGAAGACGACGTAGCGGCCGTTGCCGCTGATCGAGCCGTCGTAGGAGCGGCCGTCGGCCTGGGCGCCGGTGGAGGTGAGGCTGACCCGCTCGGTGCGGCGTGTGAGGAGGTCGCGGACGAACACGTCCGCCGCGCCGTTGGTGTCGCCGGGCACCAGGTTGGTGGCATCGCCGCCGAGGACGGCGTACCGGCCGTCGGCGCTCACGCTGTCGGCCCAGGTCGCGCCGTCGGGCTGGGCGCCGCCGATGCCGACGGTGAGCCGGGTCGTGCCGCCGGCCGTGGACGTCGCCGGGGCGGCGGTCGCGGTCGCGGCGGTGCCGGTGAGGAGGCCGACCGTCAACAGGGCCGCGGTCGCGGCGAGGCGCCGACGGCCGGGCCGTCCGACGGCGATGGTGGGCGTGGTGCTGCTGCTCATCGGGAGTCTCCCTGGATCGCGCCCTCGCCCGCGCGCCCGGTGGTCCACCGAGGACACACGGCCCGCCCCCCGGCGGTCGGCTCGGGGCCGAGCCAACCGGCTC
This sequence comes from Kitasatospora purpeofusca, assembly GCF_000718025.1. Lineage (GTDB taxonomy): Bacteria > Actinomycetota > Actinomycetes > Streptomycetales > Streptomycetaceae > Kitasatospora > Kitasatospora purpeofusca. The sequence continues at coordinate 51,718 of NZ_JODS01000018.1, forward strand.
GGACGGGATGCCGTCAACTGCCTGAGCGGGCCTTCGACGACATTCCGCCATTGCGGCGCCTGCCGCGGCAACAAGTGCTGAGCGGAAGGGACTTGGCGGAGCCCGACGGTCGAAGGCGGTCGGGTGACGGCCGGACGGCGCCGGGCCCGGACCGAACCGGGGAGGCCGGGATGTGCCGCAGCCGTGATGTGCCGCAGCCGTCCCGGGTCCGACGGGGGAGGCGGACCCGGGACGGGCTGAAGTCGCGCTGCTGACAAGCGCGTTCGCCGGGCCCGAGGGGTCGGGGTCCGGCTCTCCGACTACGGTGGCCCAGCTCGGCCGGGGTGCCAACGCGGACCGCCCGCCCGGCCCCTACCCGGGCGTCAGTGGCTGCCCCAAGGGGCAGCTCCGGCGCGGTGCACCGGTGCGGTGGACCGGTGCGGTGGACCGGCCTCTCACTCCGCCGGGATGTGCGCGAGCATCCGCTCCATCCCGCCGACCCAGTTGGCCCGCAGGGCGGTGATGGCGCCGGGCAGGTCGTCCTCCAGCAGTCGGCGGGCGATCTCGCAGTGCTCCTCCGACTCGCGCGCCACCGGCTCGTCCTCCGCGACGACCAGGTTCTCGTAGCGCCGCATCCCGGCCTTGACCCGGCCGAGCAGGTCGATCAGGCGCTCGTTGGAGCAGCCGCTGAGCAGCAGGCCGTGCCACTCGTCGTCGCGCCGGTCGACGGTCGCGTGGGTGGCGACCTGGTCCGGGAAGCCCTGGGCGAGGTCCAGCAGGCGCGGGGCGATGGCCCGCAGGTGGGCCGGGTCGGAGGACTCCAGCGCCAGCGACTCCAGGGCGGCGACGATCGCGACCAGTTCGCGGAACTCGGTGCGGCTGACCGGTGCGAAGCGGAAGCCCCGGCCCTGGTTGCTCTCCAGTACGCCCTCGCCCGCCAGGGCGATCAGGGCCTCCCGCAACGGGGTGCGGCTGACCCCGAGTTCGGCGGCCAGGACCGCCTCGTTCACGTCGGTGCCGGCCGCGAACTCGCCGCGGGTGAGGCGGTCCATCAGCTCGTCGCGGATCTGCTCGCGCAGTGGGCGGCGCTCGATCGCCATCGGGGTCCCCCTTTTTTCGGATTCGCAGCATAGCTCTTGACCGCATTCAGTGTACTGCACTATGTATTTTGAATACAAAATTCTGAACGGGGTCCTCGACCCCTCGAGGAGGCGGAGCATGGGCCTGACCCGGGTGCCGGGACTGCTGTTCGGAGGCGACTACAACCCCGAGCAGTGGCCCGAGGAGGTCTGGCAGGAGGACGTCCGGCTGATGGCGGAGGCGGGCGTCAACCTGGTCACCGTCGGCGTCTTCTCCTGGTCCCGACTGGAACCCGCCCCCGGCGTCCACGAGTTCGGCTGGCTGGACCGCGTCCTCGACCTGCTCCACGAGCACGGCATCGCGGTCGACCTCGCCACCGCGACCGCGACCCCGCCGCCCTGGCTGGTCCGCGACCACCCGGAGGTGATGCCGGTCGACGCCGCCGGGACCAGGCTGGAGTTCGGCTCCCGGCAGGGCTACTGCCCCTCCTCGCCGGTGTTCCGCGCCGCCACCGTCCGGCTCGCCCGCGCCGTGGCCGAGCGCTACCGCGACCACCCCGCCCTCGCCCTGTGGCATGTGAGCAACGAGTACGCCGACCACACCGCCGAGTGCTTCTGCCCGGAGTCGGCCCGCGACTTCCGCCGCTGGCTGAAGGAGCGCCACCGCTCCCTGGACGGCCTCAACGCGGCCTGGGGCACGTCCTGCTGGGGTCAGCACTACACCGACTGGACCCAGATCGAACCGCCCCGAAAGGCGCCGGGACCGGTCAACCCGGCGCAGCTGCTGGACTGGCGCCGCTTCTCCAGCGACGCCCTGCTCGCCTGCTTCGAGGCCGAGCGCGCGGTGCTCAAGGAGGTCACCCCGGACGTGCCGGTGACCACCAACTTCATGAGCGTGCTGCGCGACCTCGACTACTGGGCCTGGGCCGCCGCCGAGGACGTCGTCACCGACGACGCCTACCCGGACCCGGCCGACCCCCGGGCCGCGGTGAAGGCCGCGCTCAGCTACGACCTGATGCGCTCGCTGAAGCGGCAGCCCTGGCTGCTGCTGGAGTCCGCGCCGAGCGCGGTCAGCTGGCGGCCGGTCAACGTCCCCAAGGACCCCGGGGTGATGCGGCTGCACAGCCTCCAGGCGCTCGCCCACGGCTCCGACGGCGTGATGTTCTTCCAGTGGCGCCAGGCCCGCTACGGCCCGGAGAAGTTCCACTCGGCGATGCTGCCGCACGGCGGCACCGCGACCCGGCAGTGGCGCGAGACGCTCGCCCTCGGCGCGGACGTCCGCCGGCTGGCCGAGGTGGCCGGCAGCACCACCCGGGCCGAGGTCGCGCTGCTGCTGGACTGGGACAGCTGGTGGGGGCTGGAGGCGCCCGAGTCGATGCCCTCCGACCGGCTCCGGCTGCACGAGCTGCTGCTCTCCTGGTACGCGCCGCTGCACGCCCGGGGCATCGCCGTCGACCTGGCCCCGCCCGGGCGCGACCTCTCCGGCTACCGGCTGGTGATCGCCCCCAACCTCTACCTGTGCACGGCCGAGCAGGCCGCCGCGCTGGCCGCCTTCCCCGGCCACCTGGTGGTCGGGCCGTTCAGCGGCGTGGTCGACGCCGCCGACCAGGTCCACGACGGCGGGGCGCCCGGGCCGCTGCGCGAACTGCTCGGGGTGCGGGTCGAGGAGTGGCGGCCGCTGCCGGACGGTGCCACCCAGGAGGTGGAGACGGCGGACGGCACCCGGCTGCGCGCCCGCACCTGGACCGAGTGGGTGGAGGCCGACGGGGCCGAGGTGGTGGCGCGCTACCGGGGCGGCCCGCTGGACGGCCGCCCGGCCGTCACCCGGCGGGTTGCCAGGACCGGAATCGCCACCGCCGGCGCCACCTATCTGAGCTGCCTGCCCGAGGACCCGTCCCCGCTGCTGGCCGAGGTGCTGGCCGCCGCCGGGGTCACCGGCGTCGCCGGACCCGACCTCCCCGAGGGCGTCGAGGCCTGCCGCCGCGGCCCCTACCTCTTCCTGCTCAACCACGGCAGCCGGACGGCCACCGTCCCGCTGCCGTCCCCGGCCACTACCGACACCGATACCACTACCGACACCGACGCCGTGTTCACCGACCTGCTGACCGGCCGTCCGCTGCCGAGCGGCCCCCTGTCGCTCGCGCCCGGCGACGCCGTCGTCCTCAAGCAGTCCTGACGCAGTCCCCAAGCAGTCCCGAAGCCCTGACCCGAGGAGTGCCAGTGGCCCATCCCTACATCCCCAACGCGGGGCCCGAGACCAGGGCGGCGATGCTCGCCGAGATCGGCGCCCCCGACGTCGCCGAGTTCTACCGCGACATCCCCGCCGAACTGCGGCTCGACCGCCCGCTCGACCTGCCCGCGCCGTACACCGACGAACCCGGCCTGGTCCGGCACCTGCACGGCCTGCTGGCACGCAACACCCACCCGGCCGAACTGCTGAGCTTCCTCGGCCACGGCTGCTACCACCACCACGTCCCGGCGGTGTGCGACGAGGTCAACGGCCGGGGCGAGTTCCTCACCGCCTACGCGGGCGAGCCCTACGAGGACCACGGCCGCTTCCAGGCCCTCTTCGAGTACGTCTCGATGATGGCCGAGCTGCTGGAGATGGACGTCGTCAACGTCCCCGTCTACGACGGCTACCAGGCGACCGGGACGGCCCTGCGGATGGCCGCGCGCCGTACCGGACGCTCCAAGGTGCTGGTGAGCGGGGCGATCGCGGCCGACAAGCTGGCCAAGATCCGCGACTACCTCACCCCGGACGTCGAGGTGCACCTCGCCCCGGTGGCCGACTCCGGGGAGATGGGCGAAGTCCGGCTGGACGACACCTTCGCCGCGCTCTACCTGGAGACGCCGACGGTGCACGGCGTGGTCGAGACCCGGGGCCGGGAGCTGGCCGAACTGGCGCACGGCGTCGGCGCGCTGCTGGTCGTCGGCACCGACCCGATCTCGCTGGGCGTGCTCGCCCCGCCCGCCTCCTACGGCGCCGACCTGGTCTGCGGGGACATCCAGTCGCTCGGCATGCACCCGCAGTACGGCGGCGGCCAGGCCGGGTTCATCGCCAGCCACGACGACGAGCGGCTGGTCGCCGAGTTCCCGTCCCGGCTGTTCGGCATCGCCCCGACGGCGGTGCCCGGCGAGTACGGCTTCGGCGACGTCTTCTACGACCGGACCTCGTTCGCGCTGCGCGAGGAGGGCAAGGAGTGGGTCGGCACCGCGGCCGCCCTGTGGGGCATCACCGCCGGCGTCTACCTGGCGCTGATGGGCCCGCAGGGGATGCGGGAGATCGGCGAGACCGTGCTCGCCCGGACCCGCTACGCGATGCGCGCGCTGGCCGCGGCCGGCGCCGCGGTCCGCCACCAGGAGGCCGTGCACTTCCGGGAGTTCGCCGTGGAGGTGCCGGACGCCGACGCGCTGCTCGCCGACCTGCACGGCCGGGGCATCCTCGGCGGTGTGCGGCTCGGGGACCGCGAGGTCCTGGTCTGCGTCACCGAACGGCACTCGATCGCCGACATCGACACCCTCGCGGCGGCCGTCAAGGACGCCCTCTCCGCCCTGGGAGGCGCCGAATGAGCTCGCACACCGAACCCTTCGCCAGCCTGCCGGTCACGCCCAAGCCGGGCCTGCGCCGCTTCCACCAGGCCCGCTGGGACGAGGAGATCGTCTTCGAGCTGTCCCGGCCCGGCCGCCGCGGCGTGGGCGTGCCCGCGCCCGACGCGCCGCTCGTCGAACTGCCGGAGTCGGTCGCCCGCCGTACCCCGCCCGCGCTGCCCGAGCTCTCCCAGAACCAGGTGGTCCGGCACTACCTGCGGCTCTCCCAGGAGACCCTGGGCGCGGACTTCAACATCGACGTCGGCCAGGGCACCTGCACCATGAAGTACAGCCCCAAGGTCAACGACTCCCTCGTCCGGGACCCGAGGGTCGCCGCGCTGCACCCGTTGCAGCCCGAGTCCACCGTGCAGGGCGTGCTGGAGATCTACTGGCGGCTGGAGCAGATCCTCAAGGAGATCTCCGGCATGGCCAGGGTGTCGCTGCAGCCGGGGGCGGGCTCCGCGGCGATCTACGCCAACATCGCGATGATCCGCGCCTACCACGCCTCGCGGGGCGAGGGCGGGCAGCGCGACCAGGTGATCACCACGATGTTCTCGCACCCCTCGAACGCGGCCTGCGCCAAGGTGGCCGGCTACGAGGTGATCACCCTCATGCCGGACGCCGACGGCAACCCGGACATCGAGGCGCTGCGGGCGGCGGTCGGGCCGCGCACCGCCGCGCTGATGATCACCAACCCGGAGGACACCGGGATCTTCAACCCCCGGATCAAGGAGTTCGTCGACCTGGTCCACGAGGCCGGCGGCCTGGCCTGCTACGACCAGGCCAACGCCAACGGCATCCTCGGCATCACCCGGGCCCGGGACGCGGGCTTCGACCTGTGCCACTTCAACCTGCACAAGACCTTCTCCACCCCGCACGCCTGCGGCGGACCGGCGGCCGGCGCCTGCGGCGTCTCGGCGGCGCTGGTGCCGTTCCTGCCCGGGCCGGTCGTCGACCGGGTCGAGAACGCGGGGACCGCAGCAGGGGAGCCGGAGGTCTACACCCTGACCGTCCCCGAGCGCTCGGTCGGCAAGATCCGCCCCTTCCTCGGCGTCACCCCCAATGTGGTGCGCGCCTACGCCTGGGTGATGGCGCTCGGCGCCGAGGGCCTGCGCGAGGTCGCCGAGACGGCCGTGCTCAACAACAACTACCTGCTGGCGAAGGTCGCCCGGATCCCCGGCGCCTCCGTGCCGTGGGCCGACCGCCGCCGGGTCGAGCAGGTCCGCTACTCCTGGCAGCAGCTGACCGAGGAGACCGGCGTCCACTCCGAGGAGATCGGCATCCGCGCCGCGGACTTCGGCGTGCACTACTGGACCAGCCACCACCCGTACGTGGTGCCCGAGCCGTTCACCCTGGAGCCCACCGAGTCCTACTCCAGGGAGGACCTCGACGAGTACGCGGCGATCCTCGCCCATGTCGCCGACGAGGCCCGCAAGGACCCGGAGTTCGTCCGCAACGCGCCCTACCGCCAGACGGTGCACCGGATCGACCCGGCCTCGCTGGACGACCCGGCGCAGTGGTCGCCCAGCTGGCGCGCCTACCGCCGCAAGCACGGCGGGCAGCCCCAGGCATGATCGTCGGCCTGATCGTGAACCCCGTCGCCGGCCTCGGCGGCGCCGTCGCCCTCAAGGGCAGCGACGGGCCGGACATCCAGGCCAGGGCGCTCGCGCTGGGCGCCGTTCCCCGGGCGGCCGAGCGCGCCGCCGCCGCGCTGCGCGCCCTGCGGGCCCGGCGGCCGGACGTCCTGGTGCGCACCGTGGCCGGACCGATGGGGGAGGACAGCGCCCGGGCGGCGGGCGTCCCGTACCGGCTCGCGCACCGTCCGGCGGCGACGTCCGGCGGAACGGCCGGCTCCGGGGCGACGTCCACCGGCGCCGCCGACACCCGGACTGCGCCCACCGGCCCGGCCGACACCCGGGCGGCGGTCGCGGCGCTCGGCGAGGTGGACCTGCTGCTGTTCGCGGGCGGCGACGGGACGGCGCGCGACGTCCTGGACGCGGCGCCGCGCCCGCCGGTGCTCGGCATCCCGGCCGGGGTGAAGGTGTACTCCGGCTGCTTCGCCCTCAGCCCGGTCGCGGCGGGCGCGACCGTCGCCGGGTTCGACGGCCGGACCGTCGACGCGGAGGTGGTCGACCTGGACGAGGAGGGCCACCGCGCGGGCCTGGTCGGCGCCCGGCTGTACGGCACGCTGCGGGTGCCGGCGGCCCGGGAGCGGCTGAGCGGGCGCAAGACCGGCTCCTCGGCGGCGCCGCCCGGCTCGGCCGAGTCCATCGCCCGCGCGGTGGTGGCGGACATGCGCCCCGGCACCGCCTACGCGCTCGGCCCCGGCGCCACCACGCTCGCCGTGGGGCGGGCGCTCGGGCTGGCGCTGACACCGCTCGGCGTGGACGTGGTCCGGGACGGCGCCCTGCTCGCCCCGGACGTGACCGAGCAGCGGCTGCATGCCATTGCCATGTCACAGGTGACGCATGGTGTGTTGTCGGTGATCGGTGGGCAGGGTTTCGTGATCGGACGCGGGAACCAGCAGTTCAGCCCCCGGGTCCTGGCCGCGCTCGCCGGGGTCGTCGTGCTCGCCACGCAGCAGAAGCTCGCCGCCCTCGGCGGGCGGCCGCTGCTGGTCGACAGCGGCGACCCCCGGGCCGACGCCGCGTTCGAGGGCCACGTCCGGGTGGTCACCGGACACCGTGAATCAGTGCTGTACCGCATCAGTTCGGCGAGTGAGGAGCTTTCATGAACACCCTGCGCAACAAGGTCGCCATCGTCACCGGCGGCGCCTCCGGCATCGGCCGGGCCACCGCCGAACTGTTCGCCGCCGAGGGTGCCGCCGTGGTCGTCGCCGACCTCGCGGACGCGAGCGAGGTCGTCCGCGGCATCGAGGCGGCCGGCGGCCGGGCGCTGGCGGTGCGCGCCGACGTCTCCTCCGAGACCGACTGCGAGCGGATCGTCACCATCGCCGTGCAGACCTTCGGCGGGCTGCACGTCCTGTTCAACAACGCCGGCATCATCCGCCGCCAGACCGCGCTGGAGATATCCGCCGACGACTGGGACCGGGTGATGGCCGTCAATGTGCGGTCCGTCTACCTGATGTGCCGCTTCGCCGTGCCGGCCATGACCGAGGGCGGGTCGATCGTCAACACCGGCTCCGGCTGGGGGCTGAAGGGCGGCGGCAACGCGCTGTCCTACTGCGCCTCCAAGGCGGCGGTCGTCAACATGACGCGTGCGCTGGCGATCGACCACGCGGCCGCCGGCATCCGGGTCAACTCCGTCAACCCGGGCGACACCATGACGCCGATGCTCCGCGACGAGGCGCGCCAGCTCCAGGAGGAGTGGGCGGCGTTCGAGAAGGACGCCGCCGACCGGCCGATGGGCCGGGCCGGCACGCCGCAGGAGATCGCCGCCGCGGTGCTCTTCCTGGCGGGCGACGCCAGCAGCTACATGACCGGCTCCGCCCTCGTCGTCGACGGCGGCGGCCTCGCCTGACACCCCCGCACGACCCCCTCCGGGTACGGAGACGCCACCCCCTCCGTCACGGACCGCAACACCCCCCTTCGCGACACGCGACACCCCACGCTCACGAAAGCCCAGGAGGCATCCGATGTCCGCTTTCACGAGGAGAACAGCCCTGGTCGCCGCCGCGGCGGCCCTGGCCGTCACCGTCACCGGCTGCAGCGGGACCAACGGCGCCGGCGGCGCCGGCGACACCAAGGCCGACGGCGGCAAGATCACGCTCCGCTGGTCGACCTGGGGCTCGGCCGAGGACACCGCGGTCTTCAAGGCCTTCACGGACGACTTCGCCAAGAGGCACCCCGACATCACCCTCAAGCTGGAGCAGGTCGCCTCCTACGAGGACTACCACCCCAAGCTGCTCACCCAGCTCACCTCCAAGACCGCGCCCGACGTCTTCTACGTCGGTGACGACTACATCGGCAAGCTGGTCGCCGACGGCGTGCTCTCCCCGCTCGACCAGCAGCTCGCCGGACCGGACAGCCGCAGCAAGCCCGCCGACTTCTTCGAGGGCATCTACGGCGGCGCCAAGAAGGACGGCGTCACCTACGGCGTCCCCAACGACACCAACCCCGAGGTGCTCTGGTTCGACAAGAAGGCCCTCGCCGCGGCCGGCATCACCGAGGACCCGGCCGCGCTGAACGAGGCCGGCCAGTGGACCACGGCGAAGTTCCTGGAGATGAACGCCAAGCTCAAGGCGGCGGACCGGACCGGCACCATCTTCTGGAACTGGTACGGCGCCAACTACAGCGTCGTCAACGGCTTCGGCGGCAAGGTCTGGGACGGCGGCAGGTTCGTCGCCACCACCGACCCGAAGACCCGCCAGGCGCTGAAGACCCTCGCCGACGGCTACCGGGACAAGACCTTCGCCTCCGCCGACCTGCTGCCCGAGGGCAACGGCCCGTCCACCCAGTTCATCAAGCACAAGGCCGGCTTCTACGCCGGCGGCCGCTGGGTCATCGAGGGCATCGACAAGGGCGGCGACCGCGAGAGCTACGACATCGTGCCGTTCCCGTCCGAGAACGGGCAGCCGATACCCGGCGCCGTCGCCGCCTCCTACCTGACCGTCAACAAGGACAGCAAGCACCCGAAGGAGGCCTTCACCTTCCTGACCGAGTTCGTCAGCAAGGAGGGCCAGCAGCTGCGCCTCAAGGGCGGCAGCGCCGTCCCCTCCGTCCGGGGCGCCGAGAGCCTGGTCACCGAGGGCAACTACCCGCCGCACGCCAAGACCTTCCTGGACGTCCGCGACCGGGGCTTCGCCAACTACCCCGACGAGGTGGCCGTCCCCGGCCTGACCAAGGCCATCAACGACCAGCTGATGAAGATCTGGGAGGGCAAGACCGGCTTCGACGAGGGCATGACCCAGCTCCAGACCCTGGTCGACGGCATGAAGGGCCAGAAGGGGTGAGCGCCCTCACCCAGGCCGCGGCCCGGCGGCGGGAGCGTCCCGCCGCCGGGCCGGCGGGCAGCGCCCCCACCGCGCGCGGCGGCCGCGAGCCGCTCTGGCGCCGCCGCGACCGGCGGTGGGCCCTGGTCTTCCTCGGCCCCCAACTGCTGGGCCTGCTGGTCTTCCTGGTCGGACCGCTCGGCTTCGCCGTGGTCCTCTCCTTCATGCGCTGGGACGGCCTCGGCGACGCCACCTGGGTCGGACTGGACAACTTCCGCACCCAGCTGACCGATCCGGAGTTCGGCCGGGCGGTGTGGAACACCGTCAAGATCGGTCTGATCACCGTGCCCGGCGGCCTCGCCCTGGCCCTGCTGATCGCCCTCGCCCTGCACGGGGTACGCGGGAGGACCGCCTACCGGGTGGTCTACTTCCTGCCGGTGGTGACGAGTTCGGTCGCGGTGTCGGTGATCTGGCAGATGATCCTCGGCGGCGGCGCCGACGGCATCCTCAACGGCACCGTCCACGACATCCTCGGCATCACCCTGCCCGACTGGCTGGCCGACCCCGACTGGGTGGTGGTCGCGGTCTCGGTGGTGACCGTCTGGTCCTCGCTCGGCCTCAATGTGGTGATCTTCCTGGCCGGGCTCGCCACCGTCCCGACCAATCTGCTGGAGGCCGCCCGGATCGACGGCGCCGGGCCCTGGCAGACCCTGCGCTCGGTCACCCTGCCGCTGCTGTCGCCCACCGTCTTCTTCACCGTGGTGGTGTCGGTGATCAGCTCGTTCCAGGCCTTCGACCTCGTCTACGTCCTGGTCAACCCGGACCACAACGAGGGCGCCCAGACCATCGTCTACAAGGTCTACCAACAGGGCTTCCGGGAGTTCCACTTCGGACTGTCGAGTGCCGCCGCCCTGCTCCTGCTGCTGCTGACCCTGATCGTCACGGCGGTCCAGTTCCAGGCGCAGAAGCGCTTCGTCCACTACGAGTCCTGAGGCGCCGCCATGACCACCGTCCGCCACTCCACCGCCCCCCGGCAGCTCCTCCTGCACACCGGGCTCGTCCTCGGCGGCCTGCTGATGCTGTTCCCCTTCGTCTGGATGGTCCTGACCTCCTTCAAGGGCGTCAGCCAGATGATCAACGAGCCGCTGTCCTGGCTGCCCACGCCCTGGCGCGCGCAGAACTACCCCGACGTGCTGAACGAGGTGCCGATCGGGCGGGCGTACTGGAACAGCATGTACATCGCGGCGATCACCGTCGCCGCCACCCTGTTCACCGGCGCGATGGCCGCCTACGCCTTCGCCCGGATCCCGTTCCGGGGCTCCGGACCGCTGTTCGGCCTGTTCCTGGCCACCCAGATGGTGCCCGCCCAGGTCACCATCGTGCCGCTGTACATCATGCTGGCCAAGCTCCAACTGATCGACTCGCACCTGGCGTTGATCCTCCCGGCGATCGCCAACCCGTTCGCCGTCTTCCTGCTCCGGCAGTTCATCCGGGCCGTCCCGGTCGAACTCGAGGAGGCGGCCAGGATCGACGGCGCCGGCCGCTGGACCATCTTCTGGCGGATCGTCCTGCCCAACATCCGGCCCGGCCTGTGGACGCTCGGCATCATCGTCTTCCTGGCCAGCTGGAACAGCTACTTCTTCCCGCTGGTGTTCCTCAACAGCTCGGAGCTGTTCACCGTCCCGCTGCTGCTCGACTCCTTCAACTCCCAGCGCGGCGGCATCGACTACGGGCTCACCGCGGCGCTCTCCGCGATGACCGTGGTGCCGATGCTGATCGCCTTCCTGATCGGGCAGCGCAAGATCCTCAACAGCATGGCCTCCTCCGGCCTGGGAGGCCGCTGATGTCCTCCTCCTTCGTCAACGACCTCGAACTCGACCTGGACGAGCGGCCGTTCACCGAACGCGGCTCCCGGCTGCTGGTCACCGCAGGCCCGGACGGGCTGCGGGTGGCCCGGGCCGAGTACGAGACCCGGCTCGCCGACACCGTCGAACTCACCGGCCTGGTGCTGCACGACGCGGACGGGCACCCGCTGCCGGTCCGCTCCGCGAGCCCCGCGGCGGTCGAATTCGCGGGCGGGGCAACGCTGCTGTTCGCCGACCCGGCCACCCTGGTGCTCGCCGGGCACGGCGTCCACGCCTCCTGGCAGCTGCCCGACGGCACCGGGCGGGCGCTCGCGCTCGACGGCTGCCACGTCCTGCACGGCCCGCCGGGCCGGTGGTCGGCCGCCGCCGTGCGCGCCGCCGCCGAGGCCCGCTGGGCGGCCTGGTTCGCCCGGATGCCCGCCGTCCGCCCCGACCTCGCCGCGGCCGCCGGGACGGCCTGGTGGACGCTGGCCGTCAACCTGCTGCCGATCGCCGGCCGCGAGGGCCTCGTCCCCTCCAAGTACGGCTACGTGGGCGTGTGGAACTGGGACGCGCTCTTCCACGCCGTCGCCCTGCGGCACGCCGATCCGGCGCTCGCCCGGGACCAGATCCTGCTCTTCCTCGACCACCAACTGCCCGACGGCCGGCTCCCCGACGTGGTGCACGAGCACGGCGTGCTCGCCGACACCACCGACCTCCCGCGCGCCGACCACGCCCGGCTCGCCGAGCACGTCGGCACCGCCAACGGCGCCCGGCCCACCCCCGGACCGGTCCCGGTCACCAAACCGCCGCTCGCCGCCTGGGCCGTCTGGAAGGTCCACGAGACCGACCCCGACCTGCCCTTCCTCGCCGCCGCCTACCCCCGGCTGGTCCGCGCCCACCGGTGGTGGTTCGCCGCCTCCGACCCCGACGGCGACGGCCTGCCCGAATACCTGCACCCCTACTCCTCCGGCCTCGACGACAGCCCGATCTGGGACCACGGCCCGCGCGCCGAACCGCCCGACCTCAACTCCTACCTGGTCCTGGAGGCCGACCGGCTGGCCGACATCGCCGACGCCCTCGGCCGGCCCGCCGAGGCCGCCGACTGGCGCTCGCGCGCCGCCGCCCACACCGACCTCCTGGTCGCCCGCCGCTGGGACGGCACCCGCTTCACCACCCTGGCGGCCGGCACCCCCGTACCCGTCCGCACCGCGCTCGACCTGATGCCCCTGTTCACCGGCCGGCTGCCCACCGGCATCGCCGCCACCCTGGAACGCACCCTCCGCTCATCCGCCTACTGGGGCGAACGGCCCGTCCCCACCGTGGCCTTCGACGATCCGGCCTTCGACCCGGAGGCGATGTGGCGCGGCCCGGTCTGGCTCAACGTCAACTACCTGCTGATCGAGGGCCTGCACCGCTCCGGCTTCCCCGACACCGCCGAGGAGCTGCGCGAACGGACCCTCGCCATGGTCCGCGACGGCGGAGGCCTCTACGAGTACTGGAACCCCCTCACCGGCACCCGGGCACCGAGGGCCACCTCCGGCTTCGGCTGGTCCGCCGCGCTCTTCCTCGACCTCGCCCGCGAGTAGCGACCGCCCCGGCGGGAATCCCGTTCCGGGCGGGGTGCTCCGCGCCCCGCCCTCGGCCCTCTCCGGTGCCGAGGACCGCTGTCGCCCCGGGCGTGGTGATCGGGCGCGGTGTCCGGGCGCGGTGGTCGGGCGAGGTGATCGGCCAACTCCCCGACGTTTCCCCGCCGTCGCGGCACTCGGCAACCTCCCTCGACGCGCTCGCCCGCTACGGTGTGCCCCAGGCCCGGACACTGCTGCGGCTGCTCTCCTGCCCGGGCGCGGCGACCCCGGTCCCGGACGATCTGCGTCGCGGCGTCGTGCCCGCGGCGGCGGTCCCGGTCGGTCTCACATGTGGGCGCTGATCCGGCCGCCCGCCGTGAGCACGATGTACACGCCGTTGGCGACGGCGCCGGTGTCGTGCTGGTCGGCGTCGAGGGTGTCGTTCACGGCGTTGTCGAGGCCGAGGATCTGCGCCCGGTAGTGGAGTTCGCCGACCTTGGTGACCTTGGCCGTCCAGCCGCCGGCGAGCTTGAAGGTGCCCGGGCCCTGGTGGGCGCCGCCCATCCAGGAGTGGACCGTGCCGTCGACGGAGAGCACCACGAACATGTCGTTGGCGTCCAGACCGGCGTCGGCGTCCTTGGTCTCCAGGGTGGCCAGGACGGAGCCGCGGCTGAGGATCCTGGCGGTGTAGTTCTGGTTGCCGACCGGTTGGACCTCGGCCGTGCTGCCGTCCACCAGGGGGTAGCTGCGGCCCGGGGACTTCGGCTTGGCGGTCGGGGTGGTGGAGGGGGTGGTCGGCTTGGTGGTGGTGGGGGTGGCGACGGCGGTGGTGGGGACGGGAGCGGCGGTCGGCGGCGCGGTGGTGGCGGTCCCGGCGGGCGCGGGCGGCGCGGTGGTGGGCACGGTCGCGACGGGGGCGGCGGAGGCGGTGCCGCTCGCCGTCGCGGACGCGTCGGAGTCGGGGCCGCAGGCCGTCGCCACGGGCACGATCAGGGCGACCGTCAGGATCGCTCCCGCCAGCGTGCGGACGGTGGTCGGGCGGCGGGTCGCCTTGCGGGACATGGAGCTTCTCCTGAGCGGTGTGCTGGACGGCCGTGCGGCGCCGTGCACGATCGAACGTAGTGCGAACACTCGACGGAATCGCGCCTTCTGTGTCACCGGACTGCAACGCCTGGGGCAGACTGGGCCTCCGACCGTCCGACGAGCCAGGGGAGCAAAGAACCATGACGTTTCCTCACCCTGCCGTCGACCCGGTCGGTCCGGTCGACCCAACCGCCGCCGCCCGCCGTGAACGCGTGCTGCGGGAGGCCGTGCGGCACCGGCTGCTCGACCCCGAGGAGGCGCTGCTCGCCGCCTTCGTCGACCTCGACGGCGTGGCCGCGAGCGTCGCGGACCTCCGGGCGGCCTTCCCGGCCTCGCCCGAGGTGCTGCACACCTTCGCCGCCAAGGCGAACTGCCTGGTCCCGCTGCTGGCCCGGCTGCGCGAGCTGGGCATGGGCTGCGAGGTGGCCAGCCCCGGCGAGTTCGCCCAGGCGCTGGCGGCCGGCTTCGAGCCGGACCGGATCGTCCTCGACTCGCCCGCCAAGACCCGGCGGGAGCTGGCCGCGGCGCTGGAGCTGGGTGTCGCCGTCAACATCGACAACTGGCAGGAACTGGAACGCGTCGACGCCCTGGTGGGGGCCGGGACGCCCCGCTCCCGGATCGGGGTCCGGGTCAATCCGCAGATCGGCGGCGGCACCATCGGGGCGATGAGCACCGCCACCGCGACCTCCAAGTTCGGGATCGGCCTGGCCGACGAGGGCAACACGAAGCGGCTGGTCGAGGCGTTCCGCGAACGCCCCTGGCTGACCTGGGTCCATGTGCACGTCGGCTCCCAGGGCTGCCCGCTCGACCTCATGGCGGACGGCGTCGCCCGGGCCGTCGCCTTCGCGGAGCAGGTGAACGCCGAGCCGGGGCGCCGCCAGGTGGCGGGCATCGACCTCGGCGGCGGGCTGCCCGTCAACTTCGCCGACGACACCACCGCGCCCACCTTCGCCGGTTACGCCGAACTGCTGCGGGCCCGGGTGCCGGAACTGTTCGACGGCCGCTACCGGCTGGCCACCGAGTTCGGCCGCTCGCTGCTGGCCAAGAACGGGTTCACCGCCGCGTACGTCGAGTACACCAAGACCTCCGGCGGCCGGCGGATCGCCGTGACCCACGCCGGGGCCCAGGTCGCGACCCGCACGGTCTTCATGCCGGACGCCTGGCCGCTGCGGATCACCGCGCACCAACCCTCCGGCGCGCAGAAGGACGGCGCGCCGGTGCCGCAGGACGTCGCCGGGCCGTGCTGCTTCGCCGGGGACCTGGTCGCGGCGGGCCGCCCGCTGCCGCTGCTGGAGCCCGGCGACCTGGTCGCGCTGCTCGACACCGGCGCCTACTACGCGACGACCCACTTCCAGTACAACAGCCTGCCCGAGCCGGCGGTGCACGGCTTCACGGTGGACGCGGCGGGCGCGGTGCGGTTCGTGCCGCTGCGCCGGGCGCAGAGCGTCGACGAACTCCTCCGGCCGGTCGACTGACACCGCGGTCCAGTCACGATGGCGACGGTCGTGACGGTGCGTCAGAACAGCAGGCCGGAAGGGGGTTCCCGGACGGTGGCGGGCGGGTATCACCAACCCGCGGCCGCCGTCCCGGCCGCGGTGCAGACAGCCTCAGCATGTCGAAGGAGGCCTCGCCATGTCCGCCCACCCCCCTGCCGAAGCCCGGACCCCCGAAGGTCGCACCCCCGTGGATCCCGACCCCCGGGCCCAGGACGTCCGGACCGTGCGGCGCCTGCGCCTCGGCGTCGGTGTCCTCGGGTTCCTGCTGCCGATCGCCCTGCCGCTCGGCAACAGCCTCACCTCCGCCCGGATCGCGCTGCTCGACTCGATGAGCGCGTCCTACTACACCCATATGCGCAACGTCTTCGTCGGCGGACTGTGCGCCGTCGGCGTCTTCCTCATCTGCTACCGCCACGACCGCCGGGAGGACCGGCTGAGCTCGGTCGCCGGGGTGCTGGCGATCGGGGTGGCCCTGTTCCCCACCGAGCCGCCGTCCGTCCTGGTGCCGCACCCCAGCGGTGTCCAGACCACCGTGGGAATGCTCCATCTGGCCTTCGCGGCGGGCCTGTTCGGGGTGCTCGGGTACTTCTGCCTGCGGCTGTTCGCGGACTCCCCGGCGGCCGGCCGCCGCCGCCCGGCGCGCGACTGGGTGTACCTGGTCTGCGGCTGGGTGATCGTGGCCGGGGTGCTCACGGTCGCCGTGGCCGGGGTGCTGCACCTGGCCCGGGACTGGCCGCTGACCCTGCCCTACCTCGGCGAGGCGGTGTCGGTGTTCGCCTTCGGCGTGGCCTGGCTGGTGAAGAGCGAGGCCGTCCCGGCCCTTCTGCCCCGCACCGCCCGTCCGGCCGCCGCCACGCCCTGAGCGGACCGGACCGGACCGGACCGGGGCGCCACGCCCTGACCGGACCGGCGCCGCGAACGCAACGCCCGGGCTGATGGCAGGATGCTTGCGGTCGGTACCGTACCGGCCGGGGCGCGCCGCGGAGCCCGGGTCGACCGCGGGGGAGTGGAGGCGGCCCGATGGGTCGAGGCAAGCACCGGGTCGCCGTGCTGGTACTGGAGGGGGCGAAGCCGCTGGACGTGGGCATCCCCGCGCAGGTGTTCTCCAGCCGGCCGAGCATGCCGTACACGGTCCGGGTCTGCGGTCCGGCGCCGGGCCTGGTGGCCGGCGGGGACGGCCTGTCGTACCACGTGGCCGAGGGGCTGGAGGCGGTGGAGCACGCGGACACCGTATTCGTCCCCGGCTACCGCGACCCGGCGACCACCGCGCCGCCGGCCGCCGTCGTCGAGGCACTGGTGGCAGCCCACGCCCGGGGCGCCCGGCTGGCGGCCATCTCGACCGGGGCCTTCGCCCTGGCCGCCACCGGGCTGCTCGACGGCCGACGGGCCACCACCCACTGGCACTACGCCAAGGCCCTGGCGGAGCGCCATCCGCAGATCCGGGTCGACGAGAACGTGCTGTTCGTCGACGAGGGCGCCGTGCTCACCTCGGCCGGCGCGGCCTCCGGCATCGACCTGTGCCTGCACCTGGTGCGGCGCGACCACGGGGTGGGCCTGTCGAACCATGTCGCCCGGCGGCTGGTGGCCGCGCCCTACCGCAGCGGCGGCCAGGCCCAGTACGTGCCGCGCAGCGTGCCCGAGCCGCTGGGCGACCTCTTCGCGGGCACCCGGGAGTGGGCGCTGGCGCACCTGGCCGAGCCGCTGACGCTGGAGGGCCTGGCCCGGCACGCGCGGGTCTCGGCGCGGACCTTCTCGCGGCGGTTCGTGGAGGACACCGGCTACACACCCATGCAGTGGGTGCTGCGGGCCCGGGTGGACCTCGCGCGGGAGCTGCTGGAGCGTACGGACCTGGGGGTGGAGCAGATCGCCGACCGGGTCGGGCTCGGCACCGGGGCGAACCTGCGGCTGCACTTCCACCGGGTGCTCGGCACCTCGCCCACCGAGTACCGGCACACCTTCGCGGCCCGCGCCGAGGGCTGAGCGGAAGGCCGTGCCGAGGACCGGGCGGAGGGCCGTGCCGAGGACCGGGCGGAGGGCTGAGCGAACACCGGAACGGCCGTGGCGGGATCCTTGCGACCGTTGGCCGGGAGTCTGGCGTGATCCTTGCGGACCATGTCGATCCAGCCCCTGTCCGACCCGCGTCGGAGTCCCGATCATGGATGTGTCAGCACACGACGGAACGCCCCGGGACCACCACCCCGGAGCACCCCGGCACCGCCCGGAACCGCAGAGGGAGCCCTCCATGACCCGCATCGCCATCAACGGGTTCGGCCGCATCGGCCGCAACAGCCTGCGCGCCCTGGTGGAGCGCGGCAGCGAGCTGGAGGTGGTCGCGGTCAACGACCTCGCCCCCATCGACTCGCTCGCCCACCTGCTCCGCTTCGACAGCGCGCTCGGCCGCTTCCGCCACCCGGTCGCCGTCGAGGGGGACGAGCTGGTCGTCGCCGGCAACCGGATCAAGGTGCTCGCCGAGCGCGACCCCGAGGCCCTGCCGTGGGCCGAGCTCGGCGTCGACCTCGTCCTGGAGGCCACCGGCCGCTTCACCTCCGCGGACGCCGCCCGCGCCCACCTGAAGGCCGGCGCCGCCAAGGTCCTGGTGAGCGCCCCGTCCGACGGCGCGGACGTCACCCTGGCCTACGGCGTGAACACCGCGGACTACGACCCGGCCTCGCACGTGATCGTCTCCAACGCCTCCTGCACCACCAACGCGCTCGCCCCGCTGGCCGCCGTGCTGGACGAGCTGGCCGGCATCGAGCACGGCTTCATGACCACCGTTCACGCCTACACCCAGGAGCAGAACCTCCAGGACGGGCCGCACCGCGACCTGCGCCGGGCCCGCGCCGCCGGCGTCAACATCGTGCCGACCACCACCGGCGCCGCCAAGGCGATCGGCCTGGTCCTGCCGCAGCTCGACGGCAAGCTGTCCGGCGACTCGATCCGGGTCCCGGTCCCGGTCGGCTCGATCGTCGAGCTGAACACCACGGTCGAGCGCGAGGTCACCCTCGACGAGGTGCTCGCCGCCTACCGCGCCGCCGCCGACGGCCCGCTCAAGGGCATCCTCGACTACGCGGACGAGCCGCTGGTCTCCGGCGACATCACCGGCGAGGCCGCGTCCTCGATCTTCGACGCCGCGCTCACCCGGGTCGACGGCCGCCACGTCAAGGTGGTCGCCTGGTACGACAACGAGTGGGGCTTCTCCAACCGCGTGATCGACACCCTGGAACTGCTCGCCCGCGGCTGACCGCTCTCCGCCGGCAGGGGCCGCTCCGGGACCTCCCCGGGGCGGCCCCTGCCGTTCGAGAACGGCGGAGTGACAGGGATGTTGCGCCCGATGACGAATCCCCGGCAGCCCTTGAGCACCCCCGGCCGGTGTGTGACGGTGGACGGCACGCCGCCCGGCCGGTCACCGTCGGCGCCCGGGGGCGCCGAGGAAAGAGGACACCGGTGCCGTCGCACGCGAAGCCCCTGCGCAGGCTGGGATTCCTGACCATCGGACTGTTCGACCCCGCCGACCCGGCCCAGGGGCACGAGCAGACCCTGCGGCTCGTCGAACTCGGCGAGCAACTGGGCTTCGACAGCGCCTGGGTGCGCCACCGCCACCTCCAGTACGGCATATCCTCGCCGGTCGCGGTGCTCGCGGCCGCCACCCAGCGCACCAGCCGGATCGAGCTGGGCACGGCCGTGATCCCGGTCGGCTGGGAGAACCCGCTGCGCCTCGCGGAGGACCTCGCCACCACCGACCTGCTGTCCGGCGGCCGGCTCAACCCGGGCGTCAGCGTCGGCCGCCCCGGCCACTGGGAGCAGGTGTCCGGCGCGCTGTACCCGGACACCGCCGAGGCCGAGGACTTCGGCTACGAGCGGGTCCGCCGGCTGCTGGGCTTCCTGCGCGGCGAGCCGGCCACCGACTTCAGCGGCGTCGAGGGCATCGAGGTCTACTCGGACCGGGTCCAGCCGGTCTCGCCCGGCCTGGCCGACCGCCTCTGGTACGGCGGGGGCAGCCTGCGCTCCGCCCGCTGGGCCGGCGAGCAGGGGCTCTCGCTGCTCACCAGCAACGTGGTGCGCGCCGAGGAGGCGGAGGACTTCGCCGAGATCCAGCGCTCGCAGATCGCCGCCTTCCGCGCGCACCATCCGCTGGGCGCCGCGGCCCGGGTCTCCCAGGGGCTGGTGGTGATCCCCACCGACAGCGCCACCCCCGAGCAGCGGGCGCGCTACGAGGAGTACGTCCGGGCCCGGACGCCGCGGACCGCCACCCCGCAGGGGCCGGCGCGCGTCATGTTCGCCCGGGACCTGGTCGGCCCGTCCGCCGCGATCGCCGAGCAGCTGTCCGCCCACGCGGGCTTCCGCGAGGTGGACGAGGTGGTCTTCGCGCTCCCGTTCACCTTCGGCCACGAGGACTACGTCCAGATCCTCACCGACATCGCCACCCACCTGGCCCCGGCGCTCGGCTGGAAGCCGACCCTCTGACCGGCCGACCCGTGACCGGCCGGCCCTCTGGCCGGCCGACACTCGGTACAGGGCAGAACGGGGCGGGGGCTCTCGCAGCCCCCGCCCCGTTCCGGTGCGGTTCTGTTCCGTTCGTTCCCGGGTGCGGTCAGAGCCGCTCGGGCACCGGGTTGCCGACCGCCTCGATCGCGCGCCGGACGGGGACCTTCAGCAGCACGGCGAAGCCGATCACGAAGAACACCAGCAGCGAGATGATCGCCGAGCGGTAGCTGCCGGTGATCTGGTAGGCCAGGCCGAAGACCAGCGGGCCCATCCAGCTGGTGCCGCGGTCGCTGACCTTGTAGACGCTGAAGTACTCGGCCTCCCGGCCGGCCGGGATCATGTGCGAGAACAGCGAGCGGGACAGCGCCTGGCTGCCGCCGAGCACCAGGCCGATCATGCAGGCCAGCGCGTAGAACCAGGCGGGCTGGTGGGCCGGCATGAAGTAGCCGAGCGCGAGGGTCACCACCCAGCCGACCAGCGAGCCGAGGATGGTGCTCTTGGCGCCGAAGCGGTGCGCGATCCGGCCGAGCAGCAGCGCGCCGCCGATCGCCACTATCTGCACCAGCAGCACGGCGACGACCAGCGAGGTCTGGTCCATGCCCAGCTCCTCGCTGCCGTACAGCGAGGCCTGCGAGACGACGGTCTGGATGCCGTCGTTGTAGCAGAGGAAGGCGCCCAGGTAGAGCAGGGTCAGCGGGTAGCGGCGCATGCCGCGCAGGGTGCGGCCGAGTTCGCGCAGGCTCCCGGCGGCCGGCTCGGCGTCCTTGCCGTCCGCGGCGCCGCCGTCGCGCGCCGCGGGCACCCCGGGCTGCCCCGGGAGCACACCGGCGCGCGAGGGCAGGCGGAGCAGCGGCACCAGGGTGAAGATCGCCCACCACAGCCCCGCCGAGGCCAGGCAGATCCGCACGGCGGTGCCGGAGGACAGCCCGAACGCGTCGTGGCCCTGGAACAGCGCCAGGTTCGCGATCAGCAGCAGGCCGCCGCCCGCGTAGCCGTAGGCCCAGCCCTTGGAGGACACCTTGTCCCGCTCGTCGGGCGAGGCCAGACCGGGGAGGTAGGCGTAGGAGAGCGCGACCGACACCGCGTAGGCGATGTTCGCGACCACCAGCAGGCCGCCGCCGAGCAGGTAGCGGTCGCCGCCGAGGAAGAACATGCCCATCGTCGCGGCCGAGCCGACGTACGCGGCGCCGCACATCAGCTCCTTGTGCCGCCCGGTGCGGTCCGCGACCGTGCCGAGCAGCAGCATCGCGCCGACCGACAGCAGCACCGAGAACGACACCGTGTACGGGAAGAACGAGCCCGCCCGGATCGACAGGCCGAGCGGGTGCACATTGCCCTGGGCGTCGGCCGCCTCCTTGGCGATGGAGGTCAGGTACGGCCCGAGGAACACGGTGAGGACGGTGGCGGAGAAGGCCGCGTTGGCCCAGTCGTTGATGTACCAGCCGAACTGCATGCGGCGCAGCGCGCGGCCGTCGTCGGTGGCGGTCGCCGGATGCTCCGGCAGGTCGGTCGCGGTGCTCATGGGGTGGTTCCTATCACCGTGCTGGAGCCGTTGCCGCCGTGGGGCCAGCATCCGCGCTCGCGGAGGACATCGCGCAGGACGTCGATGCGATCGGCCATGATGCCATCCACACCCAGGTCGAGGAGAGCCCGGATCCGTGTGGCGTCGTCCACAGTCCAGACGTGAACCTGCAGGCCCAGGCGTTGCGCGGCCCGGACGAAGGCCCGGTCGACCACCCGGACCCCCTTGTGCCGCTCGGGCACCTGGGCGCAGGTCCCGGCCCACGGCGCCCCGCCGCCGCGCCCGAGCGGCCCGGCCAGTGAGCGCAGCCGCAGCCGGGCGACCTCGCGCGGGCCGAGCGAGGTGGCCAGCCGGGGTCCGGCGGCGGCCCGTACGGCGGCGAGCCGGGCGTCGGAGAAGCCGCCGACGCAGACCCGGTCCCAGGCCCCGGTCCGGCGCACCGCCTCGACCAGCGGGCCGACGGCGGGCGCCGCCTTGACGTCGATGTTGAAGCGGGCCTCGGGGAACGCGTCGAGCAGGTCCTCCAGCAGCGGTACCGGTTCGGTGCCGCCGATCCTGGCCTCCCGGACGGTGCGCCACGGCAGTTCGGCGAGTACCCCGGTGCGGTCGGTGACCCGGTCGAGCCGGCTGTCGTGGAACGCCACCAGGACGCCGTCGGCGGTGGCGTGGACGTCCGTCTCCAGGTACCGGTACCCGAGCGCGACGGCGGCCTCGAACGCGGCCAGCGAGTTCTCCGGCCGCCCGAGGTCACCACCCCGGTGCGCGAAGGCGAGCGGCCCCGGGTGGTCGAGGAAGGGGTGCATGACGTGCTCCGAGCTGCTGGAATCGGTCACCGCCGGGCCTGCCGGCCCCGCGCGCGTTACATTGTGACACTTGTCGTCAAGATGTAACGGAGTGGGGGCTCGGCGTCGTCGGGGCGGCCGGCTCCCGCGCTTTGCAAAGCCGCACACTTTGCAAAGTCCCGCACTTTGCAAAGTGCGGGACTTTGCAAAGTGCGGGTACGGCGCCGCCCGCTGCCCCCGGTCGCAACGACGGGGCGGCGGGCGGACTGCACGCAGTTCGGGCCGGTACCGGAGAGGATCCGTGTCCCGCGGACAAGGAGTTCTCCGTCGGGCCCCGCTCACCAGGTGACGGGCAGTGACCGCATCCCGTAGATGAACGACTCGGTACGGAACGCGCGCTCGCCGGCGGGCCGCAGCTCCGGCAGCCGGCGGAACAGCGTCTCCAGGGCGATCTGGAGTTCGGCGCGGGCCAGCGGCTGGCCCAGGCACTGGTGCACGCCGAAGCCGAACGCCAGTTGCCGCCGGGCGTCCCGGTGCAGGTCCAGCTCGTCCGTCGCCCGACGGCCGGCGCCGCCGAACACCGCCTCGTCCCGGTTGGCGGTGGAGAGCATCGCCATCACGCCCTCCCCGGCCCGGACGGTGACGCCGCCCAGCTCCACGTCCTCCAGCGCGACCCGGGGCAGGCCGGTGTGCACGATGGTCAGCAGCCGCAACAGCTCCTCCACCGCGCCCGGCAGGGTGGCCGGGTCGGCCAGGCCGGGGATCTGCTCGGGGTGGTCCAGCAGCAGCGCGGTCGACAGCGCGATCATGTTCGCGGTCGTCTCGTGCCCGGCGACAAGCAGCAGCACGCCCATGGCGGCCGCGTCCTCCGCGCTCAGGTCGTCCCGCGCCGCGAGTCGGCTGAGGACGTCGTCCTCCGGCTGTGCGCGCTTGCGGGTGGTGAGGTCGCGCAGGTACTCCAGGACCCCCTCCTGGGCCTCCCGGAGCTGCTCCACGGTGCTCTCCCGGCTGAGCATCGTGCGGCTCAGGCTCTGGAAGCGGTCGTGGTCCTCGTACGGCACGCCGAGCAGCAGGCAGATCACCAGCGAGGGCACCGGCAGCGCGAAGTCGGTGACCAGGTCGGCCGTGGTCCGGCCCGCGGTCATCCGGTCCAGCGCCTCGTCCACGATCCGCTGGATCTCCGGGCGCAGCTCCTCCACCCGCTTGACCAGGAATTCCCCGGTGAGCATGCGGCGCTGGCGGGCGTGCTCGGGGTCGTCGAGCCGCAGGAAGTCCGGATTGTCGGTGATCAGCTCGCGAGCGCCGGCGACCAGCAGCGGGAAGGCCGGGTGGCGAATGTCGGCACTGAACCGGCGGTCGGACAGCACGGTGCGGACCTCGGCGAAGCCGGTGACCAGCCAGCAGAGGTCGCCGTCGGGCAGCTTCGCCCTGGTCATCGGCCCGGTGGCGGCGGCCTCGGGGTACGCGGGCGGCGGGCCGAACGGGCAGCCGCCGGAGTGCGGGGCCGGCAGTGCGAGGACGGGGGTGGTGGGTGCGGTGGTCAAGGCGGGCGTCTCCTCGCGTCGCGGGTGTTCTCGTGGGGTTCGGTGCCAGGGAGGGCTCCAGGAGGCCTGCGGGGCCTGTGCGGCCTGCGGGGTCGTCGGCGGGGGTCCGTCAGGCCCCGGTCCGCGCGGGTCCGTCCCCGGTGACGGTGATCGCCCGGCCCGGGCAGAGCTCGGCGGCGAGTCTGACGTCGTCGAACTGCTCCGGCGGCACGACGGTCTGACGGAGCATCACCAGACTGTCCCGGTCGTCCTGGTCGAAGACCTCGGGGGCGTTCGTCACACACATGCCGGAGCTGCAGCAGCGGTCCCGGTCGACGCTCACCTGCATGTCGGGCACCTTTCGCCAGGGCGGCGCCGACTGCCCGGCGGCCGCCTCTCGTTGTCACGGTCAACCTAGCCATCACTGGTCCGTTCACGGAGGGGCACGGTGGCCGGATCGAGAATGGCCGATTCGGCCCCTGTGCGTGAACCCCCGTCGCGGCGCAGTGCGTCTCTCCCCGCGGTACTTCGCCGGACGGGTCGGCGGACCCGGCCGCGCGGACGGCCTCACAGGCCATCGGCGCTGGCCAACTCCCTTGCGGAGGTCACCGTGTCGGCCTCGGCGGCACTCCGGTCCGGCCGGCAGCGCACCACCCGGGCAAGCCGCAGGGCAGGCCCGGCAGGCCCGGCGGGGCAGCGGGGCTGCCCCGGAGGTCGTCGAAGGCGACCTCGACGACCAGTTCCGGCCGGACCGCCGCCGTTCGGGCGTCCCGCCCGGTCTCCCGGGCGGGCGACTCGGCGTTCTGCCGCCCGAGCGTCCGGTCGGTTGGCCCCGAAGGTCCTGCCGAGTACCACCCACGGCCGAGTGCGGGACGGCTCGTCCGGCAGGTGACCAGGATTCGAACTCGCGAGTGGCTGCCCCGAGCGCTTTCCGTGCGGGCGGCTTTGCGAAGGGCGGGATCCGGCCGCCCGCGGGTCGGGCCGGGGCAGGTCGGGCGAGGTGCGGGTGGTTGCGGAGCGGGCGGTGCGGCGCGCCTCGGGGGTGGGGAGCGGTGACGGGGGAGGATCGGCGGGGTGGCCGGCCGGGAGGGCCGGTCCGCAGGTCCCGTGAGCGAAAGGCCCTGCCGTGGAACTCTTCGACGAACCGCTGCCACCAGCCTCCGCACGGGGGGAGGGCTCATGACGGGGGACCGGCCGGGCGAAGGGCGCTACGGCGAGGCGGTGTTCCGGCCGGAGCAGGCGGGCGAGGGCGAGCGGATCGACTTCGGCGCCCTCGCCTACGACGAGGTCACCATGGCCCGGCTGCACGCCCTCGGGGTCGGCCCCGGGTGGCGCTGCCTCGACATCGGGGCCGGCACCGGCACGGTCTCCCGCCGGCTGCTTGACGAGGCCGGGGTGGCGGAAGTGCTGGCCGTGGACCGCGATGTGCGCTTCCTCGCCGAGCGGGCCGTGCCCGGGCTGGAGGTGCGGGAGGCCGACATCACCGACCCGGACTTCGCCCCCGGCCGGTTCCGGCTGGTCCACGCGCGCTTCGTGCTGATGCACCTGCCCGACCGCGAGCGGCTGGTCCGGGCGCTGGCCCGACTCGTCGAGCCGGGCGGGGTGCTGGTGCTCAGCGACGCGGTCGACCTGACCGGCGACCGGGTGCCCCGCACCCCGTACAGCACGGCGATGCGGGCGATGTGGCAGGGGCTGCGCACCACCATCGGCACCGATGTCTCCCGGGTGCCGTCGTACCCGCAACTGCTGCGCGCGGCGGGGCTCGAACGGGTCGGCGCCGAGATCCACGTACCGCCGCTGCTGCCGGGCAGCCCGATCAGCCGGTTCTGGGCGGACACCTGGGAGCGGAGCCGGGCCGCGATGATCGCCACCGGCCTGGTCGACGACGCGGCGGTGGACGAGGCGATCCGCTACCTGGACTCCGAGGACTGCGCCGCGCTGGCGGCCGGCATGCTGACCGCCTGGGGGTACCGGCCCGCGGCCCGCCCGGCCTGACCGGGGCGCGCGTTCCCCGGCTGTGCGAGGTCAGCCGGTCCGGTCGCCGTGCCAGGAGCGCCACAGCCGGGCGTACGGACCGCCCTGCCGCACCAGTTGCTCGTGGCTTCCGGTCTCGGTGATCCGGCCGTCCTCCATCACCACGACGCGGTCGGCGTCGTGCGCGGTGTGCAGCCGGTGGGCGACGGCGACGACCGCGCGCCCCTCCAGCACGGCGGCCAGCGCCCGTTCCAACTGCCGTGCGGCGCGCGGGTCGAGGAGGGAGGTGGCCTCGTCCAGGACCACGGCGACCGGATCGCCCAGCACCAGCCGGGCGAGGGCCAGTTGCTGCGCCTGGATCGGCGAGAGCGGCGCTGCGCCCGAGCCCACCTCGGTGTCCGGGCCCAGTTCGCGGGCCCAGTCCCAGGCGTCGACCGCCTTCAGCGCGTGTTCGAGTTCGTGGTCCCCGGCGTCCGGCCGGGCGATCAGCAGGTTGTCCCGCAGGGTGCCGCGGAAGACATGGTGCTCCTGGGTCACCAGGGCGACCTGGCGCCGGAGTTCGGCCACCGGGAACGACGCCGTCGCGGTGCCGCCGATGGTGATGGAGCCGGCGGTGGGGGTGTGGAGTCCGGCCAGCAGTCCGGCGAGCGTGCTCTTCCCGGCGCCGGACGGGCCGACGACCGCGATCCGCTCCCCGGCCCGGACCGTCAGATCGACGGAGTGCAGCACGTTCCGGCCCTCCCGGTAGGCGTGCGACACGCCCTTCAGGACGATGTCCTTCCCGGCGCCCGGATCGCCCGGACCGCCCGGACCGCCCGGGCGGCCCGAGCTGCTCGCGCCCGACGCGGTCACGCCGCCCGCCTCGGAAGCGGGCCCGTGCACGCCCAGGATCCGGGCCAGCGAGGCCCCGCCGAGCTGCAGTTCGTCCATCCAGTACAGCAGCCGGTCCACCGGGCCGATGATCTGCTGCACGTACAGGGTGGCCGCCGTCACGGCCGCCAGGGAGACCCGGCCGTCGAGGTACAGCAGGCCGCCGATCAGCAGGGTGGCGACCACCGGCAGCACATAGCCGGTGTCGGCGATCGGCAGGTAGACGCTGCGCAGGTACAGCGTGCGGCGCTCGGCCGCGTAGGACTCGGCGATGTCCTCGTCGACCCGGGCGAAGCGGTGGTCGGCCAGCCGCAGCGCGTCCACGGTGCGCGCCCCGTCGACGGTCTCGCCGAGGCCCCCGGTGAGCCGGGCGTACGAGGCGTTCGCCCGCAGGTAGCCGGCCCGGGCCCGGCGCAGGTACCAGCTGGTCGACAGCCACAGGACGGGCACGGCGACCAGGCACGGCAGGACCAGCACCGGCGCGGTGAGGGCCACCGCGCCCAGCGTCAGCGCGACCGTGGCGAGCGCCACCAGGGTGTCGGGGACGGCGAGTTGCACGGTGCCGGTCAGGACGTCGATGTCCCGGGTGGTCCTGGTGATCAGCTCACCGGGGCCGGCCCGCTCCACCATGGCCAGGGGCAGGGCGAGCACCCGGTCGACGAACTCCTCGCGCAGCCGGGCGAGGACCTTCTCGCTCAGCCGCAGCGAGGCGAGCAGCGCGAAGCGGGTGAGGACGGCCTGGGCCACGACGGCGGCGCCGATCGTCAGCGCGGTGCCGGTGGCGCCGTCCACGCCGCCGCCCCGGCCCGCGTCCTCGACCAGTCCGCCGAGCAGTTTCGGCGCGACCAGCCCCGCCGCGGTGGCGAGGGCGTGCAGCAGCAGCGAGAACGAGAGCTGTCCCGGGTGCCGGAGGGCGAGGCGCCTGGCGTACGCGCGCACCTCGCGGGGTGTCGCGACGGGCAGGGCGCTCATGCCGTCGTCACCTCCCTGGTGACGACGGCGCGGTAGCGGGCGTCGGTGAGCAGTTCGCCGTGGCGGCCCTCGGCCACGACCGTGCCCTCCGCGACGAGGACCACGTGGTCGGCGCGGTCGAGCAGGATCGGGCTGGTCGTGAACACCACGGTCGAGCGGCCGCGCCGATGGGCGCCCAGCCGTTCGGCGATGCGGGCCTCGGTGTGGGCGTCGAGCGCGCCGGTCGGCTCGACCAGGACGAGTGTGTCCGGGTCCGCCGTCAGGGCCCGGACCAGGTTCAGCCGTTGCCGCTGGCCGCCGGAGAACTCCCGGCCGCCGGATATCTCCTGGCCGAGGCCCTCGGGCAGCGCCTCGACGACATCGTGGGCCGAGGCGGTGTCGAGCGCGCGCCGCAGCCG
Organism: Kitasatospora purpeofusca; assembly: GCF_000718025.1. GTDB lineage: Bacteria > Actinomycetota > Actinomycetes > Streptomycetales > Streptomycetaceae > Kitasatospora > Kitasatospora purpeofusca. The sequence continues at coordinate 79,772 of NZ_JODS01000018.1, forward strand.
GTCGTCCGCACCGCCGTCGGCACCCAAGCCTGCTCCGCCGAACGCGCCTTCGCCCGCCCGCCCGTGCGGATCGAGCTGGCTGCCGAGACCGCCGGAGAACAGCCGGGCGTCGTGGTCCACGACCAGGATCCGGCGGCGCACCTCGGCGAGCGGGAACTCGGCCAGTGGGGTCCCGCCGAGGGTGACCGGGGAGTCCACGTACCGGCCGAGCCGGTCGGCCAGCAGCAGCATGTCGTCCGGGCGGTCGCAGGCCACGGCGACGAACCGGCCCGGTGGGATCTCCAGGCCCGAACCGGGGTCCCGCAGCGGCCCCCGCGCGGCCTCGGCGTCGAGGTCCCGGTCGCCCGAAGCGAGCCCCGGTTCCATCGCCAGGAGGTCGGTCACCATCCGGGCCGCGACGAACGCCCTGGTCAGCTGGTCGACCATGGAGGTCGCGCGGCGCAACTGCTCGGCGAGGAAGACGGCGTAGCCGTAGAAGGCGACCAGGGCCCCCGGGCTCATCCGGCCGGTGCCGACGAAGTGGGCCCCGAGCCACACGATCACGGTGACGAGGAGTCCGGGCAGCAGCAGCCGTCCGGCGGCCACGCCCGACTCCACGCCCGCGACCCGGACGCCCTCGTGGCGCACCCGCTGCGAGCGCTCGCGGTACCGGTCGGCGAAGACCCGCTCGCCGCCGATGCCGCGCAGGACCCGCAGGCCGTCGACGATGTCCACGGCGAGGTCCGCCAGCGCGCCCTGTTCCTTCCGCAGTTCGTGCTGCCTGGCGTGCAGCAGCCGCATCAGCGCGGCGACGGCCGCCGCCGACAGCGGTACGCCGACCAGGGCGACCAGGCCGAGCTGCCAGGAGACGGTCAGCATGACGCCGGCGACGACCGCGACGGACACCACGGCGCCGCCGCCGCGGGCGGTGCTCTCCAGGGCGGCGCCGATCCGGGTGATGTCCGTCGCGCCGACACTCACGACGGTGCCGGCGGAGACCCGTCGGGGCAGCTCCGCGCCCAGCTGGGCCGTCCTGCGGGTGACGAGCTGCATGGTGCGGTAGGCGGCGCCGAACCGGTTGGTCACCGAGCAGCGGTCGCGCAGGGTGCCGGTGACGGCCTGGACGACGCCGAGGCCGAGCACCACGGCACACCAGGCCACCAGCGCGCCCCGGTCCCCGGCGACGAGCCCCCGGTCGATCCCGCGGCCGATCGCGGCGGGCACGAAGGCCTGGGCCAGGGTGCAGAGCACGCCGTAGCCGACGGCGAGCACCGCGGAGGCGCGGTGGGCGGCCGCGAGCCACAGCAGGTAGCGGCCGGGGGAGCCGAGCGCGGGCTCGCCCGGGTCGGGTTCGGGGAAGGGGCGCATAGCGGGAATCGGGCTTTCGTGCCGAGGGTGAGGCCCCGGACCGGCCAGGCGCGGGCGCCCCGGTGACCAGCAGATGCTACGTCACATACCAACTGTGGGCGACCCTTTAAGACCTGATCCGTTCCCCACGCGGCCGGGGAAAGGTACGGCGGCCCCGCGCACGACAAGCGGTGCGCGGGGCCGCCCGGACCGCCGTGCCTCAGCGGTCGTGCAGTGCCCACCGGCCGCTCTCGACCCGGACCGTGTCGGTGCCCGGCAGGGCGATGAGCTCCGGCTTGAACAGCGGCGGCGCGTCCATCGCGGGCTCCCAGGTCGCCAGCCGCTCGTCCTGGGGCACCTCGATCCGCCGGTTCGCGGCCAGGTCGGCGACCACCTTCAGCAGCAGCCGCACCCCGAGCGGCGCCAGATGGTCCCGCCACAGGGTCTGCGGGGTCGAGCCCGGCGGCACCAGCAGGTGCTCCTGGGCCGCGAGCGGCCCGCCGTCCGTGCGCTCGGTGAGGTGGTAGACGCTGCCGCCGGTCACCTTGTCGCCGTCCCGCACCGTCCACCGGATCGCGTCCCGGCCCCGGTGCAGCGGCAGCAGGCTCGGGTGGTAGCCGATGGTCGCGACCGCCGCCCTGGCCCGGGTCCGGCGGCCGAGGAAGGCGTGCGAGTGCGCGGCGAGGATGATGTCCACCCCGTCCGGGATGTGCATCGCCCGCAGTTCCGCCGAATCCGTCCACGGGACGTCCCGGTGGTACGCCCAGGAGCGCAGCCGGTCCCAGGACATCGCGTCGCCCTCGTCGGACTTCCCCTTGCGGAGCCGGGGGGCGGCCGCGCCGACGATCTTGTGCCCCTCGTCCAGCAGGGCCTCCGCGACCTGGACCGCGAACGCCCCCTGACCTGACATGTAGATGTTCATCCGCACTCCTGCGCTCACTGATCGGATGGTGGCCGGCGTCAGCTGTCGGCGGCCTTCAGTCCGGAGGGGTCGGGGGTGAACCGCACCGGCATCGTGGAGAACCCGGTCAGGAAGTTCGACCGGATCCGCTGCGCCTCCTCGGTCTGCTCGAAGCCGGTGGTGAAGTCCCGCAGGGCGTTGAGCAGTTCGGCGATCTCCACCTTGGCCAGGTACGAGCCGACACAGAAGTGCGGACCGTAGCCGAAGGCCATGTGCTTGTTCGGCGCGCGGCCGAGGTCGAACTCCCCGGGCCGGTCGAAGACCCGCTCGTCCCGGTTCCCGGAGGCGTGCCAGAGGGTGACGATCTCGCCCGGCCGCAGCCGGACGCCGTGCAGTTCGGTCTCCCGCTCGACGCTGCGCCCGAAGTGCATGGTGGGCGAGGCCCAGCGCAGCACCTCGTCCACCGCCGTCCCGACCTCGACCTCGCCGTGCTTGAACCGCCGCCACTCGTCGGGCCGGGCCGCCAGGGTGTGGAGGCAGTCGATCATCGTCAGCCGGCTGGTCTCGTCGCCGCCGATGATCAGGCTGTAGCAGTTGAGCACCACGTCCTCGTCGGACAGCGGCACCCCGTCGATGGAACTGGCGATCAGCATGCTGATCACGTCCTCGCCCGGCGACTCGCGGCGCTCCTCGACGACGTCCATGAAGTACATCAGGATCTCGTTGCGGGCCATTTCGGAGTCGACCTCGTCGACGTCCTCGCCGTCCGCCGAGAGCGCCGCCTTGGTCAGGCTCAGCAGGTAGTCCCGGTCCTCCTCGGGCACCCCGAGCAGGCTGGAGATGGTGGTCATCGGGATCCGGCCGGCGATCTCCTCGGCGAACTCGCAGGTGCCGGCCTCGACCGCCTCCCGGATCCACAGCCGGGTGTTGGTCCGGACCGTGCGCGCGACCTCGTCGAGCACCCGCGGCGAGAGCACCCGCTGCAGGATCTTGCGCAGTTCGTGGTGCCGGTGCCCGTCGGTGACGGCCAGCATCCGGCCGGCCGCCGCGTCGCCGCCCTCCAGCAGGGTGACGAGCACATTGCCGCGCTCCGAGGTGAAGTTCACGTTGTCGCGGTAGGTGGCGATGATGTCCTCGTGGCGGGTCAGCACCCAGAACCCGCGCCGGCCGTCGACCGGCGGGTTCCAGTGCAGTGGCGCGCGGTCGCGCAGGGCGCGCCAGTACCCGTCGAGGTCGAGGGCGCGGTCGGCGAAGGTCGCCGGGTCGCCCAGGTCCACGGAGGCCGGGTCCATGTTGGCCAGGTCCACGCCGGCCGGATCCGCGGTGGCCGGTGCGGGTGCGGGGGTCGGTGTGCTCATGCTCACCAGTCCGTGCGCCAGAACCGGCGGGGCCGGAACGGGTAGGTGGGCAGCGGCACCCGGCGCCCGGACTCCCCCCGGTGCAGGGCGCCGAAGTCCACCTGGCTGCCGCCCACCCAGGCGTCCGCCAGCGCGGCCAGTGCCCCCGCGTCGCCGCCGGCCGGCACCAGACCGTGGTCGGTGCGGCCGAAGGCGCCCGGGTCGGACGGCGGGGCGGTGGCCGTCGAGGTGACCGTCGTGCCGGCGGCGTCCCCGGACAGGGCCGCGATCAGCTCCTCGCGGCTGCGCACCACCGCCGCCCAGCGCCGGGCCATCACCTTGCGGCCGAGGTTGAGGCTGAAGCAGACGTCGTCCAGCCGGAGTTCCGGGTCGGCCTCCAGCCGGGCCAGCAGCCGTTCGCGCTGCCGGGCGAGCGCCTCGTCGTCCAGGGCGGACAGGGTGGCCAGTCGCGGGCGGCCGGCCGGCTCGGGCTCGCGCCGGGCGGCCTCGGGAGCCTCCTCCAGCAGCAGGTGGGCGTTGTAGCCGCCACCGCCGATCGAGGTGATGCCGGCGCGGCGGATGCCGGCCTCCGGGTCCCAGGCGGCCGTCTCCAGCTGCGGTACGAAGGGGGTGCTGGGGAAGTCGAGGTCCGGGTTGACCTCGGTCAGGTTGATGGTGGCCGGGAGCGTCCGGTGGTAGAGCGCCAACGCGGCCTTCATCGCGCCGAAGCCGCCCGACACCACGCCGCCGTGGCCCACGTTGCCCTTGACGCCGCCGATCGAGGTGGTCCCGGTCTGCTTGCCGAAGGCCATGCCCGCCGCGTGCACCTCCAGCTCGTCGGTCATCGGCAGGCCCAGGCCGTTGGCCTCGTACATGGACACCGTCTCCGGGTCGACGCCGCCGACCTGCATCGCGTTGGCGATGCAGGCGCTCAGCCGTTCGGGCTGGGCCAGGCCGTACGCCATCGCGCTGACACCGTTGTTGTTGACCGAGGAGCCCTTCACCACCGCGTAGACGTGGTCGCGGTCGGCGACGGCCCGGCCCAGCGGCTTCAGCAGCAGGGTGACGACACCGCTGGACAGCGCGGTGCCGGTGCCGTTGGCGTCGAAGGGCCGGCAGTGGCCGTCCCTCGACAGGACGCGGTTCTCCTCCCACAGGTGGCCGCGGGGGTGCGGCAGCCGGACCATCGAGCCGCCGGCGATCGCCAGGTCCGTCTGGCCGAGCAGCAGCGACTGGCAGGCCAGGTGCACCGCGTAGTGGAAGCCGGCGCAGACCGCGGCGACCGTGACGGCCTCGCCGGTGAGGCCCATGTAGTACAGCGCGTTGGAGGTCATGGTGTCCGGCGACCAGGCGAGGCTGGCCTCGATCGCCTCCGGCCCGACCGACACCCGGTCCGGCGGGGAGCTGTAGAGCGCGGCGGTCTGCGGGTTGTTGGCGCCGTACATGCCGACCTCGGCGGTGAGCCGGTCCGGGTCGTAGCCGCCGTCCTCCAGCGCCTCCCAGGCGCTCTCCAGGTAGAGCCGGTTCTCCGGGGTCATCGCGGCGGCCATCCGGTCGCTGATGCCGAACACCGAGGGGTCGAACTGGTCGTAGGTGTCGAGCACGCCGCAGGCCCGTACGTAGAACGGGCTGTGGATCAGGGTCTCGTCGACATGGATGTCGTCCTTGGCCAGGAAGGAGACGGACTCCCGGCCGTGGACGAGGTTGTCCCAGAACTCCTCCTTGGTGCGGGCTCCGGGGGCCCGCAGCGACATGCCGATGATGGCCACGTCACCCGGGTCGTAGTCCTGCTCCGGGCTGTCGGTCATGGGGAACGCTCCTGCTTCGGTCGAGGGTGGTGACTCGGCGGGCGGTGCGGTTCGGTGCGGTGCGCGGTGCTTGTCGCTGTCCGGTGCGGTTCGCTGTCCGGTGCGGTTCAGCGGCCGGTGTTGCCCCGGCCGCGCAGTGCGGCCCGGCGGGCGTCGGCGCGCTGGCGGGCCGACTGCACGATCTCGGGGGTGGCGCCGCTGTCGTCGTCGAGCCAGCGCCCGAGGGAGGCGATGTCGCGGAAGCTGAACAGGTCGGGCACCCGGACCCGGCGGTCGAAGCGCCGGGTCATCAGCCGGGCCAGGCGGACCAGCAGCAGCGAGTCCCCGCCCAGGTCGTAGAAGGCGGCCTGCACGTCGATGCCCGCCGGGTCGAGGTCCAGCAGCTCGCCCCAGATCTCCGCGAGGGCGGTCTCGGTCGGCGTGCTCGGCGCCGTCCGCGGCCCGTCGGCGCCGGCGGCCGGCGCGGGGGGCTCGGGGAGCGCGCCGCGGTCGAGCTTCCCGCCGGGGCCCAGCGGCAGGGCGGGGAGGACCACGACCGTCGCGGGCACCATGTAGTCGGGCAGTCCGGCGGCGAGGCGGGCGGTGACGGCGCTCTGCAGCGCGGCGTCCAGCCGGGGGCCGGCCGGCGTCGCGGTGTCCTGCTCCGGAACGTTGCCGGTCGGCACGACGTAGCCGACCAGCCGGTTGCCCCGGACGACGACGGCGGCCTCGCGGACCTCGGGGCAGCCGGTCAGCCGGGCCTCGACCTCCTCCAGCTCGATCCGGTAGCCGCGCAGCTTGACCTGGTGGTCGGTGCGGCCGAGGAAGCGCAGCTCGCCGTCCTCGGTGAACCTGACCAGGTCCCCGGTGCGGTACATCCGCTCGCCGGGCAGGAACGGGTCCGGCAGGAAGCGCTCGGCCGTGGTGCGCGGCCGGTTGACGTAGCCGTGCGCGAGGCCGACGCCGCCGAGGAACAGCTCGCCGGCCTCCCCGGCCGGGAGCCGCCGCAGGTCCTGGTCCAGCACGTACACCCGGGCCGTGCCCGTCGGCGGGCCGATGGTCGGCTCGTCCGTCCCTTCGGCGGGCACCGGCCCGAACGAGCAGAACACCGTCCCCTCGGTGGGGCCGTACGCGTTGAACACCCGTTGGACGCCGGTCTCCCGGTACGTCCGGTCCACCAGCTTGCGGCGCAGCGCCTCGCCTCCGAACACGACGGAGCGCACGTTCGGGGGCAGCGCCCCCGCGTCGAGCAGTCCGTTCATGACCGAGGGGACCATGTTCAGATGGGTGATCCGGTCGGCGTGGCGGCTCTCCGCCAGGTGCACGGCGCTCTCGACCAGGACGAGGGAGCCGCCCCGGCAGAGCGCGTTGAAGATCTCCATCACCGACATGTCGAAGCAGACCGAGCTGGCCGCCGCGATGCCGCTGAGGTCGCAGCCCTCCAGGACCCGGTCCATCTCGGCGAGCATCGCCACACAGCCCGCGTGCCGGACCGCCACGCCCTTGGGGGTGCCGGTGGAGCCGGAGGTGTAGATGATGTAGGCGGTGTCCCCGGGCACGACGGCCGAGGGTGCCTCACCGGGCTCGGTGGTGACGCTTTCCCCGAGCACCACCACGGTCGGCCCGGCCGGGCAGCCGGCCCGGGACGCGGGGGTGGTCAGCAGCAGTCGGGTGCCGCTGTCCCGGACCATGAACGCCAGCCGCTCGGCCGGGTAGTTCGGGTCCAGCGGCAGATAGCAGGAGCCGGACCGCAGGACCGCCAGGATCGCCACCAGCAGATCCGGGGTGCGCTCGACGCAGATGCCGACCGGGACGCCGGGACCGGCGCCGTCGGCCACCAGTCGCTCGGCCAACTCCAGCGAACGCTGGTTGAGTTCGCCGTAGCTCAGGACTCCGGTGTCGGAGTGGACGGCGGTCGCGTCGGGGTTCTTGACCGCTTGCGCGACAAACTCGGAGTGCAGGGTTTCGGTCACCGGTCCGTCTCCTCCGGGAGGCCGCCCGGGGCGAGGTCGCCGAGGGCCAGGTCGGGTCGATCGATCGAGTCGAAGAGCACAGTGCGGTAGAGCGCGAGCAGGTCCGTCACGGTCCGCCTCTCCAGGTAGCTCGGTTTGAACTGGACGTGGCCCGCCACCTCGCCGTCGATGTCGGCCATCGAGATCTCCAGGTCGAACTTGGCGAGGTGCCTGCGCACCTGGAGCGGTTCGAGCGGGAGCGCGCCGTCCGGGGCGATCGTGTCGCCGACGCCGTGGAAGAGCTTCACCGAACGCGGGAACGCGTCCGAGGAGAGCCAGTTGACCACCACGTCGAACCACGGGGAGCGGCCCTCGGCGCGCGGCGGCTTGAGCTGGGCCGCCAGCAGGTCCAGGGGGTAGTTCATGTGCTCCAGCAGGCCGAGCGAGAACGCGTGCACCTCGCGCAGCAGTTCGCGGAAGCTGCGGCCGGCGGAGGGGTTCGCCCGGACCAGTACCGTGTTGAGGTAGTAGCCGACGGCGGACTCCCAACCGGGCTCGGAGCGTTGGGCGATCGCGGTGGCCAGCACCGAATCCTCCGTCCCGACCGCCCGGTTGAGCGTGGCGAAGAACCCGGCCAGGACGACCGTGCTGACCGAGACGCCCTCGCGCAGCGCGAACTCCCGCAGCAGACGGGTCTCCTCGGCGCTCCAGCGGAAGGCGAGGTCGCGGCCCTCGTAGGTGACGCCCGGCGGCCGTTCCTTGTCGGAGAAGTCCAGCCGGGCCGGCGGGTCGGCCAGTTTCGCCGACCACCAGTCCAGGGCCGCGTCCGCGCCCGGACCGGCCAGCCACTGCCGCTCCCGGGTGACGAACTCCGTGTACGGGGCGGCGGGCGCCCGGCCGGCCGGGTCGGCGCTCTGGTAGAACTCCTGGATCTCGCGGATCATGACGTCCGCCGATGCCGCGTCCGAGGCGATGTGGTGGACCAGCACCAGCAGGTAGTGGTCCGCCGGGCCGCGCCGCAGCAGGACGACCCGCACCAGCGGTCCGTAGTCCAGGTCCAGTGGCCGGTGCCCGTGCCGGGCCAGCTCCTCGCGGGCCTGCTCGTCGTCCAGTCCGGAGGTGTCCGCCACCACGAACTCGTACACCGGCTCGTCCAGGACGACCTGGTACGGGCTGCCGCCCGCCTCCACGAAGAGGGTGCGCAGGGCGGGGTGGCGGTCCAGCACGGCCCGGACGGCGCGCTCCAGCGCCTCCTCGTCGACCGAGGTCCGGATCCGGGCGGTCACCATGAAGTTGTAGGGCACGGCGTCCGGCGCGACCATCTGCATGAACCACAGCGAGGCCTGGCCGTGCGAGGCCGGCGCGAGGGTGAGGCCGAGGCCGTCGGCGCGCAACTGCTCCAGGGCCGGCGCGTCGGTGGCCTCCAGCAGGCCGCGGGCGTCGAGCTCCTCGACCAGCTCCTCGGCGTCGAGTTCGGACAGGTCGTCGAGGAAGGACGGCTCGGGGGCCGGTGCCGGTGCCGGTGCCGGCACCGGTACCGGGACCTGTGCGGGGGCGGCTGCTGCCGGGGCGGGGGTGGCAGGGGAGGCTGCTGCCGGTGCGGGTGCGCCGCCGACGATCCCGACGAAGTGGGCGACCACCTCGGCGATCGAGCGGCCGTCGAGGAAGACCACCGGCGACACCCGGTGCCCGAACAGCGACTGCATCCGGTTGACCAGGCGGATCGCCAGCATCGAGTCGAGGCCGAAGTCCCGCAGCCCGGCGTCCGCGTCGAACCGGCTCACCGGCACACCCAGCGCGTCGGCCAGCTCGGCCAGCACCACTTCGTCCACCGGCCGGGTCGCGGCGGCGGGTTCCGGCGCGGGTACCGGGGCCGCCTCGCGTACCGGTGCTGTTTCGACCGCGCCCGTGCTCGCGATGACGGCCGCGGGCCCGCCGGCGCCCGGGAGCGACGCGGGCGCGCGGTGGGACTCGGTGTCGATCCAGTACCGGTCCTTCTGCCACTGGACGAGCGGCGTCTCCACCACCTCGACGTCGTCGGCGAACAGCGGGTCGAAGGTCAGCGGGACGCCCCGGACGTACAGCGAGGCGGCGGCGCCCAGCAGGCAGCGGACGTCGCTCTCCTCCCGCCGCAGGGAGTTGACCGCGTGCACCTGGGCGCCCCGGGTGAGCGCGATCTCCTCGACCGCGCCGCGCAGCGTCTCGTGCGGGCCGATCTCGACGAAGGTGCCGACCCCCTGGTCGACCAGCGCGCCGATCGTCTCGGCGAACCGGACCTGGTTGCGCAGGTTGTGCACCCAGTAGTCGACGTCGGCGACCGGGTTCACCGCGCCCGCCAGGGCCGTCGAGTGGAAGTCGAGTTCGGGGGCCAGCGGGGTGATGCCGTCGATGCGCTTGCGCAGCGGTGCGATCAGCGGGTCCAAGCCGGGGCTGTGCACCGGCCGCTCGACCCGGATCCGGCGCACCGAGACCCCGTCCCGCCTCAGCTCCGCCTCCAGCGCGTCCACGGCCTCGGGCGAGCCCGAGACCGCCGCGCTGGTGGGGCTGTTGACCACCGCGACCGCCGCGTGCGCGGCGTACGGGGCGAGCCGGGGCAGCAGCTCCTCCTCCGGCAGGTCGACCGAGATCATCGCGCCCGCGGCGGCCTCGCGCTCCAGCAGGTGCGAGCGGGCGACCACCACCCGGGCGGCGTCCTCCAGCGACAGCGCTCCGGCGACGCAGGCGGCCGCGACCTCGCCCAGGCTGTGCCCGACCACGGCCGCCGGCCGGATGCCGAGCCCGATCCAGACCTGCGCCAGCGAGACCTGGAGGGCGAACAGCACCGGCTGCTGGAAGTCCATCTCCTCGTACCTGGCCGACTCGGCCGGGGCGGCCAGCAGGTCGAGCACCGAGGCGCCGCCGGCCGCGCGCACGGCGTCGTCGCAGGCCCGCATCCAGGTACGGAACCCGGCGTGGGAGCGCAGCAGTTCGCGGCCCATGCCGACCCACTGGGTGCCCCCGCCGGAGAACACCAGCGCCACCCGGCGGTCGGCGCCGCCGGAGACGGTGCCGGTGAGGAGGTCGGGGTGCGGCTGCCCGGCGGCGACCCGGGCGAGTCCGTCCAGGACGTCCTGGCGGGAGCGGGCGAGCAGCGCGATCCGGTGGTTGTGGTGGCTGCGCCGGGCGGCGAGGGTGTAGGCGAGGTCGGAGACCCGCAGGGCGGTGTTCCGCTCGACGTGGCTGGAGAGTTCGCGGCAGGTGTCGGTCAGCGCGCCCGCCGTCCGGGCCGAGACGGTGACGAGGTGGACGTCCCCATCGGTCGTGCTCGTGCTCGTGCTCGTGCCCGTGGCCGCGGCCCCGCCCCGGCCCGGTGCGACGTGCCGCCCCCGGTCGCCGGCGAGGAACGGATGGGCCGCGACCGGGAGTCCGGCGGTGTACAGGGCGCCGAGCGAGCCGAGCAGGGTCGCCGCCTCGTCGGCGCCCCGGCGCATCGAGGGCAGCGTGGTCGCGGGCAGGATCTCGGACGCCGACTTGAGAAGCAGCGGGTGCGGGCCGAGTTCGAGCACCGCGTCGACGCGGTGCTCGCGCAGCTTCAGCAGCGCGTCCACCACCAGGATCTCCTGGCGCAGGTTGGCCGCCCAGTAGTCCGGCCCGAGCTCCGCCCCGTCGACGTGTTCGCCGGTGACCGTCGAGATCATCGGGACGCGGGCGGTGCGGGGCCGGATGCCGGCGAGTTCCGCCTTCAGCGGGGCGAGCACCTGGTCGACCAGCGGCGAGTGCGGGGCGTGGCCCATCCGCACCCGGTGGTTGGTGACGTCGGCCTCGGTCAGCCGCCGGACGAGTTCGTCGATCTCCTGCGGAGTGCCGGTCACCAGTGTGGAGTTGAGGCCGTTGTAGCCGGAGAGGGTGAGCCCGCCGGTCAGGTACGGCCGTACCTCGTCGGCCGGCGTCATCACCACGATGCCCTCGCCCCGGCCCACGGCCAACTGCTGGAGCAGCCGGCCGTGGTGGGCGGCGAGCAGGGAGGCGTCGTCGTAGTCCAGGGCGCCGGCGACGTAGGAGGCGGCGAACTCGCCGACGCTCTGGCCGAGGACGACGTCCGGCTCCACGCCCAGCGAGCGCCAGGCCTCGGCCAGCGCGACCTGGAGCGAGAACAGCAGGGGCTGGAAGACGTCCATGTCGTCCAGCCGGCCGTCGGCGGAGAGCAGGTGCTCGACCGGGGAGAAGCCCAGCAGTTCCCGCATCCGCCGGTCGGACCTCATCATCGAGCGGCGGAACACCGGCATTCCGGCGAGGAGTTGGCGGCCCATGCCGACCCACTGCGAGCCGTTGCCGGAGAACAGGAACGCCACCCGGGGCCGCTGCCCGGCCTCTTCCGCGGATCGCTGCCCGGCCGGTTCCCCCGTGCTCAGCCCGGCGGCGGGCGCACCGTTCGCGAAGGCGTCCAGCTGGGAGCGGAGTTCGGACATGTCGCGGGCGGTCGCCGCGAGCCGGAACGGGCCCTCGCCCGGCGCGCGGCGACAGAGCTCGCGCAGGTCGGTCCCGTCCCGCAGAGCGAGCGCCCGCTCGGCCAGCTCCTCCCGGGAGTCCGCCGCCAGGAGCAGCAACGAGGCTTCCGGGCGCGGCAGTTCCTCCACCGCGACATGGCAGATCGCGCCACCGAAGCCGAACGAGCTGACCCCGCCCCGGCGGGCGTCGGAGCGCCGCGGCCACGGCGTCAGCCGGTCCTGGACGGTGAGGTTGTACTCGTCGAACATGATCTGCGGGTTCGGCGCGCTGTAGTGCAGGCTCGGCGGCAGCACGCCGTTGCGCATCGACATCGCGAGCTTGACCAGGCCGACGATGCCGGCCGCCGCCTCCAGGTGCCCGACGTTGGACTTCACCGAGCCGAGCCGCAGCGGCTCCGCGCGGTCGGCGCCGCCCAGCACGGCGCCGATCGCGTTGGCCTCGATCGGGTCGCCGAGCGGCGTCGCCGAGCCGTGGGCCTCGATGTAGTCCACGAGGTGCGGGTCGATGCCGGCCCGCCGGTACGCGGTGCGGAGCATCTTCTCCTGCGCCTGCGGGTTCGGCGCCGTCATGCCGTTGCTCAGACCGTCGTTGTTCGAGGAACTGCCCTTGATCAGGCAGTACACCGGCAGGTCGCGCTCCAGCGCCACGCTCAGCGGGGCCAGCACCACGACCCCGGCGCCCTCGCCGCGGACGTAGCCGTTGGCGCGGGCGTCGAAGGACTTGCAGCGGCCGTCCGGGGCGAGTGCCCCCATCGCGTCCATCGCGGTGTAGTAGTCGGAGACGAAGCTCAGGTTCACGCCGCCGGCCAGCACCAGGTCGCTCTCGCCCAGTTGGATCGACTGGCAGCCGACGTGCACCGAGACCAGCGAACCGGCGCAGGCGGCGTCGATGGCCATGCTCGGGCCCTGGAGGCCGAGGACGTAGGAGACGCGGTTGGCGATGATGCCGTCGTGCATGCCGGTCGCGGTGTGCGGGGTGATCTGGACATCGGGGCCGCGGTAGTGCGCCAGTGCGGCGTAGTCGCCCCAGCAGGAGGCCATGAACACGCCGGTGTCGCTGCCGACCAGGCTGTGCGGGGCGATGCCCGCGTCCTCCAGCGCCTCCCAGCACAGTTCCAGGACCAGCCGCTGCTGCGGGTCCATCTGGACGGCCTCGCGGGGCGAGATGCCGAAGAACAGCGGATCGAACTGGTCGATGCCGTCGATGAACCCGCCCCAGCGCACCCGGTCGTTCAGCAGTGCCCGGCGCGCGGCCGGCACCGGTCCGACGGCGTCGCCGCCCTCGACCAGCAACTGCCAGAACCCGGCCGGGTCGGCGCCCCCGGGGAAGCGGCAGCCGATGCCCACGACGGCGACCGGCTCGTTCGGCGCGGCCCGGCGCCCGGCGGCGGGCGCGGCGGCGGGCCCGGCCTCCTGCGGGCCCTCGACCAGCGCCCGGGCCAGTCCGTCGACGGTCGGGTACTGCCACATCATGGTGGCCGGGACGCGCCGGCCGAGGAACTCGGAGAGCGCGGCGGCGAGGGCCACCGACTGCACCGACTCCAGGCCGTACCGGTGCATCGGGGCGCGGCGGTCGACGGTGTGCGCGGGGATGTTCAGCAGCTCGGCGAATCGGGACAGCAGGAAATCGGTGACGCTGGAGATGTCTCGCGCTGCGCGCTCTTGAGGCATGGCGACTCCCTCGGCAGGGCGGGTGGCGGGGTGGTGGGGGCGGCCGGTGCGCTGAGGCCGGGCGGAGCGTCAGCGCCGGCGGGGCAGGGAGCGGTCGGCCGGGCCTAAGATCATCATGGGCATGACATGGATAAGTCCGTGACCGGGCACCGCTGCTCCTCCCGTGGCAAGAAGAAAGGCTCGAAAGCGCCGGACGGCACGGCTCGGCCGCGAAGTCCGGACAGCAAGGCGTTTGCGGGATTGCTCGATGGATCGCACATCAGCGGCCTACGACGGGCCGACGGTCCCCCGGTTCGCCCGAAGGCGCGAGGGGTGCACCGGATACAGGATTGCGTACAACGCGTGTTCGTCGTCGCGGTGGCGAGATTTGATCGACAAAGTGTCCGATTCGATCTCCTGGAGCCGGACGTCACGCTCAGGTACCATCCGTGTACAGGCGGGCTGGACAGCCATTGATCGGGCAATGCAAGCTGGCCCCATGGCAGTTGAGACATTCGAGTCACCGTCGGACCGCGCTCCGGGCGCTTTACCAGGGCCTTTCCCGCTGCGTTTCCCGCAGCCCCTTCCGCGGCCGGCCCTTCGACGCTCGGCCCTTCCGCAGCCGGGCCCCGCCCGGGCGGCCGCCCGCCACAACGCCGGCGGGAGGCCCGCATGACCGACATCGCCGTCAAGTCGGTGGTCCGGCCCGGCCTCGCGCTCGGGGTGCTGGCCGGCGCGCTCGCGCTGGACGTCAGCGGCCTCGGGGTGCTCAACGCCGCCCTCCCGTCAGTGGGGGAGCGGTTCGATCTGGCCGACACCACCCTCCAGTGGGTGATGACCGCCTACGCCGTCACCTTCGCCGGCTTCCTGCTGGTGGGCGGCCGGCTGGCCGATGTGCTGGGCCGGCGCCGGGTGTTCGAGGCGGGCGTCGCCCTGTTCACGGTCTCCGCGCTGGTCGGGGCGGCCGCCCCGAGCACCGGCGTCCTGCTGGGCGCGCGCGCCGCCCAGGGCATCGGTGCCGCCCTGTCCGGACCGGCCGCGCTGGCCCTGCTCACCCAGACCTTCCCGGCCGGTCCGGCCCGCAACCGGGCCTTCAGCGTCTACGCCGCCGTCGGCGCCGCGAGCTTCAGCGGCGGGGTGATGCTCGGCGGCGTGCTGACCCAATTCTGGGGCTGGCGTTCGGTGCTGTGGTTCTCCGTCCTGCTCGGCCTCGCCGTGCTGGCCGCGACCCGGGCCGGACTGCCCGACAGTCCCGGCCACAGCGGCCGGCTCGACCTGCCCGGCGCGATCACCGGCACCCTCGGCCTCACCCTGCTGGTCGTCGGCGTCAGCAGCGACGGCGCCGCGGTCTGGGTCCTGCTCGCCGCCGCCGCGCTAGCCCTGGCGCTGTTCGTCCTCCGCGAGAGCCGCACCACCGACCCGGCCCTGCCGCTCGGCCTGTTCCGGCTCGCCCCGGTCCGGGCCGCCAGCCTCGCCGCGTTCCTCCAGTACATGGGCTCGGTCGGGATGCTGTTCTTCGCGCCCCTCTACCTCCAGGGCATGCTGGACTACTCGCCCTTCGAGTCCGGGCTCGCCCTGGTGCCCATGTCGGCGGCCGTATTCCTCACCGCCAACTTCGCCACCGGCCGCCTGCTCGCCCGCTGGAGCCCGCGCACCCTGATGGCGGTCGGCCTCGTCCTGATCGGCGTCGGCACCGGCCTGTGGGTGACCACCCCGCTCGACGGCGGCTACGTCCAGTACGTCCTGCCGGGCCTGGTGCTCAGCGGCATCGGCCAGGGCCTCAACTTCCCCTCGATGACCTCCGCCGCGCTCTCCGGCGTCCCCGGCGAACAGCACGCCGTCGCCGGCGCGGTCAACGTCGTCACCCAGCAGATCGGCGCGAGCGCCGGCGTGGCCGTCCTGGTCCTGGTCGCCGGCACCCGCGACGACCACCTCGCCGGCTACCACCTCGCCTACGTCACGGCCGCCGTCGCCTGCCTGGCCGGCGCCGCCCTGATCGGCCTCCGCCGCCGGGCCTGACGGACCGACCGGCGGCGATCGGGGGCGTTCGGCGACGATTTCGTGATCGTTCTCCGGGCCCGCGGACGGTCCCGGGGCGGTAGCGTCGGCCCGGAGGGAGCGGCGGGGAGGCTGCTCCGGGGTGAGGGGAGTGTGGCGTGGAGCCGCTGGAAGCGGACGATCCGCAGTGGGTGGGCGAGTACCGGGTGCTGGGGAGGCTCGGTTCGGGCGGGATGGGCCGGGTCTACCTGGGCCGGACCACCGGCGGGCGGACCGTCGCCGTCAAGCTGGTCCACCGCGACCTGGCCGGGGATCCCGAGTTCCGGGCCCGGTTCCGGCTCGAGGTGGCGGCGGCCCGGCGGGTCGGCGGGGTGTGGACGGCACCGGTCCTGGACGCGGACACCGAGAGCGGGCACCCCTGGGTGGCCACCGGCTACGTCGCCGGGCCCGCGCTCACCACCGCCGTGCGGGAGTTCGGTCCGCTGCCCGACCCTGCCGTCCGCGCCCTCGGCGTCGGCCTCACCGAGGCGCTCGCCCATGTGCACGGCCTCGGGCTGGTGCACCGGGACGTCAAACCGTCGAACGTCCTGCTGGCCCTGGACGGGCCGAGGCTGATCGACTTCGGCATCACCCGCGCACTGGACGCCACCGCCGGGCTCACCCGGTCCGGCCAGGTGTTCGGCTCGCCGGGCTTCATGTCACCGGAGCAGGCGAACGGGCTTCCCGCCGGCCCGGCCGGCGACGTCTTCTCGCTCGGCGCGGTGCTCGCGTTCGCGGCGACGGGCACCATGCCGTTCGGCTCCGGGGTGAGCGCGCCCGTGCTGATCTACCGGGTGCTGCACGAGGAACCCGACCTCTCCGGACTGTCCGGCCCGCTGCACGCCGTGGTCCGCGCCTGTCTGGCCAAGGACCCCGCGGCCCGCCCGGTGCCCGGGCAGCTGCGGCGGTTCCTGGACGGCGACGGCGCGGCCGCCGCCCGGCTGGGGCGCGGGGACTGGCTGCCGCCGGGGCTGGCGGCGGCGGTCGGGCGCAGCGCGGTGCAGCTGCTGGACCTGGAGGGGGAGCGGGGGACGGGCTGGACGGCCCCGGGCCCGGCCCTCGCTCCGGACACGACCGCGCCCCCGCCCCCGCTGTCCCCGTCCCTACTGCCCCCGTCCCCGCTGCCTCCGCCGCCGACCTGGTCGGCGCCCGGCCGCGCGCCGTCGTCCCGGCGGGGGTACGGTGCCCTGGCGGCCGGGCTGGCCGCCGTGCTGCTGCTGGGTGGCGGCGGGTACCTGCTGCTCGACAACCTGCGCGGGGGCGATCAGGAGATCACCGCGTCCGAACCCGTCCCGTCCGCGCCCACCGGAGCCGCCACGACCACCGGGCCGGGCATCGTCCCCGCGAAGTACCTCGGGAAGTGGATCGGCCAGCGCACGGCCGCCAACGGCGACGTCACCACCGTCACCCTCACTGTCGTGCAGTCGGCGCAGAGCGAGGAGAAGAGCAAGATCCGCGCCGAGACGCCCAGCACCGGCACCTGGTGCGAGGGCGCCTGGACACTCTCCGACGCCGACGACACCCACGCGACCTACGCGTCCCGGGTGACCGGCTCCTCACCCGGTGACCAGTGCATCACCGACCGGTCGGTCTACCGCCAGATCAGGATGCAGCCGGACGGCGGGCTCCAGTACTGCACCGACCTGCTCAAGCCGGACCAGTACATCGTGCTGCAGAAGTTGGGCTGAGGCAGGTCCGGAGTGCCGGCGGGAACCGGATCAACACTCTTTGCACTCCCCATCTTTGACCTTCCGTCCGTTCACTGTCGAGGAGAGCCGTGGTCACCACCGTCAACTCGCTGATCCCCCGCCTGCAGGACCTGCTGCTCGGGCACCTGACCAACAGCGGCGTCGACGTGGTGGCGGGCCTCCACGACATCGTCGCGCGCGCCTCGGTCCTCGGCCCCGACGGTGCGTGGCTCGCCGCCGCGGCCCACGCCGATCTGTCCGATCTGGCCGTCGCCCAGGGCCAGGTGGACCTCGGCCTGCGCCACCTCGACGCCGCGGTGGACGGCGGCTACAACGACTGCGTGGCACTCCACGTCCCCACCGTGCTCCCGCTGCACCGGGACCCCCGGTTCCGGGCCGCCTACGGGCGCATGCGCGTCACCCAGGCGGACCTGGACGAGTTCTTCTGGCTGCACCGGGAGATGCAGATCGCGGTGAGCGACGCCCGCACCGCGACCGTGGACAACATCGGCCGCCTCGACACCGGGGTGTCGCTGCTCGCGCAGGCCCCCCTGCCCACCCGCGAGCCGAACACCCCCGGTGTCCTGATCACCCGCATCCACCTCACCGTGATCCAGGGCGCACTCCAGCAGGCCGCCGTCAAGGCGGAGTTCGGGCGCAGCTCCGGCAATACCGCCCTCGACCTCATCGACGGCACCTGGGACCCCACCCGCGCCAGGTACGACGCCCGGCACGCGGACGACCACGACACCCGGCTCCACCACGCCGCCCAGGCCCGGGCCTTCGTCGAACGCCCCGGCGTCGCGACCGCCCTGGTGCCCTGCCCGCCGCTCGGCTCGATCCGCTACCCGTCCTGACCTCGCTTCGCCCCGACCTCGCCGGTCGGGGTCACTCCGGCAGCGAGGCGAGCAGGGCCCGGGCCTCGTCCGCCTCCGGGACGTCCAGGGCGGCGAGGATCCCGACGGCCAGTTCGGCGTGCTTCCGCGCCGTGCCCGGTTCGCCCAGGCGCAGGTGCGTGCGGGCCATCCCGGTGTGGATGCGGCCGAGGTTGTAGCGCTCGCCGGTGTGCGGCAGGTACTCCAGAGCGGCCAGGTAGTGCCGCAGGGCGCTCTCCGGGGCGTCCATGGCCAGCAGGGCGTCGCCGAGCAGGGTGTGCGACTCGGCCTGGCCGAAGGTGTCGCCGAGGTCGCGGTGCAGCTCCAGGGCCTCCTGGTACAGGTCGAGCGCCTCCGGGTGGCGGTTCAGCCTCTGCTGGTGCTCGCCGAACTGGTTGAGCGCGATGGCCCGGCCGAGGCGGTTGCCGCCGCGCCGGTGGAACTCCAGTGCCTCGTGGTGGTGGTCCAGCGCCTCCCGCATCCGTCCGAGCCTGGTCAGCGTGGGGCCCAGATTGGTCAGGGCGATCGACTCCACCGCCGGCTCGGGGAGTTCCCGGGCGAGCCGCAGCGCCTCCCGGTGGTGGTCGAGGGCCTCCTCCAGGCGCCCCGTCCGGGTCAGGGTGAGGCCCAGATTGGCCAGGACGTGGGCCTCGCCGCTGCGGTTGCCGGTCCGCCGCTGGAGCTCCAGGGCCCGGTGCAGCAGGTCGAGCGCCTGCGGGAAGTCGCCGAGCTGGTACTGCACCAGTCCGAGGTGCCGCAGCGCGGCCGCCTCCCGGGCCTGACTGCCGAGCTGCCGGGTGGCCCGGAGGGCGCTGAGCCCCAGCCCGAGGGCCTCCTGCGCGGGCAGATGGCGCTTGAGGTGGCGCCAGAGGATCGCCGGCAGGTCCGCGGCGTACTCCGGCAGGTCGGCCTCGGCGGCGTGCCGGGTGAGCGCCAGCAGGTTGGCGTGCTCCCGGGCCAGCCAGTCCGTCGCCTCCGCCGGACCGGCGAACACCAGGGGCGCCCCGCCGCGGGCCCCGCCGGGCGCGGGAGGCTGCGGCCGGTGGTGCCGTTCCAACGGGACCAGCAGGTCCATCGCCGAGGCGGCGGTGTGACGGTAGTGGTCGAACAGCCGGACGAGCGCGGCCCGCGGGACCGGCGTGGACGCCTCCCGCGCGAGGAGTTCACCGGCGAAGGCCCGCAGCAGGTCGTGGAAGCTGTAGCGGAACGCCGCGTGCTCGATCAGCAGGTGGTGGTTGTGCAGCGACTCCAGCAGCTCCTCGGTCTCGTCCAGCGGCGCGTCGACCAGGGCCGCGAGGGCGTGCGGCGTCACGTCCTCCCCGGGATGCACCGCGGCCAGCCGGAACGCGCCCCGCTGCGCCGGGGTGAGGGAGTGGTAGGACTCGACGAAGGCCGCCGCGACGCTCTGGTCGTGGTTGGACAGCTCGGTCAGCAACCGCTGCGGACGCCGGATCCGCTGCAGCAGTTCGGCCGGCGTCCAGGCGGGATGGTGGGCCAGCCTGGCGGCGGCTATCCGCAGCGCCAGCGGCAGCCGTCCGCAGCGGGTGACGATCTCCTCCACGGCGGCGGCGTGGCCCGCGACCCGGTCCGCTCCGGCGACCCGGGTGAACAGTTCCACGGCCTCGTCGTGGCTCAGCACGTCCAGCGGCACGGCGACCGCCCCGTCCAGTCCGGGCATCCGCCGCCGGGACGTCACCAGGACCAGGCAGCGCGGGTCGCCGGGGATCAACGGGCGGACCTGCGCGGCGTCGACGGCGTTGTCCAGCACCAGCAGGTACCGCTTGCCCGCCGCCCGGCTGCGCCACAGCTGGGCGCGCTCCTCGGTGTGCGGCGGCAGCGCGTTCTCGGCGACCCCGACCGCCCGGAGCAGGCCGGCCAGCGCCGCGCCCGGTTCGAGCGGCGGCTGGCCCGGGGTGGCGCCGCGCAGGTCGACGAAGAGCTGCCCGTCCGGGAACCGGTCGGCGAGGGCGTGCCCGATGTGGACGGCCAGGGCGGTCTTGCCGACGCCGGCCATGCCGTCGATGGCCGAGATCACCAGCGGACGGGCCCGTGCACCGACCGGTCCGGCGGCCAGGGCCAGCAGCCGGTCCACCTCGCCGCGCCGGCCGACGAAGTCCGGGACGGCGTACGGCAGCAGCCGGGGCACCACCTGCTCCGCCGGCTGCTCCCCGCCGGACCGCGGCTCCGGCTCCCCGTCCCCGCGGGCCGCGGCGAGCAGCCGGTCGCGGTCGGCCGGTTCCAGCCCGAGGGCCGTGGCCAGCCGCGCCACCGACGACAGCCGGGGCCGCCGGCGTCCCGACTCCAGCACGCTGATCGCATGGGTCGAGAGGCCCGACTGCTCCGCGAGCTCCTCCTGCGTCCACCCGGTCGAGTACCGGTACTGCCGCAGCAGCGTTCCGAAGTCCCCCTGCACGATCGCCTCCGACGAGTGGTCATCCGAGGGAACGACGACGGCAGGGAACGACCCAGCCCCGGAGACGCGTCCCCCGTCGCGACCCCCGGCCCGCGACCCTGACGGGCCCCTGACAACGGATCATCATAGGACGCCGGGCCGACGCATTGGGGCGGTCGGCCGGTGTTGGCCGGATCGTTCCCGGCCCGCCGGACTACCACTCCATTGCGCCGGCCCGGGGAATCGGTGCACGGCTCGGGGCATCAGTGCCCGGCCCGGGGAGTCAGTGCACCGGCATCGACATGTAGACCGCGCGCCGCCCGTAGGACGCGGGGACGGCCACCTCCCGGTGCGAGCGGTAGCCGATGATCCGCAGCAGGATGTCCGCCCCGCGGACCGCGACCATCGAGATCTGCTGGAAGCCCAACTCCTCGGCCCGCGTCCGGAAGTGCCGCATGAACCCGAGCGCCACCTCCCGGCCGCGCAGGTCCTCGGCGATCACCAGATCGTGCACGTGCAGGTTGTCCGACTCGAAGGCGGTGTCCTCCGCCCGGGCGAGGTCCGGGCACTGCAGCGGCGGGTACGGCAGGCTCAGCAGGTAGCCGCGGACCGTGCCGCTCTGCTCCAGCACGAAGCAGGTCTCCGGTGAGGCGACGGCCCGGGACCGCAGCGCCTCCCGGCCCTCCGACAGGCCGTCGGCCGCGTAGGCGTCGTACTCCAGCGCGACCACGGCGTCCCAGTCGTCCTCGGCGAGCTGCCGGATCAGGAAGTCCTCGCTCACCCCGCGGCCCCGTCCCGGCCGGGGCGCAGGCCCTCGGCACGGGCGGCGGCCACCATCCCGGCCCAGGACTCCACCAGCACCGCCCAGCGCTCGGCGTCCTCCTGCGCCTCGTCCATGAGCTGCTGCCGCTTCCCGGCCACCGCGTCCGCGAGTCCGGTGTACTTGCCGCCCAGCTTGCGGTAGGAGCGGTCCAGGACGTCCAGGCAGTGCTCGTTCCCGGCCCGGTCCCAGTCGACGCTGCCCCGCACCAGGTCGAGGATCGGCTCGACCTTCAGCCCGTGCCGCTCGTCCAGCAGCCCGCGGCCGTGGTCGATCATCCCGCCGTATACCGGGTACAGGTACAGCATCGAGAGCAGGAACTTGACGAACCGCATCTGGTACGAGATGAAGCCGGCGCCGGTGCGGCGCTCGGGCGTGTAGTAGTTGACGATGTGGCGGTTGTGGACGACGCCGGGCGACTGGGAGTGGACCAGCGCGTGCAGCAGGGCGTAGTCGCAGCCGATGGTCTCGATCGAGGGCAGCAGCGGCAGCACCTCGTAGGCCCGGTGGTCCAGGGCGATGTTGCACATGTAGACGTTCCAGATGTCGGGCACGCCCAGGACGGAGTGGTCCGTGTCGAACGGCTCGGCGCCGACGCCCTTGAAGGACAGGTCCACCATCGCGTCCCGGTCCTCGTCCGACCACACCGGCGGGGTCCACAGGCGCACCAGGTCGCGGTAGACGGCCGGGTCCAGTTCGAGGATCTCGCCGATGTCCACGTTGAGTTCGCCGAGGAAGGAGCCGCTGACCAGCATCACCGGCATGTCGGCGTCGGCCGCGTCGAGCTCGGAGCGGGTGACGACGGCCGCGGCCTCGCCGGCCGGCCGGCCGATCGAGAGCAGCTCGTGGTGGATCGGGAAGACCTTCTCGTCGTCGACGACCTGGAAGTCGGCGTCGTCGTTGCGCAGGTGCGTCGAGGTGCAGCCCAGGGCGGCCGCGGCGAGGAAGAGCCGGTTGACGCAGGATCCGTACGCGACGGCCTGCGGGAGCATCAGGTCGAGCAGCAGCTCGGGGTCGGCGCCACCGGAGCGCTCGGCCACCGCGCGGAAGAACTCCCGCTGCTGAGCGTTGCCGAGGTGGTGGACGAACACCCCGGGCGTGGGGGCCAGCGCGGCCACGGCGTCCGCGTTCTTCGCGAACTCGGCCTCGTCGGTGGTGTCGAGGACGAGGAGGTGCACCTCGACCCCGAAGGTCGCGACGGCGTAGGCCGCCTCCTCGGCGAGGTCCACGATGGTGCCGGGGCAGGAACGCATGGTGGGCAGGGCGAGGCAGACTCGTTGCATGGTTCGGAACTCTCCGTCTGATCGTCAGATTCGGTACAGCGGCGTTCGGTTGGGCGCGATTCGGCGTGCCGTCGGCGTACGCCGACGCCATGACGGCGGCCCGGGCGGACCTCCACGCCGACGTCCCCCGCCGCGCATGCGGCCTCCCTGCCGGTGGCCCTGCTCCACCAAGGTGGACTAGACCAACTTCAGTGTCAACGGAGTGCTTTCGGCGAGCGGTCGGCGACACGCCGACACTGCCCGAACGGGCAGGCGCCGGTGCCCCTGGACGGACGTCGGCGGCCTGGCAGGCGAAGTGGTTTGTCCGGACAGCGGCCGTGCGCGACACAGTCGGCGGCCACGCTCCCGCGCGATCGCCCCGGCTCCCGCGGTCCTCGCCCCCGGGCTCGTCCGGTGCGACGTCCTGGGCCTGGACAACGTGCGGCTCCGGTCGCGTCCCTTCGCCCGCCGCACACTCGGGAGGGAGGCGCCGCCCCCCTGTGACCGGGGGCGGGGTCCGGGCGGCACGCGCCCGGACCCCGCCCCCGGGGTCGTGGACCCCCGACGCACGCGGGATCAGTCCTTGTCGGGCACCGCCAGGATGCACAGCAGGGAGCAGGCGACCGCCGCCGACGGGGCGGTGGTGGTCGGCGAGGTGCCAGGCGGCGAGTTGGCGGGCACGAAGCTCGCGGACGCCGTGTTCTTCAGCGGGAGCGCCAGCAGGAAGGAGTCGCAGTAGACCCGGCGGGTGGCCCCGGCGGGCAGGGTGAACGTACCGGCCGCCTTGCGGCACCCGGGGGTGACCGCGTCGTTGACGGTGACGGAGGCGGCGTCGACGGGGCCCGCGTTGCTGACGGTGATCCGCCAGTGGGCCGTGCCGAGCAGGCCGAGCAGGCCGACCGGGCTGGTCTTGGCCCACGGACCGGCGCCGTCCGGCCCGCAGTCGTGCCAGTTGCCGGAGCCGCAGATCTCCTTCTCCACGGTGACGTCCGGCCGGCAGCCCGCGCCCGGGGCGACGGCGGTGGTGACGGTGTTGGAGGTGAGCGCGCCGGTTGCGTCGCTGCCGCTCGCGGTGTTGGTGACGGCGGTGGTGGTGCAGGCGGCGGCCACCGTGGTGCGGAAGCAGATCTGTGGCGGGTCGCCCCGGTACTCCACGACCAGTGCCGGGTGGTTGTCGGGGGTGAAGTCACCCGTGCCGGTGAGGACGAGCTGCGCGGTGACGGTCAGCGCGGGGTGGGCCGCGGCGTCGACGCCCGACAGGTCGACCGTGCCGTCGGGTGCGGGACCCGGTACGGGCACGGGCGTGCCGTCGGGGTCGGTGACGAGCACCCGGGAGGCGGTCAGGTCGACGTGCGCGATGTCGATGTCGGTCAGCCTCGCCCTCGTGTACCCCTGGACGTGGCCGGTGCCGCCGTCGCAGGCGAAGTCGGCCGGCCGGAGGGTGACGGCGGCGCCGCTGTGTACGCAGGGGCTGGCGGCGGTCGCCGGGTCGAGCGAGAACAGCACGCCCGCGTCGCCGAGGCCGATCAGGCAGCGGGTGGTGGTGTCGTAGGTGTAGCCGTAGTCACGGGTGGCGCCGCCGTTGACGCCCGGGTGGGTGGCGGGCAGCGGGAAGCCCGCGCACGGCGCGTCGTGCGTCCAGTCGTGGCAGACCGTCGCGCCGGCCACGGAGCCGCCCCAGGCGGGGAAGTAGCTGCGCGTCACACCGTCCGCGACGACCGTCTCCGGGCTGAACGTCAGGACGTTGCCGGCCAGCGCCGCCAGGGTGCCGGGCGCGGGGCGGGCGGCACCGTCGAGGGCGTAGCAGGTGGTCAGGACGTTGGCCCCGCCGACGGTGCTGGTGCAGGCGCCGTCGGGCTGTCCCGCAGTGCTGTACGACGCGAAGACGCCGTAGCTGTAGTAACCGGCGTTCGGCCCCGCGGGGTGCGGGGCGGTCCAGCCGGCGCAGACAGTCCGTGCGGTGGTGTCGAAGCAGCCGAGGACGGGCGGGCCGGCGGCCGTGGAGCCGGAGGCCTGCGGCGAGGAGGAGGCGAAGACCTTGTCCCCGACCACCGTCAGCGCGCCGAGGTAGAGGGCGTTCGGCGTGCTCGGCAGGTCGTGGTTGGGGGCGACGACCGGTGCGTACGGCTGGCCCGCGCACGGGGTGCGGGTGGCGAGCGTCATGCACAGCACCTGGCCCGTGGTCGCGACCCCGTACAGGCTGTCGCCGGCCCGGACCAGGCCGGCCAGGCTGTTGGCGCTGCTGGGCGAGCCGCCGCCGGTCGCCAGGGCGGTGAAGCCGCAGTTGGCCCGCGCGTCGAGGTCGAGGCAGCCGACGCCGATCGCGGTCTGCGTGACCGCCGGGTAGTACAGCAGGTTCGGCTGCTGCGGGTCGAGCACGTACTGCGGGGTCAGCGGGCTGCCGATGTCGCCGGTAGAGCCGGTGCCGAGCGGCCCGGCGGCGGTGTTCAGCGGCCGCGGCCACGGCCCGCCGGAGCAGAGCTGTCCGGTGGACAGGCTGTTGCAGACCGCCTGCGGGGCCCCGCGCGCGGCGTGGTGGTAGATGCTCCAGGACTGCACCTCGCCGGACGCCGTCCGGTACAGCACGGGCGTGAACCCGTCACCGCCGGTCGCCTGCGCCGCCGCCCTGACGGGCGCGAGCAGCGGCGCGGACAGGCCGGTGCCGCCGGCCCGGGCCACCGGGTTCCCGGCGCGGACGGCGACGGTCGCCGCGCCCGGGTCGGTGCCGGTGAAGGTGCTGCCGTCGGTGGACCACGACGGCGTCCACCCCGGCGGCACGCGCAGCGAACCGGGCACGTAGGTCTGCGCCGACCCGGCCCCGGTCAACCGGTCGGTGACGACGGCCTGCGCGGCCGTGCCGTCGGTGGTGCCGTTCCCGTACTCGACGGTCCAGTTGAGGGTGTCCCCGTGGTCGGCGGCGGCCGCCCCGGGATGGGTGACGTTCTGCAGGCTCTTCACCAGCGCCGACGCCGCGGCGTCGGCGCCGGCGGCCCGCGGTGCGAGGCCGGCCGGGCCGAACAGGAGGAGGGCGGTGGTCAGCACGGCGGCCAGGGCGGCACGCGGCGAGCGACGGATCGGAACGGGCGGACACGGGCTTCTCAGCACAGGTTCTCCACCTCTGACTCTGATCGGCAGGGTGCCTGACGGATCGTCAGGCAACCTGCCGATCAGATTAGAGACACAGGGAGGGTGCCGCGGCCCGATTTTTCGTATTGACCGCATGATGAACGAATTCGACCGCGGGCCCATCACAGGGGACAGGAGTCGAGCTCCTCCGTCGTCGGCGTGATGTCCTGCTTCCGGGCGCCGGCGCCCTGGGGACGCAGTTCGCCGCCGCCCCCGCAGGCGGGTCGGTCCGCCCGCGGACGGACACCGTCCCCGTCCCTCAGGCACCGACCGCGTCGTCGTCGCGGACGGCGGACCGGCGGACCAGGTGCTCGAAGGTCCCGGTCAGGTGGAGCAGCCGGTCCAGGACCGCGGGCCGGTGATCGATCAACAACAGGAGTCCGGCGGCGTCGGTGCGTCGCCGGATCTGCAGCAGGGTCGACAGGCCCATCGAGTCGCACATGGTCATCGCCGTGCAGTCGAGTCGGACGACTCCACCCGCCGGCTGGGTGGACACCGCGGCCGTGATGGTGGCGAGCAGGGTGTCGCAGCTCTCGTGGTCGAGGTCGCCCTCGACCGGGAGGGTGACCGCCGCGGGCGGTGGCGCCGGCACGGGTGCGGGGTGGACGGGATCGGGGAGCTCGGTCATGCCGGGTTTCCGTGGTACTGGTGCGGGACGGTGGCGGGTACGGCGGACGGGGAGGCGACGGCGGCGCGACCGTGGTCGAGCAGGCCGACGGCGCGGGGCAGGTCGCGCAGCTCGTGGCCCAGCACCTCCAGCGCGGCCAGCAGGGAGGCGGTCGGAACGGCGCGGGCGGTGAGCACGCCGGCGGTCCAGGTCAGGAACCCGCCGAACAGTTCGGGGTCGTCGGTGTAGAGGGCGGCGCCGAGGAAGTCCACGATGTGCGCGGTGTCCTCCGCGGTGTGCTGGAGCTGCGCCTCGGTGTAGGAGCGCACGGCGGGGAACCGCTCGGCGAGACCCGACATCACGGCACCGACGAGGCGCGGCGCGCTCCGGCGGACCAGCGTGTACTCCTGGTCGGCGAGATGGGGCAGGTCGTCGACGGGTTGGTGCGCGGGCAGTGGGGCGACCAGGCCCTCGGCCAGCCGATCGGCCGCGCCACGGGCGTCCTCGGCCCAGGCGTCCGCCCCCAGCAGCCGGGCGTATCGGCCGTCGGGGCCGAAGGCCGCGCCGCCCACCAGTACCGGGACGCCCGCAGCCTGCGCGGCGCTGATCGCGGAGTGGGCGGTGGCCAGGCGCGGCGCGAGGGAGGCGGACAGCGCCAGGGCGACCGGCGCGGTGCGGTGCAGCCGTGCGATCAGGTGCGGGGTCGGCACCTGGGCGCCGAGATAGTCCACCTCCCAGCCGCGCAGCGCCAGCACCTGGGCCAGCAGTCGGGCGGGAAAGGCATGCCACTCGCCGTCGACGCAGGACACGGTCACTCGGCCGCGGGGCCCGGCGCGGACGGCATCGCGGACCACGGGGTGGTGGGCCAGCGCGGCCACCACCCGGTCGTTGATGGCGGTGGCGGCGTGCTCCTCCGCCACCGTCAGCCGATTGGCGGCCCACTCGCGACCGATCCGCGCCTGGACCGCCGCGATCACCTCCAGCAGCACCGACTCCGGTTCGGCCCCGGCGGTCAGCGCCCCGAAGACGACGGCGCCGGCCGCTTCCTCGCTTCCCGCGGTCACCGCCTCCCACAACCGGTCGACGGTAGCGGTGAGTTCACTCGTCGGAGGCGGTACCGTCCGGACAGCCGTCATGCGGGAAAGCCTCCGTGTCCGTATCTGCCGGCCGCGGAGAGCCGGGTGCCCTGGGGTGCGGCGACGACCATCACGGCCATGTCGTCGTGGCGCCGGCCACCCACCCACTGCGAGGCGAGCATCAGAACGCGCTCGACGATCGCCTCGGCCGGCATCCGGGCGCACTCGCCCAGCGCGTGCAGCAGGCGCTCCTCACCGAACATCGCGTCGCCCAGCGGACCGCCGCGGGCCTCCGTCACACCGTCGCTGTAGAGCACGCAGGCCTCGCCGGGGGCGAGCACGACGGTGTCCGACACGACCGTGGTCTCCGGCAGCGCGCCCACCAGGCTGCCGTGGGTCCGGGAGACCTCGACCCGACCGTCCGCCCGGACGATCAGCGGAGCGGGGTGGCCGGCAGCGGACAGGCGGACCGTCACCCGGCTCTGCTGACGCCGGACCGAAGCCAGCACCATGGTGGCGAAGCGGGTGTGGTGCGAGGTCAGCAGCGCGCGGTTGAGCAGCGACAGCAGCCTCGGATGGTCGTCGGCCAGTGGCAGCAGCGCGTGCAGGGTGTTGCGGATCTTCCCGGTGAGCACGGCCGCCTCCAGCCCCTTGCCGCAGACGTCACCGAGCACCGCAAGGGTCTCGCCGTCGGGGTCGGCCGCGGGGTGGACGTCGTAGAAGTCGCCGCCGACCCGGTCGCGGTCCACCGAGGCCCGGTAGCCGCCCGCGAAGTCGGCCCCGTTCATGTGCTCGAGTCGCGGGGGGAGGAGCTCCCGCATCAGCAGGTCTGTGATCGCGGCCTGTTCCGAGTACATCACGGCTGCCGAGACCGCCGCGCCCGCGCGCGCTGCGAACAACCTGGCGAAGACCTCCTCGGAGGGCGTGAAGGCGCCGTGGCCCGGTCCGCGCAGCAGTACCAGCGCGCCCGCCGGTACACCGTGGCCCGGGAGCGGGGTGACGGACACCGCACCGACGGCCGTCAGGCCCTCCGGCAGCAGCCAGTTCGGTGCCGTTTCCGGGTCGATCCACCGGGACGGCACCGGCGGAAATCCCTGGAGGGCCTCGGCCAGTCCGGGCACGGCCGCCGGGTCCGCCCGGACCTGGCCCCGCACCGGCGGACCGTCACGCAGGCAGGTCACGAAGCGCAACGCCCGCCCGCTGTGCGGCGAGACGACCACCGCGGCGTCCGCCAGGTGGGCGGCCGCCTGCTGCGCCGTGGTCTCCAGGCAGCGGTCGACGTTCAAAGAGTTGAGCAACAGGCCCGGCAACCGGGCCAGCAGTTCCCACCTCTCGCGTTCCACCACGGCGGCCAGGCCGCGATCGGTGTCGCCGACCAGCCACCACACCACGCTGCCGTCGGCCCGGAGCGACGGATGGGCCTCCACCTCGGCACCGGCGATGACGCCGCGGACCGCCGTCTCCGCCGCGGGTGCCCCCGGCCGGTGCCGGCGGACGGTCGCGGCGGCGCAGAGCCGGGAGTGCGCCTCCAGCAGCCAGGGGGCGACCTCGGCGAGCTCCTCGCCCTCCGCTCCGGCCGGCCTCCCGAGCAGGTTCCAGGCGGAGCCGCTGCCGTGCACGACAGCCCCGTCCGCGGCGAGGACCAGGACCGGATACGGTGCCCCGGCCAGGAATGCCAGCCCGGATTCGGCCGACCCGAGGGGGGTCTCTGTCGGGAGGAGTGCCATCTGGTCGGCCCTGTCGGACCATCACCTCGTCACGCGTCTCGGGCAGTGGCCGGAGCCGCCGCGAATCCGGCTCGAAGGGCACGAACCGCGTCGGCCGCTGGATTCCCGCGCAAAGCCGACAGGTCCGACAGTACGCTCTGTACGGAACGGTCGTCACGTCCGGCACCGCTGTCGCCGAGGCTGCCCGTTCGCGGACGGATGACGTAACATCCGGCTGTGACGGAGAACGCCGAGGTGAGCAGCCACGGGACAGGTGGGCGGGGTTCCCGGCTGCTGCTGGTGCGCCCTCGGGGCGAACTCGACTGGGAGAGCGCGCAGGAGTTCGCGGAACAGGTCGGCGCGGCCGTCGAGCGCTGCCCCGACCTGGTGATCGCGGACTTCTCCGACGTGACCTTCGCCGACTCCTCCAGCCTGCACACGCTGTTCGACGCCCACCGGCGGCTGGCCGCCGCCGGTGGGCGACTGGTCGTCGCGGGGCCGCTCAGCCCCGGGGTGCAGCGACTGTTCGAAGTCTCCGCCACCACCGACTACTTCCACTTCGCACCCACTGCCGGGGCGGCGGCCGCCGGCGGCCCGGCGAAGTCACCGACGAGCGAAGGCCGATGACGCGGGCGGCCCGGGCGGTGCGGCTGCGGGGCACGGTGCACGGGGCGCCCGAGGCGGATCGGGCCGCTCGCTCCGTACCACGTCCGACACCCTGCGGCTGCACTCATTCGAGGTCCACCCATGCCGGAACCGTCCCCCCGCCACGACAGCACGGTGGCTCCCGACTCCGCGCGACTCGCTGCGCTCCCGGGTGAGCCGCCGGACGGAGCGGGCCACGGCGCCGGAACGGTTACCACGGCCGCAGAGGCGCGGACCGCGATCACCGCCCTGCTCGACCGTCTGCCCGGCGACCTCGGCGCGACCAGGAGGGACGCCCTCCTGGCCGCCACCGAACTCGTGACCAACGCCATACGCCACGGCGGCGGGCTGACCGGATTCCGCGCTCACCTGGCCCCGGACGGGACGGTGCTGCGTATCGAGGTGGAGGACGCCACGGACCAGCACCCGCGGCAGCCCGGGCCGGACGCCGAGGACCCGCACCGTCTGGGCGGCCGGGGATGGGCGATCGTCCTGCGGCT
Organism: Kitasatospora purpeofusca; assembly: GCF_000718025.1. Classification (GTDB taxonomy): domain Bacteria; phylum Actinomycetota; class Actinomycetes; order Streptomycetales; family Streptomycetaceae; genus Kitasatospora; species Kitasatospora purpeofusca. The sequence continues at coordinate 109,946 of NZ_JODS01000018.1, forward strand.
GTCGACCACCTGCACTGTCCAGCCGCTGCCGGCAGGCGGCAAGCGCGTCTCCATCACGCTCCGCGTCGGCTGAGCAGCGGGGAGCCGAGCCGCGGGCGATCGGATCCGGCCGCACCGGCCGTCGCCGGCTCCCCGCTCCGCCACCCGGGGTGGGACCGCCCCGGCCGGACCGAGGACGCGGGCGGCCCCGCGCTCCGATGCCCCGGGTCGGCCGGTGTCACCGGTCAGGGCCCGGCGTGCCGTTCCGCCGCGCCGGGCCCCAGTGCGGCTACGGCCAGGTCCACGTCGTGGTGGTGCGCCACCAGGCGCTCGACCCCGGTGAGGGCGAGCAGATGGCGCAGGTCGGCCGGGGCGCCGACCACCGGAAGCGCAGACTCCGGCACCGGGGTGCGCCGGGCGGCGAAGACGAGTTCGCCGATGCCGACCGAGTCGCAGAACCGCAGGTCGGTGAGGTCCAGAACCAGGGGGAGCCCGGCCGGGGTCCGTTCGAGGACGCGCCGAAGCCGGGGAGCGGTCTGGTGGTCCAGCTCGCCGGAGAGCACGACGACGGTCGCACCCGTCGAGTGCGTGCGGACGTCGATGGTGAGGGTGTAGGCGGGCACCTGGGCTCCGGGGTGGTGGGACGGACGTGTTGTCAGTGGAGTCGGGCGAGCAGCAGGGCGACGTCGTCCGCCTGGGCCTTGGCGAAGGACTCCAGCAGGAGGCCACCGGTCTCGTCGAGGTCCCCGGGCGCCCGGGAGAAGGACTCCCGCAGGGCGGCCAGCCCGATCTCCAGGTTCTCCCCGGGAACCTCCACCAGGCCGTCCGTGACCAGCAGCAGTGTGCTGCCCGGGGGAGTGTCGTGGGTGGCCGCCGGTGGTTGCGGCAGGTTGAGGCCGAGCAGGATGCCGTGCTCGGTCAGGAAGTGGGCCGATCCGTCGGGCAGCCGGAGCAACGGTGGCAGGTGGCCCGCGTTGGCGATGCGGACGCGGCGCCGGCCGGGCTCGACCAGTACCAGGCAGACCGTTGCGGTGATGCCGGGGCGCAGCTGGACCAGAAGCGCGTCGAGCCGCTGGAGCAGGGTGCGCGGGTCGTGGCCCTCGATCGCGTAGGCGCGCAGGGCGTGGCGCAGTTCGCCCATCACCATGGCGGCCTCGAGGGAGTGCCCGGCCACGTCGCCGATCGCCAGCAGCAGACCCGCCGGAGTCTCGATGGCCTCGTAGAAGTCACCCCCGATCTCGCTGCGGTCGGAGGCGGGTTCGTAGCGGACGGCGAGGTCGACGCCTTCGGTGGCGGGCAGCCGGGCGGGCAGGAAGCTCCGCTGCAGGGTCAGCGCCAGGGCGTGCTCCTCCGCCTGGCTGCGCAGGGCCTCCAGTGCCAGTGCGGTGGCCTGGGTGAGCTGGGAGAGCAACCGGTGCTGGTCCAGATCCTCGGCCGCCGACGGGTCGACGGCCACGGCCACCAAGGGCCGGCCCGGCTTGGTCCGGGCGACCAGCAGGGTGACGGGCTCCACCGGCAGGCCGTGGTCCTGGGTGAAGTCGGTTGCCAGCGCGTCCTGCCACTGCGCGGCCGTCAGCCGCACCGTGTCGGTACCGGTGGCGTCGCCGAGGGTGTGGTGCGCGAGGGCGTCCAGCAGGGCGGCCGAGCCGGTCGACAGGCGGACTTCCGGAGCGGACTCCGCTGCCCCGGACAGGACGCAGTGGGCGAGGTGCAGGTTCTCCCGGTGCGGTCCGAGGACGATCGCGGAGGCCTGTGCGGCGCCCAGTTCGATCGCGCCCAGCGCGGCGGCGGTGACCATCGCGTCCGCGTCGGCGGCACCGTAGAGCGCGAGTGTGCTGCGGTGCAGCGCGGCGACGCGGTCCGCGAGCCGCTCCGCCCGGCGGCGGGCTCGGGTGTAGCGCAGTACCGCGGTCACGGTGGCCTGCAGCTCGGCCGGGTCGATGGGCTCGGTGAGGTAGGCGTCCGCGCCGCGGTGCAGGCCCTGGGTGCGGTCACTGGCCTCGATCGCGGTGGCGGAGATGTGGACGACCGGAAGGTCGGTGGTGTGCGGCCGCTCCTTGATCCGCTCGCACACCTCGAACCCGGTCATGTCCGGCAGGCGCACGTCCACCAGGGCGATCTCGGGCAGCTCGTGCGCGGGAGTGCCGGTCAGCAGCGCCAACGCCTGGGCGCCGTCGACGGCTTCCACGACCTGGTGGCCGGCCCGGCGCAGCCAGCTGCCGAGGATGTAGCGGGTGGTGGCGTTGTCGTCCAGTACCAGAACGGTGGCTGGTCCGGTGTCGGGAACGGGCGCGGTCACGGACCCTCCTCGGGTTCGGCGGCCGCTTCCGGTGGCGTCGGACCGGGCGCGGCCGGACGGTCGGTGAAGAGTGCGGACGCCAGCCGTCCGCTGGTCAGGGCCGTCTTGGACAGTACCGCCCGGGCATGGACCAGCCGCTCGCGGTCGACGGAGGACAGCGTGGCGGAGGTCAGGACGACGACCGGCAGCCGTCGCAGGTCCGGGTCGGCGCTCAGCAGGGCGAGCACCTGGTAACCGTCGAGGCCGCTCATCTGCAGGTCCAGGAGGATGCCGTCGGGCCGTTCGCGCCGGATGGCGGTGACGGCCTCGCTACTGTCCGCGATCTCCACGATCCGGTCGGCGATCCCGTGCAACAGCGGTCGCAGCACGGTCCGGAACGCCGCGTCGTCGTCCACCACGAGCAGGGCGGCCGGGCGCGCACCGTCGTCCGCGGCACCGCTCGGACCGGTCGGCAGCCGCACGGTGATGGTCGTCCCGGCATCCGGGGCGCTCTCCAACCGCATCGTCCCGCCGAGCAGTTCGACCAGGCGCCGGGCGTACGGCAGACCCAGCCCGGTGCCGTGGCGGCCGCGCTGGTGCGGGCCGCGGACCTGGTAGAACTCCTCGAAGACCCGCTCGTGCTGGTCGGCCGGTATGCCGATCCCGGTGTCGGCGACAGTCAGTTCGAGCTGCCCGGCCGCGCCGGCGCGCGCGGGATCCTCCAACCGGGCGTCCAGGGTGACCGACCCGGCCTCGGTGAACTTCAAGGCGTTGGACAGCAGGTTGCGCAGGATCCGGGCGAGCATCGTCTCGTCCCCGACGATCGGGGCACAGGCGTCCGGAACGGTCACGGTGAGCGTGACACCGGGGCGGGCGAGTCCGCGCAGCGTCCCCTCGAGGTGGGTGAGTACGGCCCGCAGGTCCAGCGGAGCCCAGGCGGGTTCGAGGTTCCCGGACTCCGCCTTCGCGACGTCCAGGAGCTCGTCGACCAAGGTGAGCAGGGTGCGCCCGGAGTCGGCGATCAGCGAGAGCTGCTGCTCGCGCTCCGCCGGTGCGGCGTCGACATCGGTGAGCAGCAGCTCCGCCAGCCCGACCACGGCGTTGACGGGGGTGCGAAGCTCGTGGCTGACGTTGGCCCAGAGCCGGCTCTTGGCTTCGCCGGCCTCGCGCAACTGCTGCGACTTCTCCTCCAGTTCGCCGTAGAGAGCGACGACGCCGCGGTTCGTCTCCTCCAACTCCTCGGACAGCTCGGCATAGAGCGCGACGACGCCGCGGTTGGTCTCGGCCAGCTCCTCGTTGAGGCGCTTGAGTTCCTCGCCCTGGGCCCGGGTCCGTTCGAGCGCCGCGATCAGGTCGCGGTTCTGGGCGCGCGAGTCGTCCAGCTCGGTCGAGCCGGCGTGGGAACGGAGCAGCCGCTGCGCCTCCTCCGCGCCCGCGGAGTGCCCGTCGAGCGGATGCACCAGCCGCTGCTCCAGACACACCCACCCGCCGTGTCCGGTCTCTCCCTGGCTGGTGGGGAGCATCCGGGTGCAGGCCTCGAGGGCGTCGGTGGACGGGGCGGGACCGCCGAACCGCTCCAGCGTGACGCGGAGCACGGGCCGGGAGCCGGGGTGGACGTCGAAGTGGGTGGTGAGCCGGTCGGCGCCCAGCAGGTCCCGGCTGAGCTCGCTCAGCGCGGTCGCCAGTCGGACCGCGTCCTGGCTGTCCGCCCCCAGCAGTTCGGCGACCGCCTTCCCGAGGCGGCGCAGGGCGAAGCCGTCCTGTGCCGAGCTGGTCCTTACCGTCCCCAGCCGCACGGGCGGCCGGTCCGGCGCGCCGGAGCTCACCACATGCCCTTCGCCACGAGGACTCCGGCATCGTCCCGCCGGATTCCGGCCTCCCGCAGCAGCAACGCTGCGGCCGTGGCCGGCAGGTGGGAGAGCATCCCCGGCAGGGCCGCGGCCTGCCAACGGTCGGTCAGTCCGTCCGAGTGCATGACCAACGCGCTGCCCGGGGCGAGCTGGTGGCGGACCGTGCGCAGCGTCGGCAGCTGGTGGCCGACGATGCCCGGTGTGGACGGCAGCGCCCGCCTGGTCCCGGTCGCCGGGTCCACCACGAAGGCGCTGACGTTGCCGACACCGCAGAGGCTGACCCGCAGCTCGGCCGGTTCCACCAGGGCGACCGCAACCGCTCCGCCGCGTCCCGAGCGCAGGGCCTGGTGGATGTCGGCCAGGAGCGCGTCCGGGCTGCCGGCCCTACTGCGTCGGAAGGCCGCTACCGCGTCGACGGAGGCTCTGGCCGCCAGCGGACCGTGACCCAGCCCGTCGCAGAACACGAGCAGGAATGCACCGGTGTCGTCGGCCGGCAGCGGAGCCGGTGCGGGCGCCGGTGCCGCGCGCACGAGGCGCTCGGAGGCGCCCGGGCGCGTGGCGGTACCGGTGAGCACCGACCAGTCCAGGACCGCGGGGGAGCGGTGCGGCCGGCCGGGAACCGGTGCGGCCGACCGGTCGGCAGGCAGCGGCCGGGCGGCCCAGGCGTCCCCGCACAGCTCCTGGCCGCTCATCGGCCGGGTGATGCCCGCGACCACCGGCTCGCCGTCGGCGGCGGCACGGCGGCCACCGGGCGTGCGGTTCCAGAACCGTGCGGTCAGCACCGTGCCCCGGCCCGGCAGGGAGTGCACGTCGAAGGTGTCGGCCAGACGCGAGATGGCCCCCAGGCCGATGCCGAGCGTGCCGCGGGAGGAGACGCCGTCGGTGAGTGAGCGGGGGACGTCGGCCATGCCGGGGCCGTGGTCCAGGGTGACGAACTCCAGGGCCGCCTCGCTGTCGGTCCGCACGACCCGCAGCAGCAGCGACCCGTCGCGGGCGTGCCGGCGCAGGTTGGTCGCCGCCTCACTGACCGCCAGGCAGACCTCGGCGACCCGCTCGGGCAGCAGCGCGGCGCGTTGCGCGAGCGTCCGGGCCGCGCTGCGCGCGGCGGCGGGAAGCGACTCGGCGTCCCGGAACCAGGCCACGTCCTCGCACTCCAGGAGCGGGACCGTCAGCGCGCCCATTTGGTCACCGACACCTTGGTACCGACGCCGGTCCGGCTGTCCAGCTCGAAGTCGTCCACCAGGCGCCGCGCACCGCTCAGCCCCAGTCCCAGGCCGCCGCCGGAGGTCCAGCCGTCGGTCAGCGCCAGGTCGAGGTCGGGGATCCCGGGACCGCTGTCCTCGAAGACGGCGTGCACGCCGCGCCGGCCGTCCCGGCGCACGGTGGCGCAGTGCATCGCACCGCCGCCTCCGTAGACCAGGGTGTTGCGGGCCAGTTCGCTGGCGGCGGTGACCAGCTTGGTCTGGTCCACCAGGGAGAGTCCGCACTGCTGCGCGAGGGTTCGGACCAGCTGCCGCGCCCGGACCACGTCGTCGTTGGACACGATCGGGACGGTCTGCTCCACGTCCTCGGCCAACCTGGTCATCCGCGGTCCGCACTCGTGGCGCGGCCGCGCTCGAGGAGGGCGAGCCCCTTCTCGAGCGTCAACGCGGTGCGCACACCACCCAGCGACAGTCCGAGTTCGACCAGGGTGATGGCCACGGCCGGTCGCATGCCCACCACCACGGTCTCGGCGTCGAGCATCCGGGAGATCGCGGCGGCGTTGGCCAGCATCCGTCCCACGAAGGAGTCGACGATCTCCAGCGCGGTGATGTCGATCACGACGCCGATCGCGCCGGTGGTCACGATCCGCTCGGCCAGGTCGTCCTGGAGGTCCAACACGGTCTGGTCCTCCAGGTCGATCTGGATCGACACCAGGAGCACCCGGCCCAGCTTGAGGATGGGGACGCGGTCGGTCACTTCGGACCACCCGTCGCGGCGGGCTCGGTGCCGATGCGCCGCAGCACGTACCGCAGGGCGTCGGCCAGCGTCGCCTTGGTGACGATGTCGTCGAACCGGACGCCCAGCGCGACCAGGGTCTGCGCGATCTGCGGCCGGATGCCCGAGATCGTGCACTCCGCTCCCATCAGACGGGCGGCGACCACCGTCTTCAGCAGGTGCTGCGCGACCTCGGTGTCCACCGCCGGCACGCCGGTGATGTCGATGATGGCCTGCTCGGACTCCGAGTCCACCAGGCTCTGCAGCAGCTTCTCCATGACGATCTGGGTCCGCGCGGAGTCCAGCGTGCCGACCAGCGGAACCGCGACCACGCCCTCCCACAGCTTCACCACGGGGGTGGACAGTTCGAGGAGCTGCTCCGCCTGCGCGCTGATGATCTCCTCGCGCGTGCGGGCGTACGCCTCGATGGTGAACAGGCCCAGCGCGTCCAGCAGCCGGCCGAGCTGGAGGTAGGCGCTGATGTCCTCGGCCGAGCTGGTGGCGGTCGGTGCCACTACGTCCTTGCAGGCGAAGAGGCTTGTCGCCGTCTCCGTGGGAGTGAACCCGTGCTGGGCGCGGTTGCGCGACAGTTCCACGAGAAGTGCCCGGACCTCGGAGTACTCCTCCGCCCGCCAGTTCAGGCCGCCCTCCCGAAGGGCTTGGCCGAGCGCCTGGTAGAGGTCGGTCAACTCCCGTTCCAGTTCGGCGCGGCTGATCCGGCCCCGGAGGATCTCGGCCACCGCCTCGACCCACCTGTCCAGGATCTCGCTGTCGTGCGTCAAGAGCCGGACCAGCCGCTCCGACGATTCCGCTGCCGCCATCAGGCGCTCTCCTCCATTGTGGGTGTGCCGGTTCCGGGGAAGCCCGGACGAGTGGGACCGGTCGGATGGCGAGCCGAGCTGGTGACAGACGGGCGCCCGGTTCGACCCGGCACCGAGGCGAACCGGACGCCCTTCTGCCCCCGGATCCGATTCCCATGCACCTGGATGCGACCTTTTTCTCCGGCGGTCCGATCAACGGTGCAACGGCGGAGGAACGGACAGAAGCGGGTGGCCGCGGATCGGCGGGTGCCGCGTCCCCGGGCCGGCGCGCGGCACCCGCCGGCGCCTGCGGATCGCTCGCCCGCCTGAACGCGGACATCGAGCTGTGAGCGCGCGGTACCCAGGTGTGGGGGCTGCCGCTCCGGGCAGACGGGGGACGCATCAGCGGCGTTCACCGGTACAGGCACGCACGTCGGCTCCGGGCGGAGATTACCTCGGCCCAGCGGGCCGCTTCTCCGAGGAGAGAGGAATCGCATGTTCGTGGGGCTAGGCACCGCCGTCCTCATCGTCGTCAGCGCTCTTGCCGTTCGCGCGCTCCGGCGAAGGTGAAGCGGGCGCGCGGGTGCGCCGCCCGCGAAACGCGCGCGGCGCACCCGCCCCATGACCCGCGAGCTCCCCGGCCGAGGCCGAGGAGGCACTTGCCCAGCGGTCGGACCGCTCGCCCACCGCGGCCGGACTGGCCGATCACCTCGGGGCGAGCGAGGGCGAGGTGGTCGAGGGACCGGCCGCCGCCAACGCCCGCACCGCAGGCTCCCCGCACCGCCGGCTCCCCGCACCGCCGGCTCCCCGGACCGGTCCGTTGAGCCGGGCCAGGACGACGGCGTTCCACTGGTCGACCGGCTGCTGGGTGCGGACATCGTCCTCCTGGTGGCCGTCCGGAACCGGCGCGAGGCGCCTGGACAGCGCGGATCGCACTGTCCAGGCGCCTCGCGCCGATGTCGAAGCGGTCCTCGGTCGGGTCAGGTGCGGGTGTGCCGGGCCCTCGTGGTGCGGTCGGTCCGGACGACGGCGACCCGTGGCCGGTGGCCGCGGGACGCGGTGTCCGGTGCGCCGGCCGTCAGGATCGCCGCCAGGGCGAGCGGCACCAGCATCGGTGACAAGGTCGTGGTCATGGTTCAGTTCCTCTCGTCCGCAGCGAAAGCCCGGCCGACTCGGTCACCACCGGTACCAGCGGCTTCGAGTGCCGGAGGCGCCGGTGCTGCGGGCCACGAAACCCACCAGCCAGACCACCAGGACGATGACCGCAACCCACCACAGCAGCTTCACCGCGAAGCCGAGGCCGAAGAGCAGCAGGGCGAGCAGCAGGACGAGAAGAAGGGGAACCATGGAGACCTCCAGAATCGGTGTGGCAACCGGATGCCCCGAGTCCGGACAGCTATTCGTAGGAATCGTCCCGGTGTTGTGCGGGTGGCCACAGTAGGCACCGTTCGCCCCCACGGCCGTGACGACCGTGCAGAACGCCGCAGGACGGGCGCAGCAACGAACCGCGAGGACGCTACTCGATGCTCAGGTCGAACACGGCGGTGACGGGCGCGTGGTCGGACCAGCGCTCCGCGTGGGTCTCGGCGCGTTCGACGTAGGCCTCGACGGCCCGGTCGGCCAGGCCGGGGGTGGCGACCTGGAGGTCGATCCGCCAGCCCGAGTCGTTGTCGAAGGCGCGGCCCCGGTAGGACCACCAGGAGTAGGGGCCGGTGCGGTCGGGGTGGAGGCGGCGGACGACGTCGACGTAGCCGGCCTCGTCGTAGACGCGGGAGAGCCAGGCGCGCTCCTCGGGGAGGAAGCCGGCGGCCTTCTGGTTGGACTTCCAGTTCTTGAGGTCCTCGGGGCGGTGGGCGATGTTCCAGTCGCCGCAGACCACGACCTCGCGGCCGTCGGCGGCGGCGCGGGTGCGGAGCTTCTGCAGGTGGACGAGGAACTCCGCCATGAAGCGCTCCTTCTCCTCCTGGCGTTCGGTGCCGACTTCTCCGGAGGGGAGGTAGAGGCTGGCCACGGTCAGGCCCGGCAGATCGATTTCGACATACCTGCCCGAATTGTCGAATTCGGCCGATTCGAAGCCGATGGCCGTCCGGCTCGGCTCCTGGCGGGAGAGCACGGCGACGCCGGCCCGGCCCTTGGTGGCGGCCGGGGCCCACACCGCGTGCCAGCCGTCCAGGTCGCGGAGCTCCACCGGGAGCTGCTCGGGCTCGGACCGCACCTCCTGCAGGCAGATCACGTCCGCCTCGGTGGCGGCGAGCCACTCGACGAAGCCCTTCTTGGCCGCCGCCCGGATTCCGTTCACATTCACACTTGTCACCACGATCACCCGGGCAGCCTATCCAGTGGCACCGACAGGAGCGGGATGCGACGCGTCCGCTTGGGTGGTTGGCGTGAACGCACCATGAAACTGTGAGGTGGTCGTGCCGGGGGTCGCCATTGGTCTTGACCATCTCCCGATCCAGCCCCTAGGGTCACTTACTGCAAAGACCTTTAATAAAGAAGGACGGAAAAAGCCCGCTCTCCCACCTGCCGCAACAGCGGGCAGCGGGCCGGAACCGACCTCTTTCGGGCACAGCGGAAGAAAACCGGGTGGAGGACATGGTGGGAACGACTGGGCAGCTCACGGCGGTTCCGGAGCCGAAGTACTGGCACCTGCGCACGGTGCTGCTCCGCGCCATCGACACGGAGTTCTCCACCGGCCAGATCCTCCCCAACGAGCGTGAGCTCTCCGCCCGCTTCGGCGTCGCCCGGGCCACCCTGCGGCAGGCGCTCGACCAGCTGGAGCTGGAGGGCCGACTGGTCCGCCGGCGCGGCATCGGCACCCTGATCGCCGCCCCCCGGGTCGGTGTCCCCGTGAACCGGCAGGAGGAGGGCTGGCCCGGCGCCGCCCGCAGCCAGGCCTGGCGCACGGTGGACTGCACCACCGCGCCGGCCGCCCGTCGGCTGGCCGCGGCGCTCGGCGTCGCCGAGGGCGCGCCCGTGCACACCGTCCGCCGGGTCCGTCTGGTCCAGGGACAGAGCATGGCCTCCGAGTCGCTGCACGTGCCGGCCGCGGTGCTGCCGCACCTGCCCGGCTTCCGCGCCGAGAGCGACCGCGCCCGCTCGGTGCTGCGCCAGCTGGAGCGCCTGGAGGTCGACGGCGAGTCCCGCTCGGTCGAGCTGGGTGTCGCCGAGGCCGAGGAGGCCGCCCTGCTGGAGCGCCCGCCCGGCTCGCCGGTCCTGGTGATGACCACCCAGTACGCCGCCGCCGGCCGCCTGGTAGCGCTCGCCGTCGCCACCTACCGCGCGGACACCTGCAAGCTCACCTTCGGCGAGACCGGCCTCGTCGAGGTCACCCCCGTCGGCGCCACCCCCGTGGGTGCCGCCGCCTCCTGAACCACTCCCGAAAACCCTCAGGCCCAGGCCCGAACGCCCCACAGGCGTCCGGGCCTGGGCCGTTTCCGTCCCACCGGCACCGTGATCACCGCCACCCGGACCGACGTGCCGCGTCCGCGGGCCACCCCGCCCAAACCGGTCGTCGTCAAGACCGGCACCAGCTGGCGCACCACCGAGGACGTCCGCACCGAGACCAGCAGCTGGTGGGACGACACCTACCTCTACACCGCACCGACACCTGGATCACCGACACCACCTGCATCACCACCCACTACTCCGACGGCTCCTGGACCGGGAGCGGACCGCAGGTCAGCATCCGGCACCTGTGGGAGACGCTGCGCAAGGCCCTGATCGACTTCGCCAACCCGATCCAGCTGCCGACCCCCACCGACACCAACAGCCCCGACCCCCACGTCGACAACCCCACCGACACCGCCGGCGCCGGCCGCCTCCCCGGCGGAGCCCTCGACCCCACCCCGACCCCGGACGACGCCGGCGCCGGGGCGGCAAGAAGCCGCCGACGGTGGACGCCCCCAACTGCGACGCCAGCCCCGACGGAAGGCGTCCTTCCCCAGGGCGTGACCGCAGACAAGTTCGCCGAGGCGGCGGAGCAGCTCCGGGCCCACCCCCGGGGCCAGGAGGGCGACCTCGTTGTGCAGGGGAGCCGGGCGGCGGGCACGGCACGCCCCGACTCGGACATCGACTTCGCGATCAGGGTGAGCTCCGAGCGGTTCGACCAGCTCATCGGTGACTGCTTCGGCACCCCCAACCCCGGGAGCGCCAAGGAGAAGACCAGGAACCGGGCGGTCGAGTCGGGGAAGATCCAGGCGGGCGAGGCCGGGATGCGGGGCCTGCGCAAACTGCTGGCGAGGACACTGGGGATGAAGGTGGACCTGTCGGTCATCCGGATCGGCGGCCCCTTCGACAACCCGCCCTTCATCGGAGTTCCCTGATGGACCGCTACGAGTACTGCAAGATCTTCGTGCACGGCGCCGACCTCGAACGGACGGCCGGCCTGCTGGCCTCGCTGTTCGGCGCCGAGGTCGAGGACGACTCCCTGACCGTCGACGGGATCGTGGTCGACGTCCTGGAGAACCCGGACGGCGACCCGGACGAGGCGGACTTCGTGCGGTGGCCGGTGCTGGTCGAGGTGGAACCCCTCGACGCCACGCCGACGGCCACGGTCGCGCTGGTCTCCCGGCTCCTCGTCGGGTTACACGACGCCGGGCGGCTCGCCGTCGCCGCGTGCGACTACGAGGACGAGCTGCCGTGGAGCGGAGGCATCGAGCTCTTCCACCGGTGGGAGGCCGTCCTCGACCGCGGCGCGGCCGAGGACGGGAGTGATCGGCAAGACGGACCGTAGGGTCCGGAGCGTGAGGGCGGCCGGCCCGGGTGAGCACTCGGGCCGGCCGCCCTCACGTCGCAGCAGTCGGGCCGGTCGCGGGTCGGCCGTGGGCCGGCCGTGGGTCTCAGCTGCGGGGCGAAGTCGGCTCCGTCATCGGAGGGTTGACCGCGAAGAGCTGTTCCTCGACCTGGTCGAGGGCGACCCGGAGGGCGCCCATGGCGACCACCTCGGAGCCGAGGGCGGCGAGGGCGACCTCGGGGGCGCGGAGGGTGAAGCGGGCGAGCCGCTCGCGCAGCGGGTCGAGGACGCCGTCCAGGCCCGCGGCCCAGCCGCCGACGACCACCAGCTGTGGGTCGATGGCCAGGACGAGCGCGGCGACGCTCTGGACCAGGCGGGTCAGGAACCGGTCGGTGGCGACCTGCGCCACCTCGTCGCCCTCGCGGGCGAGCTTCAGCACCCGGGCCACCGCCGCCTCGTCCAGCGGGTTCAGCGGCTTGCCGGTGGTGGAGAGCAGCCGCTCCGGCGTCACCTCCTGGCCGAGCAGGTGCAGGGCGCCGATCTCGCCGGCCGCGCCGCCGAAACCGCGGTGCAGGCGGCCGTTGATGAGCGAGCCGGCGCCCGGGCTGAGACCGGCCATCACGAACACCACGTCGTCGGCGCCGACCGCCGCGCCCTGCCAGTGCTCGGCGATCGCGGCGAGGTTGGCGTCGTTCTCGATCATCACCGGGCAGCGGAACGAGCGCCGCAGCCGGGCGCCCAGGTCCAGGCCGGTCCAGCCGGCCATCGCGGTGCCCAACTGCACCGTGCCGTCCCTGTCGACGATGCCCGGCGTGCCGACGCCGACCGCCCACAGGTTGTCCCGGGAGACGCCGGCCTTGCGCAGCACCTCGGCGACCACCGACCGCACGGCGGTGAGCCGTTCCTCCGCGTCCAGGGTCTCCTCGACGGGTCTGAAGTGGCTGCCCACCACCACGCCGGCCAGGTCGGCGAGGATGATCCGGATGTCGTGGACGCCGATCTCGATGCCGAGGATGTGCCCGGCCTCGGCCCGGAACCGGAACCAGCGGGCCGGCCGTCCGCGCCGGCCCGCGCCGGGCTGGCCGTCCGGTTGCGGCGGCTGCTCGACCTCGGCGACCAGCCCGGTCTCCACCAGTCCCTCGATCACGCCCTCGACCGTCGGTCGGGAGAGTCCGGTGTCGCCGACCAGCTGGGTGAGGGTCACCGCATGGCCCTCGCGCAGTGCTCGGAGGGTCACCGCCGCGTTGATCCGCCGCAGTAGTGAGGAGTCGCCACCGGTGAGTCGATCCGCCAAGACGCTGCCCTTCGCCGTTCCGCGCGACTGCCCTGGCGCGCGTGCCGTGGACGCGGGCACGGCCGGCCGGGGCCGCCGGGCTGTGGTGCCGGAGGCCGCCCCCGGAGGGCCCGCGGGTGTCCGCCGCCCGACGGACCGGCACGGCGGCGCTGCGGCGCCTGCGCCGGGCCGGACGGCCTGTGCCGGATGCTACCGGGGCCCGGGCCCGACCGGCGAGCATCTTCCCAGCTCATCCCGGCTTCGGTATCGAAATGGTACGCACCGGGTGGCGGTGCGTGATCCGGGCTTCACCGGGCCTTCCCGGAAGCCGCTCCGGCGGGACGCGGGGGCAGGTCGGGCGGGGCGGGGCGGCCGGTCGGGTGGGGCAGGGCCCAGGGCTCGGCGCCGGCCGCAGGCGCTCGGCCCGGGCCGCAGGCGCTCAGTGCAGGCCGCGGGCGCTCAGCGCAGGCCGCCGGTCGCCCCGAGGTTCTGCCCCGAGACCCACCGCGCGTCCGGACCGACCAGGAACGCGACCACGTCCGCCACGTCGGCCGGCTGCCCGAGCCGCCGCAGCGGGGTCAGCCCGGCCACCGTCTCCAGCGCGTGCGGGGGATTGACGGACCGCAGCATCTCGGTCTCGGTCGGCCCGGGGGAGACGGTGTTGGCGGTGATCCCGCGCGGCCCCAGCTCCACCGCGGCGGCCTCGGTCAGCTGCTCCAGCGCCCCCTTGCCGGCCAGGTAGGCGGCCAGCCCCGGCATCGGGCGGCGGGTGTTGAGGGAGGAGATGTTGACGATCCGGCCGCCGTCGCGCATCCGCCGCGCCGCGTACCGGAGGGTGAGGAACACCGCGCGGGCGTTGACGGCCATGGTGGCATCGAAGTCCGCCGGGTCGGTGTCGGCGAGCGGGGCCCGGGTGACGGCGCGGGCCGCGTTGTTGACGAGGATGTCCAGGCCGCCGAGCTCCTCCTCGGCGGCCGCCATCAGCTGCTCCGGACCCTCCGGCGTGCCGAGGTCGGCGCGGACCGCGTACACCCGCCCGGCCCCGGTCGCCCCGGCGGCGGCGCTCGCGGCCACGGCGCGGACCACCTCGGCCGCCGCCGCGTCGTCGTGCGCGTAGCCGAACACCACGTCCGCGCCGTCCGCGGCGAGCCGCTCCACCACGGCCCGCCCGATCCCGCGCGAGCCGCCCGTGACGACCGCCGCGCGGCCCGCCAGCACCTTGTCCGACACCGTGACCCCCGCTCCCGGCCGGCCGCACACCGGCTCCGGGGAGAACCTACCCGCCCGGCGCGCCGTCCCGGGGGCGGGATTCGGCCGACTCGGGCCGGGGTCAACGCGACTGCGGGACCGGCCGGTTCGCGCTCGGGTCCCGGTCCGCCCGCGACGGTAAGGAGCACCTGCTCAGGGCCCGTATGCTGCTCGGCATGCTGAGCGACACACACCCGGCGGGTCCGGGGGCGGCCATGCGGTCGGACGAGGACTTCGTACGCGCGCAGACCGGCATCGCCCCGGTGCCGTTCGTGCCGGAGGTGCGCCTGCACATGGCTGAGGACGCCATCGCCCTGTGGGAGACCACCGAGTCGGCGCGCGGCGAGCGCGGCCTGCCGCCGCCGTTCTGGGCCTTCGCCTGGGCGGGCGGCGTCGGGGTGGCCCGGTACGTGCTGGACCACCCGGAGCTGGTGGCCGGGCGGTCGGTGCTGGACCTCGCGGCCGGCTCCGGCCTGGTCGGCATCGCGGCGGCGCTGCGCGGCGCCCGGTCGGTGCGGGCGGCCGAGATCGACGCCTACGCGGTCGCGGCGATCGGCGTCAACGCGGCGGCGAACGGCGTCCGGGTGGACGCGGCGGTCGAGGACCTGCTGGACGGCGACGGCGGGCCGGCCGAGGTGGTGCTGGCCGGGGACGTCTTCTACGAGCGGGCGATGGCGGCCCGGTTCCTGCCGTTCCTGCTCCGTGCCCGGGCCCGCGGCGCGGTGGTGATCGTCGGCGACCCCGGCCGCGCCTACCTGCCGCGTGAACGCTTCGCCGCGCTGGCGGCGTACGAGGTCCCGGTGGTGGCGGACCTGGAGGACACGGCGCTGAAGGCCACGACGGTGTGGGAGCTGGCGGGCGACTGACCCGTCCGTCCCGTTCGGTTGTTCCGTCCGGCGGTCGGAATTCGCGGTGGGACGGCGGCCGGTGCTGGTAGACAGTCGCCCATGATCGACTTCATTCTGCGCACCGCCGGCCCCGAGGAGGCCCCGGCCGTGCTCGCGCTGTGGGCCCGCGCCGCCAAGGGCACCAGCATCACCGACGACGCCGACGGGGTGGCGGCGCTGCTCGCCCGCGACCCGGACTGCCTGCTGGTGGCCGTCCGGGCCGACGAGCCGGCCGTACTGCTCGGCACCGTCATCGCCGGCTGGGACGGCTGGCGCTGCCACCTCTACCGCCTCGCCGTCGACCCGGAGCACCGGCGGCGCGGCATCGGCGCGGCCCTGCTGGCGGCCGCCGAGGAGCGCTTCGCGGCCCTGGGCGGCCGACGGGCGGACGCCATGGTGCTGGACGGCAACACCCTCGGCCACCGCACCTGGCAGGGCGCCGGGTACGGGCCGCAGCCGCAGTGGACGCGCTGGGTCAAGCCGCTGGCGGACGACTGACCCGTCCTGGGGATGCGGTCCGTCCGGGCGGTGCGCTTCGTCCACGCGGTGCGCTCCGTCCACGCGGTGCGGCCCGCCCCGGCGGTGCGGTCCGTCCGGGCGGTGCGGTCGCCGGATGGGCGAGGACGACTGGCGTGGCCCTCGGGGGCGTGGTGCGCTGGCGACGCACGTATACGAACCAATCCGGTTCCGCCGCGCCCTCCCCGGAAGTGAGCCCCTTCGCCATGACCCTTTCGACAGGCCCCACCGGCCCGACCGAATCCGCCGAACTGCTCGCGCGGATCCCCGACTTCGAGCAGGCTCTCGCCTACTACCGCCGCCACCTTGCCCCGGACACGGTCATCGACCTGTCCGTCGCGGAGAATGTCCTCGTCTACGAGGACTCGATGCAGAAGATGGTGTTCGACCACACCGTGCTGCTGCCGGAGGCCTACATCCACTACATGTCCGCGTACGGCAGCCCGGACCTGCGGAAGGAGGTCGCGGCGCTGCTGAGCAAGGCCTTCAAGGTCCCGGTCGAGGCGGGCGACGTGTTCGGCACCGGCGGCGTCGGTTCGGCGCTGGAGTGTCTGGCCTTCGCCCTCCAGGACCCGCCGCAGCCGGGCGAGGCCGGCCCGCCGCCGCTGGTGGAGGGGGACGCCGTCCTGCTGCCCGCGCCGTACTGGCAGGGGTTCAATTGGTCGTTCGAACAACGGCCGAAGCTGAAGTGCGTGCCGGTGAACCTGCCGACGGAGGGGCCGGAGCGGTTCCGGCTGACCCTGGACGCGATCAAGGAGGAGTACTTCAAGTACCACCGTCTCTTCGACGCGTTCCCCCGCCTGCTGGTGCTGACCAACCCGCACAACCCGCTCGGCGTCAACTACGACAAGGAGCTGCTGGAGGAGATCTACGGCTGGGTGATCGACGAGACCGACATGCACATCGTCTCCGACGAGATCTACTGCCATTCGCAGGTCCACGGCGTGCGGGTGCCGTTCACCAACGCGTTCGCCCTGGACGCGTACCGGAGGGCGCCGGAGCGGATCCACGTGGTGTGGGGGTTCGCCAAGGACTTCGGGCTGTCGGGGTTCCGGACCGGGTTCGTGGTGTCGAAGTACGGTCCCGTGCAGCGGGCGATGCTCGGCACGAAGGGCATCGAGGAGAAGAAGCACCCGATGTCCTGGTTCACCCCGGTCGATTCGCTGAAGCACTACGTGCTCGGCGCGATCCTGGAGACCACGGTCAACGGGACCGGTTCGGAGCTGTACACCGACTACGCGATGGGGCGCTACCAGGAGCTGCTGAGCGCGAGCTTCGAGCGGGTGAAGGAGCGACTGGTCGCCCGGGGCATCGAGTTCGTCCACACCGAGGGCGACAACCCGGCCCAGTTCTTCTGGCTTGACCTCACCGCGTACCTGGGCAAACTCCCGCCCGGCGGCACGGGAAGCGTCACCCCGCTGCCGTTCACGGAGAACAGCGGGGTGGACTCGGAGGAGCTGCAGCTGTTCAACTACCTTGCCGGCAGCCCCGCCGAGGTCACCCTCCTCCCCGGCGGAACCATGCACAGCCCCGCCCCCGGCTACTTCCGCCTGTGCTTCACCGCCTACCAGCCGGAGGTCGTCTGCGAGGCGATCGACCGCGTCGCCGACGCGCTGGCGGCGTTGGGGAACGCGGAGTAGCGAAGGAGTCCGACCCCCCGAGCTCAGGCCCGGTCGAGCCGGCGGGTGATCCGGCCGAGGAGGTCCTGCAGGGGTTCGCCGACGTCCCGGCCGAACTCGGTGAGCCCGTAGGTGACCTGGGGCGGTGTCGTCGGCTCGACCACCCGCCACACCAGGCCGTCCTGGACCAGCGCCCTCAGGGTCTGGGCGAGCATCTTCTCGCTGATGCCCCGGATGCTGTCGCGCAGTTCGAAGAACCGCAGGTCGTTGCTCTGCAGGGCGATCAGCACCCAGACGCCCCACCGGCTGGTCACATGGTCGACCGTGTCGCGCGCCGCGCAGTCGGTGTGAAACACCTCATACCGCCTGCCGGCCGCACCGCGTTCCAGCTGGACACCTTCCGTCATGTGCGGAGCTTACCCCGGGGTATGTCCTTACGAACGGTAAGCCAGCAGCTCTAGCGTCAGCAGTCCCAACGGGGCAACGAGCGAGGAGCTGACCATGATCGTGGTGACCGGGGCGACCGGAAACATCGGCAGGCCGCTGACGCGGGCGCTGGCGGAGGCGGGCGAGCGGGTGACGGCGGTGTCGCGGCACCCCGGGCCGGTGCCGGACGGCGTCCGCCAGCTGACGGCCGACCTGGCCGAACCGGCCTCCCTGGAGGGGGTGCTGACGGAGGCGAAGGCCCTGTTCCTGCTGCTCTCGGGCGATCTCCACGGCCCGGGCGGCGCTCCGGCCGAGCTCGTCCGCCGGGCGGCGTCGGCCGGGGTCCGGCGGATCGTCCTGCTCTCCACCCAGGGCGTCGTGACCAGGCCGTTCGGCCGGACCCGGATTGCGATGCGCGCGCTGGAGGACCTGGTCCGGGCGTCCGTGCCGGAGTGGGCGATCGTGCGGCCGGGCGGCTTCGCCTCCAACACGCTGTGGTGGGCCGAGTCCATCCGGACGGGGCGGCTGGTCGCGGCCCCGTTCGGTGACGTCGCGACACCGGTCGTCGACCCGGCGGACATCGCCGAGGTCGCCGCCGCCTGCCTGCTGGAGGACCGGCACCTCGGCGGCGCGTACGAGCTGACCGGCCCGGAGGTGATCAGCCCGCGCGGGCAGACGGCGGCACTCTCCGCCGCGCTCGGTGTGCCGCTGCGCTTCCACGAGCTGACCCGCGAGGAGGCCGGGGCCGCGATGGCCCGGAGCATGCCGGTGGAGCTCGCCGACGACACCCTCGACATCCTCGGCGCCCCGAGCGCGGCCGAACTGCGGATCGGCCCGGGCGTCCGGGAGGTACTGGGCCGCGACCCGAGGACCTTCGCCGACTGGGCCGCGCGCCATGTCGACGCCTTCCGCTGAGTGGCGCACGCCGGGCCGTCGGCGAAAGCCGCTTGACCCGTCCGGGACGATAGGAGCGTGATCAGCAGGGAACGCGCGATCGAACTCGTCGAGTCCTACCTGGCCGCGAGGAGTTGGCCCTGGGACGGCCCGGTGCCCGAGGTGGCCGTCTATGCGGTGGAGGAGCACAGCGTCGGCTGGCTGGCCTTCTGGGACACCGCGGCCTTCGCCCGGACCGGCGACGCGCGGCTCAGCCTCGGGGGCGGCGGCAGCCATGTGCTGGTCGACCGGGAGGACGGGAGCCTGCACTTCGTCCCCAACGCCCGGGACGGCGACGAGGGCTGGGAGGAGCACTACCTCCTCCAGGCCAAGGGTGTCCGCCGCCCCGACCCGCTGGCTGCCGAGGTCCGCGCCCTCGCCCGCTCCGCCGGGGCCGTCGCCGCGATGAGCCACCTGCGCAAGCAGGCCCCCGGGCTGAGCCCCCAGCAGGCGAGGGCCTACCTCACCGCCGTGCGGGAGGGCGCCGAACCGCCGGAGGAACTGGCGAGCCTCACCCGCAAGGAGCCGAGATGGCCGCTGTGGCCGGTCGAGACGCTCGCCGGGCCGGTCGAGCGGTAGCCGCCGGCACCGAATTGGCTGGCCACGGACAGGTCCGAGCTGCGACGATGCGCGGATGATCACTCTCCCCGACGAGCTCGGCCACCTCTCCTACGTCGTCTCCGGCGACGGACCGCCCGTCGTCCTGGTCCACGCCGGCGTCGCCGACCACCGGATGTGGGACGCCGTCGTGCCCGCGCTCGCCGAGCACCACACCGTCGTCCGCTACGACCTGCGGGGCTTCGGCGAGTCCGCACCCCCGACCGGCCCGTTCCGCGAGACCGACGACCTGCTCCGCCTCCT
Organism: Kitasatospora purpeofusca; assembly: GCF_000718025.1. Lineage (GTDB taxonomy): Bacteria > Actinomycetota > Actinomycetes > Streptomycetales > Streptomycetaceae > Kitasatospora > Kitasatospora purpeofusca. Next base: position 129,328 of record NZ_JODS01000018.1, read on the forward strand.
CGACCACCTCGGGCACGACCGCGTCCGCCTCGTCGGTGCCTCCTGGGGCGGCCGGGTCGCCGTGGAGTTCACCCTCACCCACCCGGACCGCGTCCACTCCCTCGCCCTGCTCGCGGCACCCTGGCCGCGCTACGACTGGTCCGCCGACATGGTCGCCTACGACGAGGCCGAGACCGCCGCCCTGGACGCCGGCGACCTCGACGCCGCGGTCCGGGTCAACCTCGACATGTGGCTGCGCGGCCCGTCCCGCAGCTGGGCCGAGGTGCCCGACGGACTGGCCGACCGCCTCCGCGCCCCGATGCGGACCTCGCTGGTGAACCAGCCCACCGTGGGCGAGCACTCCCAGGGCCCCTCGACCCGCGCGGTCTCCGCCATCGCCACCCCCACCCTGATCGGCGTCGGCAGGCTGGACGTCCCGGACTTCCAGGCCATCGCCCGCCGCTACGCCACCGAGATCCCGAACGCCACCTTGGTCGAGTTCCCTGACGCGGCTCATCTCATCGCCCTGGACGCGCCCACCGAACTCGCCGCTGCCCTGCTGCCCTTCCTGGCCGACTGAGCGGACAGCACCGGCCCGCTCAGGACGTAGGCCGCACCGACTTCCCACTCCACCGCCACCGGCTGCCGCCGAGTACGGCGGCGGTTGCCCGCACGTGCCTGCTGAGGGCCTGGCGGCGAGTGGTTCTGCGAGGCGGTCACGGTGCCCGCCGCCGACCGGCCGTTGACGGAACGGGCCGAAGCACGGGACTCGTACGACGGGCCGGGTGAGCTCAGTCCTGGAGGTCGACCTCGGCCTGGTTCTTTCCCCCGGCGGAGCCGGCGAGGAGACTCGCCGGCTCCGGAAAGCGCCTTTGGACCTGCGGTTCTGGTTTCGGTTCTGCTCTCGTTCACGCCGTCCGGCACCGGTTCGATGCCCGGTCAGTAGATCGTTGCACCACAGGTCAGAACGCCCAGGGGTGCCCCACCACTGGCACCTTGGTCCCTGTCCCATGGAGGCTCATGTCCAGCAGGGCTGGAGCGAGGGGTACGGGGCCGGCTGTGAGTCTGGAGCCAGGTCATCGAGGCTGAAGATCGAGTGGCTGGAGCGGCAGGTCAAGGACCTCTACAGCGGCTCGACGAGGCCACTCGCATCTATGGACTCGGCGGTGATCAGATCGTAGATGTCGGTGGATATGCATACCGGTGGCGAGGTGGGGACCACCTCGAAGTGGGCGACCGGGTGCTGCTCCCGGAGAACTACGTGAGCCGCATGAAGAACGGCCCAGGTCCGGTGATCGGTGTGGTCACTGCGCTGGGCACGACGTATCGGGGCACCATCTCCTTCATCGTCGGGCGGGCGCCGGCGGAGGTGTAGAACACACCAGTAGTTCTGAGGCGGCCGCATGGGTCACGCCGTCCCGGCCCCCGCGTCGTCCTCTGCCGGGGCCTCGCTGCGGTCCTGGGCGGCCATGACCTCGTCGCCGTGTTCGAAGGCCCAGGCGCCGACGGCCTCGATCGGGACGAGGAAGCTGCGGCCCAGGGCGGTGAGGCGGTACTCGACGCGGGGTGGGGGGCCGGGGAGGGGGTGCCGGTCGACGAGGCCGTTGAACTGGAGGCGGCGCAGGGTCTCGGTGAGCACCTTGGAGCTGATTCCGCCGATCTGTTCCCGCAGTTCGACGGGGCGGCGGGGGCCGTCGCGCAGTGCGCGGAGGACCACGGCGTTCCAGGTGTTGGAGAGCAGGTCGAAGGCGAGGCGGGCGCGGCAGTCGGCGAGGCGGGCATCGGTGGGCACGTACCGAATGGTGCCTGACGGGTTCTCTAGCGTCATGGGGGACGGGGAGTCGGAACGGGAGAGACCCGCGACACGGAGGGCGGCGTGATGAGGATCGGCGTGCTGGGCACGGGAAACATGGCGGACGCGCTCGCGACCCACTGGGCGCGGGCCGGGCACGAGGTGACGGTCGGCGGGCGGGACGCGGTCGCCGCGGAGCGTCTCGCCCGGCGGATCGGGGGCGGGGCGCGGGCCGCCGGGCTGCGGGGGGCGGCGGCCGCCGGTGAGGTGGTGCTGGCCGCGCTGCCCTACGGGGCGGGGGCGGAGGTGGTGCGGGAGTTGCGCGCGGAGCTGGACGGCACTGTGCTCGTCGACTGCTCCAACCCCGTCGGCCCCGGCTTCCGGTTGCTGACGGACGGTGGGCCGTCGGCGGCGCGGCAGTTGGCCGGGGCGGCGCCGGGGGCCGCGGTGGTCAAGGCGTTCAACCTCTGCCACGAGGACGTGTGGCGGATGCGGCCGCCCGTCTTCGACGGCAGGCCGTTGGCGGTGCCGCTGTGCGGGGACGACGCGGCGGCCCTCGCCCGGGTGTCCGAGCTGGTGCGGGACACGGGCTGCCGGCCGGTGGCGGCCGGCGGTCTCGACCGGGCGGGCCTGCTGGAGGCGACCGCGGCGCTGTTCATCGGCCTGTGGGTCGGCGAGGGCGCGGACGCGCAGGCGATCGCGCCGCCGCTGTCCCACGCGGCCGGCGAGCCGGCGGCCAGTGGGGGCCGGAGTGCTACCGGGGCTGGGGGCGGACGGTGAGGATCTGCTCGGCCTGACCGACCGGGCCGTCGACATCGTGCAGCACGCTGCTGGTGAGGCCCTGGCCGGTCGGGCCGAAGCTGGCCGTGGTGTCCAGGCCGGTCCAGGGGCCGCGCGGCTGCCGGAACAGGTGGACGGTCAGGTCGACGTTGGGGAACATCCACTCGGCCGGGTCCTGCTGCACGGCGATGCCGTTCGCCGTGTCCACCAGCGCGACGAAGGAGGCGAGGGCGCTGCTCGGCTCGCCCCCGACCAGGTCCACCCGGGAGGAGATCCAGGCCGCGGTGCGGCCGCGGCGGGTCGGCGGCACCCGGCGGAGGTCGACCGAGGCGACGTAGCCGCCGTCCCATTCCCGGTCCATCGCCCACGGCGCGAGTTCCTCGGGCGCGGGCAGCGGCGCGATCGGGCTGTCGGCGACGGCCGAGGTGTCCAGGGTGGCCAGCAGCCAGGCCCGGGCCCGGACCACGGCCCGCCCGCCGATCACCACGGTCGCTTCCAGGAGCTCGATGGTCCGGCCGGGACGGACGGACTCCACGGTGATCTCGCACTCGTCGAGCGCGATGCGGCCGAGGATGTCGTAGCCGATCCGTCCGAGCGTCAGCCCCTTGTCGCCCCCGGGCCGCTCCGCCAGCCACCGGTCGATCGCGTGCACCACCAGTCCGGCCATCGGACTGAAGTGCTGCTCGTCGGCGCTCCACGCCCCACCGGCGTGCGCGGTGGGCTTGAACGCCCGGGCGCCGGTTCGCTGGTAGTAGCTCTCACGCGCGAGGTCGCTGCTGCTCAAGGGGATCCGCTCCTCGGCCGGGACAGGTGCATCGGTCACGAATCGTAGGCTCCTTCGGCGGCCCGGGTCGCCGTGATCTCCCGCACACGCTCGGGGGCACGGCGGGTCACGCAGTGGTGTCACGGAGCGGGGTCACGCCGCGCTGTCAGTGGTGCGCTGTTGACTGGGCGCCATGACCGTGCGCGACCTTCTGCCCCTGCTGCCCGATCCGGCCGAGCTCCGTGCCCGCTGCCGCGGGATCGCCCTGCTCGACAGCATCCTCGACCCGTACGCGCCCACGCACGCGTTCGTCCGCGACTGGCGCGAGGGCGTGGACCTGGCCACCATGGACAACGGTTCCGGCGACCAGTACGCGATCGTGTTCGATCCGGCCGGGGTGTTCCTGTACGGCTTCGACCACGAGAGCGATGCCAGCCCGTGGCGGGACGAGGACCGCGAGCACTGGCCCGGCCTGCTGGACGGTCTGCCCGCCCCGCTTTCCCACTACGCACAGGAGCCGGAGTTCCAGTTCGAGGGCTTCTTCGACGCGACGGTCTGCGTCTGGCGCGAACGCGGCGCCGCCGAGTGGCGGTGCGGGCCGGTGGAGTTCGGGCCCGAGGAGAGGGACGGCGCCGAGGAACTGTTCGGCCTGCTCGTCGACGCGGGCCCGGAGGCGTACGCGGGCTTCGCCGAGGACTACTTCGAGCGCCCGGTGGACCGCGGGGCGGTGGCGGCGGTGCTGGCGGGTGGCCCGCTGACCCGGGGGACGGTCGAGGCGCTGTCCGTCGGTGCGGACTTCGAGGCCGTGGCCGCGCGGGCCCGGGCGATGGGCTTCGGGGAGCCGGCCGGGTCGGGGTCCTGAGGGATCCGGCCGGTGGTGGAAAAGCTGTCGAGGGGGAGGAGGGGCGGGTCGTAGGCTGGGGCGCATGGCCTACAGCAAGACCTCCTTCGTCTGCCTGCCCTGCCGGGCCTCGTACAAGCAGGCGTACGGCAGGTGGACGGACGAGCGGCGTTGTCCGCGCTGTGCCGGTGCGCTGATCCATGCGGGCTCCGCCTTCGCGGCGCCGCCGCGTCGGGACACCGCGGCCTGGCGCACCCTCACGCTGCTGCTGAACGCGGGCATCGGCTTCCACAAGAGCTGCTGCGGCGGCCCGGGCTACCGGCCCCGCACCCGGCACGAGGTGCGCGAGCGCACGCTCTACGCCCGCCGCTCCGGTGAGCCGCTCGCGCAGGCGCTGCTGCACCGGGACGTCCCGTGGGAGCGGACGACCCGGTGAGCGGCGCGGGAAGTCGGGTGGGCCGACTTCCCGCGCGGGGCGGCGGGTTCAGCTCGCCAGGACCACCGGGCGGTGGGCTGCCGGGGTGAAGCCCTTGGCGATCAGGCGGACGGCCAGGGTGACCTCCCAGGCGAAGACCGGGAGGGCGGCCAGCGAGCCGATCGTCGACACCTGCGGGTAGAGGCCGAACAGCACGGCCACCGCCGAGGCGAGGATCAGCGGTCCGCCGATCAGGCCGAGCAGGGCGACGGGGCGGGGCACCAGCCGTGAGCGGTGCATCAGGAACGCCAGGACGAGCGAGTTGGCGCCCAGGACGACATTGGGGCCGAGCAGGAACGTCCAGTCGTGGACGGCGACCAGGGCGCGGGCGGCGGTGGCCGCCCCGGCGCCGGCGTCCTGCCGCAGGGTGACGACCGCGAGCACGCTGACGATGCCGACCGCGATCACCGCGGCCTCCAGCAGCCGCCCGCAGACGTAGCCGAGCGCCAGCGCCTCCTGCTGCCGCCGCAGCACCGGGTAGAGCGCCACCCCGGTGCCGATCACCGCCAGCACCAGCACCACCTCGCACAGCGCCCCCGCCGCGACCCGGCCGTCCGCACCTGATCCGGCCACGTACGCGGCGCCGTCCAGCGCGGGCCGGTACAGCAACATCCCGGCGATCGCCGCCACTTCGGTCACGAGGAACAGTACGCCCGTGACCACCGCCGTCTTCCTGTCCCCGGTCGCCTTCACCAGAACCAGCCCCTCTCCGTCGACCCAGGTGTACGGCGTACACCTGGGGATCACCGTAGGCGTACGCCGTACACTCGTCAAGCCGACGACGAGAGAGGAACCGGAGATGAGCGAGAGCGAAGGGGTGCGCCGCACCCCGCTGAACCGCGAACGCGTACTGGCCGCCGCCGTGGCCTTCGCCGACCGCGAGGCCGGCGGCACCGACGCCCTGAGCATGCGCAAACTCGCCCAGGAGCTGGGCGTGGTGCCGATGGCGCTCTACAAGCACGTCGCCAACAAGGAGGAACTGCTCGCCGGCATGGTCGACACCGTCGTCGGCGGGATCGACCCGCCCGCCGCCGGCGCCGACTGGAAGGGCGCCGTGCGCGAACGCGTCCTGTCCGCCCGCCGGGCGCTGCGCCGCCACCCGTGGGCGCCGCGCGTCATCGAGGCGCTGCCCGCGCCGACACCCGCGGTGCTCGGCCACCTGGACGCGGTGATCGGCCTGCTGCGGGCCGGCGGCCTCTCCGCCGACCTCGCCCACCACGCCATGCACGCCCTCGGCGGCCGCCTCCTGGGCTTCACCCAGGAACTCTTCGACGCCTCCCCGGAAGCGGCCCCCGATCCTGGCGTCGCGGCCCGACTCGCCGCCCGCTACCCGCACATCGCCGAGGTCGCCGCCACGGCCGCCCATGCGGAGCGCGCGGCGGAGGACGGCACGGCGGTCGGCGGCGGCTGCGACGACCAGTTCGAGTTCGAATTCGCCCTGGACGTCCTGCTCGACGGCATCGAGCGCCTGCACCTGGCCGGTTGGACCTCGACGGGGGCCCGCCGTGCCGTACAGTGATGCCACGGCCGTGGCGACGGCCGCGGCTGTGCGTTGTGGCCCGTGCCCATGACGCCTGTGACGGCCGGAAGTTGAGTCATCGCGATCACCCTCGGTCCACCGTGCCCATGAGCATGTGCCGAGGCACGGGCGGCGCATGCCAGAGGGAAGCACGATGCCGCGACACACCTTCGGCGAGGCCATGCCGCCGCACCTGCGGTCGGCCGCGATCCAGTACACGATGGAGACCGTCGATGACCTGAGGGAGGTCCTGCAGTACTCCGCTCCTGTCCTGGCGGGCCACGGCTGGGCGCGGATGTGCATGTACCGGACGGCCGACGCGATGGACACGATGGGATTTCTTGTCGACGAGATCGCGCTGCACCTGGAGGACACCGGCGTAGGGCGGGGGGAGATCCGGCGGCTGCTCGCGGCTGACCGCGAGTGCCTTCGGACCGAACGGCCGGCCCGCGTCGCCGGGTCGCGGTATACGAAGGAAGCGCTCCATGTGATGCCGCGGTGGGTTGCCGACGAGCTGCAGGACGCCCTGACCTACGTCCTTCTGCGCCTGCCCGTCATGCTGCGGTCCGCTGTGAGGGCACGGGACACGCTCTGGGTGGGGCGCTGCCTTCGTCCTCTGGTCGACTCGATGGACCGGCTTGGGCGGCTGGCCAACCTCTTCGCGGCCGTGCACGTCGACGTGTACCCCGAGAGCGCGTTGTCGTGGTACCAGCAGCTCTTCCAACAGCGGTCGCGGGTAACAATGCCGGATGTCCAAGGTCGTCACTTCCGGGCTGCGGCAGACTGGGGGGACCTGCCGGTCTGTTGCGACTCCTACGAGGTGAAGGTGTCCACGCTGCTGGTCATGCTGGACGAGCAGTGCGACGGCCGACGGTGGGAAGGCCATGACGGGCGGACGCATCCGGCGATGCGGAACGCCGCTGTCGGAACCCTGAACGCGGTGGCGGTCGTGACGGCCGAGAACGGCGACGGTCCTCGCTACCGGCTCACCGACGATGAGTGGGGCTATGCCGAGGCGGTCTCCGCGGCCCTGCGCAGCCGGTTGGCACGCTCCTTCCCGGATCCGACGGAGGGTGACAGGCCCTTGCTCGACGTCCTCCGTGCCGCGTTCCAGCGCACTCCCCGGGGGTCGGCGATGACTCTGCGGCTGCTGTGCCTGCTGGTCGCCGTCCTGCTCTCCACCGTCGCCGCCCTGCTGGTGTTCATCCTCCGGTCCCGGCTCGGGGTGCGGGTCTCCGAGGCGGTGCTGTGGGCCGGGTCGGCGTTCGGGGGGAGCATGGTGGTGGTGCTCGGGGCGCTGGTGTTCGTGTTCGGGGGGTGAGCGGGTCGGCGGAAGCTGTTGCGGGTGATCGCGATTGCGTCTTGAATGGTCCAGACCACTACGGGGAGGACCCACACTCATGACCATTCCTCAGCGCACCGTCGTCCTGGGCACTTTGGGCTTCGGCACGATCGTCGACGAGGAGACCTCGTTCCGGATCCTGGACCGCTTCGTCGAGGGCGGCGGTACCGTCCTCGACACCGCGAACAACTACGCGTTCTGGCTCGACGGCGCCACCGGTGACGAGAGCGAGGCCGTGATCGGCCGCTGGCTGGCCAGCCGCAAGGTCCGCGACGAGATCGTCATCAGCACCAAGGTCGGCGCCCGGCCCACCGTGCCGGGGGCCGGGCTGGAGGCGGCCGAGGGGCTGTCGGAGAAGGCGATCCGGGCCGGCATCGAAGGCAGTCTGCGGCGGCTCGGCACGGACCGGGTCGAGGTGTACTGGACGCACATCGAGGACCGTTCGGTGCCGCTCGCCGAGACCGTGGAGACCCTCGCCGGGCTGGTGACCTCCGGCAAGGCGGGTGCGGTCGGCGCCAGCAACCACGCCGTGTGGCGGGTCGAGCGGGCCCGGGCGCTCGCCGGGGACGGGCCGCGCTACTCGCACCTCCAGTACCGCTACTCGTACCTCCAGCCGCGCTTCGACGTGCCGCTGCTGTCCTCCGCCCATGTGCACGTGACGTCCGAACTCCTGGACTACGTGCGCTCCGAGGGGGATCTGCGGCTCTGGGTCTACAGCCCGATCCTCTCCGGTGGGCTCACCCGCGACGACGTCGAGATCGGCGCCGCCTACGACCACCCGGGCACGCCGAGGCGCCTCGCCGCCCTGCGCGCGGTGGCGGAGGAGACCGGTACGACCGTCAACCAGGTGGCGCTCAGCTGGCTGCTCGACCACGAGGCGGGGATCCTGCCGCTGGTCGGCGTGAGCCGGACCGCGCAGCTGGACGAGGCGCTCGGCGCCCTCGACCTGACGCTGACGGCGGAGCAGCGGAAGCGGCTGGACGAGGCCGCGCTGTAAGGAGCACCCCCGGGGGCCCGGCCGGGCCCCCGGGGGACACGGCGCCTGCTCAGGCCGTCGGGTAGCCGATCTCCGCGATGTCCTCGGCGAGGTCGTCCAGTTCGACGTCCGGGTCGATGGCCGCCACGACGGCAGCCGTGAGCGGGCGTAGCGCGAGCACGTGCGCGACCGCCGCCGGATCGGGGGCGTGCTCGGGCTCGTAGTACTCCTCGGCCCACTCCAGGTACGCGCGCGCCGGGTCGGCGGCGGTCGGCAGGGCGAACAGTTCCACCCCGCCCGTCGGCGCGGCCGAGGGTGCCTGCCACCCGTCCTCGCCCCCGGCGCCGTGCCAGAAGCAGACGGTGGCGAGCGGTACGCCGTCCTCCTCGCCGAAGGCCGGCTCCACGGTCTGGGCGCGGAAGGCGTCGGGCACCTCGGGGAGCAGTCGCGGCGCGGCGTTGGGCGCGGTGTGGTCGAAGCCGCGCGCGTACACGCCGGCGTCGGAGAAGACCATGAACCAGTCGTCGCCCTCCCCGTCGCGCATCGACGCCATCTGCTGGCCGTCGCCCCAGGCGGAGTCGAAGGAGTAGTACCGGCCGCCCCAGTCGGGGCTGAGGATCGCCTCGAGCATGGCGAGCCCCCGGCACCGGTCGCGCAGAGCGGCCGGGTCGGGCAGTCGGGCGAGGAGTCCTCGCAGCTCAGGGGTGTCGTGGGTGTCGTGCACACCAGGATTCAAGCACGTGCCACCGACAGCGGTCCTGGCTGCGGTGCGGCAGTGAGACCCGCAGCGCCTGGCCCCGGTGGTCGGACAGTCCCCGGTCGTCGACGAAGGCGTAGTGGTCCACCGTTGCCCCGTCGTTGGTGAACGCCCAGTCGAGGCGCCACCAGTCGGTGCCGAGGATGCCGCCCCAGCTGCCGGGGTAGAGGTCGCCGCTCGCCGCGCGGGCGTCGTGCAGGTGGGTGCGGAGCGGGTCGAGGTCGCCCATCGCCGGGCTGGTGTTGAAGTCCCCGGCGACCAGCAGGGGGCGGGAGTTGGCGGCGGTGTCGCGCTCCAGCGCCGCGAACTGCTCGCGGCGGGCCGCGTCGGCCTCGCGCACCACCCGGTAGAAGGCGCTGCCGAACAGCGACTCCCGGGTGTCCACCTGGACCGGGATGTGCACGTTGTAGAAGGAGACGGTGCGGCCCCGGACGTCGAGGTCGGTGCGCAGCACCTTGCGCCGGGTGAAGACGTCCGACCAGGGCGCGTCCGCCGCCACCGCCGGGCCGACGGTCGGCGTGGCGAGCACCGGGAACCGGGACAGCGTGACCAGCTCGCCGACCGCCACCACCTGGTAGCCGGGGAACTCCCTCCGGATCCGGTCGAGTCGGTCGATCGGGGTGTGCGTCCCGCGTACCCACGCCAGGTACTCCTGGAGCAGGTAGACATCGGCGTCCTGGGCGTGCAGGAAGCGGTAGAAGGCGTCCGGGTCGTCGGTGGTGTCCCAGTACTCGGTGTTCCAGGAGAAGACGCTGATCCCCTGACCGGTCGGGGCGGCGGCCGAACCCGGCTTCAGGGCCGACCAGTTGAGGCCGGTCCGGGGCAGTGCGGCGACCAGCAGCAGGACCGCTGTCGGCACCAGCCACCGCCGCAGGCCCGAGCCGGCGGCCGGGAGCGTCCACGCCAGCGCGAGCAGCGTCACCGGCACGGCGAGGAACAGCAGCGGCGGCGCCAGCGCGGGTATCAGCCAGAACCACCACCGCCCGTTCGCCAGGAGGTCCAGCGCCAGGAACGCCGCCCACAGCGCGGTGGCGGCCACCAGCAGGCGCACCCCCGTGGAATGCCGGGAACGGGGGGAAACGGGGGAAACGGAATCCGGATCCATGCGGCGGAGCGTAGCAGGACGGGCCGCCCGCCCGAATTCCGGTGCCCAGCACCCGGACACCCCCGATACGGGGACGATATCCGCCCGATACGCGGTCCGCCTGAACTGGGCCCATGACCTTTTCCGTGACGGTCGTCGTCCCGGCCCACAACGCGGCCAGAACCCTTTCGGCCTGCCTGGACTCGGTGTACGCGCAGACCCACCGGCCGCACCAGGTGATCGTGGTCGACGACGGATCCACCGATGCCACCGCCCGGATCGCCCAGGCCTACGCGGCCCATGCGGCTGACGGCGGCCCGGCGGGGGGCCCCGACGGCGGCCCCGCCGAGGGCTCCGCCGGGGGCCCGCCGTGCGAGCTGATCCGGCAGTGGCCGAATCGCGGGGTTTCCGCCGCGCGGAATGCCGGAATTGCGGCGGCGACCGGCGAGGTGATCTTCTTCCTGGATTCCGACGAGGCCCTGACACCCGATTCGGTGGCGAATGCGCTGGAAATCCTGGAAAAGGATCCGGAATGCGGCTGCGTACACGGGGTGATCGCCCCGGAACCACTCTTCGACGACGGACCGGTGGAACGCTACCGGGTGCTGCACGCGCACTGGTGGCGGGTACGCGGCGCGGGTGTGGTGGAGACGGCGTTCTTCGCCCAGGCGGCGGTGCGGCGCGAGGTGTTCGAGCGGATCGGCGGCTTCGACGAGAGCCTGCGCGACTCCGAGGACCTCGAACTCAGCGACCGGCTCGCCCCGCACTACCGGATCGTGCTCACGGACCGGGTGGTCGCCCACCACGACGAGGTCGACCGGCTCGGCCCGCTGCTCACCGAGACCTACCGGCGCGCGCTGCTGCTGGTGCCCGCGCTCGCCTCGTCGCGGCGCGGCGGGCGGCGCAACCTCACCGCCAACAGCCCGGCCTCGGTCGCGACGGCCGCGTTCGCCCTGGCCGCGCTGCCGCTGGCCGGCCGGTGGCCGGTGCTGCCGGCCGCCGGACTGGCCGCCTTCTGTGCCGCCAACGCGGGGCTGCTGCGGTTCGCCGCCCGGCGGCACGGGGTGGCGTTCGCGCCGTACGCGGCGGGCGTGCACTTCCTGGTCGTCGGCTCGCTGCTGACCGGCGCGGGCGTCGGCGCCCTGCGGATGCTGCGGCCCGGGCGGCGGGCGGCACCGCCCTCGGTACCGCCCGTGACGGGGGAGCGGACAGCGCCGCCCGTGACGGGGGAGCGGACGGCACCGCCCGCGACGGGGGAGCGGAACTGATGGCGGAACGGCTGCGCAGACTCCTCACCCCCGCCATCGTGCTGGCCGCCCTGGTCGGCGTCGGCCTGCTGCTGCGGCACGAGGGCTCGGTCGCCGCCCGCGCCCTCGCCCGCGCCGACGCGGTGCCGCCGCTGCTCGCCGCGCTGGCCGCCAACGTCGGCGGCCTGGTCCTCGCCGTGCACGCCTGGCGGGTGCTGGTGCCCGCGCCGCCCGGCAGTGCCCCCGGCACGCCGGGCCCGGTCCGGGGCCTGCTCGCGGCCCGGATCTACTTCCTCGGCCAGCTGTCCAAGTACCTGCCCGGCCGGGTGTGGGGCGTGGTCACCCATGTCACCCACGGCCGCGCGGTGGGCGTGCCGGCCGCCGCGATGACCTCCGCCTATCTGCTGAGCCTCGCGCTCACCGTGCTCACCGGAGCCTGCGTCAGCCTGTTCGCCGCGCCCGCCGTCCTGCCGGGGCAGTGGTTCTGGCTGGTCCTGCCCGTCCTCGGCCTGCTCGCCTGCCTGGCCAGGCCCGCCCTGGCGACCGGGCCGGTGGTGGCGCTCGCCCGGCTGGCCCGCCGCACCGTGGAGCCGCCGCCGGACGCCGCCGTCCGCCGGGCGATCGCGCTGGCGGTCGCCGCCTGGCTGGTGTCCGGGCTGCACCTGTGGTTCCTGGCGATCGCCCTCGGTGCGCCGGCCGTGTCCTCCGCGGGGCCGGCGATCGGGGCGTTCGCGCTCGCCACCGTGGTAAGCAGCCTCGCCGTGGTCGTCCCCGACGGCTGGGGCGTGCGCGAGCTGACCATCGCCGCCGCGCTCGCGGCCGCGCTGCCCGACGGCACCGCGGCGACGGCGGCCGTCGCCAGCCGCGTGGTGTGCGTGGCCGCCGAACTCGGCAGCTCCGCCGTCGTCCTGGCGCTGGCCCGGGCCCGGCTCGGCGCCCCGGGCACCCGTACCGACGCCGACAGCGGCACGCTCCCCACGCCCGCCCCAGCCTCAGTCCCCGCCCCAGCCCCCACTCCGATCGGAGACTCCCGTGTACACCCTTGACGACGCCGAACGGTTCGAGGTCGGCGAGGTGCACGACCTGTACCGCCGGTACGTGAACAAGAGCCAGGTCTCGCTGATGACCTCCTTCGGCTTCGGCCGCGAGCTGGTCGCGCACGCCGAGGGCGCCCACCTCACCCTCACCGACGGCCGGCGGATCCTCGACGTCACCGGCGGCGTGGGCGTGCTCAACCACGGCCACAACCACCCCCGCATCCTCGCCGTGCGGGAGCGCTTCGCCCGCGAGCGCCGGATGGAGGTCCACAAGACCTACTTCTCGCCCTACCTCGCCGCCCTCGGCCACAACCTGGCCGAGGTGCTGCCCGGCGACCTGTCGATGTCCTTCCTCCCCAACTCCGGCGCCGAGGCGGTCGAGGGCGCCGTCAAGCTCGCCTTCAAGTACCACAACGGCAAGCGCCGGACGGTGCTGCGCGCGGACCGGGCCTTCCACGGCAAGCTCCTCGGCTCCGGCGGCCTCACCGGGCAGTCGCAGTTCGCGTTCCCCACCATCCCGGGCATCGACACCTTCACCTACAACGACCTCGCCTCCGTGCGGCGCGCCGTGGCCGCCCACCCCGGCGACGTCTACGCGATCCTGATCGAGCCGTTCAGCGCCTCCACCATCGAGGCCTGCTCGGAGGAGTTCCTGCGCGGCCTGCGCGAGCTGTGCGACCGAGAGAAGATCGTGCTGATCTTCGACGAGATCTACACCGGCTGGGGCAAGACCGGCACGCTCTTCCACTTCATGCGCTACCCGGGCCTGCTGCCGGACGTGCTCACCACCTCCAAGTCCTTCGGCGGAGGCAAGTCCTCCATCTCGGCGTTCGTCGCCCGCGAACCGGTCTTCCGCAAGGCCTACGACAACCTCGGCGACGCCCTGCTGCAGTCCACCTCGACCACCTACTACGGCTTCGGCGAGGAGTGCGCCACTGCGCTGGAGGCCGTCAACATCGCGATCGAGGACGACTACCCGGCCCGGGCCCGGGCGATCGGGGCCGTCCTCGAACCGGGTCTGCGGCGGCTCGCCAAGGAGCACCCGGACACCGTCGCCCGGGTGGACGGCGCGGGCGCCCTGTGGGGGGTCTTCATCGACGGCGGGCCGCGGATCCTCGACCTGGTCGCCAAGCTCGCGCCCGGCGGGATGGCGCGCGACCCCCGGTTCAAGACCAAGCTGGTCACCTGCGCCGTCATCAGCGCCCTCTACCAGGACCACGGCATCTTCGCCTACTACACCCTCAACGGCCGCAATCCGCTGATCATCGGGCCGTCCCTGATCACCGAACCGGCCGACGTCGAGCGGACCGTGGACGCCCTCGGCACCGTTCTCGAGGAGGGGCTCGGCCGGCTGGTCACCCGCTTCGTCAAGCAGAAGGTGGCCTCGCAGTGGTGACCCCGACCGGCCCCGACGGCCGTCCCGACGCAGGCTCCGGCACCGCCCCCGAAGCCCGCCCCGACGCAGACGCCCACCCCGAAGCCCGTACCGACACCCGCCCCGGCCCCCGCCTCACCGTGGCCGTCACCGGCGCCGCCGGCATGCTCGGCTCCCGTCTCGCCGAACGCCTCACCGCCGACGGCCACCACGTACGCGGCATCGACCTGCGCCCCGGCCCCGGCGTCGAGGTGGTCGGCGACATCCGCGACCGCACCGCCCTCGACCGCGCCCTGCACGGCGCCGACATCCTGGTCCACGCCGCTGCCGCGCTCCCCAGCTACCCGGACGAGCAGATCCGCTCCATCATCGTCGACGGCACCCGCGCCGTCTTCGCCGCCGCCCGCGCCGCCGGCACCCCGCGCGTGGTGCACATCTCCTCCACCGCCGTCTACGGCCTGCCCCGCCGGGTCCCCACCCCCGAGACCCACCCCCGCGAACCCGTCGACACCTACAGCCGCGCCAAGGCCGCCGCCGAGGAGATCGCCGAACGCCACCGCGCCGACGGCCTGTGCGTCCCGATCCTGCGGCCCAAGACCTTCGTCGGCCCCGGCCGGATGGGCCTGTTCGCGATGCTCTTCGAATGGGCCGAGGAGGGCCGCAACTTCCCCGTGCTCGGCCGGGGCGACGTCCGCACCCAGATGTTCGGCATCGACGACCTGGTGGACGCCGTGGTCACCGTCCTGCACGCCCCCGACCACCTCGCCAACGACACCTACAACCTCGCCGCCGCCGAATTCGGCACCCTGCGCGAGGACTTCCAGGCCGTCCTGGACGCCGCCGGCCACGGCAAGCACGTCGTCGGCCTGCCCGCCCGGCCCGCCCTCGCCGTCCTCAACACCCTGCAGCGCGCCCGCCTGTCGCCCGTCTACGGACGCCTGCTGCACAAGCTCACCGCCGACTCCTACGTCTCCATCGACAAGGCCCGCGACCGGCTCGGCTTCGACCCCAAGCTCTCCAACCGGGACGCCATCCTGCGCACCTACGACTGGTGGCGCACCGCCCGGCACGAGACCCCGGCCGCCCCGCGCACCGGCGGCCCCGACGCGGGCCGCACCAGCCGCGACCCGTGGAGCCAGGGACTGCTGTCCGCCGTGAAGATCTTCTTCTGAGGAGCGCTCCGCCATGACCTCCCTGAGCGAACAGAGCTCGCAGCACGAGACGGGCCGCCCCGAAGGACCGCCCGAGCCCGCCCGCCGCACCGCCGGGCCCTCCCGGCTGCCCGCACCGCTCGCCCTGCTCCGGCCCGGCCAGTGGCCCAAGAACATCCTGGTCGTCCCGCTGCCCCTGCTCGGCGCCGACCTCGCCTGGGACATGACCGCCCGGATCGCCGTCGCCGTCGGCGCCTTCGTCCTCGCCTCCTCGCTCGTCTACGTCGTCAACGACCTCGCCGACGTCGAACGCGACCGCCGCCACCCCGTCAAACGCCACCGGCCGCTCGCCTCCGGACGGGTCGCCCCGCGCACCGCCGTCGGCCTCGCGCTGCTCCTCGCCGCCCTGCTCGTGCCCGTGCTGGCCGTCGCCGGACCGGGCGTCGCCGCACCCGTCCTGCTCTACCTCGGCGTCAACGCCGCCTACAGCTGGCGGCTCAAACACCTCCCGCTGCTGGACGTGTTCGTCGTCGCCACCGGCTTCGTGCTCCGCCTGCTCGGCGGCTACGGGGCCAGCGGACGACCGCTCTCCGCCTGGCTGGTGCTCACCGTGCTCACCCTCTGCCTGGTCCTCATCGTCGGCAAACGACGCCACGAACTCGGCGTCGCCGGCAGCGGCCACCGCCCCGCGCTGGTCGGCTACTCCGCGCACTTCCTCGACCTGGTGCTGGTGCTCTGCTCCGGACTCACCGTCGTCGGCTACCTGCTGTACCTGCGCACCGAGTCCGGCTACGAGACCGGCGCGCTGCTCACCGCCCCGCTGGCCCTGTTCGCCCTGTTCCGCTACCTGCAGATCGTCGTCGTGCACGCCGAGGGCGGGAACCCCGTGCACACCCTGCTGCGCGACCGGGCCATGCTCGCCACCGCCGCGCTCTGGGTCGCCCTCCTGCTCACCTTCCAGCTCACCTGAACGAACTCACCGGAAACCCGAGCCCGTTGACCCCCCCCGCCGTTCCGAACGAGGAGCCATGCCCACCACACCGCTCGTCTCGGTGGTCGTGCCGATGTACAACGACAGCCGCACCGTCGACCTCTGCCTCGGCTCCGTCCTCGCCCAGAGCCACCCCGTGCACGAGGTGATCGTCGTCGACGACGCCAGCACCGACGACTCCGCCGCGCTCGCCGCCGCCCACCCCGTCACCCTGATCCGCGCCGAACGCAACGGCGGCCCCGGCGCCACCCGCAACCTCGGCGTCGAACACGCCACCGGCGACATCGTCTTCTTCCTCGACGCCGACCTCGCGATGCACCCCGACGCCGTCGCCGAAGCCGTCGCCGTCTTCGCCGAACACCCCGAGTACGGCGCCGTGTTCGGCGTCCCCGACAAGGAACCCCTGTTCCCCGAGGGCCCCGTCGGCCAGTACCGCATCCTCCAGTACCACTACTGGCGCAAGAGCGCCGAAGGACTGGTCAGCGGAGGCTTCTACGCCCTCGGCGCCGTCCGCCGCACCGCCTTCCTGGAAGCCGGACCGTTCAACCCGGCACTGCGCCAGACCGAGGAGATCGACCACGCCGAACGGCTCGCCGCCCGCCACCCCATGCTGCTCACCTCACGCGTCCGGGGCCGGCTCTCCGACGAGAACCGGCTCCGCCCGCTGCTGCGCAAGGCCTTCGTGCGCAGCCGGCTGCGGGTGCCGTTCTACCTCGACCGCGGACGGGCGATGCAGGGCATGGAGACCCCCGGCCGGGCCCTCGCCTCGGTGCTCGCCGCACTCACCCTGCTGAGCCTGCCCCTGATCGCCTGGCAGCCCGCGGCCGCGCTCGCCACCGCCCTGCTGCTCGCCGCCTTCGTCCTCACCGACCTCGGGCAGTACCGCTTCGTCCGCCAGGAGCGCGGCTACCGCTTCCTCGCCTTCTTCACCCTCTGCCACCTCCTGCTGAACGCCGTCGTCACCGCCGGACTCGCCGCCGGGGTCGGCCGGTTCGCGGTCAGCCGGGAGTTCCGCCGGATGTACCGGCGGGACGACCCGGCCGGGGCGACCGCCGAGGCACCCGCCGACGGACCGGACGGCGGACCGGCCCCCGAACCCACCCGGGCCCGCCGGGCCGCCCGGCGGCTGCGCACCTGGTACGGCCGCGCCCTGGTCGGCCTCACCGGCGCCTGGCTGCTCTACGCCTTCTTCCGCTGGTCGGTCAGCGGACGCTGGCACTGGGCGATCCTGTTCGACGCCGTCCCGCCGGTCCTCCTCGTCGCCGTGCCGCTGTTCCTGGTGCTCGCCGCCGCGGGCGCCTGCGGCCCCCGCCGCGGCTGGGCGCTCGGACTCGCCCTGCCGCCGCTGCTGCTCGGCCTCACCACCGGCTCCGGCCTCAACTGGCCCGCCCTGTGGCACGGCGAGCGGACGGTGCCGGCCGGAGCGCTGCACGTGGTCTCCTTCAACACCCAGTACTGGGCCGCGTCCACCGGCGTCGACCGGCTCTACAGCCTGATTCACCGTCAGAACGCCGATGTGTACCTGTTCCAGGAGCACGTGGTCTGGCAGCCCGGCCTCGGTGAGGACGGCTACCGCCGGCTCGACGACGACGCCCGGCTCGCCGCCGAGTTCCCCGGCTACCACATCGCCCGCACCGGCGAACTGCTCACGATCTCGCGCTACCCGATCGTCTCGCAGCGCTCGGTCGGCACCGGCGCCGCGCTGGAGGCGGACGCCTCCTTCAGCCGGATCTTCGCCCGCGACAAGGTGATGCGCACCGACCTCCAGGTCGGCGGCACCCTGCTCAGCGTCTACAACGTGCATGTCACCGTGCCGCTGGCGCCCGACCTCGACCCGTTCTCGGGCTTCGACTTCGACTCCTACTTCAAGCGCAAGTTCGCCTGGCGCCAGGAGGAGATCCGGGGCCTGGAGACCGACCTCAAGGGCAACCCCAACCGCACGCTGATCGCCGGCGACTTCAACGCCAGTCCCGCGATGCGCGACCTGGACGGGGTCCGCTCGCTCGCGGACGACGCGATTCGCGCCAACAATGACTTCCTGCCGCTGAGTTGGAAGTTCTCCGCACCGGCCGGCTTCGACTGGGACAGCGCGATCAACCGCCCCTACCCGCTCTGGCGGCTGGACTGGAGCTTCACCCGGGGCCCGGTGAAGGTCCACCGCTACGACTTCCGGTCCGCCGAGGGCATCTCCGAACACCGGCTGCAGGACCTCTGGCTCTCGCTCTGAACCCCCCGAAAGGACACGACATGGTGCTCAAGGATCTGCGGACCGCCGTCCGTACCGCCTCCGGCGTCGAACTGCTGGAGCGCCTGCCCGCGCTCCGCCGGCCGGTGGACTGGCTCGGCGAGCGGCCGGTGCTGCACGGTCTCACCCTGTGGGCGTTCGGGCTGCGCAAACCGCTGTTCTGGGACCACGTGGTCACCCCTGAGCCGCGCGCCGAACTCACCGAGGTGCGGGAGCTGTTGGAGAAGAACCGGGAGCGCTACGCGGAACGCCTGGCCGGCTTCGTGGAGTTGGGCGACTCGCTGGGCGGCATCCCGCTGCGGGGCACCGCGGCCGGCTCCACGCCGTACTGGAACAACGGCTGGCTGCCGCCGCTGGACGCACTGTCGCTGTACGGGTTCCTGGCCGAGCTGCGGCCCGCCCGCTACCTGGAGATCGGCTCCGGCAACTCCACCAAGTTCGCCCGCCGGGCCGTCGAGGACCTCGGGCTGAGCACCCGGATCACCTCGATCGACCCGGCCCCGCGCGCCACCGTGGACCGGCTCTGCGACGAGGTGGTCCGCACCCCGCTCCAGCACGCCGACCTCGCGGTGTTCCGCGAGCTGGAGCCGGGCGACATCGTCTTCTTCGACGGGTCGCACCGGCTCCACATGGGCTCGGACGTCGCGGTGTTCTTCTTCGAGGTGCTGCCGGTGCTCAAGCCGGGGGTGATCGTCCACGTGCACGACATCATGCTCCCGGCGGACTACCCGAGCTCGTGGCGCTGGCGGCACTACTCCGAGCAGTACCTGCTGGCGGCGCTGCTGACGGCCGCGCCGGGGCGGTTCGACGTCGAGCTGCCGGACGCCTTCGTGCACGCCGACCCGGAGCTGCGGCGGATCGCCGAGCCGCTCTGGCGCAGGCTCGGGGTCACCGAGCACTACGAGCCGGGGTCGTTCTGGTGGCGGCACACCGGCTGAGCCGCACTGGCCGAGGCACATCGGCCGAGCCGCACCGGCCGGCCCGGCCCGGCCCGGCCCGGGCGGGTGGCCCGGGGGACCGGGAGCGGCCGGCGCGGCCGGGGCGGACGGGCCGGGTCCGGGAGGCCCGACGGACGGCTCAGCGGGCCGGGCAGGCGCCGTTGAGGATGTCCTGCTCCAGCGTCCGCAGCTCCGGCCCCGGCTCCAGGCCCAGCTCCTCGACCAGCTGGGCGCGCAGGGTGCGGTAGACGCCGAGCGCCTCCACGGTCCGCCCGGAGCTGTGCAGGGCCTGCATCAGCAGGGCGTGCAGATGCTCGCGGAACGGATGCGCGGAGACCAGTTCGAGCAGCTCGCCGACCAGGTCCCCGGAGCGGCCGAGGGCCAGTTCCAGGCGCACCCGCTCCTCGACCGCGCGCAGCCGGTTCTCCTCCAGCCGGCGGGCCCAGGACTCCAGCGCCGGGCAGTCCAGGCCCGCCATGGCGGGCCCGGTCCACCGGGCGAGGGCCTGCCGCAGGACGGCGGCGGCCTCGGGGAGGTGGCCGGCGGCGGCCCGCATCCGGGCGCGGGCGACCTCCTCGTTGAACAGCGTGGCGTCCAGCTCACCGGGCCCGAGTCGGAGCCGGTAGCCGTTCGGATGGGTCTCGATCACCGGTGGCGCGCCCGCGTCGGCGAACACGCGGCGCAGCTGCGAGACGCAGATCCGGATCTGCGTCCGGGCGCTGGCCGGTGGGGCGGCGCCCCACAGGTTGTCCACCAGCCGGTCCAGCGGGACGACCCAGTTGGGTGTCAGGGCGAGGGTCGCCAGCAGGAGTTGGCTGCGTCGTCCCCCGAGTGGTACCGGCCTTCCGTCGACGTCGACCTGGAGTGGTCCCAGGATATGCACCAGCACAATACGGCCCCCGTTCGTCGCTCTCACCTGCGCCGAAATGGCGCCGCGGAAGCGGAGAAGACTCCGCCGTCCGGGCGCCGGATGGCAGCATGGTATAGACCTTTGAGGGTGTCAAGGGCACTTCAAGGCCGCCTGATGGCCGGATCGGACCCCGGTTCGGGCGCCCGCCTCCGCCGTCCGGGAACCCTCGTGACTGACGAACCGTCAGGAACTGTCGCTCAGCGCGTAGGTGCGGAAAGTGGCGAGCAGGGGCAGCACATCGGTCTTGCTCGGCTCCTCGGTGACGGCCCGCATGGCGTCGATCACCGCGTGCGCGATCACCTTGACCACGCCCAGGTCGTCCCCGGCCGTCTCGCCCCAGGCGCGCAGCGTCCGGGTGAGCAGGGCGCTCATCCGGGCGCCGATGTTGGAGCTCACCGCGTCGGTGAGTTCGGCGAGTTCCTCGTCGGTCATGCTCGACCGCAGGCCGAAGGCCAGCGCCATCAGCGTGTCGACGGCGTGCTCGCCGTAGCGCGCGACCAGTGCGGCGAGCGGCTGCTCGGTCGGCCCCCCGGCGGCCAGCGCGGCCAGGGCCTCGTCGTCGTCCTTCCAAGCCGCTTCGAGCGCGGCCAGGGCCCGCAGGGCCTCGTCCACCATCAGGCCATCCGTCATGCGGAGAACCGTATTGAGCGTCCGGGGGCCGGGGGCGGGGTCGGGCCGCGATCTCACCCGATCGAGCGAAAACGGTGCGGTTCCGCCACCGGGGGCGCAGGGGGCGTGGCGGTGCGCGGTGGTGGGCGGCGGTGCGTGCCCTGTCGCCCCCCGGTGACCGTCCCCGGTTCGGTCGGTCCCCGGCCCCCGGGTTCAGCCGGCCCCGTGCTCGGCGGTGAAGGCGGCGGCGTCCCAACTGCCGTGCAGCGCGGGCGCGAGCGCGGCGACCGCGAGCGCGGTGAAGTCCGCCGCCCGGCCCGCCCGTTCGGGCAGCGCGCCGAGCAGCGGCGCACCGGCGGCCGCCCGCGGCAGGTCGGCGAGGTTGCAGCGGTCGGCCAGCCCGGGGGAGTCCGGCCAGGCGCCGACCACCACGCCGAGCAGCGGCAGACCGCGCGCGGCCAGCGCCTCGGCCGTGAGCGCGGTGGTGTTCAGCGTGCCGAGACCGGCCGTCGCCACCAGCAGCACCTCGGCGGGCAGGCCGAGTTCACGCACCGCCCGGGCCTGGTCGGCCAGCGTCCGGCCCTGCTCGTCGTAGCGCACCAGCAGCCCGCCGGCGCCCTCGACCAGCACCAGGTCGTGCCGCTCGGCCAGGGCCGCGACCTCCTTCGCCACGTCCTCGGGCGCCAGGCACGGCAGGCCGGACCGGCGGGCCGCCGTGTCGGGCGCCAAGGGCTCGGGGTAGCGGGCGAGTTCGCGCAGGGTGAGGGCGTCCGGGGCCGGGGCCGCGGGCCCGGCCAGCCGGCGGACCTCCTCGGCGTCGCCCGGCTCCTCGGGGGCGACCCCGGTCTGGCCGGGCTTGAGCACCGCGACCCGCAGACCGGCCCGCAGGGCGCTCGCCGTGACGGCCGCCGTGGTGACGGTCTTGCCGACCTCGGTGCCGGTCCCGGTGACGAAGACGACGCGTCCGCGCGTGGTGCCGTCCGTGCCGGTGCCAGTGCCGGTGCCGGTGCCCGTGTTCGTTCCAGTGCCAGGGCCGCTGCCCGCGTTCCCGCTCATGTCCCCGTCCGTGCCCATGCCCATACCCATGTTCTCGTTGCCGTTGCCGTTCCTGTCCGTCGTGTTCCCGGCCGCGGCGCTCATCCGGCGGCGGCCGCCGCGGTGACGGCCCGGGCGATCCGCGCCACGTCCTCGTCGCCGGTGATGTACGGCGGCATGGTGTAGACGAGGTCCCGGAACGGGCGCAGCCAGACGCCCTCGCGCGCGGCGGCCTCGGTCGCCGCCGCCATGTCCACCGGGTGGTCCAACTGCACGACGCCGATCGCGCCGAGCACCCGGACGTCCTTGACGCCCGGCAGCGCGGCGGCGTCCGCCAGGCCCGCGGCCAGCCCGGTGCCGATCCGCTTCACCTCGGTCGCCCAGTCCTGCCCGAGCAGCAGGTCGATCGAGGCGTTGGCGACCGCCGCCGCCAGCGGGTTGCCCATGAACGTCGGCCCGTGCGCCAGCACCGGCATCGCGCCGCGGCTGATGCCGTCCGCGATCTCCGCGGTGCACAGGGTGGCCGCCATGGTGAGGTAGCCACCCGTCAGCGCCTTGCCGAGGCACATCACGTCCGGGGCGACGCCCGCGTGGTCGGCGGCGAACAGCTCGCCGCTGCGGCCGAAGCCGGTGGCGATCTCGTCGAAGACGAGCAACACCCCGTGCCGGTCGCACAGTTCGCGCAGCATCCGGAGGTAGGCGGGGGAGTGGAAGCGCATCCCGCCGGCGCCCTGCACCACCGGTTCCACGATCACCGCCGCCAGTTCGCCCGCGTGGCGCTCCACCAGCTCCTCGAAGGCCCGGGCGTACGCGTCGTCGATCGGGGCGTCGAAGCCGGCCGGCGGCTCGTCCACGAACAGCTGCTGGGGCAGTACCCCGCCCCACAGCTGGTGCATGCCGCCCTCCGGGTCGCACACCGACATCGGGTGGAAGGTGTCCCCGTGGTAGCCGCCGCGCCAGGTGAGCAGCCGCCGCTTCTCCGGCCGGCCCACGGACTGCCAGTACTGCAGACACATCTTCATCGCGACCTCGACGGCCACCGAGCCCGAGTCGGCGAGGAACACGTGCCGCAGCGGCTCCGGGGTGATCTCCACCAGGGTGGCCGCCAGCCGGACGGCGGGCTCGTGGGTGAGCCCGCCGAACATGACGTGGCTCATCCGCCCCAACTGCCCGCGCACCGCCTCGTCCAGCACCGGGTGCCCGTACCCGTGGATCGCCGCCCACCAGGACGACATGCCGTCGACCAGCTCGCGCCGCCCGCCCGCGACCGGTGCGGCCAGCCGCAGCCGGACGCCGGAGGCTGACTCCACCACGTACGGGGTGGCGGTGCCGGGCATCGGCCCGTACGGGTGCCAGACGTGCGCCCGGTCGAGCGCGAGCAGGGTGTCGGTGGACAGCTGGGTCATGAGGGGAGCACTTTCCGAGGGGTGCGGTCGGGGCCCGGCCGGACCGGGCCCCGGACGGGGCGGGGCGGGGCGTCAGGCGTTGGGCGCCAGCTCGGTGCCGGCGCCGCGGCGGCGGACCCGCACCAGGTCGGTGCGCACCTCGTCGGCGGCCCTGTCGGCGTCCTTGTCGTCGGCCGCGCCGACGGTCGCCGCCGGCACCGCGTGCCCGTGGCCGCCGCAGGGGCCGCAGCCGCCGCCCGTGCCGCAGCCACCGCCGACAGCGGCGTCCGCGCTCTCGCCCTCGCCCTCGCCGGACACGGCGCCCGTGCCGCAGCCACCGCCCGCGGAGCCACTGCCGCAACCGCCGGTGGCCGCCGCCGCGATGTCCGCCCGGTGCCGGGGCAGGGTGCTCTCGCCCATGCCCTCGACCTCGAAGCCGGCGTCCGCGATCATGTCGAGGTCGGTCTGCCCGGCCTGGCCCTCGCTGGTCAGGTAGTCGCCCAGGAAGATGGAGTTGGCGAGGTGCAGGCCCAGCGGCTGCATGCTGCGCAGGTGCACCTCGCGGCCGCCGGCGATCCGCACCTCGGTGTCCGGGTTCACGAACCGCACCATGGCGAGGATCCGCAGGCAGCGCTGCGGCGAGAGGTTCCACTCCTTCGCCAGCGGCGTGCCCTCGAACGGGATCAGGAAGTTCACCGGCACCGAGTCGGAGCCCAGCTCGCGCAGCGCGAAGACCACGTCCACCAGGTCCTCGTCGCTCTCGCCCATGCCCGCGATCAGGCCCGAGCAGGCCGACAGGCCCGCGCCGTGCGCCTTCTGCACGGTGTCCACCCGGTCCGCGTAGGTGTGGGTGGTGGTGATGTCGCCGTAGGTGCCCTCGGAGGTGTTCAGGTTGTGGTTGTAGGCGTCGACACCGGCCGCCTTCAGCCGCTCCGCCTGGTTGTCGGAGAGCAGACCGAGGCAGGCGCAGATCTCCACCGCCGGGTCGGCGTCCTTGATGGCCGCGACGGTGTCGGTCACCCGGTCGATGTCACGGTCCGTCGGACCGCGGCCGCTCGCCACCAGGCAGACCCGCTTGGCGCCGCCCGACACGCCGGCCTTCGCCGCCTCGGCGGCCTGGTCCGGCTTGAGCCAGGTGTACTTCAGGATCTCGGCCTTGGAGCCCAGCCGCTGCGAACAGTAGGAGCAGTCCTCCGGGCACAGCCCGCTCTTCAGGTTCACCAGGTAGTTGAGCTTGACCCGGCGGCCGAACCACCGCCGGCGCACCCGCCCGGCGGCCGCGACCACGTCGAGCAGCTCGTCGTCAGTGGTGGCGAGGACGGCGAGCGCCTCCTCGCGGGTGGGGGTCTCCCCACGCAGGCCCTTGGCGGTGAGGGTATCGAGCAGATCCATGCGCCTGATCCTGCCTGCTGGGCCGCGACGGACGCCAGAGGAAACCCACCAGAAGATCCCGGGGAGGATGTGCGAGTTGTCACAGTGTCGAAGCTCACGGTAGTGGTGCCGGTCACGTCGCCGGCGAGGGCCCCCGGCGGGCCTCCCGCGGACCGTCCCGACGGCTGCCCGGCCGCCTCTCCCACCGCCCCGGCCGCCGCCCCGCCCCCGTGATCTCCACCACTCGTGACCTGCATACAATCGGCCGCATGACCACGCAGGGGGAGCGCGCCCCGTCATCGGCAGAATCACCGGCGGAGCGGCCGGCGTACGACGTGTCCGAACAGCCGGGCGGGGCCCACCGGCCCAGACGCGTGACCGCCCGACGGGTCGTCGGCTGGATCACCGTCGCCGGCGTGGTCGCGGCCGGCGGCTGGATCGTCACCCGCCCCACGCCCGGCGACTACATACCCGGGCTGGGCCCCTCCAGCAAGGAGGCGTCCAAGACCCCGCCGATTGTCGGCGACCCGCCGCAGCGCACCCTCGTCGACCCCGAGGCCCTCGACGTGGAGGCCTACTTCCCCGCCCAGCGGATCGTGGAGTCCGGCTCCTACAAGGGCAAGCGCTCCGGCGTGCGGCGCGGCGACAACTGCACCGAGGTGCTCCAGGACCGCACCCTGGACCTGCTGCGCGAGGCCGGCTGCAAGGGCTACCTCGCGGTCAGCTTCACCGCCCAGGACCGGCCGGTGCTGAGCAGCGTCACCCTGCTGCGCTTCACCGACGCCGCGGTCGCGGCCCGCGCCGCCGAGGCGCTGCGCGCCAAGTCCGGCTCGGTCGCCTTCATCCTCCCGGACGCCTCCGCCGCGCCGGCGCTGGCGGCCGGAGCGGCCCGGCCCGCGATCGAGCCGCGCGTCGAACTCGTCGGCCACTACGTGACGGTGGCCAGTTCGCGGCCCGCCGAGATGTACCCCGGCGGCGTGGCCGCCCCCGCGGCCACCCCCGTCGTCCCCGGTGCCGGCACCGCCTCGCCCACCGTCGGCGCGTCCGTCCCCCCGGCGAGTCCGCTGCCGGTGCCCTCGGCGAGCACCCCCGGCCTCGACCAGCAGCTCGACGAGGCCACCCGGGCCGTCTCGCACAGCGCGGGCGCGCCGTTCGTCTGGATGTAGCGGCACGGACCGGACGGGGGAGGGGCGGGGCGCGGCCCGGCCCCCCCCCCGTTCACCCACCCGGCCCCAGTCGTGGTCGCCCTCCGGGTCGTCGAAGATCTGCCGCACCCGCCAGGCCGAGTCCTCCTCCTCGATGATCAGCATCTTCGGGCCGCGCGCGTTCGGACCGGTGCTCAGGTCGTCGTACTCGTCCCAGTAGCCGTCCATGGCGTCCGCCCAGCGGTCCGCGTCCCAGCCGTACTCGCCGTCCAGCGCGGCCAGTTCGTCGTAGTGCTCCAGTGCGCACAGCTCGACCCGGCGGAACATCTCGTTGCGCACCAGCACCCGGAACGCCCGCGCGTTCGCCGTCACCGGCGCCGGCTTGTCGTCCAGCACCACCTCGGCCGTCTGCGGTCCGGTCGGGTTGGCCAGCTGCTCCCACTCGTCCAGCAGGCTGGAGTCGACCTGGCGGACCAGCTCGCCCAGCCAGGCGATGATGTCCTTGAGGTCGTCGGTCTTCACGTCCTCGGGGACGGTCTGCTCCAGCGCCTTGAACGCGCCGGCCAGGTAGCGCAGCACGATGCCCTCGGTGCGGGCCAGCTCGTAGAAGCCGACGTAGTCCGAGAAGGTCATCGCCCGCTCGTAGAGGTCCCGCACCACCGACTTCGGCTGGAGCTGGTGGTCGCCGATCCACGGGTGCGCCCGCTGGTACACCTCGTAGGCGTGGGTGAGCAGCTCCTCCAGCGGCTTCGGGTAGGTGATCTCCTGGAGCCGCTCCATCCGCTCCTCGTACTCGATGCCGTCGCGCTTCATCTCGCCGATGGCCTCGCCGCGCGCCTTGTTCTGCTGCGAGGCGAGGATCTGCCGCGGGTCGTCGAGGGTCGCCTCGACCACCGACACCACGTCCATGGCGAAGGACGGCGAGGTCGGGTCGAGCAGCTCGAAGGCGGCCAGGGCGAAGGTGGACAGCGGCTGGTTGAGCGCGAAGTTCTCCTGGAGGTCCAGGGTGAGGCGCACGATCCGGCCCTCGGCGTCCGGCTCCGGCAGCCGTTCCACCACGCCGCCCTCCAGCAGCGAGCGGTAGATGGCGATCGCGGTGCGGATGTGCCGGCGCTGCGAGGCCCGGTCCTCGTGGTTGTCGGTGAGCAGCTTGCGCATCGCCTCGAAGGCGTTGCCCGGCCGCGCGATCACCGACAGCAGCATCGCGTGGGTCACCTTGAACCGGGAGACCAGCGGCTCCGGGTCGGCGGCGATCAGCTTCTGGAAGGTCTCCTCGGACCAGCCGACGAAGCCCTCCGGCGCCTTCTTGCGGACGATCTTCCGCTTCTTCTTGGGGTCGTCGCCCGCCTTGGCGACGGCCTTGTCGTTCTCGATGACGTGCTCGGGCGCCTGCGCCACGACCTGGCCCACCGTGTCGAACCCGGCCCGTCCGGCCCGTCCGGCGATCTGGTGGAACTCCCGGGCGCGCAGGATCCGCACCCGCTGCCCGTCGTACTTCGACAGCGCCGTGAACAGCACCGTGCGGATCGGCACATTGACGCCCACGCCGAGCGTGTCCGTCCCGCAGATCACCTTCAGCAGACCCGCCTGGGCGAGCCGCTCGACCAGCCGCCGGTACTTCGGAAGCATGCCCGCGTGGTGCACACCGATCCCGTGCCGTACGAAACGCGAAAGATTGCGTCCGAACTTGGTGGTGAAGCGGAAATTCCCGATCAGCTCGGCGATGGCGTCCTTCTCCGCCTTCGAGCACATGTTGATGCTCATCAGCGACTGCGCGCGGTCCACCGCCTCCTTCTGGGTGAAGTGCACGACATACACCGGCGCCTGGCCGGTCTGCAGCAGCTCCTCCAGCGTGTCGTGCATGGTGGTACGGCGGTACTCGTAGAATAGCGGCACCGGACGCGTCGTGTTGCGCACCACCGTCGTCGGCCGGCCGGTGCGCCGGGTGAGGTCCTCCTCGAACCGCCGCACGTCGCCCAGCGTCGCCGACATCAGCAGGAACTGCGCCTGCGGCAGCTCCAGCAGCGGGATCTGCCAGGCCCAGCCGCGGTCCGGCTCCGCGTAGAAGTGGAACTCGTCCATGACCACCTGGCCGACATCGGCCCGGGTGCCGTCGCGCAGCGCGATCTGCGCCAGCACCTCCGCCGTGCAGCAGATGATCGGCGCCGTCGGGTTCACCGAGGCGTCGCCCGTCATCATGCCGACCTGCTCGGTCCCGAACATCTTCACCAGGTCGAAGAACTTCTCCGACACCAGCGCCTTGATCGGCGCCGTGTAGAACGTCCGCTTCCCCTCCGCGAGCGCCGCGAAGTGCGCACCCGCCGCCACCAGGCTCTTCCCCGAGCCCGTCGGCGTCGCCAGGATCACGTTGTTCCCCGACACCAGCTCGATCAGCGCCTCCTCCTGAGCCGGGTACAGCGAGATCCCGCGCTCCTCCGCCCAGGCGGCGAACGTCTCGTACAGCGCGTCGGGCGTGGCGGGCTTCGGCATCAGATCAAGGAGGGTCACCGCCCCATCTTGCCTGCTCGCCGCCACCCCCGGCAAAGCCCGGGCGCACGAACGGGCGGGCCGGGCGACCGCGAGGGCAGCGCCCTCCGCCCGCCGACCGTGTGCCACGGCGCACATTGCCCGGGTCGCGCCGGGCGTGCCAGAGTGCCGGGCATGGTCAACCGCACCGCGCCCGAACCGCGCACCCTCGCTCCCGGCGCCGTCTTCGACTGGCTCGACGAGACCGCGGAGCAGCGGGCGGCGGCCGGGCTCACCAGGACGCTGCGCAGCCGGCCCGCCGACGACCCGGTGCTGGACCTCGCGGGGAACGACTACCTCGGGCTGACCCGCCACCCCGCCGTCACCGGGGCCGCCGCCGAGGCCGCGCTGCGCTGGGGCGCCGGTGCCACCGGCTCCCGGCTGGTGACCGGGACCACCGCGCTGCACACCGAGCTGGAGCAGGAGCTCGCCGACTTCTGCGGGGCCGAGGCCGCGCTCGTCTTCTCCTCCGGCTACACCGCGAACCTGGCCGCGCTCACCGCGCTCACCGACCCGGACACCCTGATCGTGTCCGACGCCTACAACCACGCCTCGCTGATCGACGGCTGCCGCCTCGCCCGGGCGGACGTCCACCGGGCCCCGCACAGCGATCCGGGCGCCGTCGCCGGGATCCTCGCCGGGCGGGAGCGGCCCCGGGCGCTGGTGGTCACCGACTCGGTCTTCTCGGTCGACGGCAACGCCGCCCCGCTCGCCGAACTCGCCGACGTCACCCGGAGGTTCGGTGCCGCGCTGCTCGTCGACGACGCGCACGGCCTGGGCGTCCTCGGCCCCGGCGGCAGCGGTGCCCCGGCCGCCGCCGGTCTCGCCGGTGCGCCCGACCTGGTCACCACGGTCACCCTGTCGAAGTCGCTCGGCTCCCAGGGCGGCGCCGTGCTCGGCCCCCGCCGGGTGGTCCGCCACCTCACCGAGACCGCCCGCACCTTCATCTTCGACACCGGTCTCGCCCCCGCCGCCGCCGGTGCCGCCCTCGGCGCGCTGCGGCTGCTGCGCGCCGAACCCCACCGCGCCGAGCGCGCCCGGGAGGTGGCCCGCAGCCTGTCCGCCCGCCTCGCCGCCGCCGGCCTGCACGCCTCCGCCCCCGACGCGGCCGTGGTGTCCGTCCGCGCCCCGGGCCCCGAGGCCGCCGTCGGCTGGGCCGCCGACTGCCGCCGGGCCGGGCTCGCCGTCGGCTGCTTCCGCCCCCCGTCCGTCCCGGACGGCATCTCGCGGCTGCGGCTGACCGCGCGCGGCGACCTGACGGACGAGCAGATCGCCGAGGCCGTCCGCGTCGTCGCCGCCACCGCCCCGGAGGGCGCCCGCGCGGTCGGGTGACGCCCCGGCCCGGACGGGGACGAACAACTCGCTTGTGGCAAAAGGCTGCTGACGGTGCGTCGGGCTGCCATCATGGGCGCGTCGGACGGCCGGTGACGGAGGCGGGGATCATGAGCGAGCAGATCGTCACGGCCCTGCTGTCCGGGCTCGTTGCCCTGGTGGTGGCCGCCGTCGGGGCGGCACTGACCCTCGCGCAGCAGCGGCGGGAACGGGCCGGGTGGCTGACCGACCTCAAGTCCGGCTGGGCACTGGATCTTCACAAGGTCAGGCTGGAGTCCTACCCGGAGGCCTTCCGGATCCTGGGCGGGCTGTCGCACGCCGCCGGTTCCCCGCTCACCCCGGAGGCGGCGGGGCGGGTGGCGGCGGCGCTCAACGGCTGGTTCTACGGGCCGGGCGGCATGTGCGCGACCGCCACCGCCCGGGGCGCCGTCCTCGGCCTGCGGCACTGCTGCCGGACCTGGGAGCGGGAGGGCGGTCGGCGTCCCGAGGAGCTCTACGGGTGGCGAGACCTGGCGGTGGCGGCCCTCCGCCGGGACCTCGACCTGTCCGGCCTGGAGTCGTACGACTTCCAGCCGGGTTCCACGATCCTGTCGGACCTCCGGCGGGAGCTCAAGGACGCGGAGAACCACCGCCCGTCGCCCTCGACGGGCGGCGGACCCGGGATCGCCGGGCGTCCCGGTCCGTCCCCCCGCCGAGGCCCGTCCGCCCGCTGAGGGAGGCCCCGCTACAGCCCCGCCAGCTCCCGCAGGAACACCGTGCCGGCGTCCCCACGGCCGGCGGCGACGCGCGGGGCGGCGATCAGGACGGCCGCCGCCCGGCACCAGGCGAGGACGCGGTCGGCGTCCGCGCCCGCGACCAGGTCGGTCAGCTCCGAGATCCGGTCGGACAGCGCCGCCCGGTCGGCCACGCCTTCGAGGGCCCAGTCGACCAGGTCGAAGTCCGGGTCGCCCAGGCAGGCGCGCGGGTCGATCGCCACCGGACCGGCCGGGCCGAGCAGCGCGTTGGCCGGGTGCAGGTCGCCGTGGACCAGCCCGAGCGGGGCGCCGTCGCCGGTCAGCTCGCGGGTCAGGGCCCGGGCGTCCGCCGTCGACACACCGGGGGCCCGCCGCTCGGTGAGGTCGAACAGGAAGTCCAGCCGCTCCGCCAGGGACGGGAGGGCGGCACGGGACGGCGCGGGCACCGAGCGCAGCCCGGTCAGCATCCCCGCCACCTCCGCCGGCCGCCAACCGCGCTCGCGCAGCGTCGTCCCCGGCCGGACGTCCGCCAGCAGCAGCGCCCCGGCCCCGACGTCCTCCGCCAGCAGCCCCACCACCGAGGGCACCTCCCGCCACGCGGTCAGCGCCACCGCCTCCTGCCGGGCCACCTCGGTGTCCGGCGTCAGCTTGAGCCACACCACGGCACCGTCGGCCGGCCGCTCGCAGCGGAACACCCGCGACGTGCCGCCCCCGCCGGCCGCCCGCACCGCCAGGCCCCAGCGCCCGGCCAGCTCGTCCACCAGCCGCGGCAGCTGTGCGCACCACTCCCGGGCGCCGGGCCCGAAGCGGGTCACCAGCCGGGCCCGCACCTCCTCGGGGACGGCGGCGAGGTCGGCTAGGGCGGCGAAGCCGGCCGTTCCGGAGGCGACGTCGGCCGTCCCGGCGGTGCGGTCGGCGGTCACGGCCGCCCCACCACCAGCAGCGTCTCCGCGCCCACCGGCCGGTAGCCGGCGGCCTGGAAGGCCCGCACGCTGGTCGCGTTGCCCGGCGCCTGCTGCGACCAGACCACAGCACCGTCCGGGACCAGGTGCCGGGCCGCCAGCGCCAGCGCCCGACCCAGGCCCCGGCCCCGGGCCGCCGCACCGACCTCGATCGCACACTCCCAGCGCCCGGCGACGCCGCGCCCCAGCACCAGGACCCCGTTCCCGCCCTCGGCCTCGAACACCCGCACGTCGTCGCGGTAGCGCAGCGCCCGCACCACCCGGGGATGCTCCCGGTCCTCGACCGGGGCGAGCGGCAGCGGCGGCTCGCCGGGCAGGCGGTCGGCCACCGTCAGCAGGTCGATGTTGCCGTTCTCCCGTCCGGTGCGGCGGGCGAACGCGCTCAGGAACGGCGGGCACAGCGGCGCGGCCAGCGGGTCGCTCGGCGTGGCCGCCAGCGTCGCCCGCACCCAGTCCGGGTCCTCGTCGGTGAACACCACTGCGTGCGCGGAGAAAGACAGCACCCCCGCCTCGCGCGGCGACGGCTGCGGCACCACCGTCACCGACCCGTCCGACGGCGGGAACACCCCGCTCCCCGCGTCCGCCAGAATCTCCCGCAGCCCCCGTGCAGCCATCGTTCCCCGCCCCTTGGTGATCCTCTTGGTGATCTTCGTGGGCGATCAGCCTACGTGATCACGTCACACCCGGAGCGGGGTGCTCCCAC
Organism: Kitasatospora purpeofusca; assembly: GCF_000718025.1. Taxonomy (GTDB): domain Bacteria; phylum Actinomycetota; class Actinomycetes; order Streptomycetales; family Streptomycetaceae; genus Kitasatospora; species Kitasatospora purpeofusca. The sequence goes on from NZ_JODS01000018.1 coordinate 161,332, forward strand.
GGGGCCGGGTCCTGCGCTCAGGTCTTCTTCCGGGCCCGGCTCGGCTGCACCCGGGTCGGCTCGCCCGCCGCCTTCGGATGGTCCGGCGGATACGGCAGCTCGCCGTGCGCGCCGTCCGCGACCTGCCGCTCGTACAGCTCCAGCAGCGCCTCCAGCCGGAACGCCTCGTCCTGCATGCCCGCGTGCGGATCGCCCACCTCCGCGAACCTGGCGGGCACCGTCCGCAGGTCGAAGTCCTCCGGCAGCGCGTCGTCCAGCTCCTCCCACAGCAGCGGCGTCGACGCCGTCGCCCGGGGCCGGGCCCGCAGCGAGTAGGCGGAGGCGATCGTCCGGTCCCGCGCCATCTGGTTGTAGTCGACGAAGATCCGCTCCCCGCGCTCCTCCTTCCACCACGCCGTGGTCACCCGCCCCGGCAGCCGCCGCTCCAGCTCCCGGCCCAGCGCGATCACCGCGTGCCGCCCGTCGGTGAACGTCCACTCCGGCACCAGCGGCACGTACACGTGCACCCCGCGCCCGCCCGAGGTCTTCGGCCACCCCCGCAGCCCGTGCTCCTCCAGGACGGCCCGCAGCTCGTGCGCGACCCGCACCGAGTCCCGGAAGTCCGTGCCCGGCTGCGGGTCCAGGTCGATCCGCAGCTCGTCCACATGGTCGGTGTCCGAGCGGCGCACCGGCCACGGGTGGAAGGTCAGACAGCCGAGGTTCGCCGCCCACAGCACCGCCGCCGGCTCGGTCGGACAGATCTCGTCCGCCGACCGCCCGCTCGGGAAGGCGATCCGCGCGGTCGGCAGCCAGTCGGGCAGGCCCTTCGGGGCCCGCTTCTGGTAGAAGAACTCGCCCTCCACCCCGTCCGGGAACCGCTGCAGCGTGGTCGGCCGGTCCCGCAGCCCGCGCAGCACCCCGTCCGCGACCGCGAGGTAGTACTCGGCGACGTCCAGCTTGGTGAAGCCGCGCTCCGGGAAGTACACCTTGTCGGGGTTCGAGAGCCGGACGGTGCGTCCGGCGACGTCCAGTTCCACGGCAGAGCCCATGCCACTCACGCTAAGCGCGCGCCGCCCGACGCGCCTGTCCTGACCTGGGCGCGCGTACCTACCTGGGTGCTCGTGAGGCCCGCGTGCCGCCCGCGCGCCGCCGCGCGTGCGGACCGCGTCGGCGCGAGGATCGGAAGCATGGACCTGCCCGTGATGCCGCCCGTCGCCCCGATGCTCGCCAAGTCCGTCGCGAAGATCCCGCCCGGCATGCAGTACGAGGCCAAATGGGACGGCTTCCGCGCCATCGTCTTCCGCGACGGCGACGAGATCGAGATCGGCAGCCGCACCGGCAAACCCCTCACCCGCTACTTCCCCGAACTCGTCACGGCCCTGCGCCGCGAAACACCCCCGCGCTGCGTCCTCGACGGCGAGGTGGTCATCGCCCGCGACGGCCGGCTGCGCTTCGAGGAACTCCTCGAACGCATCCACCCCGCCGCCAGCCGGGTCGAACTGCTCGCCGAACGCACCCCCGCCTCCTTCGTCGCCTTCGACCTGCTCGCCCTCGGCGACGAATCCCTCCTCGACCGGCCGCTCGCGGCCCGCCGCGCCGCCCTCGAAACGGCCCTCGCCGACGCCGCCGACCCCGTCTTCACCGCCCCCGCCGCGACCGACCGCGACCTCGCCGAGACCTGGTTCGCCCAGTACGAGGGCGCCGGACTGGACGGCATCGTCGCCAAACCCCTCGACCAGCCCTACCGGCCCGGCGAACGCACCATGTACAAGATCAAGCACGAGCGCACCGCCGACTGCGTGGTCGCCGGCTACCGCGAGCACAAGAGCGGACCCGTCGTCGGCTCCCTGCTGCTCGGGATCCACGACGCCGAGGGCCGCCTCCAGCACGTCGGCGTCTGCGCCGCCTTCAGCATGGCCCGCCGCAGCGAACTCGCCGAGGAACTCGCGCCGTTGCGCACCACCGACCTCGCCGGCCACCCCTGGGGCGCCTGGGCCGACGAGGCCGCCCACGCCGACGCCAGACTCCCCGGGGCCCAGAGCCGCTGGACCGGGAAGAAGGACCTCTCCTGGGTGCCGCTGCGCCCCGAACGCGTCGTCGAGGTCGCCTACGACCACATGGAGGGCACCCGCTTCCGGCACACCGCGCAGTTCCGGCGCTGGCGCCCGGACCGGGCGCCGGAGAGCTGCACGTACGAGCAGTTGGAGGAGCCGGTCTCCTACGACCTGGCGCGGGTGCTCGGGGGCTGACCGCCTCTTGGCACCCGCGCCGGGTCACGCACCCGTGCCGGGTCACGCCCGCCCGGTCACGCCCGCCCGGTCACGCCCGCCAGGTCACGCTGTCGAAGGCACCGGCGGCGTCACCGAGGTCGACACCGACGCGTCCGCCGTCGCCGAGGGCTCGTCCCCGCCCGCCGGGGCCGCCGGCAGGTCGTAGACGTTCCCCGGCGAGACGACCTCCGTGATCGCCTTCGCGAACAGCGTCGACGGCGCCGACCCCTTGTACGTGATGTCGGTGTTCAGCAGCACCACCAACGAGGCCTGCGCGGACGGCAGATACACCACCACCGTCTGGTAGCCCGGCAGCGAGCCGTTGTGCCCGATCCACCCGTGGTTGTAGAACACCCCCAGCCCGTACCAGGTGTCCGGCACCGCCGAGGGCTGCGGCTGGAGCCGCTGCGCCTGCGTCTGCGGAGTCAGCAGCGTGCCGGTGGCCAGCACCTTGGCCCACTTCTTCATGTCCGCCTGGTCCGAGATCATCGCCCCCGCCGCCCAACCCCAGGACGGATTCCAGTCGGTGGCGTCCGCGATCGTCCCGTCCGCGGTCTGGTTGGTGTAACCCTGGGAGTGCGGCTGCGGGAACGCGTTCGTGGTCGGGAACACCGTCCGGCCCAGGTCCGCCGGGTCGAACACCTCCTTCTTCAGGAACTCGCCGAGCGGCTGCCCGCCCAGCTTCTCGATCACCTTCCCGATCAGCACCGTGTTGGTGTTGGAGTAGTCGAACTCCGCCCCCGGGGCGAAGTTCACCGGGTGCTTGAACGCGTACGCGAGCAACTGGTCCGGCGTGAACGAGCGTTGCGGGTCCGCCTGGAGCGCCGCCACGAAGTCCTCGTCCTGGGTGTACGAGAACAGGCCGCTGCGCATGTCGGACAGCTGGCGCAGGGTGATCGTGTCACCGTTCGGCACGCCCGAGACGTACTTGCCGATCGGGTCGTCCAGCCCCGCCTTGCCCTGGTCCACCAGCCGCAGCAGACCGGTGACGGTGAAGGTCTTCGTCTCGCTGCCGATCCGCATGTTCAGCCCGGTCACCATCGCCGTGCCCGCGACCTTGTCGGAGACACCGAAGGCCTTCAGGTACTCGCCCTGCGGCGTCGACAGGTTGACGATCACCCCCGGCACCGAGGCCTCCGTCAGCACCCGCTGCACCGCGGTGTCCAGCCGGGCCGTCACGTCCGGCGTCAACGGCAGCGCGGTCGGGCCCGCGGAGCCGCCCGAGGACGTGGTGGGAGTGGTCGGGGAGGGGCTGAGCAGCGTCGCGCTCGCGCTCGGGCCCGAAGCCGAGGCCGAGGGGCTGAGCGCCGCCGGGACGGCCGTCACCGCCCCGGCCGCGGGGGAGCCGGCGGAGGAGCCGCCCGAACAGCCGGCCGAGGCCAGCAGCCCGGCCAGCGCCAGCGCGACTGCCGCCGGGGCGGGCCGGGCCGAGGCCGCCCGGGCCGTAGCCGCGCGGGTCGTACCCGGTCGGGCCGCGGCCGGGCGGCGCGGGGTCGTGGCTCGGGCCGTCGTCACACGATTCGGCACGCGGTCGTGATTCGTCATCGTCGAGGCGCCTCTCTGGGCAGGACGGACCCGGAGCACCGCTCCACGGGCCCGCAAGGGGGAGCGATCGCCACCGTATGCGCCGCTCAACGCCACCGCGCGCCCTGCGGCCACCCGCTGGCCCGAACGGACCCACCCGTCAGCCACCCGGCCCGGCCCCGGTCGCGCCACCACCGGATCGGCCCGCACCATATCCGCCCCCTACCGGCCGCCGCGTAAGGTGCCCACCGCCCGACCGACGGAGGGGAACACCGAGGTGCTGCTGCACTGCGAAGCCGTAGGCAAACGCTACGGACGGGGCCGCTGGATCCTGCGCGACGTCGACCTGGACCTCGCACCCGGCGACGTGCTCGCCGTCGTCGGCGCCAACGGCTCCGGCAAGTCCACCCTGCTACGGATCCTGGCCGGCCTCACCCGCCCCACCGCCGGCCGCCGCACCGGAACGGCCACCGCCCAGGGGGCCTCCGTCGGCTATGTCCCCGACCGCTTCACCGCCCACGAACGCCTCACCGCCATGGCCTACCTCACCCACCTCGGACGCATCCGCGGCCTGCCCACCGCCACCGCCCGGGACCGCGCCGGCCGACTGCTGGACCGCCTCGCCCTCGCCGGCGGCCCGGACGCCCCGCTGCGCACCCTCTCCAAGGGCAACGCCCAGAAGGTCGCGCTCGCGCAGGCCCTGCTCGTGCCGCCCGACCTGCTCGTCCTCGACGAACCGTGGTCCGGCCTCGACGCCTCCGCCCACACCGCGCTCGCCGGGATCCTCGCCGAGACGGCCGCCGCCGGCGGGGCGGTGGTGTTCACCGACCACCGCGAGGCCCTCGCCCGGACGCACGCCACCGCCGTGCACACCGTCGCCGACGGACGGGTCACCCGCCGCGCCGACCCCGGCCCGGGCGCGCCCGTGGTGGTTGTCCTCACCCGCCGGGGCGGCCCCGACCTCCCCGGTGTTCTCGACCTTCCCGGCTTTCTCGACCTTCCAGGTGTCCTCGCCGTCGAGCGCCACGGGGCCGAACTCCACCTGCGGGTCGACCGGTCGAGGACCGACGCCGTCCTGCTCGCCGCACTCCGCGACGACTGGTCCGTGCAAGCCGTCACCCGGCCCGCGCCCGAACCGGCCCCCGCTGCGGCCGAACCGGCGCCCGCACCCACCCCGAGGACCACCGCCCGATGACCGCCCTCGTCCGCTACCGGCTCACCACCCTGCTGCTCTCCCAGCGCTACCTCGCCCCGCTGCTCCTGTTCGCCGCCCTCGTCACCGTGCTCACCAGCAACGACACCGGCCCGCTCACCGCCGCCCACGCTGCCTCCGGCCTGGCGATGCTGCTCGCCGCGACCTGGCTCACCATGGCGCTGGCCGGGCTCGACGACCCGCCCCACCGGGCCGTGCTGACGGCCGCCACCGGCGGACACCGGCGCCTGACCACCGGGACCGTCCTCGCCGCGCTGGCGGCCTGCCTGCCCCTCGCCGCCCTCGGCCTGCTCCTGCCGCTGCTCGTCGGCGACCACAGCCCCACCGCCGCCGACCTGCTCCTGGGCGTCGAGGTCCAGCTCACCTGCGCCTGCACCGGCGCCGCCGTCGGCCTGCTCACCGCCCGGCCGGTGGTCCGGCGACAGGGGCACGGACTGCTGCTCGCCCTCGCGCTGCTGCTCGTCCTGACCCTCGGCAAGGGCCTGCCGCCGGTGAACCTCATGCTCACCCGGCTCTCCGGCCACCACCGGTCGGCGGACCTGGTCGGCTCCACCGCGCTGCTGCTCGCGCTCGCCGCCGTTCTGCTCGGGACCGCGGCGGTGGTCGGGCACGCCGTCGCCGTCCGGCGGGACTGACCGGACCGGGCCGGGCCGGGACTGACCGGAGCGGCGTGGACCGGCGTGGACCGGCGTGGACCGCCCGGGTCGGGTCGCGGTCCGGCGGGGCCGCCGGGCGGGCGCTCCGTGCGCCCCGAACGCGCCCCGCGCGCTCCGCCGTCGGGGTGCCGACCGGCACGCCGCGACCGGCCCCGGGCGCAGCTCGGGCACGATCGTTCAGCCCAGCTGTCGCGGCCCTTAAGAATTCCTCGATGGACCGCACCCCCTCCGACCAGGCAGATTTCTGCCTGCCCGGATTACGGACGCCAGGACCGACACCAGGACCCCGGCCCCGTCACCACCCTCCGGCCCTCCCGGGGGCCGCCACCGCCGGGCCTCGTCGGCCTGCCCACACCAGGCCGCCCCACCGTGCGTCAGGAGCCACCGCCGTGAAGGCACTCGTCAAGCAGAAGGCCGAGCCGGGACTCTGGCTGATGGACGTCCCCACCCCGGCGATCGGCCCCGGCGAGGTGCTCATCAAGGTGCTGCGCACCGGCATCTGCGGTACCGACCTGCACATCCGCAAGTGGGACGGCTGGGCGCAGCAGGCCATCAGGACCCCGCTGGTGCTGGGCCACGAGTTCGTCGGCGAGGTCGCCGAGCTCGGTGCCGGCGTCGCGGACATCGCCGTCGGCGACCTGGTCAGCGGCGAGGGCCACCTGGTCTGCGGCAAGTGCCGCAACTGCCTGGCCGGCCGCCGCCACCTCTGCCGCAACACCGTCGGCCTCGGCGTCAACCGCGACGGCGCCTTCGCCGAGTACGTCGCCCTGCCGGCCTCCAACGTCTGGGTGCACCGGGTCCCCGTCGACCTCGACGTCGCCGCGATCTTCGACCCGTTCGGCAACGCCGTGCACACCGCGCTGTCCTTCCCGCTGGTCGGCGAGGACGTTCTGGTCACCGGTGCCGGCCCGATCGGCATCATGGCCGCCGCCGTCGCCAAGCACGCCGGCGCCCGCAACGTCATGATCACCGACGTCTCCCCGTACCGCCTCGACCTCGCCCGCAAGGTCGGTGTCACGCTGGCGCTCAACGTCGCCGAGCACACCATCGAGGAGGGCCAGCAGAAGCTCGGCCTGCGCGAGGGCTTCGACGTCGGCCTGGAGATGTCCGGCCGGCCCGAGGCGATGCAGTCGATGATCGCCAACATGACCCACGGCGGGAAGATCGCCATGCTGGGCCTGCCCGCCGAGCAGTTCCCGATCGACTGGGCCTCCGTCGTCACCTCGATGCTCACCATCAAGGGCATCTACGGCCGGGAGATGTTCGAGACCTGGTACGCGATGTCCGTCCTCCTGGAGGGCGGCCTCGACCTCAGCCCCGTGATCACCGGTCGGTACGCCGCCACCGACTTCGAGGCAGCCTTCGACGAGGCGGCCGGCGGCCGCTGCGGCAAGGTCATCCTCGACTGGACCGCCTGAGCACCCTCGCCGATCCGACGATCCTTTTAGGAGCAGCTGTGTTCGACAACGTGCGCGACGAGGTCGCCGCCACCCTCGAAGAGATCCGTGAGGCCGGCCTCTTCAAGCCGGAGCGCGTCATCGGCAGCCCGCAGAGTGCCGCCGTCACCGTCACCGCGGGCGGCACCCCGGGCGAGGTCCTCAACTTCTGCGCCAACAACTACCTCGGCCTCGCCGACCACCCCGAGGTGCTCGACGCCGCCAAGGACGCGCTCGACCGCTGGGGCTACGGCATGGCGTCCGTCCGCTTCATCTGCGGCACCCAGGACGTGCACAAGCAGCTCGAGGACCGCCTCTCCGCGTTCCTCGGCCAGGAGGACACGATCCTCTACTCGTCCTGCTTCGACGCCAACGGCGGTGTCTTCGAGACCCTGCTCGACGAGCGCGACGCCGTCATCTCGGACGCCCTCAACCACGCGAGCATCATCGACGGCATCCGGCTCTGCAAGGCCCGCCGCCACCGCTACGCCAACCGCGACCTCGCCGACCTGGAGCAGCAGCTCAAGGAGAGCCAGGACGCGCGCCGCCGCCTGATCGTCACCGACGGCGTCTTCTCGATGGACGGCTACGTCGCCCCGCTGCGCGAGATCTGCGACCTCGCCGACCGCTACAACGCCATGGTCATGGTCGACGACTCGCACGCCGTCGGCTTCGTCGGCGCGGGCGGGCGCGGCACGCCGGAGCTGCACGGCGTCATGGACCGGGTCGACATCATCACCGGCACCCTCGGCAAGGCGCTCGGCGGTGCCTCCGGCGGCTACGTGGCCGCGCGTCGGGAGATCGTCGCGCTGCTGCGCCAGCGCTCGCGCCCGTACCTGTTCTCGAACTCGCTCGCGCCGGTCATCGCGGCCGCCTCGCTGAAGGTCCTGGACCTCGTCGAGAGCTCGAACGAGCTGCGGGAGCGGCTGGCGGCGAACACCGCGCTGTTCCGTTCGAAGATGACCGAGGCGGGCTTCGAGATCCTGCCCGGGGACCACCCGATCGCGCCGGTGATGATCGGCGACGCGGCGAAGGCGGGCCGGCTCGCCGAGCTGCTGCTTGAGCGCGGCGTGTACGTGATCGGCTTCTCGTACCCGGTCGTCCCGCACGGCCAGGCCCGGATTCGGGTCCAGCTCTCCGCCGCGCACACCACCGAGGACGTCGAGCGCGCCGTCGCCGCCTTCGTGGACGCGCGCGCCGCGCTGGGGGAGTAGCTCCCGCGCTGTTGCGCTTGCCGCAACCGCCGGCTACCGCTGCGACCGCCGTGACGCTGTGACCGCTGCGTCCGTTCGTCCGCCGCGTCACTCACGCGGTGGCGGTCGCCGGGAACGGCCCCTTGCCGGGCCCGTTCCCCCTCGATCGCCCGTGGCACGTCCGCTCGGAACCGGACGTGCCACGGGCTCCAGAACCGCTGTGCGATGTCGGCGGGGCCGGCCCCGCCGACATCGCACAGCACCAAGACCACCTGCCCCACCCTCCCGCCGCGGGAGTGGGAAGTCGGCCCGACCGACTTCCCACTCCCGTTCGCGGTTTCCGGGGCCGGTCGGCTCCGTGCCGGTGGCGCGGCTCGCTGCGGAGGTGTCCGGCACCGGGCTGTGCTTCGTCGGGCTCGCCCTTCCGCTCCCTCGCCCTGGTCCTCTTCGGGCGCGCCTTCGCTTTCTCTCCGCTCCACTGCTGCTGTGCCGCTGTGCCGCTGTGCCGCTGTGCCGCTGTGCCGCTGTGCCGCTGTGCCGCTTCGCCTCACCGCACTCTTTCCCCGCTCTCCCTCCCCGCTCCGCACTTTGCAAAGTCACACTTTGCAAAGTGCGGGAAGGAGCGTCGAGGAGGCTGTGCGCCCGGGAATCAAGGGGATCGCCTCTCGTTGCACTTTGCAAAGTGTGACTTTGCAAAGTGCTGGGGGCGGGGATCCGGGGCGAGGGGCAGGGGGTCGCCGGAGTACTGCGTGCGGTGTTGCCGGGAGTGGGAAGTCGGCGGGGCCGACTTCCCACTCCGTAGTCCCTCCCGACCGGTTCGTCACCCCCGCCCCGGCAGTCCCATCGACGCTGGCAGAATTGGTCTGTGATCGACGCGAGACGGCTGCGGACCCTGCGAGCGGTGGCGGACCACCGGACGGTGACCGCCGCGGCGGCCGCGCTCTACCTCACCCCCTCCGCCGTCTCGCAACAGCTGGCCGCCCTGGAGCAGGAGACCGGCCACCACCTGCTCGCCCGCGAGGGCCGTGGCGTGCGGCTCACGGCGGCCGGGGAGATCCTGCTCGGTCACGCCGACGCCGTCCTCGCCCAGCTCGAACGGGCCGAGGCCGACCTCGCCGCCTACAGCGCCGGCGTCTCCGGTGAGGTCACCGTGGCCTCCTTCGCCACCGGCATCTCGCTCGTCCTCGCGCCCGCCATCGGCACCCTCGCCACCCGTGCCCCCGGTGTCCGGCTCAAGGTGCTCGACGCCGAGGGCGACGCCAGCCTGCCGATGCTGCTCGACGGTCGCGCCGACCTCGCCGTGGCAGTCGAGTACCGCGGCGCCCCGCGTGCCGACGACGCCCGGCTCACCCGCGTCCCGCTCTACGCCGAGCCCTTCGAGGCCGTTCTTCCGCTCGCCCACCCGCTGGCCGCCGCAGAGGGGCCGGTCGCGATGGCCGACCTCGGCGACGAACCGTGGATCGGCCCCTACCCGGGCAACCCGTGCCACGACGTGGTGCTGCTGGCCTGCGAGCACGCCGGTTTCCAGCCGCGCCTGGTGCACTCCTCCGACGACTTCCGCGCCGTCGTCGCCCTCGCCTCGGCCGGTGCCGGCGTGGCTCTGGTCCCGCGCTCGGCCCTTCTCGGCGTAGACCTGGCCCGGGTCGCCGTCCGCCCCGTCGACAGTGCCCTCGCCACCCGCCGGGTCTTCGCCGCCGTCCGCGCCGGTGCCGACGGCCACCCGCTCATCCGCCCCGTCCTCGACGCCCTCGCCGAAGTCGCTCCGGCCACCCTCTGACCTCGCGGGGCGCCGCCGGGGAGGCGGCGCCCCGGCAGTCCTCCGCACTTTGCAAAGTGCACTTTGCAAAGTGTGAGCAGGGGCCGGAGGTGTCGGCGTGGGTGACCCGCGGCTCGCGCCGGCCGAGGGGTGACGGGCGAGGGTCGAGGAGCGAGGGCCGAGGGGTGGCCAGCGATGGGTGGCGGGTCGCCGGCGACGGACGATGAACGATGAGATGACGAACGGCGGTCGACGGAAGACCAGCGACCGCCGACGGCTGACGACCGACGGCCGATCGACGACAGGACGGGTGGTGCCAGGTGGGGTTCCTCGGGGAGAGCTGGCGGTTGGTGCGGGAGGGGGAGGTGCTCGGTGAGATCGTGATCGACGAGGCGGACTTCCCGTGGCTGCACGGGCGGTTCGTGCCGACGGCGGCGTTCGGTGCGGTGCGGGCGTGGTTCGAGGAGTCGTTGGCGCTGCTCGACGCGGAGGAGTACGAGCGGTTCGACGTGAGCTACGAGCGGATCGCGGGCGCGCTGTCGCTGGTGGCACCGGCGGGGCCGGTGGCGGAGTTCCTGCTGCACGTCGACGGCGGGCGCGCCTGGTTCCGGTGGAGCGACGAGCCGTTCGACGAGGCCTGACCGCCGCTCCCGGGCGTGCTGTTGGCATCATCCGGGCACGTTCGACCTCTTGCCGGTGCCCGACGGGAGCGTCAGCATGAGGGCACCGCAGTGGTGTGCCGCCGGAGGGGGGATCCCGTCGATGGGTGGTGGAGATCCGGTGTGTCCGGCGTGCGGAGCGCCACGCGCGCCGGGGGTACCGCTACCGCCGGCGGCGGCGCTGCCGCTGACCCGGGAGCTGACGCCCCGGGAGCGCACCGTGCTGCAGCTGTTGGGCCTCGGGTACGACAATCGCTCGATAGCCTACGAACTCAATATCAGTGAGCGCACCGTCAAACGGTTCGTCACCGCCATTCTGGCGAAACTGGGACTCCGGTCAAGACTGCAGGCCGGACTGCTCGCACTGATTCTCGCGTCCTCCCCCGCCGAAGGCGGTTTCTGGCCCAAAGGTCTCATGGACGGCGTCCCGGGCGGCGGTGATGATGATCTGGCATCCGAGAAGGAGGGGACCATGACATTCGACGCCCTCGCCGCCCTCCGGCAGGCGGGCAACCCGGTCGACCTGCTGACACTGGAGCAACGGGACGTGCTGTCCCGGCTCAGCGAGGACGAGGTCGCTGTCCTCAATTCCGTGAAACAGCGGCTCGACGCTGTTTCGGACGCCGAGGTGGAAGGGCATTCCTTCGTCATCAAGTTGGCGTGAGATGGCGGTCAGATTCGGGATTCTCGGGCCGCTGCACGTGCTGGAGAACGGTCGGGCCGTCGATCCGGGATCACGGAAACAACAGATTCTCCTGGCGGCGCTGCTGTCCCACGCGAATACCCGGGTGTCGGCCGACTCCCTGGTCGAGGCGCTGTGGGACGACGCGCCGCCGCGTACCGCCCGGAAGAACCTCCAGGTGTACGTCTCGGGGCTGCGCCGACTGGCCGGTCCCGAGTCCGGCGCGGACGCTTCCTGTCCCGGATCCGGCACGGGACACGCAACCGCCCTCGGGGCCACCCGGATCAGCCACCAGGCCGGCGGCTACGTCCTGCACACCGCCGAGGGGGAGCTCGACGCGCTCCGCTTCGAACAGCAGGCCAGGGCAGGGGCGCTCACCGAGGCCCTGGAGCTGTGGCGCGGCTCGGCGCTCGACGGGTTCCGGGACGTCCCGCTGATCGACAGCGCCGCGCAGCGCCTCGACCGCCGCTTCCTCGGTGTGTTCGAGGACTGGCTGGACGCCGAACTCGCCGCCGGGCGCGGGGCGGAGGCGATCGAGCGAGCCACCGAGACCGCGCAGCGGCACCCGTTGCGCGAACGCCTGCGGATGCTGCAGATGACCGCCCTGTGCCAGGCCGGCCGCCGCTCCGAGGCGCTCGCCGTCTACGACGAGCTGCGGCAGACGCTGGCCCATGAACTCGGCCTGCCGCCGAGCCCGGCCCTGGCGCGCTTCTACCGTTCGCTGCTCTGCGAGGCCGGCCCCGTCCAGGCGAGGCCCGCGCCGCCCGCCGAGCTGCGGCCGCCGCCTCCGCGCCCGCACCGGGTGGCGGCGCCGAACCTGCTGCCCACCGACCCGCCCGCGTTCACCGGCCGCGCGGCCCCCGTGCGCCGGCTGGCCGAGGTGCTCACGGGTGGCGCCGGCCGGCTGGCGGTGGTGACCGGACCGCTGGGCGCGGGCAAGACCGCGCTCGCCGTCCACACCGCGCACCGGTTGGCCGAACAGTTCCCGGACGGCCGGCTGTTCGTCCGGCTGCGCGGGGAGGACGGCCGCCCCCGCCCGCTGGACGACGTCCTGCGCCAGCTGCTGGCGGCCACCGCCTGCGCCGAACGGGACGGTCCGACCGGCGCGCCGCCCGCCGCGGAGTGCTCCGACCCGCGCTGGGCCTGGCAGTTGTGGCTGACCGGGCGCCGCGCGCTGGTGGTCGTCGACGACGCCCGCCGGGAGTCCGAGGTCCGGCCACTGCTGCCGGAGGCGGGGGAGAGCGCCGTCGTGGTCACCGCCAGGCCCGGGCTGATCGGCCTGGAGGGCGCCCACCGGGTCTGGCTGCCGCCCTTCACCGCGGACGAGGCGGTGGAGTTCCTCGGCCGGACGATCGGCGCCGAACGGGTCGACGCGGACCGGGAGTCCGCCGCCCGGATCGTCCGGGCGACCGGGCTGCTGCCGCTCGGGGTCAGGCTGGTCGCCGACCGGCTGGCGTTCCTGCGGCACGTCCCGTTGGGCGAGTACGTCGCGCGGCTGGGCGGCGGCCGGGCGCTGCTGGACGAGCTGTGCGGGGGCGATCCGCTGGTGCGGGTGCGTCTGGCCGAGTCGGTCGGCGAACTGCCGGAGGCCGCGCACTGGGCGGTGCTGCGGCTCGGCCTGCTGGCCCGGCCGGTGTTCACCCTGGACCGGGCGGCCGCGGTGCTGGACTGCGATCCGGGGACGGCCGTGCGGGTGCTGGAGGACCTCCTGGAGGCCAGCCTGCTCACCGTCGCCGACGCGGAGGGGCTCGCCCACACCGTGCGGTACGAGATGCCGGCGCTGCTGTACGCGTACGCCCGGGAGCGGGCCGGCCGGACCGCCGACCGGGTGCCGGTCCACCTCCACTGAGCGAGCCGGGTGCACGGGGCGGACGGGACGAAGGGGAAGCACGTGGCGCACGGGTGCGGTGGGCCGTCGGTCCGGAGCCGGAGTGAAGAGCCAGGAACGAAGAGCAGAACGGCATATGACCAACCGTCATACCGAAATCGAACCGCCGCCTAATCGCCGCCATACCGGGGATCCCTACGTTTCTCCCGGGCCGGCGTAGCGGACGCCGCACTGCAGAGGGAGGTCAGCATGAGTGACTCCATCAACCCGGAGCCGACCGAGGCCGAGGACGAGGTCGACGTCGTGGCGCACGGCATCGACGTCGAGGACGACGGCGTCGTCGACGACATCTGTGTGATCAACAACAGTTCGGCGATGTGACGTTGTCGCAGCCGGTCGTCGAGTCACGACGTCATGACCTGGTGACCTTGTGACCTGGTGACTTTGTGACGTCATGGCGTCACGACGCCCGAGCGGGTCATCCGCCACCGGCCCGAGCCGCCGGCGGCCGGGTGGCCCGTTCGGCCGGTCCCGCCGACCGCCGCGCCCCGACCGCAGCCCCCTGGCCCGGAGGCCCCGTGAACATCCTGCTCTGCCCGCTCAGTGACGGCGGCTACCTCTACCCGACGCTCGCCGTCGGGCGCGAACTGCGGCGCCGCGGCCACCGGGTGTCGGTGCTGGGCCGCGCCACCGCCGCGCCGTTCGCGGCCGAGGCCGGCCTGCCGTTCGCGGCGGCGGAGGAGTTCGGCGGCGAGCGGGCCTTCTCCGCCGCCCGCTGGGGCGTCATGGGTCTCGGGCAGTACCGGGCGACCGTGCGCGCCGCCCGGCAGGCCCGGGCCGACCTGCTGGTGACCTCCGTGCTGTGCAACGGCGCACTGCTCGCCGCCGAGACGCTGGACGTACCGGTGGTCGTGATCGGACTCTCGATCCACCTGTGGACCTACCGCTCCGGGGGCGAGGGCGAGCCGCAGTACGGCCGCAGCCGGGAGAACCGGACCCTGGAGACGATGGCGCTCTACGACGCGACCCGGGAGGAGGCCGGTCTCTCCGCCCGGCCGTCCCGTTGGCCGCGGGCGACGGTCGCGGCGGCCGCCGCCGGCGGCCCGGAGGACTCCCCGCTGCTCGGTGACGCGCTCCTGCTCCGGGGGGACCCCGAACTGGAGCACCCGGGAGCGGAGTTGCCGCCACGGGTGCACCAGGTCGGCCCGCTGTCCTGGGAGCCGGCCGCCGACCCGGGCGAACTCGCCGCCGTGGACGCCGCGTTGGCGCGCAGTGGCAAGCCGGTCGTCTATGTGCACCTGGGTCGCTTCTTCGGCGGCGGCACTCCGTGGCCACGCCTCAACGCGACCTTCACCGGCGGCCGTTACCAGGCCGTCGTGGAGCAGGGCCGGACCGCCGAGCCGTGCCCGGCCCCGGACGCCGACATCCTGCTCGTCCGCAAGCCCTGGCTGGGTCCGCTCGTCGACCGGGCCGGGCTGGTGCTGACCGCCGGCACCTCGGCGCCGGTGCTCGGCGCCCTGCTGCGCGGCCGACCGCTCGGCGTCACCCCCAACGGCTCCGAACAGCCCGTCCTCGCCGGTGCGTTGCTGCGGGCCGGCGCGGCCGTCCACCTCCCGCGAACGGGGGAGCCGGACCAGGCCGGGCTGGTGGACGCGGCCTGGCGGGACCACCGGCTGCGTTCCCATGCCCAGCGCCTCGGCCGACGGCTCGCCGACGCCGCCGCGGACGGCCCCCGCCGAGCCGCCGACCTCGTCGAGCAGACCGCCCGCACGTCCGACCGGCAGCCCGCAACCTCAAGGGAGAACCATGGGTACTCGATCAGCCGCCCCGGACCTCGCGGCCGTGGAGAGCCTCTCGGCGGGCGCGCGGCGGTGGATCGGTCGGCACTGCGGCTTTCTTGACGAGCCGGCGGGCCGGGCCGAACTGCCGGTGACCCCCCGGGTCAAGGCGCTGCTGCAACTCGCCCTGCTGTACCGCTGCTGGGCGAGGGCCACCGGGGCTGCCGGGGCCACCGACACCTCCGGCACCTCCGGGGCCGACCGGACCGCGGAGGCCGTCCGACCGCGGCCCCCGGACCCCGACCTGGCCGCCGTCGCCGCGACCGTCGAGCAGGTCTGGCGCAGCCCCGACCACCCGCCGCTGCTCACCGTCGAGCCGCGCTACGCCCGGCAGTTCCAGCTCATGTACGGCGCGCTCGCCCCGGCCGGCCTGGACGCCGACGGCCCGCACCGGGCGGCCCTCGCCGAAGGGGTCGCGGGCGACCTCCTGACGCCGCGCCGCAAGTCGCCCTTCCTGCACCTGGAGACCCGCTACTACGCCGAACTGGCGGACGTGAAGCACCAGTTGCTCGACTACCCGGAGCTGTACCGGATCAGCCGGCTGGCCGCGCACGCCGACGGTCAGCCGCTGGCCGAGCTCGACGTCTGCAATGTGACCCACACCGTCTTCCACCTGGCCGACTTCGGCTTCCGGGACCCGGGCCTCGGCGCGGCCGATCTCGCCCACGCCCGCGACCGGGTCGAGCGCCTCACCGAGGAGTCCGTCCGGCGCGGCGAGTGGGACCTCACGGGCAAGCTCGTCCTCGCGCAGCACTGCCTCGGCCTCGACCCGCTGACCACGCCCTCGGGCGCGGCTGCTCTGCGCCTGCTCGCCGAGGCCCAGTCGCCGGAGGGGGCCTTCCCCGGCCGCTCCGCCACCGACCGGGTGCCGGACGGCGCGACGGCCGTCCACCTCTTCCGGAAGTCCTACCAGTCTACGCTGGTGGTGGCACTGGCGACGGTGATCCTCCTGCGCCCGCGCGCGGGCACGTCCGGCGAACGGCCTCCGACGGCGTCCGCCGCCCCGGTCCTGGGCGGTGCCCGATGAACCGGACGGGCGCGAGCAGCCCGACGGCCCCGAGCAGCCCGACGAGCGCGCCGGCCCCGACCAGCCCGCCGGACCCGACGAGCGCACCACCCCCGACTCCCGTCGCCGCCACCGGCGCCCGCCTCCTCCAGGGCGAGCGCAACTGGTGGTTCCTCGGCCCCGGCGGTGGCCTCGCCCGGCTGCGCCCCGGCCAGTTGACCGAGGACGGCACCCTGCGCCCCGGCGCCGAACGCGGCCTGCGCGAAGCCGGCCTGCTGACCGCCCCGGCCCCGCGCAGCTACGCCCTGACCGTGCTGACCAGCACCCACTGCAACCTCGGCTGCGGCTACTGCTTCCAGAACACCGCCCAGGACAGCGCCGGCGGCAGCCGACCGCCCCGGATCGCCCGCAAGCGGCTGACCTCGCGGACCATCACCGAGATCCTCGACTTCACCGACCGGCAGATGGCCGCCGCCGAACTGGCGAAGCTGCGCATCCTGCTGTTCGGCGGCGAGCCCCTGCTCAACCCGCGCGGCTGCCTGGAACTCCTCGAACGGGCCGCCGACCACGGTCTCGCCTCCGCCTGGATGATCTCCAACGCGACCCTGCTCACCCCGGCGCTCGCCACCGGGCTCGCCGACCGGGGCCTGCGCTCCGTCCAGGTCACCTTCGACGGCGACCGCCCGGACCACGACCGGATCCGGATCCGCCGCTCCGAGGGCGGCGGCACCTTCGACACCATCGTCGGCAACCTCGCCCGCGCCTCCGAGGCCTCCCCGCTGCGCTGGATCTTCCGGGTCAACGTCTCGCAGGAGACCTACCGGGGCGTCGACAGCCTGCTCGACCGGCTCGCCGCCGCGCTCGACCCGGCCCGCTGCACCATGTACTTCGCCCAGGTGGGCGATGTCGGTGTGGGCTACGGCAACGACCTCCGGCACACCCGCGACCTCTCCGCGCGCTTCACCCGCTGGCAGCGCCGCGCCCTCGACCTCGGTCTCGGCGTGACCCGACCGCAGGCCCACCGGCCGTGCGCCACCTGCGGACACGGGGACGGCCGGTACGGCGCGGTGGTGAGCGCCGACGGCACCCTCGCCAGTTGCTGGGAGACGGCGGGCAAACCGGACTGGGAGGTCGGCACCGTCTCCGGCGGCTACCTGCCGGGCACCCTCACCCGGGACCGCTGGGTCGGCTGCGAGGACCTCTACCGGCGGGACGAGGACCGGCGCACACTCGCCGCGTTCCACGACACGGTCGACGCCGCGCTGCTCGACTACCTGGACGAGACGGGGCGCCTGTGAGCACGACACCCGGCCTCCGCGCCGGCCCCGTCCCCGCCGGTCCCGGTCCCGCCGTTCCCGTCCCCGCCGGTCCCGGTCCCCGTCACCCGGAGGACGGCGCGCCCGGCCACGGCCTGGAGCGGCTCGGCGACGGCGCGCTCGGCTGGATCGGCCGCCACCTCGACCACTTCGACCCGTTCGCACCCGCCCGCGGCGCCGTCCGCACCCCCGACCCCGGTGGCGCGCACCGGCCCGCCAAGGCCGCGCTGGAACTCGCGCTGCTCACCCACTGCTGGACCCGCCTCGACCCCGGCGACGACCCGCGCCGGGCCGAGGCGACCGTCCGGGTCCGCGTCATCTGGTTGCACCCCGGCTTCCCGCGCCTGCTCACCGCCGAGCCGCGCGGCGCCACCCAGTACCGGCTGGCCTGCGCCGCCCTGGCACCCGCCGGGACCGAGGACGCGCCGTTCCGCGCCGCCCTCGCCCGGCTCACCGCCGCCGACCTCGCCCCGGCCGGGCGCTCGCCCTACCAGCGGCTCGAACTGCGCTACTACGCGGACAAGGCGGGGGTGGCGCACGCCGTCGAGTCCTACCCGGAGCTCGCCCGGCGCAACGTCCTGGTCACCCTGCCCGCCACCGCCCTCGCCCGGGCCCGGCGCCGGGACGTGCAAAGCGCACAGGACGCGCAGAACGCCCAGGGCATCACAACACCCCGTCCCGACGAGCCGCCGGTGACCGTCCCCGAGGCGTACGCCCTCACCCACTCCGCCTTCTACCTCAGCGACTTCGCCCGCACCGGCCCCGGACTGCCCGACGGCGCGGTGGCCGACGCGGCGGCCCTGACCGGACGGCTGCTCGACCACTGCGTCCGGCACGACTGGTGGGATCTCGCCGCCGAACTCGTCATGACCCAGGTCTGCCTGGGCCTGGACCCGACGGGCACGCCCGAGGGCACCGCCGCCCTCGCCTGCCTGGCCCGCGCCCAGCGCCCGGACGGCTCCATCCCCGGCCGGTCCGCCGCCACCCGCGCGAGCACCGCCGACCCGGCCGCCGAGTACTTCGCCAAGGCGTACCACACCACCCTGGTGACGGCCCTGATGACGCTGCTGCTCGGAACGGGGCGCACCCCGTGACCGCCCTCGGCAGGCTCCGGCCGACCCTCATCAACCCCACCTACACCCGGCTCTGGTTCGGTCAGGCGGTCTCCTCGGTCGGGGACGCGGTGTTCAGCACCACGCTCGTGCTCTGGGTGGCGACCGTGCTGGCGGAGGGGAAGTCCTGGGGCCCGCAGGCGGTCAGCGGCGTCGTCCTGGCGACCAGCGCGGCCGTGATGTTCGTCGGGCCCTTCGCCGGGGTCTTCGTCGACCGCTGGGACAAGCGCGCCACCATGCTCGGCACCGAGGTGCTGCGCGGCGCACTGGTCGCCGTCCTGACCGCCGTCGCCTTCGTGCCGACCCGGGAGCTGCCGGCGGGCGTCTGGCTGGCCCTGATCTATGTGATCGTGCTGGTGCTCAACGCGGCCAGCCAGTTCTTCACCCCGGCCCGGTTCTCGATCATCGCGGAACTCGTGACGGACGAGGCCGACCGGGCCAGGGCAGCCGGCATCGCCCAGGCGACCGGGCAGACCGCCTGGATCATCGGCCCGCCGCTCGCCGCGCCGCTGCTGTTCGCGGTGGGCCTGCAGTGGGCGCTGCTGTTCAACGCGTTCTCGTACCTGGTGTCGTACATCGCCATCAGCTCGGCGGACCTGCGGCCGGTGAACCCCGCGCGCACCGCGCCGACAGCCCCGAGGACCGGCAAGCCCGCCCAACGCCGCGGCCTGTTCAAGGACTTCGCCGAGGGTCTGCGCTTCTTCGCCCGCAACCGGTTCCTCGTCGCGCTGCTGCTGCTCACGGTCATCGGCCAGCTCGGGATGGGCGCCCTGAGCACCCTGAACATCTTCTTCGCCACCCGGAACCTGCACGTCTCCGCCGAGTCGTACGGCTACCTCGGCATGGCGCTCGGCATCGGCGGGATCGCGGGCGCGCTCGCCGCCGGGCGGGTGGTGCAGTGGATCGGCGCCCGCCGGACGACCTGGATCGGCCTGATGGCGAGCGGCGGGCTGCTGGTGCTGTACTCACGGCAGACCGGCTTCCCGGCGGCCGTGACGCTGCTGTTCGTCTTCGTGGTGCCGATCACCATGCTGAACACCGCGATGGCACCGCTGCTGCTCGCCGCCACCCCGCATGAGTTCCGGGGCCGGGTGATCTCGGTGTTCTACCCGGTGACCCGGCTCGCGGCGATGCTGACGGCGGTGCTGTCCGGCTGGTTGGCGGGCAGCGGGCTGCGGGACTTCTCGGGCTCCTTGGCGGGGCTGCGGTTCGGCCCGATCGACACGATCTTCGCGGTGTCCGGGCTGGTGGTCGTGCTCGCCGGGGTCTACGCGCGGGTGGGCCTCCCGGCGAGCGGGGCGGCCCCGACTCCCGCACCCGCCCACGTACCCGGCGCGGCCGCATCCGAGGCCGAACCGGCGCGCGAGCCCGCGGCCATGGCCGTCGAGGCGCACGGGGAGGTACCCGGGGAAGCACCGGGGGAGACGCCCGCCGAGAATCCGACCGACCCCGCCGACCCCGCCGCCCCCGCCGACCCCGCCGGTCCCGCCCCCGAGGACCGGTCGTGAGCTGCACCGCGTGCGGACACCGCACCGCCGAGGCCGACCGGTTCTGCGCCGGCTGCGGCACCCCGCTCGCGGCCGCCGCGTCCCCCGCTCCGCCCCCGGTCGTCGCCGAGCCGCGCGAGTCGCGCCGCAAGGTGTCGATGCTCTTCCTGGACGTCGTCGGCTCCACCACCCTCGCCGAACGGCTGGACCCCGAGCCGCTGCGCCGCGTCATGGACCGCTACTTCGCCAGCTGCGGCGCCTGCATCGCCGAACACGGCGGCGTGGTGGAGAAGTTCATCGGCGACGCGATCCTCGCGGCCTTCGGCGCCACCGTCGCCCGCGAGGACGACGCGCTGCGCGCCGTCCGGGCCGCCACCGGCGCGCTCGCCGCCCTGGCCGGCCTCACCGCCGAGCTCGCCGCCAAGTACGGGGTCGAGCTGGAGGCCCGGGCCGGGATCTGCACCGGCAACGTCGTGGTGATCACCCGCCCGGGGGACGACTTCCGGGTCGTCGGCGACTCCGTCAACACGGCCGCCAGGCTGCAGACCGCCGCCGCTCCCGGCGAGGTGCTGATCTGTGCCGACACCGCCGCGATGGTGCGGGCGCAGGTCGGCATCGAGCCGGTCGAACCGCTGCGACTGAAGGGCAAGTCCCGTCCGGTGCCGGCCTGGCGGGTCACCGCCCCGGACGCGACGGCCGACGAGCCGGCCCCGGTCACCCCGTTCATCGGTCGGACGGACGAACTGGCCGTGCTCGAACGCGGCTACCGGCGGGCCAGGGAGCGGCGCGAGGTGTGCCTCGCCACCGTGCTCGGCGCCCCGGGCATCGGAAAGTCGCGCCTGGTCCGGGAGTTCCTCTCCGGGCTGCCGGACGGCGAGGCGCTGGTGCTCGCCGGGCGCTGTTCCGCCTACGGCCGGGGGATCACCTACCGGCCGCTCGCCGAGATGCTCGGCTCGCTGCCCGGCGGTCGGCCCGAACTGGTCCGGCTGCTCGCCGAGGACGCCGCTTCGGCCGGGCCGCCCGACAGCGCGGACGGCCGCGTGCGCCGCCTGGTGACCCGCACCCTCGCCGCCGTCACCGACCCGGCCGACCCCGGCGGCTCCGCCGAACCCGCCGACCCTGCCGCCGTCACGGAGCCCGCCGACCCCGCCGACCCGCCCCCCGGACAGGTCGGCGTCGAGGACATCGCCTGGGCCGTGCGCCACCTCCTGGAGGTGCTCGGCCGCTCCCGTCCCGTGGTCATGGTCTGGGAGGACCTGCACTGGGCGGAGTCGACCCTGCTCGATCTCGTCGACGAGATCGCCACCTGGCTGCGCGACGTGCCCGTCCTGCTGCTCTGCGTCGCCCGCCCCGAGCTGCTCGACCAGCGCGCCGACTGGGGCAGCGGCAAGCCGTGCGCCACCACCGTCGACCTCGGGCCGATGAGCGAGGAGCAGACCGCCGCCCTGGTCGGCGGCCTGGCCCAACGCGGCGACGTCCACGCGCAGGACCTCCGGGTCGACGAACAGCGCGAACTGACCGGCCGGGTGGTCGCGTTGTGCGACGGCAACCCGCTCTTCGCCGAACAGCTGATGGACGTGTTCGCCGAGACCGCCCCCGGCACCCATGTCCCGCCCACCGTCCAGGCCCTGCTCGGCGCGCGGCTGGACCGACTCCCGGCCACCGAGCGCGGACTGCTGGAACTCGCCGCCGTGGTCGGGCGCGAGTTCAGCCGCGGGCAGCTGCGGGCGATGGCCGAGGCCGACGGGGTGGTGCCGACCGCCGCCGACGAGGCGACCGCCCGACTGGCCCGCCGCCGGGTCTTCGAACCCGGCCCGGCCGCCACCTACCGCTTCGCCCAGGCGCTGCTGCGGGACACCGCCTACGAGTTCACCCCGAAGACCCGGCGGGAACGCTGGCACGACTTCCTCGCCGACCGGTTCTCGCGCGCGCACCCGAAGGACCCGATGGCGGTCGCCTACCACGTCGAGGCCAGTTGGCAGCTGCGCCGCCAACTGCGTCCGGGCGACCGCCAGTTGCCCGTGCTGGCCGGAGCGGCGGCCGGGACCCTGATCGCCGAGGGGACACGTGCGCTGGCCCGCAAGGACCTCCCCGCCGCCGTCCAACTCCTCGAACGCGGCCGCGCCCTGCTGCCGGTCGGGGACCCCCGGCACATCGCGCTCGCGCTGCACGTCTGCGACGCGGGGATCTGGCTCCAGGACGAGGCCCGGTGCCGGGCCGCGCTCGACGTCGCCGAGGCCGCACTTCCCGGCAACCCGCGCGCCGCGGCGACCCTCGCCGTCCAGCGCGGGATCGTCGCGCTCCGGCTCGGCCTCGCCCCGCCCACCACCGTCGCCGCCGACGCGGACCGCCTCACCGCGCTGCTGGAGCACGACCCGGGCGACGACCGCAGCTGGTCCCGGCTCCACCAACTACGCGCCCACCTCGAACTCGCCGCCGAGCGCACCGCCTCCGCCGAGACCTCCTTCCGGCTCGCGCTGGCCCGCGCCCGGGCCCTCGCCGACAGCTACGAGGAAGACCGACTCCTCTGCGCGGTCTGCGAGTTGGCCCAGTGGACGCCCACCCCGGTGGCCGCCTCGCTGGAGCTGTGCGCCCTGCTCGGCCGACGCTTCGCCGCCAACCGCTCGCTGCTGATCCCCGTGCTCGTCGCCCGCGCCCACCTGGAGGCGCTGGACGGGGACGTGGCCGCCGCCCGCCGCACCCTCGCCGAGGCGCTCACGTACTCCCACGACGTGCACACCGACCTTGCGGACGCCGTCGTGCTGGACGCGGCGGGCTTCGTCGAGTCGCTGGCCGGGGCCCACGAGGTCGCCGAGGCCCGCTACCGGCAGAGCCTCGGCGTGCTGCGCGCCGCCGAGCACGCCCCGGACACCCGGACCACGGAGGTCGCCATCGCCCGCGAGCTGTTCGCCCAGGGCCGGACCGAGGCCGCCGCCGCGGCCCTGGCCGCACTCGACCCGCCCGACGGTCCGGACCGAGGACCCGGCGGCGGGGACAGGGAGCAGGACGGCGAGCGGCCCGGCGGCCAGGACGACGGACCGGGCGACCAGGACGGCGGGAACCCGCGCGCCCGGCTGGGCGCGACGGCGCTGCGCGGCCGCCTCGCCTCCGCCCGGGGCGACCACACCGAGGCGGTCGCCGCCGCCACGGCGGCCCGCCGGCTGAGCGAGGGCTCCGACGACCCCTGCCTGGTCGGGGAGACGCTGTTCGATCTGGCGATCGTGCTCCGCGCGGCCGGCCGGGCCGGGCGGGCGACGGCTGAAGGGACCGAGGCTTTGCGGATGTTCGAGGCCAAGGGCGCCGCGCTGCCCGCCGGACGGGTCCGCGCCTGGCTCGCCGCCGGGGGGACGGGCACCACCACCAGCACCGGAACACCCGAACCACCCGCCCCGCCCGGCGCGCCCGCCCCGCCCGGCGCCGAGGACGGTGGCCGGCGATGACCGACCTCCAGCTCCCGCCCTGGCGCCGCCCGCCGCGCGACCACTTCCCCGGAGTGCCCGCCTGGAGCATGCCGGTCTCCGTCGTGCCCCAGGAGCCCTTCGACATCAGCCCGCTCGGCGGCCACCTCACCCAGGACTGGGCCTGGGGCGGCGCCGACGGCTCGGGCGTGCGGGTCTGCGTCCTGGACAGCGGCGTGGACGCCGAACACCCGCTGGTCGGCGGCCTCGACCGGGCCATGGACGTGGTGCGCGCCGAGGACGGCACCCTCACCGTCACCCCGACCGAACCGGGCGACACCGCCGGCCACGGCACCGCCTGCGCCAGCGTCATCCGCTCCGTCGCCCCCGGCGCGGCGCTCACCTCGGTCCGCGTCCTGTCCGGCGGCCGGCACGGCAGCGGCGCCGCCCTGCTGGCGGGCCTGACCTGGGCCATCGAGGAGGGCTACGACGTCATCAACATGAGCCTGTCGACGACCAAGGCGGAGTTCTGCGACGCACTGCGCGACCTCTCCGACTCCGCCTACTTCCGCCGCTGCGTCATCGTCGCCTCCGCCCACAACATGCCGGTGCGCAGCTACCCGTGGCCGTTCGCCTCGGTGATCTCGGTCGCCAGCCACGACAGCCCCGACCCGATGACCTACTACTACAACCCGTCACCGCCGGTGGAGTTCTACGCCCGCGGTGTGCGGGTGCCGGTGGCCGGACCCGGCGGTCGCCAACTGCTCAGCACCGGGAACAGCTTCGCGACCCCGCACATCGCGGGTATCTGCGCGCTCATTCTCAGCAAGCACCGCTCGCTCACCCCCTTCCAGCTCAAGTCCGTCCTCTACCTGGCCGCTGAGAACGTAGCCGTACCCGATGGAGGTGCGCGTGTCGACTGACCCGTTGGAGAGTGCCGAGCTGCGGCAACGCAGACTGCTCCAGTCGATCGTGGAGGTTGCCCGCAGCGTGTTCGACGCGGCCGCGGCCTCCGTGCTGCTGGTGGACGAGGCCGACGGCGACCTCGTCTTCGAGGCGGTGGCCGGGGAGGGGGAGCACCACCTGCTGGGCAGCCGCTTCCCGGCCGGCACCGGTATCGCGGGCTGGGCGCTGATGACCGGCCAGCCGGTGGTGGTGGACGACGTGGCGGACAGCCCGCAGTTCGCCCGCTCGGCCGCCGAGTCCACCGGCTATGTGCCGAGCAGCATCATGGCCGCCCCGCTGATCTGCGACGGCGACTGCATCGGGGTGCTGTCCGTGCTGGACCGCGACAGCCGTCCGCGCTGCGACCTCGGCGACATGGCCTCGCTCGGGCTGCTGGCCACCGAGATGGCCACGGTGCTGGAACTCCTCCTGACGCTCCGCTCCGCCGCCCCGGACCCGGTGGCGGCGCCCGCGCCGGGCAAGCCGGCGGCCTTCGACCTGGCGGTGCTGCAACGTGTCGCCGACCGCCTTCCCGGCGCCTCGGACCATGTGGCCGCGACCGTCGGCAAGCTGCTGGCGATGGCCGACGACCTGCTCGACACCGTCGACGCCGATGCCTGACCGCCCCACCGGAGCGCCCTCCCCGCGACCTCCCCGCCCGCCCCGCCCGCCCCGCTCACCGTTCCTCGCCCAGCTCGACGACCCCGCCCGCACCCTGGACGCGCGCCCGCGCCCGGCCCCCTGCGTCCTGCTGCTCAGCCGCGCCTGCGACACCGACCTCGACCCGGTGCGGAACCTGCTCGCGGGCGCGGGCATCCGCACCGCCCGCCTGAACGCCGAGGAGCTCGGCGCCACCTCGCTGACCATCGCCCCGGAGGGCCGCACCGTCCGCCTGAACGGGCGCGAGCTGATCCCCACCGTCACCTGGATCCGCCACTTCGCGCCCACCGCCCTCGACCCGGCCGCGTTCGACCCCACGGCCCTCGACTCCACCGCCCTCGGCCCGGCCGCCCCGGTCGCGGACGTCGCCGGGACGCCGCGCGGCGCCTTCCTCCGCGACTCCTGGCTGGCGGCGGCCGCACAGCTGGCGGCGATCTCCGGCACGGCCGTCCGCCCCGACCGCCCCGGGGTGCTCTGCCAACTGGACCTCGCCCGCCGGCACGGGGTCGCGGCGCCGCGCGCCGTGCTGACCACCGATCCGTATCTCGTGCGCGACGAGTTCGACGGCCCGCGCGTGGTCGTCAAGGCGGCCGGCCACCACTTCGTGGAGCCGGTCCCGGGCCGGTTGCACGGGATCTTCCCGACCGTCCTCGACCGGGCCGACCTGGCCGGCGGCCCGCGACCCGGGCCGCCGGTGATCGTCCAGGAGTACGTCGAGCACGAGGCCGAGCTGCGGGTCTACTTCGTCGGCGGGCAGCTGCACGCCTTCGAGGTCACCAAGACCGCCCCGGCCGACCCCTGGACCGCCCCCGACCGGCTCGGCGTCCGCGCCCTTCCGTCACCCCCGCCGGACGTCGCCGCCGCGACCCGCACCCTCGCCGCCGCGATGTCCCTGCGCTACGGCGCGTTCGACTTCCTCCTCAGCGCCGGCACCCCGGTCTTCCTGGAGGTCAACCCGGACGGCGACTGGCGCTGGGCCGAGCGCCGCACCCGCACCACCCCGGTCACCCTCGCCGTCGCCGCCATGCTGGCCGCCCTGCACCGGGCCGCCCTCTGACGGCGTCCGGTCCGGCCCGAGCCCATTGAGCCGCTGGGCGGAGCGGGGGTGTGGGCGGACGCCGACGGGGTAGCCGAGCGGTGTCAGCGCCTCCGACCACGGAGAGGAACGACCGACCGTGGGAATCCCGCCGAACGACCCCGTACCGCCCAGCCCCACCCCGCCCCCGGGACCGGGACCCGCGCCTGGTCCGGGCCCGCTGCCCGGTCCGGTGCCGGGCCCCGGCGGGCCGGACCCGCTGCCGCCCCGCCCGCTGCCGCCGGTGTCCGACCCGCCCCCGCCGCCCGCCCCGCGCCCCGACCCGAACCCGGGCCCAGGACCCCTGCCCGGGCCCGGGCCGACCCCCGAACCGGTCACCCGCGCGCCCGCGGCCGGTCACTCGCCGCCGCACCTGTAACCCGGACACCGCCGGCCTCGGCCCCGATCACCGTCGGCCACCGCCCCGGCGCCACCGCCCCGGCCTCCGCCATTCGGCGGAGGCCGGCCGCCGCCGGGCCGCCACCGTCCCGCCGCGGCGCCTACCGTGGGCGGATGACCGACCGTCGGACCGGCTACCTCGGCGCAGCCGCCGCCTTCGCCGTCTGCATGGCGGGCACCACCCTGCCCACCCCGCTGTACGGGCTGTACCAGGAGGAGATCGGCTTCTCCGAACTGATGGTGACGGTGGTGTTCGCCGTCTACGCGTTCGGGGTGATCGGGGTGCTGCTGCTCGTCGGCAACGTCTCCGACAGCGTCGGCCGCCGTCCCGTCCTGCTCTGCGGGCTCGCCCTCGCCGCGGGCAGCGCCGTCGCCTTCCTCGCCGAGGGCGGACTGCCGCTGCTCTGCCTGGGCCGCCTGCTGTCCGGACTGTCGGCGGGTCTGTTCACCGGCACCGCCACCGCCTATGTGCTGGAACTCGCCCCGCCCGACCGCCGGGCCCGGGCCGGGTTCGTCGCGACCGCCGCCAACATGGGCGGCCTCGGCTGCGGCCCGCTGCTGTCCGGGCTGCTCGCCGAGTACGCGCCGGAGCCGCTCGTCCTGCCGTTCGTCGTGCACCTGGTGCTGCTGGCCGCGTCGTTCGCGGTCACCTGGTTCCTGCCGGAGACCGTCGACGGCGCCCGGCCGCTGCGCACCGCCCGGCCGCGGCGACCGTCGCTGCCGCCGGAGGTCCGCGGGGTGTTCGTCCCGGCGGCGATCGCCGCCTTCGCGGGCTTCGCGCTGCTGGGCGTCTTCACCTCGGTCACCCCGGCGTTCCTGGGGCAGAGCCTGGGGATCCACAACCACGCGGTGGTCGGCCTGATCGTCTTCACGGCCTTCCTCGCCTCCACCCTCGGCCAGTTGCTGGTGCCCCGGCTGGGCACCGCCCGGGCGATCCCGCTGGGCTGCCTGGTGCTCATCGCGGGCCTCGCCCTGCTGGCCGCCTCGCTCGCGTGGGAGATCCTCGCCCCGCTGGTGCTCAGCGCCCTGGTCGGCGGCGCCGGGCAGGGCATGGGCCTGCGCGGGGCGGTCGGGGAGATCGCCGGCGCGGCCCCCGCCGAACACCGGGGCGGGGCCCTCTCCGCGCTCTTCGTGGTCGCCTACTTCGGCATCTCCGTCCCCGTCATCGGGGTCGGCCTGCTCGCCGAGCCGCTCGGCCTCGCCGACGCGGGCCTGGTCTTCGCCGCCTGCATGGCCGTCCTCGCCGCCGCCTCCGGCGCCTACCTGCTCCGCCGCGCCCGCTCCCGTCCGGCCTGACGTCGCGAAACCTCCCGGTGCGGCCCGGTACCGGGTTCGTTCCGCCCGGGGCCGGTGCATAGGGTGGGGGCGGTAGAAGCCCCAGCGCACCCCTGGAGATCCGGATGAGTCCGACCGCCGAGCCCGACGTCCTGCTGCCGGTCGGGGTGATCGGCCTCGGGGACATCGCCCAGAAGGCCTACCTGCCGGTCCTGACCGCGCTGCCCGGCCTGGACCTGCGCCTGATGACCCGGGACGGCGCGAAGCTGGACCGGATCGGCGACACCCACCGGATCCCGGCGGAGAAGCGGTTCACCGACCTCGGGCAGCTCATCGGCAGCGGGATCAGGGCCGCCTTCGTGCACGCCGCGACCGACCAGCACGTCCCGATCGTGGAGCAGCTGCTGACGGCGGGCGTCGAGGTCTACGTCGACAAGCCGCTCGACTACACCCTCGACGGCTCCCGCCGCCTGGTGGACCTGGCGGACCGCACCGGCCGCTCCCTGATGGTCGGTTTCAACCGGCGCTTCGCCCCTGCCAACGTCCAGGCGAAGGAGCGCCCGCGCGACCTCGTCCTGCTGCGCAAGAACCGCGAGGGCCTGCCCGAGGCGGCGCGCCCGCTGGTCTTCGACGACTTCATCCACGTCGTCGACACCCTGCGCTTCCTCGTCCCCGGCGACATCGAGCACGTCGACGTCCGCGCCCGGGTCCGCGAGGGCCTGGTCGAGCACGTGGTCCTCACCCTGGCCGGTGAGGGCTTCACCGCCCTCGGCATCATGAACCGGATGTCCGGCTCCACCGAGGAGATCCTCGAGGTCTCCGGCGGCGACTCCAAGCGCGAGGTCCACAACCTCGCCGACGTCGTCGACCACCGCGGCCAGCCCACCGTCCGCCGCCGCGGCGACTGGGTCCCCGTCGCCCGCCAGCGCGGCATCGAACAGGCCGTCCTCACCTTCCTCGACGCCGTCCGCACCGGCCGGACCCTGGACGCCCACGACGCCCTGCGCACCCACGAACTCTGCGAACTGGTCGTCGAGCGCATCGAAGCCCTCTGACACCACCCCTGCCACGTACCGCAGCCCCGCACCGGGACGTCCTCCCCGGTGCGGGGCTGCGGCGCGCGGTGCCGGGGAATCAGGCCGACAGGCGGTCGCGCCACCAGGTGAGGGTGGTGCGGAGCTGGGTGTCGAGCGGGGTGGGGCGGGTGGTGAAGGCGGCTTCCCAGGCGGTGGTGTCGACGACGAAGGGGCGGTCGAACTGGTAGCGGGTCTCGCGGAGTTCGCGCAGGAGGGGGGTGACGAGGGCGGCGAGGGCGAAGACCGTGGGGTTCAGGCGGCGGACGGGGACGGGGGCGACGCCGGCCTCGGTGGCGAGGAGGTCGACCATGCGGCGGATCGGGACGGCCGGCGCGGTCGGGGCGTGCCAGGCGCGGCCCCAGGCGCGTTCGTCGGTGGCGGCCTCCGCCAGGGTGCGGGCCACGTCCGGGAGGTAGGTCCAGCTGTGCGGGGCGTCGGGGTCGCCGAGGACGCTGACCGGCTTGCCGGCCAGCAGGCGGGGGACGACACGGCCGGCCAGGTGGCCGCCGTCGGTGACGCCGGGGCCGAAGAAGTCGGAGGCGCGGACCTCGACGGCGCGGATGCGGCCGGCTTCGTGGAGGGCGCGGGCCTGCTCCCAGAGCGAGGCCCGGAGGCGGCCCTTGGGGCCGGGGGCGGCGAGCGGGAGGTCCTCGGTGAGGGGGCCGTCCACTGGGCCGTAGCCGTAGAGGTTGCCGAGCATGACGAGCACGGCGCCGGTCGCCTCGGCGGTGGCGAGGAGCGAGGCGTGCAGGGGCGGCCAGTCGGCCGTCCAGCGGGGGAGCGGCGGTGCGGCGCAGCTGTGGATCGCGGCCGCGCCGCGGGCGGCCTCGGTCAGCCGCGCGGTGTCGGTGGCGTCCAGGGCGAGGTGCTCGATGCCGGGCTCGGCCGGCCGCCCGGAGCGGGTGACCACCCTTACCGTGTGGCCCTGTTCGGCCAGCAGTCGTGCCGTGGCCGCTCCGGCCGGTCCGTGTCCGACGATCACATGAAGACTCACCGTCACACCATAGAGGTCCCGGACCAGGGAGAACGCGCTCGGGGTGGGCGCGGTCGGGGGCGCGGGCGGGGCGGCCGCGCGGCCCGGCCCCGGTGGGGGCCGAACCGCGCGGGTGGGACCGGACGGGGCGTCAGCAGGGCACGAAGGCCGAGACCGTCGCCGTCGAGGGCGGCCAGCCGCCGTTGTTGACGCTGAAGCTGGACGTCACCGTGTTGCCGCAGGGCACGGTGAGCAGCAGGTCGCCGACGGTGGCACCGCCGGCCGGGATCAGCGCGGTCAGGTTGAGGGGCGGCTGCGGCGGGAGGGCGGGGGTGGAGCCGGTGATGGTGAAGCCGACGTTCTGGGCGACCCAGGCCGGGTCGGTGGTGGCGACCTGGCCGTAGAGGCGGACGTGGGTGCCGCTGACCTCGATACAGGCGCGGGTGCGCAGGAAGCCGGGCGCGCCCGGGGTCCCGCAGGTGACGGTGCCGGTCGGACCGGCCGGGCCCACCGGGCCGGTGGTGGCGGCGGTCGCGGTGGGGGCCAGGCCGACGGTCAGCGCGGCGAGGCCGGCGGCGCCCGCCAGGGCGGCGGTGGTGAGGCGGTTCATGGAGCGGTTCCCTCCCTCGTGCGGCGCGCCGGGTGTGGAACCCGACGTGCACACTGTGACATGTCACATTCCTTGGGGGGATCTTTGCATTCCGGATGACGATCCGTCCGCTCCTGGGGCGGTGCGGGCCGGTTCTGGCCGGTGGGTGCGCGGGTTTGGCCGGAACGGAGTGGCATGCACCGGTTCGTGGGCGAGGGGAGGGGCACGAAGCCCGGTCGGCTCTCCCCGGGGAGAGCCGACCGGGCTTCGCGCTTTCGTCAACCGGCCTCAGTGGTCGTTCAGTTGGCGATCCCGCAGTACTGCTGCTGCTTGCCGATGGCCCGGTAGACGCAGTCGGCGGTCTCCAGCAGCCGCAGCACCGCCTCCCGGTTGCGGCTGGTCTCGCGTCCGATCACCTCGTCCGGCGGGTAGAAGCCGGCGCTGCCGTTCGGCCCGGGGTACATCTCGAAGGTGTAGGCGAACACCCGCTGGGTGCCCCACAGCCAGTCGTCGATCGAGCCGTCGGTGATGTAGAGGTCGCTCGACTGCTCCGGCGTGTAGCCGTTGGTGGAGGCCATCGAACGGCCGAGCGTGGCGAAGGTGTTGTACTCGTCGGCGGTCATGCCGGTGGTGGTGTTGGCGGTGGTCCAGCCGAACGGCCAGAGCACCAGCTCGCTGTAGGTGTGGAAGTCGATCGCCGCGGTGATCTGCTGCTTGCCGCCGACCACCCGGGTGCGGACGAAGTCGGCGACCACCTTGGTCTCCTTGGCGGACTCCGCCGCGCTGCCCCGGTAGGTCTCGCTGGAGGTGGAACCGGAGGAGCCGCCGCAGCAGCCCCACTTGTAGTTCCAGTTGCGGTTGAGGTCGGTGCCGACGTTGCTGCTGCCGGTGTTCGGCTGCCGGTCCTTGCGCCAACTGCGGTAGCGGCCGGTGGCGATGTCGTACTCGCCGCCGTCCGGGTTGAGGTCCGGGACCACCCAGATCTCCCGGTTGTTGACGACATTGGCGATCCGGCTGTCGGTGGCGTACTTGTCGCCGAGTTCGTGCAGCAGGTAGAGCGACATCTCGACGGTGAGGTGCTCGCGGGCGTGCTGGTGGGCGGTGAAGAGCACCTCGGGTTCGTTCTCGTCGGTACCGACGTTGTCGCTGATCTTGACGGCGACGATCGGCCGGCCCTCGTAGGAGGTGCCGATGACCCGCTTGCTCATGATGTCGGGGTGCGCGGCCACGACGGCGTCGATGTCGGCGGCGGCCTCCGCGTAGTTGTGGTAGCCGGAGTCGGCGGACGGGAAGTCGTACAGCGCGGCGCCGGACTCGGCCTGCCCGGCGGGCCCGTCGCCGTACCGGGGGCCCGGCAGCGGGACGGGGGACCAGCCGAGCGCCCGCAGCCGGGCGGCCTCGGCGGGTGTGGCCGTGACCGTCACCGAGTCGGCCATGACGGCGTCGACCGAGGCTCCGGTGGCGGCGACGGCAGTGCGTTCGGCGACGGTGCGGGGGCCGTCGAGGCGGTACTGCCGGGCGGAGTCGGCGTCGCCGGCCGAGGCGGCGGAGGCGACGGAGTCCGGCTGGACGGCGGCGGCCGGGGTGACGGCCTGGATGCTGAGCGGGGTGGCGAGGGCGAGCGCCAGCAGGACGGCGGTGGCCGTGGCGGGCTTCCCTCGGCGGGGCAGTCGCATGACTGTCCTCCTGTGGGGGGTCCGTAGGGACGGAACGTTGGAGGAGATGCGGCGCCGCGAGGTTGATGGTGCGTCAATGTCATGCTTTCGTCAAGGAGTTGGGGGCGTGCCGAGGCCGAAAGGGGGCTCGCGGCCGGTCAGTACGGGTCGCCCGCCGCCGACCCGAGCGTCACCACCCGGGCCCAGCCGGGCGGCTCCGGCCGCCGGTACTCGGTACTGTTCTCGCTCCACCGGCCCGGTCGGCCGAACAGGCCCACCACCGTCCGGCAGGACGGCTGCGCGGTCGGCCAAGGAGTCTGACCGTCCGTCAGCACCACGACGACGTCCGGCCGGGGCCAGGTCCGCAGGGCGGTGGCGAACCCCTCCCGGAGGTCCGTCCCGCCGCCGCCCACCAGGGCGATGTCCCCCTCCCGGCAGAGCCGTTGCGCGGTCTGCGCGGCCGCGTCGCAGGACACCACGGTGACCAGGTCACGGCGGCCGCCCACGGCCCGGACGATCTCCGCGACCTCCAGCAGCGCGCCGCCCAACTCGGCGTCGCTGACCGACCCGGAGGTGTCGACGACCACGGTCACCCGGGGCGGGCGCCGCCGCAGGGAGGGCAGCACCGCGCCGGGCAGCGCGGCCGACCGGCGGGCCGGGCGGCCGTACGAGTAGTCGCCGCCCGAGCCCGGGCCCGACACCGCCGAGCGCACCGCCGTGCCCAGCAACTCCCGCCACCGCTGCGGCGGGTGGAACGCCTGCTCGGCCCACCGCCGCCACCCGGCCGGTGCGTCGCCCGGCCGGCCGAGGATCCCCTGCGCGACCCGGAACCGCACCGCGTCCCGCTCCTGCGGGCTCAGCCCGTGCGCGCCCTCCGGCCCGAGGTCCCAGCCGCGGACTAGGCCGTCGGCGCCGCTGCCGCAGTCCAGCCAGGCGAACCGCTCGGTCAGCGGCCCGAGTCCGAACTGCCGGAGGTAGTCCTCCATCAGCCGGCCGTCGGACAGTTCCAGGTCCCCGGGCAGCACCGCGCCCGCCGGCCGGACCAGCCCCTCGCCGTAGATGTCGTCGTTGATCTCGCAGTCCGCGGCGATGTTCGTCCGCAGCCGGTCGGCGACGCTGTGCAGACCGCGCTCGCGGGCGACCCGGTCGCCGCGTCCGTGGTGGTCGCGCAGCAGGTGCGACACCTCGTGCACCCAGACGCCCGCCAGCTCCTCCACCGGCATCAGGGCGACGAACGACGGCGAGACGTAGCAGCGCCAGTGCTCGTCCACGGCCATCGTCGGGACGTCGCGGGACTCCACGACGTGCAGGGCGAACAGCGCCGTGGCCAGGTAGGGGCGGACGCGGACCGCGTGCAGCCGGGCGGCGTACAGCTTGTCGACGTCGAGTCGGCCGGCCCGCGGCGCCCTGATGCCGTGAGTGTCCTGCCTGTTCCGCGTGGCCCGTGGGAGCGGTACCGGCACCGGGACCGCGGACGGCGCGCTCACCGGCGGGCCCCGTCGGCCGCCGCGACCCGCGCCACCGCGCGGTCCGCCCGCCGGGACAGCGCGACCGCCCCGGCGAGACGGTCGATCGTCGCCGGCACCTCCCAGTCGGCCTGCCGCAGCGCGGCGAGCGTGGTCGCGGGGACGACCGCGACGTCCGGGGCCCCGCTCTCCACCGCCCGCGCCAGCAGCGCCCACGCCGCGTCCCAGCGCGCCCGGTCCGGGCGGCGCCGGACGGCGTCCACCACACCCTCCAGGGTGGCCTGCCGGAGGTCCCCGCGCTCCGGCAGCACGGCGGCGGCCGGGTCGGCGAGCAGCGCCTCCGGGTCGGGGAGGTCCATCCGGTCCATCGCCGCCATCAGCTCCAGACCGGGCCCGTCCCCGACCGTGCCCCGCACCAGCAGCGCCAGCACCTCGCGCGAGGCCCCGGCGGCGGTGGCGAAGGCGATCAGCCGGACCGTCATCTCCCAACTCCTGGGCGACGGCCAGGCCCCGCCCCGCTGGGCGTCGCTGCCGGGCAGCCGGTGGACGAGCGCCGGGCGTACGGCGAGGAGTTCGCACACCGCGCGGCGGGCGAGGGCCACCGCCTCCGGCAGCCGCGCCGGGTCGAGCTCCGGCAGCACGGCGCGCGGCCAGGTGCCGCCGAGGCCGCGCACCACCACCTCGTGGTCGTGCTGCCACGGCAGATGGACGAACCGGTTGGCCAGCGGCGGGCTCAGCTCCCAGCCGTCGGCCGCCGAGGAGCGGGGGTTGGCGGCCGCCACGATCCGGACCCCGGGCGGGAGTTGGAGGGAGCCGATGCGGCGTTCGAGCACCAGGCGCAGCAACGCGGCCTGGACGGCGGGCGGCGCGGTGGAGAGCTCGTCCAGGAACAGCAGGCCCCGGCCGGACCTGACCAGCCGGACCGCCCAGTCCGGCGGGGCCATCGGGACGCCCTGCACGGCCGGGTCGTCGCCGAGCACGGGCAGCCCG
This sequence comes from Kitasatospora purpeofusca, assembly GCF_000718025.1. GTDB lineage: Bacteria > Actinomycetota > Actinomycetes > Streptomycetales > Streptomycetaceae > Kitasatospora > Kitasatospora purpeofusca. Next base: position 195,788 of record NZ_JODS01000018.1, read on the forward strand.
GCGAAGTCGGAGGGCTCGTGCACGCTCGCGATGACGGTGGTGAGCGGCAGGCGCAGGGTGTCGGCGAGTTGGGTGAGGGCGGCGGTCTTGCCGATCCCCGGTTCGCCCCACAGGAGCACCGGCAGGTCGGCGGCCACGGTGAGGGTCAGGGCAGCCAGCCGGTCGTCGGGGCGCGGTTCGGTGGTGGTGGCGGAGAGCAGCTCCAGGAGCTCTGCGGCGACGTCGAGTTGGGGCATCGGGGCAGCAAGAGGCATGTGGTGGCGTCCTTTCGGGAGACAGGCAGGGCGGAAGAAGGCAGGGCGGAAGACGGCAGGGCGGAAGACAGGCAGGGCGGGTCGAAGCGGGGTGGCGTCAGCGCGAGCTGGCGTGCCGCGGGTGGGCGCGGTGCTCCTGCGGCCGCGGCCAGGGCCCGGGCGGCCGGAAGTGGTCCGTCCGGCGCGGCGCAGGGTCGGCGAGGCCGGCCCGGAACAGGCCGTGGGCGACCCGCCGTTCGGCGGCCTCCGCGAGCGCGTCCCGCAGGGGGCCGGTGCGCAGCATGGCGTCCGGGCCGAGCAGGGCCTCGACGGCGGCCAGCGCTCCGGCGGTGTCGCCGTGGTCGAGGCGTGCGCGGACGTCGGCGAGGCTCTCCGGGCGGCGGTGGGCGTCGTCGATGGTCTGCAGGCAGGGCAGCGGGGTGCCGGTGAGTTCCATCAGCAGCTCTTCGCGGCGGATTTCGTCGGGACGGTGGTCGAGCGCGGTGAGCACCCCGTCGACCAGGCCGATCCGGTGGAGGCTGCCTCGGCACCGCACGACGCGCGGACGGCCGGGCGACGGGCCGGGGTCGGCCGGTGGCGCGGCAGCGGTGGGGGCGAGGGCCGCGGCGACCAGCGGATGCAGGCCCTCGGGGCCGATCAGCCCGGCCCGGAGCAGCTCCAGATCGGGAGGCACCCGCACCGCCGCTTCGGGCAGCAGGGGGAGCGTGGCGGGGAGGACGGGCGGCACCGTATGCCCGCCGGTGCCCGTCCCGACCACCACCTCGCGTGCTCCGAGCCGCACCCGCACGGCCCCTTCGCCGTCGGGGCGGCCCTCCGCGCGGAGCAGGATCCGGGCCTCGGCCGCCCACCGCTCGGGGCCCCCGGAGCGGAGCGGCAGTTCGCCGCTCCGGCCGGCGTCCCAGAGGTGGCGGTGCAGGTCCAGCCGGAACCGCGCACTGGGGTGCGGATGCGGGTGCGACGCGTCGGCCGGATGTTCCGGCGCCCGTCCGTGGGCGGGCCGGCGGGGTGCGGTGCCGTCCTGGAGGGCGAGGCTGAACCGCTGTCCGCCGCTCGCCCGGCCCGGCGGCGTGCGCACCACCAGGTGCACCGCGCCGTACCTGGCGAGCGAGAGGGTCAGCCCGGGCCGCAGCAACCCGACCGGCGCGACCCTCGGCAGGTGCCAGCGCAGCAGGTCGGGCGCCAACGCCCGGAGGTCACGGCGGAGTCGGTCGGCCAGCTCGCGCCCGTGGCGCCGGGCGGCGGACCGCAGATCGAGGTCGACATCGACCCGGGCGGCGGCACACGCCCCGGCCCAGTCCCCGGCGAGGCGCCGGGCTGTCGCGGTTTCGATGACCGAGGCCGGCACGGCGAACTCGCGCACGTGCAGCCAGAAGGAGAGTCGGGGATTCCCGGTCGCGAGGTGAGCGCTCATCAGCACTCACCTTGCGTGGACCGGACCCCCACTTCGTGAGGAGCGGAAGTCTTCATCGGCCCGGAGCCTAGCCGCCCCGGGCGCCCGAGCGCCACAGGTTTCACGACCGGGGCCGTCTACCGCCCCCGCGCGCCCTCGCCCGCCGCGTCCGGTCCGGCTGTCCGGTCCGGCTGTCCGGTCCGTCAGGCGACCCGGTGGCCGGTCCGCGGAAGGCGTTCGGTCTCCGCCCGGGCCCGTGCCGCCGCGGCCCCGTCGGCCTGCGGAAGGCGTTCGGTCTCCTCCCCGGCCCGGGCGTCGGTTGCCGCCCCGGCCCGGGCCTCCGTACCTGCCCCGGCCGCCGGCGGGGCCGCTTCGTCCGCGAGCAGCGGGATGCCGTTCCGCAAGGCCACCGCGCCGGGCAGGTCGTACCGGCGGCTGCGCTGGACGATCTTCTCCCGGTCCACCGTGAGCGCCCCGGTGACGGTGCAACGTCCCGCACGCAGCGCCACCAGACGGGCCCGTCGGACCACCGCGACGATGCCCGCCAGCTCGATGACGAGCGTCAGCTCCATCCGGACCGAGCCGACCGGAGTGCCGTCGACGAGCAGATCGACACGCGGGCTGTTGGCCGAGGTGATGCGGTGGTCGGCGAGTGCCACCACCTCCTCCGACGCGGGGTCGGCCCGGGTGCGCCGGGCAGCCGCGGTCAGGGCGGTGTACCGGGACCAGCCGGCGGCGGCGAAACCGAACAGGTCGCGCCCGAGCTGGCGGTCCAGCGCGGTGGCCACCTCGCGCTCGACGGCCTGCCCGGCCGCGCCGGTCAGCCGCGGGACACCGTGCAGCAGGGTGCCGACGGTTCCGTGTTCGTGCAGGGACTCGGTGAGCGCGTCGACGGCGCTGCCGGGCGTGTCCGCCCCGAACAGCAACGCCCGCGCGGTCGCCGGATCGGTGAGGGTGGCGGTGGTCATGGCTCCTCCTCCGTCGTTCCCCCCTCCTCGGCACCGGTCTCCCCGGCACTGACCTGCCCGCCGGTCGGCCCGACCCCGGGCGTCTCCTCGACGCGCTGCGTACCGGGCTCCTCCCGGCTCTCCAGCCGGACGGTGCGGCCGGGCCCGGCCGGGTCGTCCGTCTCGGTGACCAGCGGCCGCGGCGGCGCACCGGCCACCGGGGCGACCGCGACGTGCGCCGACGCCCAGTGCGGTCCCCGCCGCCGGCCGAGCACGTAGGTACCGGCGAGGGCGGCGAGCACCACGGCGCCGCCGGCCGTCGAGCCGACCACCAGCGCGGTGGGTGCCGCGTCTCCGCCGCCCGGTCCGGGAACCACGTCGGCGGCCAGCACCTCGAAGTCCGTGGACCCGGCCATCGCCGGACGGTCCGGGCAGACGGCGCGCAGCCGGTAGTGCCCGGGCCGGGCGTCGCCGGCGACCCGGGTGGTGACGGTGAAACCGTCGCCGGTGCCGGTGCCGACGCGCTCCCACACCACGCCGTTCCAGGTCAGTTCCGCCTCGGTGCCGCGGCAGGCGTAGCCGCTCCCGGTGAGCACCACCTGCTGCCCGGGACGTCCACTGCTCGGCTGCGCCCGCAGGACTGCTCCCGCGCCCGCCGGGGTGCCGGCCGACGTGTTCGGCGAGTCGTCGGGCGTGGCCTGCCCGGTCAGTGGTCCGGCCGGACTTCCGGTGCTCGTGGGGGTGAGGACTGTGAACGTCGCCGTGGTGTCGTGCTCCGCGGACGGGTCGCAGGCGGCCTCCACCGGGTGGGTGCCGGGCGGCGCGTCGGCGGCCGCGGTGACCTGCTGATCGAAGGTGCCGCTGGGGGCCTGCACCCGGCCCAGCTCGCGCTGCTCCCAGCGCAGGACGACGGGCTCACCGGCGGGGCAGGAGAATCCGGTGCCGCGCGCCCGGAAGGTCGTACCGGCGGCGCCGCTCGCCGGGTCGAGGGTGAGGACGCCCGGCGGCGCGGGCTCGACGGTGAAGGTCGCGGCCGCGGTGACGTCGAAGGGGCCGCGGAAGTTCTGGGTGTCGGGCGCCTTGACGTTGGGCCCGGGGTAGGCGCGGCAGGTGGCCGTGACCTGGTGCGGGGCCGGACGGGCGTTCGCCGGCACGGTGAAGGACGTGCTGATGCTTCCGTCCGGCCGGATCGAGGGTGTTCCCAGGTCGGCGCCGTCGTCCCACCGTAATTGGACGTTCTTCGTGTCGGGCGGACAGGCGCCGAATCCCGTTCCGTCGACCGTCACGCGGGTGGTCCCCGCGGTCCCGTGGCCGGGGGACAGCCGGAGGCCGGCGTCGGCGTGAGCCACCGGTGCGAGCAGCAGCGACCCCACCGCGACCACGGAGCTCAGCAGCGCCGGGGCCACGACCCGGCCCACCGGTCGTCCGGTTCCCCTTGGCATCGCCGGCCGCCCTACGGGCGGGTCCCGTCGTCCGGGGACCGGTTCGCACGGGTGCGGGCGGGGGCGTCGCGGTCGTCCTCGGCGGAGGATGCGCACGGCTGTCGGGTCATCGCCGACCGTCCTTCCACGAACCTTCTCCCATCATCGCCCCACGCCCGCTCACGCACCATGCCCGGGGCACGGCGGAGGCAGGTGCGGTGGCAGGGCGGCGCCGGGACGGGATTCGCCCTACTGGCGCGCGGCGCGGCGGTAGTGGTCCAGGACGTCCTGGCGCAGCAGGCTCCCGAAGCCGGCGCCTTCGAGGCGCAGGCCGAGCTGGGGTTCGGTGAGGCCGAGCGCGGTGGCGGTTGTCGGCAGGTGCCAGTCGTGGGCGGCGAGGCGGTCCAGCAGGTGGCCGCGGCGGACCTGGGCCTCGGAGAGGCGGAAGGTCTTGAGGTAGGCGAGCCGGCCGTGCTCGTCGGTGATCGCCTCGCCGATGTGGTTCTCCTGCTTGGGGCGGAACTCCGGCCGGAACCGGTCGAGGCGGAAACGGCCCAGGCGGCGCACCGTCCGCGACCGGTAGTCCGGGTCCAGCAGGCCGCCGGCCATGGTGTCGTCGTGGAAGGCCGCCCAGGCGCGCTCCTGGCCGTCGACGGCCGCGCGCAGCTCGGCCGTCGAGTTGATCGGACCGGCCGTGCGCAGATCGGCCCGGAAGTCCGGGACGGGGGCGGACAGCAGGGCGTAGTGGTGGATCAGCTCGCCGAAGAGGTCGAGCAGCAGGGTCCGGTGCAGCGCCCGGTAGTCGTCGGGGTGCGGGACGACGAAGGCCGCGGCGAGCGCGTCGGCCACGTACACGACCAGGCCGCACTGGCCGGGGTGGATCTCGAAGACCCGCAGGGCGTCGGCGAGGCCGCGGACCCGGTCGCCGGCGTACGCCTCCTCGGCGCGCGGCGAGAGGCCGTTCCGCAGCGCGCGCTCGGAGTACTCCTCCCAGGCGATCGACGGGCCGCCGAAGTGCAGGGAGAGATAGCCCTCCAGGGCGAGGTGCAGCGGCAGGAAGCGCAGCCGGGTGCGGTTCTCGCGCTTGGCGATCCGGCGCGGCACCCGGACCCGGACCCGCTCGGGCGGGGTGCTCGCGGTGATGGCGGAGGGGGTGTCGAGCCGGGTGCCGTAGGCGGCGGCGGGGGTGCCGTCACGGGTCCAGTCGGCGACGAAGCCGTGCGGGACGAAGGCGAGGTAGTCGGTGCGGGGGCCGACCGGGACGGCGGTGTACTCCGGCTCGTAGAGCTCCTGGTGGAGGCGGAGGTCCTCGATCGGCTCGGCGCGGACCAGGGGCACCAGGCGCACGCCGCCCCACACCTGGGCGGGACGGGTGTCGAGGCCGGTGAGGTCGAGGCGGAACGCCGGGGCGGCCGGGGTGGTGGTCATCGGACGGTCTCCTCAGCGGTCTCGGTGGCGGCGGTCCCTGTGGTCCCTGTGGTCCCGGCGGTCCCTGTGATCCCGGCGGTCCCGGTGGTCCCGGTGGATCCGGCGGCGGGGGCCACCGGTCCGCGCACCGCGCCCTCCGCCGCCAGGAACCGCTCGGTGCGGGCCGCCAGGTGCGCCGTCAGCTCCGAGAGGTCCGTCCGGCCCTCGGCGAAGCGGGCGAACTCGACCAGGGCGGGCACGTCCTCGGCGTCGCGCAGCCCGGCGGTTGGCACCGTCGGCGCGAGCCGGCGGACGTCGAAGCCCTCCGCGTCGTACACCGGGTTGAGGTGCACGATGCTGGTCCGGTGCTCCGGGTCGAGCCGGGTGCGCCACACCCGCAGCACCTCGGCGGCCAGCCCGGGCGGGGCGTTGTCCCAGCCGTCGGAGACGATCACCAGTCGCTCGGGCGCGGTGTCCAGCGCGTCCAGGATGCGGCGCCCGAGCGGGGTCGGCCCGGCCGGGCGGGCGAGCAGCGCGTCGCCGTGCCCCGAGGTCCACAGCGCCGTGTACTCGCCGGCCAGCGCGGCCAGCAGGAAGTGGCAGGCGAGCGCGGCGGCGAGCGGCCGGCGGCGCTTGACGCCCGAGCCGTACGCGGACCAGCTGTCGTCGAGGACGGCCGTGACCCGGCCCCAGCTGCCCTCCTCCGCCCCGGCCGCGCGCACCGCCCGGCGCGCCGCGCCCCGCAGGGCGTCGGTCAGTTCGGCGCGGCGGGCGGTCCGGTCGGCGGGCGGCAGGCCCAGCACGTACGAGGCGAGCCGGGTGAGCGGCATCCGGGCGAGCGCGGCGGCGTCGGAGGTGACGGCGGTGGCGCCGAGCGCCCGGGCGGACTCCTGCAGGCGCAGCCGCTCCAGGGCCGTCAGCCGCGGTTCGATCTTCTTCAGGAAGGCGGCCCGGGGGATGCCGTGGCGGTTCGCGAAGCCCTCCGCGACGGTGTACGGCAGTTCGTAGAGCGCGCCCTGCTCGTAGTGGGCGCGCCGCCAGGCGTCCAGCAGCGGCGCGGTGTACTTGGGGCGCCGGCGCGGGGCGTACAGGAAGTCGCCGGTCTCCTCCGCGACGGGGCGCAGATGGGTGTGGCGCAGCGCGAGCTTGAGCCCGGCGCGGTACTTGACGGCGTCGAGGGCCTGGTCGGGCCGGGTGGCGAGCCAGTCGCGCAGGATCGCCCGGGTGCGGCGGTTGTTGACCTTGGCCCGGCGCAGTTCGCCGATCAGCCGGTAGACCCGCTGCGGCGGCAGCAGCCGCAGCCGTCGGGCGATCAGCCGGCCCTCGGTGCGGCGCTGCTCGTCGGTGGCGTCGCGGGAGGTCTCCAGCAGGCGGCGGACGATCAGGGCGGAGTTGTGGTCGTTGATGTCGAGGGCGAGCGCGGCGGCGTACGGGCCGCGGTAGTTGACGAGCATGTACTCGTGCAGGAAGTCGAGCGAGAGCTGCTGCTCGGCGGCCCCGCCGTGGAACTCGCGCTGGCCGGTGCCGGTGATCGCGGCGTTGACGAACAGCAGCACGTCCTCGGCGGCGACGAGGTCGCCGTACGTCTCCACAAGGACCGCCCCCGCGTCTGTCACGCTGCTGAGCAGCACCGGTACGGCGCCAGTCGCCCATCCGGTCCTCGGATGCTATCGGGACGAATCGGATGAGCCAACCCGGTTTCGCGGCCCGCACGACCGGCCGCGGTTGCCGTGACGGACGCGGCCACGAGGAGGGCACCGGGGCCGCGTTCCTGTGAATGCGCCGGTGCGGGCAGCCTTCGGTCGTCGGCGGAGCATTTCGGCCAACTTGCAGTGCCGTTGATGACATGCCCTCACCAAAAATGGCACTGTGTACCGTCCCGCCGCCGAGGCCCTGGCAGTCGCCCGGGCAGCGCGCCGCGCGGCGAGTACGCCGAAGGCCGTTCCAGCCAGTCGAACCACCAGCTCTACCGGGCGGTGCCCCTCTCGACCGCCCGGCTGACTCCGGCCGCCTGAACCCGGCCGTCGCAGAAGGAGTTCCGTGTGACTCGATTCCGCAAGAAGTCCGTCCCCGTGAGCGCGTTGATCGCCGGCGCCGCGATGATCGTGGCCGCCCTGCCCGCCGGTGTCGCCTCCGCGGCGGACGGCCCGAGCGGGGCGCCCGCAGGGGAGCGGGCCTTCGCCGGCGCGCTGCCGGCCTCCCTGTCGGCCGCGCAGCGCGGCGCCCTGCTGGCCGCCGCCGACGCGAACAGGACGAGGACGGCCGCCGCGCTGAAACTGGGTCCGAAGGAGGCCCTGGTCGTCCGGGGCGTCACCAAGGACGCGGACGGCACCGTGCACACCCGCTACGAGCGGACCTTCGACGGACTGCCGGTGCTCGGCGGCGACCTGGTCGTGCACACCGCCCGCGACGGCTCCAGCAAGGGCGTCACCCGGGCCACCGGTGCGGACATCGCCGTCGACACCAGCCCCGAGGAGAGCGCCGAGACGGCGAAGGGCCTCGCGCTCGCCGGCGCCGCGGGCGCGAAGGTGGCGGGGGCGGCGGCCGGCGACGCCCGCAAGGTGGTCTGGGCCGGATCGGGCACCCCGCGGCTCGCGTGGGAGACGGTCGTGACGGGCACCCAGGAGGACGGCACGCCCTCCGAGCTGCACGTCGTCACGGACGCGAACTCCGGCAAGAAGATCTTCGAGTACCAGGGCATCGAGACCGGCCTGGGCACCAGCAAGTACTCCGGCCAGGTCACCATAGGCACCTCCGCGGCCGACGGCGGCGGTTACGCGCTGACCGACCCCACCCGGGGCGGCCACAGCACGTACGACCTGAACGGCACCAGCTCCACCAGGACGCTGTTCACCAACCCGACCGACACCTGGGGCGACGGCACCGTCGCCAACCGGCAGACCGCCGCCGTGGACGCCGCCTACGGCGCCCAACTCACCTGGGACTACTACCAGACCGTCCACGGCCGCGACGGCATCAAGGACGACGGCGTCGGCGCCTACACCCGGGTGCACTACGGCAGCAACTACGTCAACGCGTTCTGGTCCGACACCTGCTTCTGCATGACGTACGGGGACGGCGCGGGCAACGTCAAGCCGCTCACCTCGATCGACGTCGGCGGCCACGAGATGACCCACGGCATCACCTCCGCCACCGCCGGCCTGATCTACGGCGGCGAGTCCGGCGGCCTGAACGAGGCGACCTCCGACATCATGGCCGCCGCCATCGAGTTCTGGGCCGGCAACCCCGAGGACCGGGGCGACTACCTGGTCGGCGAGAAGATCGACATCCGGGGCGACGGCACCCCGCTGCGGTACATGGACAAGCCCTCGAAGGACGGCAAGTCGCGGGACGCCTGGTCGGCCGACCTCGGCACCGTCGACGTGCACTACTCCTCCGGCCCCGCCAACCACTGGTTCTACCTGGCCTCCGAGGGCAGCGGTGCCAAGACCGTCGACGGGGTGTCCTACGACTCCCCGACCTCCGACGGCCTGCCGGTGACCGCCATCGGCCGGGACGCCGCCGCCAGGATCTGGTACCGGGCGCTCACCACCTACATGACCTCGTCCACCGACTACGCCGCGGCCCGCACCGCCACCCTCCGGGCCACCGCCGACCTGTACGGGCAGCTCAGCGCCACGTACATGAACGCCGCCAACGCCTGGGCGGCGGTCAACGTCGGCCCGCGCGTCGTCGACGGCCTGCTCGTCGACCCCGTCGCCGACCAGGTCACCGAGGTCGGCGCGCCCGCCGAACTCGAGGTCAAGGCCATCAACTTCAACCCCGGCGCCGTCACCTACCACGCGACCGGCCTCCCCGACGGCGTCCGGCTCCACCCGGTCACCGGCCGCATCACCGGGAACCCGGCCACGGCCGGGACCTACACGGTGACCGTCACCGCCAAGGCCTCCCACAACCGGCAGCTCTCGACCACGTTCGCCTGGAAGGTCTCCCGGGGCATCTTCGCCAACGCCACCGCCGTGCCGATCCCGGACGGCGGCCCGGCGGTCTTCTCGGACGTCGTCGTCGACCGGATCCCGGGCGCGGCGCCGAGCGACCTCAAGGTGGCCGTGGACATCAAGCACACCTGGCGCGGTGACCTGGCCGTCGACCTGATCGGCCCGGACGGGACGGTGTACTCGCTGAAGAAGGCCAGCGTCGGCGACTCGGCCGACAACGTGCTCGAGACCTACACGGTGGACGCCTCCGCCCAGCAGGCCAACGGCACCTGGCGGCTCCGGGTGCAGGACATGTACCGCATCGACTCGGGCCGCATCGACAGCTGGAGGATCATCTTCTGACCGCGTCACCGCCCGGGTGCTCCGGCCGGCTCAACCCGCCGGCCGGAGCACCCGGGCGCACGCACGTCACGGCCCGGACGGTCGGGCGTACCGCTGCGGAACCCGCGCCGCCCGGTGGCGGTCGTCGTAGTTCGGACGGCCGGCCGGGGAATGGGGGTACGAACTGCGAATCATTGCGGTAGAGGCACATTCCGGAAGTCGCACCGGAGTCCCGCGGCCGGCCGCAACGACAGTAGCACCGGGTGGTGCGGGGGCCGCATCCGGTTTTCCGCCGGCCGCCCCCCGCACGCCGTCCGCTACCGGGTGCCCCGGGCGCTCGGGCCGGGCCCGTCAGGCCGGGGCGCCGCGCAGCTCCAGGGTGCAGCACTTCACGCTGCCGCCCGCCTTGAGCAGCTCGGTGACGTCGATCCCGATCGGCTCGAAGCCCCGCTCCCGCAGCCGCGCCGCCAGCCCGACCGCCGCCTCCGGCAGCACCACCCGGCGGCCGTCCGAGACGGCGTTGAGGCCGAACACGGCCGCGTCCTCGTCGGTGGCGAGCACGGCGTCCGGGTACAGCCCGGCCAGGGTGCGCCGGCTCTCGGGGGAGAAGGCGGCCGGGTAGTACATGACCTCGTCGTGGTCGAGCACCGCGAGCGCGGTGTCCAGGTGGTAGTAGCGCGGGTCGGCCAGCTCCAGGGTGACCACGGGGCGCCCGAGGACGCGCTCCGTCTCGGCGTGCGCCCGCCGGTCCGTGCGGAAGCCGGTGCCGGCCAGGATGCGGTCGCCGACCAGCAGGTAGTCGCCCTCGCCCTCGTTGGTGAACTCGGCCCGGTGCACCGCCCGGTAGCCGCGCGAACGGAACCACTCCACGTACGCCGGCGCCTCGTCCGCGCGCTCCTCGTGCCGGAACCGGGCGACCAGGGCGGTGCCGTCGACCACGGTCGCGCCGTTGGCCGCGAACACCATGTCGGGCAGGCCGGGCAGCGGCTCGATCAACTCGACGGTGTGGCCCAGCTCCTGGAACAGCGCGTACAACTGCTCCCACTGGGCGACGGCGCGGTCGGCGTCGGTCGGCTTAGCCGGCTCCATCCACGGGTTGATCGAGTAGTCGACCGTGAAGTGCGTCGGACGGCACATCAGGTAGTGGCGCGTGCGGGCGGTACGGGACACGGGCGGTGGACTTCCTTCCGGCGGGGTGGTGCGGGAGGGACCGGACGGGTGCGGGGTGCGCCCCGCCGGTTGCCCCGAGCGTGCCGGGCGCGGCGATCGCGGACATGGCCGCGACATGCACGGTGATCGGACGGCGGCGGTCCGGCCGGGGTCGGCGTGCCCGGCGGCGTCGGCGCAGGTCGGGGAGCCGCAGGCCGGGGACGGCGCCGGACGTCCACAAGGGGTGCGCGCTCCACGACACGCGGGCAGGAACGTGCCTGCGCGGCCGGTGCGGGGCGCTGCGGTGGACTGGCCCGGCCGGACACGCCGCGTCGACGAGGAGACCGCGCCATGGGGACCATGCGGACCAGCACGGGAGCGGGCACGAGTACGGAGAAAGGTACGGGCACAGCGACGGGAACGGCGCCGGACGCGGCCACCGGCCTGGACCGGCGCCGGGTGCTGCTGGACGTCGGCGCCGGCGAGGGCCGGACCACCGCCCACCTCGCGCAGTACTTCGAGCGCACGGTGGCGATCGAGCCCAGCGCGGTGATGCGCGAGCGGCTCCGCGCCGTCTGCCCGGACGCCCTCGTCCTGCCGGACCCGATCGACGCGGCCGAACCGCCCGAGCCGGCGGACCTCGTCCACCTCTCCCACGTGCTCTACTACGTGCCGCCGGAGGACTGGCTGCGCACCGTCGGCCGGGTCCTGGACTGGGCGGCGCCCGGCGGGACGCTGCTGGTCGTGCTGCAGAACCCGGACAGCCCCTGCATGCGGATGGCCGCGCACTTCGCCGGCGTGCGCTACGACCTGCGGCCGCTCGCCGAGCAGTTGGCGGAACAGGGACCGGAGCACGCGGTGGCCCTGGAGACCCTCGACCTCTGCTACCGGACGGACCGGCTGGCGGAGGCGGTGGACGTCGCGGAGTTCATGGTGAACGTGGCCGACCTGGCCGTCCTGGACCGGCTGCCCGACCGGGACGAACTGACCGCCTACGTCGAGCGCCATTTCGCCCGGCCGGACGGCGGCTACGCCATCGGCCACACCCAGGACATGCTGACGGTCCGCCGCGCCCCGCGCTGACGGCGCCGCCCGCCCGGAACCGTCAGGCCCAGGGCAGCGCCGAGCGCGTGCTCCAGTACCGCCCGGCCGGTTCGGCGAGCGACGCGAGACCGGCCGACGCGGCGGCGTCGAGGGCGAGCCCGACGGCGTCCAGGTTCGAGGCGAGCTGGTCGGTGGTGGCCGCACCGGAGAGCACCACGTCCGCCCAGGGCTGCGCGGCGACGGCCGCCAGCGCGAGGGCGTCGCAGGAGGCGCCGGTCCGGGCGGCGAGCTCGCGCAGGGCGGCGGTGTCCGGACCGGTGGCGTTGCGGTCGGCGAGCCGGCCGTTGGCCATGCCCTCCTTGACCACGACGAGCAGGCCCGCCGCGTGCGCCTCGGCCAGCGCCGGGCCGGCCGAGGGCTCCAGCAGGTTCCAGGTCGACTGCACGGCGCCGAACAGCGGCCGGCCGTCCACCGTCACCGCCAGCGCCGCCCGGACCGCCGCCGCCTGCTCCGGGCCGCTGGTCGACAGGCCGACCCGCACGCCCTCGGCGGCCAGCGCGGCCAGCCGGGCGTGCAGTGCGGGGTCGCTGAGCGCGGGGCTGTCCGGCGTGACCGAGTGCACCAGGTAGACGTCCGGACGGCGGCCCAGCAGCGCGAGGCTCTCCCGCACCTGACGGTCGAAGACGGCCGTCGAGTGCTCCTTGACCTCGTGCACCGGCACCCCGGAGGCCTGCCAGTCGGCGGTGTAGGTGTATCCCCACTTGCTGCCGACCGTCACCTCGGCCGCGGCCTGCGGCCGGGCGGCGAGCCAGGCGCCGAGGAACTCCTCCGCGCGGCCGTAGGAACGGGCGGTGTCGAAGTAGCGCACGCCGGCGGCGAACGCGGCGTCGAGCAGGGCGTGGGTCCGCGCGCGCAGGGCGTCCACGGTGCGCTCGGCCGGGAGGTCGAGGTCGCGGCCGAGCGTGATGTACCCGGGCCGTCCGACGGCCGCGGTGCCCAACCCGAACCGCGCGATCGACGGTCCGGACGGTCCGGAGGCTTCGGCGGCGGCGTGGGCGGTGGGCATGGCGGGCCTCCATCGGCAGGTCGGGTAGGCAGATGCGCAGGTCGGCGGGACGCGGTGGGGTCCGCCCCGTCGCACCCTATCCGCCCCGCCGCCCCCGACCGGCTCCCGACCGGCCCCTGACCTGCGCCTGACCTGCGCCGACAGCCCCCCGCCGCCGTCCGCTCCCGTGCTGGTGCCTATGCTCCTGTGTCGAATGTGTCGAATGTGTCCGAGCGAGGACCATTGCGGGGAGGGCCGTCATGACCTACCGGATCGAGCGGATCGGCCGGACGGACACGGACTGGGAGCGGTTGCGGGAGGTGCGCCTCGCGCAGCTGATGGACACCCCGATGGCCTTCCTGGAGACCTACGAGACGGCGCTGGCACACGGCGACGAGGAGTGGCACTCCCGGATCCGCCGGGTCAACGAGCCCGGCAGCGTCGGTCTGGCGGCCGTGCACGACGACGGCACCGGGGCGGGGGAGTGGGTCGGGACGATGATCGGCTTCACGCCCGAGCCCGGGACGGCGCTGCTGGTCGGCGTCTGGGTCCACCCGGAGCACCGGGGCCGCGAGCGCGGGGTGACGGACACCATGCTGGATGCGATCGTCGCCTGGGCCCGGGAGACGGGCGCGCGGCGCCTGCTGCTGACCGTGCACGAGGACAACGCCAGGGCCGCCGCCTTCTACCGGCGCCGGGGCTTCGAACTCACCGGCGGCACCAAGCCCTACCCGCTGGACCCGGCCGCCCGCGAACTGGAGATGGCACTGCCGCTGGTCTGACCGGACCCGCTCTCCTCCTCTGCCCCTTCACCCCGTCAGCGACCGGGCCTCCTCCGCGCTGAACGCGGAGGCGAAGGTGAACGCCCGCGGCGAGGGCCCGTGCGCCCGTAGGTGCGCCAGCCGCTCCAGCGCCTCGCCGACGTCCGGACGGTGCCCGGCGGGCACCCACCAGAGCACCAGATGCGCCTCGACGTGCCGTGCGAACCATTCGCGCCGGCGCCGCATCGCCTCCAAGTGCCCACTGCGGTAGGCGAATTCCCACAGGGCTTCGTGGTTCTCCCAGACCGACAGGTTGACGATGACGTCCGCGCCCGCCGGGCGCAGGCCGGTGGCGTCGTCCGTGCCGTCCTCGACCAGCCGCCAGACGAATCCGGGCGCCCCGTCGGCGGCGGCGTTGACCGGGTCGAGCAGCTCGACGAACGGCGCGATCCGCGGGTCGTCGATCGGGTGGAGCAGCGTGGCGAGGTTGAGTTGGGCGAGCTGGGCGGGCTGATCGTGCAGGGCGGGATGAGCAGGCCGGGACGAAGTCATGCCTCATCCCAGCACGGCCCGAGTTTCTATGTCAATCATCATTGTTTTTAGAAGCCTCGACCACCACACAGCACTCGCCCGGCCGCGCGTCCATCCGCGCCCGGACCGGACCGTCCGTCCCCAACAGCCCTTCCAGCAGTGCGAGGTTCATACCGCACACCAGCGGTGGGAACTGCTCGGCGACGGCGTGGAAGGGGCAGTTGCGCATCCGGACCGCCGTCGCCGCGCCGTCGTCACCGTCGTCACCGCCGTCACCGTCGTCCTCGTTGGCCTGCTCGCCCCGCACCGGGTACGGCTCGTAGCCGCGCGCGGCCAGTAGCTCCATCGCCCGGTCGAGGTCGCCGCAGGGCGCACCCGCTCCGCGCAGCGCCTCCCCCCGGCGGCGCGCGGCCTCCTGGAGCGCGAGGTCCACTCCGGCCGACTCGGCCGCCCCGGCGAGCAGTTCGGCGGCAGTGCGGTAGTCGCGGGCGGGCAGCGACACCGCGTGTTCGGCGCGCGCCCGGGTGTACACCTTGGCGGGTCGGCCCGCCCCCGGGCCGGAGCGGCCGGTCAGCCGACGGCTGCCGCTCTCCAGCAGTCCGGCCTCGGTGAGCCGGTCGAGGTGGTGCGCGGCGAGCGTGCGGGCCACCGCCGCGCCCTCGGCCGCCTCGTTCCGGCCGACCTCGCGGCCCTGCGCCACCACGTACTCGTACAGTCGGCGCCGCACTGGGTCCTGCAGCACCGCGATCGCGTCGATGTCCTCCATCCGGCCATCCTAAGAACAACGCGGATCGCCGTTAGAAGCCCCGCCCGTCGGAGCCCTGCCTTCAGGCGTAGTGGCCGCCGGTGACGTCCGGCAGCGGGTCCGCCACCGCGTCCAGCAGCTGCGGGCCGTCGTTGCGGACGCTGTTCACCGTCGTCGCGACCGGTCGCACCTGCAGGTCGCTCGCCGGTGCGTGCAGCAGGCCGCGGACCTCGGCGGGGTCGGTGACGCTCGGGTCGAGCCAGGCGTCCAGGGTGTCGGTGGTGAGGGTGACCGGCATCCGGTCGTGGATCCGGCCGGCCGCGTCGGTGGCCTCGGTGGTCAGCACGGTGCAGGTCACCAGCCACGCGTCCGTGTCCTCGGGCGCCGTGCGGTCGCGCCAGAACTCGTACAGCCCGGCCATCAGCAGCAGGCCGCCGTCCGGCCGGTGGAGGTAGTAGGGCTGCTTGTACGCCTTGCGCCCGTCCGCCGCCGGCACCGGGCGCCACTCGAAGTACCCGTCGGCGGGCACCACGCAGCGCCGCTCCTTGAACGCCTTGCGGAACGCCGGCTTCTCGGCGGCCGTCTCCACCCGCGCGTTGATCATCCGCGCGCCGGAGCCCGGGTCCTTCGACCAGGACGGCACCAGCCCCCAGCGCAGCGACCTCACCTGGCGCGTGATCTCCCCGGTCTCCCGGTCGACCCGTTCCAGCACGCTCGCCACCTCGTCGGTCGGCGCGACGTTCCACGAGGGCGCGAGGGCCTCCGCGGCCGGCCACAGCGAGGCGCGCAGCAGTTCCGCCAGATCCGGCGGGGTGGTGGTGGAGACGAATCGACCGCACATGCGCCTCATCCTGCCCGCACCGGACCCCGCCCGTCACGCATCCCGCGCCTCCCGGGTCTCCCGCATCACCCGGGCCCCGGCCGCCGCCCCAAGATCATCAGGCGGTAGGCTCCATCCGCAACACGACGCGAAGGGGAGCCAGTGGCGCGGGTTGCAGTGATCGGTGGCGGTATCGGCGGCCTGGGGGCCGCGCTCATGCTCGGGCGACGGGGGCACACCGTCACCCTCTTCGAGCAGGACACCCGGGAGGCCGGGGACGACCTGCACCGGGACTTCTTCCACTGGGACCGCCCCCGCGTCCCGCAGGCCGTCCAGCCGCACTCCCTGCTTGCTCCGGTGCGCACGGTGCTGCACGCCGAGGCGCCGGACGTCTACGCGGACCTGCTGGCGCGCGGCGCCCGGGAGTACCACGAGTTCGACTGGTTCGACGAGCACCCGCCGCACCGGGCCGGCGACGAGGAACTGGTGACCCTCCGCACCCGCCGGATCGTGCTGGAGGCCGCCCTGGCCTCGGCCGTGCGGCGCGAGCCCACCGTCGACGTGCGGCGCGGCCACCGGGTCGACGGCCTCACCTTCGCGCCGGGCGACCCCGCCCGGGTCACCGGCGTCACCGTCGGCGCGGACACCCACCCGGCGGACCTGGTCGTCGACGCGGCCGGCCGTCGCTCCCCGGTCCCCGGGATGCTCGTCGCGGCGGGCTGCCGCCCGCCCGTGGTCGAGAGCCACCGCGCCGGGATCGCCTACCTGTGCCGCTGGTACCGCGTCCGGGAGGACGGCCCCCGCGACCCGGGCCGGCTGCGGAACGGCTCGTCCACGCCGTTCGCGCTCGCCGGGGTCTTCCCCTCCGACAACGACACCTTCGCGGTGAACGTGGTCGTCTCCACCACGGAACCGACCCGGGGCGCGCTCACCGACCCCGCCGTGTTCGAGGCCGTCGCCCGCAGCTTCCCCGCCACCGCCGCCTGGCTCGACCTGGCCGCCGAACCGCTCTCCGACGTCCTGGCGATGGCCGGCCTGGACAACCGCTGGACCTCCCTCGTCGACGACGAGGGCCCCGTCGTCACCGGCCTGGTCAACGCCGGGGACAGCCTCGTCCACACCAACCCGACCCTCGGCCACGGCGCGGCCCTCGGCCTGCGCGCCGCCCAGTACCTCGCCGGCCACGTCGAGGAGACGGTCGCGGACCCGGGCGGCTACCACGACTGGACGGTGCGGGCCCTGCGCCCCTGGTTCGACGCCCAGGTGGCGGCCGACCGTGTCGCCGGGCAGCGCCTCGCCGAGGGCGCGGAGTCCACCGACCGGCGGGCCGCCGCCCTCGCCGCCTGCGCCTTCGACGACCCCGTCGTGATGCGGGCCCGCGCGCAGGTGCGACACCTGCTGCGCACGCCCGGCGAGGCGTACGCGACCGCCGAGGTCGACCGCAGCGTCACCGCCTGGCTGGCCGCCCGCCCGGACTTCGAGCCGACGCACGACGGCCCGACCCGCGCCGAGTGGGACGCCCTCGTCCCGGCCTGACGCCGGATGTCCGTACCGGTCCGCGCTCCTGTCCGGGAAGTGTGCGAACGGCCGGTGCGCCGGCGGACGCCGAGAGGCCCGCTGTTAGCCTCGTCGACATGATCATGATGAAGCGGGGGGCCGGGCGGAAGGTGTCCGAGGAGTCGGAGGCCGGTCCGCAACGGGCCCTGATCGCCGCGTGTTTCGTCAACCGGGTGGGCAACGGCCTCTTCAACGCCGCGTCCGTCCTCTACTTCACGCTCGTGGTGCACCTGCCCGCCACCCAGGTCGGGGCGGGCCTGACGATCGCCGGCCTCTGCGGCCTGGCGGCCGGCATCCCGGCGGGCAACCTGGCCGACCGGTACGGGCCGCGGGTCATCTGGCTGACCTCCCTCGTCGTCCAGGCGGTCAGCATGGCCGCGTTCGTGCTCATCGACAGCTGGCTCGCGTTCGTGCTGCTGGCCACGGTGGACCGGCTGGCCGCCTCGGCGGGCGGCGCCGCGGGCGGCGCGCTCATCGCCAGGGCCGGCGGCGAGCGGCCCGCCGCGTTCCGGGCCAGGCTCCGCACCTACGTCAACCTCGGCGTGGTCATGGGCACCCTGGGCGCGGCCGTCGCCCTCCAGATCGACACCCGCGCCGCCTACACCGCGCTGATCCTCGCCAACGCCGCCAGCTTCGCCGGAGCCGCACTGGTCGCACTGCTCGGCGTCCCCGCCTACCCGCCGCTGCCCCGGCCCGAGCAGCACCGCCAGTGGTCGGTCCTGGCCGACCGGCCGTACGTGTCCTTCGTCGCCCTCTACAGCGCCATGGGCCTGCAGTACCAGACCGTCTCGCTGCTCCTGCCGATCTGGCTCAGCGCCCACACCGACGCACCGCGCTGGACCGTGGCGGCGGTCTACGCGATCAACAGCGGCGTCTGCGTGCTGCTCCAGAGCAGGCTCGGCGCCAAGGTGGAGACCCCCCGTCAGGGCGGGCGCGCCTTCCGCCTCGCCGGGCTGATGTTCCTGCTCAGCTGCCCCCTGATGGCACTGACCGCCGACGTCCCCGCCTGGGTGGCGCCGGTGCTGGCCGTGCTCGCGGTGGTCCTCCACAGCATCGGCGAGGTGTGGGAGTCCTCGGCCGGCTACGCCCTCGGCTTCGGCCTCGCACCCGACCACGCCCAGGGCCAGTACCAGGGCCTGCTCGGCATCGGCTTCAACGCCGGTCAGGCCCTCGCGCCGCTGGTCCTGACCGGCGCCGTGCTCGGCCTCGGCCACACCGGCTGGCTGCTCCTCGGCCTCTTCTTCGCCGCCCTCGGCGCCGTGGCCCCGCCCCTGGCCGGCTGGGCCGAGCGCACCCGCCCGGCGCCTCCGGCCCCCGACGTCCAAGCCCCCGCCGACGCCTCCGCCCGGCTCAGCCCGTGACCGCCTCCGCGATCCGCCGGGCGGCCTGGGCAGGCGTGAGGTGCGTGGTGTCGACGACCTCGGCCTCCGCGTGCAGCCAGGTGCGGGCCGCCTCGGCGTAGGGCTCCAGATACCTGAGGCGGAACGGCGAGGGGCCGCCGAGCACGGTGTCCCCCTCGATCCGCCCGCGCAGCGTCTCCTGGTCGGCGTGGAGGACGAAGTGCCGTACGGGGATGCCGTGCTGGGCCAGGCCCGTGCTGATCTCGCGCCAGTACCGCTCGACCAGGACGGTCATCGGCATCACCAGCGTGCCCCCGGTGTAGTCGAGCACCCGCCGCGCGGTCTCCACCACGAGCGGCCGCCACGGCGGCCAGTGCTGGAAGTTGCCGGTGTCGGGCAGCCCCGGCGTGATGTCCATGAGCGTCTCGCCGACCTTCTCGGCGTCGAGCACCCGCGACTCCGGAATCAGCGGCTGCACCAGCGCCGCCGTCGTCGTCTTGCCCGCACCGTGGGTGCCGTTGAGCCATACGATCATGCGCCCGATCCTAGATGGGTAGTTCCGATGTCGGTCAGTAGTCGTATGCGATCAGTGAGTGGGTGGCGGTGGTTGACGGGGGCTGTGGGCGACGGCATGATGACGGACTGCGTGGCCTACGCCGAACCTCCCGCGACCGTCCCCAGCACGGTCTCCCATCGGAGGCAAAGGGACTAGCGTCTCAGGTCGCTGTCGCAGCCCGATCGCCTCGGGCGAGGTTGCTGGGGAACGGTCGCTCAGGCGTGGAAGGCCGCGATGACAGCCCGCAGGAACTTCAAGCGCCAGGTGCGCGCCCGTGCCGCTAAGACCGGCGAGTCCTACACGTCTGCCCTCCGGCACTTCCGTCCGACTCCATCAGGAGACGTCATGTCGGAAGTAAGGAACCCCAAGAGCGTGCGGCTTGCCGTCGCGCAGACCCCCGTCCGCGAGGACCCCCGAGATGTGGACGCGCTGCGCGAAAGCGGCCGTCAGGTCCGTGCTCTGATGCGCGAGGCGGGTGCTCGGGGCGCGAGGATCGTGCACTTCCCGGAAGGCGCGATCTGCTTTCCCCACAAGCTCGTCATGTCCGTGGATGGCCCGGACGCGGTCGGCCCGGCGGACTGGGACCGGTGCCAGTGGCCGGTTCTGCGAGCAGAGTTGGCTGCGATCACCGAGCTGGCAGGCGAGTTGCGGCTGTGGACGGTGATCGCCTCGGTGCACCGCCTGACTGAGCCGAACCGCCCGCACAACAGCCTTTACGTCATCTCCGATCGCGGCGAGGTGGTCACGCGCTACGACGAGCGCCTGCTGTCGAACACGAAGGTCTCGTACATGTACTCGCCGGGCATTTCACCGGTGACCTTCGATGTCGACGGTGTGCGTTTCGGCTGCCTGCTCGGCATGGAGATCCACTACCCGGAGTTGTTCGCCGAGTACGAGAGCCTGGACGTCGACTGCGTTCTGTTCTCCACGACCGGCGTCTCCCCGGGCAACGCCGCCGCCCAAGCCCAGGGCCACGCCGCGGCGAACAGCTACTGGGTCAGCTTTTCGGTGCCGTCGCAGCACAGCGCCACCGCGCCGTCCGGAGTCATCGCCCCGGGCGGCGATTGGCTTGAACGGTGCCCCGCGGACGGTTCGCCGTCGGTGGCGGTCGTGGACCTCGACGACGGTTCCGAGGCCGCCGCAGAAGCAGTGGCTTACGCGCGTCCCTGGCGTCGCAAGTCGCGCGCCGGCCTGTACGCAGGGCACCAGGTGACCGATCCGCGCAGCGAGGACCGCTCTGCGGCCTTCTAGGACAAGCAGGTCCGATGCGGTCAGTGGTCGCAGGCGATCAGCGAGCGGGTGACCGGTGTGCCGATCAGGTTGTTGTGCCAGATGCCGGCGGCCGCCCGGGTGACCCGCTGGGTCACCCGGGCGGCCACGCCCTCGAAGGTCCGTCCACCGTGTCGTTCCAGGTCAAGCTGCCCTTTGAGGGTGTCGTTGACCGACTCGATCAGCTGGCGGACCTTCTTGAGCATCGGCTCGCCGTATCGCTTCTTCTCGCGCTTGAGTGACGGCCTCAGGAGTTCGATGCCCTGCTCGGCGAGGTCCTTCTCGAACGGCTCGGAGGCGAATCCCTTGTCCGTCATGAGCAGGATGCCGCTGCGCGCGGCCACCAAGTCGGCCTCGACTTCGAGCATCGCCGCCAGGACCTCGCGTTCGCCTCATGCGCTTGAGCAGTGGCAGTGCCGACTTCAACCGCTTGCTGTAGCCGGGCCGTTGGGGCAGGTAGGGGAACATGTCGGACAGGTGCTTGTTCGCGTAGCGCAGCCAGCGGGCTTCGGAGTGGTAGCCGAGCAGGGCCTGGGCGACCGCGAGGCAGACGAGTTCGGAGTCCCGGACGGTCCTCACCCGGTGTACCGGTGTCCCGGGGCTCCGTCCGGGTTCGGGGCCGTCAGCTGTCCCCGCCGGGCCGGAGGTGGGCGTCCAGGAAGGCCCGGACGCCCGCCCCGTCGGTCGCCTCCGTCGTGGTGGCCACCGCTTCGCCGTCCAGGACGAGCACGAAGGTCGGCGCGCCCAGCACCCCGTACCGTGCGGTGGCCGCCGGGCAGCGCACGATGTCGGTGCGGACGACGGCGACGCGGCCCGCGTACTCGCGGGCCACGTCCTTGACCACCGGTTCCAGGTCCTTGCAGGCGGCGGCCCACACGCCCCAGAAGTACGCGAGCACCGGACCGTCGACGTGCGCGAGCACGAAGTCGAATTCCGCGTCCTCCTTGGGATGGTGCACCCCGACTGCTGCCATGCGGTCTTCTCCTTCGTCGTCGCGACCGGCTCGCTCGCCGCCCCATTCTCCCTGGTCTTCTCCCTGGTCGGCGCTCCGCCGGCGGCACCCGTGCCTCGGAGCCCGGGCGCGAGCCGTCGGCGCCGCCCGCAACGGACTCGTCGCCGGAAGCCGGGGCCCCGGCCTGCCGCTGGGCGCCTCCCTTGTGCCTATGCCCCGCTGCGGCACCCCGCGAGGAGGGCGGCGACCATCCGTGCCACCTCGTCCCGGCCGTAGTCGGGGCCGGTGATGGAGAGGTTGCCGATGGCGCGCATCAACGTGTAGGCGGTGATGCCGGGTTCGAGTTCGCCGGCGGCCGTGCAGGCGTCCAGGAGTGTCGCGCAGGCGGGGACCAGGGTGTCGAGCATCAGGGTGTGGAGGTTCTCCAGCCCCGGGTCGCCGGACCCGAGTGCCGCGCCGAGGCCGTGCTTGGTCACCAGGAACTCCACGAACGCGTCCGCCCAGCGGGTCAGGGCGGTGAACGGGGAGTCGGACTCCGCCAGCAGCCGGGGCGCGAGCGCGGCGCAGGTGTCGATCTGGTGCCGGTAGACGGCGGTGACGAGGTCGGCCCGGGTCGGGAAGTTCCGGTAGAGCGTGCCGACGCCGACGCCGGCGCGTTCGGCGATGTCCCGGACGGGGGCCTGGACCCCCTGCTCCACGAAGACCGCCGCGGCGGCCGCCAGTACGCCGTCGCGGGTGCGCTGCGCCTGTGCTTGGCGTACTCCGACCGGTTCCGGCACGGGCTTCTCCTTTACTCGCGGAACAATGTTCCGCTAGATTGGCGGAACGCTGCTCCGCCAAATTATGGCAGAGCCTTCTCCTGGAGAAAGCGCAGGTCCCCCCATGTCCGTCCACCCCCTGGACCAGCGGATCGTCTCGGTCAAGCCCATTGCCGTCCCCGCACCCGGCCGCAGTGTCGAACTGCAGGTGAAGGTCACCGCCCCACTGGCGGGCCGGAACCTTCCCGTCATCGTGTTCTCCCACGGCAACGCCTGGTCCCTCGACGGGTACGAGCCCCTCGTCGACCGCTGGGCCGCGGCCGGATTCGTCGTCGTGCAGCCCACCCACCTGGACTCCCGCCGTTACGGCATCGGCTGGGAGGACCCGCGCTTCGCCGGCATCTGGCGGGTGCGGATCGCCGACCTCCACGCCGTCCTCGACCACCTCGGCGACATCCTTCGCCAGGTGGACGGCCTGGAGGCCCGGGTCGACCGCGGACGCGTCGCGGTCGCCGGCCACTCCTGGGGCGCCCAGACGGCCGGCGCGGTCCTCGGCACGCGCGTGCTCGACGCCGACGGCGTGCCCGGCGAGGACTTCTCCCACCCCGCCGTCACGGCCGGCGCACTGATCGCCGCGACCGGAGCCGGCGACACGCTCACCCCGTTCGCCGTCGAGCACCTGCCGTTCATGAGGCCGGACTACTCCACCATGACCGTCCCCACCCTGGTCGTCGCGGGCGGCAAGGACCAATCGCGGCTCTCCATGCGGGGGCCGGACTGGTTCACCGACGCCTACCACCTCGCCCCGTCCCCGAAGAGCCTGCTCGCGGTCGCCGAGGGTGAGCACACCATGGGCGGCGTCGCCGGCGAGGCGGTCGCCGAGACCACCGACGAGGACCCCGCCCGCGTCGCCCTCGTCGCCGACGCGATCTCCGCCTACCTCCTCGACGCGCTCAAGGTCGACGGCACCGCCTGGGCCGCCTTCAACGACGCTGCCAGCGAAGGCGGTTGGAGCCTCTCCGGCAAGTGATCCCCGCCGGTCCGGCCCGGTCCCGCCAGTCTGGCCCGGTCCCGCCCGGCCCCGCCCTGCCGGCCGCTACGTCCCGGCCTGCTGGTAGAGCGTCACCAGGAGGCCGTGCACCGGCTCGCCCTCCGGCTCCTCCTCCGCCCCGTCGACCAGTTCGGCCAGCGCCTTGGCGAGCCGGGCCGCCTTGGCCGAACTTAGCCGAATATGACGAAGCGTCAGAAGATGGTCGACGGGGGAGCGTTCCAACTCCTGGGCGACGGCGCCGAACAGCGCGGCGGTGCCCTCGGCCCGGGGCCGGGCGACGACCATCCGCTCGGCCGTCCGCCGGTAGTACTTCTCGGTGCCGCCGCGCACCTGTCGCGTTCCCGCCTCCTGGATCAGCCCCGCCTCGCCCAGCACCCGGAGGTGGTGGGAGACGCTGCCCTTGTTCACCCCCAGCTGCGCGGCGAGCCGGCTGATCGTCGACGGCCGGCCGCTCAGCGCGAACAGCAGGCGCTGACGGGTGGGGTGGGCGAGGGCGGTGTGCTGCTGGGGCGTGCTGATCCGCTGGACGCTGTCGTCCGGTTGATGGCTCACCCAATCAAGCGTTAAGTACGATTGACGCTTTGGCAAGCCGCTGGTCTACTCCCTCCCATGACTTCCACCACATCGTCACCCGCGCTGGACACCGCCACCGTCGTCGAGTCGGTCGCCGACCTGGTCCGCGAGCACTACGTCTTCCCGGACGTCGCCCGGGAACTGGCGGACCTGCTGCGCCGCCGGAACGCCGAGGACGCCTACCCGGCCGGTTCCGCCGAGGAGTTGGCCGACGCCGTCACCGCGGACCTGCGATCCGTCAACGGTGACCTGCACCTGGCCCTGAAGCACCACGACGTGCCGGTGCCGTCCGGGCAGGGCGAGGCGGTGCTCGCCGAGATGCGGCGGAAGTTCGACGCCAACCTGGGCGGCGTTCCGCGGGTCGAGCTCCTCGACGGCGGCGTCGCGGTGCTGGAGATCTCGTCCCACATGTTCCCGCTCGACTGGGCCGCGCAGCCGCTGGCCGCGGCGCTCTCGCTGGTGGCACCGGCCGAGGCACTCATTCTGGACCTGCGCCGCAACCTCGGCGGCGACCCGGACACCGTGGCCTTCGTCTGCGGCTACCTGCTCGACGGCCGCACCCACCTCAACACGATGCTCTCGAAGCAGGGGGAGCGGGTCGCGCAGTCCTGGACGCCCCCGTTCGTGCCGGGTGCCCGCTTCGGCGCCGACAAGCCGCTCTACGTCCTGACGAGCGGAAAGACCTTCTCCGCGGGCGAGGAACTCGCCTACGACCTGCAGCAGCTCGGCCGCGCCGAGATCGTCGGCGAGGCCACCCGCGGCGGCGCCCACCCGCGCGACGGCTGGACGGTGCACCCGCACCTGGAACTCAGCGTCCCCGTCGCCCGCGCCGTCAACCCGGTCTCGGGCACCAACTGGGAGGGCACCGGCGTCCGCCCCGACGTCCCCTGCGCCGCCGAGGACGCACTCGACCTCGCCCTGTCCCTGTCCCTGGCGCGCCTGGCTGAGTAGTCCCGGCCGGGTGGCGCCGCGGGGGTGGAGCTGTGCCACGACAGGGGTCCGGGTCGAAGCCGTCTGCTGCGGCTTCGACCCGGACCCCTGTGCCGTGCCGGGGCGGCGGCGGGAGCCGTGCCGCTCCTCGCCCCGTCCCGTCGCCCTACTCGTCCATGGCGTCGGTCACGCCCTGCCGGCCGTCGAGGTCGGCGAGCCGTTCCGTCAGGGCGGAGCGCATGTCCGTCGCGGCGGAGGCGCCGAGGGCCAGGCGCAGCGGGGGGTTGGGGCTGTCGACCGCGGCCCGGATGCCTGCGGCGATCCGCGCCGCGGCGGAGAACGCGGTCGTGGGCAGTTCCCCAATGCCCTTCTGGACCTCGCGGACGGTCGGGTCGTAGTCGTCCAGGCCGGCCGCGACGTCGAGGTTGGCGAGGAAGGGGGTCGCGGTCAGTCCGGGCTGGACGAGGGTGACCTTGATGCCGAGCGGTGCGACCTCGGCCGCGAGCGCGTCCGACAGCCCCTCGACCGCGTGCTTGGTGGCGGCCAGCAGGCCCACGCCGGGGTGGGCGGACTGCCCGTAGACCGACGAGCCCTGGAGGACGTGTCCCGACCGCTGGGCCCGGAGCACCGGCAGCGTCGCGCGGAGCACGTTGAGCACTCCGAAGACATTGGTGTCGAAGACGGCGCGGGCCTGTGCGTCGGAGGCCTCCTCGACGGCTCCGAAGAGTCCGTAGCCCGCGTTGTTGGCCACGACGTCGATCCGGCCGAACCGGGCGAGCGCGGCGTCCACGGCGCCCTGGACGGCTCTCTCGTCCCGGACGTCAGTCCGGACCAGGAGCAGGCGCCCGCCGTGGGCCCGCGCCGTCCCGTCCAGGGGGGAGGTGTCGCGGGCGAGGGCCGCGACGTTGTCGCCGTTCTCCAGTGCCTGGAGCGTCAGTTCGTGGCCGATGCCGGAGGTGGCGCCGGTGATCAGCCAGGTGCGGAGGTCGGTCCGGGGGGTGGAGGTTTCGTTCATGTTGCGACCGTAGAGCGATAGCTCGCAACGCGTCAACCCTGATCGCTTCGACGGTTGCCCACTAGCCGGAGTAGCTCCACTCGCACTGAGGTACTGTGGGGGGATGACCACAGCGACGGCCGGATCCCCCGGACCAAGCCCGCGCACCGTCACGCCGACGGTGGAGACCGTGCTCGCCTTCGTGAACACGCGCGCCGACGGAGCGGGCCGCCGCGAACTCTTCGCGGACGGCGACTCGTTCGCCGCCTGGCTGGCCGAGCGCGACGAGTTCGGCGGCGAAACCGTGGTCACCGACGCCGACGCCGCGGCCGCGCGCGAACTGCGCGACGCCCTGGTGACACTGCTGCTCGCGCACTCCGGCGACGAGGAGAGCCGGGGCGAGCCGCTGCTGCGCGCCGAGCAGCACCTGCGGCGAGTGGGCCCGCTCTATCCGCTGGCGACGGTGGTCACGGCCGACGGGGTCGGGCTGACCTCGCCGCAGGCGGGAGCGCCGCGCGTGTTCGGCACCGTCCTGGCCGCGGTGACGGCCTTCGCCGGGACCGGCGACTGGGCCCGGATCAAGGCCTGCCGCAACCCTCCGTGCCACTTCGGCTTCCTCGACCGCACCCGCAACGGCGGAGGGCTGTACTGCAGCACCGGCTGCGGCTCCCAGGTCTCCATGCGCAAACACCGCCGCCGCCTGCGCGAGACCACCGCGACCCCGTCCGGGGCCGCCGCCCCGCCGGAGGTCTGAGCCCGTTCCGGCGAGCAGGGCTCACGGGTGGTTCGGGTTGATCCGCACCGCGCCGGACTCCGCCGCGCCGGACGCCGACGAGAACCCCTTCCACTCGTCCGCGGTCGTCAGCGGACAGCCCGGGAACACGAATCCGGCCGACGGCCCGCTACTGCGTCAGGTGTGCCCACGTCTGCGGCCCGACGATGCCGTCGACCGCGATGGCGACGCGCTGCCGGAACTCGCGCACGCGGCCGTCCGTGACCGGGACGAACCAGCCGTCGACGGCGAGCCGCAGGTCGGGCGGGTGATCGTTCAGCAGCCGCTGGAGCTTGCGCACCGACGCCCCCTGGGAGCCCTGGCCGAGAGTGGGGGTGCCGATGCCGTCCGACGCACCCGAGCCGGGTCCGGCGGTCCGGACGTCCAGGTAGAACACGTACTTGCCGAGATCGCCGGCGTCGTCCACGCCGGTGAGGACGATGCTGTCGGTGAGCTGCAGCGTCCGCGGGGCGTCGGGTCGGGTCCGGACCTGGCGGCGGGAGTCCACGGACAGCAGTCGGCTCCGGGGCAGGGCGATCGCCCCTGGGTTGCAGGGGTCGTCCTGGACGCCGAACAGGTCGGCGAAGACATCGATCGGAGCCCCGGACGGGAGCCCGGTCATGGATGCGGCCGCGGTGGCCACGCCACCCCCGGCGGGGACGGCGACGGTGGCGGCCGCACCGGTGACGGCCCGATCGGCGGTGGCGGTGACCGGCCGTGTGCAGTTCCGTCCTGCCGAACCGGTCGGGTGGGTTCCGGGCCGGCCGAACGCCCCGCCTCTCCCGATCCGACTCCGCCCCGGCGCCGTGTTCCGCCCGCACCGGTGACCGTCCTCGGGCCCGCCCGCAGGGCCGCCCGCCCGGAGGGGCGGACGGCCCGGCACGGGAGTTCGGGGTCGGGGATCAGGCCTTGCTGAGGGAGAACAGCCGGGTGGTGCCGATGCAGCCGGTGCCGGCGGACGAGGCGGTGACGACCCATCCCTTCGGGATCGGGGAGTAGGAGCACACCACGGCGTACGTCTGGTTGCTGAGGTTGTCGATGGTGTACTCGACGCCGCTGCCGGCGCAGCTGCTGGTGTTGACTCCGCCGGTGACGGCCCACTGGGCGGGAATCGGGGAGAAGGAGCACACCCAGGCGCGGGTCAGCCCGGCGGTGTTCTTGATGCTGTAGTCGACGCCGCTGCCGGCGCAGGTGCGGCTGCCGCTGTACGAGGCGGTGACGACCCACCCGGTCGGGACGGGGGAGAAAGAGCAGACGCTGAGGGCGGTGGTCACGCCAGCGGTGTTCTTGATGGTGTAGTCGACGCCGCTGCCGGCGCACTTGATGCTGCCGCTGTAGGAGCCCGTCACGACCCAGCCCGCGGGGACGGGCGAGAAGGAGCAGACGTCGAAGTACGTCTGCTCGGTCGAGTCGCTGATGGAGTACTCGACACGGGTGGCGGGACAGTTGCGGCTGGGGGTCGAGTGCGTGATGACCCACCCGGCGGGGACGGGCGTGTTGGAGCATATGGTCGTGCTGGCGGTGACCTGCTGCGGGGCCGCCTGGGCCTGCGCCGTCGCGCCGGCCAGCACCCCGAGGAACAGCAGGACGACCGTCAGCAGGTGTGGCACGCGGGTCCGTAGGGCCTTCACAATCTTCCTCGGATCTTCTCGGGAGCTCTACCGCTCACGCGGATGTCGGTCGGATCGTGCCAGATCCGTACCGGTACGACCAGAGCGCCTTCCCGGCCCGGCCGCGCTCGCCGCTCACCGGTGTGTGACCGGACACGCTAGTTGGCGAGACGGTGGCGGTTTGGCCAGGTCGTTGGATGCGTCCCGCAACAGCATCGCGATGTCCACCGACGTGTCCGACACCAGCGTGAGGCGGAACGCCACGATCGAGTGCGTGTAAAGATCCAGCGCCAGCGACAGCACCACGGAGACCGGCTCACCGAACACGTGCTCACGAACCTTCACCGGCAGCGGCGTGGAGTCCAGCGCGACGACCTGCCCCGGCCGGTGCACCACCACCCGCCGCCCCGCCTCGGCGATCTCGGCGGTGCGGACGTAACGCTGCCTCGAGCCGCCCGGCCCGAACCACTCTCGCCAGACCCGCCCCAGCGTCTTGCAACTGGGAACTTCCTCAGCCGGGAAGTCGGGGAACACCTCGGCGACGTACTGGTGCAGCAGCCGATGCCGGGCCGCCATGGTGATCCGCGACCGCTCCACGCACTCTGCCCGGACAGCGAAGATCCCCTCCCGGATCTCCTTTGTGACGCTTGGTCGGCTACCACCGGTCCGCAGCCACCGGCCGTCCGCGCAGGCCAGTACCAAGTCCTCGCCCGTGCTGCGGCCCAGGCGCTCCAGAGTGCGAAGGCTCATGAACCGCAGGCCCAGTGCCCGGGCCTCGATCTCTGGCAGGGCCCGCAGCTCGGCCGCCTTCGCACGGCGCCGCTCGCCGACCGTGGTCACCCGCGGGTCGAAGCCCGGCCTCGGCTCCCCGGCCTGGGCCCGGTCCGGGCTCCCGGCGCGGAATCCCGTCTCGGCTTCCAGGACGTGCTCGGCGCGGATCCGGGCCTGCCGAACCTGCTCGGGCGTCAGATCGGACAGTGCCGTGCCCCGCCGGTCCCGCGCAGGTCGGTCCCCCTGTCCGGCCGAACGGGCGGGGCGAAGACCAGGATGGTTGGCCAGCCAGCGCAACGACCGCCGACTGAGCCCGCCTTCCATGTCGGCCAGCACCACCCGGCCCAGGTGTGGCTCAAGTTCCTCAACAGTGAAGCAGGCCCCGTCGAGCTCCAGCTGGAGCCCGGGAGCGAGCAGCAGAACGCCCCTGCTCACGACCACAGCCCCTGCCCCGGAAGCTGGCGGCCCGAGTGCCAGCCAGCGAGCCAGACGAGAGAGCGGTCGCCGAGCGGGGAGCCAAGATCGAGGCCAAGGCGCCGGTGCCAGAGCAGATGAATTGCCTCCGGCCGGGCGAGCGCCGGCCAAGGCGTGGCCTCCGACAACTCCCCGAACGTGACCGGCCCGCCGCCGACAACGGCCAGGAGCTCGGCCTGGAGGCCGAGCGGGTCCTTGCGCGGACGGCGCCGGGCCGACAGCGCGTCCAGCACTCCGACCACGTGCGGGCGCCAGCCGGTGACCACGCTGTAGCGCCAGCCGACCGCCGTCGCGGCCTCCGAGGCGGCGGCGAACTTCACCGCGTCCTCGTCCTTCACCAGGGCAGCGGGGCGGACATCGAACAGCCAGGACCCGCCCGGCAGCAGCGCGAGGAAGTCCGGGATGTGCGCGGAGCGGCCAGCGGTGTGCTCAAAGTCCAGGCGGAACGGCTGCGGCAGCACCTCCCGAGCTCGCAGGAAGTCAAGCGCCCGCAGCAGGTCCCGCTCCTCCAGCGACTCGAAACCGTTGAGGCGGCCGGTGGAGACCATGAACTCCAGTCCTGGCCGGTGCCGCTGCCGGGCTCGCCAAGTGAACCGGCGTACCGGCTCCGAGTCCAACACCGGTACCGACCCGAGGTCTCGGACCGGCCAGACGACCTGGCTGCCGTTCAGCTGCCAGGTCGTGACCCACCGCCGTGTCCAGCCCTCACCGAGCGCCAGCTGTTCCCGATGGGCTCCATCGGCGGTGAACGTGCTGGTCAGCGCAATGAGATCGCATTCGTCCGAGCGGATGCCGGGGCTGGGCCGCGTACTCATGTGAGAACAGAAGCACTTGGCGGCGGCAGCCGTGGGTGAGACGCCCGAAAGAGGCGGTGAGCTGATGAATTTTCACCCGCTCGAGTAACTGCCGCTGCTGTCCCGCCTCGGCGCCGGGGGTACTCTGCGCAGCCACTCGTAATGGGGAGGACCAACTCAGCGGTAGCGGTCGAACCTCCAGCCTGGCTCGGTCAGGTAGAGGCCGCCGTCCAGGTCCCAGCCCGGCGGAGTCCAAGCCGAGCCGACCGGCCTGAACGACCTGCCCGAGGGCACTCGGATCACCGTCCGCCACGAGTGTTCGGACCCCGGCGCAGAGCCTGGACTATTGGTCTGCGGCTGCGTGGGAAAGTCGTAGGCGCGTTCCTTCCAGAATCGCATCGATCACTAAGCCGCTGCGCAGGGCAGCAGCGACATCGGCGTGGTCTCTCGCAGCGATGCGGCCGCGAGTGCGATGGTCGTCTGTGATGAGAATTTCGCGGGCTGGCTTGGTGTTGGTCCAGACGAGACTCACCCTGCCAGGTGTGGGTTCGATTGAGAGGTCGGGTTCGATTTCCAACTCGACCGGGTCCCCCTTCAGGAGGGTTGGAAGTAGGCTGCGTCGGCGTCGGCGGACGTACTCCAGGAGGTCATCGATCTCCAAGGCTGTCGGTCGGAAACGATCGTGCCATCCGGGGATGTGCTGAGAGGCCAGCTGTGTGCCGAGGTCGGTGGGGGCGATGTCTTCGTAGGCAGCCCACTGGCCGACGTTGTAGGCGAGGGTGCGGGAGCGGACGCCGTGGATGAGTAGGTGGAGGGCCTGTTCGGTGTCGACGCCATAGCGCAGGCACCAGGCGGTAGTGGTCCGAAGGCGGAGAGGGGCGGACATGTGGGCCAACTCTTCGTTGGCCATGTTGATGAGCGCGCCGACTGTCCAGGACAGGTAGTGCTCGAAGGTGACGCTGATGTTGGAGACGGCCTGCTCCAAGGCCCAGTCGATCTCTGCGTTCGGCAGCCACTCCCGTGCCATCGCTGGGATGGGTGTGCCATTGACCCAGCGCGTGATTGCCCCGGCGAGGTCGACCTGGACCGCCTGGCGGTTCCTTCCTCGACGGCGGTCGCGGAACTGCCAGGCCTTCTCCCGTTCCGGGAGCTGAAGGAGCGCCTCGTAGACCTGCTCTTCTTCCAGGATCTGCAGGGTCTCCGCCAGGGTCAGTTCGTCGGGTTCCAGCACGGACCACATGTCGAAGGTGGTCATCTCTCCGTCGAAGGTCGCAGCGCGTTGGGCCACTCGTCGGGCCAGCCCATCCAAGGTGCGAGCGCTGCGCAGGCTGGTGCCGGCGCTCGTCCAGCGGCGACGGCTCGCCGGGTTCGTCGCCGCATAACGA
This sequence comes from Kitasatospora purpeofusca, assembly GCF_000718025.1. Classification (GTDB taxonomy): domain Bacteria; phylum Actinomycetota; class Actinomycetes; order Streptomycetales; family Streptomycetaceae; genus Kitasatospora; species Kitasatospora purpeofusca. The sequence continues at coordinate 227,368 of NZ_JODS01000018.1, forward strand.
TGACGGGTGGTCTGCGCCAGGCTGTACCAGCGCGCGCGGTCCTGGTCCGGAAGCTGTTGCATAGCCAGAAGGCGGTCGACCGTACCGATCGGGTCGGGAGCGGCTGCTTCCAGGTGCGCGTGAGCATCGAGGACGAACCATACGAAGCTTATGAAGTCGGCGGCCATGCCCTGGGCTACCGCCATGACGTCGTCCGCGCTGGAGGTGATGATCGCCTCGGCGGCTGCGAGCGCCTCCAATGCGGCGTGGCTGGCGAGCGCGGAGCGGACCTGAAGCTGCTCGCTGTCAGGCGAGAAAAGGTTGTAGTCCTCCGTGCTGGTCTCCCGGTTCAGGGCGAGCAGGATCCAGCCCTCGCTCTCCTGGCCGGCCCTTCCTGCCCTGCCGACGGCGTTGAGCAGTCGGGCCGGATCGAGCCCGTACGACGCGGAACCGCGGTTGGTCTCCTCGCTGTCGAGGTCGGCGGTGATCAGGACGGTGCGAACTGGCAGGTTCACGCCGTCGGTCAAGGTGCTGGTGCTAGCCACGGCCAGCAGGCGTGCACCGCGCAGCGCGTCCTCGACGGCCTCCAGGACATCGTCAGGGAGAGCCGCGTGGTGGAACGCCACTCCGTGGCGGGTGCAGCCGACGAGAGGGTGCTCCTCGCCGAGTTGCTCAGCGAACAACTGGGCGAGTTCCAGGGCCGGCTCAAACTCCGGCAGGTGCTTGGCCATCGCCATTGCAGTGGACTGCGCTAGGTCCTTGGTGCCCGCGACGACCAGCATGGCGCCAGCAGGCAGCAGCAACGTTGCAGCTGCAGCGAACATCTTGTACGCCGCCGTGCTTTTGCTCTTGTCCTTCTTGCACCCCCTGAGGCTGGACTCAACAGGGTGATTGAGGACGAGTTCGCCGACCGGCTGAGTCGATAGCTGAATGGGTGTCATGGACTCTGCGGGACGTAGGCTGATCCCTACCGACAACGGGACGCTGGTTTGCCACGGCAAATCGGCTGAGCGCGGCCGGGCCGTTGTTGACTGCTCGTCCCAGGAGGGCGTGGTGGAGAGCAGCCCGTGCAGACGGCGTGGCCCACGCCACGCCGAGGTGAACAGGACCTCGGGGGTGCCGGGGGCGAGCCAGGAGGCCAGTGCCGCGCCGTTGCCGACTGCGGCCGACAGCAGCACGAGCCGGGGTGCATCCGGGTAGGTCTGGCAGAATGCCAGCAGTCCCTCCAGGAGAAACCCGCGCTTTCCTTGGGCTATGTGATGGGCCTCGTCCACCACAATCAGCGTCACATCCTTCAACGCCGTTTCGGGGTCGTTGCGCAGGCTGTGCATCAGGCGTTCAGGGGTGATGACCTCCACATCCGCCGGCTCCTCCTCCGTCGGCCCGAAGACCTGCCAGGCACCGGGGAACTCCGGAACGTCCGCGTCCAACTCCCGGTCCAGCACACGCAACCGCTCGCGCAGGGAACGGCGCATCTCACGGGTAAGACTTCGCAGCGGCGACACGTACACCACCCGACCGGGCACCGTCGCCAGGTGCGAGCACATGATCAGCTGCGAGATCAGGCTCTTCCCGGCACTAGTCGGCACACTCACCAGGAGCCGACTGGTCGATGGATCCAGCGGATTGGCACTGCCTCGGCTGAGCAGCTCACGCTGCGGCGGCCACAGCGTCAGCACCGGCGGCGACGTCAGCGTGAACGCCTGGGCGACTGCCCTCCGAGCATCGGGAGGCAACAGCTCGTGCAGACTGCCCGCACCGAGGTCACCCAACAGTCGAAGCAGGTGGGCAGCCACCCATTGCGCATTGACGTCCCCCCTGCCACTGCGCCCGCTCACCACTCGTTCCAGGGCTTCATGGGCCCGCCGTAGGCGGTCGCGTGCGCCGAAAACGAGAAAGTTGGTCAGGTCGGCGACTGCGTTCACCACGTCCTGGGTTGGCCCGAAGAGGGTGCCCTGCAGATCGTCCAGACCGAGCAGATCCTGCAGTTCGCGCATCCGGCGGCGCCAATGCCGCAGCAGGTCCCACAGCCGCCCGGTGTCGAAGCCGAGGAAGGCCACGCCCGCCTCCACCGAGAGCGTCTCGATGGCGTCCAGGGCCGCGAGGGGCTGAGCCTCACCGCTGCGGCGCAGCGGATCCGGGCCGTGACACAGGTCGGCGACGCGCCGCCAGACGGCTGTGGCGTTCGGATCCTGGTCGCAGCGCCGGTAGCCGATCTGCGCGCCGAAGGCCAGGGATAGAAGCTCGGCAGCCGGCCGCTCGGTGTCGGCGAGCGCCAGGTCGAAGATGTGAGCGCTGACGGCGAACGCATGCCGTTGCCGCGCCGGATTGTAGCGCTCAGCCGCCTCGGGGAGGGCCGCGACGCCGTGCAGGTACCAGGCCGTGCGCAGCACGGAGTCGTCGACCTCGAACCTGTTCATCATCGCGCGGACCTCGATGTCGGCGATGAGGCGCATCAGCTCTTCAGGGCTCGGGAGTGTTGAGGTCCGCAGCGAGCCCAGGGCTTCCCGTAGGACGGGAAGGCTCAGAGTGCGCTCCACAAGAGCTCCTTCACCTGGTCGGCAAATTTGGTGAAGTCGCCCACTGCGACGATCAGCCCTTCAAGCTGCCCCGGGTGTCTGAGATCAGGCAGATAGCCGGGTACCTGCGTGAAGGCGGACCGCTTGGGCAGCGAGGCAGTGTTGGTGGAGACGCTTACGCCAGCACCGCCGCTGGGATCGGCCTGGATCCACAGCTCTACCAGCTGGGACATCAGTTCGCCGATGTCGCCCGGCTCGTTGGCGTGCGCGCTGCAGAGCTTTGCCAGATATTCCAGGCCCCGCTCTTTGAGCTGGTCAGCGGCCTTGCTGATCGTTCCGCTGACGGAACCTGCTCCGGTGAACTTTTTGATCTCCCAGAGGCGGAACAGCAGCGAGGTGTCCGGAGCCCCCGTCAGCCGGTGCACGACGAATCCGTCCCCGCCGCCCTCAGTCACACTCCAACTCGGCGGCTCTAGGAAGGCAACCTCCCGGCCCTGGGGCTCTTCCTCGTGGAGGAACAGGTACCACAGCCACTCGCCGACGTGCCCAGGGACATGGTCCTCGGCGTTCGTAGGGCGTGTCGGCAGCCCGAAGACCGGTTGCACGCATACCGACACCCGCCGGGCCTCGGCAGCCGTGAGTGAAGTGCTGGTCGTGGCTGCGGATCGCCACAGGTCGTAGGCCGTGGAGCGGCCGGAGCGGTGGCGCATGATGGCGTCCGCGACTATCCAGGCCACCGCTGCCCTCTCCTGGCTCCCCTCCGGAGCGAGGACGACCAGGTGCCACGGGCAGGCAGCATCCTGGGCCTGCGGTGTTCGCCTGAAGAACGGAGACACCCGATACCCCGCCGCCGCAGCCTGTACGTCCGCCAGCGCAACGTTGCTATGGCCGATAGTCACGGATGCGCGAACCCCCTGGGCCATGAATAAAGTCAGATCATCCTAGGTCAATGTCAGGAGGGTTGCCGGGTCGGACGTGCTTGCCGCTTACCCCGGGCAGATGGTGTGCGTCTGCGGCTCGCTGCGGACCGGCGCTGGCGTCACGAGCTGACCGCCGCGTTCCACCGCATCGTGCCACTGCCCCGGCCAGCTACCTGATCCGACTAACGACCTGGTGCGTGATAGCGGCGGCGATGTGACGAGCTGCGCGGCGGCCGTTGGTCAGATGGCCGCGGTGCGGTCGGAGACGAGGCCGGCGATGGCGAGGTAGGTCGCCGGGAGGGTGTCGCGGCGGTGGGTCCAGCGGGCCAGGCCTTTCCAGCGCTTGTGGTCGGCGAGGGCGTGCTCGACGGGGATGCGCTGGGACGAGTGCTCATGACGGGCCCGTTCCCGGGCTTCGTGGACTTCCGGTGCGGCGATCTTGTTCGGCTTCCTGGGTGGTGTGACTGCCTTGCCGGGATGGTCTCTGCGGAGTCCCAAGTAGCCGTCGTCGAGGAGAACTTGGACCATGGGGAACTGGCGGAATAGATCGTCGATGCCTTCACCCCGTATCGCGGTGGCGTCGTGCATTCGTCCTGGGCGGAGGTTGCCGGCCCCACAGGGTGCGGCCCTTCGCGTCGGCGACGACGGTGGCCTTCATCGTGTTCTGCTTCTTCTTGCCGGAAACGAAGGCCCGACGCCCACCCCGGTGCGAGGTCGGGCGGCGGACCTGGACCTCGGTTGCGTCCAGTCGCAGCACGACGCCCTCGGCCTGGGCGTAGGCGAAGACGTCCGCCAGAGTCCGCAGCCGGATCCCGGGACGGTCTGGCACCGCGAAGCCGCAGGCGGCGAGCAGGCCCCTGACCTCGCCGACGGCCCGGCTGATCGTGGAGCGGTCAACACCGAACAGCAGGGCCAGGACCGCGTGCGGCAGGTCGTGGCGCAGGTGGATGAGCGTAGCGGTCACCCGGTCGATGAACACGAGCCGGTGCCTGGCACCCGCACCGGCAGCCCGTTGCCGCGCTCCACCACGGGCGGCACGCCGCCGTCCCTCAACATCGGCCTGCCAGGGAGACTCGAGCTCGGCGGTGAGCTCCGCTAGGTGTCGGCGCGAGTTGCCGGTCAGCACCCGATGGCCGAGGACTGCACGGTTCACCTTGATCATCACGCCGTCAGATCATGCCGCCCACAACGCCGCTGGTCACATCGCCGCCGTAGTCACGCACCAGGTCGTAAACCGTCCACGCCCATCCGTAATCCCAGGGCCCGCATGAGTATCGACCCGTGCGTCCAGCCCCGACATACCCATGACTCCATAGCTGCCGCATCACAACCGCCCAGGAAGATCGCCCAGCTCAGCTAGCCCCAACCGAGCGCAGGGGCTAGCCACCAACCGGCAAGATCGGCAGCGGCCAAGTCACCCGGCGAGACCCTGGGGCTGGCTTCTCGCGGGTGCGAGCACTCTCTGTAGCCGGGTCAACGCCGTCGCCAAATATCGTGTCGTACCGCCAACAAGCGTGTCCGGTCACACGGTGGCGAGCGCGGCCGGGGAGGCCCGGGGAAAGAAAAACAAGCAGGCGTGATTGCTTTTTCTTTCGGTGGGTGCCAGTGTGCTCACCGACGGCGATCGTTGGGCCACCTCTGGGGGTAGGCGTGCGAGTGGGGTCGGAGGCCGGGGCGGGTGACCGCGCGGCGGTGTTGCGGGTCGGGAATGCCTCGGGGTTCTACGGGGACCGGTTCTCGGCGATGCGGGAGATGCTCACCGGTGGGCCGCTGGACGTGCTCACCGGGGACTACCTGGCCGAGTTGACGATGCTGATCCTGGCGCGGGACCGGTTGAAGGACCCCTCGCTCGGCTACGCGAAGACCTTTCTGCGGCAGCTGGAGGAGTGCCTCGGCCTCGCGCTGGAGCGCGGGGTGCGGATCGTGGTCAACGCGGGCGGGCTGAACCCCGCGCGACTGGCCGACGCGGTGCGGGAGTTGGCGAAGAGCCAGGGGCTGGACCCGGCCGTCGGGCATGTCGAGGGTGACGATCTGCTGCCGCGCAACAAGGAACTCGGACTCCCCGGCGGGCTGTTGGCGGCCAATGCCTATCTGGGGGCGTTCGGGATCGCGGAGTGCCTGCGCGGCGGGGCGGACGTGGTGGTCACCGGGCGGGTCACCGACGCGGCGCTGGTGGTCGGCCCGGCCGTCGCCCACTTCGGCTGGGGTGCCGGGGACTTGGACGCGCTCGCGGGTGCCGTGGTGGCGGGGCACGTGCTGGAGTGCGGCGCGCAGGCCACCGGCGGCAACTACGCGTTCTTCCGGGAGCACGACGTGACCCGGCCCGGGTTCCCGCTCGCCGAGCTCCACGCGGACGGGTCCAGCGTCGTCACCAAGCACCCGGGCACCGGCGGCGCGGTCACCGTCGGCACGGTGACCGCCCAACTCCTTTACGAGACCGGCGGTCCGCGCTACCTCGGCCCGGACGTCACCGCCCGCCTGGACACCGTCCGGCTGACCGAGGACGGGCCGGACCGGGTGCGGATCGACGGGGTGCGCGGCGAGGCGCCCCCGGCCACCCTCAAGGCCGGGCTCAACCGGCTCGGCGGCCACCGCAACGAGGTGGTGTTCGTCCTCACCGGGCTCGACATCGAGGCCAAGGCCGCCCTGGTGCGGCGGCAGTTCGAGGACGGGCTGGCGGCCGACCGGCGGCCGGCCGAACTGCGGTGGACGCTGGCCCGCACCGACCACGCCGACGCCGCCACCGAGGAGGCCGCCTCCGCGCTGCTGCGGCTCACCGCCAGGGACGGCGACCCGGCCCGGGTCGGGCGCGAACTCGGGCGGGTGGCCGTCGAGATGGGGCTGGCCGGGTATCCGGGCTTCCACCTCACCGCCCCGCCGGGGCCGGGCGCCCCGTACGGGGTGTTCGAGGCCGCGTACATCGCGGCGGGGGAGGTCGAGCACACCGCCGTACTGCCGGACGGGCGCCGGGTGGCCGTCCCGCCCGCGCCGGTCACCGCCACCACCGGGGAGCAGCCGGAGCAGGACGAACCGGACGTGGAGACGGGCGCAGTCGACCCCGGCCCCACCCGCCGGGTTCCGCTCGGCCTGGTGGCCGGCGCCCGCAGCGGCGACAAGGGCGGCGACGCCAACCTCGGCGTCTGGGCCCGGGACGAGCCCGGCTGGCGCTGGCTCTCCCGCACCCTCACCACCGAACTGCTCCGCGAACTCCTCCCGGAGACGGCGGAGTTGCCCATCACCCGGCACCTCCTGCCGAATCTCCGCGCCCTCAACTTCACCATCACCGGCCTGCTCGGCGAGGGCGTCGCCGCCCAGCACCGCTTCGACCCGCAGGCGAAGGCGCTGGGGGAGTGGCTGCGCTCGCGCCGACTCGACATCCCGGAGGCCCTGCTGTGACCGTCCTGCCCACCCGCCTCGACCCGGGCGGCGCCGAGTACACCGCGTTCCGGGAGACGATGCTCGCCAAACTCGCCGAACTGGACGGCGAGCACGCCAGAGCCTTGGCCGGCGGCGGCCCCAAGTACGTCGAACGCCACCGCAAGCGCGGCAAGTTGCTCGCCCGCGAACGGATCGAGCTGCTGATCGACGAGGACTCGCCGTTCCTGGAACTCTCCCCGCTCGCCGCCTGGGGCAGCGACTACCCGGTCGGCGCCGCGCTGGTCACCGGCATCGGCGTGGTGGAGGGCGTCGAGTGCGTGATCACCGCCAACGACCCGACCGTGCGCGGCGGCGCCTCCAACCCGTGGACACTGCGCAAGGCGCTGCGGGCCAACGAGATCGCCCTCACCAACCGGCTCCCGCTGGTGAACCTGGTCGAGTCCGGCGGTGCCGACCTGCCCAGCCAGAAGGAGATCTTCATCCCGGGCGGCGCGCTGTTCCGCGACCTGACCCGGCTCTCCGCCGCCGGAATCCCCACCGTCGCCGTCGTCTTCGGCAACTCCACGGCGGGCGGCGCCTACGTGCCCGGCATGTCCGACCACACCGTGATGGTCAAGGAACGCGCCAAGGTCTTCCTCGGCGGACCGCCGCTGGTGAAGATGGCCACCGGTGAGGAGTCCGACGACGAGTCGCTCGGCGGCGCCGAGATGCACGCCCGGGTCTCCGGCCTGGCCGACCACTTCGCGCTGGACGAGCCGGACGCGCTCCGCCTCGCCCGGCGGATCGTCGCCCGGCTCAACCACCGCAAGCCGGGGCCCGATCCGGACCGCTCCGCCGAGCCGCCGAAGTACGCCGAGGAGGAACTGCTCGGCATCGTCCCCGGCGATCTGAAGGTCCCCTTCGACCCGCGCGAGGTGATCGCGCGGATCGTCGACGGCTCGGACTTCGACGAGTTCAAGCCGCGCTACGGCAGCAGCCTCGCCACCGGCTGGGCCCGCCTGCACGGCTACCCGGTCGGCATCCTGGCCAACGCGCAGGGCGTGCTGTTCAGCCAGGAGTCGCAGAAGGCGGCCCAGTTCATCCAGTTGGCGAACCAGCGGGCGGTCCCGCTGCTGTTCCTGCACAACACCACCGGCTACATGGTCGGCAAGGACTACGAGCAGGGCGGCATCATCAAGCACGGCGCGATGATGATCAACGCCGTCGCCAACTCCCGGGTGCCGCACCTGTCCGTGCTGATGGGCGCCTCGTACGGGGCGGGGCACTACGGCATGTGCGGGCGGGCCTACGAGCCGAGGTTCCTGTTCGCCTGGCCCAGCGCCAAGTCGGCGGTGATGGGGCCGCAGCAGCTGGCCGGGGTGCTGTCGATCGTCGCCCGGCAGTCGGCCGCGGCGAAGGGGCAGCCGTACGACGAGGACGCGGACGCCGCGATCCGGGCCATGGTCGAGCAGCAGATCGAGGCCGAGTCGCTGCCGGTGTTCCTGTCCGGCCGGCTCTACGACGACGGGGTGATCGACCCGCGCGACACCCGCACCGTGCTCGGGCTCTGCCTCTCGGCGATCCACAACGCGCCGGTCGAGGGCGCACCCGGCTACGGCGTCTTCCGGATGTGAGGGAGCTTCCCGCGATGACCACCGACCACCCGATCACCACCGACCACCCGATGACCACCGACCACCCGAGCAGCACGGGTGCCCTACCGATCACCAACCTGCTGGTCGCCAACCGGGGCGAGATCGCCCGCCGGATCTTCCGCACCTGCCGCGAACTCGGCATCGCCACCACCGCCGTGTACGCCGACCCGGACGCGGACGCCCCGCACGTCCGGGAGGCCGACACCGCCGTCCGGCTGCCCGGCGCCGCGCCCGCCGACACCTACCTGCGGGCCGATCTGATCGTCCGCGCCGCGCTGGAGGCCGGGGCCGATGCCGTCCACCCGGGGTACGGATTCCTCTCCGAGAGCCCGGCGTTCGCGCAGGCCGTACTGGACGCCGGCCTGTGCTGGGTCGGGCCGCCGCCGGCCGCGATCGCCGCGATGGGGTCCAAGACCGCGGCCAAGCACCTGATGGCCGAGGCCGGGGTGCCCGTGCTGGACGCGCTCGACACCCCCACCGAGGCGGACCTGCCGCTGCTGGTCAAGGCGGCCGCCGGCGGCGGCGGGCGCGGCATGCGGATCGTCCGCGACCTCGCCGACCTGCCGGCCGAACTCGGCGCCGCCCGGGCCGAGGCGGCCAAGGCCTTCGGCTCGGACGAGGTGTTCTGCGAGCGCTACCTGCCCACCGGCCGGCACGTCGAGGTCCAGTTGCTGGCGGACGCGCACGGCACGGTCTGGGCGGTCGGCGACCGCGACTGCTCACTGCAGCGCCGCCACCAGAAGGTGATCGAGGAGGCCCCGGCCCCCGGGGTCCCGGACGACGTCCGCACGGCCCTGCACGCCGCGGCGGTGAACGCGGCCCGCGCGATCGGCTACACCGGCGCCGGTACCGCCGAGTTCCTGCTCGCCGAGGACGGCCGGTTCTGGTTCCTGGAGATGAACACCCGTCTCCAGGTCGAGCACCCGGTCACCGAGGCCGTCACCGGACTGGACCTGGTCGCGCTCCAACTCGCCGTCGCCGAAGGGGAGAAGCTCCCCGGCCCGGACGCGCCGCCGACCGCCGGGCACGCCGTCGAGGCCCGGCTCTACGCCGAGGACCCGGCCAAGGACTGGAAGCCCGCCACCGGGACCCTGCACCGGCTCGAACTCGCCTCCGGCCCCCAGGAGTTCACCTCGACGGGCGCGGCCGGACTGCGGCTCGACTCCGGGGTCGCACCCGGCGGCGAGATCACCCCGCACTACGACGCGATGCTCGCCAAGGTGATCGCCTGGGCGCCGACCCGCACCGCCGCCGCCCGCCGGCTGGCGGACGCGCTGGCCCGCGCCGAGGTCCACGGACCGGCCACCAACCGGGAGCTGCTGGTCCGGGCGCTGCGCCACCCGGCCTTCCTCGCCGGGCAGGTGCACACCGGCTTCCTGGCCGAGCACGCGGCCGGGCTGCTCGCCCCGGACGCCAAGGGCACCGGACGCGCGGCCCTGGCCGCCGCCCTCGCCGAGGCGGCCGCCCGGTCAGCGGCGCGGACCGGCGCGCTGCCGTCGGGCTGGCGCAACCTGCCCTCCCAGCCGCAGGTCAGGCGCTACCGCACCGAGGACGGCGCGGAGACGGTGGTCCGCTACCGGCTCACCCGGGACGGGCTGCGGGCCGAGGAGCACCCCGGGGTGGCGCTGGTCGAGGCTTCCGCCGGGCGGGTGGTGCTGAGCGAGGGGGAGGTCCGGCGCGCCTACGCGGTCGCCCGCCACGGTGACCGGGTCTACGTCGACACGCCGTTCGGCAGCACCGTGCTCACGGCGCTCCCGCGCTTCCCCGACCCCGTCGGGCAGACCGACCCCGGCGCCCTGCTCGCCCCGATGCCGGGCACCGTCGTCCGCACCGCCGCCGAGGTCGGCGACACCGTCGCCGCCGGACAGCCGCTGCTCTGGCTGGAGGCGATGAAGATGGAGCACAAGGTCACCGCCCCGGCCGACGGCGTCCTCGCCGAACTCCGGGCCACCCCCGGGCAGCAGGTCGAACTGGGCGCCCTGCTCGCCGTCGTGCACCCCGCGCCCTGAACCACCGCGACGCCCAGCCACAAGCACACCGCTACACCGCTACACCGCTGCCCCGCCACCCCGAGCCCCCGCTGTCCCGCGACCCCCGCCACCCCGAGCCCCCGCTGTCCCGCCACCCCGCAACCCCCGCCGAAGAACCGCCCGGAAGGACCAGCCATGTCCGCACCGCGCACCACCGCTCCCGGCAGCCAGCTGATAGAGACCCCCGAGCGCACCGCCCTGCGCCGCGCCGTCGCCGACCTCGGCGGCCGCTACGGCTCCGCCTACTACCTCGCCAAGGCGCGCGCCGGTGAGCCCGCCGACGAACTCTGGGCCGAGGCCGGCAAGGCCGGCTACCTCGGCGTCAACCTCCCCGCCGAGTACGGCGGGGGCGGCGGCGGAATCACCGACCTCGCGATCGTCCTGGAGGAGCTCGGCACCGCGGGCTGCCCGCTGCTCCTGCTGATCGTCTCCCCGGCGATCTGCGGCACCGTGATCGCCCGCTACGGCACCGAGGAGCAGAAGCGGCACTGGCTGCCCGGTCTGGCCGACGGCAGCCGCCGGATGGCCTTCGGCATCACCGAGCCGGACGCGGGCTCCAACTCCCACCGGATCTCCACCGTCGCCCGCCGCGACGGCGAGGACTGGCTGCTGGCCGGCCGGAAGGTGTTCGTCTCGGGCATCGACCACTGCGACGCCGTGCTGTTCGTCGCCCGCACCGAGGACGCCCGCACCGGGAAGCTGAAGCCCGCCCTGTTCGTCGTCCCGCGCGACACGCCCGGCTTCGAGTACCGGCCCATCCCGATGGAACTGGTCGCTCCCGAACGGCAGTTCCAGGTCTTCCTGGACGACGTCCGGCTGCCCGCCGAGGCACTGGTCGGCGACGAGAACGCCGGACTGCTGCAACTGTTCGCCGGCCTCAACCCCGAGCGGATCATGACGGCGGCCTTCTCCCTCGGGCTGGCCCGGCAGGCGCTCGGCAAGGCCGTCGAGTACGCGCGCACCCGGGTCGTCTGGTCCACCCCGATCGGCGCCCACCAGGGCCTCGCGCACCCGCTGGCGCAGTGCGCGGTGGAGATCGAACTGGCCCGGCTGATGACCCAGAAGGCCGCGCTGCTCTACGACGGGGGCGAGGACGCCGCCGCCGGCGAGGCCGCCAACATGGCCAAGTACGCCGCCGGGGAGGCCGCCGCCCGGACCGTCGACCAGGCGGTGCAGACGCTCGGCGGCAACGGCCTCACCCAGGAGTACGGGCTGGGCGCGCTGCTCGCCGCCACCCGGGTCGGCCGGGTCGCCCCGGTCAGCCGCGAGATGGTGCTCAACTACGTGGCGCAGCACACCCTCGGCCTGCCCAAGTCGTACTGACCCGGCCCGGGCCCGGATCGCCGCCCCGGGCCCCTCCGGCAGGTTCGTCCCCGAGCCCCTCCGCGCGACCCGCGCGACCCGCGCAACGCCCCTCCACCCGATTCGTCCTCGAACAGATCGTCGCATCATCGTTCTGGCATCTGACCGGATCCCGCCCGCCCCACCACCCCGGCGCACCCGCGACCCGCCCCCACCTCGTGTTTCGCCATACCGCGCCACCCCTGCGCCCCGCGCGCTCCGCCAAACGTCCGTCACAGGGGCGCACCGACCGCCCACTGTCCGTATGCTCCTGTGCGCGCGCCGTACGGCCGGTCGCAGAGGACCTCCCGCCGGTCGCCCCGCCCCGCGCCAACTACCGCACAGGAGGCACGCCTTGGTGTTCCACAGCGAGTTCCCGGACGTCGGCATCGTCGACCTCGCCCTGCACGACGCCGTTCTCGGCGACGCCGAACGCCACGGCGACCGGCCCGCCCTCATCGACGGGATCACCGGCGAGACGGTCAGTTACGCGCAGCTCGCCCACGCCGTCGGCCGGGTCGCGGCCGGCCTCGCCGAAGCGGGCGTCCGCCAGGGCGACGTGGTGGCCCTGTTCAGCCCCAACACCATCCGCTACCCGATGGCCTTCTTCGGCGCCACCCGGGCCGGCGCCACCGTCACCCCCGTCTCCTCCCTCACCACCCCCGGCGAACTCGCCGGACAGCTCGCCGACAGCGGCGCGCGCTGGCTGCTGACCGTGTCGCCGTTCCTGCCCACCGCCCGCGCCGCCGCCGAGAAGCTCGCCGCCGAGGGCCGGGAACTCGCCGCGATCGTCGTCCTGGACGGCGCCGAGGGCCACCTCTCGCTCGCCGACCTGCTCGCCGCCACCGGGCCCGAACCCGAGATCGACCTCGACCCGGGCCGGGACGTCGCCGTGCTGCCGTACTCCAGCGGCACCACCGGCCTGCCCAAGGGCGTCATGCTCACCCACCGGTCCATCGCCACCAACCTCGCCCAGACCGACGCCGTCTTCCGCCCCGAGGTGGGCGAGCGGGTGCTCGCGGTGCTCCCGTTCTTCCACATCTACGGACTGGCCGCGCTGCTCAACCAGCCGCTGCGCTGCGGCGCCACCGTGGTCGTGCTGCCCCGCTTCGACCTGGAGCAGTTCTGCCGCACCATCCAGGACCAGCGCGTGCAGTCCGTGCTCGCCGCCCCGCCGATCGTGCTCGCCCTCGCCAAGCACCCGCTGGTCGACGGCTTCGACCTGTCCTCGGTCGAGTACCTGCTCTGCGCCGCCGCCCCGCTGGACGGCGAACTCGCCGAAGCCTGCGCCCGCCGCCTCGGCCTGCCCCGGATCCTCCAGGGCTACGGCATGACCGAGCTGTCCCCGGTCAGCCATGTGATGTCCCCGGGCGACCCCGACCCCTCGCCGGGCTCGGTCGGCCGGATGCTGCCCTCCACCGAGCTGCGGGTCACCGCGCTGGACGGCACCGGCGCCGACCTCGGGCCCGGGGAGCGCGGCGAGCTGCTGATCCGCGGCCCGCAGGTGATGAAGGGCTACTTCGGCCGCCCGTCCGACACCGCCGCCACCGTCGACGCCGACGGCTGGCTGCACACCGGCGACATCGGCTTCGTCGACGAACGCGGCTACCTGCACATCGTCGACCGGGTCAAGGAGCTGATCAAGTACAAGGGGTACCAGGTCGCCCCCGCCGAACTGGAGGCGCTGCTGCTGAGCCACCCGCAGATCGCCGACGCCGCGGTGATCGGGGTGCGCGACGCCGAGGGCACCGAGAGCCCCAAGGCCTTCGTCGTCCGGGCCCCCGGCAGCGCCCTCACCGAGCAGGAGGTCGCGGCCTTCGTCGCGGGCCAGGTCGCGCCCTACAAGAAGGTACGGGCGGTGGAGTTCCTGGACGCCGTCCCGAAGTCGGCGGCGGGCAAGATCCTCCGCCGCGAACTGCGCGAACGCGAGGCCGCCGCCACCGGCTGAGCCCCCTCCCCGCACACCGGCCCGGCCACCCCCCCCCCCCCCCCGGCCGCACCGCCCCCGCCCCTCCCTGCCC
>NZ_JODS01000019.1 GCF_000718025.1 Kitasatospora purpeofusca
CGGGCCGACAAATCCCAAACAGGACAGTCGAAACGTCAGTCAGTGCTCGGGTCAGACCCGCCAGCAGCGTCACCACGTACATCATCACTGTCAGTGCTGCTCGCGCCAGCCGTCGTGGGAGGCGGCGACGGTGTCGAGGGCGTGGAGGAGAGCCGGGGTCCAGCCGTGCTCGGGGGGTTCCACGACCACCAGCCACTGGGCGTCCTCGGCGTCGTCCTCCCCGGCGAGGGCGTCCCGGACGATCTCCGGCTCGGCGAGGTCGGGGTGGTCCGCGCCGAGCTCCTCGGCGGCCTCCTCGGCGGCATCGCGGTCGGGCAGGACGAGCAGTTGCCGGGCGTGCGGGTCGAAGTCGTCCGGCAGGTCGGCTGCCTCGGAGACGGACGCGGCGACGGACTCGGTGGTGGGGTCGGTGGTGGGGTCTTCGGTCACCCGTCCATTCTCCAGGGCGGCCGGAGCTGTCCGTGCCCCGTGGGATGCTGGTAGGCGATGGCCAGGAAGAGTGCACCCGACGACCTGCTCGCCCCGCTGACCCTCGCGGTCGGCCAGGAGGAGCTGCTGCTGGACCGCGCGGTGGCCCAGGTGGTGGCCGCGGCGAAGGCCGCCGACCCGGACACCGATGTGCGGGACATCCCGCCCGGTGGCCTGCAGCCCGGCAGCCTGGCCGAGCTCACCACTCCCTCGCTCTTCGCCGAGCGCAAGGTCATCGTGGTCAGGGCCGCGCAGGACCTCTCCGCCGACTCCGTCAAGGAGGTCAAGGCGTACATCGAGGCCCCCGCCGAAGAAGTGATCATGGTCCTGGTGCACGCGGGCGGCGCCAAGGGCAAGGGCCTACTGGACGCGGGCCGCAAGGCCGGCGGCCGCGAGGTGGCCTGCGCGAAGCTCGCCAAGGCGAGCGAGCGGCTGGCCTTCGTGAAGGGCGAGTTCCGGACCCTCGGCCGCTCGGCGACGCCGGAGGCCTGCCAGACCCTGCTGGACGCGCTCGGCAGCGACCTGCGCGAGCTGGCGGCCGCCTGCAACCAGCTGACCTCCGACGTCGAGGGCACCATCGACGAGACCGTGGTCGCCCGCTACTACAGCGGCCGGGCCGAGGCCACCGGCTTCGAGGTCGCGGACCTGGCGGTCACCGGCCGGGCCGCCGAGGCGCTGGAGCGCCTGCGCTGGGCCCTGGCGGTCGGCCAGCCGCCGACCGGCATCACCTACGCGCTGGCGTCCGGCGTGCGGAGCATCGGGCGGCTGGCGACGGCCGGGCGGAACATGCGCCCGGGGGACCTCGCCCGCGAGCTGGGCATGCCGCCGTGGAAGGTGGAGCGGGTCCGCCAGCAGATGCGCGGCTGGACGGGCGACGGCGTGGCCGTGGCGCTGACGGCGATCGCGCAGGCGGACGCCGCCGTCAAGGGCGGCTCCGACGACCCGGCCTTCGCCCTGGAGCGTGCCGTGGTCGCCGTGGCGAGGGCCGCCAGGGCCGGTTCCCGGCAGCCCTCGTACTGAGCCCGCTCCGGGGCTACGGGCCGCCGATCGCCTTGAGCATGTCCCGGGTGTCGTCGAGCATGGCCTTGCGCACGGTCTCCCGGTCCAGGGTGTGGTTCTTGCCGACCTGGTAGTTGTCCGTCCAGTACAGCGAGTACGTCATACCGCCGTCGCGGACCTGCAGGTAGTAGTTGATGTCGTGGAAGGTCTTGTCCGAGCTGGTCGGTTCGTCACCGTAGGCGAGGTAGGCCTCCTCGCCGAGGCCCGGTACGGGGGTGATCTCGTACTTCTGCTGCTCGAAGTACTGTCGCAGGGCGGTGAACTCCGGGGCGGAGTCGACGGCCCGGTGCAGTTCGGCCCGGATGTCGAGGGTGGCGTAGTCGGTGGTCTCGCTGTCGGACGGGGTGCGCTTCATCAGCGCGTAGCAGCGCATGACGTCCATGGAGTCGGTGCGGCCGACGTGTTCCAGCGGGTAGTTGTCCACCATCTTGTACTTGCCGCGGAACGCGGTGAGCTTGCCGGCGTCGCAGATCCGGTCGACCGCGTGGTAGCTGCGGAGGCTCTTCGCCGCGGACCCGCCGTCGACCAGACCGGGCACCGCGAGCACGGTGCCGGTCCAGACGGCCGAGGCGAGGATCGCGCCGACGAACGCCCAGGTCGCGTTGCGCCGAAGTCCGCCGCTCCGGCGGCCGCCCGGGGCGGGGGCGCCGCCCACCACCGCCGAGCCGGGCACCGTGGGTGTTCCCGGTCCGCCCGGTGCGCCGGGCGCGCTGGGGAGGCCGGGCGGCGGCCCGAAGCCGGGCGGGCTGTTCGGTACCGGTGGCTGCTGCGGGAAGCCGGCGAAGCCGGGTCCGTTCTGCGGCGACGGTGCCGGTGACGGTGATGACGGCGGCGGTGTCCCCAATGTGTGCCCCCCTCGGGCCTGCGACGTGGGTGCCGGAGCCCCGACCCTATCGGCCGGGCCGGGCGACCGTTCGAGGAAAGCGACGGCCGCCGGGCCGACCCGGTTCCCGCCCCGGCCCGGCCGCCGGCCCGGGGCCCGGAAACGCCGACTGCCCGCCCGGTGTGTACCGGGCGGGCAGTGGTGGGAAGTCCTGCGGGCAGGTACTTCCGGTCAATCCCTGTGCACCGCACCCGCGTGGCGAACGCAGGCCGCGTGCGGTGCGAAGTCTGTTGTGCGCCTCGGGGGTTCCGGGTAGAGGGCCGGGCGTCCCGAGGGGTGGGGCCGTCGTGCGGCCCCGAGGCGTCAGGCCTGGACGGCGGTGTTGACGCGCTTGGTGATGGCCGACTTCTTGTTGGCGGCCTGGTTGGCGTGGATGACGCCCTTGCTCACGGCCTTGTCCAGCGCCTTGGAGGCGGCGCGGGCCAGCTCGGTGGCCTTCTCGGTCTCGCCGGCGGCAGCGGCCTCGCGGGCCTTGCGCAGAGCGGTCTTCAGCGAGGACTTGACGGCCTTGTTGCGCAGGCGCGCCTTCTCGTTGGTCTTGTTGCGCTTGATCTGGGACTTGATGTTCGCCACGAAAGTGCCTCAGTCTGTGAAATCGGTTCTGGGGGTTCCCCGGCCGGAGGCTGGGGAGGTTTGCACCAGCGACCCTTGGAGCAGCTGAGAGGGCATGCCGGGGCCAGGTGCAGCGGCCAACGCTACCAGGGCCGACGGGCCCGGCCCAAACCGGGCGGGCACGGCGCGGGCACGGCGCGGGCGCGCGCTGGGCGCCCGGTGGAGGCGCGCCGGGCGCCCGGTGCCGGTCAGGCCCGCAGCAGCGGCTCGCCGTAGTGCTCGACCTCGGGGAACGGCCGGTAGAAGTGGTGCAGCAGCGCACGCCACCGCTGGTACTCGGGGGAGCGGCGGAATCCCTCGGTGTGGTCGGTGAGGTTCTCCCACTCCACCTGGAGCAGGAACCGGGAGCCGCGCCCCTCGTCCAGGCAGCGGCGCAGGGCCAGCGAGCGGAAGCCGGGCCGGCCGGCGATCAGGGGGCGGGCCTCGGTGAAGGCGGCGAGGAATTCCTCCTCCTGGCCGGGCAGCACGTCGAGCAGGGCGCTTTCGAGGATCATGGCTCGCCATCCTGCCGTGCGACCTCGACCGCGGGAGCCGTCCCGCGGGCCCCGGGGACCCCTCGCGACAGCCCGCTTCGGGGCCCCCGGGCGGCCCGAAGCGGACGGGTGGCGCGCGGTCCGCCCGCGGGAGGTGGGAAGATGGGAGGAACTATCTCGATCGGACGACCGTCCGGTCGCCCGGGAAGCCGGTCAGCGATGATCCGGACACCCCCGGCCCCCGGACCAACGGAGAATCGGACCAAGGTGCCCGCGACCCCCAGCAATGTGCCAGAGCCCAGCCGTACCGACCCGGCGCTGATCCGCAACTTCTGCATCATCGCCCACATCGACCACGGCAAGTCGACCCTCGCCGACCGGATGCTGCAGATCACCGGTGTGGTCGACCCGCGGCAGATGCGCGCCCAGTACCTCGACCGCATGGACATCGAGCGCGAGCGCGGCATCACGATCAAGTCGCAGGCCGTCCGTCTCCCGTGGGCGCCGAGGACCGGTCCCCACGCCGGGAACACGCACATCCTCAACATGATCGACACCCCGGGCCACGTGGACTTCACGTACGAGGTGTCGCGTTCCCTCGCGGCCTGCGAGGGCACCGTCCTGGTCGTCGACGCGGCCCAGGGCATCGAGGCGCAGACCCTCGCCAACCTGTACCTGGCGCTGGAGAACGACCTCACGATCGTCCCGGTGCTGAACAAGATCGACCTGCCGGCCGCGCAGCCGGAGAAGTACGCCGCGGAGATCGCCCACATCATCGGCTGCGACCCGTCCGATGTGCTTCAGGTCAGTGCCAAGACCGGTCTCGGTGTCGAGGACCTGCTGGACCACATCGTCAACACCGTCCCGGCCCCGGTCGGCGTCAAGGACGCCCCGGCCCGCGCGATGATCTTCGACTCGGTGTACGACTCCTACCGCGGCGTGGTCACCTACGTCCGTGTCGTGGACGGTCAGCTGACCAAGCGCGAGCGCATCGCGATGATGTCCACCGGCGCCACCCACGAGCTGCTGGAGATCGGCGTCATCTCGCCGGAGCCGAAGGTCGCCGACGGCCTGGGCGTCGGTGAGGTGGGCTACATCATCACCGGTGTGAAGGACGTCCGGCAGTCCAAGGTCGGTGACACCATCACGTCGATGCACAAGGGTGCCACCGAGGCGCTCGGCGGCTACAAGGACCCGCGTCCGATGGTGTTCTCGGGCCTGTACCCGCTGGACGGCTCGGACTACCCGCTGCTGCGCGACGCCCTGGACAAGCTGCGGCTGAACGACGCGGCGCTGGTGTACGAGCCGGAGACCTCGGTCGCGCTCGGCTTCGGCTACCGCTGCGGCTTCCTCGGCCTGCTGCACCTGGAGATCATCCGGGAGCGCCTGGAGCGCGAGTTCAACCTCGACCTCATCTCCACCGCCCCGAACGTGGTCTACCGGGTGATCATGGAGGACGGCTCCGAGCACACCGTCACCAACCCGAGCGAGTTCCCGGTCGGCAAGATCGCCGAGGTGTACGAGCCGGTCGTGCGCGGCACCATCCTGGCGCCGAACGAGTTCGTCGGCGCGATCATGGAGCTGTGCCAGTCCCGCCGCGGCAACCTCCAGGGCATGGACTACCTGTCCGAGGACCGGGTCGAGCTGCGCTACACCCTTCCGCTCGCGGAGATCGTCTTCGACTTCTTCGACCAGCTGAAGTCCAAGACCCGCGGCTACGCCTCGCTCGACTACGAGCCCATCGGCGAGCAGACCGCCGACCTGGTCAAGGTCGACATCCTGCTGCACGGCGACGCGGTGGACGCGTTCTCCGCGATCGTGCACAAGGACAAGGCCTACGGCTACGGCGTGATGATGGCCGGCAAGCTGCAGAAGCTGATCCCGCGCCAGCAGTTCGAGGTGCCGATCCAGGCCGCGATCGGCTCCCGGGTGATTGCCCGTGAGACCGTCCGCGCCATCCGCAAGGACGTCCTCGCCAAGTGCTACGGCGGTGACATCTCCCGTAAGCGGAAGCTGCTGGAGAAGCAGAAGGAGGGCAAGAAGCGGATGAAGATGGTCGGCCGCGTGGAGGTCCCGCAGGAGGCCTTCATCGCCGCGCTGTCCACCGACGCCGAGACCCCCAAGGGCGAGAAGAAGTAACCGAAGAAGTAACCGAGGGCGGAAGGCGGTCGGGGAGGACCCCGGCCGCTCGCCCTCCACCGTGAGGGGCCCGGGACACGATGCGTGTCCCGGGCCCCTCACGTGTGCTTCAGCGCAGCGACATGACGACGCTCTTCAGGATCGCGGCCTTGATCAGCCGCCCGGTCCGGCCGGTGAGCGCGGTGGGTCGCATCGAGTCGTCGCCGTGGATCAGCTGGACCAGCCCGTCGCGCCGCCCGAGGCTCAGGCACTGCACGAGGTAGCGGAAGGCGAACGGCTTGTCGGTGCGCCCGGCGAGCAGCTTGCCGAGGTACTGGCCCTGCGGCAGGGCGGTGGCGCAGCCCATCCGCAGGGTGCCGGTGCCGGGGACGGTGACCTCGGCGGCGTCGCCGATCACGTGCACCTCGGGGTGCGAGACCGACCGCAGGTGGTCGTCGACGATCGCCCGGCCGGCCGGGGTGACGGCGAGGCCGGCCTCGGCAGCGAGCGGGTGCGGTTCCATCGAGGCGGCCCAGACGACCAGGTCGGCGGGGATCCGGCCGCCGGCGGTGGTGAGGCCCTCGGCGTCGACGGCGGTGACGGCGGTCTGCTCGTGGATCGCGACGCCGAGTCCGCGCAGCACCCGGTGGACGTGGCCGCGGCCCTTGGCCGAGAACCAGCCGCCGACCTGCTCGGCGGCGACGATCCGCACGGTCCAGTCGGGGTGGGCCTCGGCGAGTTCGGCGGCCAGTTCGATGCCGGTGGCGCCGCCGCCGACCACGGCGACGGTGCCGGGGCGGTCGGCGGTGCGCAGCCGTTCGGCGATCCCGGCGGCGTGTTCGGCGGCGTAGGCGTGCTCGGCGGCGCCGGGGACGTCGTGCCAGGCAGTGCGGCTGCCGAGGGCGTGGACCAGGGTGTCGTAGGCGACGACCTCGCCGTTGTCGAGGGTGATCTTGCGGCCGGCGAGGTCGATCCCGGTGGCGCGGGCGGCGATGTGGCGGACGGCGCGTCCGCGCAGCACCTCGGCGAGGGCGGGCCGGTGCTCGGGGTGCCCGGCGGCGGTCTCGTGCTGCCGGATGCGGTGCAGGATCCGCTGCTCGGGGGCGATCAGGGTGACCTGCCCGCGCTTGCCGGCACGGGTGGCGGCGGCGAGGCCCGCGTAGCCGGCGCCCAGTACGACGATCTGCTTCTCGGTCATGTCGTCCCGCTCCTTCGTGGCGCCGTCGGCGGCGTCCTCTTCCGGCGCCCCCGGGGTGGCCGGGGAGCGCTCTCCGCGTGTTCGGAAGGGGGACGACGGAGCCGGTCGGAGTGTGACGGTGACCCGCGTCACACCGCCGGCGGGGTGGTGGCGGGGTTGAGGTGGGTGAGCTTCTCCGGGTTGACCACGGTGTAGGCGGAGGTGATCCGGCCGTCGGCGACGGTGAAGCCGACCACGCCGCCGACCAGGCCCGGCTGCTGGTACCAGACCAGGCCGGGTTCGCCGTTGACCAGGGCGAACTCGATGACGGTGTCGGGGGTGCCCCACTTGGTGACCATGCCGGCGACGAGCCGGGAGACCTTCTCCGCACCGAAGACCGGGCGGGCGCCGGCGGTGACGAGGCCGCCGCCGTCGGAGTGCCAGACCACCTCGGGGTCGAGGACGGCGAGCAGGCCCTCGATGTCGCCGCGGGCGGTGGCGGCGGCGAACGCCTCGACGGCCTGCCGGTGCTCGGCGGGGTCGGCGGTGGCCCGGCGGCCGCCGTCCTTGACCCGGCGGCGGGCGCGGGAGGCGAGCTGGCGGGCGGCGTCGGGGCTGCGGTCGAGGGAGGCGGCGATCTCGTCGAAGCCGACGGCGAAGACGTCGTGCAGCACGAAGGCGGCGCGTTCGGCGGGGGTGAGCTGTTCGAGGACGGCGAGCAGGGCCAGCGAGACGGATTCGCCGAGTTCGGCGAGCTCGGCGGGGGAGGCGGGGCCGCTCTGGTAGGAGACGGACGGTTCGGGCAGCCATTCGCCGAAGTAGGACTCGCGGCGGGCCCGGGCGGAACCGAGCTGGTCGTAGCAGAGGCGGGTGACGACGGTGGTGAGGAAGGCGCGGGGGTCGGCGACGGCGGCGCGGTCGGCGGCGCGCCAGCGCAGCCAGGCCTCCTGGAGGACGTCCTCGGCGTCGGTGAAGGAGCCGAGCATCCGGTAGGCGACGGAGCCGAGGTAGCGCCGGTTGGCCTCGAAGGCGTCCGGGGCGGTGCCGCCGGTCGTGGCGTCGGTGCTGCCGGTGGTGGCCCGGGCGCTGCCGGTGCCACCGCTGCCGCTGCCGGTGCTGGGCGCGGCGGTGGCCGCCGACGGTTCGTCACTCACGGCCCTACGGTAGCGTCCCGCCCCCCGGCGGGGCAGGGTGGGACGGCCCCGGACGTGCGGGAACCCGGGGCGACCGGCTGTCGGGCCGGCCGCCCCGGGTTCGCCGGGAGGCTCACCGGGAGGTGGGCGGGGAAGGCGCGCGACCGCGCCCGGGGGCTACTCGACCTCGGCGACCGCCTCGGCGAACTGCGCCTGGTAGAGCCGGGCGTAGGCCCCGTCGGCGGCGATCAGCTCGTCGTGGCCGCCCTGCTCGACGATGGAGCCGTTCTCCATCACCAGGATCACGTCGGCGTCCCGGATGGTGGAGAGCCGGTGCGCGATGACGAAGCTGGTGCGGCCGGTGCGCAGCCGGGCCATGGCCCGCTGGATGAGCACCTCGGTGCGGGTGTCGACGGAGCTGGTGGCCTCGTCGAGGACCAGGATCGACGGCTGGGCGAGGAAGGCGCGGGCGATGGTGATGAGCTGCTTCTCGCCGGCGCTGACGCCGGTGCCCTCGTCGTCGATGACCGTGTCGTAGCCGTCCGGCAGGGTGCGGACGAAGCGGTCGACGTGGGCGGCCCGGGCGGCCTCGATCACCTGCTCGCGGGTGGCGCCGTCGGCGCCGTAGGCGATGTTGTCGGCGATGCTGCCGCCGAACAGCCAGGTGTCCTGGAGGACCATGCCGATCCCGGAGCGCAGGTCCTCGCGGGACATGGCGGCGATGTCGACGCCGTCGAGGGTGATCCGCCCGGCGCTGACCTCGTAGAACCGCATCAGCAGGTTGACCATGGTGGTCTTGCCGGCGCCGGTGGGGCCGACGATGGCGACGGTCTGGCCGGGTTCGACCTTGAGCGAGAGGTCGTCGATGAGCGGCTTGTCGGGGTCGTAGCGGAACGCGACGTCCTGGAAGACCACCCGGCCGCGCAGGGTGTCGGGGCGTTCCGGCATGGCCGGTTCGGGGGTCTGCTCGGCCGAGTCGAGGAGTTCGAAGACGCGTTCGGCGGAGGCGACGCCGGACTGCACCAGGTTGGCCATGCTGGCGACCTGGGTGAGCGGCTGGCTGAACTGCCGGGAGTACTGGATGAAGGCCTGGACGTCGCCGATGGAGAGGGCGCCGCTGGCCACCCGCAGGCCGCCGACGACGGCGATGAGCACGTACTGGAGGTTGCCGATGAGCATCATCGCGGGCTGGATGATGCCGGAGATGAACTGGGCCTTGAAGCTGGAGGCGTAGAGGGCCTCGTTGTGCTCGCGGAAGGTGGCTGCGGACTCCTTCTGCCGGCCGAAGACCTTGACCAGGGAGTGGCCGGTGTACATCTCCTCGATGTGCGCGTTGAGCTGCCCGGTGGAGCGCCACTGCTGGACGAACTGGGGCTGGGCGCGCTTGCCGACCCGGGTGGCGACGACGACGGACAGCGGGACGGCGATCAGCGCGATCAGGGCGAGCAGCCAGGAGATCCAGAACATCATGGCGAGTACGCCGACCACGGTGAGCAGGGAGTTGATCACCTGGCCGGTGGTCTGCTGCATGGTCTGGCTGATGTTGTCGATGTCGTTGGTGACCCGGCTGAGGACCTCGCCGCGGGGCTGCTTGTCGAAGTAGCTGAGCGGCAGCCGGGCGAGCTTGGCCTCGGTGTCCTGGCGCAGCCGGTAGCCGACGCGCTGGATGGCGCGGGCGGCGAGGCGGCCCTGGACGACGCCGAAGACGGCGGAGGCGACGTAGATGGCGAGGACCCAGAGCAGGATGCTGCCGATGGCGCCGAAGTCCATGCCCTGGCCGGGGGTGAAGTCGACCGAGGAGATCAGGTTGGCGAGGTCGCCGTCGCCGCGGGCGCGCATGGCGTCGACGATCTGCTGCTTGGAGGAGCCGGCCGGGAAGCGGCTGCTGACGACGCCGGCGAAGATGAGGTCGGTGGCGTGGCCGAGGATCTTGGGGCCGACGATGGCGGCGCCGATGCTGAGGACGCCGAGGCCGAGGACGCCGGCGATCAGGGCGCGTTCGGGGCGGAGCAGTTTGAGCAGCCGCTTGCCGGAGGTCTTGAAGTCCATGGACTTCTCGGCGCCCTGACCGCCCATGAAGCGGCCGGGGCCGGCGGGGCCGCGGCGGGCGGCGGCGGACTGGGAGTCACCGACCGGCGCGCCCGGTCCGCCCGGTCCGCCGGGGCCGCCCGGACGTCCACCGGGTCCGCCCGGTGCCTTGGCGAAGTCCGGCCGTCCACCCGGTGCCTTGGCGAAGTCCGGCCGTCCGGGTGCTTTGTCGGACCCGGGTGCGGGCCTGTCGGGGCTGGTCACGCCGCCTCCTGCTCGGTGAGCTGGGAGAGCACGATCTCCCGGTACGTCGGGTTGCCGGCCATGAGCTCGCCGTGGGTGCCGGTGCCGACCACGGCGCCCTCGTCGAGGACGATGATCCGGTCGGCGTCGCGGATGGTGGAGACGCGCTGGGCGACGATCACGACGGTCGCCTCGGTGGTCTCGCGGGCGAGCGCCTTGCGCAGCTTGGCGTCGGTGGCGTAGTCGAGCGCGGAGAAGGAGTCGTCGAAGAGGTAGATGTCGGGCCGGCGCACCAGGGTGCGGGCGATGGCCAGGCGCTGGCGCTGGCCGCCGGAGACGTTCCCGCCGCCCTGGGCGATGGGCGCGTCCAGGCCCTCGGGGAACTTCTCGACGAACTCCTTGGCCTGGGCGATCTCCAGCGCGTGCCAGAGCTCCTCGTCGGTGGCGTCGGGCCGGCCGTAGCGGAGGTTGCTGGCGACGGTGCCGGAGAACAGGTAGGGCTTCTGCGGGACGAGTCCGACGCTGTCCGAGACGGCGCCGGGGTCGAGTTGCCGGACGTCGACGCCGCCGAGCAGGACCTGGCCGGAGCTGACGTCGAAGAGCCGGGGGACGAGGCCGAGCAGGGTGGACTTGCCGCTGCCGGTGGAGCCGATGACGGCGGTGGTCTCGCCGGGGCGGGCGGTGATGTCGATGCCGCGCAGGACGGAGGCCTCGGCGCCGGGGTAGCGGAACTCGACCTCCCGCAGTTCGAGGTGGCCGCGGCGCAGCACCTCGGTGACGGGGTCGGTGGGCGGGACGACGCTGGACTCGGTGCCGAGCACCTCCTGGATGCGTTCGGCGCAGACCTCGGCGCGCGGCACCATCATGAACATGAAGGTGGCCATCATGACGCTCATCAGGATCTGCAGCAGGTAGGAGAGGAACGCGGTGAGTGCGCCGATCTCCATGTCGCCGCTGTTGATCCGGTGGGCGCCGAACCACAGGACGGCGACGCTGGAGATGTTGACGACCAGCATCACGCTCGGGAACAGGTAGGCCATCAGCTTGCCGACCTGCAGCGAGACGCCGGTGAGGTCCTCGTTGGCGTCGGCGAACCGGTTCTGCTCGTGGTCGTCCTTGACGAAGGCGCGGATGACCCGGATGCCGGTGATCTGCTCGCGCAGCACCCGGTTCACGGTGTCGATCTTGTCCTGCATGCTGCGGAAGCGCGGGCGGAGCTGGCGCACGAGCACGGCGACCACGACGGCGAGGGCGGGGACGACGGCCAGCAGCAGGCCGGAGAGCGGCACGTCCTGGTTGAGGGCCATGATGATGCCGCCGACGCACATGATCGGCGCCGCGACCATCATGGTGAACGACATCAGCACCAGCATCTGGACCTGCTGGACGTCGTTGGTGGTGCGGGTGATGAGGGACGGGGCGCCGAACTGGCCGACCTCGCGGGCGGAGAAGCCCTGGACGCGGTCGAAGACGGCGGCGCGGATGTCGCGGCCGACGGCCATGGCGGTGCGCGCCCCGTAGTAGACGGCGCAGATCGAGCAGAGGGTCTGGAGGACGGTGACGCCGATCATCACGGCGCCCACCTGCAGGATGTAGCCGGTGTCCCCCTTGATCACGCCGCTGTCGATGATGTCGGCGTTGAGTGTGGGCAGGTAGAGCAGCCCGAGGGTGGACACCAGCTGGAGCAGCACCAGCAGGGTGATCGGTCGGGAATAGGGGCGGAGGTACGCCCTTAGCAGTCTGATCAGCACTGGCTCACTCTTGTCGTCGGCGGCGTCTTTGGCATCCCAATTCTCGTTGTTCGGAGGGCTCGTACAGCCGATTCCGGGCAAGCGAGCCGGATCTTTGTCCGGCTCTTTGCCGAACGTTCCGGGCGGCGGGGTGGTGCCGTGCACCGATGGTTCGGGAGGGTGCCAGCTCGGTCCGCCCTCTTACGGAATGACCGGTTTCCCCCTAGGCTGCTGACAGCCCTCTTGTTACTCACTGGTACCGGCCCGGTTTGCGTCAGGCGGGCCGGCGACCGCCCCCACGGCCGCCGCGCGTCCCGTCCGCGGTGCCGGTCCCAGCCGCAGACCCCGTCCCTCCACGTCCATCGGACGGCCACCCGCCCCCGGAGGTCCTCGTTGAGTTCCGCGCAGTCCCTGATCGACTCCGGCCGTCCCGACCTGGTCGCCGGGCGTCCCACCTCCGTCGCCCACCTGTTCCAGGAGCGGGTCGCGCTGACCCCCGGCGGTGAGGCCTACCGCTACCCGGTCCCGGTGGACGAGCACGCGGCGGACAGCACCCCCGGCGCCGAGCAGTGGCGGTCGCTGACCTGGGCGCAGTCCGCGACCCGGGTGTACGCGGTGGCGGCGGGGCTGCTGTCGCTGGGCATCGAGGCCGAGGACCGGGTCGCGCTGGCCTCCTCCACCCGGCTGGAGTGGGTCCTGGCCGACCTCGGCAACATGTGCGCGGGCGCGGCCACCACGGCCGTCTACCCGAGCACCAACGCCGACGAGACCGCGTTCATCCTCTCCGACTCCGGCTCCCGGGCCATGTTCGCCGAGAACACCGCCCAGCTGGACAAGGTGGTCGCGGAGCTGGACCGGCTGCCCGCGCTGGAGACGGTGGTCCTCTTCGACGCGCCCGACGGGCCGCCGGAGGCCGGCCGGCTGAGGGTGCTGTCCTTCACCGAGCTGGAGCGCCTCGGCACCGAGTACCTGGCCGCGCACCCGGACGCGGTCGAGAAGGCGATCGCCGCGCTCGACAAGGAGCAGCTGGCGACCCTGATCTACACCTCCGGCACCACCGGCCGCCCCAAGGGCGTGCGGCTGGTGCACGACTGCTGGGCGTACGAGGGCCGGGCCCAGGAGGCCAGCGGGCTGCTGGCCGCCGACGACGTGCAGTTCATGTGGCTGCCGCTGTCGCACGTGTTCGGCAAGACGCTGATCTCGGGGCAGATCGCCACCGGGCACGTGATGGCGCTGGACGGCCGGGTGGAGCGGATCATCCACAACCTCCCGGTGATCCGGCCGACCGTGATGGCCTCGGCGCCGCGGATCTTCGAGAAGGTCTACAACGGCATCGCCGGCAAGGCCAGGGCCGAGGGCGGCGCCAAGTACAAGATCTTCCTGTGGGCGGCGCGCACCGCCCGCGACCACGCCCGCGCGGTGCAGGAGAGCCGGGTGGCGACCGGGGTGGGCACCGCCCCGGTGGGGCTGCGGCTGAAGCACGCGATCGCCGACCGGCTGGTGTACTCGAAGATCCGGGCCGCGTTCGGCGGCCGGCTGCGCGGGGCGGTCTCCGGCAGTGCCGCGCTGGCGCCCGAGATCGGCTACTTCTTCGTCGGCGCGGGCGTGCCGATCCTGGAGGGCTACGGCCTGTCCGAGACCAGCGCCGGCTCCTGCGTCAACCGGGCCGAGGACATCCGGGTCGGCACGGTGGGCCGTCCGCTGCCGGGCACCGAGGTGCGGATCGCCGAGGACGGCGAGATCCTGCTGCGCGGCCCCGGTGTGATGCGCGGCTACCACAACCTGCCGGAGAAGACCGCCGAGGTGCTGGAGTCGGACGGCTGGTTCCACACCGAGGACATCGGCGAGCTGTCCGCGGACGGCTTCCTGCGGATCACCGACCGCAAGAAGGACCTGTTCAAGACCTCCGGCGGCAAGTACGTCGCGCCGAGCGAGGTGGAGGGCAAGTTCAAGGCGGTCTGCCCGTTCGTCAGCAACATCCTGGTGATCGGCAACGGCCGCAACTTCTGCACCGCGCTGATCGGCCTGGACGAGTCCGTGATCATGCCGTGGGCCGCCGAGCACGGGATGGCCGGCAGCTCCTACGCCGAGGTGACGGCCGACCCGCGGACCCACGAGCTGATCGAGGGCTTCGTCCGGCGGCTGAACGGCTCGCTGCAGCGCTGGCAGACGATCAAGAGGTTCCACCTGCTGCCGCGCGACCTGGACGTCGAGCACGGCGAGCTCACCCCGAGCCTGAAGATCAAGCGCCCGGTGGTGGAGCGGACCTACGCGGACGAGGTCACCGCGATGTACGCGGGCGCCAACGAGGCCTGATCCCGGCCCGGTCCGACCGCGTCCCACACTGTCCCGTACGGCCCGGGGGGATCACTCCGGCCGTACGGGACAATGGGGTCATGCCCTCCGCACTCCCCGACGGTGAACCGGTACCGTCCGACGGCTCCCTGCCCGCGCACGCCCTGGACGGGCTGGGCTCCCGGCCGTTCGGCTTCTACCTGCACGTGCCGTACTGCGCCAGCCGCTGCGGCTACTGCGACTTCAACACCTACACCGCCACCGAGCTGCGCTCCTCCGGCACGGTCGCCTCCCAGGAGACCTACGCGGACAACGTGGTCGCCGAGGTCCGGCTGGCTCGCCGGGTGCTCGGCGACGCCGCCCCGCCGGTGCGCACCGTCTTCCTGGGCGGCGGCACCCCGACCCTGCTGCCCGCCCGCGACCTGGTGGCGATGCTCGCCGCGATCCGCGAGGAGTTCGGGCTCGCCGAGGGGGCCGAGGTCACCACCGAGGCCAACCCGGAGTCCGTGGACCCGGCGTACCTGGCGGAGCTGCGCGAGGGCGGCTACAACCGGATCTCCTTCGGCATGCAGTCGGCCCGCCCGCACGTGCTGCAGCTGCTCGACCGCCACCACACCCCCGGCCGCCCCGAGGCCTGCGTCGCCGAGGCGCG
Organism: Kitasatospora purpeofusca; assembly: GCF_000718025.1. GTDB lineage: Bacteria > Actinomycetota > Actinomycetes > Streptomycetales > Streptomycetaceae > Kitasatospora > Kitasatospora purpeofusca. The sequence continues at coordinate 14,872 of NZ_JODS01000019.1, forward strand.
CGCGGCGGGCTTCGAGCACGTCAACCTCGACCTCATCTACGGCACCCCCGGCGAGTCCGACGACGACTGGCGGGCCTCCCTGGACGCCGCGATCGGCGCCGGCCCGGACCATGTCTCCGCCTACTCGCTGATCGTCGAGGAGGGCACCAAGCTGGCCGCCCGGGTCGGCCGCGGCGAACTGCCGATGATCGACGACGACGTGCACGCCGACCGCTACCTGATCGCCGAGGAGGCGCTGGCCGCGGCCGGCTACTCCTGGTACGAGGTCTCCAACTGGTCCACCACCCCCGAGGGCCGCTGCCGCCACAACGAGCTGTACTGGACCGGCGGCGACTGGTGGGGCGCCGGCCCCGGCGCGCACAGCCACGTCGGCGGCGTCCGCTGGTGGAACGCCAAGCACCCCGCCGCCTACGCCCGCGCCCTCGCCGAGGGCCGCACCCCCGCCCAGGGCCGCGAACGCCTCGCCGCCGAGGACCGCCGGGTCGAGCGGATCCTGCTGGAACTGCGCCTGGTCGAGGGCATCCCGCTGGACCTGCTGACGGAGACCGGCCTGAAGGCCGCACACCAGCACCTGGCCGACGGCCTCCTCGCCCCGCAGCCCTGGGCCGCCGGCCGCGCCGCCCTCACCCTCCGCGGCCGCTTGCTGGCCGACGCGGTGGTACGTGACCTGGTGGACTGACTCGCGCTAGCTTTCTTCCGTGATGACTGATGAGCACAGGGTGATGGAGCTCTTCGAAGGGCTGGCCGTCCCGGAGGGGTGGAGGGCGGAGCTCGTCCGCGGCGAGATTGTGCTGAGCATGAGCTCGGACCTGACCGCCAATCTGATCACCGCATCCGTGCGGGACCGGATTCCACACCATCGCTGGCACGCTCTGACCACACAGGACGTGGCCATTGCCGGTGCGCTCAGCGAGCCCCAGCCGGACCTGGTCGTGTTCGAACGTGGGGCGGTCGACGGTCCGGGACGGGTGGTTCCCGCGTCGGACCTCACGCTGGTCGTCGAGGTCGTCTCGAAGACCAGCGTGCTGCGCGACTACCGGACCAAGCGGGAGCTGTACGCCGAGGGCGGCATCCCCGTCTACCTGATCGTCGACCCGATCAAGGGCCTCTGCGTCCTGCTCACCGAGCCGACCCGGGCGGCCGCCTCCGGGCTGCCCGACTACGTGGCCGAGCGGACCACCAAGTTCGGCGAGCCGGTTCCGGTGGACCTGCTGGGCATCACGCTCGACACCACGGAGTTCCGGCCCTACTCCTGACCCGGCAGGGTCACGAAGTCGATCAGTTCCTCGACCTTGCCCAGCAGCTCGGGCTCCAGGTCCCGGTAGGAGTTCACCTTCGACAGGATGCGCTTCCACGCCGCCGGGGTGTCCTCGGGCCAGCCCAGGCGGCGGCAGGTGCCGGTCTTCCAGTCCTCGCCCCGGGGGACGGCGGGCCAGGCCGGGATGCCAACGGAGGAGGGCTTCACGGCCTGCCAGACGTCGATGTAGGGGTGGCCGACGACCAGGACGTGCGGGCCGCTCGCCCGGGCGGCGATGCGGTGCTCCTTGGTGCCCGGGAGCAGGTGGTCGACCAGGACGCCGAGGCGGCGCTCCGGGCCGGGGGCGAATTCGGCGACGATCGCGGGCAGGTCGTCGACGCCCTCCAGGTACTCGACGACCACGCCCTCGATCCGCAGGTCGTCGCCCCAGACCCGCTCCACCAGCTCGGCGTCGTGCCGGCCCTCGACGTAGATCCGCGACTCGCGGGCGACCCGGGCCCGGGCGCCGGGGACGGCGACCGAGCCGGAGGCGGTGCGGGCGGGGGTGCGGGCCGGGGCCGGGGCCGCGGGCCGGACCAGGGTGACCGTCCGGCCCTCCAGCAGGAAGCCGCGCGGGACCAGCGGGAACACCCGGTGCTTGCCGAACCGGTCCTCCAGGGTGACGGTGTGGCCCTCGGCGGTCCGCTCGCAGCGCACCACCGCCCCGCAGAAGCCCGTCGACGCCTCCTCGACCACGAGGTCCCGCTCGGCCGGTACCTCGGGGGCGGGCGTCGACCGCTTCCACGGCGGGGTCAGGTCCGGTCCGTACTGGCGGCTGCGCATTCCCCGGAGTCTACGGGGCGTCAGCCAGTGAACGGCGAGTTCAGCACCAGCAGCTCGGCGATCCGCGCGCGCAGGGCGGCGGAGTGCGGCAGCGGCACCGGTGCGCCGCCGCGCTGCATCCGGACGCCCCGGTCGGCGAGCACGTAGACGGCCCGCAGGGTGCGCAGGGTGTTGGAGACGACGGCGGGGACGGCGCCCGCGGTCGCGGAGGGGCGGCGCGGCGGCTGCGCGGCGATCGGGTCGAGCCAGCCGAGGGCCTGGCGCTCGGTCAGCTCCGGCCGGGTGAGGATCTGGGCGACCGCGCGGCCGAGCCGGTCGTCCTCCATGGCGTCCAGTACGTGGTCGGTGGGGGCGAGCAGCCGGGCGGTGACCAGGTCCAGCAGCGGGGTCGGGTCGGCGAGCAGCGGGCCGCGGCCGAGGGCGGCCAGCAGGTCGGCGCCGTGTGCCACCGCGTGCAGCCAGCCGAGCCGGGGGTCGAAGCCGCGCAGGTCGGTCTCCTCGACGTACCAGCGGGCGAAGGCCGCCAGCCAGGCCGGGCGGTGGGCGCCGTGGTCGGCGAGGTCGGCGAGGACCAGCGGGGCGAAGGTGCGGGCCTGGATCTCGGGGTCGGTGAGGCGTTCGGCCATCTCGTCGCCGAGCGCGAGGCGCTGCTCGGGCGTCAGCAGCGGTACCCAGCGGCACAGCTGCTCGTAGGCGAGGCTGTCGCGGACGTGCGGGTCGGGCGAGCGCAGCGCGGCGCTGACGGCGGCGAGGGTGTCGGGGGTGGGGGCGGCGGATTCGAGTGCGGTCCAGTTGATCACGGGCGGACCCTAGGGGCGGGGGCGGCCGCGGGCCACCGATTTAACGGGCCCGGTGGGCGGCCCGGTTCACAACCCCGGCTCACAGCCCCGGCGCGCCCCAGACCGGGAACCAGCGGGTGAGGTCCTTCTCCAGCCGCAGGTCGTTGCCGAGCATCGCGTTGACCTCCAGCTCCAGCGGGTTGTCGCGCTTCTCCCCGCCGCCGGGCAGCGGTGCGAACGGGTAGAAGGTGCCGCGCTTGTACAGGTAGACGAGGGCCAGCGGGCGCTGTCCGTCGGCGTCGCGGAAGCCGACCAGGGAGCAGAGCAGCTGGGGGCCGAAGCCGTGCGCCTCGAGTTCGCTGTTGACCGCGTGCAGGTCGTTGACGAGTTCGGGCAGTTCGCCGGGCTCGTGCCGGGCGAGCAGCCAGGAGTAGCCGTAGGAGTCCTTGGACGCCTCGACGGGGACGCCGCCGCGTTCGGTGTCGGCGTCGAGCAGGGCCCGGACCTGACGTTCGACCTCGTCGAAGGCGCCGCCCTCGACGGAGGCGAAGCAGACCGAGCCGAGTCCGGTGGGCCGGAAGCCGGCCGCGGCCTCCAGGGTGAGGGCGGCGGACGGCACGCCGAACAGCTGGTCGAGGTCGGGCTTGACGGGCTTGGTGCGGCCGAACAGCGTGTCCAGGATGCCCACGGCGGTCCTTCCGGTCAGAGGGCGGTGCGGTGCGGTGCGGGGGCGGTGCGGTGCGGAGTACGGGAGCCGCGGCCGGACGGGTGGCTCAGCGGCCGAGCTCGGAGGAGATCTTCGCCAGCTGGGCCAGCCGCTGCTCCAGCGACGGGTGGGTGGAGAACAGCTGGGTGGCGGCCTCCCGGGCGCTGAGCGCCGGCGCGAAGTAGAACGCGTTGTAGGGCTGGGCCTGGCGCAGGTCCCGGGTCGGGATGGCGGCGATCTGGCCGGTCACCTTGGTGAGCGCCGAGGCCAGCGCGCTGGGCCGCCCGGTGAGCTGGGCGGCGGCCCGGTCGGCGGCCAGCTCCCGGTAGCGGGAGAGCAGCCGGGTCAGCAGGAAGCTGATCGCGTAGACGGCGATCGACACCAGCGGGATCACCAGGGCGGCGATCGCGGCGTTGGAGTCGTTGTTGTTGCGCCCGCCGCCCATGAAACCGCCGTACATGGCGATCCGGGTCATCGCGCCGGCCAGTACGCCGAGGAAGCCGGCCACCGTCATCACGGCGACGTCCCGGTGGGCGACGTGCGACAGCTCGTGGGCGAGCACGCCCTCCAACTCCTCCGGCTCCAGCCGGCGCAGCAGGCCGGTGGTCACGCAGACCACCGCGTTCTGCGGGTTGCGGCCGGTGGCGAAGGCGTTCGGCATGTCGTTGTCGGCGACCGCCACCCGGGGTTTGGGCATGTCGGCGAGCGCGCAGAGCCGGTCGACGGCGCCGTGCAGCTGCGGGTACTGCTCCGGGGTGACCCGGTGGGCGCCCATCGCCCGTTCGGTGATCCGGTCGCTGAACCAGAACTGGGCGACGAACAGGCCGCCCGAGATCAGCACGATGATCGGCCAGGCGCCGCGCAGCAGCGCGATCAGCAGACCGGTGAATCCCACGTACAACAGCCCGATCAGGAACATCGTCCCCACCATGCGGCCGGTCAGGCCGCGGTCGGGGGCGAAGCGGGTGTGCTGGCCCGAGCTCGACATCGCTGCTCCTCCGTTCGCCGTCCGCTTCCGATGCTGCCACCGGGCGGGCCCCGCGGCATCACCCGCGCGCCGCGGACTGCGGGCAGGATCACCCCGGCCGGGCCGTTCCTGCCGTCGGACCCGGGCCTTACACTGGCAGGTACGGTTCTGGCACTCGTGTGTTCAGAGTGCCAAGGCCGGGCCCCGCGGGGTCGGACCGGACAGCTCGAACACGGACACATGCCACGACGGTGTGTCACAACGGACAACGCGTGAAGACGGAGGTGCGTGCCCATGGCCGGTGAGGTCCGCCAGCTCGACGACCGCAAACTCGCGGTGCTTCGCGCGATCGTCCAGGACTACGTGGGGACGGAGGAGCCGGTCGGCTCCAAGGCCCTGGTCGAACGGCACAACCTCGGGGTCTCCCCGGCGACCGTGCGCAACGACATGGCGGCGCTGGAGGAGGAGGGCTACATCCACCAGCCGCACACCAGCGCCGGTCGGATCCCCACCGACAAGGGCTACCGGCTGTTCGTCGACAAGCTGGCCGAGGTCAAGCCGATGAGCGCGCCCGAGCGGCGGGCGATCCGGCACTTCCTCGACGGCGCGGTGGACCTCGACGACGTGGTCGCCCGCACGGTGCGGCTGCTCGCCCAGCTGACCCGCCAGGTCGCGGTGGTGCAGTACCCCTCGCTGAGCCGTTCCACGGTGCGGCACATCGAGCTGGTGGCGCTGGCCCCGGCCAAGGTGATGCTGGTGCTGATCATGAACACCGGCCGCGTCGAGCAGCGGCTGGTGGACTGCCCGGGTACGGTCGGCGAGACCGTGCTGGCGGACCTCCGGGGCCGGATCAACGCCCGGGCCGCCGGACAGCGGCTCCCGGACGTCCCGGGGCTGCTGGAGGAACTGCCCGCGCAGTTCGAGGCGGCCGACCGGCCGACCGTGTCCACGGTGCTGGCGACGCTCTTCGAGACCCTCGCCGAGCAGCGCGAGGAGCGGATCATGCTGGCCGGCACGGCCAACCTGACCCGCTTCGGCCACGACTTCCCGCTGACCATCCAGCCGGTGCTGGAGGCGCTGGAGGAGCAGGTCGTCCTGCTCCGCCTCCTGGGTGAGACGGCGGACGCCGGGATGACGGTCCGGATCGGGCGGGAGAACGCCTACGAAGGGCTGAATTCCACCTCGGTCGTCTCGGTCGGTTACGGTTCGGGCGACGAGAGCGTGGCCAAACTGGGGGTGATCGGTCCGACCCGGATGGACTACCCGGGCACAATGGGGGCGGTGCGAGCGGTGGCACGGTACGTGGGTCAGATTCTGGCCGAGTCGTAGGAACGGTCGTCGTCGGACAGCTGACGGCGCCCGAAGTCGCAAGCACTCACACAGGCGGAACAAGCGGAGCATTTGGTGGCCACGGACTACTACGCGGTACTCGGCGTCCGACGGGATGCGGGGCAGGACGAGATCAAGAAGGCGTTCCGGCGCCTGGCACGCGAACTGCACCCGGACGTCAACCCGGACCCGAAGACGCAGGAGCGGTTCAAGGAGATCAACGCCGCCTACGAGGTGCTCTCCGACCCGCAGAAGCGCCAGGTCTACGACCTCGGCGGCGACCCGCTCTCGCCGAACGGCGGGGGCGGCGCGGGCGGCTTCGGCGCGGGCGCGGCGGGCTTCGGCTTCTCCGACATCATGGACGCCTTCTTCGGCGCCGCCTCCGGCCAGCGCGGACCGCGCTCCCGGACCAGGCGCGGCCAGGACGCCATGATCCGGCTGGAGATCACCCTGGAGGAGGCCGCGTTCGGCACCACCAAGGAACTCCAGGTCGACACGGCCGTCACCTGCACCACCTGCAGCGGCGAGGGCGCCGCGCCCGGCACCTCCGCGCAGACCTGCGACATGTGCCGCGGCAAGGGCGAGGTCTCCCAGGTCACCCGGTCCTTCCTGGGCCAGGTCATGACCTCCCGCCCCTGCCCGCAGTGCCAGGGCTTCGGCACCGTCGTGCCGACCCCCTGCCCGGAGTGCGCCGGCGACGGCCGGGTCCGCGCCCGCCGCACCCTGACCGTCAAGATCCCGGCCGGGGTCGACAACGGCACCCGGATCCAGCTGGCCGGCGAGGGCGAGGTCGGCCCCGGCGGCGGCCCGGCCGGCGACCTCTACGTCGAGATCGCCGAGACCGCCCACCCGACCTTCCAGCGTCGCGGCGACGACCTGCACTGCACGGTCACCATCCCGATGACGGCGGCCTCGCTCGGCACCCAGGTGCCGCTGCAGACCCTGGACGGGATCGAGGAGGTCGACATCCGGCCCGGCACCCAGTCCGGCCAGTCGATCCCGCTGCACGGCCGGGGCATCACCCACCTGCGCGGCGGCGGCCGGGGTGACCTGATAGTGCATGTCGAGGTGCAGACGCCCACCAAGCTCGACGCCGAGCAGGAGGAGCTGCTGCGCCGCCTGGCGGTGCTGCGCGGCGAGGAGCGGCCGTCCGGCCAGTTCGCGCCCGGGCAGCAGGGGCTGTTCTCCCGGCTGAAGGACGCCTTCAACGGCCGGTAGCCGTCCCGCGCGGGGGTGCCGAGGCTTCCTCGGCACCCCTTTCGCGTTCCCGTTCCCGTTCCCACCCCGGAGGTTCCCCGCATGACCGCGCCCGTGTTCGTCGTCGACCCCGAGCGGATCGCCGCCGCCGCGCCGGGCGCGTCCGTCCGGCTGGACGGGCCGGAGGGCCGGCACGCCGCCGCGGTGAAGCGGCTGGAGCCGGGCGAGGCGGTCACCCTGGCCGACGGCCGGGGCCTCGGCGTGGACGGCACCGTCGCGGCGGTGCACGGCAAGGACGCGATCGAGGTGACGGTGACGGCCGTGCGGCGCGAGCCGGAGCCGTCGCCGCGGATCGTCGTCGTGCAGGCGCTGCCCAAGGGCGACCGGGGCGAGCTGGCGGTGGAGACCATGACCGAGGTCGGCGTGGACGTGGTGATCCCCTGGGCGGCGTCGCGCTGCATCACCCAGTGGAAGGGCGAGCGCGGCGCCAAGGCGCTCGCCAAGTGGCGGGCCACCGCGCGGGAGGCCGGCAAGCAGTCCCGGCGGCTGCGCTTCCCCGAGGTCCGCGAGGCGATGACCACCCGGCAGCTGGCCCCGGTGCTGGCCGGCGCCGCGTTCGCGGCGGTGCTGCACGAGGAGGGCTCCGAGCCGCTGGCCGGCGCCGCCCTGCCGGAGACCGGGGACCTGGTGCTGGTGGTCGGCCCGGAGGGCGGCGTCTCCCCGGAGGAGCTGGCCGCCTTCGCCGAGGCCGGCGCGAAGCCGTACCGGCTCGGCCCCTCGGTGCTGCGCACCTCCACGGCCGGGGTCGCGGCCGGCGCGCTGCTGCTGGGCCGCACCGGCCGCTGGGCCTGACACCGGCGTCCCCCGTCGGGGTTCGCGGACCGCGAACTCCGGGCGCGCCGCGCCCCCGGCTGCCTAGGGTGGCGACCGTGAGCGAACCCGAGAGCACCCCCGAGGGCGCCTACCTGCGCCACCCGCACCTGCACGGCGACCTGATCACCTTCGTGGCCGAGAACGACGTGTGGCTCGCCCCGCTGGACGGCGGCCGGGCCTGGCGGCTGACCGCCGACCACCGACCGGTCCGCAGACCGATGTTCTCCCCGGACGGCCGCCACGTCGCCTTCACCTCCACCCGGGACGGCGCCCCCGAGGTGCACGTGGTCCCGGTGGACGGCGGGCCGTCCCGGCGGCTGACCCACTGGGGCGACGCGCAGACCCAGCTGCGCGGCTGGACCGCCGACGGCCGGCCGATCGCCACCACCGCCGCCGGGCAGGCCTCGCTGCGCCGCACCTGGGCGCGGGCGGTGCCGCTGGACGGCGGCGAGGCGGCCCGGCTGCCGTACGGCCCGGTCGGCGGGCTGGCCTTCGAGCCCGACGGCGACCGGGTGCTGCTGGTCTCCGCCTACGCCACCGAGCCGGCCTGGTGGAAGCGCTACCGGGGCGGGCGGACCGGCCGGCTGTGGATCGGCTCCGACCGCTTCGAGCGCGTCCACGAGGAGCTGGACGGGCACATCGAGTCGCCGCTGTGGGTGGGCGGGCGGATCGCCTTCCTCTCCGACCACGAGGGCGTCGGCGCGCTCTACTCCAGCCTCCCGGACGGCTCCGACCTGCGCCGGCACGGCATCTCGCCGGAGGGCTTCTACGCCCGCACCGCCACCACCGACGGGAGCCGGGTGGTCTGGCACAGCGCCGGCGACCTGTGGCTGCTGGAGGACCTCGACGGCGCCGGGCCGCGCCGCCTGGACGTCCGCCCGGCCGGTCCGCGCACCGGCCGCCGCCCCCGCCCGGTGTCCGCCGCGCACTGGCTGGAGGGCGCCGCCCCGGACCGCACCGGGCGGGCCGGGGCCGTGGTGGTGCGCGGCTCCGTGCACTGGCTCACCCACCGGGAGGGTCCGGCCCGGGTGCTGGACGAGACGCCGGGCGTGCGCGGTCGGCTGGCCCGGGTGGTGCCGGGACCGGCCGGCGAGGACGCCGCCCAGGGCGTGGTCTGGGTGACCGACGCCGAGGGCGAGGACGCGATCGAGTACGCGCCCGCCGTGCTCGGCACCGAGCGCCGCCGGCTCGCCGCCGGGCAGCTGGGCCGGGTCCGCTCGCTGTTGGTCTCCCCGGACGGCAAGCAGTTGGCGGTCGGCGCGCACGACGGCCGGGTGCTGCTGGTCGGCCTGGCCGACGGCGCCGTGCACGAGCTGGCGCACAGCACCGACGGCGAGGTCAGCGGGCTGGCGTTCAGCCCGGACTCGGCCTGGCTGGCCTGGTCGCAGCCGACCCTCGGCGCCTGGTCGCTGCGCCAGATCGTGCTGGCCAACCTGGCCACCCGGACGGTCTCCGAGGCGACCCCGCAGCGGTTCGTCGACACCTCCCCGGCGTTCACCGCCGACGGCCGGCACCTGGCGTTCCTCTCGGTGCGCAGCTTCGACCCGGTGTACGACTCGCACGTCTTCGACCTGTCGTTCCCCAACGGCTGCCGCCCGTACCTGATCACGCTGGCCGCCGACACGCCGTCGCCGTTCGGGCCGCGCCGGGCGGGCCGGGCGGCCGGCGGGGAGGAGGACGAGCCGAAGGGCCGCCGGGCGGACGGCGAGGAGGGCGCGGCCGACGCGCCGCCGGCGACCCGGGTCGACCTGGACGGCATCGCCGACCGGATCGTGCCGTTCCCGGTGGAGGGCGGCCGGTTCGGGGTGCTGCGGGCCGCCAAGGACGGCGTGCTGTGGACCAGGCTGCCGCTGGTCGGCGAGCTGGGCGACGAGGCCGCCTCGCTGGAGGACGAGCGCCCGCGGCCGACCCTGGAGCGCTTCGACTTCCGCAAGCGCCGGGCGGAGCAGCTGGTGGACGGCCTGGACGCGTTCGCGGTGAGCGGGGACGGCACCCGGCTGGTGGTGCTGGACGAGGGCGAGCTGCGGATCGTGCCCGCCGACCACAAGGCCTCCGGCGAGGACGACGAGATCGACGTCGACCTGGACCGGCTGCGGGTGACGGTCGACCCGGCGGCCGAGTGGCGGCAGATGTACGACGAGAACGGCCGGCTGATGCGGGACAACTTCTGGCGTCCCGACCTCGGCGGGGTGGACTGGGCCGGGGTGCTGGCCCGCTACCGGCCGCTGGTGGAGCGGCTCGGCTCGCACGACGACCTGGTGGACCTGCTCTGGGAGGTGCACGGCGAGCTGGGCACCTCGCACGCCTACGTGGTGGCGCACGGGGTGCACACCGAGCCGGCCCGCCGGCAGGGCCTGCTGGGCGCGGACCTGGTCCGGGACGGTGAGGTGTGGCGGGTCGCGCGGATCCTGCCGGGGGAGTCCTCCGACCCGCGGGCGCACTCGCCGCTGGCCGCCCCGGGCGCGGCCGTCCGCCCCGGGGACGCGGTGCTGGCGGTCAACGGCCGCCCGGTGGACCCGGTGACCGGCCCGGCGCCGCTGCTGGCGGGCACCGCCGGGCAGCCGGTCGAGCTGACGGTGGCCGGCAAGGACGGCACCGACCAGCGGTACCCGGTGGTCGTCCCGCTCGCCGACGACGAGGCGCTGCGCTACCACGACTGGGTGGCCGGGCGGCGGGCCGCCGTCCGGGAGCTGTCGGACGGCCGGCTCGGCTATCTGCACATCCCCGACATGCAGACCACCGGCTGGGCGCAGATCCACCGCGACCTGCGCTCGGAGATGGCCAGGGAGGGCGTGGTCGTCGACATCCGGGGCAACCGGGGCGGGCACACCTCGCAGCTGGTGGTGGAGAAGCTGGCGCGCCGGATCGTCGGCTGGGGCGTGGGCAGGGACGTCGCCAACCCCGCGCCGTACCCGGAGGACGCGCCGCGCGGTCCGGTGGTCGCCCTGGCGGACGAGTACTCGGGCTCGGACGGCGACATCGTCAACGCGGCGATCCAGGCGCTGGGGATCGGCCCGGTGGTCGGCACCCGCACCTGGGGCGGGGTGATCGGCATCGACAGCCGCTACTCGCTGGTGGACGGGACCCTGGTGACCCAGCCGAAGTACGCGTTCTGGTCGGAGCGGCTCGGCTGGGGCCTGGAGAACCACGGAGTGGACCCGGACGTGGAGGTGCCGTTCCCGCCGCACGCCTGGGCGGCGGGGGAGGACCCGCAGCTCGCCGAGGGGGTGCGGATCGCCCTGGCGGCGCTCGCGGAGCGGCCGGCCAAGACCCCGCCGGCGCTGCCCTGGGAGCGCTAGCCGGGTGGTCGCGGGAGGCCGGACCCCGGTCCGGCCTCCCGCTCCGGGGCGGCCGTCGCCGTGCGTGCTCCGGCGGCGACCGCCTGGCGTGATCCGAAAGGGAGGGCCTAGCATGCGGCCGTACGCTCCCACCAGACCAGCACCAGCATCCCGCGAGGAGATCCCGATGGCCGGCGAGGCGCAGCCCGACTGCCTGTTCTGCAAGATCGTGGCGGGCGAGATCCCGGCCACCGTGGTCCGCAAGACCGACCGGACCCTCGCCTTCCGCGACATCGCCCCGAAGGCCCCGGTGCACGTCCTGGTGATCCCGCACGCCCACTACCCGAACGCGGCCGCGCTGGCCGACGCCGAGCCCGACGTCGCCGGCGAGCTGCTCGCCGAGGCGGGCCGGGTCGCCGCGGACGAGGGCCTCGAGGACTACCGGCTGATCTTCAACACCGGCGCCGGCGCGGGCCAGACCGTCTTCCACGCCCACGTCCACGTGCTGGGCGGCACGTCCATGACCGAGCGCATGGTCTGAGGCGTGTCCCAGCGCGAGCTCGTCGTCCTCGGGACCGCCAGCCAGGTCCCGACCCGGCACCGCAACCACAACGGCTACCTGCTGCGCTGGGACGGCGAGGGCCTGCTGTTCGACCCCGGCGAGGGGACCCAGCGGCAGATGCTGCGCGCCGGGGTCTCGGCCACCCAGCTCACCCGGATCGCCGTCACGCACTTCCACGGCGACCACAGCCTGGGCCTGGCCGGGGTGATCCAGCGGATCAACCTGGACCGGGTCCCGCACCCGGTGGACGTCTACTTCCCGGCCTCCGGCGAGGTGTACTTCGAGCGGCTGCGGCACGCCACCGCCTTCCACGAGACGGCCGTGCTGCGGCCCCGCCCGATCGAGGAGCCGGGCCCGCTGCCCGCGCCCGGCGCCCGGTTCGCGCTGGAGGCGGTCCGGCTGTCGCACCCGGTCGAGTCCTTCGGCTACCGGCTGAGCGAGCCGGACGGCCGCCGGCTGGTGCCCGAACGGCTGGCCGCCCTGGGCATCGCCGGCCCCGACACCGGCCGGCTCCAGCACCGGGGCGCGATCGAGGTGGACGGCAAGCGGATCACCCTGGAGGAGGTCAGCGAGCCCCGGCCGGGGCAGCGGTTCGCCTTCGTCATGGACACCCGGCTCTGCGAGGGCGTCCACGAGCTCGCCGAGCGCGCCGACCTGCTGGTCGTCGAGGCCACCTTCTCCGACGCGGACGCAGGGCTGGCCGAGGACCACGGCCACCTCACCGCCGGCCAGGCCGCCAAGGTCGCCGCCGAGGCGGGTGTCCGCACCCTGGTCCTGACCCACTTCTCGCAGCGCTACCCCGACCTCGGCCAGCACCTCGCCGACGCCCGCAAGCATTTCGACGGCCCGATCGTGCTTGCCGAGGACCTCGCCCGGGTACCAGTACCGCTCCGGCACAAGTGAGGCGCCCATCCGTCAGGGCCGCGGTGAACAGCGTGGAAAACCGCTCGCGCCGCCCGGCGTTCTGCCGCAGCATCGTCGGGTGCGGCCCCGCCGCCCGCCGCAGCGATCACGTGCGCGGCGTACCCTGGTGCCCCGGAAGGACCGAGCGGCACACGAGACACGGATGGGATGAGGCAGGCCCCAGCGCCGACCTATGAGTGACACATCGCAGACCCGTTCCAACGGACAGCCGCGCCCCGAACCGGCCGAGGACGGCCGCGTCAGCGCCCGGATCGTCATCCCCGAGAAGCATCCGATGGTCACCCTGCTCGGCGCCGCCGACTCGCTGCTGCGAGTGATCGAGCAGGGCTTCCCCGCCGCCGACATCCACGTCCGGGGCAACGAGGTGACCGCGACCGGCGAACGCGCCGAGGTCGCCCTCGTCAAGCAGCTGTTCAGCGAGATGATGCTGGTGCTGCGCACCGGCCAACCCCTCACGGAGGACTCCGTGGAGCGTTCCATCGCCATGATCCGCAGCGCCGTCGACGACCCGGACAGCCCGACGCCGTCGAAGGTGTTCACCGCGAACATCCTGTCCAACCGGGGCCGGACCATCCGTCCGAAGACCCTCAACCAGCAGCGCTACGTCGACGCCATCGACAAGCACACGATCGTCTTCGGCCTCGGCCCGGCCGGCACCGGCAAGACCTACCTCGCGATGGCCAAGGCCGTCCAGGCCCTCCAGGCCAAGGAGGTCAACCGGATCATCCTGACCCGCCCGGCCGTCGAGGCGGGCGAGCGGCTCGGCTTCCTGCCCGGCACCCTGTACGAGAAGATCGACCCGTACCTGCGGCCGCTGTACGACGCGCTGCACGACATGATGGACCCCGACTCCATCCCGCGGCTGATGGCCGCCGGGACCATCGAGGTCGCGCCGCTCGCCTACATGCGCGGCCGCACCCTCAACGACGCCTTCATCATCCTCGACGAGGCCCAGAACACCTCGCCCGAGCAGATGAAGATGTTCCTCACCCGCCTCGGGTTCAACTCCCGGGTGGTCGTCACCGGCGACACCAGCCAGATCGACCTCCCGGGCGGCACCCGCAGCGGCCTCAAGGTCGTCCAGGAGATCCTGGTCGACGTGCCCGACATCCACTTCTCCGTCCTCACCAGCACCGACGTGGTCCGCCACAAGCTGGTCGGCCGGATCGTGGACGCGTACGAGCGCTGGGACGCCCTCCAGGAGGCCCAGGAGACCGAGGAGCGCCGCCCCCCGGTCAAGGCCGCCCAGCGGCGCGGCTCACGCGCACCCCGACAGTCCCATCGCACCGAAAGCTGAGTAACCAGCCCGTCATGTCGATCGACATCGCCAATGAGTCCGGCTGGGACGTCGACGAGGAGTCCGTCCTCGCCGTCGCCCGCTACGCCCTGGACAAGATGCGGATCCACCCGCAGTCCGAACTGTCCGTGATCCTCGTGGACGGGGCGGCGATGGAGGAGCTGCACATCCAGTGGATGGACCTCCCGGGCCCCACGGACGTGATGTCCTTCCCCATGGACGAGCTGCGCCCCGGCAAGGAGGGCGAGGAGCTGCCGCAGGGGCTGCTCGGCGACATCGTGCTCTGCCCCGAGGTCGCCGAGCAGCAGGGCAAGGCGGCCCCGTCCAAGCACTCGATGGACGAGGAGCTGCAGCTGCTCACCGTGCACGGTGTGCTGCACGTGCTCGGCTACGACCACGAGGAGCCGGACGAGGAGGAGGAGATGTTCGGCCTCCAGAAGGCGATCCTCGACGGCTGGCGGGCCGAGCGGGGCCTCGGCGGCATCTCCCCGGCCCCCACCACCCACTGAGCGCGGAGCCCGAACCCCTGTGAGTGGTGAAAGTACGAGCTTCATCCTCGGCGCGGTCGCGCTGGTCGTGCTCGGCTGGCTGGCCGCGTGCGCCGAGGCGGGCATCTCCCGGGTGTCCCGGTTCCGGGCCGAGGAAGCGGTCCGGTCCGGGCGCAGGGGCTCGGCCCGGTTGCTGGCGCTGGCCTCCGACCCGATCCGCTACCTCAACCTGGCCACCCTGATCCGGGTGGCCAGCGAGATGGCGGCCGCGGTGCTGGTCACCGTGGTGTGCGTGCGCAACATCGACACGACCTGGCAGGCCGTGCTGCTGGCGTTCGGCGTGATGGTGCTGGTGTCCTTCGTGGCGGTGGGGGTCTCCCCGCGCACGATCGGCCGCCAGCACCCCCTCACCACCGCCACCGCGGCCTCCTTCGTGCTGCTGCCGCTGGCCCGGATCCTCGGCCCGATCCCGCGGCTGCTGATCCTGCTCGGCAACGCCCTGACGCCCGGCAAGGGCTACCGCGAGGGCCCGTTCGCCTCCGAGGCGGAGCTGCGGGCGCTGGTCGACCTGGCCGAGAAGAACGACGTCATCGAGGACGAGGAGCGCCGGATGGTGCACTCCGTCTTCGAGCTGGGCGACACCATCGTCCGCGAGGTCATGGTGCCGCGCACCGACCTGGTGATGATCGAGCGGCACAAGACCGTGCGCCAGGCGCTGACCCTGGCGCTGCGCTCGGGCTTCTCCCGGATCCCGGTGGTCGGCGACAACGAGGACGACGTGGTCGGCATCGTCTACCTCAAGGACCTGGTGCGCCGCACCCACATCAACCGGGACTCCGAGTCGGACGAGGTCGGCGCCGTGATGCGCCCGGCGGTGTTCGTCCCGGACTCCAAGCCCGCCACCGACCTGCTGCGCGAGATGCAGCAGATGCGCTCGCACGTGGCGATCGTGATCGACGAGTACGGCGGCACCGCCGGCCTGGTCACCATCGAGGACATCCTGGAGGAGATCGTCGGCGAGATCACCGACGAGTACGACCGGGAGATCGCCCCGGTGGAGGACCTCGGGGACGGCTCCTACCGGATCACCGCCCGGCTGCTGGTCGAGGACCTGGGCGAGCTGTTCGGGATCGAGCTGGAGGACGAGGACGTCGAGACGGTGGGCGGCCTGCTGGCCAAGCACCTGGGCCGGGTGCCGATCCCCGGCTCCTCCTGCGCGATCCCGCTGCCCGAGGAGGTCCCGGGCGGCCTCACCGCGATCCGCCTGACCGCCGAGAGCTCCGCCGGCCGCCGCAACCGCATCGGCTCCGTGGTCGCCGCGCCGGTGCGGGAGGCGGAGGAATCGGCCCCCGGGGCCGACGAGTAGCGTTCGGGTACGTCCGGAGCGACGATGGGGGCATGAGTCACCAACTTCGCGCGGAGTACGGCCCGCAGGGGGCGGCGGGCGGGGTGAAGGTCTGGCACGTCGTGCGGGAGGGGGATCCGGCCGTGGCACTGTGCGGCCGGAGCATGCCCGCCGACGTGGAGACCCGGTCGGAGCAGGAGTGGGGGACCGGGCTCCGGTGCTGTCAGCAGTGCGGTTCGCTGTACATGCACGAGGTGCCGCACATGCAGGGGAGCCACCCCTACAGCTAGGCGGGCCCGGGCCCGACAACCAACAGCCAGGCGCTACGACCGAGTCGGAGGTCGCCATGAAGCTGCAGGACGAATTGCCCGTCGACCACAGACTTGTGCTGGTGTGGCGGATCGGGGCGGGTCTCGGCGGGGTGTTCCTGATCGTGTTCGGCTGCCTGGGGCTGGCCGACCACCCGGGATTCCTGTCCACCGAGGGCAACGACATCGCCGGCATGTCCACCAACGGCGCGCTGAGCGTCCTGTCCATCGTGATGGGCGGGGTGCTGGTGGTCGCCGCGGTCATCGGCGGCAACGTCGCCGCCAATGTGAACATGGCGGTCGGCGTGCTGTTCGTGCTGTCCGGGTTCTACGGGCTGACCGTGCTCGGCCGCTCGGACGCCAACATCCTGAACTTCGGGATCCACAACGTGATCTTCGCCTTCGCCTTCGGCGTGGTGATCACCACCTTCGGGATGTACGGACGGGTCAGCAGCCACCTGCCGCACGACAACCCGTACTGGCGCAAGCGGGCGGCGGACGAGGTGGCGATGCCCAACGGTCCCAAGACCTTCGTGAAGGTGATCCGGCCCGGTCCGCCCAACCCGGTCGGCCACTGAGGACCCCGGCCGGTCGGCCACCGAGGACCGCGGTCGGCGGGGCCTATGCTCCTGGGCATGAGTGACATCGTCGAGCTGGACCCCGAAGACAAGAAGATCATCACCCTGGCCCGCTCCGCCCGCGCCCGCAACGGCGTCCCGGAGGGGGCCGCGGTGCGTGACGAGACCGGCCGGACGTACGTGGCCGGGACGGTCGCGCTGGAGTCGCTGCGGCTGAGCGCGGTGCAGACGGCGGTGGCGATGGCGGTGGCCAGCGGTGCGAAGTCGCTGGAGGCGGCGGCCGTGGTGTCCGAGGCGGAGCAGCCCGCCGAGGCCGATCTGGCGGCCGTGCGGGACCTCGGCGGCGCGGGCACCCCGCTGCTGCTGGCCGGGCCGGACGGGGTGCTGCGGGTCTCGGTCGAGGCGCGCTGAACGCTTGCGGCGTCGCCGGTGCCCGGGGTTCGCGCCCCGGGCATCCGTGCGTTCGAACACCCTTGGGCCAGGCGGATAATCTCACCGGGGACGGGCGGGGAATCCGCACGGTGAGGGGGCTGGGCGATGGGGCCGTACGCGTTCTTCGCGGGACTGCTGCTGGGCGTGATGGGCATGGGCAAGTGGCAGGAGACCGGCTCGCCGTTCTGGCTCTGGGGCTCGGTCTCCTTCCTGCTGATCGTCCTCGGCTGGGGGCTGGGCTCGCTGTTCGGCGGGAAGAAATGACCGGCCCGGACGCCGGTGGCGGTCCCCTCGCGGGTGATCAGGGAGAATGGGGTCCATGAGTGCCCCTTCCTCCTCGTACCGCTCCGGCTTCGCGTGTTTCGTCGGCCGGCCCAACGCGGGCAAGTCGACCCTGACCAACGCTCTGGTGGGGACGAAGGTCGCGATCACCTCCGACCGCCCGCAGACCACCCGGCACACCGTCCGCGGCATCGTGCACCGCCCGGACGCCCAGCTGGTGCTGGTCGACACCCCCGGCCTGCACAAGCCGCGCACCCTGCTCGGCGAGCGCCTCAACGACCTGGTCCGCAGCACCTGGGCCGAGGTCGACGTGATCGGCTTCTGCCTGCCCGCCGACCAGAAGCTCGGCCCCGGCGACAAGTTCATCGTCAAGGAACTCGCCGAGATCAAGAAGACCCCCAAGGTCGCCATCGTCACCAAGACCGACCTGGTCGACTCCAAGCGGCTCGCCGAGCAGCTGATCGCCGTCCACCAGCTCGGCGCCGAGCTGGGCATCGAGTGGGCCGAGATCATCCCGGTCTCGGCGGTCGGCGAGAAGCAGGTGGACCTCGTCGCCGAGCTGATCACCAAGCTGCTCCCGGAGGGCATGCCGCTCTACCCGGACGGCGACCTGACCGACGAGCCCGAGCAGATCATGGTGGCCGAGCTGATCCGCGAGGCCGCCCTGGAGGGGGTCCGCGACGAGCTGCCGCACTCGCTGGCCGTCGTGGTCGAGGAGATGATCCCGCGCGAGGGCCGTCCGGCCGACCGGCCGCTGCTCGACATCCACGCCAATGTGTACATCGAGCGGCAGAGCCAGAAGGCGATCGTCATCGGCGCCAAGGGCGCCCGGCTCAAGCACGTCGGCACCACCGCCCGCAAGCACATCGAGGCGCTGCTCGGCACCCCGGTCTACCTGGACCTGCACGTCAAGGTGGCCAAGGACTGGCAGCGGGACCCGAAGCAGCTGCGCAAGCTCGGGTTCTGACCGACGGCGGGCTCTGACCGGCAGCTGGCTCTGACCGGCAGCGGGTTCCGATCAGCGGCGGGCTCTGATCGGCGGCGGGACGGCGAGGGGGCGGGGATGAAGCTGAACACGCGCGAGTGGGGCAGCGGCGACCGGGTGGCGCTGCTGGTCCACGGGATCATGTCCGACCACCGCAGCTGGCGGTCGGTCGGCCCGGCGCTGGCCGGGCGCGGCTACCGGGTGATCGCGGTCGACCTGCGCGGCCACGGCGCCAGCCCGCGCGGGGAGGGCGCCGCCCCGGTGGACCGCTACCGGCCCGAGCAGTACGCCCAGGACCTGGTGGACACCCTGCCGACGGGCGCGGAGCTCGCGATCGGCCACTCCCTCGGCGCCCTGACCCTGCTGCACGCGGTGGACCGGCTCCGGCCGGCCCGGGCCGTCTACTCCGACCCGGCCTGGCGCTTCGTGCGGCCCGGCCTGTTCGACCCGGCCGTGTTCACCCAGTTCAAGGCGGCCACCCGGGAGCAGATCGGCGTGCTCAGCCCGCGCTGGGACGCGGCGGACGTCGAGGTCGAGCTGGCCACCCTCGCCGTCTGGGACCCGGACACCGCGCTCGCCCTCTCCGCCCTCGCGGACCGGGCCGCGCTGCCCGGCGCCCCGGTGGTGCCGTCCCTGGTGCAGCTGGCCGACAACAGCTGGCTGATCGGGCCCGAGGACGCCGGGACGCTGCGCGGCCTGGGCTACGAGGTACGCACGGTGCCCGGCGCCGGGCACACCATCCACCGGGACGACCTCCCGGGCTTCCTGGCCTCGCTCGACGGCTGGCTCTGACGGCCGGGTGTGACGGCCGGGTGTGACGGCCGGGGTGTGACCGCTGCGGTGCGACGGTCGGGAGGCGTTGCCGGTCAGGCGCCCTCGCGCAGGACCAGCGAGACCAGCTCCCGCTGGGACTCGGTGAGCTTGGGGTCCGCGCAGTGCACCGTGCGCCCGTCGACGGTGATCGCGTAGTGGTAGCCGTCCGGCACCCCGTAGGAGGGCGCGCGCAACCCGCCCGCGACGGCCTCGCGGGCGAGCGCGTGCACGTGCGGGGCGTCCACCCGCTCGGTGGTGTCGAGCTCAGCGCGGCGGACGTGTCCCGCGAGGCCGCCGGTCCGGGTCACCTGGATACGCATGGTGTCCATGGTGCTACCCAGGGATGGCGTTTGCCGGTGTTTTTCCGGACCTTGACCCAATCGCCACTCAGGTCGGGCTGATGCCGACCTTCGCCCAGGACGCGGTCACCGTGTCCGCGACCTCCGGCTCCGGGTAGCGGGCCTTCGCGGCCGCCACGGTGGCCCGGGCGAAGGCCGTGAAGTCGGCGTCGGCGGGCAGCCGCCGGCCGGTCAGCGCGTCGTACCAGATCTGGCCCGCGCGCTCCCAGGACCGGCCGCCGAGCGCGGTGGCGAGCAGGTAGAAGGCGTGGTTGGGGATGCCCGAGTTGATGTGCACGCCGCCGTTGTCCTGGCCGGTGCGCACGTAGTCGCGCATGTGTGCGGGCTGGGGGTCCTTGCCGAGCCGGGGGTCGTCGTACGCGGTGCCGGGCTCCTTCATCGAGCGCAGCGCCACGCCCTGCACCCCGGGGGCGAGCAGTCCGGCGCCGATCAGCCAGTCCGCCTCGGCGGCGTCCTGGAGCAGCGCGTACTGCTTGACCAGGGAGCCGAAGACGTCGGAGACCGACTCGTTGAGCGCGCCCGGCTGGTCCCGGTACTCCAGGCCCGCGGTGAACTGGGTGACGCCGTGGGCGAGCTCGTGGCCGATGACGTCGATGCAGGCGGTGAAGTCGCCGAACACCTCGCCGTCGCCGTCGCCGAAGACCATCCGCCGGCCGTCCCAGAACGCGTTGTCGTAGTCCTGGCCGTAGTGGACGGTGGCGTCCAGGCGCAGCCCCTGGTCGTCGATGGAGTGCCGGCTGTAGACGGCGGAGAACAGGGTCCAGGTCGCGCCGAGGCCGTCGTAGGCGTGGTTGACGGACTGGTCCGGGACGGCGCCCTCGCCCTCCCGGCGGACGGTGCGGCCGGGCAGGCGCTCGCGGTGCGCGGCGTCGGAGATCACCCGTTCCAGCCGGTCGGCGGCGGCGGCCCGGTCCGGCAGGGCGGCGGTGAGCCGCGCGGCCCGGTGCGCGGCGTCGAGGGCGAGGGAGCGGGCGGCGGGCTCGTGACCGTCCTCGGCGAGGCGGTCCAGGACGTACGGCGGAACGATCGCGCAGAGCGTCGGTTCGGCTGTCATGTGGCCCAGGGTGAGGCATTGATGACGTGTTGTCACCGGCGCGGACAGGATTTCGCGCCTCCCGGGCCGGGCCGCGCGCCGCCGGGGGACCGTCTCAAGGGGTGGGAAGACCGCCCGGGCGGCTTCGGGGTCGCGCGGCGCTGGGTTAGGCTGGATCGCATCATGCGCATCGGGCTGCTTCTTCTTAGCTGCCGCGTCGAGGGCCTGTAGTCCGTCAAGGGCCGGCTTCCCTCGCCGCGGGGACTGTGCTGCGCGCTGAATTTCGGGCGATCCGTGAACGGGTCGTGAGCGGCAGCAGGCCGGCCGAGTCGGGTGACACCTCACCCCGACCCGCCCGCACCACGCATCACAGGAAGCCGAGACTCACCTCCATGACCGAGCAGAGTTCCGCCGCGCCCATCCCCGCCGCCCGCGCCTTCGTCGACCGCCCCACCCCGATCACCGCCGCCTCGGTACGCCAGCGGCCGTCCGGGATGCGGCACGGCCGCTACCTGCCGTTCGGCACCGTCGACCTGCCGGACCGCACCTGGCCGAACCAGGTGATCACCAAGGCGCCGCGCTGGCTGTCCACCGACCTGCGGGACGGCAACCAGGCGCTGATCGACCCGATGTCCCCGGCCCGCAAGCGCAAGATGTTCGACCTGCTGGTGGCGATGGGCTACAAGGAGATCGAGGTCGGCTTCCCGTCCTCCGGGGCCACCGACCACGCCTTCGTGCGCTCGCTGATCGAGGAGGGGGCGATCCCGGAGGACGTCACCATCTCGGTGCTGACCCAGGCGCGCGAGGAGCTGATCGAGAAGACCGTCGAGTCGCTGGTCGGGGCGCCGCGGGCGACCGTGCACCTGTACAACGCGACCGCGCCGCTGTTCCGCCGGGTGGTGTTCCGCAACGACCGGGCGGCCACGAAGGCGATCGCCGTCGACGGCACCCGGCTGGTGATGGAGTACGCCGAGAAGCTGCTGGGCGACGACACCGCCTTCGGCTACCAGTACTCGCCGGAGATCTTCGTCGACACCGAGCTGGACTTCGCGCTGGAGGTCTGCGAGGCGGTGATGGACGTCTGGCAGCCGGGCGAGGGCCGCGAGATCATCCTGAACCTGCCGGCCACCATCGAGCGGGCCACCCCGAACGTCCAGGCCGACCAGTTCGAGTGGATGTCGCGCAACCTGTCGCGCCGGGAGTTCGTCTGCCTGTCGGTGCACCCGCACAACGACCGGGGCACCGCCGTGGCCTCCGCCGAACTGGCCTACATGGCCGGCGCCGACCGGATCGAGGGCTGTCTGTTCGGGCAGGGCGAGCGGACCGGCAACGTCGACCTGGTGACCCTGGGCATGAACCTGTTCTCGCAGGGCGTCGACCCGGAGATCGACTTCTCCGACATCGACGAGGTCCGCCGCACCGCCGAGTACTGCAACCAGATGGAGGTGCACCCGCGCCACCCGTACGCCGGCGACCTGGTGTACACCTCCTTCTCCGGCTCGCACCAGGACGCCATCAAGAAGGGCTTCGACGCCCTGGAGGCCGACGCCAAGGCGGCCGGCGTACCGGTGGAGCAGCACACCTGGGGCGTGCCGTACCTGCCGATCGACCCGAAGGACGTCGGCCGCACCTACGAGGCGGTCATCCGGGTCAACAGCCAGTCCGGCAAGGGCGGCGTGGCGTACGTCCTGAAGAACGACCACAAGCTGGACCTGCCGCGCCGGATGCAGATCGAGTTCTCCCGGATCATCCAGGCCAAGACCGACGCCGAGGGCGGCGAAGTCACCCCGGCCGAGATCTGGCGGGTCTTCGAGGACGAGTACCTGCCGACCACGGGCAACCCGTGGGGCCGGATCTCGCTGACCGGTTCGCGCACCCTGACCACCGAGGACGGCCGGGACGCGCTGACCGCCCACGCGGTGGTGGACGGGGCGACGGTCAGCCTGGCCGGTACCGGCAACGGCCCGGTCTCGGCCTTCGCGGACGCGCTGGCGCAGATCGGCGTGGACGTCCGGGTGCTGGACTACGCGGAGCACGCGCTGAGCGAGGGCGGCGACGCCCAGGCCGCCGCGTACGTGGAGTGCGCGGTGGACGGCCGGGTGCTGTGGGGCGTGGGGATCGACAGCAACACCGTGCTGGCCTCGCTGAAGGCGATGATCAGCGCCGTCAACCGGGCGCAGCGCGGTTAGTTCGTACGGGTAAAAGTTTCCGGGCCGTCCCCTGCGGGGCGGCCCGGCGGCGTTCCCGGACGTCGTGGGGCGGTCGTCCGGCCGGGGGCGCCCCGGCTGTGTCCTGCGCCACATTTTTTGTCGGATCGGGCCGTTCGAGGTACTGACACGTGTCGGCAACCGTGGCAACATCGTCCCACCGGTAAGCCGGGTCGGTGGGACGGCCCGGTGGCCGGTCGCGTGACCTGCCCATTGTTGTGCAGGCCGCCTGCCATGTCTGGGGAGTGGCGCCGTGACAGGGATGTGGGGTGTTCGCCCGCGGTGGCGGACTGATGTTCTCGGTGACTTCTTCTGCCCGGGCTGCGGCGGGGACCGCAACTACCGCCGGCAACACGGCCGGCGGTGGCTGCGGCTGCTGGGGACCCCGGTACTTCCGCTCGGACCGGTGATCGGCAGCGTGCAGTGCACCAGCTGCCACGGCCGGTTCGGGGTGGAGAGCCTGGAGCAGCCAACCTGCGTGCGCCTGGGCGGGATGCTGCGCGACGCGCAGTACACCGTCGCGCTGGCGATGCTGGCGGCCGGTGGCACCGCCCACCGCGCGGCCCGCGAGGCGGCGTGCGGGGCGGTCCGGGACGCCGGCTTCGAGGACTGCGGCGAGGCGCAGGTGCTGGCGGCGCTGGCCGCGCTGTCCGGTCTCGGCGGCGAACTGTACGACGCGCACGGCATGGCGGGCGGGCTGGCCGTGGAACTGCACGCGGCCCTGGAGCCGCTGGCCCCGCACCTGGCCCGGCCGGGCCGGGAGCGGCTGCTTCTGCAGGGGGCGGCGATCGCGCTGGCCGACGGCCGGTACCGGCCGCAGGAGCGGGAGGCGCTGGCCGCGATCGGGCGCTGTCTGGACCTGCCGCACGCGCGGGTCGGGGCGCTGCTGGAGGCGGCGACCCGGGCGCCGTACTAGCGCTCCGGTCCTTCCTGCTCTCCCTGTTCTTCCTGTTCTTCCGGTCCTTCTCTCCCCGGCCTTCGGTCTCTCGGTCTCTCGGTCTCTCGGTCTTCCGGTCTTCCGGTCCTCCCGGCGGAGCCTCTCGCCGGACACCCGACCCCCTCTCTTCTGTCGGCACCTCCTCCCCCCAGACCCCCACAACCGGGCCCCTTCCGCCCCCGGCTCCCGGCCGGTGGCGTCCCCACGGCCGGGGCCCGCCGTGACCCGCACCGCTCGGCAGCCCCCACGGCCCCGGTGCGGGCACACGGCTGTCCGAGGCTGGGGGACAATGGTGGGATGTCCACACTGTTCCAGGGCCGCCGCGGTGGTGAGGCGGGCGCATGAGTCTCTTCCGCGACGACGGCGTGGTGCTCCGGGCCCAGAAGCTCGGCGAGGCGGACCGGATCATCACCCTCCTCACCCGCCACCACGGCAAGGTGCGCGCGGTGGCGCGCGGGGTGCGCAAGACCAAGTCGAAGTTCGGCGCGCGCCTGGAGCCGTTCTCGCACGTGGACGTGCAGTTCTTCAGCCGCAACAGCGAGCTGATCGGCCGCGGCCTGCCGCTCTGCACCCAGGTGGAGACGATCGCCCCGTACGGCGGCTCGATCGTCACCGACTACGGCCGGTACACCGCCGGCACGGCCATGCTGGAGACGGCGGAACGGTTCGCCGAGAACGAGGGCCAGCCGGCCGTCCAGCAGTACCTGCTGCTGGTCGGCGGCCTGCGCACGCTGGCTGCCGGGCTGCACGAGTCGCACCTGGTGCTGGACGCCTTCCTGCTGCGCTCGCTCGCGGTCAACGGGTACGGCGCGACCTTCGACGACTGCGCCAAATGCGGGATGGAGGGACCCAACCGGTTCTTCTCGCTCCAGGCCGGCGGCGTGCTCTGCCCGGACTGCCGCGTGCCCGGATGTGCCGTACCCTCCCCTGAGACACTGGTACTGCTCGGCGCGTTGTTGTCAGGGGACTGGCAGACGGCGGACGCCTGCGAGCCGAGGTACTGGCGGGAAGGCAGCGGACTGGTCGCGGCCTATCTGCAGTGGCACCTGGAGCGGGGTATCCGCTCGATGAGATACGTGGAGAAGTGAGCACATGGCAGCGCGACGGCTCTTCGGCGGCGGCAAGCAGAGGGAGTACCTCCCCCCGACCCCGCACCCCAGCGGCGCCCGGCCCCCGAAGATCCCCGGCGAGCTCGTCCCGGGCCATGTCGCGATCGTCATGGACGGCAACGGCCGCTGGGCCAAGGAGCGCGGGCTGCCCCGCACCGAGGGCCACAAGGTCGGCGAGTCCGTCGTGCTGGACGTGCTCAAGGGCGCGATCGAGCTCGGCGTGAAGAACATCTCGCTCTACGCGTTCTCCACCGAGAACTGGAAGCGTTCGCCCGACGAGGTGAAGTTCCTGATGAACTTCAACCGCGACGTCATCCACCGCCGCCGCGACGAGATGGACGCGATGGGCGTGCGGGTGCGCTGGGCCGGCCGGATGCCCAAGCTGTGGAAGAGCGTGGTCCAGGAGCTCCAGGTCGCCGAGGAGCAGACCAAGGACAACGACGCCGTCACGCTGTACATGTGCGTCAACTACGGCGGCCGGGCGGAGATCGCGGACGCCGCGGCGGCGATCGCGGCCGATGTCGCGTCGGGCCGGCTGGACCCGAAGAAGGTCAACGAGAAGACCCTCACCAAGTACCTGTACCACCCGGACATGCCGGACGTGGACCTGTTCCTGCGCCCCAGCGGCGAGCAGCGGACGTCGAACTTCCTGCTCTGGCAGTCGGCCTACGCCGAGTTCGTGTTCCAGGACGTGCTCTGGCCGGACTTCGACCGCCGTGACCTGTGGCGGGCCTGCGAGCAGTACGCGATGCGCGACCGCCGGTTCGGCGGGGCGATCCCGAACGAGGCGCCGGCCGAGCTGGGCACCGAGGTGCCGGCGCAGCGCTGAGCCGGTGAAGGGCTGGGCGCTGCGAAGGGCTGGGCCCGTTGCGGCCCTGAGCCTGTTGCGGCCCTGAGCCTGTTGCGGCGCCGGGTCCGCGTGCGGAGAAGGGCCCGCGGGAGGTGACTCCCAGCGGGCCCTTCGGCGTACCGGTACTCAGGCCTTGGCGGCGCACTCCGCGCAGGTGCCGAAGATCTCCAGGGTGTGCGCGATGTCGCTGAAGCCGTGCTCGGCGGCGACCGAGTTGGCCCAGCGCTCGACGGCCGGACCCTCGACCTCGACGGTGGCACCGCACTGGCGGCAGACCAGGTGGTGGTGGTGCCCGCTGCTGCACCGGCGGTAGACGGCCTCACCGTCGGCGGTGCGCAGGACGTCCACCTCGCCGGCGTCGGCGAGCGACTGGAGCGTCCGGTAGACCGTGGTCAGACCGACCGAGTCCCCCCGGTGCTTCAGCATGTCGTGGAGCTCCTGGGCGCTGCGGAAGTCCTCGATCTCGTCCAGGACCGCCGAGACGGCGGCGCGCTGCCGGGTCGATCGGGCTCGCGGCGACGGGCCTGCGGTGGTCACCGTGGGTCCTCCTGCTGGTGTGGGCGACTGGCACCTCATTGTGCCAGCCCCGCACTGGGCGCCGGAGTGGTCGCGTCGACCCGCTCCGGACCGGGCAGTCGGACGTCGCAGACCTGCGGTCCGCTCTCCTGGGTGTCGCGGTGGCGGCGGCGGGCGAGGGGGGCGGCGATCGCGCCGAACACCGCGAACACGACGATGGCCAGCAGCACGATGGCCGGGCCGGAGGGCACGTCCAGCTGGTAGGAGCCGGTGACACCGGCCAGGGCGACGAGCACGCCGACCGCGATCGAGCCGGCCTGGGTGGCGGCGAAGGAGCGGGTGAGCTGCTGGGCGGCCGCGACCGGAACCACCATCAGGGCGCTGACCAGCAGCAGGCCGACCACCCGCATGGCGACGGTCACGGTGACCGCGGCCATCACCGCGAGCAGCAGGTTGAGCAGCCGCACCGGGACGCCGGTGACCCGGGCGAAGTCCTCGTCCTGGCAGATCGCGAACAGCTGGCGGCGCAGGCCCAGGGTGACGGCGACGACGACGGCGCCGAGCGCGCCGATGGTGGCCAGGTCGGCGGGGGAGACGGTCAGGATGGAGCCCCAGAGGTAGCTCTCCAGCGAACCGGCGCCGGCCTGGGCGGACTTGGAGACCAGCAGCTTGCCGCAGGCCATGCCGCCGTAGAAGAGCATCGCGAGGGCGATGTCGCCGCGCTGGTTGCCGCGCGCGCGGACCAGTTCCATGGTGACGGCGCCGAGCACGCAGACCGCCACGGCCATCCAGACCGGGCTGGTCTGGAAGATGAAGCCGAGGCCGACGCCGGTCATCGCGACATGGCCCATGCCGTCGCCCATCAACGCCTGGCGCCGCTGCACCAGGTAGATGCCGACGGCGGGGGCGGTGATGCCGACCAGCACGGCGGCGATCAGCGCCCGCTGCATGAAGTCGTAGCTGAGCATCTCGGTCATGACAGCAGTCCCCGGGGTCGGTCGTGTTCGTGGCCGTGGTCGGCGTGCGGATGGACGTGGTCGTGGCCCGGCAGGGCGTGCAGACCGGTGTTGGGAACGGGCGGGCCGTCGTGCGCGACGCAGCCGTCGCGCAGCACCACGGCCCGGTCGATCAGCGGCTCCAGCGGCCCGAGTTCGTGCAGCACCAGCAGGACGGCGGCGCCGCGCGCGACCTCGGCGCGCAGGGTGTCGGCGAGCACCTGCTGGCTGGCGGCGTCCACCCCGGCCATCGGCTCGTCCATGATCAGCAGATCGGGGGCGCCGGCCAGGGCGCGGGCGATCAGCACCCGCTGCTGCTGGCCGCCGGAGAGGTCGGCGACCCCGTCCCGGGCCCGGTCGAGCATGCCGACGGCGGCCAGTGCGCGGTCCACGGCGGCACGGTCCGCGCGGCGGAACGGCAGCAGCCGGTGCAGGGGCAGCCGGCCGGTGGAGACGACCTCCCGGACGGTGGCCGGGACGCCGGAGGCGGCGGTGGTGCGCTGCGGCACGTAGCCGATCCGGTGCCAGGCGCGGAACCGGGCGAGCGGGGTGCCGAACAGTTCGAGCGTGCCGCGCTCCAGCGGGACGGCCCCGGTGACGGCCTTGACGGTGGTGGACTTGCCGGAGCCGTTGGCGCCGAGCAGGGCGACCACCTCGCCGGGGCGGACGGTGAGGTCGACGCCGCGCAGCACCGGCCGTCCGCCGCGCGAGGCGACGGCGTCGTGGAGGCGGACGGCCGGGGGCACCGAGGGTGCCGGGGGTGCCGGGGAGGTCAAGGTGGTCGGGGTGGTCATGCCGGTGGTCCCGTCAGCTGGTGGGTGCGGCGGGCGCGGCCGGCGCGTCGGTGCCGAGGGCGGTCCGCAGGTTGGCCAGGTTCTGCCGCATCACCGAGAGGTAGTCGTCCTTGGCCGGGTCCTTGACGCCCTCCAGCGGGTCGAGGACGGCGGTCCTGAGGCCGAGGTCCTTGGCGACGGTGTCGGCGAGCTTGGGGCTGACCAGGGTCTCGAAGAAGATCGTGGTGACGCCGTTCTCCTTGGCGGCCTTCTGGACGTCGGCGAGGCGGGCCGGGGTGGGCTCGGACTCGGGGTCGACGCCGTTGATGGCGACCTGGGTGAGGCCGTAGGCCCCGGCGAGGTAGCCGAAGGCGGCGTGGCTGGTGACGAAGGTGCGGTTCCGGACGTCCTTCAGCCCGTCCTTGAACTCCTGGTCCAGGGCGGTGAGCCGGCCGACCAGCTCGTCGGTGTTCTTCCGGTAGTCCTCGGCGTGGGCCGGGTCGGCCTTGGCGAACTCGGCGCCGACGCTCCTGGCCACCGCCGCGTAGCGGGTCGGGTCGAGCCAGATGTGCGGATCGCCGGCGGCCCCGTCGTGGTCGTGGCCGTCGTGCCCGTCGCCGCTCTGGGCCTCGCCGCCGTGGTCGTGCCCGTCGCCCTCGGTGTGGCCCTCGGCGAGGTGGTGGTCCTCCAGCGGGACGGCCGCGGTGGCGTCGATCTTGTG
This sequence comes from Kitasatospora purpeofusca, assembly GCF_000718025.1. Classification (GTDB taxonomy): domain Bacteria; phylum Actinomycetota; class Actinomycetes; order Streptomycetales; family Streptomycetaceae; genus Kitasatospora; species Kitasatospora purpeofusca. The sequence continues at coordinate 43,595 of NZ_JODS01000019.1, forward strand.
CTTGGAGCCGGAGCCGGCGACCGCCTTGTCGACGGTGGGCTGCAGGCCCTTGAGGTAGACGATCGCGTCGGCCTTCTTGACCGCCCCGACCTGCTTGGCGGTGAGTTCGAGGTCGTGCGGCTCGACGCCGGGGGCGGTGAGGTCGGTGACCTTGACGTGCTCGCCGCCGATTCGGCCGGCGAGGAACTCCATCGGGTAGAAGGACGCGACGACGTTCAGCTTGCCCTCCGCGCCCTGGGCTCCGCCGCCGCTGCCGCAGGCCGTCAGGGTGAGGCCGGCGGTGAGGGCGGTGGCGGTCAGGGCTATGGCGCCGCGAGTACGTCGTCGGATCATCATGACAACCATTCTCAGATTAGATGGAAATGATTGTCAAATCACTCGGACGGGTGAACGGGTGGTGACGGTGAGTGGGCCGGTGCCGGAGATACCGATTTGAACCCCGTACCCATATGGCCGGTAACCTGAGGTATTCGGGTACGCGCAACCAGCCGTGCCCTGACCGTGCCGTACGTACTGAAGAGAGCACTGTGGCAGCCGACAAGATCGAGACGATCGTCAGCCTGAGCAAGCGCCGTGGCTTCGTCTACCCCTGCAGCGAGATCTACGGCGGCACTCGTGCCGCCTGGGACTACGGTCCGCTGGGCGTCGAACTCAAGGAGAACATCAAGCGCCAGTGGTGGCGCGCGATGGTGCAGGCCCGTGAGGACGTCGTCGGACTCGACTCGTCGGTGATCCTGGCCCGCGAGGTCTGGGAGGCTTCCGGCCACGTCAAGACCTTCAACGACCCGCTGACCGAGTGCCTCTCCTGCCACAAGCGCCACCGGGCCGACCACCTGGAGGAGAAGTACGAGGCCAAGCACGGCTTCCCGCCGCCGAACGGCCTCCAGGACGTGAACTGCCCGGACTGCGGCGTCAAGGGCCAGTTCACCGAGCCCAAGGACTTCTCGGGCATGCTGAAGACCCACCTCGGTGTCACCGAGGAGGCGAGCGGCCTGGCCTACCTGCGCCCGGAGACCGCCCAGGGCATCTTCACCAACTTCAAGGCCGTCCAGACCACCTCGCGCAAGAAGCCGCCGTTCGGCATCGCCCAGGTCGGCAAGAGCTTCCGCAACGAGATCACCCCCGGCAACTTCATCTTCCGGACCCGTGAGTTCGAGCAGATGGAGATGGAGTTCTTCGTCAAGCCGGGCGAGGACGAGCAGTGGCACGAGTACTGGCTCCAGCAGCGCTGGGACTGGTACGTCGGCCTCGGCCTGCGCACCGACAACATGCGCCTGTTCGAGCACCCGAAGGAGAAGCTCTCCCACTACGCCAAGCGCACGGTGGACATCGAGTACCGCTTCAACTTCGGCGGCACCGAGTTCTCCGAACTGGAGGGCATCGCCAACCGCACCGACTACGACCTGACGGTGCACAGCGAGGCCTCCGGCCAGGACCTCAAGTACTTCGACCAGGAGTCCGGCGAGCGGTACTTCCCGTTCGTCATCGAGCCGGCGGCGGGCCTCAACCGCGCCATGCTGGCCTTCCTGATCGACGCCTACTTCGAGGACGAGGCGCCGAACGCCAAGGGCGTCATGGAGAAGCGCGTCGGCATGCGGCTCGACCCGCGGCTGGCCCCGGTCAAGGTCGCGGTCCTGCCGCTGTCGCGCAACGCCGACCTCTCGCCGAAGGCCCGCGGCCTGGCCGCCGACCTGCGCACCGCCTGGAACGTCGAGTTCGACGACGCCGGTGCCATCGGCAAGCGCTACCGCCGCCAGGACGAGATCGGCACGCCGTTCTGCGTGACGGTCGACTTCGACACCCTCGAGGACAACGCGGTGACCGTGCGCGAGCGCGACACCATGACGCAGGAGCGCGTCTCTCTCGACCAGGTGAAGTCCTACCTGGCGGCGCGGCTCATCGGCTGCTGACGTCGGCGGGCCCGGGTGCCCGCGGTCTTCCGTGCGAACCCCCGTTCGCCCCGGTGTCCCCGGGGCGGGCGGGGGTTCCGCGTAGGCGGGTGCTGTTCCCGGGGGCGCCGGGTCGGTGGGCGCTGTTTCCGGAGTTGCCGCTTCGGGGTCCGGTCGCCGTGACGATCGGCTAATCTCCGCTCCGGGCCGCCGGACCGGCCCCAGCTACGGGGAGGGGTTGGGATGGCGGATCCATGGTCGATCGCGTCGGGTGTCGGTGCCCTGGCTTCGGTCGCGGGGGCCTGGGCGGTCTACCGGGGACAGACCCGGCAGGTGGACTTCGAACTCGCCCGGACGCTCCACCTCGACCTGACGAGCGGTGAAGTGGCGCTGGCCCGCTACGCCCTGGTCGCATTCCGTCGGGGGCAGCAGCCCTACGGACCCGACGTGCTCGCGGCCTACTTCACGATGCTGTGGTGCTTCGAGCGTGTGCTCCAGGGCCGGCGGTCCATGATCCGGTCGCCGCTCGACCGGGTGCGCCGCAGTTCTCCCGTGCGCTTCCTCGACGAGGCCATCGCCATGCATGTGGCGAGCTGGGAGAGGAACCTGCCGGAGATCCGGCGCCGGTTGATCGAGGCCCTGGCCGAGGTGCACGGCGACGAGCTGCGCGACCGGGGCCTCTCCGCCAAGTTCGAGGCGCTCGCCGGGGCGCTGCGCTCGGCCGGGGTGATGCCGACGCCGCCCCCCGTCGTCCTTCCCCCGCAGGGGGAGTCCGCCCCGGCCTCGTGAGCGTGGGGGGTGGGTGGGGCGGGCGTCGGCCGGGTGGGGCGGACGCCGGCGGGTGGGCGCCTGCCGGGTGGGCCCGGGCTCAGCGGCGGCCCCAGCGGGAGCGGGGGCGGTTGGCCGGGGTGGTGGGGAGACCGGCGGTGCGGAGCGCGGCGAGGGTGGTGCGGTGCTGTCCCGGGTCCGCGAGCAGAGGCATGAGCAGTGCCTCGTAGAGGTCGGTCCGACCGGCCAGGGCGCCGGCCAGCCGGACCAGTTCGGCCGGTGGCCGCAGCGTCGCCAGCTCGCCCAGCAGCAGGGCGGGCAGCGGCGCGGGGAGCGTGGTGGCCAGGGCGGTGAGGTCGCCGGTGGGACGGCCGGCTGCCTGGCGCAGCAGGGTCCGGGCGTCGGTGGCGCGGTCCGCCTGGTGGAGGGCGGTGGCGAGGGCGGTCAGCTCGGCGGTCGGGGCGGAGCCCCACTCCCAGAGCAGGGTGGCGCCGTCGGCGTGCTGCCCGGCCCGCTCCAACCCGTCCAGCAGGGCCGGTAGGTCGGCGGCCGGGCAGGAGCGCAGCGTGTTGAACAGCTCCCCGGCCTCCTCGGCAAGCCCGGCCCGGCGCAGCTCGGCGAGGGTGGCGGCGGCGTGCTGGGGGCTGCCGTGGACGGCGCTGCGGGCGAGGTGGAGGGAGGCGCCGGTCGGTCCCCGGTGGGCGAGCCGGGCGGCCAGCGCGGCGGTGTCCTCCGGGGTGAGGTGCTCGGCGGCCTGGCCGAGGATGTCGGCGGCCTCGGTCGGGGAGGCCTTCCGGTACAGGCCGGTGATGCGCTCGGCGAGGGCGGCGAGCTCGCCGGGGGAGCGGTGGCGTGGCGGTGCGGGCGCCGGTGCGGGGCCGGGTACCGGCGCGGGGCCGGGTGCGGGGCCGGTGGGCGTGGGGTGGGGGCCGTCGTCGGCCGGCGTCTGGCGGTCGGCGTGGTGGACGTCGTGACGGACAACGCGGTGGACATCGCGGTGGTGGACGTCGTGGAGAGCGTCGTCGTGGCCGCGGTCCGGTATGTCGTTCGGGGTGCCCGTCCCGGGCCGTTCGCTGCCCCCGACCCGTGGCGACGGCTGCCGCAACTGCTCCTCCAGGCTCTTCAGTCGGTCGCTCAGATCCAGGCAGCGTGCGCCCAGCCCCTCGCGCAGTGTCCGCGCCTGGGTCAGCTGCCGCAGCAGCTCACCGTCCACCCGCTGCCGGTCGGGCAGCGACCGGACGGCTTCGGCGAGCCGCCGCTCGCGCTGCACCGCGTACTGTCTGGCGCGCAGTAATTCGTCCAACTGGGATCTGAGTTCGAGAGCGTCCTGCTCGCTCGCACCGATGCCCGCGTCCGGGACGAGGGGCTGTTCCGTGTGCCGTGTACGCATGATCACCGCAACCTGTCCAACTTGACCCTGACGGCCAGTCATCCTGGCGTTGAAATACGGCGCTGGAGTTACGGCAGTGCGTCCACAGTCTTGCGAGTGGTGTCCGGGGGCGCATGGGGCGCACGGATCGTGAGCCACCCGGCGCGCGCTTGCTACCCGTGCGCCTCCCGGTCGGAGGTGCCGGTCCGGCTCACCGCTCGGTCGCGGCGAGCCGGGCGCGGGCCTCCATGAGGGCGAAGCCGAGCAGGTTCTCGCCGCGCCACTCGGCGGGCCGCTCGGCACGCTCGTTCTCCGCGCCGAGGCCGATGCCCCAGATCCGGTCGAGCGGGCTGGCCTCCACCAGGACCCGCCGGGCGGTCGACAGCAGGTAGGCGCGGAGCCCGGCGTGGCTGCCGAACTTGGCGACATTGCCCGCGACGACCAGCTCGAAGCGGCCCGCACGCCAGACGGCGTCGTCGAAGCCGCGGACCTGGCGGCCCAGCTTCTTCGCCTCCCCGGCGCTCGGCGCGGCCAGGATCAGGGCGAGCGTCCTGCTGTCGTCGAACATCCGGGCCTTGCCCGCCATCATCCAGTGCTCGGCGGTCCGGTACTCGACACCGTCGACGACGAACGGGTGGTCGGGCCACCACTGGCTCAGCACACCGGGGCCGAACGACCCGTTCTGCTGCGGCTGATGGCCCCAGAACAGCAGCCACTTGGCCCGGGCGCCGGCCGCCACGGCCGCGGTCAGGGCGGCGCGGTCACGGGTGTCGGCGGGATCGATCGTGCGTTCGTCGCTCATATCGTCATGCTGACACAAAGGGGTTCGGTGCGGCGAGCGGGTTTTCCGTAGGGGGCCTTGGGTTCGTCGGATCTCGGGCCGGGCGGTGCGTCGCCGGTACTGATGTCGTGGTGCTCGGTCTTCGTCCTGAGTCGTGGTCCTGAAATGAAGGCGACCCCAGCGCAGTTGTCGGTGGGGTCGTCTTCCGCTTTCCGACCGAGGAGCCGAAATGTCCGAGCCGTCCGAGGCCGCCCCCGCCGTGCGTGAACTCCGTCTGGTGGTCACGGCCGCCGACTACGAGCAGGCGCTGCACTTCTACCGCGACATTCTCGGCCTTCCCGAACGTGCCGCCTTCGCCTCGCCCGACGGGCGGGTCACCATCCTGGAGGCCGGTCGCGCGACCCTGGAGATCGCCGATCCGGGCCACGCCGACTTCATCGACGAGGTCGAGGTCGGCCGACGTGTCGCCGGCCACCTCCGGGTCGCCTTCCAGGTCGACGACTCCACCGCCACCACCGCCGAACTCGCGGCCGCCGGCGCCGAGGTGGTCGCCGAACCCGTCCGTACTCCCTGGAACTCCCTCAACTCCCGACTCGAAGCACCCGGGGGCCTCCAGCTCACCCTCTTCACCGAACTCGGCGACCCGGCCACGGAGTGACTCCGGCCGCCGCGCCGGGTTGAATCCTTTCCGTGGGTCGCCGCCTCTTATGGACGGCTTCGGTGAGGACCGGGGCGGACGAGGAGGTTGTGACGATGGTCTGGGCGGCTGTGGCGGTCGGTGTGCTGCTGGTCGGGGCGTGCAGCGTGACGGTGCTGCGGAAGTGGGGGCGGCGGCGTGGCTGAGGTGCGGGAGTGGCCGGGGAGTTCGGTGGTGGCCGCGGCGCAGGACGGTGATGCGGAGGCGATCGCCACGCTGGTCTCGGGAGCGCATCCGCATGTCCGGCGGTTCGCGCGGTCGCTCTGCGCCACGCCGGAGGACGCCGAGGACGCGGCGCAGGAGGCGCTGATCATCCTCTACCGCAAGATCGGGATGCTGCGGGCGACCGGGGCACTGGCCTCGTGGATGTTCCGGATCGTACGGAACGAGTGCCTGCGGCGGGCGCGTTCGGCGCTGGGGGAGCGTCCGGTGGCCGGGGTGGCGCCGTACCGGTCGGCCGAGGACGAGGTGCTGGGGCGGCTGGAGGCCGGGCGGGTGGCGGAGGCGATCGCGGCGTTGCCGGAGGATCAGCGGCGGGTGCTGGTCATGCGGGACGTCCAGGGGCTCAGCGGGCGGACGGTCGCCGATGCGCTGGGGCTGAGCACCGCGGCCATGAAGTCGCGGTTGCACCGGGCGCGGGCGGCGGTCCGGGCGGTCACCGGCGGAGGGGAGTGGTGAAGGGCGGCACTTCCGGCTATGCCAGCCGGACGGTGGCCGGGCACCTGGTGCGGGGCGGGATCGGGTTCGGCGCGCTGGTGGGGGCGTTCGTGCTGCTGCCGGTCGCCGGGCCGGTGGCGCTCCTCCTGCTGCCGCTCGGGCTGGTCGCCCTGCGCGGGTGTCCGACCTGCTGGGTGATCGGGCTGCTGGAGACGGTGTCGCGGGGGCGGCTGCGGCGTGAGTGTGTCGACGGGCGGTGTGAGCTCCGTCCCGCGGCGGACCGGGCCCGGTCGTGGCCACCCGGAGCGGGTGGCCACGACCGGCAGGAGGACCCAGGGGCGGCCGTCAGCCGATGGAGCGGGGGAGGCGGGTCGTCAGGTAGAGGACGGTGAAGGACCCCAGGAGCTGGATGCCCAGGCAGAGGGCGAGCGCGCGGTCCATGCCCAGCGTGGGGGAGAGGCTCAGGTAGAGGGAGCCCAGGGTGGCGACGCCCAGGGCGAGACTGGACTGCTGACCGGTGGCGAGGACGCCGCTGCCCACGCCCGCCCGGGCGGCGGGGACCTTGGAGAGGACGACGCGGAACAGCGGGGTGCCGATCAGGCCCTGGCCGATGCCGGCGAGAGCGACGCCGGGGGCCATCCGCAGCGGGGAGAACCCGTTCCAGTCGGCGAGCACGGTGACGGCCAGGGTCACGAGGCCGAGGGCCTGGACGACGGCGCCGGCGGTCAGGACCCGGCTGCCGAAGCGGCCGATCAGGCGCGGACCGGAGAGCGAGGCGGTGAAGTAGCCGACGGCCATCGGGACCAGTGCCCAGCCCGCCGCGACCGGGCCGAGGTGCAGGCCCTGCTGGAGGGCGACCGCGATGACGAACATGAAGCCGCCAAAGCCGCCGAAGTAGGGGATGGCGATGCCGAGGCCGCGTCGCATCTCGGGGATGCGCAGCAGGGTGGGCGGTACCAGCGGGGCGCCGCCGAGGCGCTCCGCCCGGCGCTCGACCAGGGCGAAGGCGGTGGCGAACACGGGGAACAGGGCGAGCAGCAGCCAGGACCACAGCGGCCAGCCGGCGGCGCGGCCCTCCATCAGCGGCACCAGCAGGGCGAGCAGGGTGGCGGTGAGCAGCACCGTCCCGGCGACGTCGACCTTGGCGCCCTGCGGGGCGCGGCTCTCCGGGACGAAGCGCAGGGCGAGGACGAGGGCGAGCAGGGCGAAGGGGACGTTCAGCAGGAAGACCGAGCGCCAGCCGGTGCCGAAGAGGTCGGCGGCGACCAGCATTCCGCCGAGCACCTGCCCGATGACCACCGAGATGCCGCCGACCGCGCCGTAGACCGAGAGGGCGCGCCCGCGCCGGGCGCCGTGGGTGGCGGCGGTGATGGTGCCGAGGACCTGGGGGATCAGCAGGGCGGCCGACGCGCCCTGGGCGGCCCGGGCGGCGACCAGGCTCCATGCGCCGGGGGCGAGGCCGCAGGCGAGCGAGGTCACGGCGAAGGCGGCCGCGCCGACCACGAAGAGCCGGCGCCGGCCGAAGAGGTCGCCGAGTCGTCCGCCGAGGACGAGGAGCACGGCGAAGGCGATGCCGTACCCGGCGGCGACCAGTTCCAGGACGGCGGGGCCGGCCGCGAGGTCGTGGTCGATGGTCGGCAGGGCGACATTCACTATGAAGAAGTCAAGCATCGGGAGGAACGCCCCGAGCAGGACGGTGACCAGTCCGGCTGTACCGAGGGAAGGGGAGGAGGGAGCGGACGGAGGAGGGGAGAGAGGGGAGGCCGGGGCGGCGGTGGTGCCCGGGGAAGCTGCTGAGGCGGCGGTGGGGAGGAGGGGCCTGGTGGCGGTCAGTTGCTGGGTCACGGTCATACGATCCGCCGTGCCGCACCCTGGTACCAGAGTGTGCTTATCCAGGTATAGGGAATACCTGGCAACAGGATGAGCTGTGCCGCATGCTGGTGGAATGAGTCTGACCGCCGTCACGGCGACCACCGGGAAAGTGCCCGCCGATCCTCGGCGGCAACAGTTGGCGGCGTTCCTGCGCAGTCGCCGGGAGCGGGTCACCCCCGAGCAGGTGGGGCTGCCGCCGACCGGTCGGCGGCGGACGCCGGGGCTGCGCCGTGAGGAGGTGGCGCAGATCGCCGCCGTCGGGGTCACCTGGTACACGTGGTTGGAGCAGGGGCGCGAGATCCAGGTGTCCGTGCAGGTCCTGGACGCGGTGGCGCGCGCCCTGCTGCTCGACCCCAGTGAGCGGGCCCATCTGTTCACCCTGGCCGGCGCGGAGGACCCGGCGCCGGTGCGGGAGTGCCCGACCGTCACGCCCGCGGTCCGGATGACGCTGGACCGGATGGCCCCCTACCCGGCCGCGGTGATCAACTCCCGCTACGACGTGCTGGCCCACAACACGCAGTACACCGGGATCGTCGGCGATCTGGCCGCACTGCCGCCCGAGGACCGCAATCTGATGTGGCTGGCCTTCACCCCCTCGCGCTTCCACGAGGTGCTGGTGGACCACGAGGAGGAGCGGGACGTCATGGTCGCCCGGTTCCGGTCCGGGATGGGCGACCACGCGGCCGAGCCCGCCTGGCGGACGCTGCTCTGCCGGCTGCGGAAGGCCTCCCCGGTGTTCGACGAGGCCTGGCAGCGGCACGACGTCCTGCGGCCGGGGAACGGCCTGAAGCGCTTCCTGGTGCCGGGGGTGGGGCTGCTGCGGCTCGACTACACCAGCTTCTGGCTCGGTCCGGCCCAGGGGTCGCGGATGGTCGTCTACACCCCGAAGGACGAGGAGACCGCCGCGCTGCTGCCCCGGCTTCCCACCCGGCCGCCGTCGGCCGCGGCGGGGGCGGGATCGGGGGTGCCGCTCGGCTGACGGCCGCCCGGTGCGGGCCAGACCGAGGGTCAGGCAGAGCGCGGCCAGCGGGAGCTCGACACAGCCCGCCATGATCAGCGCGGCGAGCGTCTCCCGGCCCGGCAGCGCGGTGGCGATGTCGACCAGGGCGTCGCCCGCCAGCAGCAGGGCCACCACCGCGGCCGGTCCGGCGGTGGCCGTGCCGCGGCGGCGCAGCCCGGCGTCGAGCCGGAGCAGGGCCGCCAGCTCGCACAGGTCGAAAGCGGCCCACGCGGTGTCGCCCTCGGCCACCAGCAGGGCCGTCCAGGGCAGCAGCAGGAACGCGGCGAGCGCGGGCACCCGCTCGGCGAGCGGGCCGAGCACGGGACGGCCGGCCCGTGCGGCACGCGGCGCGAAGGCGGGGGCGAAGCCGAGGACGGCGGTGCTCATCGGGCACCCCCGGCGACGGCGCCGACCCGGGCCCGGACCAGCGGCGACCGCTCGGGGGCGGCACCGCCCGCCTCGACCAGCACACCGTCGAACACGCCCTCGCCCCAGGCGAGCCAGAACTCCCCGCCGACGGTGACCACCTCGGCCGCGCGGACGACCGGGGCGGGTCGGCCGGGCAGCCGGAGCAGCCGTCCGCCGGTGAACCCGACGACCGGGACCGCGCCGCCGTCCGGCAGCCGGCCCCAGGCGAGACCGTGCCGGGAGCGGCGGCGCCCGCCCGCGCCGGCTCCGGCCCAGGCGCGGGCCCCGCGCAGCAGGCCGCCGGTGAGGCGGGTCGCGACCAGGACGTCCACCAGCTCGTCGTACTCGTAGACCTCCAGGGCGGCCCGGCCGCGGGACCGGCCGGCCCGGACACTGCGCACCGACCACGGCCCGGCGGCCGGGCGGGTCGCGCCCGGCAGGACCGCGGGCCCGACCGGAAGCCGCCCCTCGGCCGGGTCGGCCGGGGCGGCCGCGGCGGTGGGGCCGAGGGTCGGACGCCCGTGCGGCAGATCGGCGGAGTGCGATGCGTAGCTCGTCATGCCCTCAAGACTGGCCGTCCCGGGCAGCGTTGTCGGTAGTGCACCGATCCGAATCGGGGGTGTACCCAGCTTCACCATTTCTCGGTACCGACCTTCATGGTGACGGCCGATCACGGCACTCTAGGCTGTCCGCCATGCTCTCCACGAAGCCGCGCCGTGCGCTCATCGGGAGCGCCGCCCGGCCCCCGTGGCCTGCGGCGTTCTGGCGGGACGCCCTGTTCCTCGCCGCCGGAATCCCGCTCTCCCTTCCCGTCTGGCTGACCGTCACCGTCCCCAAGGTGTCGCTGTTCCTCGTGGGCGTGATCCTGCTCGGGATCCGCCTCCTCTCCGCCGCGCAGCGCGCCCGGCTGCGGGCGCTGCGCGGGGTGGACGTCCCGCCGCTGCTGCGGCCCGCCGGCACCTCGGCCGGCGCGGTGGCCACGCTGCGCACCGCCGTGAGCTGGCGCCAGGTCGGCTACCACCTGGTGGTCGCTCCACTGGTCGCGCTCGGCGCGCTGGTCGTGCTGTGGGGGTCGGGCGCGGCCGTGGTGGCCTCGACGGTGTTCGGCTGGGCCTGGACGATGCCGTCCTCCTCGCCGGTCGCGGACCACTGGGCCAAGCTGGACGTCCCGCTCACCGTCGGCGGCGTGGCGCTGCTGGCGGTCCTGCCCTGGGCGGTCCGCCTGCTGGCCGGTCTGGACGAGGCGCTCGCGGTGCGGATGCTCGGTCCGGGCCGCACGGCGGTGCTGGAGCACCGGATCGAGGAGGTGGTGGAGAGCCGGGCCGGCCTGGTGGACGCGGTCGACGCCGAACGCCGCCGGATCGAGCGCGACCTCCACGACGGCGCCCAGCAGCGGCTCACCTCCCTGGCGATGAACCTCGGCCTGGCCCGCCGCACCCTCAAGGACATCCCGCCCGAGGCCATGCAGGTGATAGTCGAGGCGCACGAGGAGGCCCAGGCGGCCATCGACGAGCTGCGGGACCTCGTCCGCGGCCTGCACCCGGCCGTTCTGGAGGACCGCGGGCTGGACGCGGCGCTCTCCGGCATCGCGGCCAGGATCCCGCTGCCGGTCCGGCTGGACGTCGACCTGGCCGAGCGGATAGCGCCGACGGTCGAGGCCGTCGCCTACTTCACCGTCTCCGAGGCACTGACCAATGTCGCCAAGCACGCCCGGGCCTCCCGGGTGGACGTCACGGTGCGGACGGCCGGCGGTCGGCTGCACCTGGTCGTCAGCGACGACGGCGTGGGCGGGGCGGACGCCGCTCGGGGCACCGGCCTGACCGGCCTGCGGCAACGCACCGCCTCGGTCGACGGATCCTTGTTCCTGGTCAGCCCCGTCGGGGGCCCGACCACCATTACCGTGGAGTTGCCGTGCGCGCTGTGATCGCCGAGGACTCGGTCCTGCTCAGGGTCGGTCTGGTCAAGGTCCTGGAGGCCGTGGGCTACGAGGTGGCCGCCGCCGTCGGGGACGCCGAGGCACTGCTCGTCGCGGTGGAGGAGCACCGCCCGCAGGTGGTGGTGGCGGACGTCCGGATGCCGCCCGGCTACTCCGACGAGGGGGTGCGGGCCGCGCTGGTGATCCGCCGCCAGTGGCCGGAGGTGGCGGTGCTGCTGCTCTCCCAGTTCGTCGAGGAGCGCTACGCCGCGGACCTGCTGACCACCAACACCAGCGGGGTCGGCTACCTGCTCAAGCAGCGGGTGGCCAATGTCGACGAGTTCGTGGACGCCCTCCAGCGGGTCGCCGAGGGCGGGACGGCGCTGGACCCGGAGGTGGTGGCCCAGCTGCTGGTGCGGCGCCACCGCGATCCGTTGGAGCGGTTGACACCGCGCGAGCGGGACGTGCTCGCCCTGATGGCGGAGGGCCGGTCGAACGCGGCCATCGCCGGCTCCCTGGTGGTCAGCGACAGCGCGGTGGCCAAGCACATCAACTCGATCTTCGCCAAGCTCGACCTGCCGCAGGCCGACGACAGCCACCGCCGGGTGATGGCGGTGCTGCGCTTCCTGGAGGTGGCATGAGGACGCCGGAGGCCGGTCCGACCGCGGGCACCGGCCCGGTCCGGGGCGGGGGGACGGCGACGGCGAGTCCCGCTGCACCCGTGCCCGGGCCGCCCGCCCGCGGCGGCCACCGGGGCTGGCGGGTCCTCGGGACCGTGACGCTGGTCGTGGTGATGCTGATCGGTGCCCTGCAGACCTGGGCGACGGCGGTGCAGCAGCAGAGCCGTTCGGAGCGGACCTACGGGATCGCGGTGACCAAGGTGCGGCTGGACACCGGCCGGGCCGCCGTCCGGATCCGGCCCGGGCAGGAGGGCCAGGTGGTGGTCCGGCAGCTCCTGAACTGGATGGTGCGGAAGCCGGTGGTCTCGGCGCTGTTCGACCAGGGCGAGCTCGACGTCCGGATGGTCTGCAACCAGGTGTTCGCGGTCGGCGACATCGGCTGCGGAGCGGTGGTCGAGCTTGAGGTTCCGCCCGGGGTCGCGGTGACCGGACGGCAGTCCAGCGGCAGCATCGACATCGCCGGGGTGACGGGTGAGATCGATCTGGCCTCCACCTCGGGGGAGGTCCGGTTGGACGAGGTGTCCGGTCCGCTGACCGTGCGTACCACCTCCGGCTCCGTGCACGGCCGGCGCCTCACCTCCCCGAGGGCCGACGTGGCCGCGACCTCGGGCTCGGTGGAGCTGGGCTTCACCGCGGAGCCCTCGGCCGTGGACATCGGTGTCACCTCGGGGTCGGTGAGCCTGGGCCTGCCGCGCGGGTCCCGCTACGACTTCGAGGGCGGCTCCGCTCCCCGGGGCGGGATCGATCCGGTGCTGGCCGACCGCTCCAGCCCGCACAAGGTCAGGATCTCGGTCAGCTCCGGTTCGGTGGAGGTCTTCGCGAGGGACGGTGACGCCGACGGCAGCGGGTGAGAGCGACCGGACCGGTCGGGAGAAAGGCGGGCAGGGCCTGGTCAGCGCCGGGCCAGGGGCGGTGGGGAGCCCGGACCGATGGCCCTCCGGGGCGGGCGCGGCGGGTGGGGGACAATGGAGAGTCCCCGAATCGCCGTCCCCGAGGTCAGCCGCGCATGACAGTCCCGCCCGCACCCACCGAGCCGAGCACCGCGACCGGCACGACCGGCGCCACCGGTACGACCGGCAGCAGCACCGCGACCACCGCCACCGGCAGCGCCACCGCGACCGGCGGCACCGCGACCACCAGCGCCACCGCCACCGCAGCCGGCGCCGAGTTCGCGCCGCTGACCGTCGGCCCGATGGAGGTCTGGCCGCCCGTGGTCCTGGCGCCGATGGCCGGCATCACCAACGCGCCGTTCCGCACCCTCTGCCGCGAGCAGAGCGGAGGCAAGGGCCTCTACGTGTCGGAGATGATCACCACCCGGGCCCTGGTCGAGCGCAACGCCAAGACCATGCAGCTGATCAAGTTCGACCCGAGCGAGAAGCCGCGCTCGATCCAGCTGTACGGCGTGGACCCGGTGACCGTCGGCAAGGCGGCCCGGATGATCGCGGACGAGAACCTCGCCGACCACATCGACCTCAACTTCGGCTGCCCCGTCCCCAAGGTGACCCGCAAGGGCGGCGGCTCGGCGCTCCCGTACAAGCGCAACCTGCTGCGCGAGATCCTCCGTGAGGCCGTGTCCAACGCCGGCGACCTGCCGGTCACCATGAAGATGCGCAAGGGCATCGACGACGACCACCTCACCTATCTGGACGCCGGCCGGATCGGCGCCGAGGAGGGCGTCTCCGCGATCGCCCTGCACGGACGCACCGCCGCCCAGCACTACGGCGGTACCGCCGACTGGTCGGCGATCGCCCGGCTGCGCGAGGCCGTCCCGGCGGGGATCCCGGTGCTCGGCAACGGGGACATCTGGTCGGCGGACGACGCGGTGCGGATGATGCGCGAGACCGGCTGCGACGGCGTGGTGGTGGGCCGCGGCTGCCTGGGCCGGCCGTGGCTGTTCCGGGACCTGGTGGCGATCTTCGAGGGCGAGGTGGACTACGCCCGTCCGACCTTCGCCGATGTGGCGCGGGCGATGGTCCGCCACGCGCAGCTGCTCGGCGAGTGGCTGGGCGACGAGGCCCGCGGCGTGATCGACTTCCGGAAGCACGTCGCCTGGTACACCAAGGGCTTCTCGGTGGGCTCGGAACTGCGGGTGAAGCTGGCGAACTCGTCCTCGTTGGCCGAATTGGCCGAAACCCTGGCCCTGGTGGAGCAGTCGCAGAGCTGGCCGGCCGGCGCCGACGGCCCGCGGGGGCGGACCAGCGGCAACAACCGTGTGGTTCTGCCGGAGGGCTGGTTGGACGATCCGTACGACTGCGCCCGACCGGGCGAAGACGCCGAATCGGACACCTCTGGCGGATGATCTGTACGGGGTGGCAAATATGGCCCTCTCGGGTCGATGGCCACCCCGTCCCAGCCCTCTTTGCCACTCTGGACAAGAGGGCTCCTTTTTGGCATTCGAATGTCACGGAGCGAGCACGTTTCTGGACGCAGTGCGACGATGGGCGGAGTCGACCTACGCTCGATCGGTGAGATGTGTCCGTGACGCTTGCCACATACCCTGCGTGCCCCAGGGGTCCGACAGTACGAAATGAACAAGTCGAAGGCGGATCGCTTCCCGAAGGGGGGCGGCGGCGGATCGGCACTGAGGGTGCAGGAAATCAAGCCGGGCCGTCAGCCCGGGCGGCCGGTGGCTACCGTGTGTTCCGGATATGTGATCTTCCGGTTTCCATGCCTTCAAGACTTGAACGCTTGCTAGCGTCATCCGGACGATTTCACCTCCAGAGGTGAACGCCGTTCCATGCATTCGATCTATCGGGTTACCTGCGGGTCCTGGCCACGTACGGCCTATTGGCGGCGCAGAAGTGCCTTCGAAATGGGTATGTTCTCCGGCGTCAGGGCAACCGTGCGCGAGGAGACCGACCCGTGGCGTCCCAGCAGAAGTTTGTTTACTCCTTCACTGAAGGAAACAAGGACCTCAAGGATCTTCTTGGCGGCAAGGGCGCGAACCTGGCCGAGATGACCAACCTGGGTCTTCCGGTCCCTCCGGGGTTCACGATCACCACCGAGGCCTGCAAGGTCTTCCTGGAGACCGGCACCGAGCCCACCTCCCTGCACGAGGAGATCAGCGCCCACCTGGACGCGCTCGAGCAGGAGATGGGCAAGCAGCTCGGCCAGGCCGACAACCCGCTGCTCGTATCGGTGCGTTCGGGCGCCAAGTTCTCCATGCCCGGCATGATGGACACCGTCCTGAACATCGGCCTCTCGGACGCCTCGGTGGTCGGCCTGGTCGCCCAGTCCGGCAACGAGCGCTTCGCCTGGGACTCCTACCGCCGCCTGGTCCAGATGTTCGGCAAGACCGTGCTGGGCGTCGACGGCGAGCTGTTCGAGGAGGCCCTGGACGAGGCCAAGCACGCCAAGGGCACCGCCAGCGACCTCGACCTGGACGCCGCGGACCTGAAGCAGCTGGTCGAGGTGTTCAAGGGCATCGTCGAGCGCGAGACCGGCCGGGCCTTCCCGCAGGACCCGCGCGAGCAGATGGACCTCGCCATCCACGCGGTCTTCCACTCCTGGAACGGCGACCGGGCCCGGCTCTACCGCCGCCAGGAGCGCATCCCGAACGACCTGGGCACCGCGGTCAACGTCTGCAGCATGGTGTTCGGCAACCTCGGCGAGGACTCCGGCACCGGCGTCGCCTTCACCCGCGACCCCTCCACCGGCGCCCAGGGCGTCTACGGCGACTACCTCTCCAACGCCCAGGGCGAGGACGTCGTCGCCGGCATCCGCAACACCCTGCCGCTGTCCGAGCTGGAGAAGCTCGACAAGAAGTCGTACGACGAGCTGATGTCGATCATGCAGACGCTCGAGACCCACTACCGGGACCTCTGCGACATCGAGTTCACCATCGAGCGCGGCAAGCTCTGGATGCTGCAGACCCGGGTCGGCAAGCGCACCGCCGCGGCCGCCTTCCGGATCGCCGTCCAGCTGGTCGACCAGGGTCTGATCGACCTGGACGAGGCCCTGATGCGGGTCACCGGCGGCCAGCTCTCCCAGCTGATGTTCCCGCGCTTCGCCCCGAACGCCGAGTCCAAGCAGATCGCCCGGGGCCTCGCCGCCTCGCCCGGCGCCGCGATCGGCAAGATCGTCTTCGACTCCTACACCGCGGTGAAGTGGTCGCGCTCCGGCGAGAAGGTCATCCTGGTCCGCCGCGAGACCAACCCGGACGACCTGGACGGCATGATCGCCGCCGAGGGCATCCTCACCTCGCGCGGCGGCAAGACCTCGCACGCCGCCGTCGTCGCCCGCGGCATGGGCAAGACCTGTGTCTGCGGTGCCGAGGAGCTGGAGGTCGACACCAAGCGCCGCCGGATGACCACCGCCGACGGCCTGGAGCTGGAAGAGGGCGACGTCGTCTCCATCGACGGCGCGACCGGCAAGGTCTACCTCGGCGAGGTACCCGTGCTCCCCTCCGCGGTGGTGGAGTACTTCGAGGGCACCCTGCACGCCGGCGCCGACGTCCAGGGCGGTCTGGTCCAGGCCGTGCACCGGCTGATGTCCCACGCCGACGGCCGCCGCCGCCTCGCGGTGCGCGCCAACGCCGACAACGCCGAGGACGGCTCGCGCGCCCGCCGCTACGGCGCCCAGGGCATCGGCCTGTGCCGCACCGAGCACATGTTCCTCGGCGAGGAGCGCCGCAAGGAGGTCGAGCACCTGATCCTCGCGGACAACGACAAGGACCGCGAGGCCGCGCTCTCCACCCTGCTGCCGCTTCAGAAGGGCGACTTCCTGGAGCTGTTCCAGGCGATGGACGGACTGCCCGTCACCGTCCGCCTGCTCGACCCGCCGCTGCACGAGTTCCTGCCCGACATCACCGAGCTGTCGGTGCGCGTCGCCCTCGCCGAGGCCCGCAAGGACCCGAACGAGAACGACCTGCGCCTGCTCCAGGCGGTGCACAAGCTGCACGAGCAGAACCCGATGCTCGGCCTGCGCGGTGTGCGCCTCGGCCTGGTCATCCCCGGCCTGTTCGGCATGCAGGTCCGGGCCATCGCCGAGGCCGCCGCCGAGCGCAAGCTCGCCGGGGCGGACCCGCGCCCCGAGGTCATGATCCCGCTGGTCGGCACGGTCCAGGAGCTGGAGCTGGTCCGCGACGAGTGCGAGCGCGTGCTCGCCGAGGTCGCCCAGTCCACCGGCGTCCAGCTGGACATCAAGCTCGGCACCATGATCGAGCTGCCGCGCGCCGCCGTGACGGCCGGCCAGATCGCCGAGGCCGCCGAGTTCTTCTCCTTCGGCACCAACGACCTCACCCAGACGGTCTGGGGCTTCTCCCGCGACGACGTCGAGGCCTCCTTCTTCACCGCCTACCTGGAGAAGGGCATCTTCGGGGTCTCGCCCTTCGAGACCATCGACCGCGACGGTGTCGGCTCGCTCGTGAAGCACGCCGTCCAGGCCGGCCGGGCCACCCGCCCCGACCTCAAGCTCGGCGTCTGCGGCGAGCACGGCGGCGACCCGGAGTCGGTGCACTTCTTCCACGAGGTGGGGCTGGACTACGTCTCCTGCTCCCCCTTCCGGATCCCGGTGGCGCGGCTGGAGGCCGGCCGCGCCGCCATCGAGACTGCGGGCAGCGACTCGCGCTGAGTGCCGGGGGCTCGTCATGAGCCCCTCGGCACGGCCGAATCGCTGACCGTGTCCCCTCCATCGGGGAGGGGCGTACACCGGAGCTCGGCGCAGGAGAACCGGCGTACGTGAAGCGGCCGGGGCAGGAACGGACAATGGCGTCCGTACCCGCCCCGGCCGCATGCTTTTCCCTCTCGTCCGGTCCCACCGCGGCGGACCCCGCCCCCCGGTGTGGCGCCGACCACGCGTGTGGCTGGCCGGACCCCGGTCCGCCGACTGCCAAGCTGGGCCCATGACCAGCAGAAACCGCCTGTGGACCGCCCTCGCCGTGCTGATCTGCGTGCTCGCCGCCGCGGTCGGCTACCTGCTCTCGGACGACACCGGCGGCGGCGCGTCCCAAAGCGCCGCGTCCAAGACTGCCGCGACCCCCACCGCCACCGGCCCCGGCGCGGCCTCGACGGCTCCGGCGGCACCGAAGCCCAGCGCACCCCGGCCCTCCGCCCCCGCGACCCCGCCCGCCACCCCGCCGGCGACCGCCGCCGGCACCGGCTGGGTGCCGACCGACCCGGCGCTGGCCGACGTCTGCCGCACCAGGCTCCCGGACCAGGCCCGCGACACCCTCGGACTGATCGCCAAGGGCGGCCCCTACCCCTACCGCTCGGACGGCATCGTCTTCGAGAACCGGGAGAGCCGCCTCCCGCGCAAGACCTCGGGCTACTACCACGAGTTCACCGTCGTCACCCCGGGCTCCGGCGACCGGGGCGCCCGCCGGGTGGTCACCGGTGGCTCCGGCGAGCAGTACTGGACCGCGGACCACTACGCCACCTTCCAGGAGATCGACTCCCGCTGCTGAGGAGCGGATGCGGCTCGGCGCCTCACTGGGTCCGGTGCCCCACTGAAAGTACTTTCCATCGCGGAAAGTACGTGCCATAGTGGAATCAAGATCAACGATCACCACCACCGGGGGACTCCATGAGCGATTCCGTGCCTGTCGAGCTGTCCGCGGCCGAGGCGCTGGGCCTCGCCGCCCGGGCGCGCGCCGCCGCCCAGGCACCGCAGCCGGTGCCCGCCTGGTACGGCGCCACGTTCGCCGCCGGTTTCTCGCTCTACGGCCTCGGCCTCGGCTACGCCCTGTGGGCCGACGCGAGCTGGCTGGCCGGTGTGCTGGGCGGGGTCTTCGCGGCGGTCAGCGGTGCCCTGGGGGCCGTGGTGACCCGTCGCGGCGGTGTGGCGAGGGGCTGGACGCCCGGCTTCGGCGGGCCGATGACGCGCTGGGTGGTGCTGGTCTTCGCCGGAGCCCTCGCGGTGGCCGCCGTGGTCCATCTGCTGGGAGCCGATGCCCGGGGGACGTTCGGCAGTGCCGGCGTCACGGCCGGGGCGCTGTTCTGGCTGGCGATGGTGCGCGTGAACGCCCGGATCCGCCGCGAGGCGGGGGACGCCTGATGGCCGGGCTCGACCCGCTGCTCCAGCACCCCACCCGGCTCACCGTGCTGGCGTTTCTCGGCGGCTGCATCGAGGCCGAGTTCTCCGCCGTCAGGGACTACTGCCAGGTCTCCGACTCGGTGCTCAGCAAGGCGGCGAGCGCGTTGGAGGAGGCCGGCTACCTGTCGGTCAAGAAGGGCTACGTCGGCAAGCGCCCGCGCACCTGGCTGGCCGCCACCCGGGCCGGCCGCCGGGCGCTCGCCGACCACCTGGGCGTCCTGCAGCAGCTGGCGGCGGCGGCCGAGGCGGCGGGCCGGGAGGCGGAGGGCCGGCAGCCGTGACCTCCCGGGGTCGCACTCTGCGGCGCCCCCGAACCGCAGCGTCCCCGAACCGCAGCGTCCCCGAACCGCAAAGCCGTCGAGCCACCCCAACACTGCCCCAGCACTGCCCCGCCCCCGTCCCCTCACCGGGCCCGCCGCCAGGTGACCCGGCGGTGCGGTCCGTGCGGACCGGCCGAGAGCAGCGCGGCCACCTCCTGCAGCACCGGCCCCGGGTCGCGGCGCAGTTGGACGGGGGTGGTGCGGACGACCGGGAGGCCGGCGGCGGTCAGCCGGTTGGCCCGGGTCAGGCTCCGCTCGTGGTCGGCCGGGCTCAGGTGCCAGGCCCGGGAGTCGATCTCCAGGGCGACGCAGGCCTGCGGCCAGTACGCGTCCGGCACGGCCAGGAACCGCCCGTCCAGGAAGAGCACCGGGTTCCAGAGCGGTTCGGGGAGCCCGGCGCCGCGCACCGCGTCCCGGGCCTCGCCCTCGACCACGGACCGCACTCCGGCCGTCAGCTCCTCGACCACCCGGGCCGGCCCGGTCAGTTCGCGGGCGTCCGGCCGGGCGAGCAACTGGTCCAGCAGCTCGCCGAGTTCGCAGTGCCGCCGCTGGACGGCCTCGGCGCAGAGCGCGCGGAACCGGCGCTGTCCGCCCGCCCGGGGCGCGAGGTCGGCCAGCGCGCGGGCGACCGAGGTGCTCCACAGCCCGTCGTCGCGCTCGAAGCCGCCCGGCATCGCCCCGGCCGCGCGGTGGATCCGGACGAACCCCCGGTCGGCGACCCGTCGCTGAGCGGGGATCAGGACGTCCACCTCGGTGAGGTCCGCCGGGTGCCCGGCGGAGGGGAGGCCGGCGTCGGCGAGCACCGCCACCCCGGTGAGCAGCACCTCCCCGGCCTGCGGCGCGGGCCGCCCCTTGGGGCCCGCGTAGGCGAGTGCGGCCCGCAGCCGCTGGTGCGGGGTCAGCCGCCCGGTCTGCAGGCAGATCACCCGGGGCAGCACCCGCTGCCACGGGCCGCCGGGCCGCAGCCGGTGCGCGATGCTCCCGGACGGCACTCCGAGCGCGCGCAGTTGGGCGCGGGTGACGATGTGCTGCTGGTCGCCGCCGACCAGCAGCAGCGGGTCGACGACCGGCCGGGGTGCGGCCCGCGCGCGAGCGGCGACGGGCGGGCGCGTCACGGCGGCGAGCGTCGGCGGAACGGCGGAGGCCGGGGCGGCGAGGGTCATGCCGAGGTGTTTCCCGCCCGGTTCGGAGGTATGCGAAACATCGCCCGCCCGGGGAGTGTCCGGTGGAACCGGGTTGACGCCGGGCCGGTGCGGACGGTGGGCTTGGTGCCCAAGATGACGATTCCTCACCCCGGCCCCGCGCTCGACGCGCTCCAGGGCCTCTCCGTCGGCGACGCCTTCGGCGCGCAGTTCTTCGTCCCCGCCACCGCGCGGGCCCACCTCGCCGCCCGCACCACCCCGCCCGGCCCGTGGCCGTGGACGGACGACACCGAGATGGCGTGCTCGGTGTACGCCGCGCACACCGAGCGCGGCGCGATCGACGTGTTCGACCTCACCCATGCCTTCGCCCGCAGGCACGACTTCGACCGGGGCTACGGCCCGGCCGCCAACCGGCTGCTGCGGCTGGTCCGGGAGGGCGGTGACGCCCGGGAGCTGGCCTCGGCACTGTTCGACGGCCAGGGTTCGTACGGCAACGGCGCCGCGATGCGGGTCGCCCCGCTCGGGGCGGCGTACGCGGCCGACCCGGCGGAGGCGGTGCGCCCGGCCGTCGAGACGGCGCTGATCACCCACACCCACCCGCAGGCGGTGGACGGCGCGGTCGCCGTCGCGGTGGCCGCCGCCTGCGCGGCGCGGGCCCGCGGTGCCCGGACGACGCCGGCGGGCTTCCTGGAGCAGGTCCTCGACCTGACCCCGCGCGGTGCCGTCCACGACGGCCTGGCCGAGGCGGTCGCGCTGCTCGCCGAACCGGACCTCACGGTGGTGGCGCGCTTGCTCGGCAACGGCAGCCGGACCAGCGCCGCCGACACCGTCCCGTACGCGCTGTGGTGCGCGGCCCGGCACCTCACCGACTACCCGGCGGCGATCCGGACGGCGGTGGCCGCCGGCGGGGACGCGGACACCGTGGCCGCGATCACCGGCGGCGTGGTCGCCGCGCACACCGGGACGGCCGGGATCCCCGCCGACTGGCTGGCCGCCCGGGAGCCGTTGCCGGCCTGGGCCTTCGTCGAACCGGGGAGCGTGTCCGCCGGCCGGGGCCGCGCGGAGATGCTGGTGCCGCGGCCGTGCCCGGTGCCGGACGTGCTGTGGACGGACGAGCAGTGGCAGCGGCTGCGCACCGGGGCCGGGCCGCTGGTCGGGGGCCGCCGCCCGGCGCTGCACACCCGGGAGGGCACGCTCCGGCTCTGCGGTCCGGACGGCCACCCCTGGTGGGAACTGACGGTGGCGCCGGAGCGGGCGGGCCGGCGCCCGGTCTCCGCCGTGGTCGAGGCCTGCCCCGGCCGGGCGCCCGAGGACGACGGCCGGGGCGCCGGCCTGCTGGCCCGGCTGCTGCGGGCCGCCCTCACGGGCGGACCGGTCGCGGGCGGGCCGGTCGCGGACTGACCCCGGCCCTGGTGTCCGGACCCGCGCCGGGTCCGGACATCAGGGCGGACGAACCCTCCGGCCCCGAACCACCGGACCGCCGAATCGCCCGGACCCTCCGGAGGAGACCCGGCCGGAGGCCTCAGGCCGTGATCAGATGCCCCGCGCCGCCGCCGTGTCTAAGGCACTCCTGGTTGATCGCCGGATCCGGGGCGCTCGGCGAGGTCGCGGCGGCGATCCGCAGCTCGATGATGTCGCGCACGGCGGGCCACTCGCTGTCCAGGATCGAGTAGAACGCGGTGGACCTGACCACCCCGTCCAGCCCCCGCGAGTGCGCCCGGCGGACGCCCTCGCCGGTCGCGCCCAGCCGCTCGATGGCGGCCCGCGACCGCATGTTGCGGGCGTCGGCCCGCAGCGAGATCCGCTGCACGCCCCACACCTCGAAGGCGTGCCGCAGCATCAGCAGCTTGGCCTCGGTGTTGATGCCGGTGCCCTGGGCGCGCGGGGACAGCCAGGTGTTGCCGATCTCGGCGGCGTCCGGGACGGCCGTGGCCGGGTCGCCGAACGGCACGCCGGGAACCGGCGGCCAGACGAGCGGCCCCTGCCAGTAGTCGAGTTCCAGGAACCGGGTGGAGCCCACCACTCGGCCGTCCGCCTGGTTCACCGTCGCGAACGGCAGCGACCGGCCGGAGGCCTGGTCCGCCAGAGCACGCGCGATGTACTCCCGGGCAGCTTCCAGGCCGTGCGGGACGGGGGTGAAGGCGTAAGTCGTACGGTCCTCGGCGCCGGCCTGGGCGATGGCCTCGGCATGGTGCGCGGCGAGGGGCTCCAGCCGCACGGTGCGGCCGGTGAGGATGACAGGTACGGGCACGGAACCTTCGGTCCTTCGGCGGTCGGAGGGCGCTGGCCCGTGCCGGGGTGCGGCGAGGGTCAGCAGTGGACGGTTCGCCCCGCTCCGGAGTGCGCCCACCGGTGCCCGCGCACGCCGGAGGTCCGGTCGAGCGGGGCGGGGAGCGACGGCCCGGAGTCGGGCAGCGCGGTGCCGGAACGGACACGGGTCCACGGACCGGTCCGGCGGGATGAGCGAGGGGACAGTGTGCGTCCGCGAGATGGCCGAAGAGGAAACGAGAGCGCGAAGGGAAGCAGGCGGCCAGGTGAAGGCAAGATGCGTCGTAGGTGGCTGGCCGAGCACCGGTCCGGGTCGTGATCGACGGCGTTACGGACGACGTGACGACGACGCGACGATGCGAGGCAGCGAGAGGACGATACCCGCCAGAAGGCAATGCGTCACTTCGCGGCACACGAATGGCCGTCGGGGCTGGTCCGGGGCTTGTGGCGGCGACCGTTCGCACCCCCCTGACCAGGGCCTTTCGGGCCGGGTGCGATCATGGTCCGGTCGGCCTCGCGGGGGCGCGCGACGGGCGGGACGACGGGCGCGCGCCGGGCGGGGCCGCGAAACGGGCCCGGCCCGGCGGGAATTCCGGCGGCACTCCGCACGCTGGACGAGGAGAGCCGGGCAGCAGTCCCAGCGCGGGCAGCCGCGCGGGGGCGTGCGCGGTGAACCGCGACGAGGAAAGAAACGGGGTGTGGGTGAGCGGTGCGTGATCCCCAGGCGCTGTACGAGCTGGACCAGCAGGGTGTGGCCGCGGTGGCCGCGGCGAGGGCCGCGCTGGCGGACACCGGTGCCGGCCTGGTGCTGCTCCACCACTTCGAGGGCTTCATGGACGCCGGCGAGGCGGGCGCCCAGGTGGTCGACCACCTGCTGGAGACGGGCGAGCCCCAGGTCGTCGCCCGCTTCGACCACGACCGTCTGGTGGACTACCGGGCCCGCCGCCCCGCGATGCTCTTCGACCGCGAGCACTGGTCGTCCTACGAGCCTCCGGAGATCCTCCTCCAGCTGCTCCACGACGCGGCCGGTTCCCCGTTCCTGCTGCTCACCGGCCCGGAGCCGGATGTCGAGTGGGAGCGTTTCGCCGCCGCCGTCCGGCAGCTGGTCGAGCGCTTCGACGTCCGGCTGGCCCTCGACTTCCACGGCATCCCGATGGGCGTGCCGCACACCCGCCCGGTCGGTCTGACCCCGCACGGCAACCGGCTGGACCTCGCGGCCGGCTACCCGCAGTGGTTCGAGCAGGCGCAGGTCCCGGGCAGCGCCCAGGCGCTGCTGGAGTACCGGCTGGCCGAGGCCGGGCACGACGTGCTGGGCTTCGCCGCGCACGTGCCGCACTACGTGGCGCGTTCGGCGTACCCGGCGGCCGCGGTGCTGATCCTGGAGGCCGTGCAGTCGGCGACCGGGCTGGTGCTGCCCGGCACGCTGCTGCGCGAGCGGGTGGACGAGGTGTACGCCGACATCGAGGAGCAGCTGGCGCAGGGCGACGGCGACCTCCGCTCGGCGATCCGCGGCATGGAGGGCCAGTACGACGCGGTGGCCGGTTCGCAGGGCCGGGAGAGCCTGCTGGCCGAGCCGGTGGACCTGCCGTCCGCGGACGAGCTGGGCCGCCGCTTCGAGCAGTTCCTGGCCGAGCACGAGCGCGGGCCGGAGTAGTCGGCCGGAGCGGTCCGCCGGAGCAGTCGCCCCGGGCGGCCCCGGGCGACGGTCACCACGGTCACCGTCGCCCGGGGCTGCCCGCTGTCGGGCCTCCGGGGCGCCCGCCGAAATTTCCCGTTCCGGACGGGAGCGATCGCGCCCGCCCGTCCGTTGGGGACTGCGGTGCCCGGGGGACGGGCCGTCGTAGGGAGAATGCCAGCGGCTCCTACCGGGGGGTTCCCGTGTCACTGTCCGTACGCCCGATCGGCACGCTCGGCGGCGTGTTGAGCGCGGGCCTCGCCGCCGTGCTGGTCGCCGGATGCTCCGGTTCGTCCGGTTCGGAGACCGTCGCCGCGGCCGCCGCCGGCGGCTCGGCACCGCCGCGCGCCGCCGCCACCGGGGCCGCACCCACCCCGATGCCGACGCCCACCGGGCCGTACGTGGCGCTCGGCGACTCCTACACGGCGGGGCTGAAGATCAGCCCCCAGGTGGGCGTGCCCAAGGGCTGTTCCCGCTCGGCGGTCAACTACCCCTCGCTGGTGGCCCAGGCGCTCGGCCTGGCGGGCGAGCGGTTCCGCGACGTCAGCTGCAGCGGTGCCCGGACCGGCGACCTCACCGGCGCCCAGAGCACCGAGGGCGGCGTCAATCCGCCGCAGCTGGACGCGCTCACCCCGGCCACCCGGCTGGTGACCCTCGGGATCGGCGGCAACGACGCCGGGTTCATGGAGGTCGTCGGCCAGTGCGCCAAGGAGAACCTGGTGGACGCGCTCAAGGGGCTGGTCGGCTCGGACCGGGCGGCGGCGCCCTGCCGGGACTCCTACGCGGCCGCGGACGGCGGCGACCAGGTGCAGCGCAAGGTGGACAGCGCCGGCGAGCGGCTCGGCGAGACCCTCAAGGAGGTCAAGCGGCGGTCCCCGCAGGCCAGGGTCTACGTGGTCGGTTACCCGGCGCTGCTGCCCGCCGACCCGGCGAGCTGCGTCCCGGTGCTGGGGTCGACCGTCGCGGGCGGGGACCTCGGCTTCCTGGTGGAGAAGGAGCAGCAGCTCAACGCCATGCTCAAGCGCCGGGCGGAGGCGGCCGGCGCGGTCTTCGTGGACCTCTCCGGGCCCTCGGCCGGCCACGACATGTGCGCGGGCGAGACCGCCCGCTGGGTGGAGCCGCCGTTCCCGACGCAGGGCCTGGCGGCGATCCACCCCAACGCCAAGGGCCAGGAGGGCGCGGCCGCGGCCGTGCTCAAGGCGCTGCGGGGCTGACCGCCGCCCTCGACAACAGGGCCGACGGCGGGCGTCCAAGGGTTCACGCCCCGGCCCGCGCCCGGCCGCGCGCGGCACACTTCCGGTGTCACAGCCGCGGCGTACGGTGAGGGGCATATGGACGACACCGCGCACCGCCTCACCGCCGCCACGACCCCGACCCCGTACGACCGCGCCGCCGAGGCCCGCTGGGTTCCCGAACCGGACAAACGCCCCGGCCGGACGGCCTTCCAGCGCGACCGTGCCCGGGTGCTCCACTCCGCCGCCCTGCGCCGGCTGGCCGGCACCACCCAGGTGGTCGCCCCGATGCGCAGCGACTTCCCCCGCACCCGGCTGACCCACTCGCTGGAATGCGCCCAGGTCGGCCGGGAGTTGGGCGCGGCGCTCGGCTGCGACCCGGACCTCGTCGAGACGGCGTGCCTGGCCCACGACATCGGCCACCCGCCGTTCGGCCACACCGGTGAGGAGGCGCTCGACCAGGCCGCCGAGGCCTGCGGCGGCTTCGAGGGCAACGCCCAGTCGCTGCGGATCCTGACCCGTCTGGAGCCCAAGCGCTTCGCCCCGCAGGACGGGACGCCGGCCCGGCTGGCCCCCTGGCCGGGCCGCAGCGTCGGCCTGAACCTGAGCCGCGCCGCCCTGGACGCCGCCACCAAGTACCCGTGGCCGCACGGCGCCCACCCCACCGACCCGGCCTCGCCCAAGTACGGCGTCTACGCCGACGACCTGCCGGTCTTCCGCTGGCTGCGGGCCGGTGCCCCGGCCGGGACCAAGTGCTTCGAGGCCACCGTCATGGACTGGTCCGACGACGTGGCCTACTCGACCCACGACGTCGAGGACGGCCTCCAGGCCGGCCACATCGACCCGGTCGCGCTGCGTGCCCCGAGCGAGCGGTCCGAGCTGTTCAAGGTCGCCGAGCGCTACGCCCGGGACGCCGAGCCGGAGGAGCTGGCGGACGCCCTGGACCGGCTGCTCGACAAGGACTGGTGGCCCGAGTCGTACGACGGCACCGCCCGCGCCCGGGCCGGGCTGAAGGACCTCACCAGCCAGCTGATCGGCCGGTTCTGCCTGGCCGCCGAGCAGGCCACCCGGGCCCGCTACGGCCCCGGCCCGCTGACCAGGTACGGGGCCGAGCTGGTGGTGCCGCGCGAGGTCCGGCTGGAGTGCGCGGTGCTCAAGGCGGTCGCCGTCCGGTACGTGATGCAGCGCGACGAGCAGGCCCAGCTGCGGGCCAGGCAGCGGATCGTCATCGCCGAGCTGGCCGAGGTCCTCACCCGGCGCGCCCCCGAGGTGCTGGACCCGGTGTTCGCCGCGATGTACGAGGAGGCGGAGGACGACCGCGCGGCCCTGCGCACCGTGATCGACCAGATCGCGACCCTCACCGACGCCTCCGCGCTGGCCCTGCACGCCCGGCTGACCGGCCCGGCCGGGTCCTGACGGGCGGCGGGCCGGTCGGGCCCGCCGGAAGACCCGGCCGCCCCAGTAGACTTCCGGGGTGGCCGGGCGGATCAGGGACGAAGATGTACAGGCGGTGCGGAGCGCACTGCCGATCGACGCCGTGGTCGGCGACTACGTACAGCTGACCAACGGTGGCGGTGGCGAGTACAAGGGCGTCTGCCCCTTCCACGACGAGAAGTCCGCCTCCTTCTACGTCAATCCGGCCAAGGGCGTCTTCCACTGCTTCGGCTGCCAGGAGAACGGCGACACCATCGCCTTCCTGATGAAGATCGAGCACTTCACCTTCGCCGAGGCCGTCGAGCGGATGGCGGCCCAGGCCGGCATCACCCTGCGTTACGAGGAGGGCGGCTACAGCCCCCGGCACCAGCAGGGCGAGCGCACCCGGCTGGTCGAGGCGCACAAGGTGGCCGCCGCCTGGTACCAGGAGCAGTTGGCCTCGCCCGAGGCCGAGATCGGCCGCCGCTTCCTGGCCGAGCGCGGCTTCGACGAGGAGTCCGCGCGGACCTTCGGCGTCGGCTACGCCCCGGTCGGCTGGGAGCACCTGGTCCGCTACCTGCGCGGCAAGGGCTTCACGGACAAGGAGATCCTGCTCGGCGGCCTGGCCTCGCAGGGCCAGCGCGGCGGGCTGATCGACCGGTTCCGGGGGCGGCTGGTCTGGCCGATCCGGGACATCGCGGGCGAGGTGATCGGCTTCGGCGCCCGGCGGCTGCGCGAGGACGACAACGGTCCCAAGTACCTCAACACCCCCGAGACGCCGATCTACAAGAAGTCGCACGTGCTCTACGGCATCGACCTGGCGAAGAAGGAGATCGCCAAGTCCGGCCGCGCGGTGGTGGTCGAGGGCTACACCGATGTGATGGCCTGCCACCTGGCCGGGGTCACCTCCGCCGTGGCCACCTGCGGCACCGCCTTCGCCGAGGACCACATCAAGATCATCCGTCGGCTGCTGATGGACACCTCGCAGTACCGGGGCGAGACCGTCTTCACCTTCGACGGCGACGCGGCCGGCCAGAAGGCCGCGCTGCGGGCCTTCGAGGACGACCAGAAGTTCGCCGCCAAGACCTCCATCGCGGTCAGCCCCGGCGGCATGGACCCGTGCGAGCTGCGCCTGGCCAAGGGCGACGACGCGGTCCGCGAACTGATCGACAACCCCGTCCCGCTCTTCGAGTTCGCGCTGGGCTCGGCCGTCGCCAAGCACCGGGTGGACACGCCCGAGGGTCGGTCGGCGGCGCTGGAGGAGGCGGCGCCGATCGTCGCCAGGATCAAGGACCGCTCCATCCAGCACGAGTACGCCGTCCGGCTGGCCGGCATGCTGGGCATCCTGGACGAGCCGTTCGTGGTCCGCCGGGTGGCCCAACTGGCCCGCTGGGACCGCGAGCGCCAGCAGAACCCCCGGGCCAACGGCCAGCGCCGCCCCGAGCCGCCGCAGCCGGTCCGCCCGGCCCGGCCCGCCTTCGTGCTCAACCCGCGCGACCCGGCCCAGTTCGTCGAGCGGGAACTGCTCAAACTGGCCCTCCAGCACCCGGACCTGGTCTCGCCGGCCTTCGACAACTACGCCGAGGACGAGTTCCCCACCCCGCCCTACACCGCCGTGCGGCGGGCCATCGGCCAGGCCGGCGGCGCCGCGTACGGGGCCACCCTGGCCGACTTCACCAGCGTGGTGCGCGAGATCTGCCCGGACGACCGGGTGCGCTCGCTGGTCACCGAGCTGACCGTGGAACCGGTGCGCTCGCGCCGCAAGGTGGACGCCGTCTACGCGGGGGAGTTCCTGGTCAAGCTGCGACTGCTGGCCGTGGACCGGCGGGTCGACGAGGTCCGCGCCCACCTCCAGCGCCTCGGCAACCGCGCCGCCGCGGAGGACATGCACGCCGTGCAGACCGAGCTGTGGCAGCTCCAGCAGTACGGGCAGTCCCTGCGCAGCGGCGGTTCGGCCGCCCTCTAGCGCGCGCTGCCGCGTGCTCCGGCGCCCTCCAGCGCCCGTTCCGGCGTGCTCCGGCGCCCGTTCGCGCCCCGGTTCAGAAAGTCCGCGCACGAGTCTCGGCCACGGAGCGTGGTGTGCCGCACACTGGAGGGCGTCCTGCCTCCGTACAGCGCGGGTCCGCCAGAGTCGCGCCCGCCCAGAGGGGATGCCCGTGGACCGAGGCCTCGCCGCGACCGCCCGACCGACCACCGATCCGCTCGCCCCGCCTCCGCCGTACGACGACGCCGCCGACCCGCCGGAGACCCACGGCCGGGCGGGGGCACCGCCCGCGGACGGCGGACGCGTGCCCGCCCAGGGCCACCCGTCGGGGCACCCCGATGCCGAGGCGGCGGCCGGCCCCGAGGACACCGGGGACGGGGACGCCGAGGACTCCGACGACGGGAACGCCGACGACGGGGACTCCGACGACGGGGACTCCGAGGACTCCGAGAATGCCGAGGGCGCGGAGGGCGCCGGTCGGGAGGAGCCGGAGGACCCCGAGGAGACGGTCGGACCGCGGCGTCCGGCGGCCGCCGATCCGAGCGGGCCCGCCGCCGACCTGCTCCGCCAGTACCTCCGCGAGATCGGCCGGATCCGGCTGCTCACCGCCGCCGAGGAGGTCGACCTCGCCCGCCGGATCGAGGCCGGCCTGTTCGCCGAGGAGCGGCTGCACCGCGAACCGCCGCCCGCCGACCGGCTGGCCGCCGAACTCGGCACCCTGGTGCTGATCGGCCGGCTCGCCAAGCGCCGGCTGATCGAGGCCAACCTGCGGCTGGTGGTCTCCGTCGCCAAGCGCTACATCGGCCGCGGCCTCACCCTGCTCGACCTGGTCCAGGAGGGGAACCTCGGGCTGATCCGGGCGGTCGAGAAGTTCGACTACGCCCGGGGCTACAAGTTCTCCACCTACGCGACCTGGTGGATCCGCCAGGCGATGAGCCGCGCCCTGGCCGACCAGGCCCGGACGATCCGGGTGCCGGTGCACGTCGTCGAACTGATCAACCGGGTGGTGCGGGTGCAGCGTTCGCTGCTCCAGGAGCGCGGGACCGAGCCCGGCCCGGCCGACATCGCGGCCGCCCTGGAGCTCACCGAGGAACGGGTGCGGGAACTGCTCCGCCTCGCCCAGGAGCCCATCTCCCTGCACACCCCGGTCGGCGAGGAGGACGACGTCGCGCTCGGGGACCTCATCGAGGACGCCGACGCGGCCTCACCCGCCGAGTCCGCCGCCTTCCTGCTGCTGCGCCAGCACCTGGAGGCGGTGCTGGCCACCCTCGGCGAGCGCGAGCGACAGGTGGTCCAGCTCCGGTACGGCCTGGACGACGGCCGGGCCCGCACGCTGGAGGAGATCGGTGTGCTGTTCGGGGTGACCCGGGAGCGGATCCGCCAGATCGAGTCGAAGACCCTGGTCAAGCTCCGCGACCACGCCTTCGCCGCCCAGCTCCGGGGGTACCTCGAGTAGCAGGCGGCCGCACGACCCGCCCGGTGGCGCGTCGTGCGGCCTGGTTGCCTGGTTGCCTGTTTGCCGGTCGGTCCGTCAGTCCGTCAGTCCGTCGGTCCGTCGGTCCGTCAGCTCGACGGGGTCGGCGCCGGAGCCGGGTCGCCGGCCGCCGCCGGCGGGGAGGCCGGGCCGACCGGGATCGGGGTGTTGGCGACCACCCGGGCCAGGTCGGAGATGCTGGAGGTGCAGGAGGCGCCGTCCGGCTGGGCCTGCTTGCCGCAGACCTGGAGCACGGCCGAGGGGTCGCCCGCGTTCACCATCTGCGAGTAGTTGTCGTACCCCCAGTGGATCAGCGCCGTCTCCGACTCGCCGGCGCTGGTGGTGATGGTCGCCTGGTCGCCGGGCTGGCCCTCGGTGATGGCGGCCCAGGCCGCCTGGCACTTCTGGCTGTACCGGAGGTAGATGACGACCTTGCCGATGTTGGTGGTCAGCAGGGTGCGGGCGTCGCCGCCGCAGCCGGCCGCCTTGGGGTCCTTGTGCGCACAGCCGAGGGCCTGGCAGGCCGGGACCGCCGGGGCGGGGTTGGCCGGTACGGCGGGCGGCGAGGTGCTCGGCGAGGCGGAGTCGACGGGCGTCGTCGAGGTGGGGGGCAGCACCGTGGCGGCGGTCGGTCCGACCTTGTCCTCGTCGGCGCCGGAGAAGTACCGCATCCCGGCGAGCGCCAGCAGCAGGACCGCGACCACCGAGGCGGCGATCAGGGCCATGGACCGGCCGCGCACCGGGCCGGTCGGCCGCTCGACGGTCCTGGCGCGGTCGGGAGCGGGCACGGAGCTGAGTTCGGGGGTGCTCCCGGTCCCGGCGCCGTCGGCGCCCAGGACGTCCGCCCCGGTGCCGTCGGCCGGCGAGCTGTCGGCCGGTGCGCCATCGGTGGCGGTGGTGGCGGCCTCCACATCGGCGCCCGACTCCCGGTCGGGCTCGTCCGACTCCTCCGCGGCCCCCGCGGCCCCCGCGGCCCCCGCGGTCTCGGCAGTCTCCGCGGCATCCGCAGGCGCCGGGTCGCCCGACGTCGCCCCCTCGGCCGCGGTCAGCTCCCACAGCCCCCGCAGCTTCGGCCCGTCGCAGTCGACGGCACCGACCAGCGCTTCGAGCGCCTGCGCGGTGATGACCCGCTTGCCGTTCAGCCAGCGTTCCCAGGAGGCCCGGCTGTAGTGGGTCCGGGCGGCCAGCTCGGAGAGCGAGAGCCCGGTCGCGTCCTTGACGGCTCGCAGCTCCTCCGTGAGGCGCCTGGCAGGGTCGGACAGGTCGTCGGGCAGCTGCTTCCAGGCGGAACCCATGCGGTCTCTTCCAAACGTGCGAGGCGGGCGGGCGGGCGGTGCTGGAACCGGTCCGGGCCCCGGTGACGTGTCCGCGTCTCAAACCACGACGGCCCGGTGTCCCAATACCCAGGTCCTGGCGCTGAGACGGACGGAAGTGTCTCACAACACCGGAGAAGGCTCGAACATTCATATGACGGTCGGGCATTGTTCTTTCCGCCGGAGCGGTACGCAGCCCCGGTCCCACCGCCCGGGCGCCGCCCCTACGGCCCCGGTGCCGCCGTTCCCTGGCCCTCCACCGGTCCGAGACAGTCTCACGGGGGGATACTGCCCCGGACCGCAGGGAAGCACGGTGGGAAGGGTGTCCCAAGCTGTCTCAAGCGGCCCTTCCCACCGTGCCCACGGCCCCGACCGCCTGCTCCTGGCGACGACCGCCCGGCTGTTCACCTCTCCGTCTGCTCTCGCTTCTTCGCCTCTCCGCCCGCCCCGCCGGGGCTCAGTGGTGGAAGGCCGTCCGGACCGGCACGCCGAGGTCCTTGAGCGGGACCGGCTGGCTGCGCAGCTCCGGCAGCAGCCGTTCCAGATCCGTGAGCAGCAGCTCGGCGAGGTCGCGCGAGAACCCGTTGCGGCAGACCACCCGCAGCACCGCGAGGTCCTCCCGGTTCGCCGGGAAGGTGTACGCGGGCACCTGCCAGCCCCGCTCGCGCAGCCGTCGCGACACGTCGAACACGTCGAACGGCACCTCGTCCGTGGTGGTGAACGCGAACACCGGCAGCTCGTCGCCCCGGGTGATCAGCCGGAAGCCGCCGAGGCCCTCGATCTCCCCGGCCAGATAGCCGGCCACCTCCCGGCAGACGCCCTGGACGGCCCGGAAGCCGGCCCGGCCCAGCCGCAGGAAGGTGTAGTACTGCGCGACCACCTCGGCGCCGGGCCGGGAGAAGTTCAGCGCGAAGGTCGGCATCTCGCCGCCCAGGTAGTTGACCCTGAACACGAGCTCCTCGGGCAGCGCCTCGTGGTCCCGCCAGAGCGCCCAGCCGACGCCCGGGTAGACCAGTCCGTACTTGTGGCCGGAGGTGTTGATGGAGGCGACCCGGGGGAGCCGGAAGTCCCAGGCCAGGTCCTCGTCCAGGAACGGCGCGATCATGGCGCCGGAGGCGCCGTCCACGTGCACCGGCACGTCCAGGCCGGTGCGCCGCTGGAGGTCGTCGAGCGCGGCGCAGATCGCCGCCACCGGCTCGTAGGAGCCGTCGAAGGTCGAACCGAGCACGCCGACCACGCCGATGGTGTTCTCGTCGCAGAGCCCCACCGCCTGCTCGGGGCCGAGGTGGAAGCGCTCGCCGTCCATCGGCGCGGTGCGGGCCTCGACCTCCCAGAAGGTGCAGAACTTCTCCCAGCAGACCTGCACATTGATGCCCATCACCAGGTTGGGCCGGGCGCCGGCGGCGTAGCGGTCGGCGTTGCGGGTCATCCAGCGGCGCTTGAGCGCGAGTCCCGCCAGCATGCAGGCCTCGCTGGAGCCGGTGGTGGAACAGCCGACGGCGGCGTCCGGGTCCGGGGCGTTCCACAGGTGGGCGAGGATCGACACGCAGCGCCGCTCCAGTTCGGCGGTCTGCGGGTACTCGTCCTTGTCGATCATGTTCTTGTCGAGGCACTCGGTCATCAGCCGGGTGGCCTGGACGTCCATCGAGGTGGTGACGAAGGTCGCCAGGTTGAGCCGCGCGTTGCCGTCCAGCAGCAGTTCGTCGTGGATCAGCTGGTACGCCGTGTCGGCGGGGACCGGGCCGTCGGAGAGCCGGTGCAGCGGGGGCGACAGCGCCATCCCGCCGAGGGGGTCGGCGGCGGTGCCGACGAACGGTCCGACGGTCAGCCGGCGGTCGTCACCGGCGCCCTTGTGCAGTGCCATGGCGAATCCGCCGCCCTTCCGTCCGGTGGCCCGGGTCGCCTTCCACGCTGCCACCGGTTGCCGGGTGACGCATCCGCTGCGGCGGGGCGGCCCTCGGGGCGGCTCACGGCCGGCGGCGCCCCGCCCCGTGCTTCCCGGCCGTGGGGCGCCTCGTTCCGGGGCTGTCAGCCGGCCGTCTCCGGGTGGATCTGCTCGCGGGCGGCCCGGTACTGCTGGCGGACCGCCGAGCCGACCGCGAGGTCGTGCTCGGCGTCCGGGGCGACGGTGACGGCGCCCGGCAGCTCCCAGCGCGGCGGCTCGGGGGTCCCGGCCAGTGCCCAGGCCGCCTGCCGGGCCGCGCCGCGCGCCGCGTGCGCTCCCGGGGGCGGCACGACCACCGGGACGCCGAACAGCTGCGGCGCGACGTGCCGCACCGCCGCCAGCCGTCCGGCGGCGCCCAGCAGGAAGACCCGCTTCACCTCGACGCCGCGGGCGCGCAGCACGTCCAGGGCGTCCGCGCTGTTGCAGAGCATGCCCTCGACGGCGGCCCGGGCCAGGTGCTGAGGAGACATCGACTCGGCCCGCAGGCCGGTCAGGGTGCCGGCGGCGTGCGGCAGCGCGGGAGTCCGCTCGCCGTCCAGGTAGGGGAGCAGCACCAGCCCGTAGGCGCCGGGGGAGGACTGCATCGCGAGGTCGCTGAGGCCCTCGAGGTCGCGGCCGAGCACGGCGGCGGTGGAGCGCAGCACCTGGGCGGCGTTCAGGGTGGCGACCATCGGCAGGTGGCGGCCGGTGGCGTCGGCGAAGGAGGAGACCAGCCCGGTGGCGTCCACCACGGCCTGCTCGTGCACCGCGAAGATCGTCCCGGAGCTGCCGAGCGAGACCACCGCGTCCCCGGGGCCGAGGCCGAGGCCGAGCGCGGCGGCCATGTTGTCCCCGGTGCCGGCCGAGATCAGCAGGCCCTCGGGGGTGTGGCCGGCGGGTTCGGCGGGGCCGAGCACGTCCGGCAGCCGCAGCTGGTGGCCCAGGGCCAGTTCGACCAGGTCCTGGCGGTACTCGGCGGTGATCGGGGACCAGTAGCCGGTGCCGGAGGCGTCGCCCCGGTCGGTGGTGCGGCGCCTGGGGTGGCCGAGCAGCTGCCAGACCAGCCAGTCGTGCGGGAGCAGCACCTCGGCGATCCGCCGGGCGTTGGCCGGTTCGAACTCGGCGAGCCAGCGCAGTTTGGCGACGGTGTAGGTGGGGCCGGGGACGGCGCCGATCGCCGCCGTCCAGGCCGCGGGGCCGCCCAGCTCGTCCACCAGGGCCGCGGCGGCGCCGCCGGCGCGCGGATCGTGCCAGAGGATCGCCGGCCGGACCAGCACACCGCCGGCGTCCAGGCCGATCATGCCGTGCTGCTGCGCGCTGACGCCGATCGCGCGGACACTCTCCAGCAGTCCGCCGGCCGCCGCGTCGCCGAGGGAGTGCAGCCAGAGCTGCGGATCGGCCTCGCCGGGGCGGGTGTCCGGGTCCTCCGGCACGGGGTGTTCGGCCTTGCCGGAACGCAGGACGGCGCCGGTTGCGGAGTCGCACGCGACGATCCTGGTGCGACCGGTGGAGCTGTCTATCCCCGCGACGATGGCCATATCGAGATCATGCCTCAGCGGGCGTCCGGACGCGGCCCGGCCGGGCAAGTTTTGCCCGTTCGGTACCGCGCCCGGAGCCCTGGTCCGGCCGGGTGCCACCGAGGTGCCACCCGGCCTCCGGACCCGCCCCGGACCGGCCCCCGGCACGGCGGCCGGGGGCGGTGGTCGGGTACGACGGACCCTAGGGGCGGAAGGTGCCCCAGGCGTCGTCCTCGGCCTTCGGCCGGTTGAAGTACGGCACCCGGTCGGTGACGGCGTTGGGCAGCCGGTCGCCGACCTTGTCGGCCACGGCCCCGGCGGCCTTCCCGGCGACCGCGCCGGCCTGCTGGCGGGCCTTGTCCGTCGCGCCCTGGACCTTGGGGTTCTGGGCGACCTGCCGGGTGACCCTGGCGATCTGCTCGTACCGCTGGCGACCGGCCCGCGTGCCGAGTACGTAGCCCGCTGCGAGTCCGACGCCGAACGACAGCTTCCACATGGTCGGATTCCACCCTCTCCTGGCGGCCATTGCCGCGTTGCCCTACCCGTCTGTCGGGACGGTGAACCGTCGGTGACCCCAGCATCCACGGACGGGGCCCGGAGCGCGCGGGGAGCGCGCCCGGCGGGCCGGCCGGTGGCGGCCGGGGAAAGCGATTGGCGGACCACCCCCCCGAGTGCGCTAATGTATGTCCCGCAGCGAGCGCCGAGGAGCCCGGGAGACCGGGGGCCGAAGCGGAAGCTCGATCCCCCATAGCTCAATTGGCAGAGCAGCCGACTGTTAATCGGCAGGTTATTGGTTCGAGTCCAATTGGGGGAGCCGAGGTGGTGGCCTTCGGGCCCATCACCCGTACGTGGTGC
The DNA here is from genome assembly GCF_000718025.1 of Kitasatospora purpeofusca. GTDB lineage: Bacteria > Actinomycetota > Actinomycetes > Streptomycetales > Streptomycetaceae > Kitasatospora > Kitasatospora purpeofusca. Next base: position 79,780 of record NZ_JODS01000019.1, read on the forward strand.
GGCTGTTGTGTACCGCGATCCCGCATAGCTCAATTGGCAGAGCAGCCGACTGTTAATCGGCAGGTTATTGGTTCGAGTCCAATTGCGGGAGCTGCGCCGGGTCCGCCCGGTGACTGCTCAGAGCGAAGGCCCCTCGGTAGACCGGGGGGCCTTCGTGTTGCCCGGGCCCGGGTGGCGGCGGCCACGGGCGCCCGGGCCCGCGTCCCTCGGCCGCCGGCTCAGGCGAGGGCCTGCTGGTACAGCTCGGCGACCCGCTCGTCGAAGGTGACGCTGTACGAGGTCTCCGGCGTCGCGCCGCCCTCCTGGTAGCCGCCGATCACCCCGATCACCCGCCCGTTGGTGGTCAGCCACGGGCTGCCGCTGGTGCCGTCGGTGTAGCCGCCGCAGTCGAACCGTTCCTGGGTCGGGCTCTGCGAGGCGGTCAGGCCCGAGCAGGTGATCGGCTCGTCCCGCTCGTTGGGGTAGCCGGTGACCGAGACCGCCAGGCCGAAGCCCTGGTCGGTGCCGAGCGGGTTGCCGCCGACGGCGTCCTCGACCTGCCGGCCGTTCACCGGTCGCACGGTGACGAACGCCACGTCGTACTCGGGGTCGTCGTCGGTCTCCCAGTGCGGATCGACGGTGACCGACTCCACCGGCCAACTCCCGTACGGCGAGTAGCCGTTGCGGTAGCCGGGGGTGAACACCAGGCCGTCCAGCAGGCCGATCCGGCGGCTCTGCACGCAGTGTGCGGCGGTGACCAGCAGATTGCGGCGCGGGCTCCTGACCACGCTCGCGGTGCACGCCCTGGGGCCCTCCGAGGTGTGCACGGACAGGGTGCCGATCCGGTCCCAGGCGGGGTTCTGCGGCGCGACCGAGGCCGTCCGGCCCCGCTCGCCCCCGCCGCAGGCGATGGCGGCGGCCAGCAGCAGGGCCGCCAGGACGAGCGTCCGGACCGCGCGCGCGGGTCGAACCGGGCGGGAGGGCATCGGTGCTCCGTCTGGTCCTCGGGGGCGGTCGCCGCCGGTCATGCGTCCGCCGTTCGAGAGCAAGATCTATCAGGCCGGGCCCGGCCGCGCCACTGCCGCCGCCCGGCTCCCGACCCCCCGTCACCCGGCCCCGCGGGCGGGCCCGCCGGGCCCGACCGCCCCCGGTGCGCACCCGTGTGCGCCCCCGGCGCGCACCACGGGTGATCGACCGGCTATGCTGCCCGGGACGGCCTTTCGGGGCCGTCTGCTGCTGCCGCGACCGGCCTGCCGTCGCGCGCTGCGAACCGGGGCGGTAGCTCAGCCGGTTAGAGCAGGGGACTCATAATCCCTTGGTCGTGGGTTCGAGTCCCACCCGCCCCACCTCTCACGCCCGCGCGGGCGGCCCCCGGCTGGGAAAACCCTAGGGGATCAAGCCCGCGGCCACGCCACGACGCGCCGGAATTCACCCGCTCGTGGGCATCGCCCGGCCACCGCGCCACCCCTCCCCGTCCGAGGCCCCTGCTCCCGGACGCCCCTCCCCGGTCCACCGATCGGTTGATCCCCCCTCCACCGTGCCCGCCGGCCACCGGGACCGTTCGGTCGATCCGCCGGCGAGGTCCCGCGCGGGAGGCTCGTAGCAGGCCGGGAACACGGCCGGGCGAGCGGAACGAGGGGGAGGGAGCGGCACCATGGCCGTGATCGAGGTGGCGGGGCTGGGCAAGTCCTACGGGCGCCGGCAGGTACTGGAGGACGTCTCGTTCCGGGTGGAGCGGGGCGAGGTGTTCGGGCTGCTCGGTCCCAACGGCGCGGGCAAGACCACCGCGGTGGAGTGCTGCGAGGGCCTGCGCCGGGCCGACGCCGGGACGGTCCGGGTGCTCGGCCTGGACCCGGTCCGGGACGCCCGCCGACTACGGCCCCGGATCGGCGTCCAGCTCCAGCAGGCCCAGTTGCAGGGGGCGCTGCGGGTCGGTGAGGCGCTGGAGCTGTACGCCGGGCTCTACCCCGACCCCCGGGACTGGCGGGAGCTGCTGGACGAGTGGGGGCTCGCCGACCAGAGCCGGACCCCCTTCGACAGGCTCTCCGGCGGCCAGCGCCAGCGGCTGTTCGTCGCGCTCGCGCTGATCGGCAACCCCGAGGTGGCGTTCCTGGACGAGCTGACCACCGCGCTCGACCCGCAGGGCCGCCGCGACACCTGGGAGCTGGTCCGCCGGATCCGCGACAACGGCGTGACGGTGGTGCTGGTCTCGCACTTCATGGACGAGGTCGAGGCGCTGTGCGACCGCGCCGCGGTGCTCGACGGCGGGCGGATCGTCGCCACCGGCACCCCCGCCGAGCTGGTCGCCCGCTCCGGGGCCGGCGGCACCCTCGGCTTCCGTCCCACCGCGCCGCTGGACCCGGCCCGGCTGGCGGCCCTGCCCGGGGTCACCTCGGTGGAGGAGCGGGGCGGCCGGATCGAGGTGACCGGCACCGGGGACTTCGCCGACCGGGTCACCGGGCTGCTGGCCCGCGAGGGGATCGTCGTCACCGGCCTGCGGATCCGCGAGCACGGCCTGGACGAGGCCTACCTCGCGCTCACCCGGCACGACTCCTGAGCCGTACGGCTCCCGGACCGGCGCGAGCCGTACGGCGCCGGACCCGGCACCCGAGCCGCCACCACCGCGCCCGAGCCGCCACCACCGCACCCGAGGGGACCACCACCGTGAACCGCACCGCCCACGCCGTCCGCCGCCTGGCCGTCGCCGAGACCCGGCTGTTCCTGCGCGACCCGATGACCGCCTTCTTCACCCTGCTCTTCCCGGTCGCCCTGTTCGGCGTCCTGGGCTCCGTCCCGGCCCTGCGCAAGGCCTCGCCGGACGCCCACGGCCTGAGCACGGTCCAGCTGTACGCGCCGATCCTCGCCGTCCTCGCGCTGATGATGCTCGGCCTCAACGGCCTGCCCTCGCTGCTGGCCACCTACCGCGAGCGCGGCGTGCTGCGCCGGATGTCCGCGAGCCCGGTGCGCCCGGCGCTGCTGTTCGGGGCGCTGCTGCCGCTCTACCTGGGCATCGCCACCGTCTCCATGCTGCTGGTGACGGCGCTCGCGCCGGTGCTCGGGGTGGGGCTGCCGCGGAGCCCGGCGGCCTTCGCACTGGCCTTCCTGCTCGCCGCCGCCGCGATGCTCTCGGTCGGCCTGCTGCTGGCCGCGGTCGTCCCGTCGGCGAAGGCCGGCAACGCGGTCGGCGCGCTGGCGCTCTTCCCGATGATGTTCTTCTCCGGGCTCTGGCTGCCCCGCGAGTTCGCGCCCGCTGTGCTGAACCGGATCGGCGACCTCACCCCCGGCGGGGCCGCCGCGCAGGCCCTCCAGGACTCCTGGGACGGCCGGTTCCCGCACGCCGTGGCCCTGCTCACACTCGCTGCGTACGCCCTGCTCGCGGGTGCCGCGGCTGCCAGGCTGTTCCGGTGGGAATGATCAAGGCCGACCCGGCGGACGAGGGTTCGCTCGGAGCCTGGCAGCGGCGGCTGGACCGTGCTGCCGGGCTGCTCGGCTATGTCGGGCTGCTGATCGCCACCGGGCTCGTGCTGCTGGTCCCGGTGCCGACCGCGCGGTCCGTCCGGGCCACCCTGCCGGCCGCGGCGCTCGCCCTGCTCTGGCTGCTGCTGCGCTCGGCGCTGGACCGCCGCACCCGGCCCGACGGCGGGGCGCGGTTCGCCGGCGCCCACTTCCTCGGGCTGCTCGCGGTGACCACCGTCCTGGTGCTGGACAACCCGCTCTACGGCTTCTTCGCCTTCAGCTGCTACCTGCACGCCGCCCAGTACCTGCGGGGCCCGGCCAGGGTGCTGGGCACGGTGGTGGCGGCCGTCCCCACCGCGCTCGCCCAGAGCGGCGGGGTGCTGCCGACGAGCCCGGGGCAGGTCGGCGGGTTCCTGGCCGTGCTCGCCTTCAACCTGGTGGTGGTCGGGGTGCTGCTCGCGCTGAGCGAGGTCGCCGACCGGCTGAGCCGCCAGCGCAAGCGGGCCAACGCCGAACTCGCGGAGGCCAACCGGCGGCTGTCCGGGATGCTCGCCGAGAACGCCGGACTGCACGCCCAGCTGCTGGTCCAGGCCCGCGAGGCCGGGGCCGCCGACGAACGCCGCCGGTTCGCCCAAGAGATGCACGACACCGTCGCCCAGGGCCTGGCCGGCATCGTCACCCAGCTCCAGGCCGCCGAGCAGGTCCGGGACCGCAGCGCGGCGGACGCCGACCGGCACCTGGCCAACGCCGTCGGCCTCGCCCGGGAGAGCCTCACCCAGGCCCGCCGGGCCGTGCACGCGCTGCGCCCGCTGGAGCTCGAACGGGCCGCGCTGCCGGAGGCGATCGCCGAACTGGTCGGGCAGTGGCGCGAGCGCAACAGCGCCGCCGCCGCGCTGACCGTCACCGGCGAGGCCCGCCCGCTGCACCCCGAGGTCGAGGTGACGCTGCTGCGGATCGCCCAGGAGTCGCTGGCCAACGCCGGCCGGTACGCCCGGGCCACGCGGGTCGGGCTGACCCTCTCGTACATGCCGGGCCTGGTCACCCTGGACGTCCGGGACGACGGTGTCGGCTTCGACCCGAGGGCCGAGCCGGCCTCCCGGGCCACCGGCGGCGGCTACGGGCTGGACGTGATGCGCCGCCGGGTCGGACGCCTGGCCGGGCGGCTGGACCTGGAGACCGAACCGGGCGCCGGGACGACGGTGTCGGCGACCCTGCCGGCGATCAGTGCGGAGGAGTAGGACCGTGGACGAGGCGACGACGATCAGAGTGCTGCTGGTGGACGACCACCCGGTGGTCCGGGACGGGCTGCGCGGCATGTTCGCCGCCGCCCCCGGCTTCGAGGTGGTCGGCGAGGCCGGGGACGGTGCCGAGGCACTTGTGCTGGTCGCCGCGCTGCGCCCGGACGTGGTGCTGATGGACCTGCGGATGCCGCGGATGGACGGTGTCACCGCGATCCGCGAGCTGGCCGAGCGCGGCCTGCCGGGGCGGGTCCTGGTGCTCACCACCTACGACACCGACGCCGACGTGCTCCCCGCCGTCCGGGCCGGCGCCACCGGCTACCTGCTGAAGGACGCGGCCAGGGAGGACCTCTTCCACGCCGTCCGGGAGGCCGCCCGCGGTGCCTCGGTGATCGCGCCGACCGTCGCCGCCAAGCTGCTCGGCCAGGTCCGGGAGCCGGTCCGGGAACCGGCCCAGGAGCCGCTGAGCCCGCGCGAGCTGGAGGTGCTGGAGCTGGTCGCCGCCGGATCCACCAACCGGGAGGCGGCGGCCCGGCTGTTCATCAGCGAGGCCACCGTGAAGACCCATCTGATCCACGTCTACGCCAAGCTCGGCGTCAAGGACCGCGCCTCGGCCGTCGCCGCCGGCTTCAACCTGGGCCTGCTCACCCCCACCGGTCGCCCGTAAGCTGACCGGATGCTCGAATCCGCGCTGCTGCCGACCCCGCTGGCGGACTGCACCGACGAGGCGCTCGCCCGGGCCGGGGTGGAGCTGCGGCTCAAGCGGGACGACCTGGCGCACCCGCTGGTGCCGGGGAACAAGTGGCGCAAGCTCGCGCCGAACCTGGCGGCCGCCGTCGAGGGGGGCCACACCCGGCTGGTGACCTTCGGCGGGGCGTACTCCACCCATCTGCGGGCGGTCGCGGTGGCGGCCGCGGCGCTCGGGCTGGAGAGCGTCGGGCTGGTCCGCGGCGAGGAGCTGGCCGACCGGCCGCGCAACTGGTCGCTGCGGGCCGCCGAGGCGGCCGGGATGGAGCTGGTGTTCCTGACCCGGGCCGAGTACCGGGAGGCCGCCGGCCGGGCCGGCGAAGGCCCGGGGTGGCGCTGGGGCCCCGGCCTGGTGCTGCCCGAGGGCGGCTCCAACGGCCTCGCGGTCACCGGCGCGGCGGAGATCGTCGCGGAGCTGGACGACCTGGGCGGGCGCGACGTGGTCTGCTGCCCGGTCGGCACCGGCGGCACGCTGGCCGGGATCGCGGCCGGGCTGCCGCCGGGGGCGCGGGCGCTGGGGGTGGCGGTGCTGCGCGGCGGCGAGGGGTACCTGGAGGCGGAGGTGAACCGGCTGCACCGGGAGGCGTACGGGCGGGAGTTCGAGGGCTGGCGGATCGACCACGGGCACCACGGCGGGGGGTACGGCCGGGTGCCGGCCGCGCTGGAGGAGTTCGCGGCCGGCTTCGAACGGCGGCACGGGATCGCCCTGGAGCGCCGTTACGTGGCCAAGCTGCTGGCCGCCGTGCACGACCTGGCCGGGGCCGGGGCGTTCCCGCCCGGCACCCGGCTGACGGCCGTGGTCACCGGCCTGCCCGACCCGGTCGACGCCTGAGACGGTCGACGCCTGAGCAGGTCGATGCTGGGCCGGGCAGGGCCGGACGGCCGGGGCCTCAGCCGAAGGTGAGGTCGCTGCAGGGGTCGGTGTCGGCGCTGCGGCTGTTCTCGGCGATGCCGCTGGGGACACCGGTGGGCAGCGGGCCGGTGGCGGCCGGCGGCCCGGTGGGGGCGCTGACGGGAGCACCGGCGGGAGTACCGGCGGGGGCACCGGCGGTGACTCCCATGGCGGCGGGCACGCCGCCGGGCACGGGCCGGGCGGCCGGAGCGGTGGTGGCCGCGGGCACCGGGCGGTAGTCGCGCCCGAGGGTGACCCTGACGCCCTCGGAGCCCGGCTCCGCGGTCGTCCTGGCACCGGGGAAGAGCGCGGCGAGCTGGTCGGCGACGGCCTTGAACGGCGGGTCGTAGGCGATCTCGGTGCGCAGCCGGCCGCCGGTGGTGGCGCCCAGCGAGACGTTGGTGAAGCCCTGGGCGCGGATCGCCGCGGAGCCCGCGCCGGCGAGTCCGTCGGTGCCGACGCCGTTGACCACGGTGATCGTGGTGGCGAGCTGCTCGGGGCTCAGCGGGGTGGCGGCCGGCGCGGGGGTCGCGGCGCCGTCGGTGGCGGCGGGCGAGGGCCCGGTGGCGTCGGCCCCCGGGACGAGGCCGGTGCTCTGGCCGTCCAGGGTGCGGTCCTCGCGGAGCAGCCGCCACAGGGTGTCCACGTCGGGGTGGACCAGGTCGACCCGGCCCTTCTGCACGGTCGAGAGCTGCCAGGGGGTGGTGACGAAGGTGATGTCGGACAGCTTGATCTGCTGAAGCGACTGCGCGAAGTCGACCAGCTTCATCGCGGTGCCGAGGCCCTCGTCGACGGTCAGCGAGCGGGTCGCGGCGTCGGCGAGCGGCAGCAGGGTCGGCAGCGAGAAGCCCTGGGACTGGATCTTGCGGATCATCGATGAGAGGAAGGCCTGCTGACGCTTCATCCGGCCGATGTCGGAGTTGTCGCCGAAGCCGTAGCGGGCGCGGAGGTAGTCGACGGCCGGCTGGCCGGCGATCTTCTGCAGGCCCTTGCGGAGCTTGATGTTGTGCGAGTTGACGTCGTTGGGGACGCAGACCTCCACGCCGTTGATGGCGTCGGTCATCGCGGCGACGCCCTTGAAGTCGACCACGATGGTGTGGTCGATCCGCAGCCCGCTGAGCGCCTCGACGGTGTTCTGGGTGCAGGCCGGGTTCCCCTTGGGGAACTCGCCGACGGTGAAGGCCTCGTTGAACATCTGGTTGGTCCGCGGCTTCGTCCAGTCGCCGCTGGGCAGCCGGCAGGACGGGATGGTGACCAGGGTGTCGCGGGGTATGGAGACGCCGACGGCGTGCTTCCGGTCGGCGTAGACGTGCAGCAGGATCGCGGTGTCCGAGTGGCCCACCCCCACGTCGCCGCCGCCGAGGTCGGAGTTCCCCTCGTCGCGGGTGTCCGAGCCGAGCAGCAGGACGTTGACGGGCACCGAGGCGCCGGGAGCGGTGGGTACCGGGGCGGGCGGGCGCTCGGTGGCGACGCCGCCGGCGTCGAAGGTGCTGATGTTGGTGTCGAGCCGGTGGTAGAACCAGGCTCCGGCTCCGGCCACGGTCAGTACCAGGACGGCCGCGAGTCCTATGACGGTTCGTATGACACGTCGACGGCGCGAGCTGCCGCTCATCCTTCCCGCCCCCCGTTTTCCGTTCTGGGATCCCACCCGGCCGCCGGTCGGCGGGCGGGTGCCTCGTCTTCGAACGTTAGACGTTTCGGGGGAGTGTTCGGTTACCTCCGATCGGCGGACAATTCGGAGGCCCGAGCTGTGATGCTGCTCACGCGCCGGGGCCGGTGGCGCCGGTGAGCATCCGGCGGAGCAGGTCGCGCAGCTGGGTCCGCTCCTCGGAGTCGAGCGCGGCGAGCGGCTCGCGGGCGAAGTTCAGCGACTCGCGGAGCTCCTCGGAGGCGCCCGCGCCGGTCTCGGTGGCGGCGACCAGCTTGACCCGGCGGTCCTGCAGGTCGGGCTGGCGGGTGACGAAGCCGCGGGTCTCCAGCCGGTCCACGATGCCGGTGATGTTGGAGGGCTCGCAGCTGAGCGTCTGGGCGATCTGGCGCATGGGCATCGGCCCGCGCCGCAGCAGTGCGAGGACCTTGGCCTGCGCCCCGGTGAGCGAGCGGGCGGCGGCCGCCTCCTCGTACTCGCGGTGGAAGAGCGCGACCAGGTTGGCCATGAGATCGACGACCTCGCGGGTGATCTCGTCGGTCTGCGGTGCGGTGGCCCGGGTCGGCTGGGTGTCCATGGTTCCCATCATACCTGAACAGTTGACAACGTGAACCTTTCATGCCCATTGTTACTTCACCGACTCAACCTTTTATGTGGGGAGATCATCATGGCCGCCGAGCAGACCGCCGCTCCGGAAGCCCCCGCCACCGCCCGCGAGTGGCACCTCGCCGCCCGCCCCGAGGGCTGGCCCGTCCCGACCGACTTCGCCCTGGTCGAGGCGCCCGTCCGGACCCCGGGCCCGGGCGAGATCCTGGTCCGCAACACGGACCTGTCGGTCGATCCCTACATGCGTGGCCGGATGAACGACACCAAGTCCTACATCCCGCCGTTCAGGATCGGCGCGGCCATGGACGGCGGCGCCGTCGGTTATGTGGTGGCCTCGGAGGCCGAGGGCTTCGCCCCGGGCGACGCGGTGCTGCACGGGCTCGGCTGGCGCGAGTACGCCACCCTGCCCGCCAAGCACGCGGTCAAGGTGCCGGAGATCGAGGGCGTTCCGCTCTCCGCCTACCTCGGTGTGCTGGGCATGCCCGGCCTGACCGCCTATGCCGGCCTGCTCGCCGTCGGCGCCCTCAAGGAGGGCGACCGGGTCTTCGTCTCCGGCGCGGCCGGCGCGGTCGGTTCGATCGTCGGCCAGATCGCGAAGCTCAAGGGCGCCTCGCTGGTGGTCGGTTCGGCCGGCTCGGCGGAGAAGGTCGACCGGCTGACCGGGGAGTTCGGCTTCGACGCCGCCTTCAACTACAAGGACGGCCCGGTCGGCGAGCAGCTCGCCAAGGTCGCCCCGGAGGGCATCGACCTCTACTTCGACAACGTCGGCGGGGAGCACCTGGAGGCCGCGATCAACGCCCTGGGCGTGCACGGCCGGGCCGTGCTGTGCGGCGCGATCGCCCACTACAACGACACCACCGCCGCCCCCGGCCCGCGCAACCTGATGCAGGTCATCGGCAAGCGGCTGCGCCTGGAGGGCATCCTGGTCGGCGACCACGACGCGCTCCGCCCGCAGTTCGTCGCCGAGGTGGGCGGCTGGCTCCAGGAGGGCAAGCTGCGCTCCGAGGAGACCGTGGTGGACGGCTTCGAGAACGCCGCCCAGGCCTTCCTGGACATGCTGCGCGGTGCCAACACCGGCAAGATGGTGGTCCGGCTGAAGGGCTGACGCCCCGTCGGGTCCGGCCGCCTCGCAGCTGCCTCGCTACCGCCTCGTACCGGCCATCGCCGGTGCGAGGCGGTTTGCGTACCCGGCGGAGGGGATCCGGCCGCACTACCGCATTCCGGCCGGATCCGAAAGTGCGTCAGCATCGCCGCGGGGAGGCGCGGTACGGTGGTCCCGCCTGGCGATGGGGCCGTTCGGGGGAGAGATCCCACCGGGGGGTGGACCTCGTTGCGGATTCGACTAGCATTGAGCGAAAGCCTGTCCGTTTTGCTCAATTTAGTGGCTTAATGTCGGCTAACGTGGGTAACTGTGGATCAACTACGGGCACGAACGCGAGGCAGCTGGGGAAGGCGACCCTCGTCCACAGCCTGGAGGTCCCGGTGACGACACGTGGAGTCCTGTACGTCCACTCCGCGCCCCGCGCGCTGTGCCCGCACGTCGAGTGGGCCGTCGCGGGGGTGCTCGGTGTGCGGGTGAGCCTGGACTGGATCCGCCAGCCGGCCGCGCCCGGACACTGGCGCGCCGAGCTCTCCTGGCAGGGCGAGCCCGGCACGGCCTCGAAGCTCGCCTCCGCGCTGCGCGGCTGGCAGCTGCTGCGGTACGAGGTCACCAGCGAACCCTGTGCCACGGCCGAGGGCGAGCGCTACAGCAGCACGCCCTCGCTCGGCATCTTCCACGCCGTCACCGGCATCCACGGTGACATCCTCATCCCCGAGGACCGGCTGCGCGCCGTCCTGCTGCGCTCCCGCAGCGAGGGGGCGGACCTCGAGGGCGAGATCGCCATGCTGCTCGGCAAGCCCTGGGACGACGAGCTGGAGCCCTTCCGCTACGCCGGCGAGGGTGCCCCGGTGCGCTGGCTGCACCAGGTGGTCTGACCCGCCGGGGGACAACGACGACGAGGAGGGGCCGGCACTCGCACTGAGCGCCGGCCCCTCCTCGTCGAATGCGTCCGGATGCGGCCCGGATGTGGTCCGGTCTGCGGGCCCCGGCCCCGGGGTCAGCGGGAGCGGAAGGCCAGCACCACGTTGTGGCCGCCGAAGCCGAACGAGTTGTTCAGCGCCGCGATCCGGCCCTCGGGCAGCGCGCGGGCCTCGCCGCGGACGATGTCCGCGTCCACGTCGTCGTCCAGCTCCTCGACGTTGATGGTCGGCGGGGCCAGGCGGTGGTAGAGGGCCTGCACGGTGGCGACGGTCTCGATGCCTCCGGCGCCGCCCAGCAGGTGACCGGTCATCGACTTGGTCGCCGAGATGGCGATGTGGTCGAGCTCCTCGCCCAGCTCCTTGCGGAGCGCCTTCAGCTCGGCGGTGTCACCCTGCGGGGTGGAGGTGGCGTGCGCGTTGACGTGCACGATCTCGGCCTTGTCGAGCTGGTTGCGCTCGAACAGGTCGGCCAGCGCGCGGGCCACGCCGGCACCGGTCGGCTCGGGCTGGGCGATGTGGTGGGCGTCCGAGGACAGGCCCTGGCCCACCGCCTCGCAGTAGATGCGGGCGCCGCGGGCCTCGGCGTGCTCCACGGACTCCAGCACGACCACGCCGGCGCCCTCGCCGAGCACGAAGCCGTCCCGGCCCTTGTCGTACGGGCGGGAGGCGCCCTCGGGGTCGTCGTTGTTCTTGGACATCGCCATCATGTTGGCGAACGCGGCGATCGGCAGCGGGTGGATCGCCGCCTCGGTGCCGCCGGCCACCACGACGTCGGCGCGGCCGTTGCGGATCATCTCGATCGCGTAGCCGATCGCCTCGGCGCCGGAGGCGCAGGCGGAGACGGGGGTGTGCACACCCGCGCGGGCGCCGACCTCCAGGCCGACGTTGGCCGCCGGGGAGTTGGGCATCAGCATCGGGACGGTGTGCGGGGAGACCTTGCGGGCGCCCTTCTCCTTCAGCACGTCGTACTGGTCGAGCAGGGTGGTGACGCCGCCGATGCCGGAGGCGATCACGGCGCCCAGGCGCTCCGGGGCCAGCTTGGAGGACTCGTCGGTGGCCGGGGTCTCGAAACCGGCGTCGGCCCAGGCCTCGCGGGCGGCGATCAGCGCGAACTGCGCCGAGCGGTCCAGCTTGCGGGCCAGCGGTCGGGGGAGGATCTCGCCCGGCTCGACGGCGGTGCGCGCGGCGATCCGGACGGGCAGCTCGGCGGCCCACTCCTCGGTCAGGACAGCCACCCCGGAGCGCCCGGCGAGCAGGTTCTCCCAGGTGGTGGCGGCGTCGCCGCCCAGCGGCGTGAAGGCGCCGATACCCGTGACGACCACGGTACGGTTTTCAACGGTCACTGGATCTTCTTCTCTCACGTTCGTGCGGGGTCGGCGGCGGGCCGAATGTGGGCCCGGCCGGGCGCCCGGTGGGCGTCCCGGCCGGCGGGTCGGCCGACCCGGTGGAGTCGGCCGATCTCAGGCATCGACAGAGTCGACGGCTCAGGCGTTGGTGAGGATGTAGTTCACCGCGTCGCCGACGGTCTTCAGGTTCTTGACCTCGTCGTCCGGAATCTTGACGTCGAAGCGCTCCTCGGCGGCCACGACGACCTCGACCATGGACAGCGAGTCGACGTCCAGGTCGTCGGTGAAGGACTTGTCGAGCTCGACGTCCTCGGTCGGGATGCCGGCGATCTCGTTGACGATCTCGGCGAGACCTTCCAGAACCTCGTCCTTGGTAGCCATACTGGCTGCTCCTCTTCGGTGTTGAATGCGGCCGCCCGGCGGACGGACGCAGGTTTGTGGTGGATCGGGCGGAAAACGCCTAGGGGAGCGTAACGACCGCCGCGGCGTACACGAGACCCGCCCCGAACCCGATGATCAGTGCGAGGTCCCCGCTGCGGGCCTCGCCGCTCTCCAGCATGCGTTCCATCGCGAGCGGGATGGAGGCCGCCGAGGTGTTCCCGGTCTCCGCGATGTCGCGGGCGACCGGCACCGACTCGGGCAGCTTGAGGGCCTTGATCATGGCATCGGTGATCCGCATGTTGGCCTGGTGCGGGATGAACGCGCCGAGCTGGTCGGCGGTGATCCCGGCGGCGTCCAGCGCCTGCTGGGCCACCTTCGCCATCTCCCAGACCGCCCAGCGGAAGACCGTCTGACCCTCCATCCGCAGGGCCGGCCACCTGGTCTCCTCGCCGGCGCCGTTGATGGCGTCCTGCTTGGCGAAGGCGGTGTCCCAGGCCTCGGTCTGCGAGATGACGTCCTTCTGCGAGCCGTCCGAGCCCCAGACGACCTTGCCGATGCCCGGGGTGTCGGACGGGCCGACGATCGCGGCGCCGGCGCCGTCGCCGAAGATGAACGCGGTCGAGCGGTCCGAGGTGTCGGTCAGGTCGCTGAGCCGCTCCACGCCGATCACCAGCACGTACTCGGCGCTGCCGCCGCGCACCATGCCGTCGGCCAGGCCCAGGCCGTAGCCGAAGCCCGCGCAGGCGGCCGAGATGTCGAAGGCCGGGGCGGTGCCGCAGCCGAGCCGCTCGGCGATCTCGGTGGCGACGGCCGGGGTCTGCTTGAGGTGCGAGACGGTCGCGACGATCACGCCGCCGATCCGCGCCGGGTCGATCCCGGCCTGGGCGATCGCCTTGCCGGCGGCCTGCACCGACATCTCGGCGACGGACTCCTCCGGACCGGCCCAGCGGCGCTCGGCGATCCCGCTGCGGGTGCGGATCCACTCGTCCGAGGACTCGATCCAGGTCAGCACCTCGGCGTTCGGGATCACCCGGACCGGCCGGTAGCCGCCCACACCGTGGATGCGCGAGTACTGCGCACCGGTGACGGGGCGGATCTGGGGGGTGTTGCTCATGCCTGCTCCTGCTCCTGACCGCCGTGCTCCGCGACCAGGGCGAGGGCCTTGTCCAGGTCGGCGGGGGTCTTGAGGGCAAGCGTCGCCACACCCTTGAGGTTGCGCTTGACCAGTCCGGTGAGGGTGCCCGCCGGGGCGAGCTCGATGACGGCGGTCGCACCCAGCTGCTGGATGGTCTCCATGCAGAGGTCCCAGCGGACCGGGTTGGACACCTGCGACACCAGTCGGCTCAGCACCTCGGCACCGGAGGCGACCACCTGGCCGTCCTGGTTGGAGATGTAGGCGACCTCGGGGTCGGCGACCGTCAGGGTCGGGGCCAGCTTGGCCAGCCGCTCGACGCCGGGGGCCATGTGCGAGGTGTGGAAGGCTCCGGCCACCTTCAGCGCGACCAGCCGGGAGCCGGCCGGCGGGTCCTCGCGCAGCGCGTCCAGCTGCGGCAGGGTGCCGGCCGCGACGATCTGGCCGCCGCCGTTGTTGTTGGCCGCGGTCAGGCCGTGCTCGGCCAGCTTGGCCGCGACCTCCTCGGCGTCGCCGCCCAGCAGGGCGAGCATGCCGGTCTCGGTCGCCGCGGCGGCCTCGGCCATGGCCAGGCTGCGCTCGCGGACGAAGGTGAGGGCGTCGTGGGCGCTCAGCACCCCGGCGCCGGCGGCGGCGGTGATCTCGCCGACGCTGTGGCCGGCGACGGCGCCGACCAGCTTGCGGGCGGCGTTCTCGTCCGGGAACAGCGCGCGGGCGGTCACCAGTCCGGCGGCGACCAGCAGCGGCTGCGCGACGGCGGTGTCCTTGATCTCCTCGGCGTCCGCCTCGGTGCCCGCGCGCACAAGGTCGAGCCCGGCGACCTCCGACCAACCGCGGAGGCGGTCGGCGACGCCGTCGAGCTCCAGCCAGGGGCTGAGGAAACCGGGGGTCTGGGCACCCTGTCCAGGGGCGACGATTACGAGCACGGTTCAACCCTCTCTCGCCAGGCGCCCGGGGGCGGGTAGGCGACGGTAACGAAGAAAAGCATCCGGGATTGTAAGGTCCCTACAGCGTGGTCAGCTCGACTCTCCCGTGGCCGTGAGCCGCCCCAGCGCCAGTGCGATACGCAGGGTGAAGGCCGAACGTACGTCGGAGGGAGCGTAGCCCGTGACGTCGGTCACACGTCGGAGCCGGTAGCGCACCGTGTTGGGGTGGACGAAGAGCATACGGGCGGCGCCCTCCAGTGAGGAGGCCTGCTCCAGGTAGACACTCAAGGTCTCCAGGAGTGCCGAACCGGCTTCGTCCAGCGGTGTGTAGATCTCCTCCACCAACTGACGCCGGGCCGCCTGGTCGCCCGCGAGCGCCCGTTCCGGCAGCAGGTCGTCCGCCAGTACCGGCCGCGGGGCGTCCGGCCAGGCCGCGCAGGCCCGCAGGCCGGCCGCGGCGGCGTGCGCCGAGCGGGTCGCCGAGAGCAGGTCGGGCACGGTCGGGCCGACCACCACCGGACCGGCCGCGAACTGGCCGATCAGCGCCCGGGCCGCGTGCACCGGCTCCTTGTCGCCGCCCACCACGACCACCAGGCGCTTGCCCAGCACCCCGGTCAGCACGTGCAGCTTGGCGTACCTGGCGGCCCGGCGGATCGCCTCCACCACCAGCTCGCTGTCACCGTCCGGCGCGGAGCCCATCACCACCCGGACCTGGCTGGGCTGGCCCCAGCCGAGCGCGGCGGCCCGGGACAGCACGCCCTCGTCGGCGTCGCCGGAGAGCAGCGAGTTGACCACCAGGGCCTCCAGCCGGGCGTCCCAGGCGCCCCGGGCCTCGGCGGCCTGCGCGTACACCTGGGCGGTGGCGAAGGCGATCTCCCGGGCGTAGACCAGCACCGACTCGCGCATGTCGGCTTCGTCGCCGGGGGCGGCCACCTCCTCGATCGCCTCCTCCATCACCTCGATGGTGGTGCGGATCAGCTCGACGGTCTGGCGCAGGGTGATCGCCCGGGTCAGCTCGCGCGGCGCGGTGCCGAAGACGTCGGTGGAGATCGCCTGCGGGGCGTCCGGCTTGCGGTACCACTCGGTGAACGCGGCGATACCGGCCTGGGCGACCAGGCCGATCCAGGACCGGTGCTCCGGCGGCATCCGCCGGTACCAGCCGAGCTGGTCGTCCATCCTGGCGATCGCGGCGGAGGCGAGCTTGCCGGAGGACTTCTCCAGCCGCTTGAGGGTCGCGGCCCGGCGCTCGGCGCGGTCGGCGGCGAGCCGGCGCTCCTGCGCGGTCAGGCGCGGTGCCGCCCGCCCGGGCCGGTCTCTCCCGGCACCGGACGTCGGGCTCTTCCCGTTCCTGTCGGGGGCGGTCGGATCGCTCTTGGAGTTCGCGGAGGCGGCTGGCACAGGGACAAGACTGCCTCACCGGAGTGACTGCTCGTGCACAGGCCCCGGCGGACGGGCGGGGTGGTGGCGGTCACACCCGCCGCGGGCGGCACTACGGTGGGGCCGTGACCGATGCCCCAGCCCGTCCCAGGGCCGATCTCCGCCGTACCGCCGAGCGCTACCTCTCGACCCCCGCCGAGGGCGTCGAGACCCGGCACGCGTTCTCCTTCTCCGGGCACTACGACCCGAGGAACACGCACTTCGGGGCCCTGCTCGCGTGCAACGAGGAGCGGCTCGCCCCCGGCGCCGGCTACGACGAGCACAAGCACCGGGACACCGAGATCCTCACCTGGGTGCTGGAGGGCGCGCTGGCCCACCGGGACTCGCGCGGGCACAGCGGGGTGGTGCGGCCCGGCATGGTCCAGCACCTGGGCGCGGGCTCCGGCGTCAGCCACACCGAGCGCAATGTCGGCGGCGCGCAGGGCCCGGTCCGCTTCGTCCAGATGTGGCTCCAGCCGGACGTGTTCGACGCGCCGCCGGTGTACGGGCTGCGCGGGGTGGAGCGGACGGCCGACGGGTTGACGCTGCTCGCCTCCGGGCTGGCGCGGGACGCCGGCACGGAGGCGCTGCGGCTGCGGCGCGGGGACGCCGCGCTGTGGCTGGTGACCGCCGGGCCGTGGCAGCCGCTGCCGGCGCTGCCGGCCGCCGCCTACCGCTACGCGCATCTGACGGCGGGCTCGCTCGGCTACCGGACGGTGCCCGGGCCGCAGGGCGGCGGCCGTTCGATGGTGCCCGGCGACAGCGTGCGGATCACCGGGGACGCCTTCGCGGCGCCGACGGCCGGCGAGGACGGCGCGGAGCTGCTCCTGTGGGAGATGCACTCGCCGGTCTCGTACGGCTGACGGCGCCGCCGCTGTCGTACTGACTGCTGCCGTACTGCTGGTACTGCCGCCGTCAGCCCCGGAGTTCGGCGAGGACGGCGTCGGAGAGCACCGGCCAGACCTCGGCCGCCCACGGGCCGAAGTCGAGGTCGGTGAGCGCGACGCAGGCCACCCCGGCCTCCGGGTCCACCCACAGGAAGGTGCCGGACTGGCCGAAGTGGCCGAAGGTCGCCGGGGAGTTGGTGGTGCCGGTCCAGTGCGGGGCCTTGCCGTCGCGGATCTCGAAGCCGAGGCCCCAGTCGTTCGGCCGGCGGTGGCCGAAGCCGGGCAGCACGCCGCCGGTGCCCGGGAAGGCCACCTCGCGGGTCGCCGCGTGCAGGGTGCCCGGGTCGAGCAGCTTGGGCGACTGGAGTTCGGCGGCGAACCGGGTGAGGTCGGCGACGGTCGACAGGCCGCCGGCCCCGGCGGGGGTGCGGTGCGCGGTGTTGATCAGGGTGGCGTCCATGCCGAGCGGCTGGAACACGGCCTCGGCGGCGTACCGGCCGAACTCGATGCCGGCCGCCTCCTCCAGGGTCCGCGCCAGCACGTCGAAGCCGGCGTTGGAGTAGAGCCGGCGGTTGCCCGGCTCGGCCATCACCCGGTGCTCGTCGAAGGCCAGGCCCGAGGTGTGGGCCAGCAGGTGCCGGACGGTCGAGCCCTCGGGCCCGGCCGGGTCGTCCAGCTCGAAGACGCCCTCCTCGACCGCGACCAGCACGGCGTACGAGGTGAGCAGCTTGGTCACCGACGCCAGCGGGAACAGGTGGTCCTGCGGCCCGTGCGCCCCCAGCAGCGCGCCGTCCGCGCCCCGTACGACGGCCGCCGCCGCGTTCGGTACCGGCCAGGTCTCGATCTTCCGCAAGCTCTCCATGGGCCAAATCTAACCGGGCCGCCCGCCCCGCCGGGATGGCAGGCTTGGTCCGACCGCACTCCACGGCGCCGGTGGCGTCGGCACGTTCAGCACGGGGGGACCGAGATGACCGTACTCGCAGCGATCGAGGCCGGACGGCGCACCTGCGGCGAGGTGTTCCGCAATCCGCTCGGTGCGCCGGACCGGACGCCGCGGCACACCATCGGCGAGGTGTCGGCGGCCAGCGGGCTGACCGCGCACACCCTGCGCTGGTACGAGCGGATCGGCCTGCTGGACCCGGTCGACCGCTCCGCCTCGGGCCAGCGCCGGTACAGCGACGGGGACCTGCACCGGCTGGCCTTCCTGGGGCGGCTGCGGCTGACCGGGATGCCGGTGGCGGACATGCTGCGGTACGTCGAGCTGGCCCGCGAGGGCGACCGGACCTCCGCCGACCGGCGCGATCTGCTGCTCGCCCACCGGGAGGAGGTGCGGCAGCGGATCGCGGACCTGCACGCGACCCTGGCCGTGCTCGACCACAAGATCGATCTGTACGACGGCCGGGTCGCGCGCCTGGCGCCGTGAGGCGGGAGCGGGAGCGGGAGCGGGAGCGGGACCGGGACAGGGACCGGGGCTGGGGCTGGGGCGTCAGACCTCCCGGCCGAGGTACGCGGCGAGCCGGGTGTACGGACCGGCCTCGGCGGGGGCGGTCCGGACCGGGCCGAACGGCACGTCGCCGCCGCGCGGTTCGGCCGGCAGCACGGCCAGCGCGATGCCCAGCGCGGCCTCGGCCAGCCGCTCGTCGAGCCGCTCGTCCAGCGGGGGGTCGGTGTCGAGGGCGCGGGCGATGTCCCAGGCGTGGGTGACGGTCTCCAGCACGTAGCCGCCGACCGCGGCCCGGCCGGGCACCTCGCCCCAGGGGGCGAAGGTCGGGCGGTCGAGCTTGGCGTCCTCGGCCCAGGCGGCGGTCACCCGGGCCCGGGCCCGGCCGAGGGCGGCCGGCCAGCCGTCGTCGGGGAGTTCGCCGGTCGCGGCCGCGACGTCCTCGCAGTGGCCGCCCTCGCCCATGTAGGCGAGCCGGTGGACGCCGCCGACCACATGGCTGAGCAGGGTTCGCAGGTCGTACTCGGTGCACGGGGTGGGCCGATCCAGGGTCTCCGGGGCGGCCTCGGCGATCAGCTTCTCCAGCTGGTCGAGGGCGAGCAGGTACAGCGGGCGCGGGTCCTGGGTGGTGTCCATGGGAACGTTCGACTCCAGTGGTGCGGAAGGTTTTTCGGTACGGAGGCAATCTCCCGGTAAAACCTGACAAGCACCGTCATGATTTCTGGGATCCTCGGGACATGAAGGCCGACCGCCTGCTCTCGATCCTGCTGCTGCTCCAGACCCGCGGCCGGGTGCCCGCCACCGAACTGGCCGAACGGCTGGAGGTGTCGGTGCGCACCATCTACCGCGACGTCGAGGCGCTCTCGACGGCCGGCGTGCCCGTCTACACCGAACGCGGCCGGCACGGCGGCATCAGTCTGCTGCCCGGCTACCGCACCGACGTCAGCGGCCTGACCGCCGACGAGGCGCGCGCCCTGTTCGTGCTGTCCGCCCAGGGCGCGCACAGCGACCTCGGGCTGGACGGCGCGCTGGGCTCGGCGCTGCGCAAGGTGATGGCCGCGCTGCCCGCCCCGCACCGGCCCGGCGCCGAGCGGATCAGCGAGCGGATCCTGGTCGACCCGGCGCGCTGGCTCCAGGCCGGCGCCGCGCCCGGGCCCGACCTCGGCGAGCTGCAGTACGCCGTGTTCGCCGACCGCCGCCTGCGGCTGCGCTACCGGCACAGCGGCTCGCCCGCCCCGGCGGAGTACACCGTGGACCCGTACGGCCTGGTCAGCAAGGCCGCCGTCTGGTACCTGGTGGCCGATCTGCGCGGCGAGCCGCGGCTGTTCCGGGCCGACCGGGTGCTGTACGCGGAGACCGCCGAGGAGTCGGTGCGCCGACGGCCGGGGGTGGGGCTCGGCGACGTCTGGACGGTGCTGCGCGAGCAGGTGGAGCGGCTGCCCAAGGAGTTGACGGTGAGGGTGCGGGTGCGGCGCGGGCGGCTGGACATGTTCGTCCGGATCCACGGCTCCCGGCTCATCGCGCCGCCGCCGGAGAGCGGGGGCGGCGCGCCCGAGGAGTGGGTCGAACTCGCGCTCGGCTTCCAGTCGTTGCCGGCCGTGCGGGCCCTGCTGGCGTTCGGCGCGGACGCCGAGGTGCTCCATCCGCCGGCCGCCCGCCGGGAGATGGCCCGGACCGCCGCCGACGCCGTCCGGCTCTACCAGGAGGTGCGCCGGGCCGACCCGGCCTGACCCGACGCGACCCGACCCGACCCGACCCGACGCGGGGCGGTTCGGGGCCTCAGGCCTCGGGGGCCGGGCGGAGCACGTCCTGGTCCCGGCCGAGGGCGACGGCGGCGAAGTTGTACAGGCTGTCGGTGCCGGTCGCGAAGTAGCCGTTGTGGCCGGAGGAGTGGGCCGAGGAGAGCCGCTCGGCGCCGAAGTCCAGCGAGGTCGGGTCGGCGCCGTGGCCGAGTCCGCCGACCTCCAGGTAGGGCACGTTGCCGATCCAGTCGGTCTCGTTGCGGGTCGCCCAGACCCGCACCCCGCCGCCCAGCTCGGAGCGGCTCTCCACGCCCATGCCGGGGGAGCCGAAGACCACCATGTCGGTGACCCCGCCGGTGTCCGCCGGGGAGGTGGCCGCGCGGGGGATGTCCGGCGCGGCCGTGCCGCAGACCACCGAGCCGTAGGAGTGGCAGAACAGCGCGGGCGGTGCCTGTGGGCGGGTGGTCTCCTTCAGCCCGGCGAGCAGGCGGCGCAGCCGGGGCGCGCCGACGTCGGCGAGCCGGGCGGTGACCGCGTCGGGGCCGAGGCCGGAGGGGGTGACGTAGCCGGTCCAGGCGACCACGGCGGTACGGGAACCCGGGGACTGCCGGTGCTCCTCCTCGTACAGCGCGCGGGCCATCCCGGCGGGGGAGCGGAGCGGTTCCACGGCCTGGTCGAAGTGGCCGAGGTCGGCGTCGGAGCCGGGGACGAGCACGGCGATCCGGTCGGCGGTCCCGAGGTCGCCCCAGACCTCGGTCAGCAGGCCCCGGCCGCGCGGGTCGAAGGCGAGGATCTGCCGGCCGGGGGCGAGCAGGCTCTGCACGTCGTTGGCGCGGGAGACGGCCAGTGCGCGCTG
The DNA here is from genome assembly GCF_000718025.1 of Kitasatospora purpeofusca. Taxonomy (GTDB): domain Bacteria; phylum Actinomycetota; class Actinomycetes; order Streptomycetales; family Streptomycetaceae; genus Kitasatospora; species Kitasatospora purpeofusca. The sequence goes on from NZ_JODS01000019.1 coordinate 100,495, forward strand.
GTCCCGGTCGAGCTTCGGGTCGGCGGCGCGGGCCCGGGCGTGGTCGCGCTCGGCGGCCAGCGCCACCCGGTTGGCCCGGTAGCGCAGGGCGAGCGGCGCGCCGTCGTAGTTGCCGACGACCAGCGGGTAGGCCGCGACCAGCCGGTCGGTCGCGGCCGCGGTGAGCCGGTCGAAGAACTCGGCGGCGGCGGCCGGCGCGGTGGTGGCCGGGTCGGGCAGGTCCTGCCCGTAGGAGTGGTCCTCGACCCAGGCGGCGCTGCCGGCCGGCGGCGTGGAGATGGCCAACTGCTCGGTGGCGGCGGCTGCCTGGGCGGCGGCCGCACCGGCGTCGGCGAGGACGGCGGCGCCCGCGAAGGCGCCGATCAGGACGTGCTTCCACCGTCGACGGCGCATCGTCTCAGCTCCCAGAGAGTCCCGTCACCGATCCCGGACGGGGCCCGAGGGTGGTACGACTGCCAACTTTCAGCGCAAGCCTAGGGGTCCGGAGCGGCGCCCGGACCGCCTTAAACTGTGGGATGGATCACATGAACGCCGGGTGACCCGGAGGGGTTTCGGTCGTTCGCGGGAAAATCGGCGGCTGCGGACCGGTTCGTCCCCCTGACCGGTCCGCAGCCGCCGCCCGCCGACGGGCCCGGGCCCGCGCGTTCAGACCACGCCGAGCGCGTACGCGGCGAAGAACGCCGCCGCCGCGCCGGCCGCCGCCTTGGCCGGCCGGGAGAGCGCCGTCCACGGGCCGTCGAACCGGCGGGTGAACCACCCGATCCCGATCAGCACCGCGCCGAACAGCGGCAGCAGCGCCAGTCGCAGCGCCACCCAGCCGAGCGAGTCCGGTGCCACCGTCAGCCCGGGCACCGCGCCGAAGGCGGCCGCGCCCGGCACGGCGACGGCGAGCATCGCGCTCTGGTGCCAGCAGAAGATCGTCATCGCGGAGAGGTTGACCGCCACCACCGGCAGCCACAGCAGCGGACGTCCGGCCAGCAGCCGGCCGAGCCGGTCGCGCAGCAGCACCGCCGCGCCGCACTGGACCGAGGCCAGCGCCAGGACCAGCAGGGACGGCGGGTGCGAGTTGGTCCGGGCGGCGCCCGGGACCCCGACCATCGACGCCGGGTAGTGGAACACCAGCAACAGCGCCGCGAACAGCACCGCGCCCCCGCCCAGCAGCAGTCGCGCCGCCGGACGGCCCAGCCGGCCCGCGGCCCAGAGCACGCCCAGCTGGTAGCCGAACAGCCAGCCCGGAAGGATGTTCAGCAGCCCGACCCAGGACGGCACCGACTCCGCCCACGGCCCGTACCGCAGCAGGTCGACCGCGGCGACCGCGGCCAGCGGCAGGCCGGCGGACCAGCCGCCGAGCCGGCGGGCGGCGCTCGCGCAGAGCGGGGTGAGCGCGGTCAGTCCGAGGTAGACCGCGATGTACCAGAGCGGCTGCACCACCAGCGTGGACCCGGTCCGGACGGTGTCGGCGGGCACGCCGAGGCGCGGCAGCAGCGGGATCAGCAGGGCCCAGACGGCGGCCACCCCGAGCACCGGGCGGAGCAGCCGGACCGTCCGGCCGCGCAGCCAGCCGGCCGTGCCGGTGCCGCGGGCCCGGGCGCGTTCCAGCGAGCGGACCGCGGAGTACCCGCCGACCAGGAAGAACACCCCGAGCAGTTGCAGCCCCCAGCTGGCCGGGGCGAAGAAGCCGAGCGCGGGGGAGGACAGCGGGCTGGCGTTGTGCAGGGCGCCGTCGGCGGAGCGGGTGAAGCCGCCGAGCAGCCAGTGGCCGACCGGGACGGCGAGCAGGGCGAGGGCGCGCAGGCCGTCGAGCGCGCGGTCGCGGCTCTCGGGGGTGCGGGCGTCCACCTGGCGGGCGGCGCGGTGCAGGGGGGCCAGCAGGGGGGTCAGCGGGGAACCGGGCATGACGAGGTCTCCGTTCGCGGGGTGCGGCGCGGCGGTCGTGGAGCAGGGGGAGGAGAAGGGCGCGGGGGCCGAGGACTCAGTGGCCGAGGGCTCAGTGGCCGAGGGTGAGGCCGGCGAAGGCGGCCAGCGAGGCCGTGCCCGGGGCGAAGTAGCCGGAGTGGCCGTGCGAGCCGGTGGACGGCAGCGGCCGGGCGCCGAAGGCCGGGTCGGTGGGGTCGGCGCCGTGGCCGAGCCCGAGCAGCCGGACGAACGGCACCCTGCCGATCCAGTCGGAGTCGTTGCGGGCGGTGGCCCAGAGCGGGACGCGCGGGTCGAGTTCGGCGGCCGAGTCGACGCCGAGGCCGGGCGAGCCGAGCACCACCACACCGGAGGCCAGCTCCGGGCCCGGGCGGGCCAGCCCGCAGACCACCGAGCCGTAGCTGTGGCAGAACACCGTGGGCGGGGCGTCCGGGCGGGTGCTGACGGCGAGTCCGTCCAGCAGCCGGGTCAGCCGCCCGGCGCCGGCCCGGGCCAACTGCTCGGTGGCGGCGTCCGGGCCCAGGCCGAGCGGGGTGGTGTAGCCGGCCCAGGCGATCACCGCGGTCCGTCCGCCGGTCGCCCCGTACAGGGCGCGGGCCATGCCGACGGGGGTGCCGTAGGGGTCGCCGGTACGGTCGAAGGTGCGCAGGTCGATGTCGGAGCCGGGCACGACCACCGCGACCCGGCCGGCGGTGGCGAGGTCGCCGAACACCTCGGCGACCAGGCCCCGGCCGCGCGGGTCGAAGGCCAGGAACCGGCGCGGGCCGCCGGGCGCCGACCCGTCGAGCAGGGCGCGGTAGCGCTCCGCGTGCTCCCGGGCGTCGGCGTGGTCCTGCGGGGTGAGCGCCGGGTCGACGGCCCTGGCCGCGGCCCGGTCGCGTTCGGCGGCGATCGCCAGGGTGTTGGCCCGCAGCCGCAGCTCGACGGGCGCGCCGTCCAGGTTGCCGACCACCAGCGGGTGGCGGACGGCCAGCGCCTCCCGGGCGGCGGGCGGCAGCCGGGCGAAGAAGGCGGCCACCTCGGCGGGGCGGGCGGTGGCCGGGTCGGGCAGCGGCAGGCCGAGGGTGGTGTCGGCGACCCACTCGGCGCTGCCGGGCGGCGGCCCGGTCACCGCCCGCTCGCCGCCGGCGGCCCAGCCGCCCACGCCCAGCGCCGCGACCAGTGCCAGCGCGGTGGCCGCCAGTGTGCGTCGGATTCGCTGCTTCCCCATGTTCGTTCCCTCCCGGGCCGTTCGGCTTCGACAGGAGGGGACGGTAGGAACCAGGTGGCCCCGCGGACGTCACACCGCGGGGCCAACTCCCGGGTGCTACCCGGGTATCAGGAGGTTCTCCCCCGGGGGAGAACCCCACCCCGGGCCGGGGGAGAGCCCCGGAGCGCTTCGGAGGCGCGCGTCATTGCCCGGGCGTCACCAGGCCGGACTCGTAGGCGAGCACCACCGCCTGGGCGCGGTCGCGCAGGTCCAGCTTGGCCAGGATCCGGCCGATGTGGGTCTTCACGGTCTGCTCGGCGAGGACCAGGCCGGCGGCGATCTCCTGGTTGGACAGGCCCCGGGCGATCAGCTCCAGTACCTCGGTCTCACGCGGCGTCAGGCCGTTGAGGCGCAGCTTCGGGTCCCGGCGCCGGGCCGGCCGGGTGCGGGCGAAGTCCTCGATCAGCCGGCGGGTCACCGAGGGCGCGAGCAGCGCCTCGCCGGCCGCCACCACCCGGACGGCGGCGATGAGGTCGGCCGGCGGCGCGTCCTTGAGCAGGAAGCCGCTGGCGCCGGCCCGCAGCGCCTCGTAGACGTAGTCGTCGACGTCGAAGGTGGTGAGCATCAGCACCTTGGGGCGGTGGGCGCCGGGCACGGCCGGGTCGAGCAGCCGCCGGGCGGCCTCCAGGCCGTCCATGACCGGCATCCGGACGTCCATCAGCACGACGTCCGGGTGGGTGCGGCCGGTCACCTCCAGGGCCTGGGCGCCGTCCGCCGCGTCCCCCACCACGTCGATGTCGCTCTGCGCGCCCAGCAGGGCGGCGAATCCGGCCCGTACCATCGCCTGGTCGTCGACGATGATCACGCGGATGGTCATACGGTGCTCTCCCCGGGGGCGTTCTACGGTCCGGCCGGCGTCCCGTCCGGATCGGGGGACGCGGTGCCGTTCGGCCGGCTGTCCTGCGACCGAGTATCCGTCAGACCGGTGACGGGCAGCACGGCGGCCACCCGGAAGCCGCCGTCCGCCAGCGGGCCGGTGTCCAGTTGCCCGCCCAGCAGCCGGACCCGTTCCCGCATGCCGACCAGCCCGTGGCCGGTGCCCTCGGCCGAGCCCTCCAGCGACTCGCTGCGCTCGGGCGGGGCCGCGTTGACCACGGTGACCAGCAGGGACTCCCCGGTCGCGGTCAGCGAGACCCAGGCCCTGGCGCCCGGGGCGTGCCGGACCACATTGGCCAGCGCCTCCTGGACGATCCGGTGGACGGAGAGGCCGACGGCCGGGGGCAGCGCGTCGTCCGTCAGCTCCGGGTCGAGGGCGAGTTCGGCCGCCACCCCGGCCCGGCGCACCGTGTCGACGAGCTGGGCCAGCTGGCCGATCCCCGGCTGGGGCGCCGTCTCGGCACCGGAGTCCTCGCTGCGCAGCACGCCGAGCAGCCGCCGCATCTCGGTCAGCGACTCGCGGGCCGTCCCGGCGATCGCGGTGAACTCCTCCGCCGCCTCGTCCGGGACCCCGGCGATCCGGTACGGCGCGCTGGCCGCCTGCACGGCGATCACCGACATGTGGTGGGCGACCACGTCGTGCAGCTCGCGGGCGATCCGGGCGCGCTCCTCCAGCAGGGTGCGGCGCTCGCGCTCGGCCTCGCTGATGTGCTCCTGCTCGGCGAGCCGCCGGGCGGCCTCGGCGCGTTCGCGCAGCGCCCCGCCGAGCACCAGGACGGCGCCGGACAGGGCGGTGGCGAGCAGGCTGTTGTCCCCGCCGAAGCGGTCGGTGAAGCCCAGCAGGGACATCGCCAGGCTGACCGCCGCGGTCGTCAGCCAGACCGCGACCAGGCTCCGCCGGGGCTCGCGCAGGGCCAGCGGCAGCATCAGGAAGAGGTAGCCGATCAGGACCGGCGGCGGCCACGGCCAGGGGCCGGTGGGGCCGGTGCCGACGGTGAGGACCGCCAGCGCGGTCAGCAGGTCGGCGCCGCCGATCATCCACCAGGCGGGCAGCGGCCGGGTCAGGGCGAGCAGCAGCGGCACCGTCTGGGCGACCGAGAGGGCGGCGGCCAGGCCGACGGAGATCCCGTAGTCGCTGCTGAGCACATTGATCCCGCTGGGCAGCAGCGAGGCGATCGCGGCCACGGCGGCGAGGTAGGGGAGGCGGCGGACCCAGGGGCGCGGGGACTGGCCCAGCAGCGGGGTGTGGTCCGCGGCGGGGCGGGTCAGCGGGGCGAGCAGCGCGCGCACCGGACCGGCCGGGGCGGGCCCGGCGAACGGCTTGATCATCCGGTCAGCCTAGGGCGGGCGGGGGCCGCCGGCGTCCCCCCGGGGTGCCGGGTCCCGGGTAGTACTCCGGTAGGGGGCGGGCGATGTGCGCGCTAGGAGCGCCAGTCGCCGACCAGGGCGGGGCCGAGCTGGTCCAGGTGGCGGTCGATCAGCGCGACCATGCCCTCCGGCCCGATGTCCTCCTGGTCGCAGGTCCAGGACAGGTGGGCGGCGCGCAGCACGGCGCCGAACGCGGCCGCGAGGACGGCGGGCCGCAGGTCCTCGGCCGGGTCGAGGCCCTCGCGCTCGGCGAGCACCTGGATCACCACGCGCTCCTGCTCGGCGACCCGGCGCAGGTGGGCGGCGAGCAGGGTCGGGGTGTCCTCGATCATCCGGATGAGCTCCAGCGCGGCGTTCACCGAGCACGGTCCGGTGGGGTGGGCGGAGCCGCGCTCGCGCCAGGAGCCGACGATCGCGGCCCGCAGCGCCCGGAGCGGGCCCTCCTCGGCGGGGCGGGCCCGCAGCAGCTCGATGAAGTGGTCCTCGGCCTCGGCGAGGACGGCGAGGGCGACCTCGTCCTTGTTGGCGAAGTAGCGGAAGAAGGTGCGCTGCGAGACGTCGACCGCGGAGGCGATCTCGTCGACGGTGGTGCTGGCGAAGCCCTGCCCGAGGAAGAGCCGGTGCGCGGCCTCGATGAGGGCGTCCCGGGTGCGCTGCTTCTTCCGCGCGCGCAGCCCGGGCTCCGGAGAGGCGGCGGGAGGGGCGGACCGAGCGGCCATGGCGGGCGCCTTCCGGAGGGTGATGGGGCTGGTGTTCCGGAGGCTACTGTAGCCCTCTGACAAATGGCAGACAGCAGCAGAAGGCAGTGTTTGCCGAATGTCAGCGGCTGACATAATCTGCCGGAGTGGCGCCCGTCGGGCCGGGTACTCGTGGGGACGGGTGGGCCGGGGCGCCACGACCATGTCCGCCCGCAGCCAGCCCCGGAGGGCCCAGATGAGTCAGTCCCTCACCAAGAGCGCCGAGGCGGACACACCGCCGTCCGGCACTTCGCCGGGTGGGAGGAGCCTCCAGGGACACCCCTGGCTGACCCTGCTCACCGTCGCCGTCGGCGTGATGATGGTCGCCCTGGACGGCACGATCGTCGCCATCGCCAACCCGGTGATCCAGGCCGACCTCAAGGCCGCGCCCTCCGAGATCCAGTGGGTGACCAGCGGCTACCTGCTGGCCCTCGCGGTCTTCCTGATCACGGCCGGCAAGATCGGCGACCGGTTCGGCCACAAGAGCACCTTCCTGGTCGGCGCGGTCGGCTTCGCCGCCACCTCGGCCGCGATCGGCTTCGCCGGCAACATCCAGACCGTGATCGCCTGCCGGGTGCTGCAGGGCCTGTTCGGCGCGCTGCTCCAGCCGGCCGCGCTCGGCCTGCTGCGCGGGGCCTTCCCGGCCGAGAAGCTCAACATGGCGATCGGCATCTGGGGCGGCGTGATCGGCGCCTCCACCGCGGCCGGCCCGATCGTCGGCGGCCTGCTGGTCGAGCACGTCAACTGGGAGTCGGTGTTCTTCATCAACATCCCGGTCGGCCTGCTGGCGCTGGGCCTCGGCCTGTGGATCCTCAAGGACGTGCGGGCCGAGAACGCCGCCAAGTCCTTCGACATCCCGGGCATCGTGCTGCTCTCGGTGGCGATGTTCGCGCTGGTCTTCGGCATCATCAAGGCCCCCGAGTGGGGCTGGGGCGACGCCTCCACGCTGCTCCTGCTGGGCGGCGCGGTGGTGCTGATGGTGCTCTTCGCGCTCTGGCAGGACAAGGCCCGCGAGCCGCTGATCCCGCTCGCGCTGTTCCGCTCGGTGCCGCTGTCGGCGGGCGTGCTGCTGATGGCCCTGATGGCCTTCGCCTTCTTCGGCGCGATCTTCTTCGTGACCTTCTACCTGCAGAACGTGCACGGTATGACGCCGGTCCAGGCGGGCGTCCACCTGCTGCCGATGACCGGCATGATGATCGTCGGCTCGCCGGTGGCCGGCATCGCGATCGGCAAGCTCGGCCCGCGGATCCCGATCGTGGCCGGCATGCTGATCACCACCGTCGCGATGTTCGGCATGTCCACCCTGGACTCCGGCTCGGGCAACGGCGCGATGGCGCTCTGGTTCGTCCTGATGGGCCTGGGCATCAGCCCGGTCATGGTCGGCGCCACCGAGGTCATCGTCGGCAACGCGCCGATGGAGCTGTCCGGGGTCGCCGGCGGCCTCCAGCAGTCCGCGATGCAGGTCGGCGGCAGCCTCGGCACCGCCGTGCTGGGCGCGCTGATGGCCGCCAAGGTCACCGACGTGCTGCCCGGCAACTGGGCGAAGGCCGGGCTGCCCCCGGTCGAGCCGTCCCAGAGCGAGGGCCTCAACCAGGCCGCCCAGCTCGGCATCGCCCCGCCCGCCCCGGCCGGGACCCCGCAGCAGGTGGTCGACGCGATGGCCGGCGCCGTCCACGACTCCTTCGTCAGCGGCATGTCGCTGGCCTTCGCGGTCGCCTCGGTGGTCGCCTTCGCCGCCGCCGTGCTCGGCCTGCTGACCCGCCGCGGCACCACCGAGGCCGGTCCCGCCGTCCACATCTGACCGACCCGCCATCCCCCAGCCCTTGCCGGGCCCCGGCCCCGGACCGTTCCCACGGTCCGGGGCCGGTGTGCTGCCGCGGCCCCGAGGGGTCGCGGCGGCGCGGCGTCAGGAGGTGGGGCAGTCCAGCGAGGGGTCGGTCTCGGCGGCGGCCCAGCAGGCCTCGGCCCGCTGCCAGTACTCCTCCTCGGAGAGGGCGGCGGACGGGCTCGGCGCGGGCAGCACCTGGGTGGGGCCGAAATGGCCGCCCCCGCCCCCACCACTGCCGGTGGTCGGCGGGGCGGTCGGGGTCCGGGTCGGGCCGGGGGCCGCGGTGGTGGTCCCGGCGGTCGGCGGGGCTGCCGGTGCGGTGGGCCCGGTGGACGGCGCGGGAGGTCCGGCCGGCGCGGTGGGCGGGGGTGTCGCCCCGGACCGGTCCGGGGCGGGCGCCGACGGCGGAGCCGACGCGGGCGGGCCGGGGCTGCCCGCCGGGACCTCGGCGGCGACCAGCCCGAGCGCCGGCGGCCGGGCCGGGGAACCGGGCGCGACGGGGGCGGCAGGGGCGGTGGGAGCGACGGGGGAGGACGCGGCCGGTCCGGCGGGCCCGTCCGGGGCGGCCGGCAGCGCGGCCGGGCCGGACGCGGACCCCTGGGACCCCGCGGACCCCGCCGGTCCGCCGGGCCCGGCGGACTCGGCCGGTCCGGGCACGGTTCCGGGCGCCGTCGGCACCGGCACCGGCACCAGTCCGGCCACGGCCCGGTCCGAGGCGGCCGGCAGGGCCACCGACGGCCCGCCGATCTCCTCCGGAGCGGGCAGCAGCTGGGACAGCAGGGCGCCGGTCGTCACCCCGACCAGCAACGCCAGGGGGAAGGCCCCCGTCCTCGGTGCGCGCACGGTACCCGGCCCCCCTCCCCTCGCCCCCCTCGGGACACCTTAAGGGTGACTCTCGGGAAGGTTAAGAGGCAGCCGGAGCGCGCCGGGAAACGGCGAGGGGCCGGTCCCCCCGCACACGGCGGGGGGACCGGCCCCTCAGGGGATCAGCGGGGCGCTCAGGCCTCGCCGCCCGCGGCGCCCGGGTCGGCCGCCGCCACGTCGAGCAGCTGGTAGCGGTCGATCGCGTCCTTCAGCGCGCTGCGGTCGACCTTGCCCTGCTTGGCGAGCTCGGTGAGCACGCTCAGCACGACCGACTGCGCGTCGATGTGGAAGAAGCGACGGGCCGCACCGCGGGTGTCGGCGAAGCCGAAGCCGTCGGCACCCAGCGACTGGTACTGGCCCGGCACCCAGCGGGAGATCTGGTCCGGCACCGCGCGCATCCAGTCGGACACGGCGACGAACGGGCCCTCGGCGCCCTGGAGCTTGCTGGTCACGTACGGGACGCGCTGCGGCTCCTCGGGGTGCAGCAGGTTGAACTCCTCGGCCTCCACCGCGTCGCGGCGCAGCTCGTTCCAGGAGGTCGCGGACCAGACGTCGGCCTTGACGTTCCACTCCTCGGCGAGGATCCGCTGGGCCTCCAGGGCCCACGGCACAGCCACGCCGGAGGCGAGGATCTGGGCCGGGATCTGGCCGGCGGTGCCGGGGGCGTACCGGTGCAGACCCTTGAGGATGCCCTCGACGTCCACGTTCTCCGGCTCGGCCGGCATCTTGATCGGCTCGTTGTAGACGGTCATGTAGTAGAACACGTCCTCGCCGTGCGGGTGCTCGGCGCTGGAGCCGTACATCCGGCGCAGACCGTCCTGCACGATGTGCGCGATCTCGAAGCCGTACGCCGGGTCGTACGCGACGACGCCGGGGTTGGTCGAGGCCAGCAGGTGCGAGTGGCCGTCGGCGTGCTGCAGGCCCTCACCGGTCAGCGTGGTGCGGCCGGCGGTGGCGCCGATCACGAAGCCGCGGGCCAGCTGGTCGGCCATCTGCCAGAACTGGTCGCCGGTGCGCTGGAACCCGAACATCGAGTAGAAGACGTAGACCGGGATCAGCGGCTCGCCGTGGGTGGCGTAGGACGAGCCGGCGGCGATCAGCGAGGCGGTACAACCCGCCTCGGAGATGCCGTCGTGCAGCATCTGGCCGGTCGGCGACTCCTTGTAGGCCAGCAGCAGGTCGCGGTCGACCGACTCGTAGGTCTGGCCCAGCGGGTTGTAGATCTTCGCCGACGGGAACAGCGAGTCCATGCCGAAGGTGCGGTACTCGTCGGGCGCGATCGGCACGAAGCGGTTGCCGATGCCCTTGTCCCGCATGAGGTCCTTGAGCACCCGGACGAACGCCATGGTGGTGGCGATGGTCTGGTTGCCGGAGCCCTTCTTGACCGCCTTGTACGCGTCGTCGCCCGGGAGCTCCAGCTGCCTCGGCCGCACCTTGCGGGTCGGCACGTAGCCGCCCAGCTCCTTGCGGCGGTCGTGCATGTACTGGATCTCCTCCGAGTCCTTGCCCGGGTGGTAGTAGGGCGGGTAGCCCTCGTCCAGCTGCTTGTCCGTGATCGGCAGGTGCAGCCGGTCGCGGAAGCGCTTGAGGTCCTCGACCGTCAGCTTCTTCATCTGGTGGGTCGCGTTGCGGCCCTCGAAGTTGGGGCCCAGCGTCCAGCCCTTGACGGTCTGGGCGAGGATGACGGTCGGCTGGCCCTTGTGCTCGCGGGCCGCCTTGTACGCCGCGTAGACCTTGGCGTGGTCGTGGCCGCCGCGACCCAGGTGCTGGATCTGCTGGTCGGTCATGTTCTCGACCATCTTGCGCAGCCGCAGGTCGCCGCCGAAGAAGTTGTCCCGGATGTACGCGCCGGACTCGGTGGCGTAGGTCTGGAACTGGCCGTCCACCGTGGTGTTCAGCTTGTTCACCAGGACGCCGTCGCGGTCCTGGGCGAGCAGCGGGTCCCAGCTGCGGTCCCAGACCAGCTTGATGACGTTCCAGCCGGCGCCGCGGAACTGCGACTCCAGCTCCTGGATGATCTTGCCGTTGCCGCGGACCGGGCCGTCGAGGCGCTGCAGGTTGCAGTTGACCACGAAGGTGAGGTTGTCCAGGCCCTCGCGGGCGGCCAGGGACAGCTGGCCGAGCGACTCGGGCTCGTCCATCTCGCCGTCGCCGAGGAAGGCGTAGACGTGCGAGTCGGAGGTGTCCTTGATGCCCCGGTGCTCCAGGTAGCGGTTCATCCGGGCCTGGTAGATCGCGCCGAGCGGGCCGAGGCCCATCGAGACGGTCGGGAACTCCCAGAAGTCCGGCATCAGCCGCGGGTGCGGGTAGCTGGAGAGGCCGTAGGGGGCCTTCGACTTCTCCTGGCGGAAGGCGTCGAGCTGCTGTTCGGTGAGCCGGTCCAGCAGGAAGGCCCGGGCGTAGATGCCGGGGGAGGCGTGACCCTGGAAGAAGATCTGGTCGCCGGACTCGCCCTCGGCGTCCTTGCCCCGGAAGAAGTAGTTGAAGCCGACGTCGTAGAGCGACGCGGAGGAGGCGAAGGTGGCGATGTGCCCACCAACCCCGATGCCCGGGCGCTGCGCCCGGGAGACCATCACCGCGGCGTTCCAGCGGGTCGCGTTCAGGATCTTGCGCTCGATCTCCTCGTTACCGGGGAAGAACGGCTCGTCCTTGGTGGCGATGGTGTTGACGTAGTCCGTGCTGCGCATCTCGGGCACGGCGACACGCTTCTCGCGGGCGCGCTCGATCAGCCGCAGCATCAGGTAACGGGCACGCTCACGCCCCCGCTCGTCGATGGCCGCATCGAGCGACTCCAGCCATTCCGCGGTCTCCTCGGGATCGAAGTCCGGGACCTGACTCGGAAGGCCGCCAATGATGATCGGGTTGCGATCGGATCCGGAAGCCACGCTGTTCCTTCACTGTCGGTCGAAACTGAGGTGTGTCGCGCCGCCTCCATCGTGCTACCGCGCTCGGAGATCCGTCATCTCTACCGATCGGTAACCGTTCCGCCCAACAGAAGGAACGGTCTGGCGATGTGCGGTTCGGACAGCGTCGTCCGTGCCGCACACCCCCGGGTGTTACGAACAGAGGTGGTCCGACCTGGTTTCCCGCCCGTCCGATGGCGGACGGCCGGGGTGAGGGCCAACAGGAGACTCTACGCCCGCGCACGCGCGGACCCGAATGCTGTTCGCATCTCGGGCGTGCGTACGGCCTGTGGACCGGGACCTCCCGAAGCATCCTTGTCTTGTGCAGAGAAGGGCAAATCGGTGTGATTCCCGACACGTCGCCCGGCGTGTTCCCGTGCGACACGTCAACCTTTGGAGGGGATCGGGGGTCGGGTACTTGCGCGAACCGCCGCGCCCGTGTGGACTACGGCCACAGCCTCGGCATGGACGCCGGGCCGAATACTGGAGGTTATTCCCGTGAGCGCGACCGCGGACCCCGCGGACAAGTCCAACCCGGCAGCCCGTCTCGGCTTCGACGAGGGCCAGATCATCCAGGAGCTGGGGTACGACGAAGACAGTGACCAGGACCTCCGCGAGGGCATCGAGGAGATCACCGGGACCGATCTTGTCGACGAGGACTACGACGACGTCGCAGACGCCGTCCTGCTGTGGCACCGCGACGACGACGGAGACCTCACCGACTCCCTCGTCGACGCCCTGGAATACCTGGCGGAGGGCGGCCTGATCTGGCTGCTGACGCCCAAGACCGGCCGTGACGGCCACATCGAGGCCTCGGACATCGCCGATGCCGCGAAGACCGCGGGCCTCTCCCAGACCAGCTCGATCGCGATCGCCAAGGACTGGGCCGCGACCCGCCTGGCGACCAAGTCGACGGCCAAGCCGGCCAAGCGCTGAGTCCTGCCTGACGGCCTCGCCGGGCCCCGCCGGAGTCTCCCTCCGGCGGGGCCCGGTCCGTTTTCCCCGGTTCTCCCCGGTGCCCCCGGACGGCCGCCCGGGGGCACCGGAACCCGGTCGGCCGGGGCGCCGGAACCCGGACGGCCGAACCGTTCGCCCAGGGCGAAAGCGGTGGCCCCGGACGGCGCAGCCCTCACCCGTCCGGCTCAACCGGCCTCGGCGAATGCGAGGATGGCGCACGCCGCGTCACCCGCGCGGCCCAGTCGCGTCGAGTGGGAAAGGTCACCGCATGGCCATCGAGATCGGCACCGAGGCTCCGGACTTCGAGCTCAAGAACCAGCACGGCGAGCTGGTCAGGCTCTCCGACTTCCGGGGTGACAAGAACGTCGTCGTGGTCTTCTACCCGTTCGCGTTCACCGGTGTCTGCACCGGCGAGGTCTGCGCGATCCAGAAGGAGCTGCCGCGCCTGCAGAACGACGAGGTCCAGGTGCTGGGCGTGTCCAACGACTCGCCGTTCAGCCAGCGGATCTTCGCCGAGCAGGAGGGCCTGGACTTCCCGCTGCTCTCCGACTTCTGGCCGCACGGCGAGGTCTCCCGCGCCTACGGCGTCTTCGACGAGACGAAGGGCTGCTCGGTCCGCGGCACCTTCGTGATCGACAAGGCCGGCGTGGTCCGCTGGAGCGTCGTGAACGGCCTGCCGGACGCCCGTGACGAGCAGGAGTACCTGGCGGCCCTCGGCGCGCTCTGAGCCGTCCGGGGCACCCGGGACGCACGGTTCCCGGCCTGCTCGGGGGCGTCCCGGGCGCCGGGTCCGGGCGGTTCCCCGGCGCGGACGGGAACCCCGCACTACGATCGGTCCGTTGGCTGGTCAGAGGCTCGGGCGGTTCGCCGCCGGGCTTCGGACCGCACCACGGGGGCACCGAGGAGTGCCTCCCGAATCTTGGAGGACAAGTGGGTGTCAGCCTGAGCAAGGGCGGCAATGTCTCGCTCACCAAGGAGGCCCCGGGCCTGACCGCCGTACTGGTCGGCCTCGGCTGGGACGTCCGTACCACCACGGGCACGGACTTCGACCTGGACGCCAGCGCTCTGCTCTGCAACGACCAGGGCAAGGTCGGCGCGGACGGCAACTTCGTCTTCTTCAACAACCTGAAGAGCCCGGACGGCTCGGTCGAGCACACCGGTGACAACCTCACCGGTGAGGGCGAGGGCGACGACGAGGCGATCAAGGTCAACCTGGCGACCGTGCCGGCCGACGTGCAGAAGATCGTCTTCCCGGTGTCGATCTACGACGCCGAGAACCGCTCGCAGAACTTCGGCCAGGTCCGCAACGCGTTCATCCGCGTGGTGAACCAGGCGGACAACAAGGAGCTGGCCCGGTACGACCTCACCGAGGACGCCTCCACCGAGACGGCCATGGTCTTCGGTGAGCTGTACCGCAACGGCGCCGAGTGGAAGTTCCGCGCGATCGGCCAGGGCTACGCCTCCGGCCTGCGCGGCATCGCCCAGGACTTCGGCGTCAACGTCTGAGTCGGGGCGGGGTCGGTGACGGCCCGGTGGTGAACCACGGCCGGGGCGGCCGCGGACGCGAGAGCGTCGGCGGCCGCCCCGGCCGTTCGCCTTGTGTCGGCGCGGGGTTTGCCGTGCCCGGGCTACGACCTGCTCGGCGGCACTGGAAGGATGGGAGTTCAGGAAAGTTCAGCCGGCCCGGAGGGGCCGGCCGGGGTCGCGGGGGAATAGACCTGAGATGCGCCCCGGGAGGCAAGGGAGGAAGGACCGCCAATGAGTGTCACGCTCGCCAAGGGTGGCAATGTCTCGCTCACCAAGGCCGCGCCGAATCTGACGCAGGTGCAGATCGGTCTCGGCTGGGACGCCCGGTCGACGACCGGCGCGCCCTTCGACCTGGACGCGAGCGCGCTGCTGTGCTCCAGCGGCCGGGTGCTGGGTGACGAGTACTTCGTCTTCTACAACAACCTCAAGAGCCCCGAGGGCTCGGTCGAGCACACCGGCGACAACCTCACCGGCGACGGCGACGGGGACGACGAGGTCGTCCTGGTCAACCTGGACCTGGTGCCGCCGCAGGTCGACAAGGTGGTCTTCCCGGTGTCGATCTACGACGCCGAGAACCGGGGGCAGAACTTCGGCCAGGTCCGCAACGCCTACATCCGGGTGGTCAACTCGGTGGACGGTCAGGAGATCGCCCGCTACGACCTCACCGAGGACGCGTCCAGCGAGACCGCGATGATCTTCGGCGAGCTGTACCGCTACGCCGGCGAGTGGAAGTTCCGCGCGGTGGGCCAGGGTTATGCCTCGGGCCTGCGGGGCATTGCCCTCGATTTCGGCGTAAACGTACAGTAAAGGCCCTCATCGCTGTGATCGTTCCGTTCGGCGCTCACGCGCGTCCGGACGCAATCCCGGCGAACGTCGACCTCGTCGACGCCATGAACCCGAAAGGTAACCAAGTCCCGTGTTCCTCCGCACATTCGGCTGGTCATTCGCGATCACCATTCTCGGGCTGATCGCCGCCGGCCTGCTCTGGGGAGCCGAGGGATTCGGCATCGTGCTGATCCTCTCCATCCTGGAGATCTCCCTCTCGTTCGACAACGCGGTGGTCAACGCCACGGTGTTGAAGCGGATGAACCCGTACTGGCAGAAGATCTTCCTCACCGTCGGCGTGCTGATCGCCGTGTTCGGTATGCGGCTGATCTTCCCGCTGCTGGTCGTCGGCCTCACCGCGCACCTCAACCCGGCCACGGTCGTCGACCTCGCCCTGCACAGCGACAAGACCTACGAGGGCCTCACCTACGGCCAGTACCTGGAAGCGGCCAACCCGGCCATCGCGGCCTTCGGCGGCGTCTTCCTGCTGATGATCTTCCTCGACTTCATCTTCGAGGAGAAGGACTACAACTGGCTGGCCTGGATCGAGCGCCCGCTCGAGAAGGTCGGCAAGCTGGAGGCCTTCTCCACCGTCGTCGCCCTGGTCACCCTGCTGCTGGCGGCCAACTTCTTCGCCGCCGACCACGCCGAGACGGTCCTGCTCGCCGGTGTGCTCGGCCTGATCACCTACCTCTCGGTGAACGGCCTCTCCTCGGTCTTCGAGGCGGGCCTGGAGGAGGAGGCCGAGAAGGAGGAGGCGCAGGAGAAGACCGGCAAGTCCATCGTGCAGGTGGGCGGCAAGGCCGCGTTCTTCCTCTTCATGTACCTCGAGGTGCTGGACGCCTCGTTCTCCTTCGACGGCGTCGTCGGCGCGTTCGCCATCTCCAGCGACATCTTCCAGATCACCCTGGGCCTCGGCATCGGCGCGATGTACATCCGCTCGCTGACCGTCTTCCTGGTCCGCAAGGGCACCCTGGACGACTACGTCTACCTGGAGCACGGCGCGCACTACGCGATCGGCGCGCTCGCGGTGATCCTGCTGGTCGGCATCGAGTACCACATCCCGGAGATCGTCACCGGCCTGATCGGTGTCGCCTTCATCGGCCTCGCGCTCGGCTCCTCGGTCCTGCGCAACCGCCGGGAGGCCGCCGACGGCGGCGGCGACGGGGACCGGGAACTGGTGGGCAGCGACAGCTAGAGCTGTTCTGCCGGTTCCGCCGGTCCTCCGGGTCCTGCCGGTCCTCCCGGTCCTCCCGGCCTTCCCGGTCTTCCCGGTGAACGCCGAACGGCCGTTCCTCCCGAGTGGGGAACGGCCGTTCGGCGTTCTGCGTGGGTGCCGCTGCTCAGCCGAGCTGCTGCTCGATGGCGCGCAGCTTGCGCTCCAGGGAGTCGAGCTTGGGCATCGACAGGGTGTCGTCGTCCGGCGTCAGGTCCACCGTCGAGCGGTAGGCGGAGGAGGACGACGAGGCCGAGGTCGAGGTCGTCGAGGACGAGAGCGACGACGAGGACGAGAGCGACGAGGAGAACGAGGCGGAGGACGAGCCGGAGGCCGACTCGGAGCCGCGCGAGCGGCGGTTCTCCAGGGCGCTCAGCGGCGCGGAGTCCAGCAGCGAGCCGGAGGTGCGGGAGGAGAAGGCGTCCACCTCAACGGCTAGGGCAGGCTCCGTAGCGGTCGGGCCGTCTCCGGCAGCGGCGAGGGCGGGCACCTGGCGGCCGGCGCGGTTGCGGGACAGCATGCCGCCCGACTGACGGGAGATCGCCTTCAGCTCGGCGCGCTCGCGGCGGTCGGCGCTGCGGGCACGCACCTTGGCGTCCAGCTTCGCCTGACGCTCCTCGCGCACCTCGTCGACGGCCTCGTCCAGGCTGCGGACGTTCTCCAGCAGCATCAGCGACCAGGCGGCGTAGGTCTCGCGGGGCGCGCGCAGCCAGCGGACGATACGGATCTGCGGCAGCGGGCGCGGGACGAGGCCCTGCTCGCGCAGCGCGGCCTTGCGGGTCTGCTTCAGCGCGCGGTCGAACAGGATCGCGGCCGAGATCGACATGCCGGAGAAGAACTCGGGGGCGCCGTCGTGGGACATGCCGCGCGGGGCGTGCACCCAGTTGAACCAGGCCGAGGCGACCGCGAACACCCAGACCAGCAGGCGGGAGCCGAGGGCCGCGTCACCGTGGCTGGCCTCGCGCACGGCGAGCACCGAGCAGAACATCGCGGCGCCGTCCAGGCCGAACGGGACCAGGTACTCCCAGCCGTTCGAGAGGCCGAGGTTCTCCTTGCCGAAGCCGACCAGGCCGTGGAAGGACAGCGCGGCCGCGACGCCGGCGCAGCAGAACAGCAGGACGTAGGAGGAGATCCCGTAGACCATCTCCTTGCGTCGGCGGCGTTCCTCGCTGCGCTCCCAGGAGTCGCTCGATTCGTCCTTCCGGTTGTTGTTCTTGAAGCGCAGCGTCGCCACCAGGATGGCGGTGAACAGCAGGGCTACACCGCCGATCACGGTCCAGACCAGCTGTATGGAGGTCAGGTTCATTGCGGGTCGGGCCTCGGGTTTCCGCAGGGGACAAAGGTCTCAAGTGCGACACGATGATCAGGATCCGTCCCCGGGACCGGGCCTGACGAAGCGTCGTCGTCGGACGGGTGCGCCGACGCGCCCGGGCGGGCGGGCGGGACACCTGTGCGGCTAGACGATATCGCGTCCGAAGTGGCCGCATGGTACGGGAGGTGAGCTTCGCCCCGCCAATCGACCCGCCGGTGTCCGGCCGGTGTCCGGCGGGCGGCGGCGGGTAGGGGACTTCGGGTACCCGCGGGCGGGCTGATGCCCGATCATGGAGCGGCGGACCGTCAGAACGGCTGGCGCGGCTGGGGGAGGACGGCATGGCCTCGATTTGGGAGTACCTGCGCGGAGAACGGAACGCCCTCGACACGGGTGGCCAGTTCAAGGTCACCCTGACCAAGTCCTCGCCGCACCACGCGATCACCGGTGCGGCGGCGACCACCGGCTACCTCTACGTCAATCTGCACTGGACCACCCGGATAGGAGCCCCGAGGACGAGCACCAGGGACTCCCTGCGGCGGGTGTTCAGCCCGCGGATCCTCAGCCCGATGGAGCCGGACGCCAGCCAGAACGCCCAGGTCAACGTGGACCTCGACCTGGCCTGCATGTACGAGCTGACCGACGGCAAGCGGGGCGTGGTGCAGCCGCTGGGCGGCTTCTTCGGCGACCTCCAGCACCCGCCGTACATCAAGCTCAGCGGCGACGACCAGTACGGGGCGCCGTCCGGCGAGACGATGTACGTCAACCTGGAGAAGAAGGACCAGTTCAAGCGGCTGCTGATCTTCGTGTACATCTACGACGGCACGCCGGCCTTCGAACAGACCAACGCGGTGGTGACGATCGTGCCGCAGTCCGGGCCGCGGATCGAGGTCCATCTGGAGGAACGGGCGTCGGCCGCCCGGTCCTGTGCGGTGGTGCTGATCGAGAACACCGGTGACAACACGCTCACGGTGCGGCGCGAGGTGCGGTACGTGAACGGGTTCCAGGCGGACATCGACCGGCTGTACGGCTTCGGGATGCAGTGGCAGCGCGGGTACAAGACGGAGTGAGGCCGGTACGGGGGCTCGGGGCGGTGCCCCGGTGCCCCGACGCCTCGGGGTGGGCGGGCTCAGCGCGGCTGGAACTGAGGGCCCTGCGGGGGAAGCGCGAACTCCTCGGCGGGCGGGGCCGGCTGCTGCGGGACGGGCGGCTGGGCCTGGGCCTGGGGCGCCTGCTGGGCCTGCTGGGCCTGCTGCGGTGACTGCGGCGCGGTGTTCGGCGGCGGGTAGCCGTAGCCCGGCTGCTGCTGGGGCGGGTACCCGTAGCCGGGAGCGGGCGCCGGTGGCTGCTGGGGGTAGCCGTAGCCCGAGCGCGGGGCGGGCGGCGGGTAGCCGTAGCCGCCCTGCTGCGGGGCCTGCTGCGGTGCCTGCGGCGCGGTGTTCGGCGGCGGGTAGCCGTACCCGGGACGCCCGGCCGGCGGCGCGGTCGGGGCGGGCGGGAGGTTCGGCGGCACCGTCGGCGGCTTGGGCGGCGGCGGGGGCGTGCCGGCCGGGACGCCGGTCGGCGCCTGCGCGCCACCGGCCCGCGCGGCGGCGGCCGAGGACTGCGGGACGGGGGGCTGCGGGACCGCCGGGGCCAGGGTGAAGGTGCCCGGCTCGGGGCGGCCGGCCGGCCGGGGGTCGGGCAGGGCGGCCCGGGGGTCGCCCGCGGGCGGCCCGGCGGCGGCGCCGGCCTGGGTGCTGCCCTCGTCCTCGACGGTGATGCCGAAGTCGGTGGCCAGTCCGATCAGCCCGGACGCGTAGCCCTGCCCGACCGCGCGGAACTTCCAGGCGCCGGCCCGGCGGTACAGCTCGCCCGCGACCAGCGCCGTCACCTCGTCCCCGTCGGCCATCGCGAACTCGGCCAGCGCGGGCACGCCGTCCCCGGCGGCGGCGTCGAACAGCAGCAGGCGCAGCCCGCTCACCGCCCGGAACGTGCCGCCCTCGGATGAGCCGGCCAGCACCACCCGGTCCACGTCGGCCGGCAGCTTGGCGAGCTCGGCCTCGACGGTGTCGGTGATCTCGCCGCCGTCGGCGGTCTGCTGCTTGGGCAGGTGGCGCACCAGGCCGGACGGGTGCCGAGGCTGGTTGTAGAAGACGAAGTCGGCGTCCGAGCGGACCTTGCCGCCCGCGCCGAGCAGCAGCGCGGAGGCGTCCACGTCCGGCGCACCGGGCGTGGCGCTCCAGCGCAGCACGGCGCGGACAGCCGCCACCGGCAGTGCGATGTTGGCGCCCTTGGCCATCACGTGCGTCATAGCCGACCATCCTGCCTGTTCGCCACCCCTTCGGACAACGTGACCGGAGTAGGCGTTGTGGGGGGACTTTGCCAACGCTTGCGCTTTGTGAAGTGGAAGGTAACCTTCCGAGAATTCGATGTTTCGGAACCCTCCACGACCCGGCACCGTCCGTACGATGGGCGGGCGGGGGGCTCCGTGCCGGACAACGGTGACCGGACGGGGCCGGACCGGGAACCACCACGGCCGTCGAGCCGGTTGAACCGGGTGCTGGACCGGGTGTCGCCGCCGTCCCTCCCCGTCCTTCCCCGCCTCCGCCGGACCGGCGGCCGAACCTCCTGAGGAGAGCACCTTGCGCCACTTCGGCCACCTCGCGGACGACGTCCGCGACCGGCTCTTTCTCAGCGCTCCCGGGGAGTTCACCGCCGACAGCGCGGCGGCCGTGCTCGCCACCGCGCTGGGCGCCACGCTCTACAGCCCGGCCACCCGCGCCACCCTGCGCACGGACATCCGCAAGCAGGCCGCGCAGGGCGTCGTCTCGATGGTGCTCTGCCTGGAGGACGCCATCGCCGACCACGAGGTCCCGGACGCCGAGGCCAACCTGGTGGCCCGGCTCGGCGAGCTCTGGGCGGAGGTCACGGAGAGTACCCGCTCCGGCGTCACGGAGGGTGCCGGGCCCGTTGTGACGGAGGGTGTCGACCCGGGCGGGATCTCCACCGATTGCACACAGGATCTTCCCCTTCTCTTCGTGAGGGTGCGGACCCCGGCGCAGCTGACCGACCTCGCCGGCCGGCTCGGACCCGCGATCGGACTGCTCACCGGCTTCGTCCTGCCGAAGTTCACCGAGGACACCGGCGGCGACTTCCTGGAGGCGCTCGCCGCCGCCGAGGCCGCCACCGGGCGCCGGCTGTTCGCGATGCCCGTCCTGGAATCGCCCGAGCTCGCCCACCTGGAGACCCGCCGCGACCAGCTCTTCGGCATAGCCAGGCTGCTCGACAAGCACCGCGAGCGGGTCCTCGCCGTCCGCCTCGGCGTCACCGACCTCTGCTCCGCGTACGGCCTGCGCCGCTCGCCCGACCTGACCGCGTACGACGTGGCGCTGGTCGCCTCGGTGATCGGCGACGTGGTGAACGTGCTCGGCCGCGCCGACGGTACCGGGTTCACCGTCACCGGCCCGGTCTGGGAGTACTTCCCGGTCCAGGAGCGGATGTTCAAGCCGCAGCTGCGCCGCACCCCGTTCGCGGAGGCCGAGCCCTCGCGCGAGGCCGTCCGCCGGCGGATCATCGAGCACGACCTGGACGGGCTCATCCGCGAGATAGAACTCGACCGCGCCAACGGCCTGTTGGGCAAGACCTGCATCCACCCCAGCCATGTGCCCGCCGTCCACGCGCTCTCCGTCGTCACGCACGAGGAGTACAGCGACGCCCATGACATCCTCCAGCAGGAGCGCGGCGGGGGCGGGGTGCTGCGCTCGGCGTACACCAACAAGATGAACGAGGCGAAGCCCCACCGGGCCTGGGCGGAGCGGGTGTTGCTGCGCGCCGAGGTGTTCGGGGTGGCCCGGGAGGACGTCAGCTTCGCGGAGCTGCTCTCGGCCTGCCTCTGCCGCTGAGCCGCCCGGCCGGCCCGGGGCCGGCCCGTCAGACCTTGCCCACCGCGGCACCACCGCGGCGCCACCGCACCGCACCGCACAGACCGAAGACAGGACCCGTAGTGACAGCAGCGCAGCAGGACCGGACCACTGGAGCCGACGGGACGGACGGGGTCGGCGGGCCCCTCGGGGCGAGCGCCGAGGGACCCGCGGGAGCGGGGGAGTGGACCGGACGCTGGGTGGCCGAGCGGGCGGGCGTCGCGCTGACCGGCTCCGAGCGCCTCCCCGAGCTGGTCGGCCTCGCCCTGCGGGAGAACCGCAAGCGGGCCCACCTGCTGGTCTCCACCGTGCTCGGCAAGCACGTCCCGCAGCGGCCCGCGGTGGTGCACGGCGCCGGCCTGGAGCTCGGCCGCCGGGTCCGCGACCTGCTGGCGTCGCTCCCCGAGGAGAGCGCCGACCGCGCCGTCGTCCTCGGCTACGCGGAGACCGCCACCGGCCTCGGCCACAGCGTCGCCGACGGCCTGGACGCCCCCTACCTGCACTCCACCCGCCGCCCGGTGCCCGGCCTCACCCCGGTCGGCGGCTTCGAGGAGGAGCACTCGCACGCCACCTCCCACCTGCTGCTGCCCGCGGACCCCGGGCTGCTCGCCGGTGACGGCCCGCTGGTGCTGGTGGACGACGAGTTCTCGACCGGCACCACCGTGCTCAACACCATCCGTGAACTGCACGCCAACCACCCGCGCGAGCACTACGTGGTGGTCGCGCTGGTCGACCTGCGCGGCCCGGCCGACCGGCGGCGGCTCGCCGACACCGCGGCCGAACTCGGCGTCCGGCTGGACCTGGTGGCGCTGGCCGACGGCGGCGTCGAACTGCCCGCCGACGTCCTGGACCGGGCCGAGCGGCTGATCGCCGAGGCCGGTCCCGCGCCCGAGCCGCCGGCCGCCCCGGCCGCCCCGCTGGTGCGGGTCGACCTGGACTGGCCGACCGGGCTGCCCGACGGCGGACGGCACGGGTTCACCCGGGAGCACCGGGCGCGGCTGGAGGCGGCGCTGCCCGGTCTGGCCGAGCAGCTGGCGGCCGCGGTCGAGCCCGGGGACAGTGACGGACGGGTACTGGTGCTCGGCTTCGAGGAGCTGATGTACGCGCCGCTGCGGCTGGCCGACGCCCTCGCCGAGCGGCTGCCCGGCGGCACCGACCGCGTCCACTACTCCACCACCACCCGCTCGCCCGTCCTCGCCGTCGACGACCCCGGCTACGCCATCCGCACCCGGCTGGCCTTCCCCGCCCACGACGACCCGGCCGACGACTCCTCCCGCGAGCGCTACGCCTACAACGTCGCCCCCGGAGCCGACCCGGCCCGCCGCTTCGGCACCGTGGTGCTGGTGGTCGACGACACCGCCGACACCCCCGCCCTGCACGAGGGCGAGCGCGCCCTGCTCGGCCAGCTGCGCCGGGTCACCGACCGGGTGGTGCTCGCCGTCCTGCCGTCCCACCGGCCGAGCGCCCCCGCCGGCCCGGCGGCCCCGGCACGTCCGCTGTACGGCCCCGAGTTCTCCTCCTACCGCGCCGACGAAGTGGCCTGGCTGCTCAAGGACCTCACCGGCGTCGACCTGGAGGCACCCACCGAGGAGCGCGAGGAGGCCGTGCAGAGCGGCGGCGCCCACTACGCCGAGTCGCTGCCGGTCGAGTACCAGCCGAGCCCCGAGTACCAGGAGCTGTTCCACCAGGCGCTGCGGGTCTCCGCCCGCCGGATCGCGCTCGCCGTCGGCACCGTCGCCGAGACCCTGCTGCGCGAGCGCGGCCCCGGCCTGGTGCTCGCCTCGCTGGCCCGCGCCGGGACGCCGGTCGGCATCCTGATCCGCCGCTGGCTCGCCGCCGGACACGGCCTCGACGCCCCGCACTACGCCGTCTCGATCGTCCGCGGCCGCGGCATCGACCCGGCCGCCCTGCGCTACCTCGACGCCCACCACCGGGCCGCCGACGTGGTGTTCGTCGACGGCTGGACCGGCAAGGGCGCGATCACCCGCGAACTCGCCGAGGCCCTCGCCGGGACCGGCTTCGACCCGGACCTCGCCGTCCTCGCCGACCCCGGCCGCTGCGTGCGCACCTTCGGCACCCGGGACGACTTCCTGATCCCCTCCGCCTGCCTCAACTCGACCGTCTCCGGCCTGGTCTCGCGCACCGTGCTGCGCTCCGACCTGATCGGCCCGGACGACTTCCACGGCGCCAAGCACTACACCGAGCTGGCCGGCGCCGACGTCTCCGGCGCCTTCCTGGACACCGTCGCCGACCACTTCGCCGACGTCCGGGCCGAGGCCCTCGCCGCCGCCGACCGGTTCCTCGCCCCCGAGCACGCCGAGGAGCGCGCCCCCGACTGGGCCGGCTGGGCCGCCGTCGAGCGGATCAGCACCGAGTACGGCATCGACAGCGTCAACCTGGTCAAGCCCGGCGTCGGCGAGACCACCCGGGTCATGCTGCGCCGCGTCCCCTGGCGGGTGCTCGCCCGGCGCGGCGCCGGCGCCGACCTCGACCACGTCCGGCTGCTCGCCGCCCAGCGGGGAGTGCCGGTCGAGGAGGTGGACGACCTGCCGTACTCCTGCGTCGGCCTCATCCACCCCCGCTACACCCGGGGGGCGACCGGCGCCTCCGGCACGGCCGTCCTCACCAAGGAGTCCTGAGCCCGATGAGTGGTCACGCACGCCCGGACGGCGGCTCCGCCGACGTATCGCGCTCCGCCGGAGCACCGCGCTTCGTCGTCGCGAGCGACCTCGACCGCACCCTGATCTACTCCAACCGGGCCCTCGCCCTGGACGTGCCGGACCGGCTCGCGCCGCGCCTGCTCTCCGTCGAGGTGCACGACGGCAAGGCGCTGTCCTTCATGACCGAGCAGGCCGCCGCGCTGCTCGTCGAACTCGCCCGCGAGGCCGTGCTCGTCCCCGCCACCACCCGCACCCGGGCCCAGTACGAGCGGGTCAACCTGCCCGGTCCGACGCCCGGTTGGGTCCCGCCCTACGCGATCTGCGCCAACGGCGGCCGACTGCTCGTCGACGGCGTGCCGGACGAGGACTGGCAGACCGAGATGGCCGGCCGGCTGGCCGAGGGGGCGGCGCCGCTGGCCGAGGTGGTCGAGCACCTGGCCCTCTGCGCCGACCCCGAGTGGACCCACAAGCGGCGGGTCGCCGACGAGCTGTTCGCCTACCTGGTCGTCGAGCGCGCCGAACTGCCGGCCGGCTGGATCGCCGAACTCACCGGCTGGTGCGCCGAACGCGGCTGGACCGTCTCGCTCCAGGGCCGCAAGGTGTACGCGGTGCCGGCGCCGCTCAGCAAGAGCGCGGCGCTGGCGGAGGTCGTCCGGCGGGTCGGCCCGTCCACGGTGCTGTCCGCCGGGGACTCGCTGCTCGACGCCGACCTGCTGCTCGCCGCCGACGCCGGCTGGCGCCCCGGCCATGGCGAACTGGCCGACACCGGCTGGACGGCGCCCGGGGTCATCGCCCTCGACGAGATCGGCGTCGCGGCGGGCGAGGAGATCGCCCGCCGCTTCCTGGCCCGGGTCCGGGGCGAGGTCGGGACTCCGGTCCCGGCCCCGGCTCCGGCGCTCGGCGCCTAGGCCCCGGAGAGCGCCCGGCTTCCGGCTAGCCGCAGCAGCCGCCGCCGCAGCACCCCCCGCCGCCACCGGCCGACGGGGCCTGCTGCGGCGCGGCGCCGCCGGCGGCCGCACCGGTCACGGCGACGGTCGACAGCAGCTTCACGGTGTCCGGGTGGCCCTGCGGGCAGACCGCGGGGTCGTTGGCCTGCGCCATCGCGCGGCGGAGCTCGAACGTGGCGCCGCAGGAGCGGCAGCGGAAGTCATAACGAGGCATACCCGCCAGCGTATCCGGGCCACCGCAGGTCGAACCCTTCGCGCCCCCGATGCCTACTTCTGTCCCCCGAGCTCGCCGCGGATCAGCTCCACCACGTTCGCCGCCGACTCCCGCACCGCCGCCAACTCGGTCAGGAACCGCCAGTAGTCCGGATGCCGCCCGGCCGCCTCCAGCTCGGCCACCGCGCGGTCCAGCCGGGCCACCGCCGCGTCCAGCGGCGCGGCGTGCCGCGGATCCGGCGCGTGCCGCCCGGCCATCGCCAGCCGCTGGGCGTCCCGCAGCGCGAACCGGGCCCGCTCGACCTCCTTGTTCGGGTCGATCTGCACCTCGTTCAGCTGCCGCAGCCGCTCGTTCACCGCGACCACCGACCCGTCCGCCGTGTCCAGCAGCGCGCGCACCGTCCCCAGCGCCCCCGTGGCATCCGCCCACCGCTGCTCGTCCCGGGCCCGCGCCGCCTCGGCCAGCTTGCCCTCGGCGGCCCGCCCGGCCTCCGCCACCTGGTCCGGCACCCGCTGGAGGTCCTGCCAGCACGCCGCCGAGAACCGCCGGCGCAACTCGCTCAGCGCCGGCGGCACCGTACCGGCCTTGGTCTCCAGCGCCTGGATCCTGGTCCGCAGACTGGCCACCCGCCGGTCGATCTCCCGGGCCCGCTCCGGCAGGTGCCCGACCTCCGCCGCGATCGCCTCCGCGCGCTCCTTCACCCGCTCCGCGCGCTCCAGCGTGTCCGGCACCCCGTGCCGGGCCACCCCCTCGTTCAGCCGCCCCAGCTCCGGCGCCAGCTCGGCCAGCCGCGCCGCCGGCCCGTCCGCCCGCAGCCCGGCGCCGCGCGCCACGTCCAGCGCGTTACTGGCGTCCAGCAGCGCCCGCTTGGCCTGCTCCACCGCCGGCGCCACCCGCATCAGCTGCGACTCGGCCCGCTCCAGCGTCGGCTGCAGCCTGCGCAGGAAGTCGTTCAGCTCCGACAGCGCCGAACCGAGCTGGCCCTTCACATCGTCCAGCTGGTGCTTGGCCCGCGCGGCCGCACCGGACTCCAGCTCCTCCGCGTCCAGGTCGTGCGCGTCCAGGGCGGACAGGTAGTTCACGGTCACCTGGTCGACCCGGCCCGAGATCGCCTCGAAGTCCGCGACCGCCCGCCGGGCCGTCGCGCTGTCCCCGACCGAACGCACCGTCTCCACCGCCAGCCGCACCTCGCGCTGGGTCGAGTCCACGTCGTAGAACGCCTGCTGCGCCGCGTCCCTGGCCGCCCGGGCGTCCGCCCGCATGCCGTCACCGCCGCGCCGCCCCCACCAGCCCCCGCCGGCCCCGAACGACGCCGCCCCCGCGGCCCCCAACGCCCCCGCGACCACCACCGGCAGCACCAGCGCCTCGGCCACCGCGCTCCCCGGCCCCCGCCGTCGCCCCCGCCCGCCTCCGCCGGCCACCCTCACTGCGCGCTCCCTGGTTCCCGACCGCTGATCCACCCCCATTCTTCCCGATCACCCCCCGGACCCGGCACCCCACCCGCCCCACCGCCCCACCACCCGCACCACACCACCCCCCGGGACCAGGTACCCTAGGCACTCGTCGTGCGCCCCACCCCGGGACCCGCCCGACGGGGGGCGCGTAGCTCAGTGGTAGAGCGCTGCTCTTACAAAGCAGATGTCGGCGGTTCGAAACCGTCCGCGCCCACAGCGGAGAAGGGCCAGTTCGGAGGCAGGATCCTCCCGAACTGGCCCTTGATCGTTTCTGGGGTCCTACCCCTCGCGTGCCACCCCCGTGCCAGATGCTCCTGGCCGGCCGAGCGCCTCTCTGGTCGCTGCCCCTCCGATTGGCGATCGTTCCGTCGCGGTCATTGCGGGTTTGCCGTCGCCCAAGCGCGGCAGTGGCCTATCCCGGCTAGCAGCTCCCAGTCAGCGGCCCCGGAGCACAATGGCAGGCTGCGCCTTACTGGAAAGTGGCTCGCTGGAGCTCGCCAGGACGGACGTTTCGCCGTGTCGCCGAAATGAGTTTGCAGTCTTTCGGACCGAAGGTGACCTGGCTCGCAAACCGGCTCAGTTCGACGAACTGACTACTCGGGTTCGGGTCAGGGGCGACGTACTGGAGATCATGCACTGCGTCTGGTGCAGAGCCGGCGAAGGTTCGGCATCCTACGTAGAGCGTGTATGCCTGCATGCGGCCGGTGGTGTTGTGAATGCTCGCGGTGCACCCAGTCCACTCCATGAGAATTCCAGCGGTGTACTCAGCGCTGCTTCTACAGCTCACACCGACCACGTCGCCGCTCGCGTCGTACTCGGTAAGGTCGAGGTCGTCGGAAGCCGTAGTGCTGGCAACGACAGCCGCCAGAACGAGCAGCGTGGTCGTCCCTATCGCGACGGCGGGCCTCGGGTTATGTCGTATCCAACGGAAGAGCGGCGCTTCGTCCGCAGGCGCGGGAGGCCCGTACGGGTATGGAGTGGGCTGATCGGCCATTCCGGTCCTTCGATGGCAGCATCACGGTCAGGCGGTCGGTGTCATGTCGGCCGCAAGTGCGCAGAAGTGCGGTGCTCTGCAGGTGCGTTGATCTCTGCATCCGTCGCGCGCACCCACATGCTAGTGATGTCGCGCTCAGTGGTCAGCGAGACGCAGAAAAAGGGCGTTCCAACGCCGGCGCGGACCAACGCATCCCGACGTTCTGAGTTGCATCCTTGGCAGATCTCGCAGTCCGCCAGTCATCGGGGTCCAAAACAGGACGCGGCAGTCGTGGCATGTAGTTCTGCCCGCAGCAGATGTCGGCGGATCGGAACCATCCGCGCCCACAGAATGAGAAGGGCCAGCTCGGAGGCAGGATCTGCCCGAACTGGCCCCTGAGTTTCGGTGCCCTACTCGTCCCGCGTTACCCCGCGCCAGAAGCCCCCGGCTCGCCGAGTGCCTCCCTGACCGCGGCCCCCATCCGATCGGCGATGGCGCGATCCCGGTCGCTGGTCATGTGCTGGTAGATCAGCGCAGCCCGGGTGCTGCTGTGGCCCATCCTGGTCATGAGTTCCCGGGTGCTGGCCCCGTTCTGGGAGGCGAGGGTGTTGCCGGTGTGCCGCAGGTCGTGGAAGTGGGCATCCTCACTCACCCCAGCGGCGGTGCGGGCGCGGATCCAGTCGTCCCGGAAGTTGCTGCGGCGGAGCTTCCCGCCGCGAGGGCCGATGAAGAGGTGGCCGTCCGGTCCGGGGCCGGCGTAGCGGTCGAGGTGGTGGGCCAGGTCGTCGACGATCTCGGCGGGGAAGGCCACCGGCCGGAAGCCCGCGCGGCTCTTGGGCGCCTTGTCGTAGAGGCGTCCGCTGTTCAGCTCCGCCTGGTTGCGCTGCACCCGGACGAGTCGGTTCGCGAGGTCGACGTCCCGTCGGCGGAGCGCGGCCAGTTCGCCGAAGCGGAGCGTGGTGAACGCGGTCAGCAGCACCAGGACCCTCCACCGCGAACCGATGGCCTCGGCGACGGCGAACACCTCGGTGACGGAGAGGACGGGTCGCTCCGGCACGTCGTAGGTGTCAGCGCCCTTGATCCGGCACGGGTTGCGCTGGATCAACTCGTCGTCGAGGGCGGTGTTCATGATGGCCCGCAGCAGCTGGTACGCCTTGACCACCGAGGGCTCGCCGGCCCCGTCCTCCAGTAGCGCGGACCGCCAGGACCGCACCCGGGCCGGGGTGATCTCGGCGAGCGTCCGGTGGCCCAGGCCGGGCTGGATGTACTGGCGGAGGGTGATCGCGGACCGCTCGCGGGTGCTCTCCTCCAGCTTGCGGTCCCGCAGCCAGGTGGCGGCGAAGTCGCCGAGCTTGGCCTTCCCGGCGTCGGGGTCGGTCCACTTGTCGCGCTTGATGTCCGCCTCGATGAGCGTGAGCGCGATCTCGGCATCGGTCTTGGTCGGGTAGGTCTCCTCTCCGCTGCGCATCAGCCCGGTGGCCGGGTCCGGGTAGCGGATCTGCCAGCGCCCGGAGGGCTGTTGGCGGAGCGACCCGAAGCGCCGGCGGTTTCCCTTGGCGTTGGCCATCAGGCGGCCCTCCGCAGCTGACGGGTCCGGCTGACCGGCTGGACCGTGCGGGCAGCGATGTACTCGGCCAGGGCCGACGCCGGGATGCGGACGTGGCGTCCGACCTTCACGAAGGCGATGCGTCGCTCCGCGATCAGCCGTCGAGGGAAGCGTTCAGTGGTGCCGAGCAGTTCGGCCGCCTGGGCGGTGGTCAGGAGGGGGTCCGGGGATGTCATGCTGCCTTCCCTTCGGGTGTGACCGCGGATGCGGGGGAGAGGGGTCCTTCGGCGCGGGCCAGGGCTTCGTCCAGGGCCTGTCGCCAGCGGACGCGTTCGGCGACGGCCCGCAGGAGCCGGGTCGCAAGGGGCGACATATCGGGGTCCCCCGGGCGCACAGGTTCCCAGAGGTAGCGGTGGGTTTCGGTGCGGGCGGCGGTGTCGCCAAGGACGTCGAGGACCCAGGTGCGACGTTCGGTGCGGTGGTCGGTGAGGGTCTTGCCGGACCATTTGCGGGAGACGAGGACCCGGCGGCCGCCGTAGCCGAGGTGTTCGCGTTTGTGGGCGCGGGAGCGGCAGGCGCCGGGGCGCAGGGCGGGGTGTGCGTTCTTGGGCTGGATGCCGTGGAGGAGCCAGTTGGCGCACGTCGGTGAGCAGGGTTCGTGGCGGAGTTCGGCGGCGAGGCGGTCGACGTGGTCGCTCTCGGTCGTGCCGGTCGGGGTGTGGCACTCGGCGACGGACTTGGTGAGGTACTTGGTCAGGTAGCGGACGCAGCGGGCGGCCTGCGGTGAGCCGACGAGGACGCCTTGGGCGTCGAGCTGGGGGCCGAAGCGGAGTACGTGCGCGGGCTGGGCTTCGGGTTCGTCGTCGAGTTGGTCGAGGGCGTCGTCCCAGGTGGGCAGCGGTTCGTGGGTGGTCGGGTCGAGGAAGGCGCCGTGTTCGGGTGACCAGTGCGGCGGCGCGTCGGGAGCGTGGACCGGGTGGTCGGCGGGCGGCCACCAGACCTGGTGGTAGGTGGCGGCGACGACCTGGCGCAGTTCGGCGCGGGAGACAGTGCCCCGCAGGGCGAGGTGCAGGTGCGGGGCGAGACGGCGCTGAGGTTCGACGACGGCGAAGTACTGGACGTCGTGGCCGACGAAGCGGCGCAGGTTCTGGACGAACCGGTCGATCAGCTTGGGGAAGTGGAGGGCGTCCCGTGCGGCCCGGCGGTAGTCGTAGGTGGTCGGGTCGACGGGGGTGCCGTCGGAGCGGACGCGTCCGTACGAGGGCAGGGTGAGGGTCAGGAACAGCGAGGGGCGGAAGGTCCGGCCGTCGGGCGTGGTGTACGCCTTGCCGAGTGTGCGGTTCTCGACCGGGCGGCGGGGCAAGTCGCTGGTGTCCTGCCGGCGTCGGGTGGAGCGGACCCGGCGGGCGGCCGGGGCGGGGGCGAGGGTGCCGCGGACGCCGGTCTCGTCGAGTTCGGTGTCGATCTCGACGAGCAGCGAGGCGAGTTCGTCGGCCTCCGCTCCGGTGGCCTCGGTGTGGGCCTTGGTCAGGTCGGCCCGCAGTTCGGTGAGGTACTGCTGCGCGGCGGTGGCGGGGTCGGGTTCGAGGACGGGTTCCTCGGTGAGGTGCCAGCCTTCGCGGCACTGGGCGGCGCGCAGGCGGCGCTTGCGTTCGGCGCAGCTGGGGCAGAGGCTCGCGCGGGTGGCACCGCAGGGGATGTCGACGAGCTCGGTGTGGCCGGTGGCGGTGTCGGTGCGGCGCAGAGCCACCGGCCGGACGCAGACGCCGTGTTCCTCGGCGACCTGGCGGAGCACGGAACGGGCCAGGGGCATCCGGGCCCGTTCCGCGTGGGTGTTTCCGGTCATCAGCGGTCTTCCGAGTAGCAGAAGACGTAGAGGGTCTCCATCAGGCGGACCAGGTCGTGGCCGGTGGTGATGGGCGGGAAGCCGGCGTCCTCGATCCGGCGGGCGATGTCGAAGAGCAGGCCGCGGGTGAAGCGCGGATCCTGGCCGTTCGCCGGCGTGGGGACGGGGTAGTTGGCGGCGGTGGGCAGGCGGCGGTGGGTCATGGCGGTACCTCCGGTCAGGGGTGGATGGTGGCGAGGGTCTTGGTGAGCCAGGCGAGCAGGTGCTTGATCAGGGAGGAGGCGCCGGTCTCGGCGAGGAGGAAGCCGAAGACGCCGCAGAGGATCAGGTGCGTGGCCTTCAGGGCCTGGTGCCGGAGGAGGACGGCGATCAGTGCGCCGAGGAACAGGACGAGCGAGCCGGTGACGATCACGGCTGTGCACCACCTTCCGAGGACGTGTCCACGCTGTTGTCCAGGGGGCTAGACGCCCTGTAGACGGACTGGTTGTCGTACCGGGCGACCAGGGCCTCGATCTCGGCGTCGGAGACGTAGGCCGCCCGCACGCGGACCGGGGTCGGGCTGCCTTCGTTGCGGACATAGCCGACGCCCGCGCCGGTCGTGGGGTCGGGCGAGATCAGGTCCGCGTACGCGCCCCGGTCGCGGGCGCCGCTGCCGAGGACCATGTCCACCTGCGCGGCTTCGTCCATGCGCAGGGCGATCCGGTCGGGGAACAGGTTGCGGAGGTTCATGACTTCCTTGCGCGGGTCCTGGAGGGCACCGACGAGGCAGAAGCCGACCGAGCGGCCCTGGCTGGTCAGGGTCGCGATCGCCGCCTCGGCACGGCGCCGGAGGTCCCGGTCGGGCTGGTAGGCGGTGAGGAAGGCGAGTTCGTCGACCATGACGACGACGAACGGCGAAGCCGCAGTGGGGACGTGGGCCCGGAAGCGACCGGCGAAGGCCAGGGCGCGTTCCTGCATCCGGTCGACGGCCGATTCGAGCAGCTCGACCATGACCTCGGGGTCGCTGGTGTACCTGGTGAACAGGGCCGCACCGAAGGACAGTTCCATGCGCTTCGGGTCCAGCGCCCAGATCTCCACCAGGCCGGCGGACACTCCGGGCAGCAGCTCCCGGACCACACCCCACAGGACGGATCCCTTTCCGGAGCCGGTGACCCCGGCGACCAGGACATGGGTGCCGTGCAGTCGCAGCTGCCAGGGCTTGCCGTCCTCCTGGGCGCCGATCCTCACCGACCGCCACGGGACTTGGCCGAGCGGTTCGGCCTCAGCTCCACCTCCGCCGCGATCTCCGCCAGGTGCCGCTGTGCTCGGCGGACCAGCCTCAGGACTGCCGCCAGCGCCCGGAAGGCCAGATGCCGAAGCCGCCCAGACGGACGCGGCGGCCTTCCGCGTTCCGACCGCCACGCCGCGAAGGCGAAACCGGCACCTCCGGGCCAGCGCCCGGACCCGACCGAACCACCCCCTTAGCCAGCTGCCGAACGTGCGCCGCACCGGCCTGGGAGTGCGGCTGGCGGACGTGAACGGCTTGGCGAGCGGGTCGAAGGTCCACGCCCGCAGGACCACGGCCCCACGACGGGGGCTGGTCACTTCCACCCGGTGGACGCGCCAGGCGTGCGCGATCCCGTGCGCGTGCTGGGCGACCTGTTCGGGGACCTGTCCCGGCAGCAACCCGATCAGGACGTCCAGGCCGCCGGGGTGCTTGCGCATCCGCGCGATGCGCGGCCACACGTACTCGTACGGGGCGTCGAAGCGGGGCAGCGGTGCCTGCTGCCACAGCCCCAGGGAGTAGCTCAACTCCGGCCAGCCGCGCCGGATCCGCGAGCGCAAGGACTTCGCCCGGTACACCAGCCTGCCGACCGGACCGGCGACGAGGACCGCGATCACCAGCAACCCGGCGGTCGGGCCGAGGTGGGCCACGACCCACGAGTAGTCGATCAAGGCGGCCAGTAGGGCCAGGAGTACGGACTTGAGGGTGCTGCTCAACTTGAACATGTCTGTGTTTCACCTCAGTTCACACCGCGAGGGGGATGGGTGGCGCCGCCCGGCGCGCGAGCCGACGTGCAGCTGCGCGCCAGGACGGGCGAAGCCGGGGTCAGGCCGCGGACTTCGCGGAGGAGCGGGCCGGGGCGGGCGCCCTGACGTCGGTGGCCTTGAACGAGTAGGCGACCCGGCCGCTGTTGTTGACGTAGGCCGTCACGGTCAGGCCGTCGAACTCGACCGGCCGGAAGGGCAGGCCCGGAGCTGCGTCCGGCAGCACCGGAAGGACCGGGGCCACGACCTTGACGCGGGCGGAGGTGTCGCGCGCCTCCGGGTCCGGGTCGACCACCGAGACGACCCAGAGCGGGTGCCCGGTCGACTTGTCGCGCGCCTGCACCTTCGTGCCGCTCTTGCTCGCCTCGAAGTCGGCGACCGGCTCGACCGAGACGGCGAACGCGCCGGCGGGGAAGACGTCCTCGAAACGGACGGGGATCGCACCACGGATGGCCATGAGGATCTCTCCTGTCTACCCCCCTGGACAGTCGGAAGCCGACCGCCCCGAGATTGCCGTCTAGGGGGGTAGACAACAAGGTAGAGCGTCGCCCGCTCGACTGTCTAGGGGGATATACAGAGATCTTGACTGGCCGTCAGGTGCACTCGGCACTGTCGTCCCGGATCAGGCCCGAAAGGGCGGGATGTCGATCTCGTACGAGAGGCGGAACCGGTCGGCGGTAAGCACGATGTCCGCCGTCTCGACCGCCAACTCGCCTGCCCAGTGGCTGCGTTCTATCGCGAGCACGGTCGAGCCCAGCGGGATGCCGAGCGGCTCCGCCTCGATCTCAAGGACCGGCCTGGCGGACACGTCCTCGGTCACCCGCGTGACCGCGATGCCGATGGCGGACATCCGCGCCACCACCCCGGAACCGGCCAGCGGGCCGTTCTCGGGCAGCACGACGGCCGTCCCGCCGGTGACCGCCATCGGTTCCCAGCTGGTCGACAGTTGGGTCGGTTCGCCGTCGGCGCGGAAGACGTACTGGCTCTGCATCACCGGATCGCCCTCCGGGATGCCGAGCCGGAGAGCCAGGGCGGCGGTCGCGTACGTCTTCTGGGAGTCGCACGACCACGACGGCTCGACCCCGCGGGCGCGGCTCTCCGCGGCGAACGGGCTGCCAGCCGCGTGGTAGCGCCCGCGTGCCATCCGCGCCGGTACCGGCCGGACGCGCACATAGGTCCCCGAGCCAGGGCGCCCCTCGACCAACCCCTCGGCGGTCAGCACCCGGAGGGCCTGCCTGACCGGTTGCTCCGAGACCCCGTGGTCACGGCACAGCTCCGCGATGCTCGGCATCCGCGAGCCCGGCGCCCGTTCGCCCGAAACGATCTCGGCGCGCAAGACATCCGCCAGCCGCAGATACGCCGGTCGTCCCAACTCTCGCACGAGCGCCCCTATCTCACGTTTTCTCACATCAGCTTGACAAGCTCGAACCCGAGCTTTCAAGCTCGAATCCGAGCTTCACGCAAAGTATCCGACTGATCGCGCCACAGAGAAGCAGAGGGGCACCCCCATGCCATGGATCGCTCGCTTCCCCGGAGTCCCCGAGTCCGCGGGTGCGGCCCGCAAGCTGGTCCGCGAAGCCCTCGGTGATGACCACCCCCGGGTCGCGGACGCCGAACTGATCGTCTCCGAGCTCGTGACCAACTCCGTTCTCCACAGCAGGTCCGGCCGCCTGGGCGGATCGGTGTGGGTCGAGATCCGGCGCTCGTCCACCACTGTCTGGATCGACGTCGCCGACGAAGGAGGCCAGGGTGCCGTCCCCGGTCTCCGGGCCCCCGACGAGGCCGCCGATTTCGGCCGCGGTCTCACGCTGGTCGACGCCCTGGCCGACTCGTGGGGCGCGCACAACGACGGCGATGACTACCGCTCCGTGTGGGCGCAGCTACTGAGGTTTTCGTTCTGTTGTCGGTGGTGACAGGTAGTGATCCCTGCGGTATGCCGGTGGTATGCGGTATGCGCAGGGTGGGGGCCTGACCGCTGAG